>CAVWFY010000012.1:0-80929 GCA_963754485.1 uncultured Chloroflexia bacterium | reverse complement strand
GGACCGAGCACAACACCCAGCAGCGCATCCCGATCGCGCCGCGCTGCCGCGACGGCCTGCCGCCGTCCGGGATGGCCCGGTCGCTGTTCTGGGAGGGCACCTGCGTCGTCGCGGCGCACCAGCACGAGCGGGCGAACGGCCGGCCGGGCTTCGTCGATGGCGACGGACGACCGGCCGCGGGCTTCCCCGACACCGAGAGCCGGATCCGCTGGTTCCGTCAGCTCGGGGCGAACCTCATCACCCGGGGAGGCGCAGTGATGCACCAGCCGTATCCCGAGAGCATCCGACCGCGATCCTGGACGAGCTCATCGCCCTCGCGCGGCGGTTCGGCGGGGACCCCGATTCTCGCGGGGCGGCGGCGGCAACATCTCCGCCAAGGCCGACGGCGTGCTCTGGATCAAGCCCAGCGGCGTCCCCCTCGCGACCCTCCAGGCTGACGCGCTGGTGCCGCTGGACACGGCGCGCCTGCTGGAGATGCTCGAGAGCGACCCGGCCGTGACTCATCCCGGCGACGACCCCGTCATGCGCGTGGCGGTCGAGGCACGTCTGGCTCCTGCGGGCGGGCGGCGCCCCTCGGTGGAGCTCCTGTTCCACGCCCTGCTCCCCGAGCGCTTCGTGCTCCACACCCATCCGGTCCTGGTCAATGCCGTCGGCTGCAACGCGGACGGGGCCGGGCTGGCCCGGCGGCTCTTCGGGGACGGCGTGATCTGGGTGCCCTACACGGACCCCGGCCTGCCCCTGGCCAATGCCATCCGCGCCGCCCGTGCCGAGCACGAGGCCCGCACGGGTACGCCACCGCCCCGGCTCACGCTGCTCGCGAACCACGGGCTGATCGTCACGGGCGACACGGCCCGCGACATCGAGGATGCGACGGCCTGGCTGGTCGAGCGGATCGAGGCGGCCATCGCGGCCACCCCGGAGCCTGCGTCGCCCGTGGCGCTCGAGGCCGGCGCGGCCCGTTCCTGGTCGGGACCCTCGGCCCGACTCTGCGCGCGCACCTCTCCACGGACTCCCATCGCCGGATCCTGGCGTTCGACGACGACCCGATTGCGCCTCGTTCACGGCGACGGACGGCGGGCGCGCGTTCGTGCTGGGCGGCCCGCTCACGCCCGACCAGATCGTGTACGCCGGGTCGAACCCGCTGCTGCTCGACCTGCCGGCGGACGCGGACCCGGCCGTGCTCCCGGCGCTGGTGCGCGAGCGGGTGGACGCGCACCTCGTGGCGACGGGCGCCGCCCCGATCATCGTGGTCGTGCCGCAGTTGGGGCTGTTCGCCGTGGGCGATACCTGGGCACAGGCCGACACCGCCCGCCACATCTACCTCGACGCGCTGCGCGTCGGCGCCGGCGCGAACCGCCTGGGCGCCGTCCGCCATCTCGCCGACGCCGAGCGCGGGTTCATCGAGGCCTGGGAGGCCGAGGCCTATCGCAAGCAGATCGCCGCCGGTGACGGGCCGCCCGGTCGCGTCGGGGGCCGGGTCGCGCTCGTGACGGGCGCCGCGCAGGGCTTCGGGCTCGCCATCGCCGAGGGTCTGGCGGCGCAGGGCGCACACGTCGTCCTGGCGGATCTCAACGCGACCCTCGCGGAGGAGAACGCAGCGAGGCTGGCCGCGCGCTTCGGACCCGGCAGCGCGACGGCGGTCGCGATGAACGTCATGGATGAGGCCTCCGTCGCGGGCGGCATCCACGAGACGATCCACCGCTACGGCGGACTGGACCTCCTGGTGTCCAACGCCGGGGTGCTGCGCGCCGGCGGCGTCACGACCCAGCCGCTCGCGGACTTCGACCTCGTGACCCGCGTCAACTATCGCGGCTACTTCGTGTGCGTGCGGTTCGCGGCGCCGGTGATGGCCCTCCAGCACGCGGCCCGACCCGCCTGGCTGAGCGACATCGTCGAGATCAACTCCAAGTCCGGCCTGGCCGGGTCCAGCCGCAACAGCGCCTACGCCGGCTCCAAGTTCGGCGGCATCGGCCTTACCCAGTCGTTCGCCCTCGAACTCGTGGGCGACGGGATCAAGGTCAACGCCGTCTGCCCCGGCAACTTCTTCGGCGGGCCGCTGTGGTCCGATCCCGACGACGGCCTGTTCGTCCAGTACCTGCGCGAGGGCAAGGTGCCCGGCGCCACGACCGTGGAGGACGTGCGCCACTTCTACGAGTCAAAGGTGCCGATGGGCCGCGGCTGCGACCCGGCCGACGTGCTCGAGGCCATCTACTACCTGGTCGCCCAGCAGTACGAGACCGGGCAGGCGCTCCCGGTCACGGGCGGCCAGGTCATGCTCAGCTGACCCCAACGCCGAGGAGCCACCGCAGTGCCCGAGTCCACCGCAGCCGGCGTCGCCGTCCCGGCCACCCAGCACGCCATCCAGATCGTGGCCGCGGGCGAGACCGTCCACAACCGCGTCAAGCCGGTGCCGGCCCCGGGGCCAACGCAGATCCTCCTGCGCATCGAGGCCGTGGGTATCTGCTTCTCGGACACCAAGCTGCTGCACGCCTTCACGAACCATCCCCGCAAGGGCGAGGTGATCGGCGGTCTATCGCCGGAGGCGCTCGCTGAGATCCCGAGCTACGTCCCCGGCGAGGCGCCCACGGTCCCGGGGCACGAGGTTGTCGCCCGGATCGTCGCGATCGGGGACGCCGTCGCGCACCACAGGACCGGCGAGCGGGTCCTCGTCCAGACGGACTACCGCCACCTCCCGACGGCCCGCTCCAACGCGGCCTTCGGCTACAACTTCGAGGGCGGTCTCCAGGAATACGTCGTCGTCGACGAGCGGATGGTGATCGAGCCCGGGACGGGCGAACGGTTCCTCATCCCCGTCGACGAGGAGCCCTCCGCCTCGGCGGTCGCGTTGCTCGAGCCATGGGCATGTGTCGAGGCCTCGTACACGGTGCGCGAGCGGGGGAGCCTCCTCCCCTCCGGTCGCCTCCTGGTGGTTGCCGATCGCGGCGCCACCGTGCGGGGCCTCGACACACTGCTCTCCGCCGTGGCCCCGTCTACCGCGACGGTCGTGGCGGCCGACGATCCCCAGGCGGCGACGGTCGGGGCGGCGCTCTCGAACGCCGGGGTGGCCGCGACTCGTGCAGGCGGGCTGGATGAGCTGGAGCCAGCCTCGTTCGACGACATCGTCTACTTCGGGGCCGACGCGGACCGGATCGAGACGCTGGGGACGCTGCTGGCCCCGCGCGGCGTGATCGACATCGTGCTCGGTGGCGGCCGTATCGGACGGCCGGTCGCGGTCGACGTGGGCCGGGTGCACTACGACCTGACCCGCTGGGTGGGCACGACCGGCGACTCCGCCGCCGACGGCTACGCGGGCATTCCGGCCGACGGCGAGCTGCGGACCGGCGATCGCGAGGCGGTCATCGGGGCCGCGGGCCCCATGGGCTTCATGCACGTCATCCGCGCCGCCACGTCCGGGCTGGCCGGTCTCGAGGTCGTGTCCATCGACATCGACGATGCCCGCCTGGCCCACCTCGCCGACGTCGCGGGACCCCTCGCGGCGGAGCGCGGCGTGGCCGCGTCGTTCCTCAACAGCCGGACCACGACCCCCGAGCCGGGCTTCTCGTACGTCGCGGTGATGGTCCCGGCACCGGCCCTCGTGGTCCAGGCGCTGGACCTCGCTGGCTCGGGCGCGCGCGTGAACCTGTTTGCCGGATTCGCCGTCGGGACGCTGGCGGCGCTCGACCTCGACATGCTCCTCGCCAAGGGCGCCTACCTGTTCGGCACCAGTGGCTCAGAGATCGCAGACATGAAGGCCGTCCTTGCCAAGCTGGAGCGGGGCGACCTGGACACGAACGTCTCACTCGACGCCGTGACCGGGATGGAGGGCGTCGGCGACGCGCTGGCGGCCGTGGAGGCAAGGACCTCCGGCGGCAAGATCGTGGTCTACCCCTCGCTGCCCGAGATGGGCCTGGTCCGCCTCTCGGAGCTCCCGGAGCGGCTGCCCGCCGTGGCCGGGCTGCTGCGGGCCGGCCGCTGGACCCGCGCCGCCGAGGAGGAGCTGCTCGCGACGGCGGGCGCGGCGAACGCTCGATGACCGCGCGATGAAGGTCGTCCGCCTCCACGGCGCCCGCGACGTCCGGCTCGCCGATGAGCCGGTGCCGGTACCGGGGCCGGGCGAGGCGCTCGTCCGCGTCACGGCCGTCGGCATCTGCGGCTCCGACCTCCACTGGTTCGGTGAGAGCGCCATCGGTGGGGTGAGCCTCACGCAGCCGCTCGTCCTCGGTCACGAGGCGGCCGGGGTGATCGCCTCGGGGCGGCGGGCAGGGGAGCGGGTCGCCATCGATCCCTCCGTCCCGTGCGAGCGGTGCGCCACCTGCGCGCGCGGCCTCGGGCACCTGTGCCCGTCCGTCCGGTTCCTGGGCTACGGGACCAGCGACGGGGCAATGCGCGAGTTCCTCGCCTGGCCCGAGGCCCAGCTGGTTCCCCTCCCGGATTCCATCGACGACGTCGGGGGCGCGATGCTGGAGCCGCTGGGCGTCGCCATTCACGCCCTGCGCCTGGCGCGGCTGGGACCCGGTGAGCGCATCGGGATCCTCGGGGCGGGGCCGATCGGCCTGCTGCTGATCCAGCTCGCCTTCGCCTCGGGGGCCACGACGGTCGTCGCCACGGATCGCCTGCCCCATCGCGTCGCCGCGGCCCGGGCCCTGGGTGCCGTGGCGGAGCTCGTCACCGACGGCTCGGAGCGGGCGGCGCTCCTCGAGGCGACCGGCGGCGAGGGCGTGGACACCGCGATCGAGATCGCCGGCGAGGACGACGCGATCGGCGCGGCCATCGAGCTGGTCAAGCCGGCGGGCATCGTCGTGGTCGCCGGGATCCCCGAGGGCCCCACGGTGACGATCACCGGCGCGACGGCCCGGCGCAAGGGCCTGGACCTGCGCTTCGCGCGCCGGATGAACCGCGTCTACCCGACGGCGATCGAGCTCGTGGCGCACGGTCGGGTAGATCTCGCGGGCGTCGTCAGCGACCGCTATCCGCTCGAGGACGCGCCCGCCGCGCTGGCGTCCGCGGCCCGCCGCGAGGGCCACAAGGTCGTCCTGCTGCCCGGCGCCTGAGGGCTGGCCGCACCGCCGCCACCCGCCCCGCAATTCCGGCTCCGAACCGTTACGGTTTTGTTGATATTGGGCTTGACATCGCTGGGCTATCCGATGCAAAGTGTTCGCAATCGCAACCAATCGAACCCCGATACCCGGAGTCGCACTTGACCCCGACGACAGCCGACCTGCCCGAGGCAGTGTTCGCGCGGGAGCGCCAGGAGCAGATCGCCCAGATCGTCGCTGAGGCGGGCCGCGCCCGCGTCACCGAGCTGGCGCGTCGCTTCGGCGTGTCGGCGGTCACGATCCGCAAGGATCTCCTCGTCCTCGAGGGTGAGGGTCGCCTCGTCCGGGCGCACGGTGGCGCCATCGCCCCCCGCACGGCGAGCCGCCCGGAGCTCGCCTTCGACCTCCGCGAGCGGCTCCAGCGCTCGGAGAAGTCGCGCATCGGCGCCGCAGCAGCCGCCCTGGTCCAGGACGGCGACAGCATCGTCTTCGACGCCTCCACGACGGCCCTGTCCGTCGCGCGCCACCTCAAGGAGCGCGAGGACTGGCACCAGCTCACGGTCGTCACCAACAGCATCCGGATCGCGATGGAGCTCGCCGGCCACCCCGGCGTCACCGTGCTCCTGCTCGGCGGCCGGGTCCGCTGGGAGGCGCTCTCGGTCGTCGGCCCGCTGGGCGACGGAGTCTTCCGCCGCGTGAACGTCCAGAAGGCGTTCGTCGGCGCCGTGGGCCTCACGCTGGAGGCCGGCCTCTCGGACGCGATGGAGGAGGAGGCGCAGATCAAGCGCTCCATGGTCGCAGCCGCTCACGAGATCTACGCCCTGGTGGATCACACGAAGTGGGGTCGCGTCGCGTCCGCCTCGTTCTGCCGCCTGGACCGCATCACCGCCGTCATCACCGACGACGAGGCGCCCCAGGACATGGTCGGGCAGCTGATCGGGATGGGGATCGAGGTCCGCCGCATCGGACCCGCTCTGCGTGGCGAGGCGACCCAGCCGATCGCGGAGGCCGCGTCGTGACCGACTCGCCGGCCGTCACCCAGGACGTGCCCGTGGCCGATGCGCAGCCGCCGCGCGTCGAGCTGCACGGCATCAGCAAGCGGTTCGGGGCCACGGCGGCCCTGACCGACGTGTCGATGGACCTGCGCTCGGGTGAGATCCACGCGCTGGTCGGCGAGAACGGGGCGGGCAAGAGCACGCTCGTCAAGATCCTCGCGGGCGTCCACCAGCCCGACGCCGGGACCATCCTCCTCGACGCGACGCCGGCCCTCATCCACGGCCCTGCCCAGTCGCGCGCGCTCGGGATCGCGGTGGTCCACCAGGAGCCGCGCCTGTTCCCCGACCTGAGCGTGGCCGAGAACGTGTTCATCGGCCATGCCCCCTCGGGCCTCGCTGGCTCGATCAACTGGCGCGCCATGCGCAAGGCGGCCCAGGCGCTGTTCGCGGAGCTCGACGTCGAGTTCGACGTCGGTGCGCCGGTCCGCGGCCTGTCCATGGCGGACCAGCAGCTGATCGAGATCGCCAAGGCCCTGTCGGTCGAGGCGCGTGCACTCATCCTGGACGAGCCCACGGCGTCCCTGTCCGCCCACGAGGTGGAGCGGCTGTTCACGATCGTCCGCCGGCTGCGCGACCGCGGGGTGGCGATCATGTTCGTCAGCCACCGGCTGGACGAGGTCTTCGCGCTGTGCGACCGCGCGACCGTGTTCCGCGACGGCCGGCACGTCGTGACCGCGAACACGAGCGACCTCTCGACAGCGGACCTGATCCGGCACATGGTCGGGCGCACGGTGTCGCTGTTCCCCAAGGTGGACAACCCGATCGGCGACATCCTGCTGGAGGTGACCGGCCTGACCCGGGTCGGCGTCTTCCGCGACATCTCGTTCTCGGTGCGTGCCGGCGAGATCGTCGGCCTCGCCGGCCTGGTGGGCGCGGGACGCTCAGAAGTCGCCAGGGTCCTGTTCGGGCTCGACCGCCGCGACAGCGGCGAGGTGCGGATCGACGGCAAGCCCGTCGACTTCGCCGCCCCGTCGGCCGCGATGACCGAGGGCGTGGCCTACCTGCCCGAAGACCGCCACCAGGAAGGGCTCGTGCTGGACTTCTCCATCGCCCAGAACGTGACGCTGCCGATCCTGCCCCGCCTGTTCCCAAGGCTCCTCGTCCGCGCCGCGACGGAGGCGAAGGTCGCCACGGACAACACCCAGCAGCTCAGCGTCCGGATGACGGGCGTGGGCCAGGAGGTCGGGGCCCTGTCCGGTGGCAACCAGCAGAAGGTCGTCCTGGCCAAGTGGCTGGCCACCGGCCCCAGGATCCTGATCCTCGACGAGCCCACCCGGGGCATCGACATCGGGGCCAAGGTCGAGGTCCACCGGATCATCGCGGAGCTCGCGGCGTCGGGTCTCGCGATCATCCTCATCTCCAGCGACCTGCCCGAGGTCCTGGCCATGTCGGACCGGATCGTCGTCCTCCACGAGGGCCGGATCACGGCCGAGATCCCCCGGGAACGGGCAACGCAGGAGAGCGTGATGTTCGCCGCCACCGGCAGCCTTGCCACCGACGAGGCCGAGGCCGCCGTCACGACCGCGAGCGAGGCGCCCCGTGGCTAAGTCGGTGGCCGTGCCCCGGCCGGCGGGCCAGAAGTGGCTGATGGCGATCGGTCGCCAGCGGGAGCTGAGCCTGCTCGCGATCATGTTCGTGCTGGGTGCCGGCGTGTCGATGATGGCCCCGCAGTTCCTGACCCTGAACAACATCAGCCAGGTCGCCGCCCTCGCCGCGGTGGTCGCGGTGGCCGCCGTTGGCGAGGCGATCGTCATCATCACGCGCGGGATCGACCTGTCGGTCGAGGCCATGATCGGCCTGGTCGCCTACAGCATCGCCCGGAGCCTTGAGCTCCAGCTGGTCGACCCCGTCGGGGCGCTCGCGATGGGTCTGGCCATCGGCCTCGGGCTGGGCATGATCAACGGCCTCATCGTCGCGGTGCTCAAGGTGCCTGCCATCGTCGCCACCCTGGGCACGCTGAGCATCTTCCGAGGGATCCTCTACGTCATCGCCGGCCCCGACCAGGTCCCGCTTGCCGGGCTCCCGGAGGGGTTTACGGACCTCAGCCGGGCCGACATCTTCGGGGTTCCGGTGTTCGTGCTGATCGCGGTTGGTGTCGTGGTCGTCGGGTCCCTGTTCCTGCGCTCGACGCGCTTTGGCCGCCAGGTCTATGCGGTCGGCAGCAACCCCGAGGCGGCGGCCATCATGGGCATCCCCTCGCGGCTCGTCGTGTTCGTCGCGTTCTCGCTGTGCGGCCTGCTCGCGGGCCTGGCCGGCGTGATGTGGGTGATGCAGTTCGGGACGATCAACGGCACGGCGGCAACGGGCGCCTCGCTGGCCATCATCGCGGCGGTCGTGGTGGGCGGCGTCAACACGCTCGGCGGGTCGGGCACGCTCGCGGGCGCCGCGATCGGGGCCCTGTTCCTGGGGTTCATCGCCAACGCGCTGATCCTCGTCGGCCTCTCCCAGTTCTGGCTCCAGGCCATCTACGGCCTCGTCATCCTGATCGCGATTGCCAGCGACCAGCTGATCCGGCGCAGCATCCAGCGTGCGAACACCCGGAGCGGTGTCCGATGACCGCCACCCCCCGATCGGGAACCGGCCTGGGCCGCTGGACACGCGCGCTGGCCCGCTGGGAGACGCTGCTCCTGGTCGCCCTGCTCGGCCTGGTCGTCATGGGCAACGCGCTGTCGCCGTTCTTCCTGTCGGCCGACAACTTCTCGAACCTGGTCGCCGCCCTCATGGAGGTGGCGATCATGGCCCTGCCGCTGACCCTGATCATCATCCTGGGCGAGATCGACCTGTCGGTCGAGTCGATGGCCGGCCTGGCCAGCGCAGCCCTGGGCTTCATGTGGGCCGCGAACGTGCCCCTCGAGATCGCGATCCCGATCGTCCTCGTCATGGGCGCCGTGGGCGGGCTGCTCAACGGCACCCTCGTCGCACGGGGCGGCCTGCCGTCGCTGGTCGTGACCCTGGGTACGCTCGCCCTGTTCCGGGGCCTGGCGCTGATCATCCTGGGTCCCCAGGGCATCAGCAACTTCCCGCCCGCGTTCACCGAGCTCGGGTTCGGGGATGTGCCGGGCACCGTCATCCCGTGGCCGTTCGTGATCTTCCTCGGGCTTGCGCTCGTGCTCGGCATCGTGCTCCACCGGACCTGGATCGGCCGCCAGACCTATGCGATCGGCAGGAATGCGGGGACCGCACGCTTCTCCGGCGTCCGGGTCGCCCGTCTGCGGATCAGCCTGTTCGTCCTGTCGGGGACCATCGCGGCCCTGGCTGGCATCATTCTCACCTCGCGTCTCTCCAGCGCCCGGGCCGATGCCGGTACGGGCATGACCCTCACCGCCGTCACGGTCGTCCTCCTTGGGGGCGCCAACATCTTCGGCGGGTCGGGGACGATCCCGGGTACGGTGCTGGCCGTGCTCACCGTGGCGGTGATGCAGAACGCACTCCGCCTCGCCAACGTGTCGGTCGAGGTCCAGAGCATCGCCCTCGGGTCGCTCCTGATCCTCTCCGTCCTCATTCCAACCTTCGCTCGCCTGGCCAGGAAGGCCATCGATCGCGTCCGCGGGCGCCGGCACCAGCCGGCCGATGCGATCGCAGGTGAGCAGGCGTAATCACCAGGCACAGAGGAGGAACAGTCTTGAAGCTCAACTCAGCAGGACGGTGGGTCGCCATCGTCGGCACCGCCGCCATCGTGCTGTCGGCATGCAGCAGTGCAGCCACCCCGGCCCCGGCCACTGCGGCCCCGGCCGCCACGGAAGCCCCCGCCGCCACCGAGGCCCCCGCCGAGTCGGCGGCCGCAGGCCCGATGACCGTCGGCTACCTGCCCAAGGACATCGTCAACCAGTACTTCGCCGCCGCGAAGGTCGGCGTCGACAAGGCGGCCGGCGAGCTCGGTGGCACCGTTACCCAGGTCGGGCCCAACGAGGCGAAGGCCGACCTCCAGATCCCGTTCATCACGGACCTCACCACGCAGGGCGTGTCCGCGATCATCATCTCTGCCGACGGCAAGGATGAGGTCGCCCCGGCCCTCAAGGAGGCCATGGCCAAGGGCATCAAGGTCGTCGGCTTCGACTCCAGCCCGGCCGTCGGCGCCTACGACGTCTTCGTCAACCAGGTCGACTTCTCCGGCGTTGGCGTGAACCTCGCCGACTGGGCCTGCGAGCTCGCCCCGGACTGCACCGGCGAGATCGCGATCCTCTCCGCGGCGGCCACGGCCACCAACCAGAACGAGTGGATCGAGCTCATGAAGACGACCCTCGCGGGCGATCCCAAGTACGCGGGCCTCAAGCTCGTCGACACCGTCTACGGCGATGACGACGCCACCAAGAGCACCCAGCAGGCGCAGGGCCTGCTGACCAAGTACCCGAACCTCAAGGTCATCGTCGCCCCGACCACCGTCGGCATCCTCGCGGCGGCCCAGGAGGTCTCGGCGCAGAACAAGTCGGACTCCGTCAAGGTGACCGGCCTCGGCTTCCCCAACGACATGAAGCCGTTCGTCAAGGACGGCACCTCCCCGGTCTTCGGGCTGTGGAGCGTTCCGGACCTCGGCTACCTGTCCTACGTCGTCGCGGACAAGCTGGTCAAGGGTGAGATCACCGGCAAGGAAGGCGAGACCTTCAGCGTGCCGGGCCTCAACGGCGACCAGCCGTACACGATCGGCAAGGACGGCATCGTCATCCTCGGGCCGGCGTTCCGGTTCGACACGACGAACGTCGACCAGTTCGACTTCTAGCTCCTCCAGGGCCCCGGCGGATCCTCCGTCGGGGCCCAGCCATCTTCCTGGAGCCCGATCCATGGAACGCGTCGCCTTCACGATGCGGCTCCTGCCCGACACCGAGGCGGAGTACCGCAGGCGCCACGCGGACGTCTGGCCCGAGATGCTCGACGAGCTCCGGGCGGGCGGCTGCAGCAACTACTCCATCTACCTGCTCGACGGGCAGCTGATCGGCATCTTCGACGTCGAGGACTTCGCCCGGTTCCGGGCGCACATGGCCGCCTCCCCGGTCAACGCGCGCTGGCAGGCCGACATGACCCGCCTCATCGACCCCTGCACGGACCCCGCGACGGGCTTCCACCGGCGGCTCGAGGAGGTCTTCCGCCTTGACTGAGCGCGGCACCCTGCGCCTGGCCGCCGTCGACATCGGCGCCGAGAGCGGGCGGGTCCTGGTGGGCACGTTCGACGGCGGGCGGCTGGCCATCGAGG
Source organism: uncultured Chloroflexia bacterium (assembly GCA_963754485.1). Classification (GTDB taxonomy): domain Bacteria; phylum Chloroflexota; class Limnocylindria; order Limnocylindrales; family CSP1-4; genus CAIXZV01. The sequence continues at coordinate 69,650 of CAVWFY010000012.1, read as the reverse complement.
ACGTCCACCGCTTCCCCAACGTGCCCGTGACCGTGGCCGGGACCCTCCACTGGGACGCCCTGCGGCTGTTCGGCGACATCACGGCCGGCCTGCGCAAGGCCGGGGCGGCCGGAGACGTGGCCTCGGTCGGCGTCGACACCTGGGGCGTGGACTTCGCGCTGCTCGACGAGCGCGGGCGGCTGCTGGCGAACCCCGTTCACTACCGCGATGCGCGGACCGACGGCATGGTCGAGCGCGCGTTCTCCCTGGTGCCCAAGCACGAGATCTACGCGACGACCGGCATCCAGTTCATGGCCATCAACACCGTCTACCAGCTGCTGGCGATGGCGAGCGCGGACGATCCGCTCCTGCGGCACGCCGACCGGCTGCTGATGATGGCCGACCTGTTCGCCCACTTCCTGTCCGGCGCCAGCGTGGCCGAGTACACGCTCGCGTCGACGAGCCAGGCTCTCGACGCCCGGGCGCGTGACTGGGCGCGCCCGATGCTGGAGCGCCTCGGCATCCCGACCCGGCTGCTGCCCGAGATCGTCGCCCCGGGAACCGTCGTCGGCGGCCTGACCGGCGCCCTCGCCGACGCGCCCGGCCTCGCCCGTGCCCGCGTCGTCCTGCCGGGATCGCACGACACGGCGTCCGCCGTGGTGGGCACGCCGCTGGCCTCCTCGTCCACCGCGTACCTCTCGTCCGGGACGTGGTCGCTCATCGGGCTCGAGGTCCCGCAACCCGTCATCTCGGACGTGACGCTGGCAGCCAACCTGACCAACGAGGGAGGCGTCGACGGCACCATCCGGCTGCTGCGCAACGTCGTGGGGCTGTGGCTGGTCCAGGAGAGCCGGCGCGCGCTGTGGCCGGACCGCGAGGCGCCGACCTACGAGAAGCTCGCCGGGCTCGCGGAGACCGCTCCCGCCTTCACCGCGTTCATCGACCCCGACGACGAGCGCTTCCTGCGCCCGGGCGACCTGCCGGCGCGGGTGCGCGAGTTCTGTGTCGAGACCGGCCAGCCCGTGCCCGTCGAGACGGCCACGCTGATCCGGGTCCTGCTCGAGAGCCTCGCGCTCCGCTACGCCGCGGCCCTCGACCAGCTCGCCGCCGCCTCCGGCCATGCCATCGATGCCCTCCACATCGTGGGCGGGGGATCGAACCACCGCCTGCTGTGCCGCCTGACCGCCGGCGCCACCGGGCTGCCCGTCCGCGCAGGCCCCGTCGAGGCGACGGCCATCGGCAACCTCGCGGTCCAGGCCATCGCCGCGGGCGAGCTGGCCTCGATCGGTGAGGCCCGTGAGCTGGCGGCCCGTTCCTTCCCGATCACGACCTATGACCCCACCGGCGACTGGGCCGAGGCGCGCGCACGGTTTGCCGCGCTGACCGCCCGCGCTGCCGGCCCAGCCTGACCCGAGCCAGGAGAACGCCATGGCCACCATCGCCGCCGTCGCCACCCCCGCGTCCGCCCCGGCCATCGAGCGCATCGACTGGGCCATGAACGGGGTCAACGTCGAGATCCCGTCCTGGGGCTTCGTCAACACCGGGACCCGGTTCCGGGTCTTCCCCCAGCAGGGGGTGCCGCGGTCGGTGTTCGAGAAGATCGACGATGCCGCCACCGTCAACCGCTACACCGGCATCGCGGGCTCGGTCTCCCTGCACATCCCGTGGGACAAGGTGGACGACTACGCGGCCCTCGCGGCGTACGCCGGCGAGCGCGGCATCCGCATCGGCGGCATCAACAGCAACACCTTCCAGGACGAGGACTACAAGCTCGGGTCGATCTGCAACCCGGACCCGCGCGTCCGCGCGAAGGCCGTGGACGCGATCATCGAGTGCTGCGAGATCGCGGGCGCCATGAACGCCCAGGCCGTCAAGGTCTGGCTGGGCGACGGCACCAACTACCCGGGCCAGGACGACCTCCGCTGGCGCCACCGCCGGCTGGTCGAGGGCCTCACGCGAGGCGTACGCCGCGCTGCCCGCCGGCGTCCGGATGTACCTCGAGTACAAGCTCTACGAGCCCGCCCTGTACGCCACGGACGTCCAGGACTGGGGCCAGAGCCTCAACGTCGTCCGCCAGCTGGGGGACCAGGCCGGCGTGTGCGTGGACACCGGCCACCACGCAATGGGCGTCAACATCGAGCAGATCGTGGCGCTCCTGCTCGCGGAGGGCCGCCTCGCCGCCTTCGACCTCAACGACAAGAAGTACGGCGACGACGACCTCATGGTCGGCTCGATCGATCCCTACCAGCTGTTCCGGATCGCGCACGAGCTCGTGAACGCGATGCGCGATGACGCGGACCCGGTGGCCCAGACGTGCGCCAACGAGACGGTCTACATGCTGGACCAGTGCCACAACATCGAGCCCAAAGTGCCGGCCATGATCCGGAGCGTCATGAACCTCCAGGAGACGATCGCCAAGGCGCTGCTCGTGGACCGCGAGGCCCTGCTTGTCGCCCAGGCCGCAGGGGACGTCCTCGAGGCGAACCGCTGCCTGCAGGACGCGTTCTCCACCGACGTGCGCCCGCTGCTCTCGGAGCTGCGGGTGGCCCGCGGGCTCCCTGCCGACCCGTACCGGGCCTACCTCGACTCGGGCGAGGAGCAGGCGAAGTACGCGGCGCGAGTGGGAGGCACCGCCGCGAGCTGGTGAGCACGCAACCCGGGGCGATCCCCTGTGGCGTTGCCTCCGCCCTGTCTGGTGCACCCATCGTGGCCGGGGAGTCGTGACCGGCCCCGTCAGACGGCGATCGCATCCTCGAGCACGTCAGACTCGGTGGCGCCGAGGCTCAGGCCGTGGACGACTTCACGCCAGGAGCTGAGCGCCGCCCGGACCTCGTCGATGATGGCCTCCGCCTCCAGACGCGAAAGCCGATAGAAGGGTGCTGTCTCGCACAGGACCTCGAGGTCGCCGAGGTGGATCGCGCCGTCGATCGAGAGCTCGTGCTCGGGCTTGCCGGGCACCGGGTTGAGGTCGAACGCTGGGGCCAGGCGCCAGCCCTCGACCGTCCGTAGGAACCCATGGTTGCGTAGATGGTCGTCGCGGTGCGCGACGAGGATGTTGAACGCGGCGCGTCGGAACAGTTGGGCCAGGTCGGCGCGGATCCGACCGGGAGCGCCGTAGTCGGCGATCGCGAGGGCGATGTCGAGGTAGCTCGCGGCATCCCGGTCGCGCCGCGACGTCATGGTCATCGCCGAGGCATAGAGTCGGCGCGAGCCCGCGACCCGGTCGAACCGCCGGGCGGCGAACGTGTGGTGCCCGTCGCCGAGGCCCAGGAGCCGGTGCTCGGGCACCTCGATCCCGGCCCGGGCGGCGAGATCGTTGAGGACGAGCTCGCAGGCGCCGACGTCGTGGCGGTCCGTCCGGGACGGGAACTTCGCCATCCACAGCGCACCATCCTCGCCCGTGAACGTGGCCTTCGGGCGCGCGCCACCGAGCGAGCTGCCCGGGGCCAGGAGGAGCGCCAGACGCTCCGCCTCGCGGGAACGGTCGCCGCGCGACGGATGCTCCAGCGCCCGTGCAGCCGCCTCGAGCTCGCGGAGCCCGGCCAGTGGCGGCACGCCAGAGGGCTCGTCGTCGAGGTGCCGGCCTGCGTCGTCGATGAACCGCAGCGCCCCCATGCGCGAGAAGTCGCTGACACGCAGGAGGAACTCCCAATCCCCGAGCGTCCGGCGGGTTCGTCCCTCCTCGCGGGCGCGGCCGGCCTCACGGCGCTCAAGGAGGGTGCGGCCCCAGCGGTCCGGGGCGGCATCCGTGAACGCCGCTGCGATCGCGTCACCCGACCGGGGGAACTGATCGCCCGGGTAGAGGCCGTGCGATGGGTCGAGGACGAACGCGTCGCCTCGGGCGAGCCAGGCCGCGTCATACGCGAACGCCACGACCGCGCCCGAGACGGCGGGAACCCGACGCAGGCGACCGACCCGGACCGGGCCACCAAGCTCCGCGGCGTCGAGCTCCACAGCCACCGCCGCCGGCAGCTCGCGGCTCACGGGGCCGGGGTCCGCTTTGTGCGCCGGGAGGGCCGCGCAGCGGCGTCGGCGAGCTTGTGGCCGAGCTCGTCGTCCGCCGCGAGCCGGTCGAGATCCTCCTCGAGCCCCAGGACCCCGAGGGCCCGGACGAGGATGCCCAGCCCCACCGAGAGGTCGCCCTTCTCGAGGCTGTAGAGGGTCATGCGCGAGACACCCATCCGCTCGGCCATCTCGGTCGCGGACATGCGCCGGCGGAGGCGGGCAACGCGCAGCCGCTCGCCGAGGGACCCGGCAAGCCGCTGGTAGCGCGGGAACGAGGGCATCGTCTGTTTCGACATGTCCAATATGCTAGTCGCTAGTGCTGCAAGCGTCAAGCTATTTGGACATCAACACCACGACTCACGGGCGATTGAGACCCTGACGCGCGCCGAGCCGGGTGGCGACCCGGTCACGAAACGGTTGCGCGGAGCGTGCGAAATCGTCTTGCGGGGACCTTGACAGGTGCTGTATTGTCCCGTGTGTTACCGATAACCGGTACCGATAACACCCCCGCTCCCGACACCTCGCTGGTTACGCACCTTAGAGGAACCCGATGGGCGATCTCCTGGTCGAGATGACCGACATCTCCAAGAGCTTCCCGGGTGTGCACGCGCTGGACGGCGCGCGGTTCGAACTCCGGGCCGGAGAGGTCCACGCCCTGGTGGGCGAGAACGGTGCCGGCAAGTCCACGCTGATGAAGGTCCTGTCCGGGATCTACCGGGCCGATGCCGGGACCATCCGCGTCAAGGGCGTGGAGGTGGAGATCAACACCCCGCGCGCAGCGCAGGACATGGGGATCAGCATCATCCACCAGGAGCTGAACCTGATGGGCCACCTCTCGGTCGCCCAGAACATCTTCATCGGGCGCGAGCCCCGGAGGGGCGTCGGCTTCTGGCTGGACGAGAAGGCTCTCAACCGCAACGCAGCGGCCCTGTTCGATGAGCTCCACATCCGTCTCGACCCGCGTGCTCGGGTCTCGGGCCTGGCGGTCGCGCAGCAGCAGATGGTGGAGATCGCCAAGGCGCTCTCTTTCAGATCGGACGTCCTGATCATGGACGAGCCCACGGCGGCCCTGACCGACACCGAGATCGACGAGCTGTTCCGGATCATCCGCCAGCTGCGTGAGGCCGGCGCGGGCGTCGTCCACATCTCGCACCGGCTCGAGGAGCTCAAGCAGATCTCGGACCGCGTCACGGTGATGCGCGACGGCCGCTACATCGACACCGTCAACACGGCCGAGGTGGGCATCCAGGAGATCATCAGCATGATGGTCGGCCGGACGATCTTCGAGGAGGCGCCGGAGCTGCCCGAGGTGCCCAACGAGGAGGTCGTGCTCGAGGTCCGCAACCTCAGTCGCGGCCGGGTCATCCGCGACGTCAGCTTCCAGCTGCACCGGGGCGAGATCCTGGGTGTGGCGGGCCTCGTCGGCGCCGGCAGGACCGAGGTCATGCGGGCGGTGTTCGGCGCCGATCCCCACGACTCCGGCGAGATCCTGGTCCACGGCGAGGCCGTCGCGATCAAGTCGCCCGACGACGCCGTGCGCCACGGGATCGGCTACCTGTCCGAGGACCGCAAGCGCTACGGTCTGGCGCTGCCGATGGACGTCGAGGCGAACGTCGTCATGGCGAGCCTGGCGAAGTTCACCGGCAAGCTCGGCCGGATCCAGTTCAAGGGCACGCATGCCAAGGCTCTCGAGCACGTCGAGGGCCTCGCGATCAAGACCCCGAGCGTTGGCCAGCGGACGAAGAACCTGTCCGGCGGCAACCAGCAGAAGGTGGTCATCGCCAAGTGGCTCACCGCCGATACCGAGATCCTGATCTTCGACGAGCCGACCCGCGGCATCGATGTCGGTGCCAAGAGCGAGATCTACAGGCTCCTCAACGAGCTCGCCAGCCAGGGCAGGGCGATCATCATGATCAGCTCCGAGCTCCCGGAGATCCTCCGGATGAGCCACCGGATCCTGGTGATGTGCGAGGGCCGGATCACCGGCGAGCTCACGGCCGCCGAGGCCACCCAGGAGCGGATCATGACCTTCGCCACGCAGCGCGAAGCGGTCGCGGCCGCATGAGCAACGTCAGCACCCACGATCCCAACACCACGTACGAGGCATTCCGATGGCAGTGACAACCGGGGCGGCCAAGTCGCGGCTCTCGTCCGTGGCCAGTGGGGATTCGGTCCAGCGCCTGCTCGCGCTCGGGGCGCTCGTCATCCTGCTCGCCTTCTTCTCGGTGATCTCGACGCCGTTCCGGACCCCGGACAACTACATCTCGATCCTGGTCGCGACGGCCGTCAACGGCGTGCTCGCGATGGGCGTCACGTTCGTGATCATCACCGGCGGCATCGACCTGTCGGTGGGCACCACGATGACCTTCTGCACCGTGGTGCTGGGCCTGGTCGTGACGCAGGCGGGCATCCCGCTGTTCATCGGCCTCCCGGCCGCGCTCGCTGCGGGTGCCCTCGTGGGCGCCATCAACGGCATCCTGATCGCCAAGGCGAAGATCCCGCCGTTCATCGCGACCCTGGGCATGATGAGCATCACGCGCGGTCTGGCGCAGGTCCTGTCCGACGTGAAGCCGATCTACTTCGAGGGAACGCCCGAGTTCTACGACCTGTTCATGGGCAAGTACGTCCTGGGCATCCCCAACGTCGTATTCATCATGTTCGGCGCGGCGGTCGTCGCCTCGCTCGTGCTGACCAAGACCACGCTCGGCCGGTACACCTTCGCCCTCGGCTCCAACGAGGAAGCCACTCGGCTGTCGGGCGTCAACGTCGACCGCTGGAAGATCGCCGTGTACGCCGTCTGCGGCCTGTATGCCGGCCTCGCCGGCACCCTGATCGCCGCCCGCATGAACTCCGCCCAGCCGTCCGTCGGCATGGGCTACGAGCTCGACGCCATCGCGGCGGCCGTTATCGGCGGCACCTCGCTTTCCGGTGGCGAGGGCAGCATCTTCGGCACGATCATCGGCGCGCTGATCATCAGCACGCTCGGGATCGGACTGTCCATCACCGGCGTTCAGGACCAGTACAAGCTGGTGATCACGGGTCTCGTGGTCATCGGCGCCGTCTGGCTCGACATCCTGCGCCGCAATCGGCGCGGGTAGCAACGGCCTCCGGGCCCAACCCACAACGGGCCTCCGGGCCCCAACCCATTGGACCACGCGCCGGTCGGCCGACCTCCTGGCGGCCCCGGCACCAAGGTCAGTCACTCTCACGGAGGAGGAGCATGAAGCTCACAGGGATCATCCGCCCGGCGGCGGGACTCATGGCAGCCGCGATCCTGGTCGCGGCCTGCGGCGGCACCAGCAGCTCGCCCGCGGCGTCTGCCGAGGCCAGCGCAGCGGCCGGCGGCGACGCGCCGTACGTCGCGATCGTGTCCAAGGGCTCGCAGCACCAGTTCTGGCAGGCCGTCCAGAAGGGCGCCACCGACGAGGCCGCGAAGCTCGGCGCGACGATCACGTACGAGGGCCCCGCGTCCGAGTCCGAGGTCGACAAGCAGCTGACCATGCTGCAGACGGCGCTCGACAAGAAGCCGGCCGCCATCTGCTTCGCCGCCCTCGACAGCAAGGCCGCGACGCCGCTGCTCGAGAAGGCCAAGGCCGCTGGCATTCCGGTCGTCGGCTTCGACTCCGGCGTTGACAGCGACATCCCGGTGACCACCGTCACCACCGACAACCTGGCCGCCGCGGGCGAGGCCGCCGACAAGATGGCCGGGCTCATCGGCGACGCCGGCAAGGTCGCGGTCATCGTGCACGACCAGACTTCGCGGACCGGCATCGACCGCCGCGACGGCTTCCTCAACCAGATGAAGGCCAAGCACCCGAACATCGAGGTCGTGGCCGTCGAGTACGGCGCCGGCGACCCGGTGAAGTCGGCCGACTTCGCCAAGGCCATCATGACCAAGAACCCCGACCTCAAGGGCTTCTTCGGCGCCAACGAGGGCTCCATCAAGGGCGTCCTCAACGCGCTCAAGGAGACCGGCAACGAGGGCAAGATCGTGGCCATCGGCTACGACTCCGGCCAGCAGCAGATCGACGCGATCAAGGCCGGCACCGAGGCCGGCGCCATCACCCAGAACCCCATCGGCATCGGCGCCAAGTGCGTGTCCGCCGCCATGGACGCCATCGCGGGCAAGTCCATGGAGAAGGTCATCGACACCGGCTTCATGTGGTTCGACAAGACCAACATCGACGACCCGGCGATCCAGGCGGTCCTCTACAAGTAGGCCACCCGGCTCCCTGAGCACGGTCGTACCCGTCGGGGGCTGTCCGCACCGCGGACAGCCCCCGATCTCCCTCAGGCCCGCGTACCGACCCACCTGGATCCACTCCATGAGCACCATCAACGACGTTGCGAAGCGTGCCGGCGTGTCCGCCATGACCGTCTCGCGGGTCGTCAACGGCACCGGGTACACCAGCACCGAGGCGCGCACCCGCGTGGAGGCGGCGATCGAGGAGCTGGGCTACGTGCCCAACGCCCTGGCCCGCCAGCTCCGGTCCAAGCGCACCAAGACGATCGCCCTCGTCGTCTCGGACATCTCGAACCCCTTCTTCACCACCATCGCGCGCGGCGTCGAGGACTACGCCGTGGGCCATGGGTTCTCGGTGATGTACTGCAACACCGACGAGTCGGAGGTCGAGGAGGAGCAGTACCTCCTCATGCTGATCGAGCGCCAGGTCGACGGGGTGCTCCTCGTCCCTGCCCGCAGCTCCGGCGAATCCTTCCGGCTGCTCACCAACCATCACATGCCCGTCGTGGTGCTGGACCGTCGTGTCGCGGCGAAGAACGTGGACAGCGTCCGCTGCGACTCCGAGGCCGGCGCGTACGCGCTTGCGAAGCACCTCGTCGATCTGGGCCACCGCCGGATCGCGGTGCTGACGGGTCGCCGCAACATCTCCACCTCCATCGACCGCGTCGCCGGCTGCCGCCGCGCGCTGGAGGAGGCGGGCCTGTCCCTCCCCGACGAGATGGTCCACTGGGGCGGGTTCAACTACGGCAAGCTCAACCAGGCGGACGGCCAGCGCATGGCCCTGGAGGTCCTGGCAGCGGAGGGCGAGCGCCCCACGGCCATCTTCTGCGCCAACAACTTCATCGGGTTCGGGGCGATCAGGGCGTTGCGCGAGGCAGGCCTGCGGGTGCCGGACGACATGAGCGTCGTCGCCTTCGACGACCTGCCCGAGGAGTGGATCAGCGAGCCGTTCCTGACCGTTGCCGCGCAGCCCGCGTACGAGATCGGCCGCCGCGCCGTGACGCTCCTCCTCGACCACATCGCGGGTGACGACGTGCCCTCGGGCCAGTCCGTCGTCCTGCCGTTCGAGCTGATCATCCGGCGGTCGAGCGGGCCGCCGCCCGGTTCGCCCGGGGCACTGGTCGCCGCCGCTCCAACCAGCGGCATCGTCGTGACTGTCCCCGCCAGCGGTATCGCCACCGCCACCGCCGGCGGTCATGCCGCCCCCGTCCCCGCCTGAAGGAGAACCCATGCTCACAACCCGCCTGCTCCACCCGGAGATCCTGGCGGCGCTCGGCGAGGCCGGGCACGGCGCCCAGGTGCTGATCGCGGACGGCAACTACCCGCTGGCCACGCGTTCCAATCCGGACGCCTACCGGGTGTTCCTCAACCTGGAGCCGGGCAAGCTCACCGTCACCGACATCCTCTCGGTCATCGCCGAGGCGATCCCGGTCGAGGCGGCCTACGTGATGGGCCCGGACGACGGCTCCGAGCCGTCCATCTACGAGGACTTCCGGGGGATGCTGCCGGAGACGGAGCTCGAGCGCCTCGGCCGCTTCGAGTTCTACGACATGGCCCGCGGGCCGGACACGGCGCTGGCGATCGCCACGGGCGAGCAGCGCATCTACGCCAACATCCTGCTCACCATCGGCGTGGTGATGCCCAAGTAGGGCGACCACGGGAGCTCGCTGGACCCCCAGGTCCCCAGATCCAGCTCAACCAGCCCAGCAACCCGCCTGGCGTCCCAGGAACACGAGGATCGCGCATGGCCACCGTCAACACCTCCGGCCGCTTCGTCGGCGACTGGCCCAAGATCGGCATCCGCCCCGCGGTCGACGGCCGCATGCACGGCGTGCGCGAGTCGCTCGAAGAGCAGACCCGCAACATGGCGCTGCGGACGGCCGAGCTGATCAGCGCCAACCTGCGCTACCCGGACGGCTCGCCCGTCGAGTGCGTGGTCCCCGACCACAACATCGGCGGCGTCTACGAGGCGGCCAAGGTCGCCGAGCTGTTCCGCACGGAGGGCGTGGGCGTCTCGATCACGATCACGCCCTGCTGGTGCTACGGCTCCGAGACGATGGACATGGACCCCCTGACGCCCAAGGCGGTCTGGGGCTTCAACGGCACCGAGCGGCCGGGCGCGGTCTACCTCGCCGCGGTGCTCGCGGCGCACACCCAGAAGGGCCTGCCGGCGTTCGGCATCTACGGGCGTGACGTCCAGGACGCGAGTGACGGCACGATCCCCGACGACGTCCAGGCGAAGATCCTGCGCTTTGCGAAGGCGGGTCTCGCCACCGCGATCCTGCGCGGCAAGTCGTATCTCTCCCTGGGCGGCGTCTCGATGGGCATCGCGGGCTCCATCGTCGACCAGCCGTTCTTCGAGAAGTACCTGGGCATGCGGGTCGAGGCCGTCGACATGTCCGAGATCTACCGCCGGCTCGAGGAGGGGATCTACGACCCGGCCGAGTTCGAGAAGGGCCTCGCCTGGACGAAGGCCAACTGCACCGAGGGCCGGGACATCAACGTCCCCGCCAAGCAGAAGACGCGCGATGGGCTCGACGCCGACTGGGAGACGGTCGTCAGGATGTTCCTCATCGCCCGCGACCTCCTGGTGGGCAACCCCAAGCTCGCCGAGCTCGGGTTCCCCGAGGAGGCACTGGGCCGCAACGCGATCCTGGGCGGCTTCCAGGGGCAGCGTCACTGGACCGACCACAGCCCGAATGGCGACTTCATGGAGGCGATGCTGAACTCCAGCTTCGACTGGAACGGCATCCGGGCCCCGCACATCTTCGCGACCGAGAACGACTCGCTCAACGGCACGACGATGCTGCTGATGTACCTGCTGACCAACCGGGCCCAGATCTTCGCCGACGTGCGGACCTACTGGAGCCCCGAGGCCGTCGAGCGGGTGACCGGCTACAAGCCCGAGGGCCTCGCCTCGGACGGCTTCATCCACCTCATCAACTCCGGTGCCGCGACCCTGGACGCCACGGGCGCGATGACCGACGCGGACGGCAAGCCCGCCATGAAGCCCTTCTGGGAGATCACCGACGGCGACGTCGAGGCGGCCCTCGGGGCGACGACCTGGTACCCGGCGGACCGCGGCTACTTCCGTGGTGGCGGGTACTCCAGCCAGTTCGTGTCCAGGGGCGGCATGCCCGTCACGATGGCGCGCGTCAACCTCGTCAGCGGCGTGGGTCCCGTCCTGCAGATCGCCGAGGGCTGGACCGTGGAGCTCCCCAGGGAGGTCCACGACGTCCTCGACCAGCGGACCAACCCCACCTGGCCGACCCACTGGTTCGTCCCGCGCACGAACGGTGTCGGGCCCGTTCCGCGACGTCTACACCGTCATGGCCAACTGGGCCGCCAACCACGGCGCGATCAGCTACGGCCACGTCGGCGCGGACCTCATCAGCCTCGCGTCGGTGCTGCGGATCCCGGTCCACATGCACAACGTGCCGGAGGAGGACGTCTTCCGGCCGAGCGCCTGGGCCAATCTGGGCACCGCCGACCCCGAGGGCGCGGACTTCCGCGCCTGCGCCAACTTCGGCCCGCTGTACGGGCGCAAGTAGGCCGCCAACCCGACCCGGCTCCTCCGCCTGGGCCCCCGCTCCGTCACCGACGGGGCGGGGGTCTTGTTCTATGCCGAGGGCGAGGCCACGGGGCCGCCGCTCGAGCGACGAATGACCAGCTCCGTGGGGAGCACGACGTCCTGGGCCGGGCCGTCCGGGTTCGCCAGGCGCTCGAGGAGCACCGCCACGGCTCGCTTGCCCATCTCGACGGCGGGCTGGGCGACCACGGTCAGGAAGGGGAACGTGACCATGGCCCGCGGCAGGTCGTCGAAGCCCACGACCGCCACGTCGTCGGGGACGGTGACGCCGAGATCCTCGAGCGCGTGCAGGACCCCGATCGCGATGAAGTTGTTGGCGGCGAACAGGGCGGTCGGGCGCGGCACCTGCGCCATCGCGGCCAGTGTCATGGCGTGCCCGCTCTCGATCGAGAAGGCTCCGTGGAGCACGGAGGGCGCCTGGAGACCGGCCTCGTCCACCAGCGCCCTCGTGAACCCGGCGACCCGGTCGACCGCCGTGGGGACGGTCTCCGGTCCCGACAGCACCGTCATGCGGCGATGTCCCAGCCCCACGAGCAGGCGCCCGAGCTCGAGCGCGCCGCCCTCGGAATCGGCCCGGACGACGTCTGCGCCCTCGGCCCGTGGGCGCCGGTCGACGACCACCAGCGGGACGCCGCGGTCGCTACAGGCGCGTACGGTCTCCTCGCCCGTGCCGGCCGGGACGACCAGGAGGCCATCGACCTGCCGCTGCAGGAGCATCGGGACCAGCCGCCGCTCCTCGTCCTCGCGCTCGTCGCTGTTGGCCAGGAGGAGGGAGATGCCCGCCTCGCGTGCGGCCGTCTCGACGCCCTGCGCGAGCGTTGTGAAGAACGGGTTCGTCATGTCCGGCAGGAGCAGCGCGATCGTGTCCGTCCGGCTCGCTCGCAGGTTCCGGGCGAGGGTATTCGGCATGTAGCCCGTTTCCACGAGCGCCTGCTCGACGCGGGCGCGGAGCGCGGGGCTGACGGGCCCGGACCCGTTCACCACGCGGGAAACGGTCATCGGCGAGACGCCGGCTTGCCGCGCGACGTCGAGCAGGTTGGGCACGGGCCTAGAAGCCCCGGAGCTCGGTGCTCGACCGCGCGGGCAGCCCGGCGTGCGGGACGCGCCGCAGGACGACGTACTCGATTCCGTGCTCCCGGCAGAACTCGCGCTTCTCGGGCTGGTCACCGTCCTCGTTGACGACGTAGTGGGTGGCCCCGATCTCGGCGATCTCGGGCTCCGCGTCCATCCAGCCGGAGCCGGACGAGATGAGGCACCGGTGGACGCTCTTCACGGCGCCGACCATGTAGCGCCGCTCTTCCTGGCGCTGCAGCGGATGCCCGGGCCCCTTGAGGAACTCCACGTTCTGGTCGCTGCCGACGACGGCGTATAGCGCGCCGTAGGCTGCCGCATCCATGAAGAACCGGATGTGACCGGAGTGGAGCCAGTCGTAGCAGCCGGTGACCACGACCCGGGCCGTGCCCGAGGGTGGCGGGGCGGGGTCGGGAACGGGGAACCCGGCGCGGGCGGCGCGGGTGATGGGCCGATAGGGCACGTGCGCGGCGCCGGCCGCCGACCGAAGGGCCGGATCCTCGTCCTCCTCGCGCGCCGCGACCGTCGCGCCCGCGGCCGCGAGGGCATCCAGGGCGTCGGGCGCCTGCGCGAGCGCCACGTCCACGACCTCGGCGTGCTCCACCCAGCGCAGTGACTCGGCCAGGAACAGGCGCTCTGCCGCGGGGAAGACGGGCGCGGCGCCGGTGAGCTGCGCGACCAGCCCGTCCGACGGGACGCGGACCCTGAAGCGGCCCGAGGGCGGCGGTCTCCTCCAGGAAGCGCACGTCGTCGGAGCGCAGGTTGTCCAGGCTCGCCTCGACGACCACCGGTGGGCGCTCGGCCTTCCCCGTCACGACGCGCGCACCGAGATGCGCGAGGAGCCCGGAGGCGGCGTCTCGGAGGCGACGATCACGTAGCCGCCGCCGCAGCCGGAGAGCATCGCCCCCGGATACTCGTCCGCGTAGGCCGCCAGCAGCACTTTGAGGTCCATGGTGATCGTCGGGTGCTCGAAGACCTGGGGCAGGATCGCGTCCCAGGCCCGTGAGGTCTCGTTGAGCGACTCGCCCAGCGCCCGGACATCCATCGCCACGATCGCGTCGTAGCAGGCCCGGCCGCTGGCACCCAGGCGGGCGATCCAGGCGGGGTTCAGGCGCTTGATGCCCAGGGGACCGTAGCCCGGCGGCCGCTGCATGACCGGGACGAGATGGATCACCCGCTCCAGCCACGCCACCACGTCGGGATCCGACGTGGACTCGACGTGCGCCGGGAACCAGCCGCCGTCGACGGTCGCGTCGTAGTCGAGCCGGCTGATCCCGGGGTAGATGAGACCGCACATGTCCTGCGACCCGGAGGGCTCGGCGAGGTTGGCATTCTCCACCGCGTACAGCTCGCGGACGAGGCTGGCCGCGGTACGGCCGGCGGGGAAGGCATCGCCCCACAGAGCCTGCGCCGCAACCCGCGTCCCGGTTGCCATCCCGCAGCGGTCCATGTAGCGGACCGTGGGCAGCAGGGAGACCACCACCATCGACCCGGGTGGCTCCGGGTTGAGCGATGAGACGAACGGCTGGTCGATCCAGCCGCCCGCCATCTGCAGCCTGTAGGGGAGGGTCCCGATGGCCCCGCGCACGGCGGGTGGCGTGTCGGGGGCCGCGGGGACCGCGGGAGAGGTGGCCGCTGCCGGCCCGGTCATCCCGTTCAGCCCTCGACGACGCGCTTGCCGGCCTTGCGGGCGGCGAACTGGTCGGAGATCCAGGCGTAGGTCTCGGCCATGCCATCGCGCAGCGGCGTGTTGGGCTCCCAGCCAAGGACCCGCTGGATCATCGTGTTGTCGCTGTTGCGGCCGGCGACGCCCTTGGGGGCGTCGAGCTTGTACGAGCGCTCGAGCTTGATGTCGGCGATGTCCTCGACGATCGAGACCAGCTCGTTGATCGAGACCAGCTCGCTCGAGCCAAGGTTGATCGGGGTCGCGATCAACTCCTCGGTGTGCATGATCAGGTCGATGCCGTGGAGGCAGTCGTCGATGTAGCAGAAGGAGCGGGTCTGCGTGCCGTCGCCCCAGATCTCGATCCGCATGTCGTCGCTGTCCTGGGCCTCGAGCGCCTTGCGGATCATCGCCGCCGGCGCCTTCTCGCGGCCGCCGAACCAGGTGCCGTTGGGGCCGTAGATGTTGTGGAAGCGGGCGATGTGGGTCTCGAGGCCGCGCTCCGCCCAGTACTCCTCGCAGAACATCTCGGAGATCAGCTTCTCCCAGCCGTAGCCGCGCTCGGCCATCGCCGGGTAGGCGTCGGACTCCTTGAGGGCGATGACCTCGGGTGACTTCTGGAGGTCCGTGTTGTACGCGCAGGCCGAGGACGAGAAGAAGTAGCGCGAGGCGCCGGCGCGGTAGGACGCCTCGGTCAGGTGCGTGTTCACGAGGATGCTGCGCAGGCACTCGACGCGGAAGTTCTCGATGAAGCCCATGCCGCCCATGTCGGCGGCCAGGTTGTAGACCTCGACCGCGCCCTTGACGGCGTCGATCGCGTGCTGCTCGTGGCTGAGGTCCATGGTGATGGACTCGACGCCCGGGACGCGCAGGTACCAGTCGGGGAGGGGCTTGCGGTCGATCGCCCGGATGTTGGTGTAGCCCTGCTCCGCGAAGTAGCGGGTGAGCGACCCGGCGATGAACCCGCCGGCGCCTGCGATGACGATCAGGTCATCCTTGGCCAGGCCGCGCGTGACGCTCGTGCCGGGGATGATGTCGGTGAAGTCGGGTGTCATCGCGGTTCCTTCGAGCGGTGGGTATCTGGCGTGGTAACGTTACCACAACGACGCAAGTTGTCCAGCCCGGAATCCGCGCCGGCCGGAGGGCCGGCATCCCGCACCAGGAAGGGACCACCTCGCGATGTACGCAGTCATCCTCGCCGGCGGTGGGGGCACGCGCCTCTGGCCGCTCTCCCGCCCGGAGCGCCCCAAGCCGTTCCTGCCGCTGATCGGCGACCGGACGCTGCTGCAGCGGACCTGGGACCGGATCGTGCCCGACCTCGTCGCGGCCGGCGACGTCGCCGTGATCACCGACCGTCACTACGTGGACCTCGTCCGGGAGCAGCTCCCGGACCTCCGCGAGGACATGCTCCTGGCGGAGCCCGTCGGTCGCAACACGGCGGCCGCGGTCGCGCTCGCCGTGGCGGCACTCGATCGGCCGGACGACGACGTGATGCTCGTCCTGCCCGCCGACCACCTGGTGGCCGACGAGCCGGGCTTCCGGGCGATCCTGCGGCGGGCGGTCACGCTGGCCGGCCGGGAGGCTCCTGATGGTGGCCCGGGTCGCCTGGTCACGCTGGGAATCGCGCCAGACGGGCCGGAGACGGGGTACGGCTACATCGTGGCGGGGGAGGCGATCTCCGGCGGCGAGGGTGCCGTTGTCGTCTCGCGCTTCGTGGAGAAGCCCTCGTCCGATGCCGCGCAGGCGATGCTGGACGGCCCGACCCCGGTGGCCTGGAACGCCGGGATCTTCCTGTGGCGCCGCGATGCGCTGCGCGCCGCGTTCGAGGCCGGGTCGCCGGACATCCTGGCCGACATCGAGGCCGGCGTGGCCGCGGGGCCGGAGGGGCTGGAGGCCGCCTACGCACGGGTGCGCGCGACCTCCATCGACTACGCCGTGCTCGAGCCGGCCGCTGCGGCGGGGCGCGTGGCGATGCTGAGCGCTGCCGTCGGCTGGAGCGACCTCGGCAGCTGGAGCGCCCTGCGCAATGCCCTGGCTGCCCTGGCCGCCGAAGGCGACGGCGAGCCCCACGCGGTGCCTGGGGTCGCGGGACGGGGACCCAGGACCGACTACGGCTCGGAGCGCACGCTCGTGCTCGCAGCCGATCGCCCGATCGTCACCATCGGGCTGCACGACGTCATCGTCGTGGACGCCGGTGACGTCGTCCTGGTCGCGGCCGCCGACGCCTCCCAGGAGGTGAAGGTCGCGGCGGAGGCGTGGACTGCCGGCCGGGTCCCGTGGCGTCCAGGATCCTGATCCCCACGCCGCTCCAGTCAAAACCTCTTACCCGCGCCTTACGTGGAGGCGCGAAGATGGTGTCATGGCATCCCGCATCCTCGTTGCCGACGACGACCGTGCGATCCGCGAATCGGTCGAGCGCGCTCTCGGGCTCGAGGGCTACGACACGCTCCGCATCGCCGCGTGGGGCGAGTCCGCTGGATGCAACCTGGTCGCGCTCCTCGGCACCACCGGCGACCAGGCGACGATTTTCGACGACGAGGCCGGGGTCTCCCGCGTCGCCGCTGGTTCCAGGACCATCACCCCGCTTGGGGGAGGCGCCCTCAGTCGTCTCGTGGTGAACTTGCCGGGCGCATAAAGGAGCCCGATTGCCCACGAACACGCGCGACCCAGGCGGGCCGGCGCGCTACGCCGCCATCGATGTCGGGACCAACTCGGTCAAGCTCCTCGTTGTGGAGCGTGCCGGTGACGGCCGCTGGATCACGATCCGCGACCGGACCGACGTGACGCGCCTCGGCGAGGGTCTCACCGAAACCGGCGAGATCTCCTCCCCGGCCACCGCGAGGACGGCCGACGCGATCGCGGCCATGGCGGCCGGCGCGACGGCGGATGGTGTGCTGGCCATCGCCGCAGTCGGGACTGCGGCCTTCCGTATCGCCAGGAACCGGGACGCCATTGTCACCGCGATCGAGGATCGGACCGGCATCCGGGTCGAGGTCGTCTCGGGCGAGGAGGAGAGCCGCCTGGCGTATCTCGCGGTCAAGGCCGGCGTCGGGCTGGGCGAGGGCGCTCTGGCGGTGTTCGACACGGGAGGCGGGAGTACGCAGCTGACGTTCGGACATGGGGACCGCGTGGACGAGCGCTTCAGCGTGAACGTCGGCGCGGTGCGCTACACGGAGCGGTTCGGCCTGGCCCATGCCGTGGACGCCGCGACCCTCGAGGCTGCGTCGGCCGCGATCTCCGCCGACCTCACGCGCCTCGATGGACGGGCCCCGGTGGACACGCTGGTGGCGATGGGCGGCGCCATCACGAACATCGCGGCCGTGAGGCTTGGCCTGGCGATCTACGACCCGGACATCGTCCAGGGGAGCGTCGTGGCCCGTGCGGAGATCGACCGCCAGGTGGAGCTCTACCGCACGAGTGACCTCGAGGCACGCCAACTGATCGTCGGGCTCCAGCCCACGCGTGCCGACATCATCCTCGCCGGGGCATGCATCGTGCGCACGGTCATGGACAAGCTGAGCCGGGACGCGCTCATCGTCAGCGACCGGGGCCTCCGTCACGGCCTGCTCGAGGAGCGGTTCGGGCACCCGGTGCCCTCGTCCACGGGGGCTGTAGAAGTCGCCGATCGCGGCATGGAGGCCGATGCGAACGCGTAGTCTTAGCCCTGCCTCGCGTGGCCGGTCCGCGGCCCCGCGGAGTCCAGGTGCATCCGTGATGAAGGACGTGAACTGATGCGGCGTTTCGTGGTCGAGACCCTCGTCGACGGGGTCATCATCCTCGTCATCATCCTGTTCCTGGGCCTGTTCAAGGTGGCGCAGCCGTTCCCGTTCGGGCTCGAGTCCGCGCCCATCCTGCAGTTGAAGGGCGCCGGGATCTTCCCCTTCCTCGTGACTGCCGCGATCCTGGTCCTCAGCCAGCGCTTCGTCCGGCCGGTGATCGTGGCCTTCACGGGCCGCCTCCTGCTGTCCACGATGGGCCTGTGGCTCGTGATCGTGAACGCGCTGGTCATCTGGGTCGCCACCCTCATCGCCCCGGACATCGCGACGGTGGCACAGCCGTCGACGCTGTGGCTCCTGGTGTTTGCCGCCCTGTACACCGTTCTCGGCGGGGTGCTGGATGCCGTGCTGGGCCTCAACAGCCCACGGCTGGGGCTGGCGAGCGGGTCGGACAGGATCTGGCGGGCCCTCGAGTCGCTGCCCACCCCGAACCGCAACTTCATCCTCGAGAACCTGCGCCTGCAGCAGGTCTACGACCTGGTCTACGCCGAGGCCCTCGACCAGACGCTGCGCGATACACCGATCGGCAGGGTCCGCCGCTGGTTCCCGCACAAGGTCCTCGCTGAGCCGGACGTCTTCGAGACCGGGACAGGGTCCGAGCGCTTCCGCGACCTCCTCCAGCAGCTGGGCCCGACCTACGTGAAGATCGGGCAGATGATGGCGAGCCGCAGCGACATCCTGCCGCCCGACATGATCGCGGAGCTCTCGAAGCTCCAGAGCGACGCGGCGCCGTTCCCCTGGGAGGACGCCAGCCAGGTGATCATCGGGGAGTTGGGCAAATCCCCGGAGGAGCTCTACGCCTCGATCGAGCACGAGCCGTTCGCGGCCGCGTCCACGGCCCAGGTCCACCGCGCGACCCTCCACGACGGGACCGTCGTCGCGGTGAAGGTTCAGCGGCCGCAGATCGTCGCCAAGACGAAGGCGGACCTGGGCGTGATCACCCAGCTCGCGGACATCGCCGAGCGCCGCGTGGACATGGCGCGCAAGGTGGGCGTTGCCGCGATGGTCCGCGAGTTTGCCGGCGGCGTCCTCAAGGAGCTGGACTACCGCAACGAGTCGTACCACGCGAAGCGCCTGGCGGACAACATGGTCCGCTTCCCCGAGATCACCGTGCCCAGGATCTACGACGACCTGTCGGGGACGCGCGTCCTGACCATGGAGTTCATCACCGGGATCAAGATCACCAAGGTGGATGCGATCCGCGAGGCCGGGTTCGACACCGATGCGCTGGGCTCCGTGTTCATCCGCGCGGTCATCAAGCAGATCCTCATCGACGGCTTCTTCCACGGCGACCCGCACCCCGGGAACCTGCTGGCGGATCCCGCGGACAAGCGCATGGTCTTCCTGGACATGGGCCTGGTCGGCCAGCTGAACTCCACGCAGCGGGTCAACCTGCTCGGCCTCATCTACGCCCTCAAGGAGGTGGACATCCCGGCGATCGCCGACGGCTTCATCGCGCTCGGCACGCCCGGCCCGCAGTTCGACGAGGTGCAGTTCCGCGGTGACGTGGACCGCCTCGCGCGCCAGTACCTGGTCTACGGCGGGGTGACGTCCGTCGGCGGGGCCATCTCGGGCTTCATGGGGGCGGTGTTCAGCAACGGCCTGCGCCTCGACAGCAGCCTCACACTGGCGATCAAGGCGACGATCCAGGCCGAGGAGACGGCCACGATCCTGTCGCCCAAGGTGGACCTGGCGGAAGCTGCCGTGACGGAGGCACAAGCCGCCCTGCTGGAGTCGCTCGAGCCGGACCGCGTCGTCAAGCAGGTCCAGCGCACGGCCGTCCGGGTCGGCAAGGAGCTCGCCCAGCGTGCGCCATCGCTGGAGGTCGCGGCACTCAAGTGGATCGACCTGTTCAACAAGGGCAAGATCGTGGTCGAGGTGGACACGTCGCAGCTGAGCCAGGCCGTCGAGAAGGTCGGCGGCCTCGGCAAGCAGGCGACGACGGGCCTGATCGTGGTCGGGCAGCTGATCGGCACGGCGATCGCGATGATCATCCTGCTCCAGCCGGCGCTCAGCCAGTTCATCGGGTTTGCCTACATGGCGATGATCGCCTTCGCGGTCACGCTGCTCGTGAGCTTCTGGGTCCTGTTCCGGATGCTGTTCGGCAGGGACGACGGTTCCAGCAGGTAGCGGGCTGCGCGCAACAACGGACATGAAGAGGCCCCGGCGGAAGCCGGGGCCTCGGTTCGTCCTGGCGCGTGTGCCGGCCGTCAGGCCTGCGGCTTCGGCTGCTCCAGTCCGAAGGCGGCCTTCACGTCGGCCGACATCAGGTACAGGGTGATCAGGCCCGGCATCAGCATCATCGCGAGGCCGATGCCGCTACCCGGGTACTGGATCATGTAGACGAACGCCTGGAGGAGCGTGAAGCCGGCCACGAGCATGGCGAGCATCCAGGCCCACGGCTGCATCGACCAGAGGCCGAAGGCCGCGGCCAGCCACAGGACGCCGCCGAGGATCGCAAACCAGCCCCAGAGCCCCGCGGACTCGAGGGCCGGGAGGTCGCCGAAGAGGCCGAACCAGTCGAAGCCGAGGAGCCGCAGGCCGAAGAACAGCCAGCCGAAGCCGGCCATGGCGACAAAGAAGCCGATGACGGAGATGAGGATGGGCGGGTTCTTCACGGGTGCGACTCCCTCCTTGTGGGTGCGCGGTGACGGATGGATTGGGCTGGGAGAGCGGGACGAACCACCCCTCTGACGCGAGCCGCTCGGCCGTCGTGAGTCTAACAAGATGGGTGGCTCCTACATCACCCGGACAAGGTGATGCGCCAGCGGTCTCCCCGGTGCTGAATGGGGTGGCGAGACACAGCGATCCCCCCGCCTCGCTTTCCTGGGAGCATCGAACATGACGGTGTCCGCCGAAGAAGCCTTCCGGCGTCTGACCATCGGTGAGGCGTCGCTCGTTGACGTGTCCGGTGAGCGTGGCCGGGCGGCGCACGACGCGTGGCATCTCGATGCCCGCACGGAGGCCCTGCTGTGCCTCGGGGCGCTGGTCGCCATCGACGGGCCAGCCGCCTCGTATCGCTCGACCGTGGAGGCTGCGCAACGGTCCGGAGCCCGCCTCGACGACCTGCTCGCGGTCCTCATCGCCGTCGCCGGCACGGTCGGCTCCGCCAGGGTGCTGTCGGCCGCGCCCAAGGTTGCACTTGCGGCCGGCTATGACGTGGAGGCCGCGCTGGAGTAGGCCCGCCGGACTGGCGCGCCCGGCCCCGGATCGGGCATGCTCCCGCCATGGCACTCACAGACCGACGCTACTTCGGGCTGCTCGGCGAGATCGTCGACGGCAATCCCACCCAGGAGATGATCGAGGCTGGGTTCGCCGCCGCCGGGCTCCCCTGGTCTTACGTGTCGATGGCCGTCCCGCGCGGTTCGTTCGCCGCCGCTTGGGACGCGGTGCGGACCCTGGGCTTTGCCGGTCTCAACGTGACCAAGCCGTTCAAGCTCGAGGCGGCGGTGCTCGTGGATCGCCTGACACCGGCCGCCGCGGCGATCGGCGCGGTCAACTGCGTGTACCGGGACGACGGGTCGCTGGTCGGTGACAACACGGACGGGCGGGGACTCGCGCGGGCGGTCGCGGGCGCAGGCACGATCGAGGGCGCGAGGGTTGTCGTCCTCGGAGCCGGTGGTGCGGCGCGGGCGGCGGCGGTGGAGCTGGCCCTCGCGGGCGCGGGAGACGTCGTGGTCGTCGGACGGACGGAGGCGCCGGCCCGCTCGCTGGTGGGCGCGGTGGCGGCGCTCGGCCGGGCGACCGCGAGCTACGAGCCGTGGTTCGGGACCTACCGGGTACCGCGATCCACGGACATCCTGGTCAACGCCACCTCGGTCGGCATGCTGGACCCCGACGAACGGCCGACGGTGGACATCGAGGCGCTGGCGCCCGGCGCGCTCGTGGCGGACGTGGTCATCGCGCCCCGCCCGACCGGACTGCTCGCCGATGCGGCGCGGCGCGGCCTGATCACGGTCCACGGCAACGAGATGCTCGTCTGGCAGGCGGCCATCGGCTTCGAGCTGTGGACCGGGCGGCCGGCGGACCTCGACGTCCTGCGCGCCGCGCTGGCCGAGGCGCTCGGCGGCTGACCCAGCGACTGCGCCACCCTGTGCATGACCCCCTCGCCGACCTCGCACAGCACCTTCGCGGTCTGTTCGGCCAGGCGATTGACCTCGCCCGCGGGATGGCGCGACAGAGGATCGGCACAGATCATCGCTCGCGCGTCTGAAAGGCCTCCCACGCGGCTGCTGCATCCTCGGCGCTCAGCCGTCGAACCTCTGCTTCTGACATTCCAACGGTGAGGATGAGCCGTTGGATCAGCCAGCCGGGCACGGTGGTCGCCGCTGGCGTAGCCGGAGCCAGTGGCGTGGCCTGGCCATGGACGACGGCCCAGAAGGTGGCCTCGTCGACCCGCAGCTGGTAGCGAAGGATGTGCGCGAATAGGGCCGGCCCGATCTCGTCGCGGACGCTGTGCGACACCTTGGTCCGCAGCGTTGGACCCTCCACCACCTCCTTGGAGTAGCGCCAGTGATCGCCGGTCCTGGAACGTCCTCGCGCCCGGTTCCTCTCGTCAGTCCAGCCGTCGCTCTCGACGTACTTCTTGAGGTCGCCGAATGTCGCCACGCAGCGGCTACGCTTTCGCGGCGACCAGCGCTCTCGCCGGCAGCTCGCTCTGCGTCGGCTCAGCGAACAGGATGTCTTCCCATGTGTCCTCTCCGGCTGCCATCAGGCGGTAGATCCACGGACGCTGGGAGGCGACATTCGGAGCGTCGCGCAGGCGCTCGTCGTCTTCGAGCACAGCCAGGAGCTGATCGACTTCATCGAGCAGGTCGTCCTTGGCGGCCGCGAACGAATCGCCGCGACCCCAGATCGCCAACTCCGGCAGCCAGATCGAGGTAGCCCCCGCCTCGAACAGCACTTCGGGGTGGAACTCGAACGAGCTGAGCAGATCGCGAAAGTCGGACTCGGAGACTAGGACGACGGAGTCCGCTCGCCGCCGCGTGATTCTGGTCGGAAGGTGCGACAGGGCGTGCTCGTGCAGATCCGCCAACTCGGTGCGCGCCTGGGAATACTGCATCTCATTCATGACGATGTGACTCTCGAGCCGGGTCCATCACTTGTCAAGTTGTACGAGTTGACAACTGCGCCACCCACTGTGGGGGACCCTCGGGACGGAACTTGGTGACTCGGGGTCACTTGACGTGAGCTGGCTGACGGCCGGCGCCCCTCTCAGGCCGTCGCCGTGGCACCCGCCTCGTCCGGATCGATCACCCGGATCACCACGTTGCCCGTCTTCTGCGCCGTCTCCACGTAGCGCGTCGCCTCGAGGATGTCGTCCAGGCCATACCAGCGGTCGATCACGGCGCGGTACTCGCCCCGCTCCAGCAGCTCCCCGAGCCACTCCACGTCCGCCTTGCGGTAGTGGGGGAGGGGGAAGTGCATGTGGCGCCCGCCGGCCCGCGGGGTCACGAGCGCGAGCACCGGGTTCTGCCACAGCGGCCCGAGATCGCTCGAGACGTACGTGCCGCGCGCGACGAGCGAGCCCCGGCACTGCGAGAACGTGAGCTTGCCGACCGAGTCGATGATCGCGTCCCACCGCCGCCCGAGCCGCGTGAAGTCCGTGGTCAGCCGATCGATGACCTCGTCGGCGCCAAGGTCGCGCGCCAGGTCGATGTGCCTCGTGTCCACGACGGCCGTGACGTGGGCACCCATGACCTTGGCCAGCTGGACCGCCGCCGTCCCGATGGATCCCGACGCGCCGTAGACGACGATCCTGCTGCCGGGTCCCACCTCCGCCGAGCGCAGGAGCATCAGTCCCAGGACCATGCCGTCGCAGACGGCGGCCGCCTCGTCGAAGGACAGGGTCTCCGGCATGACCGCGATCGGGGCGCCTTCGGGCAGGCACAGGTACTCCGCGTGCGCTCCCATGTCGACGGCGTTGACCCCGAACACGCGGTCGCCGGGCGCGAACCCGGTGACGTCCGCGCCGATCGCCTCCACGACGCCGGCGAACTCGGTCCCCTGCACCGGGTGCTTCGGGCGCAGCCAGCCGGTGAAGAACCGTGCGATCCACGGGGTGGCGCTGCGCAGTCCGCAGTCGGTGCGGTTGACGGTGGTCGAGTGGACGCGGACGAGGACGTCGCCCGGACCCGGGCACGGGGCGCGGGATATCCGCGAGATGCAGGACCTCGGGCGGGCCGAACCTGGTGTGGACGACGGCGCGCATGGTCATCGTGGCTCCTGGGTGCGGTTGGGACGCTGGGTTCGGTTGGGACGCTTGATCGGCCCGCCGTGGCTCCATGCCCGGCCGACCCGGAACAGCTCGGCGGGCTTGCCGCCGTGCGAGCCGGAGGGTGCGCGCCGTCCCGTCGGGATCACCCAGTCGGGCTCCGAGACAACGCGGCGGCGGAAGTTCGCGCCGTCGAGATGGACGCCCCACAGGGCCTCGTACACGGCGCGCAACTCGGCAAGGGTGAACTCCAGGCCCACGAACGCCGTGGCGAGGCCCGTGACCTCGACATCGCGGCGCACGCGGTCGACGGCATCGCGCAGGATGCGCGCGTGGTCGAAGGCGAGCTCGACCGTCCCGTCGAGCACGTCGGTCACCCGGACCAGCGACGCGTCCGCGGCATCGGTCCCTGCCCGGATCGCCCCGACCTCGCGGACCACCGCGAGATAGCCGACCGTCACCACGTTCATGCGTGGGTCGCGCCCGGGATCGCCGTAGGCCCCGAACTGGGCGAGCACGCTCGCCTCGCCTCGCCCCGCCGCCGCGGCATCGACGCCGGTCTCCTCGGCCAGCTCGCGCCGGGCCGCCTCGTCCAGCGTCTCGGTGGGGAGCTTGAAGCCGCCGGGGATCGCCCACGCACCCTGGTACGGAGCCCCGCCGCGGCGGACCAGCAGGACCTGCAGATCGCCGTCCGCCAGGGTCAGGACCACGACGTCCACGGTGACCGCGAACGACGGGTACTGCGACGGATCGTAGCCGGGCGGTGCGCTCGTTTCCGCGGTTCTGGTCGTCATGACCGTTACCGTACCACGGGGTTTGGGTCATGTCGACCACAATCTGGTACGGGAGTGGCGGCTTGACGACGCTCACGCATACTCACCCGACCGCGCGCATCCTGCACGTGCGACGAAGGGGAGATCAGCGTGGACAAGCAGCTCGTCGACCGGGTGCTCGAGGCCGCAGCCAGGATCGTCGCCGGTGGTGCGATCTCGGCCAACGGACACGGTAACGTCAGCATCCGGATCCCCGGCGGCGACGAGATGTACTACACGTCGGCCCCTTCGCTCAAGGGGCTCACGGCTGACGGCATCGTGAGGGTCGGTCTCGACGGGACGCTGCGCGAGGGATCGCTGCCACCGATCCAGGGTGCCGTCGTGGCCATGCACACGGCGATGTACGCGGACAGCCCGGATGTCGGCTGCGTGATCCACACCCACTCGCCGTACGCCACCGCCTTCGCCGTCGCCAACAGGGCCATCGACTGCTGGATCGAGGCGCTCGCGATGTTCGGGCTCCCCGAGGGTGTGCCGGTCGCCGGCTACGGGCCCCGCGGCTCGGACGAGGCCATCGCCAACATCCGGGCGGCGGTGCGGCCCGGCACGCCGGCGGTGCTGCTGGCCAACCACGGCGTCCTGGTCTTTCACCGCAACGCGGAGCTCGCACTCCTGGTCGGCGGCGTCGTGGAGGAGGCGGCGCAGGCGGCGATCAACGCCGCAGCCGTCGGGGGCCCGGTGGTGATCCCGCAGACGATGCGGGCGGCGGCTCTCCAGCGGGCGATGACCTTCGACGCGGCGGGCACCACCAGAGCCTGACGGGGCGGCGGGGCCGCGTGTCACACTCGCCGTTGCGCACGTCGACCGACCGCTCCCAACGCGGACTCGACCGGCATGAACGATGAGGTGAGCGCGTGACCTTCGAGGCCGCGATGGAGTTCGTCGTCGTCGCCTTCGAGCTGGCCGGGATCGCCATCCTGGCGATCGGTTCCCTCCGTGCGCTGGTGACGGCTGGCGCTGCCCTGGCGCGAGGCGAGCGAACGGGCGTCTACGAGCGGGCCCGCGTCCAGGTCGGGACAGGCGATCCTCCTCGGCCTCGAGGTCCTGATCATCGCCGACATCGTCCAGACGGTGACCATCGACCCGACGATCGAGAGCGCCGCCACCCTCGGGATCATCGTGCTGGTCCGGACCTTCCTCAGCTTCTCGCTCGAGATCGAGCTCGAGGGCGTCGTGCCCTGGCACCGTCGCCGGGCGCAGCAGGCGGACGCCGACACCGGCGGCGCGGCCCCGCCCGACTGACCGGGGTCGTCAGGCCGGGGACAGCTCCAGGCCCGGTCCCAGCCCCAGGGCCGCTCGCACCTCGGCCGGCAGCGCCGTGAAGTCGGGCGCGACGGCGAACGCACCCTCCTCGAGGAGCGCCTCGGCGGGCTGGGAGGACGTGATCCCCAGCACCGCGCAGCCGGCGGCGCGGCCGGCCCGCACGCCGTTGGGCGCATCCTCGACCACGAGGCAGCGTGAGGCCGGCAGCCCCAGCCGCTCCACGGCCCGCAGGAACGTCTCTGGATCCGGCTTCCGGTGCGTGACGTGCTCGGCGGAGATCACGACGTCGAAGGTGGACTCGGCGATGCCGATCGCGGTCAGGTTGCCGTTGAGCTTGGGGCGGTCGGACCCGGTGGCCACCGCGAGACGTAGCCCGGCGGCGCGGGCGTCGGCGAGGAACGCGTGCACCCCGGCGACCGGCTGCAGCGAGACCGCGATCAGCTCGAGGTAGATCTCGTAGGTCAGCGCCTTGTCGACCGCGAGGTCCACCGTCACGCCGTGGAGTGCCGCCGCTCCGGTGATGAACCGGTCGTCGCCGGCTCCGACGAACGGCAGGAAGTCCTCGCGGGTCACCTCGATCCCGTAGCGGCGCCGGAGCGCCTCCGCCGCCGCGGCCGCGATGAACGGCTCGGAATCGCACAGGACGCCGTCCATGTCGAAGATGACGGCGTCGAAGGCGCGGATGGACATGTCCCGAACCTAGCACGAAGGCGGGGCCACATGGGCCCCGCCTTCGGTTCGGTCTGGTGTGCAGCGAGCCCGCGCGGGCTCGCTCCGAGGTCAGCTTGCCGGGGGCAGGATGACCTGGTCGATGACGTGGATGACGCCGTTGGACGCCTCGACATCCGTGGTGACGACGGTCGCGCTGTCGTTCAGCATGACCTTGCCGTCCTTGACCGCGATCGTGATCGCGGGGCCTGCGACCGAGTCGGCGGACGTGAGGCCGACAACCTGGTCGGCGGTGACCTTGCCGCTTGACGACGTGGTACAGGAGGATCTGCTTGAGCGCCTCGGGATCCTTCAGCAGGCCCTCGAGCGTGCCCGCGGGCAGCGCGGCGAACGCCTCATCGGTCGGGTGCGAAGACGGTGAACGGACCCTCGCCCTTGAGGGTCTCGACCAGGCCCGCGGCCGTGGCGGCCTCGAGCAGGGTCTTGAACGCGCCGGCCTCGCTGGCGACTGCGACGATGTCGCCCATCTCGGCGGCCACGGACGGGGCGGCGGTAGCCGGAGCCGGGCTGGGTGTCGCCGCGGTGGTGGAGCAGGCCGACACCACGAGGGCGACGGCGGCGACCGAGAGCAGGATGGTTCGCTTCATGTGGGAATTCCTTCCGGGGAGGTGACGGGACTCGGCTTGCGTCGGGGGGTTCCGCGCCATCTGACCGTTCCGACCTTTGTTCGGCCCGGCCACCCGGTTGGATGGGACAGGAGATTGCGGCGCCTTGCGATCGAGCTCCGGCCTACGGTCGCGACGGGCACTCCGGACGACGTCAGGCGGGCGTCCCAGCCTCCCTCAGGCGGCGGTGCCCGGGGTCGCGCCGCGAGCGGCCTGCCGGCTCGCGACGGCCGCCATCACGTACGGCAGCACGATCATCACCGCGGCCACGGCGAGGACGATCAGCGCGGTCAGCTCCGGTGTCGCCTGGAGCATCACGGCGGTCAGCAGGATCACCATGAACGGCGCCTTGAACAGGACGATGAGGAAGCCGGCCATGATCCCCCCGATGATCACGTCCAGGCTGACCCCCGGCAGCACCTGGCCGATCGCCAGCGCCACGCACACCGAGGCGAAGATCGCCGGGAAGGTCGGGCCGCCCAGGAACCCGCTCTTGAAGGCCACGGCGAGCAGGGCCAGCTTGACGACGGCCATCGCGAGTAGGGTCAGCACGCCGTAGCCCGCCGCGTCCGCGACCACCGTCTGGATCTGCGTCTCGCCCGAGAACAGCAGGATCGGCGCGAACATCCCGACCGCGCTGAACACGACCCCGGCGGCGAGCGCCCGTTCGACCTCCCGGCCTTCGAAGCGGCCGAACACCGCCGACGCGGCCCGGAACAGGCCGCCCGAGAGCAGGGCGAGCACAAGCCCGATGAGCGCGAACACGACGACCAGGACGACGTCGATCGGCCGATAGGCCCCGCTGGACGCGAGATGGAGGTAGTCCTGGAGCCCGCTGCTCCCCGCGGCCAGGAAGACGAAGTACCCGATCGACCCGCCGATCAGCGTCGCGGGCAGGTTGCGGGCCTTCGCCTCGGGATCCGCGATGAGCTCCGAGCCCAGGACGCCCGTGAACAGCGGGTTCGCCACGAGCCCGTTGTACGCCGAGGCCACCGTGGACATGACGAGACGCGACCGGTGCTCGACGGGGATCGCCACCTTCTCCCCGTAGAGCGCGGCGATCTTCGAGGCGATCCCGCCGATGCCGCCCTCGGGTCCCAGCACGGCGCCCGAGAACAGGGACACCCAGGCCATCAGCGCGTTGACCGGCAGCGACCGCCAGTCGATCCTGGTGACGTCTCCGGCGAGGCTGGCGAGCATCGATTCGCCCAGGTTCGTCGGGGCGTTGCGGTACTTCACCAGCAGGCCGACCAGCAGCGAGAACGGGAGGCAGATCACCGGGAACATCCACGGGTTCGCGGTGACGAAGTCGTTCTGCCAGAGCAGCTTGGTGACCTCGGTGTACACGATCAGCCAGGCGAGCACCGACACCGCGCCGATCACCGCCACCACGACGACGTGCACGTACGGGTGCACCGGCCGAGCGGCGGTGACGGCCTCGCTGATCTCCGGCTCGTCGACCCCGGCCACCGATGACAGGGACGCGCCCCCGCCGTCGTGCGTCTCGCCCACGCGAACCTCCCTGCGCGCCGGGCCGGACGGCTCGACGAGTCGCGGCATTGTGCCATCCGCCGCCGCCCAGCGGACGCGGAGTGTGCGACAGTCTGGGGGCGCCCGCGTCGCCAGCAAGGAGCCGTCGTGTCCAGCGAAGCCAGCCCGATCCATCCGCTCCTGGCGGCCGCCCAGGCCGTGCTCCCCGACGTCGTCGAGGTCCGTCGCCGGCTCCACCGGCGCCCCGAGATCGGCCTCCGGCTCCCGGGGACGCAGGCGATGGTGCTCGAGGCGCTGCGCGCGATCGGGCTCGAGGGCCGGCCAGGCGGGACGACCGACTCGGTGATCGCGGTCATCGAGGGCGCACGCCCGGGCCCCACGATCCTGCTGCGGGCCGACATGGACGGCCTGCCGCTGGCCGAGGACACCGGCCTCGAGTTCGCGTCCGAGACCGCCGGCGCGATGCACGGCTGCGGCCACGACACCCACGTCGCCATGCTGCTGGGGGCCGCTCGCCTGCTCGTGGAGCGGCGCGACGATCTCGCCGGCCGCGTGCTGCTGATGTTCCAGCCGGGCGAGGAGGGCTACCACGGCGCCCGGTTCATGATCGAGGAGGGCCTGCTCGAGGATGGCCCGCACGGTGCCGGACCCGTGGCCCGGGCGTTCGCCATCCACATCGGGACCGAGTACCCGGCGGACACCATCGCGCTGCGGCCCGGTGCGCTGCTCGCTTCCGCGGACGCGATCCGCGCGACGGTCCGGGGCCGCGGCGGTCACGCCTCCGCGCCCCACCTCGCCCTCGATCCCATCCCGACCGCCGCCGAGCTGGTCCTCGCGCTCCAGGCCGCGACGACCCGCGCCGTCGATCCCTTCGATCCCGCGGTCCTGACGATCGCGCGGATCAGCGGCGGCACGACCAACAACGTCATCCCGGAGACCGTCGAGATCGAGGGGACGATCCGGACCGTATCCGCGGCAACCCGCGAGCTCATGCGCGCCCTGGTCGTGCGGGTGGCGGCAGGCGTCGCCGCGGCCCACGGCACCAGCGTGGAGCTCGAGATCGTGCCGGGTTACCCGGTCACCATGTGCGACCCGGACGTCACCGCGTGGATCCGCGGGCTGGCTGCCCGCCTGGCGGGCGAGACCGCCATCATCGACCTCCCGCAGCCGATCATGGGCGCCGAGGACTTCTCCTACGTCACCGAGCGGGTGCCCGGGATGATGGCGTTCCTGGGCGCGCGCCCACCGGCCGAGGATCCCGCCACGGCTCCCGGGAACCACTCCAACCGCGTCGTGTTCCACGAGCCGTCGATGGCGCTGGGCGTGGCCCTGTACGCCGCCGCGGCACTCGACTTCCTGGGCGGGGAGTAGGGGAGGCCCGCCGATGGACGTCCGGTTCGCCCGTCGCATGGCCGAGGTCCGGCCATCGGCCATCCGTGACCTGCTGCGCCTGGGCGCCGATCCCGGGCTGATCTCCTTCGGGGGTGGCTACCCCGACCCGGATCTGTTCCCCATGGCGGAGTTGCGCCAGGTCTTCGATGAGCTGCTGTCGGGCGGCAACGCCGGCGTGCTCCAGTACACGGTGTCGGACGGGCTGCCGAGGCTGCGCGAACAGGTGGCGGTGCGGATGGTCCGGGACGGGACCGCCTGTGCCACCGAGGACGTGCTCATCCTCCAGGGAGCCCAGCAGGGCCTCGACCTCGCCGCGAAGCTCGTGCTGGACCCCGGCGACGTCGTCATCACCGAGAACCCGACCTTCCTCGGCGCGCTGATCGCGTTCAACCCCTATGAGCCGGTCTACGCCCCCGTCCGCACTGACGAGGGCGGCATGGACGTCGATGACCTGGAGCGCGTGCTGGAGCGGACGCCCAGGGCAAGGCTCGTCTACACGATGCCGGACTTCCAGAACCCGACGGGCGTGACGCTGTCCCTCGAGCGGCGGCGGCGGCTCGTGGAGCTGGCGAACCGGTACAACGTCCTGATCGTGGAGGACACGCCGTACCGGGACCTCCGCTTCGAGGGCGATGACGTTCCGTCGCTCAAGAGCCTCGACACCGACGGCCGGGTCGTCTATCTCGGCAGCTTCTCGAAGACCCTGGCGCCCGGGATGCGGCTCGGGTGGTCGGTCGCGAGTCGCGAGATCACGGCGAAGCTCGGGCTCCTCAAGCTCGCCGCGGACACCCAGTGCAGCACCCTCAACATGGCGGCCGCCTCCGCGTACCTGGATCGCTTCGACCTCGACGAGCACATCGGGCGAATCCGTTCGGCCTATCGCCGCAAGCGCGACCTCATGCTCGAGGTCATCGCGACGTCCTTCCCCTCGTCTGTTGCCTGGACCCGCCCGGATGGCGGGCTGTTCACCTGGCTGACGTTCCCGGACGGGTTCGACACGACGGCCTTCATGCGGGACGAGCTGCTGCCCAAGGCCAGGGTCGCGTACGTCCCGGGCGCCACGTTCTACCCGGTGGTCCAGGAGCCGAACCACGCGCGGGTCAACTTCTCGGGCGTTTCCGACGAGCGGATCGTGACCGGGATGACGCGCATGGCGGATCTGCTGCGCGCGACGCTCGGGCGGTAGGCAGGCGGGGTCCGAGGGGAGCTCCGCGGTGCCGCCTGGGCGCGACCCCTACCGGCTGGCGGCTGCCTCGGGGCCCAGCCGCCCGGTCCGGGCGATCTCCCCGAGGAAGCGCGCCGACGGCCGGACGGTGCGCTCCAGCGTCGAGCGGTTCACGCCGACCAGGCCGAAGCGCATCGAGTAGCCCTTCGCCCACTCGAAGTTGTCGAACGCGCTCCAGTGCAGGTAGCCACGGACCGGGAGGCCCGCCGCGATCTCGGCGTGGATCGCGCGCAGCCCGCGGTCGATGAACTCCACGCGCTCGGCGTCGTCGTCCGTGGCCACGCCGTGCTCGGTCACGATGATGTCCCTGCCCGGCAGGAGCGTGGCGACCCGCCGGATCGTGGCGGCGACGGCCTCGGGCCGGAACTCGTAGCCCATCTGCGTCCGGCGGGTGCCGGCGGGGTAGGTGCCCTCGGGATCCTGCGCCGAGCGGCGGATGAACGGCGGCGCGACGAGCCGCATCACCCGCGGGCTGCGCAGGGCCAGGCGGAGCAGCGCCGACGTCGCGGCACCGAGCCGGATGGGGACCCGGGTGTACGTCTGGACCCCGATGAAGTCGTCCTGGTCGGACGCCTCCAGGAACACGTCCTCGTTGAGGCGCCGGATGTACTCCATCATCGGGCGGCCGCCCTCGTCCGCGTCCCACTCCTGCATGGAGTGCGTGGCGCCGACCCTCGCCGTCGGCCTCGCCGCCTTCACCGCCGGCAGGGCCAGCCGGTGGCCGGCGATCAGCCCGTCGATCGCCCGCTCCCAAGACCCGGCGTCGTGCGTGCCGGGCGGCCAGCCGAGTGCCCCCAGGTATCCCCCGAACGCCACTACCCCCGGCTCGTTGATCGTGCAGTACCAGTCCACCCGGTCACCGAGCGCCCGGACCACGGTCTCGCAGTAGCGGGCGAAGCGGGCCGGCGTGCCGGGATCCATCCACCCCCCGCGGGCCGCGAGCCAGCGGGGGAGGGTGAAGTGGTGCAGGGTGACCATCGGCGTCATGCCCGACTCGCGCACGGCGTCGGTCATCCGCCGGTAGTGGTCGAGCTCGCCCTGCGCGAACGCGCCCTCCTCGGGTTCGATCCGCGCCCATTCGACCGAGTACCGGTAGGCGTTCAAGCCGAGGCCGGCCAGCATGGCGACGTCGTCGGGGTAGCGCCGGTAGTGGTCGCAGGCGAGGCCGCTCCGGTCGATGCACGGGGTGCCGGGACGCTGCTCCCAGTCCCACCAGTCGCTGTTCGGCGTTGCCACCCTCGACCTGGTGGGCCGCGGTGGCCGTGCCCCACAGGAACGACGGCGGGAAGACGAGGTCGGTCATCGGTCGGATGCTGTCGCGGCGAGTGAGGCTCCGCTCCGTGCTCAGTGGTGCAGGTGCTGGGCCGCCACGAAGCTCAGGCCGTGCTCGGTGAGCGCCCGCGCCGTGTGGTTGGTGGCGTCGAGCTTGTCGGTGAAGTCGTCCGCCAGCGCGTCCCAGTCGCCGCTCGCGATGACCTCCGACTTGTCCCGGAAGTAGTCCAGGATGTCCGACGGATGGGGGTGCGCGGCATCGACCGCCGGATCGCCGCCCTCGTGCTTGGCCGAGATGTTGGGCACGTGGTCCGCGAGCTCGATCAGCTCCTCGCGCCGGTCGTACGGCTGGCGGACGATGCTCTTCTGGGTCTCGGTGATGTGGTGCTCGAAGCGGACTGTCTGCTCGAACCCGAGCGCCCGCCGGACCTGGGCCGCGATCTCGAGCGTCTCGTTGTCGACCGAGTTGCTCCAGTTGAACCCGACGAGCGGCGTCGTGCCGTCCTCGCGGGCGAACAGCTTGGCGCCGAGGAGCGTCCACAGGCCGGCGAACGGGTTGTCGTTGCCCATGAACACGGAGATCTTGAACTCGATGTCGACGCCCAGGCGGTGGAGCAGGTAGCCCGCCAGGACCGTGCCCGGGTTGAGGTTGAGCACCTGCCGGACGCCGTACGTCGTGTAGTAGCGGAGGTACTCGTCCACCCACAGCAGGGGATGGTCGTTGGGCTGCCCGACCCCGCCGAAGTAGCCGGTGATCGTGGCCGGGCCGTCGAGGTGGACGTTGGAGCCGTCGGTGCCCTTGGTGTCGAGCGTCTCGACGACGCTGGCGCCGATGATCTGCATCGCGGCGGCCACCGCCGCCAGGTCGCCGTCGGCCTCCTGCTCCTTCATCTTGCGGACCCGGATCCAGCGCCCCGGCATGAGCGACTGGTCCGCCATCGCCCGGCGGGCCGCTGCGATCACCCACGGGAAGTACTGGAGCGAGCTGACCTCCAGGGTCACGGCCATGTCGTCGCGGAAGGTCATCGTGTCGGCCCGGTCGCCCAGCACGCCCCGCCGGAAGTCGGCCACGCTCACGAAGACGCCGCGCTCGCGCTGCTCCTCGAGCCACTCGAGATCGCCGAGGTAGTCCGGCCGGGTCTCCCGGACCCGGTCCAGCAGCGCGGGCAGCGCAGCCCGCCTCCCGGGCCTTGCGCGTTGATCTCGTCCGGGGTGCCGTAGCGGGCCACGACGGCCAGCAGGTCGTTGACGATCCGCGCATCCGGGTCGAGCAGGAACGCGTTGAGATCGTCCAGCCGGCTGCCGGGGATCGCCAGCCGACTCCGCAGGTCCGTGGTCGGGCTCGTGGGTGCCGTCGTGGTCACGGCCGTCTCCTCGTGCAGTGGGGGGCGCGTCGCGGGCAGGTGGGTCAGTCGAGCAGCGCCAGCAGCTCGTCGTACTCGTCGTCCTTCATGCCGAACCAGTTCGCGGGGGCCGGGAAGGTCCGCTCCGTGACCTCGCCGACGTAGGCCGCCAGGCCCTCGCGGATCACGGCGCCGGCGTCGGCGAACACCTTGGCCATCCGGGGCGTGAACTTCGGGTACAGCCCGAACGCGTCGTGGTAGATCAGCAGCTGGCCGTGGGCGTCGGGCCCGGAGCCCAGGCCCATGATGATGGCGCCCTGGGCACGCTCCTTGATCAGGCCGCACACGCGGTCCGGGACCAGCTCGAGGAGGATGCAGAACGCGCCGGCCTCCTCGAGGATCCGCGCGTCGTCCACGATCTTCTTCGCCTTCGCGGCGCTCTTGCCCTGGAGCCGGAAGCCGCCCAGCGCGCTCGCGCTCTGCGGCGTGAGCCCCAGGTGGCCGATGACCGGGATCCCGGCGCGCGCGATGCCGGCGACGCGGTCCGCCATCTCGGCGCCGCCCTCGAGCTTGACCGCGTCACAGCCGGTCTCGGCCATGAACCGGCCGGCGTTGCGGATCGCCGTCTCGACGCTGGGCTGGTAGCTCATGTACGGCATGTCGCCCACGACCCACGCGTTGGGCGCGCCGCGCCGCACCGCCGCCGTGTGCCGGATCATGTCGTCCATCGTCACCGGCAGCGTGGAGTCGTAGCCGAGCATCGTCATGCCCAGGCTGTCGCCGACGAGGATCATGTCGATGCCGGCCTGGTCCTGGAGATAGGCCGTCGGGTAGTCGTAGCAGGTCAGCCAGGTGATCGGGACCCCCTGGGCTGCCTTCTCGATCAACACCGGCAGGGTCATCCGCTTCCGCTCGGTCACCGTGGTCTCCCAGCTATCGAACGCGTCTCCGCGTTGTCGATGGTTGGCGGGTATGGCCGGGCGGGCCTAGGGTCGTTGGGCCCGAGATGGGGTGACCGCGCCCCCGTCCCCGGTCATCGCGCAGCTTCCTCCAGGAGCGGCCGGATCCGTGCCTCGAACACCGCTCCCCAGGCGAAGGACGCGCGGCTGCGGGCCGCCAGCCGGTACGCCGGATCCGAGTCCAGGCGCCCCCTGACCAGCGCGGCGACCGAGGCCGCGTCCCCGTCCGGGTCGACGTACGTGGCGTCGTCGTCCGCCAGCTCCCGCAGCGCCGGGATGTCGGCGCAGATCACCGGCAGGCGGGACACGCCCGCCTCCAGGACCGGTAGCCCGAAGCCCTCCTCGCGACTCGGCAGGAAGAGGGCATCCGCGACCCGGTAGAGGTCCGCCACTACCCGCGGGGAACGCCAGGCAAGCCGCCCGTCCACGAGCAGATGGACGCCCCCGTCGGCACGGTCCTCGCCACCACGGGCCCTCGCGAGCGTCCGCAGTGCGTCGAGCTGGTCGCGCGAACCTGGGTCCTGCGCATCCGGGGCTCCGGTGAGCAGCAGGCGGGCATCCTCGCCGGGACGCCGCAGCTCGGCCACGACGCGGACCGCGAGCTCCAGGTTCTTGCGCGGCATGACCCGGGCCGGCGTGAGCAGGACTGGCGCCGCCGCGTGCAGGTCCAGGGCATCGATGAGCGCGCGGGTCGCGGGTGACAGCCCCAGGAACCGGCCACGATCGATCCCGTTGGGCACGACCCGGATGTCGCCGGCCTGCATGCCCATGGCAGCGGCGAGCTCCGTGCGTCGCGCCTCCGAGA
Organism: uncultured Chloroflexia bacterium; assembly: GCA_963754485.1. Taxonomy (GTDB): domain Bacteria; phylum Chloroflexota; class Limnocylindria; order Limnocylindrales; family CSP1-4; genus CAIXZV01. Next base: position 33,193 of record CAVWFY010000012.1, on the reverse strand, counting down.
TCGTCACCGCGATGGCCCTCGGCCACGGCTGCCGGAACAGGTCCCACGGGTAGCCCGGGTGAAGCCGGGCACGGTAGCGGTCGGAGGCGGCCGCCACGTCGTGGTTCCACGCGACCAGCCGCCGGATGGCGCGATCCTCGACGAGGAGGCGCAGCGCCGCCGTGAGCGCGGTGTTGACGTTGAGGCTGCACGCGTTGTGGGCGATGACCACGTCCAGGCCCGCCGTCGCCTCGCGCAGGTCCCGGGCTATGGCGTCCACGAGGCCTCCGAACCCCGGTGGAACGGAGCCCGCGTCGAGCGCCCGCTGCACGCCCCGGACAACGGGGTGTTGACCATCCGCCAGCGGAACCCGCACCAGCTCCACCCGGGGATCCGGCCTGCCGCCGCGTCCCGTGATCATCCGGACCGTATGTCCGGCGTCCACCATGAGCCGGGCGTGGTGGCCGAGCACCGTCTCGACGCCGCCGACCACGGGTGGCGAGGTGAAGTGCAGCAGCCCGATCGCGAGGCCCATCAGCTGCCCATGGGAGTGTCCGTCAGCCCGCTGGGTCGACGCCGAAGCAGTCGAGCAGCAGGTCCTCCAGGTGTCGCCGGAGCACCGTGAAGGAGAAGTGGCGGGCGGCCAGCTCGTAGTTGCGGGTCGCCCATGCGGCGGCCTCCGCCGGGTCGTCCAGCAGGCGCCTGGCGAGGACGAGCGCCTCCTCGCTGATGAAGCCGTCCAGCCACACGACCCGGAAGCCGCGCGGCCGGATGTCGACCTCGTAGGTGGAGTAGTTGTTGACGAGGATCGGGCGGCCGAAGTAGACCGCCTCCAGGAAGGCGTTGCCGAAACCCTCGAACACCGACGGGTAGGTCACGAAGTCCGCCGCCGGGTAGACGTCCGCCAGCGTGTGGATCCGGCGCCCGTCGGCGGTGGTGCCCGGCTGGTCGGCGATGACCTCGGCCTCGAACCGGACGTCCACCCCGAGCAGCGCCGCGTACTCCCGCACCCGCTGCTCGTACTCCGGTCCCTCGTCACCCGAGGCAGTGCGAGACGACCAGGCTGGCCGGCCGGCCGAGTCGGCGGGTGAACTCGATGGCGTGCTCGATGCCCTTGCGCGGGATCACCCTCGTGGGCTGGAGGACCAGGAGGTCGCCCGGAGCGATGCCGAGGTCGGTCCGGATCCCGGCCACCGGGATCGCCGGCGGCCCGGGCGGCACCTCGAACTCCATGACGTTGGGGATGACCCTCGCCGTCAACCCGTTCCTGGACGCCAGGTCGCGGGCCTGCACCGAGTTGATCACCACGTGGTGGATCGCCGGATGGCTCGGCGGGAAAGCCGCAGCCAGGACGTCCGGCACGCAGTTGACGAGGAAACGCTGGCGCTCCCACGCGAAGTCGTGGTGATGGGCGATGGTGGGGATCCCGGTCTCCGCGACGAGCTCGGAGATCGCCAGGCCGAGGGGCAGGTTGAGCGGGATGGAGCTGGCGTTCTCGATCACCAGGAGCTCGATCTCGAACCGGGTGACGAAGGCGCGCAGCTCGCCCTTGAGGTGCTCCCGGAGGGCGTGGATGCGGTCGGTCATGGCGGCCGGCCGCGACGATGGCGACCGCACGGTTCGTTCCTGCCCGACGGGGCTTCCAGGAGCCGCCACGGCCGCCGTCTCCGCCGGGTAGGCGAGGTCGTTGAGGGCGGCGATGTCGGGATGCCGGTAGAAGGCCTCCGGGATCACGTGGCTCCGGTCCGCCGGCCGGTCGCACTCGCCGGCGAAGTAGAAGCAGCTGTTGCCGAGCCGCTCCAGGACCGTCGCCCACTTCGCAGTCTCCAGCGACACGCCGTCCGTGCCCGCGAACCGGGTGGAGACGAAGCCGATCCGCCGGGATCGGGGCGGTGCGTCGCCGGGCGGGACCGTGGTGGACGTCGTCATGGCCTGCCTTCCCCGTGCCGGCCCGGACCTGGAGGGCCCTGGGACCGGGGCTCGACCAGCATGCGCCACCGGCTCGACCATGTCCATGCACCGGCGATGAAGATGGTCGACGAGGCGCCCGACGCGCAGCCCATAAGGCAGGGCGCCACGCAGCGCTGGATCTTTGAGGTACCCCGCGCGTGACGCGTGGGGTTGCTGCCCGATTTCGCGGTGCCGGCCCGAGCCGAGGATGCAGACATCAAGCGACGCCGGTCCCAGGGTCCCGAACGTTTCGGAGCCAGGCCGGGGTCAAGGGAGGATCCGATGTCCGCAGCTCTCCGCACCACCCAGGCGACACCGTCCATGCGCCCGCTGGGCGCCGCGTTCGCGGGGATCGTCATCGCAGCGACGATCGTCGGCCTGGTGGCCTTCGGCCAGCTGACGACGGCCAAGCCCCAGGCCATCTCCGCCGCCGGTGTGGCTCCGGTCACGCACGATCACGGCTGGAGCTCCGCTGCCGTCGCCGTCAGCGCGCCGGTGCTCCACGACCGCGGCCTGGCCACGGCCCCCTCCGTCGCCGTCAGCGCGCCGGTGCTCCACGACCGCGGCCTGGCCACGGCCCCCTCCGTCGCCGTCGCCCCTTCCGCCGCGCCCGGCGGCTCGCGCTCAAGCGGCTCCGGCGGCTCGAACGGCACCCGCTTCCGGAAGTGATCGACAGACGCATGCCGTGCATCGCGCCGGCACGCCCGACCCGGAGCTTCAAAGCGCCGCCCCGATTGGAGCGGCGCTTTCGGCGCGTGGGCGTGGGGCCTTGAGTGCCGCCGTACCATCGTTCCCATGTCCACCCGCGTCTCGAGCCCAATGCTGGTCGGTCGCGACGATGATGTCGCCGCCCTCGTCCGGGAGATCGACGCCAGCGCTGCGGGCTCGCCGCGGTTCATCGTCGTGCGGGGCGAGGCGGGGATCGGCAAGTCCCGCCTCGTGCAGGAGGCCACCGACGCGGCCCGCGGGCAGGGAACACTGGTCCTCGTCGGCGAGTGTCTCGACATCGGATCCGGCGGGCTTCCCTATCTCCCGGTCGCCGCGGCCTTGCGCGGGCTCGCGCGGGCGGTCGCGCCGGAGACCCTGGAGAGCCTGCTCGGGCCCGCGCGGGGCGATCTCGCGGCGATCGTTCCGGAGCTGGCCACGGACGGGCCGGCTCCGCGGGTCGAGGACACGACCCCGGGCACGCTCCCATCGGGTCTCGGCCAGGCCCGGCTGTTCGAGCGCATGCTCGGGCTGTTCGGCGCGCTGTCCCAGGTCGGCCAGACCACGCTCGTCATCGAAGACGTCCACTGGATCGACCGCGCGACTCGGGATCTCGTCACGTTCCTGTCCCGCAATCTCACCACGGAGCGCCTGGCGGTCATCCTGACCTGTCGCGTGGATGACCTGCCCCGGGGACACCCGATCCTCGCCTGGCTCGCGGAGATCGAACGGCTGGACTCCACGGTCGTCCTCGAGCTCGGGCGGCTCGACCGCGATGCCGTCGAACACCAGCTGCGCCTGATCGGTGGCGGCAGTCTCGCGCCCGGCGTGGCGGACCGCATCTGGCGGCGCTCGGAGGGCAACCCGCTGTTCGTCGAGGAGCTGTTCGCGGCCGGTGAGGCCGACGACCCGCGGTCGGTGGTCGATGTCCTCATGGCGCGGGTCGCCCGTCTCGATCCCGGGGCCATGGCGCTGGTCGAAGCAGCCGCGGTCGCCGGCCGACCGGTCGACGACCGTTTGCTCGCCGAGGTGCTGGACCTTCCCGAGACGGAGGTCGACGACCGTCTCCGCGTCGCCCTCGACCATCGGGTGCTCCAGCTCGAGCCCGCCACCGGCGGATTCCGCTTCCGGCATGAGCTGCTGCGCGAGGTCGTCGAGGCCGAGCTGCTGCCGGGGAGCCGGCGTCGCCTCCACGAGCGGTTCGCACGCTGCCTCGAAGCTCGTCCGGACCTGGCCGACACGAGCCCGGTCGGGGCCGCGGCAGACCTGGCCCACCACTTCGCCGAGGCGGGGCTCGTCGCCGAGGCCTACACGCACTCGATCCGCGCCGCCGGGGAATCGGAGGCGGTGCACGCCTACGCCGACGCCCACCGCCACCTCGAGCGCGCCCTCGCCCTGGAGCCGCGCCTCCCGCACGGAGCTGACGACGAGCTCGGCCGGTTGAGCCTGCGCCGTCGCGCTGCCGACGACGCGGACTTCGGCGGGGACTTCGTGCGGGCGATGGAGCTGACGCGCTCGGCACTGGCGATGGTCGACCCGGCAGCCGATCCCGTCACCGCCGGGGTGCTGCACTCGCGGATCGGCTACCTCCAGTGGAGCCTCGAGGACAGCGCCACGGCGCTCGCGGCCCATCGGGAGGCGGTCCGTCTGGTGCCGGCCGACCCGCCGACCGCGGAACGTGCGCGGGTCCTGGCCTCGCTCGGGGGAGCGCTGATGGGTGCAGGCCGCTGGGCCGAGTCCCGCGAGGTGTGCGAGGCGGCCATCGCCTGTGCCGCGGCGGCCGACGCGCCCGCAGAGGAGAGCCGCGCGCGCAACATGCTCGGATCGGACCTCGTGGCGCTGGGAGCGATCGACGACGGCATCACGCAGCTCCAGGAGGCGTGCCGGATCGCCGAACGGACGGGTCATGCCGACGTCCTCATCCTCGGCTACTACAACCTCGCCCTGAACCTCGCCACCGCGGACCGGCTCGACGAGGCGCACGCCGCTGCCCTGGCCGGCCGCGAGGCGGCGCAGGCTGCGGGCCTGGAGCGGCGGTTCGGGCCGGACATCGCCGCTCTGACCGGCGACATCCTGCTACGGCTGGGGTACGTGGACCGCGCCGTGGACGTCCTGGCGGGCGGCCTGGCGCTGGCGCCTGGAGGTCACGGGAGCGTGTACCTGTCCGCGGTTCGCGCTCGAATCTCCGGGATCCGCGGCGACATCGGGGATGTCGAGCGGCGGCTCGGTGCCGTCGATCTCGCGACGCTGGACCCGGACGTCGCCGGGTATGTTGCCGCGGTGTTGGCCGAGGGCTTCGCCTGGTCGGACCGCCCTGCCGATGCACTCGCCGTGGCCGGGGAGGGGCTCCGCCAGCTCGAAGGCCTCGAGGACGTGCTGTGGACCGCGCCGCTCGTGGCGCTTGGGCTCCGGGCCGGCGCGGAGCTCTCCGAGGCGGCCCGGGCGCATCGCTCCGAGTCCGCGCTGGACCTCGCGACCGCCGCGATCGATCCCCTCCGCGGACACCTCGCATGGCTCGCACCCCGCGTCACGACGACGAGCGGGCGTGGCTGGGTCGCGAGCGCCCGCGGTGAGCTTGCAAGGGCCGAGGCCAGGGACGGTGCCCAGGACTGGTTGGAGGCGGTCGAGGCCTTCGACGCCGTTCCGGACCCGCTGGCCGCCGCCTACGCCCGCTTCCGGGCCGCCGAGGCCGCGCTCCGCATCGAGGGTGTGCGAGCCGACGTCGGAGCCCTCGTCCAGGAGGCCGCCGCGGTCGCCGACGAGACTGGCGCCCGGCCACTTGCCGTGGCCGTTGCGACGCTGGCCGCGCGCGCCCGGATCGCGACGAAGACGCCGTCGAGCGTCGCCGGCGTGCCCGTTCCGCAGGCCGAGGTGTCAGCCGCTCCCGATCCTCGCGCGGCCGCGAGGGCGCTGGGGCTGTCGGCACGCGAGATCGAGGTGCTCGAGCTCGTGGCGGCGGGCCTCTCGAACGGCGAGATCGCCGACCGCCTGTTCATCACGCGCAAGACGGCGTCGGTGCACGTCACGCACATCCTGGACAAGCTCGGCGTGGACAACCGCGTCGGGGCGGCGATGGTCGCGGCGCGCGTCGGCATGACTGCCGACGGGGCGCCGGACGAACGGGATCCGGCGCCGCCGTCGTGACGCGCTCGTAGCTCGCGAGGTACGGTCAGACGGCCTCGGAGTAGATCTGGACCGGGATCTGCCCGTTCGCATCGGGGACGCCGATCGAGATGTCCTTGATGACACGGCCCGCGGCCGCGTTCAGGTCGGTCACACGGGCCACGCAGTCGAGGAGCGCGCCCGGGACGTTGTCCAGCGTGCAGGTCTCAACCTTGACCAGGGTCGGCCGGTAGCCCGCTTCCGCGAGGGCGGTCATCGCGGCACACTCCTCACCGTGCGCGACAGCGAAGGCGAACTCGCCGCCCTGTTCGATGTTGCTGCCGCCCGCCGCCACGATGTTGATCCCCTGGAGCGCCTCGAGAAACGCCACCAGGCTCGTCGGGGACTTGGCCGGCGTCGCGCGGATCTGCATGTGCATGGTCGCCTCTCCGTTGCTGCCCGGCACCGCGCGAGCGCGCGGCCGCCGCCGCAGGTCGCCCACTCTAGGCTTCTCATCGCCGGAGTCAATGGGTCGAGGCCGCACCATCGCGATGACGGTGCGGCCCCGTTCTCGCCCCCGAGCGTCAGCGGCTGGAGGCCCTCCGCCTGCGTCACGCCGCGGTCGGCGTCGCGCCGTCGGGAGCCGACGGCCAGACCGCCCCAAAGAGCCGCGTCAGACGCTCTCGGAAGCGGACCGAGTCGATCGCGCCGGACGGTCTCGCCGATCCGGCCAGCCGAACCATCCGCTCGCGCTCGGCGTATCGCAGGTCCTCGGCCATCTTCAGCTTCGCCAGTCTCGTACATCGTCTCCGGGTGATACATCGTCGCCACCTCCTGTCGCCTGGCTGCCGTCATCGGCACTGAGGACATCCTCGGCGTCATCGGGGTGCCTGCCATCGGGTGGGAGCCGCACGCAGGCAGGGCGGCCTGCCTCAAAGATCCGGGGCCTCGTCGCCCGCCTGCCTTAATGCCGCCCATCAGCCGCGCGACCACCGCGGTCTGCCGCAGGACCGCCGCAGTCAAGCGGCAGGGGGCGGGGCCCAGGGTCGTTGGGCCCGAGATGGGTTGGCCGCTCGCGAGGCGGTGCCCGAACACGGCGGGCAGGCCCGATGCCGATCCTCAGCGGGCGGGTTGCCGCTCCCTCGTCGTACCGAGCCGCTCGAGGAACGGGAGGGCGCGAAGGCATTCGAGCGTCTCGCGCGCCGACAGGCCGTCCGTGTCGAGCACGGGTCCGCGGTACCCGGAGGCATTCATCGCCTCCGGGAGCCGCCGGCTACCGCCCCCGCCTATAGTGACGGTCGTTCCAGTCGTCACCCTTCGAGAAGCGATGCTCGCAGCCCCGCAGCCCACCTGCTTCCTGATCGCCGACATCTCGGGGTATACGGGCTACCTCGCCGATGTCGAGCTCGACCACGCCCAGGACATCCTCGCCGACCTGATGGGCGCGGTGGTGTCGGCCCTCCGGCCCGGCTTCCGGCTGGCCAAGCTCGAGGGTGACGCCGCGTTCACGTTCGCGACGCTGGAGACGATCGACGGGTCGATGCTCCTCGACACGATCGAGCGCTGCTACTTCGGGTTCCGCCGACGCCGCCGCGACGTGCGCCAGGCGACCTCGTGCCCGTGCAATGCGTGCAGCCGGATCCCGGACCTCGACCTCAAGTTCGTCGTCCACCACGGTGAGGCGATCGTCCAGAAGGTCGCAGGACGCCAGGAGCTGCTGGGTTCGGACGTGATCGTGGTCCACCGGCTGCTCAAGAACGAGGTCGTCGAGCAACTGGGCATGAGCGCCTACGCGCTGATCAGCCAGGCGTGCATCGATGCGTCCGACCTCGACCCGGCCGCGCTGGGCATGCGCCCGCACACCGAGACCTACGACCGGATCGGTGATGTGCGGGCCTGGGCGCACGACCTCGAGCGTCGCTGGCAGGCGGAGGAGGCCCGGGCGCGCGTCTTCGTCACCTCGGAGGCGGCCATCCTGGACCTGTCGGTCCCCGTGAGCGTCCCGCCGCAGGTGGCGTGGGAGTTCCTCACGGCGCCCGGGCAGCGGATGTCGTGGCAGCCGTGGGTCACCGAGGTCAAGATCCGGGGAGCCACCGGAGGCCGGCGAGGTCCCGGCTCTGCCAACCACTGCAAGCATGGCAAGGACGCCGTCGTCGAGCAGATCCTCGACTGGCGCCCGTACGACTACGTCACGGACCGGACGGTCATCGACACCCCCAGCGGGCCGGTAAAGGTGCTGCACACGATCGAATTGGAGCCGTCGGCGTCCGGCACCACGATCCACCTCCGGTTCGCGGCGCCCAGAACGAAGCGCGAGAAGGCGCTCATGGAGCACATCGGACCGGCCTACGGGGCGGCGCTCCGGTCCGCGATCCCCAGTCTCGTGGCCCAGCTGGAGAGTCGCTACCGGATGAGCGCCGCGGACGCGGCTCCTGAACCCGAGCTGGCAACCCCGCGGCCCGACGGCCCGCTGGCCGGGCTTGACGGCCGATGAGACCAACCGGACGAGGAGCTGGCCTGTGACCTCCCCGATCACGGCGACGATCGAGCGGATCGATGTCTTCGGCTACGAGCTGACCTACGCCCACGGCGACTACGTCATGTCCGGGGGGCGCGAGGTCCGACGCCTGCCGAGCACGGTGGTGCGCGTCACGACGCGGGATGGGGCCCAGGGCTTCGGCGAGGTCTGTCCGCTGGGCAGCACGTACCTGCCCGCGTTCGGCGAGGGGGCACGCGCCGCGCTCCGCGAGCTCGCGCCGGCGCTCATCGGCGCGGACGCCACGAACCTCGCCGACATCCACCGGCGCATGGATGGGCGGCTGCGTGGGCACGAGTACGCCAAGAGCGCGCTCGACGTCGCCTGCTGGGACGCCTTCGGGAGGCTCACCGGCCAGCCAGTGGCCGCGCTCCTGGGCGGCGCGCTCCAGGACGAGCTGCCGCTGTACGTCGCGATCCCCCTCGGCCCTCCCGCCCGCATGGCCGAGTTCGTGGCCCGGGAGCGCGCTGCGGGGATCCGCAACTTCCAGGCGAAGCTGGGCGCCGATCCGGCCGACGACGCCGAGCGGGTCCTGGCCGTGCTCGACGCGACAGGGCCGGGTGACGCCGTTACGGGTGATGCCAACGGTGCCTGGCGCCGCCAGGACGCGATCATGGCGGCTCGGCTCCTGGAGGGTACCCAGCGCTTCCGGCTCGAGCAGCCGTGCCCAACGCTCGAGGAGTGCCTCGCGGTCCGGCGCCTGACCACGCTGCCGATGGTCCTCGACGAGGTGATCGTGGATCTGCCGACCCTCGTCCGGGCGGCTGGCCTCGACGCGATGGACCAGGTCAACCTCAAGATCAGCCGCGTCGGGGGGCTCCTGCCGGCGCGACTCATGCGCGACACGGCCGTCAGCCTCGGGATCCGGCTCATGATCGAGGACAGCTGGGGTGGCGACGTGGTCACGGCGGCCGTGGCCCACCTCGCCGCCGGGACGCCGCCTGACGCGCTGTTCGCGGTCTCGTTCATGAATGACTGGACGATGGAGCACATCGCCGGGTATGAGCCGCGCTCGCAGGGCGGGCGCGGTCCCGTGCCGGACGGCCCCGGACTGGGCATCGAGGTGGACGTCGCCGGTCTCGGCTCCCCGCTGTTCACGGTCACGGATCCGGATCCCGTCGGGTAGGCGCCGGGCGCTCTCAGGGGTGGTGTCCCCGCACGCTGGGCGCCTCGCTCAGGCCGGGACCAGGTCGATGGCGTCCCGGTGGCGCGGACGTAGCAGCGAGAAGTGCCTGCGGTCCAGTGTCGCCAGCTTGGATTCATGAAGGCGCTCTACGACCGCGAACACCGCGGCGTCCACGAACCCGATGTCCGCGTCGGCGTAGCGGTCGCACAGCTCGCTGATCCGCGTGTAGTCCGCCGGCTGCAGGTCCTCGACCCGGTAGGCGCCCGACTCGATGTCCGCGAGGAGCGCGACGAGGACTCCCGGGGTCAGACGCTGCCCGATCCAGTAGTCCACCTCGACGAGAACCGGGGACGGGATCACGAGCGGTTCCTCGACACGCTCGATCATCGCGCGGCAGACGGCGTGATCCTGGTCGGAGCGGTCCAGCGAGGCGTACAGCGGGCCCGTGTCGAGGATCAGCGCCACGCGCGCGGTTCCGGACGCTCGTCGCCCGCCCTACGTGCGGTGTCGGCCGTCCCGGAAGCACCGACGCCGAGGCTCCTGGGCCGCGGTGCGTGCTGGTCGATGGTCGCGTCGATCGCCTCGCGGATCAGGGCCGCCATCGACACGCCGCGATCCGCCGCGATACGTCGCAGGCGCGTCCGTGTCTCGACATCCAGGGTGATAGTGGTGCGATCCATACCATCATGCTATCACTGGTGATGGCAGACTGACGGCCAAGCAGAGCCGCCCGTCAGTGCACGACGTCGGGGGGCTCGAACCCCCAGGCGTCCTCGGGGTCCGGCGATTCCGCCCAGCGCACCTGGTCCCAGTCCGTGCCCGGGTGGCCGACCAGGCCGTCCTCCACCTCGAGGCCACCCCGGCGGACGAGCTCCCTGAACGGTGGCAGCGGCCGGTGGAAGAGCTCCGGCGCCTCCGTGGCGACGAGCTCCAGGATCTCGTCCAGGCCGACGACCGGCGGCCCGAACCAGCTGGGGTCGGGACCGATCACCCGCTGTGCGAGCCGGACCACGCGGATCGCCGCGGCATCCACGTGCACGCCGCTGACCGAGCGCCGGTCCAGCGCGATCACCCCGATGACGCCCTTCGTGACGGTGATTCCAAGTAGCTGGCGGGTGCCCAGGACGGGGAGCCACCCGGGTGGGCCGTGGAGCACCTGGGTGAAGCGGGTTTCCCACACCAGCTCCCGCAGGCGCTCATCGTCATCGCCGGGGGGCAGGCCGAGTTCGTCGACCAGGCCGAGGAGTGTGTCGGCAGTCTCGTCGCCCAGGGCGGCCCGGAGATCCACGGTGTCGTCGTCCAAGTCCTCGATGAACGGCAGGTCGAAGTAGTCGCGCAGGTAGTCGAGGTGGATCCCGTCCGTGCGCCCCACCTGGTGCGGCCGGGGCAGGAGGCGCTCGATCAGGCCGATGTCCTCCCGGACCAGGACGATCTCCTCGCGTCGCTCGAAGATCGTCGGGCGGACGGTGAACACCGCGCCATCCAGCTGGTCCGCAACGGAGTACCAGCGGCCGTCGAGGGCCTCGATGAACTCGAGGTGGTACGCGATCGCAGACCTGACGGCCGCATGCGGGTTCCTGGCCCGCGTCCGACCGGCCTCGACGACCAGGGGGACCAGCTGGTCCATCGTCAACGGCCCACGGACGTGGATCAGCTCCAGGACGGCTTCGGCGATCGTGGGACCGCGTCTCGACATGTCAACGCACCTCCATGCCGTCAGTGTGACCGAGTGGACTTCGCTGCGGATTGTCGGGCCGCCGGCTCACGTGCGCAGGAGCACGGCCGACGGCGCCGGCCGCCAGGTTGTCGGCCGCAGGATCGCCGCAGTCGTGCCGCAGGGTGTGGGGACTATGGTGACCGAGCTGGACCCGTACGAGGACCGACCCATGACCGCCCCGATCGCGGACCGCCACACCGGCGTCGCACGCTCCGGCGGGTCCCGCCTGGCCGCGTGGGTCATCGGCGTGGGACGCGGGCTCTGGCTCCTGCCCCTGGACATCGCCTTCCGCACGGTGGGCCTCCGCTACGGCTGGCTGCGAGCGCTCTTCGGGATGGCTCCGCCGCGGCTCCTGGCCTCGATCGGCCAGCTGCGTGCGGAGCGCGCGGCGTGGCGCGCGGCCCGCGCCGTGCCCGCCTACCGGTTCTTCCTCCAGGAGGCGGGGATCGACCCGGACGGCCTGTTCCCGCTCGGGATCCTGCGCAGGCTCCCCGAGACGGACAAGCGGAGCTACGTGGACCGCTTCGGCATGCTGGAGCGCTGCGTCGACGGCGAGGTTCCCTTCGTCGGCACGACCATCGACGAGTCCAGCGGCTCGACGGGCATGCCCTATGACTGGATCCGCGGCTCCCGCGAGCGGTTGGTCGCCCACCGCAACATCGGGTTCTTCGCCCGCTATGCGTTCGGGACCGAGCCCCTCGTCACGATCAACGCATTCTCGATGGGCGCCTGGGCCGCCGGCTTCAACATGAGCCTCGGGATGATGCGCCACGGCATCGTCAAGTCCACGGGCCCGGATCTCGACAAGATCCTCTCGACGCTCCGGCGCCTGGGCCCCGGCTTCCGGTTCCTCATCTCGGGCTACCCCCCGTTCCTCAAGCACCTCCTCGACGAGGGGGACGCGATCGGCTTCCCCTGGAGCGAGTACCGGATGCACGCCCTGGTCGGTGGCGAGGGCATGACCGAGGAGCTACGGGACCTGCTGCTCACGCGCTTCGACTCCGTCTACTCCGGGTACGGCGCCACGGACATCGAGATCGGCATGGCCGGCGAGTCGCCTGTCAGCGTGGCCCTCCGGCGCCTCGCCCGGGTGCGGCCGGATATCCGCGCCGAGCTGTTCGGGGACGACCCGCGCCTCCCGATGGTGTTCCAGTACAACCCGCTCATCCACTTCATGGAAGTGAACGATGAGCGCGAGCTGGTGTGCACCGTGAGCCGGCTCGACCTCCTCTCACCGCGCATGCGCTACAACGTCCACGACCAGGGCGGGCTGGTCGAGTACGCCCGCGTCAAGGAGATCCTGGCCCGGCACGGCCTCGACCTCGACCGGCTGGGTGCGCTGCCGGAGGTTGCGGGACCGCGGGGCCCGCTGCCGTGGGCCGATCCCATCCCGCTGCCCTTCGTGTGGGTCAACGGCCGGCGCGACGCCACGATCAGCGTCATGGGAGCCAACATCTACCCCGAGGACGTGGAGGCGACCCTGTACCGGGACCCCGAGGTCGCCGCACGACTCCACTCCTTCCTGCTCTCGGTGGTGGACGACGACGCCGGCACACCCCGTCCCGAGATCTCCCTGGAGCTCAGTGACCTCCACGGCGTAGATGACGCGTGGCGAGCAGGCCCGGGCGGAGTCGGTCGCGGCCGCGCTTGCGGAGCTGAGCCTGGACTTCCGGTCGTCGGTCGGGGAGTTCCCCAGCGCCATGCGGCCGATCGTCCGGACCTACGGCCGCGGCGAGGGCCCGTTCCTGGCCGACGCGCACCGCATCAAGCAGCGGCGGATCGTTGCCGGCGCGTCCGGCGCGTCGGGCGCGGCGCCGGGCAGCATGTCCTAGTCTGTCGGCGCGGCTGACCGCCGTGGCAGCGGAGGTGCGCGAAGTGTCGTCCCGGCGATGGACCCTCGTCGCCGTCGCCATCGGCTCCGGCGTCGTCTTCCTCGATGGCACGGTCGTGAACGTGGCGCTCGACACGATCGGGCGCGAGTTGCCCGCGGTCTTCGTTGGCGGGCTCGAGGGCCTCACCTACGTCAATGCCGCGTACCTCACGGTGCTCGCGGCGCTGCTCGTGCTCGCGGGCGCGCTCGGCGACCGGTACGGGCGACGGCGGATGTTCGGCATCGGACTTGCGGGTTTCGGCGCGGCCTCGGTCGCATGCGGCCTGGCCCCGTCGCTCGACGCGCTGGTCATCGCGCGGCTGGCGCAGGGCGCCGCCGGCGCGCTGCTGGTGCCGGGCTCGCTGGCCATCATCACCGCCACCTGGGAGGGCGAGGAGCGCGGTCGGGCGATCGGCATCTGGGCGGCCGCCACGTCGGCCTTCACGCTCGTGGGCCCGCTGGTTGGGGGCTTGCTGGTCCAGGCGGCGTCGTGGCGCGCGGTGTTCCTCGTCAACGTGCCCCTGGTCGCCCTCGGCATCCATGCGCTCCGCTACGTCCCGGAGTCACGCGACGAGCACGCCTCGGGCCGGTTCGACTGGCTGGGCGCCGCCGTGCTCGCCGTCGGCGTCGGCGGGCTCGCCTTTGGGGCCACCCGCGGCCAGCAGGGGGGCTGGACGGATCCCACGGCCTACGCGGCCATCGCCGTCGGGTTCGCGGCGATCGTGGCGTTCCCGTTCCTGATGGCCCGACGCCCCTACCCGCTGGTCCCGCTGGGGATCTTCCGGTCCCGCGCGTTCAGCGTGGTCAACCTCGCCACGCTCCTGATCTACGGCGCCCTGTACGTGAACCTGGCGCTCCAGCAGCTGTTCCTGCAGGGCGTCCTGGGCTACTCGCCCACGGGAGCCGCGCTGGCGACGATCCCGCCCGCGATCCTCCTCGTGCTCCTCTCGACACGTTTCGGCCGGCTCGCTGGACGACGCGGATCGCGGCTGCCGCTCACCCTGGGGCCCGCGCTGATGGCGGCGGGCGCGCTCCTCCTCGTCCGCGTGCCGAGCGACAGCCGTGGCTGGCAGGTCGCGGCGACCGACCCGGCGTCATTCGTTCCTCCGGCCGGCTTCCTCGTGGACGTCCTGCCCTCGCAACTCGTCTATGGCCTGGGCCTGGCGATGATGGTGGCGCCTCTGTCCACGGCGCTCATGGGCTCCGTCCCGGTGCGTCGCGCGGGCCTCGCCTCGGCGATCAACAACGCGGTCTCCCGCGCCGGGGCCCCGCTGGTGGGAGCCGTGCTGTTCATCGCGCTGAGCGCCACGTTCTACCCGAGGCTGTCCGCGCTGCTGCCGGAGATCGACACCGCCGCGTCCTCGTTCCGCGCCGCCGTCCAGCCGCTCGTGCCGCCGGACGCGTCGCTCGGACCGGCGGTGGCGGCAGCGGCGCGCGAGGCGTCCACGGCGTCCTTCCACCTGGCGATGGCGGTCGTCGCCGGGCTGTTCGCGGCGGGCGCGGCGGTGAGCTGGTTAGGCCTGCGCCCGGGCGTGCAGACGGTCGACCTCGCGGACGAGGATCTGCCCTGAGCGAGTGGGACCACCGTCGCCGAGTCAGCCAGGCCAGGCTGGCTCCGCGTCCCCGAGGGCATAGGCGACGGCCTGGTCCACGGTGAGCGACGCGCCCTGCGCGGCGAGGCGCTCCACTTCGGCAGCGTCGAGCATCCCGTGCACCGTCGGGCGCTGGAGGTGGTCGAACGCCTCGTAGACGAACTGCGCGAGCCCGGTCCCGGTGGTGGCGGTCAGGGACCGTGCGGCGCCCCACAGGCGGGCGGCACGCTCAGCGTCGCCATCGGCTGCCGCGAGCGACGCGCAGTCGTCGAGCACCATGGTCATGCCCGCGGTGTCGCCCGAGCCGTGGAACTGCCGCATGGCCTCGCGGAACGACGCCCGCGCGAGCTCCGGATCACCCGTGCGGAGGCTCGCGAGGCCGAGCATGTGCAGCGACCATGCCTCCATCGTCCGGTTGCCCACCCGCCGGTGGATGGCGAGCGCGGCTTCGAACTCCGCAGCCCCGGCTCGTTGGTCCCCCCCGAAGTAGTGGAGGTTGCCGGTGCCCCACAGGACGTTCGCCTCGCCCTCCTGGTCGCCGACATCACGGTAGAGGGCGAGCGCCTCATCGAGCGCGGCCGAGGCGACCCTGCCCAGGTCGGAGTCGCGCGACTGACCGCCCTTGACGATCGCGAACGAGAAGCAGAACGAGTAGTTGTAGAGGGCGTTGGCCAGCTCCCGCTTGTTGCCGTCCGCCCGCCACAGCTCCACGGCCTCGCGGTAGGGGGCCTGCATCGCCTCGATGTCGCCCTGCCACCAGCACACCCCGCCCAGCGCCTCCATCAGCCGGGCTCGGAGCGAGGGCGGATCGTGTGACCACGGGGCAGCCGCCATCCCCTCGAGGCGGCGGCGGGCCTCGACGAGGTGACCACGCTTCTGCCAGAACCGCCATAGCGCGAAGGCAAGCCCAATCGCGGTCTCGCCGTCACCATCCGCCACGGCACGGTCGATGGCGGCCCGGAGGTTGTCATGCTCCAGCTCCAGCCGGTCCAGCCAGGCGCGCTGGTCGGGTCCCGCGAGGTCCGGCGCGGCGCTCCGGGCCAGGTCCAGGAACCAGGTTCGGAACCGGCCTCGCACCTCCGCTGCCTCGGGGCGCCCGTCCAGCATCTCGCCTGCGAACTCGCGGATCGTCTCGAGCATCGCGAACCGCGGCTCGGGTGCGTCGAGAACCCGGAGCAGGCTGTGGTCCGCCAGCTCGCCGATCGCGTCGACCAGGTCGTCACCGACCACCTCGCCGGCCCCGCAGACCCCCTCGGCCGCCACGAGGTCGATCCCACCCCGGAAGACCGAGAGGCGCTCCAGCAGCCGCTGCCCCGGCTCGTCGAGGATGTCGTAGCTCCACGCGATGGCGCCGCGCAGCGTCTGCTGGCGCTCGGGCAGATCACGTGAGCCCCCGGCGAGGGTCGCCAGCTGGTGGGTGAGCCTGCCGAGGATCGCCTCGGGCGTGAGCAGCCGCACCCGCGCGGCGGCAAGCTCGATCGCCAGCGGCATGCCGCCCAGCCGGGCACAGATCGCCGCGACGGCCGCCGCGTTCTCGTTCGTGACCTGGAAGCCCGGGCGGACTGCCGTCGCCCGGGCGACGAACAGTTCCACGGACTCGTAGGCCGCGAGGGCGTCGGCTTCGAGGCTCCGCTCGCGCACGGGCAGCCGGGCCCGCTCCAGGGCGGTCAGCTCGGCCAGGTCGGGCGGCGTTGGCAGGCCGGGCACCGGGTACTCGTACTCCCCGGAGATCCGCAGCGCGGACCTCGACGTGACCAGCAGCTTGAGACCCGGTGCCGCGCGGAGGAGATCGGCCACCAGCGGCGCGGCGTCGATGACCTGCTCGAAGTTGTCGAGCACCAGGAGGACGGTCTTGCCGGCCAGCCAGTCCGCCAGTTGGTCGCGGGTCGGACGGTTGCCGGTCTCGAGGAGGCCCAGGCTCGTGGCGATCTGCGAGGCGACCAGGCCCGGGTCGCGCACGGCGTCGAGGCTCACGAAGCAGACGCCGTCGGCGAAGGCGTCCGCGGCGGCGGCGGCGAGCTGCACCGCCAGGCGGGTCTTCCCCGTCCCGCCCGGACCGGTCAGCGTCACCAGCCGGTGCTCCGCCAGCAGTCGTCCGGCAGCGGCGACCTCGCCGTCCCGGCCCACGAACGACGTCAGCTGCGCCGGCAGGCTGACCCGCCGCCCGTCGAGGGAGTGGAGAGGTGGAAACTCGGTCCGCAGCCCGTCCGCCACCAGCTGGTACAGGTGCTGTGGCTCGGGGAGGTCCTTGAGGCGGTGCGGGCCGAGGTCGCGGAACGCGATGTCGCCCCGCACCTCACCGTGGACGAGCGCCCACGTGACATCCGACACGAGGATCTGCCCGCCGCAGGCCACCCCGGCGATACGCGCGGCACGGTTGATGTCGATGCCCACCAGCGAGCCGCCGGCCGCGCGTGCCTCCCCCGAGTGGATCCCCATCCGCACCCGGATCATGGCCTCCGAGGGCCAGGGTTCGGCGGCGATGGCGCGCTGGCTCGCGAGCGCCGCCGTGAGGGCGCCGCGAGCGGTGCGGAACACCACGAAGAAGGAGTCGCCCTCGGTGCCCTGCTCCTCCCCGCCGCAGGTTGCGAACGCCGCCCGGAGGAGTTCGCGGTGGCGCTCGCGGAGCTCCGCGTAGGTGCGGGTGCCGATCTCCTGCTCGAGACGCGTCGATCCCTCGATGTCCGAGAAGAGGAAGGTCAGGGTCGCCTCGGAGAGGTCGAGCGGGTCCATCGGCGATCCCTTGCGATCCGGCAGCGGGACGGCTGCCAAACGTGGCCCGCCGACCTCCGCCCTCCCCGGAGCGCGTCGGGATCGGACCATTCTGCGCGGGTCGTCAACCGTCCATGCTGTTGGCGGTCCCCGCACTGGCCGCTACGCTTCGCGCTCTGGGGCGGGCGGTCGACCCCTGGCCGCCCCCGCGGGTCAGGAGGTGTCGCGATGGGCGACCGGACGGACCGGCTTGTCGGGATCCTGGAGCAGGCGCACGGGGTTCACGCCGTGGTGGCCGCAAGGACGGGCGGCGTGGACCCGGACTGGGCCCTGTTCTACGCGTGGTGGCTGCTGAACTGGTCGGACTTCGCGGAGGTTGTCGGCCGGTCGCCGTCGCTCGCGGAGCTCACGGTGGAGCTGACCGCCCTCGATACGGCGTACCGCGCCGGCCCGCGGGACCTTCCGTGGCCCGAGGCATACGCGCGCACGCTCCTCGGCACGGCGGGCATCTGAGCGGGCCGTGCTCCAGGGCAGGCAACTCGTACCGCACGAAGCTGCCTTGACATCTTGATGTAGTCACAAGATGCTTTGATGCATGCGAACCACCGTCAGGATCGACGACCGCCTCCTTGTCGAGGCGAAGACACGGGCCGCCAAGTCGGGACGAACGCTCAACCAGGTCGTGGAGGATGCGCTCCGAGAAGCCTTCGCCCGGCGTGACGGAGCCGGCCGGCGGGTGGAGCTCCCCGTGTTCCGGGGCGGGCGGGTCATGCCGGGCGTGGACCTGGACGACGGTGCGGCCCTGCTGGACCTGATGGACGGCCGGGACCGGTGATCCTGCTCGACGTCAACGTGCTCGTCCACGCCTTCCACGAGGCCTCACCGGAGCACGCGGCCTACCGGGCGTGGCTCGAGGCCGTTGTCGAGGCGGACGAGCCCTTCGGTCTGTCGGAGCTCGTGCTGAGCGGGTTTGTGCGTGTCGCCACCCACCCTCGCGTCTTCGATCCGCCGGCGCCGGTGAGGGAGGCGCTCGCATTCGCGGACGCGCTCCGATCCCAGCCCAACGCGGTGATCGTCGCGCCCGGCACGCGCCACTGGGAGATCGTCGAGCGCCTATGCGTAGCGGCCGGGGCCAAGGGCAACCTTGTTGCGGACGCCTACCTGGCCGCGCTCGCAATCGAGTCCGGGTGCGAGTGGGTCACCTCCGACCGGGACTTCAGCCGCTTCCCGGGGCTGCGCTGGCGACACCCGCTCGCTGACGCCTGAGAGCGGTCCGTCATCCACGCTTCCCGGTGCCGCCAGTGTATAGTAAGGACGTAAGGACGCATTACGCAGGATGCATGAGATGGTGACAGTCGCCAAGATCAC
This sequence comes from uncultured Chloroflexia bacterium, assembly GCA_963754485.1. Lineage (GTDB taxonomy): Bacteria > Chloroflexota > Limnocylindria > Limnocylindrales > CSP1-4 > CAIXZV01. Next base: position 14,536 of record CAVWFY010000012.1, on the reverse strand, counting down.
GGCCAAGGGCCAGACGACGATCCCGCAGCGTGTTCGCGCCGCCCTGCACGTGGGACCCGGCGATCTTATCGCCTGGGACATCGCTGAGGACGGCACGGCGACCGTGCGCCGCGTCCAGCCGATCGACATCGAGTACCTGCGCGCCGTCGAGGGCACGCTGGGCGAGTGGGCAGGCGCCGCCGACGACGAGGCCTACCGTGAGCTTTGACCGGCACACGGTCGTGCGCGTTCCCTTCCCGTTCTCCGACCGAACCGCCACGAAGAACCGGCCCGCGCTGGTGCTCTCGGACGCCGCTGCGTTCAACGCTCCCGCGGGCCACTCCGTGATGGCGATGATCACGTCGGATGAGAACCCGCCCTGGCCCCTCGATTGCACGCTCACGGACATCGTCGCCGCCGGACTCCCCGCGCCATCGAAGGTCCGCTTCAAGCTGTTCACCCTCGATCATCGCCTGGTCAGAGGGGAGCTTGGAAAGCTCGCACCGGCCGATGCCGATCGCGTTGCTGTCGCCCTGGCGCAGTTGCTGGACGGGTAGCGTGTCGAAGGGCGACGCGCCAACGCGCGTGGTCCGGGTTCGGCACTCGCGCGCTCAGGTCCGGATCGCCATCTCCACCGAGACCACATCGCCCAGGACGAGCCCCTCTGCGTGCCGGATCGCGTCCTTGACCGGCAGGACGTAGCCCCCGTCCCTGGGGAACAGCGACGTCTCCCAATCGCTGCTCCCGATCCGGGCGCGAACCGGGATGACGCCCCAGTCGTAGCTCACCACCGGGGCGACGGCCCGCAACACGGCGCACCCGTCTTCGGGAACCGTGACGAAGTGGTAGGGCGCCGGACCCCGCCGGTGCCAGAGATCGCCCGTGAACGCCAGCCGCACGCTCTCGGGGTCGATCACGGCGGTTCCGGGTGGGGAGATGGTGCGCCGGCTGTCACGAGGCCGCCAGGGCGTCATACCTCGAGGCCGGCGTTCCGGTGGAGAAGTGGAGTTCCGTGGGGGACTAGGCCAAAGGGTGGCCGATGGAGCATGATCGTCCGAACGCGTCCCGCGGCGGATTGTCCACGCCCTCGTGACGCAGGAACGAGGACCCGCCCGTGGCCCGTCTCCAGGAGAAGTCGCTCGAGCACCCGGACGAGGTCCGCCAGACGCCGTTCGGGCATGTCGACATCTACAACCTCGACGATCTCGTGATCGGCCGGATGGTGTTCGAGCCCGGCTGGAGCTGGAAGGAGCACGTCCAGCCCATCGCGGGGACCAGCCTGTGCCAGTACCGCCACGTCGGGATCTGCATCGCGGGGAGGCTCGGCAGCCGGATGGAGGACGGCACGACCAGCGAGGTCGGTCCGGGCATGGTCTTCGAGATCCCGCCCGGCCACGAGGGCTGGGTCGTCGGTGACGAGGCGTTCGTCGCCTACGACTTCGCCGGCGTCCGTTCCTTCGCCCGCATCGACGAGAACCAGCAGCGGGTCCTCGGTGCCGTGCTGTTCACCGACATCGTGGACTCGACCGCCCTCGCGGAGGCGCACGGTCCGGCGGGCTGGCGGGAGCTCGTCGGGACGCACAACGAGCGTGTCCAGTTCGAGCTCGACCGCTACCGTGGCCGGCTCGTGAAGACGACGGGCGACGGCGTGCTGGCCGTGTTCGACAGCTCAGAGCGGGCGGTCCGCGCGGCCGCGGCGATCTGCCTCGCGGCGCGAAGCATCGGCCTCGCGATCCGGGCCGGGGTCCACACGGGCGAGGTCGAGCTCGCCGCCGGCGACGTCCGGGGCATGGCCGTCCATGTTGCGGCCCGGGTCATGGCCCTCGCCGGACCAAGCCAGGTGTACGTGTCCGCCACGACGCGGGATCTCGTCGCGGACTCCGGACTGACCTTCCTCGACGCCGGGTCGCACGAGCTGAAGGGGGTGTCCGGGGCGCGGCAGCTGTACTGCCTGGGCGAGCCACCGTCGGGCTGACGGCTCTCTCGGTCGCCACCCGGGGCCCGTGCCGGCGGTGCGAGTACCGAACGACCTGACCCGATGCCTGATTTCGCGCGCGGGCGGTGCTGAGGCAGCGTAGGCTAGGCCCGTCCACTCCCCCCGGGGAGCCGGGACGCTCGGGCGGCCGCCAAGGGGGCCCGAGGTCGACAGCCACCCGGGCGAGTCCGCCCGAACCGGAGGAGGGAGATCCGACCATGACGCTCGTCCTGCTGACCGCGGTGTCCGTGTGGGTCCTGATGCTCGTGATGGAGCAGGTGGACTTCGGGAACTTCCTCGTCGAGGGCACCATCGCGGTCCTCGGCGGAGCGGCGATCGGCTTCATCGGCGCCTGGTACCTGCGCCGCCGGAGCCGCAAGAACCGCTAGCCGCGCCGGGCCTGACGGCAGACACCGATGCCACCAGCGTCCCGCCGTCACCGTGGAGAGCTGTTCGCCGCGCTGGCCGCGATGGGGTTCGGGTCTGCGTACGTCGCGACCTCGTTCGCCCTGACGGCCTTCGAGCCGGTGCCGACCGCTGCATGGCGGAGCTTCCTGGCCGCGATCGCGGTCGGGGGGATTCGTGCTCGTGCGCAGGCGCGGCGGACGGTCCGGTGCCCCCGGGAACTTCGGCGGAGGTCTGCCCGCCGGGCGTGACAGGGGCGCCGCGCAGGTCGGCCCAATGCCCGGCCGTCGAGCCCGGTGGCACCCAGCGCGCGGTCCGGCTCCTGGTGCTCGCGACCCTCGCCGGTCCGCTGTTCCTCGCGTCGATGAACCTCGCGGTCGCCCACGTCGGCGCGGCCATCGCCGCCTTCGTGGCGGGACTCTATGCCGTGCTGTCGGCCGTCATCGCGCCCGTCCTGCTGCCCGAGCGGCTGACGGCGCGCGTGCTGGCCGGCTTCGTCCTGGCCCTCGCCGGCACGGCCATGCTGGCGGAGCTGGACCCGGACGCGACCGACATCGCGGGCATGGGCTGGGGCATCCTCGCCGCCCTGTCGTTCGCGCTCTATCTCGTGCTCGCGCGCCGGTGGTCCGCGAGGTACCGGCTGGACGGGCTCACCGTCGCGTTCGCCAACTGCGCGCTGGCCGCCGTCGTGCTCGGCGGGTTCGTGCTCGCCACGGACCCGGCACTCCTGGCGCCGGCCAGCCCGCCCGTCGAGGCCGTCGTCGCCCTGGGCTGGCTCGCGGTGGTCGCCGCACTGGGCCCGGTCCTCATGGTGGCGAGCGTCCGCCTGATCGAGGCGGCGCGCTCCGCGGCGTTCCTGCTCCTCAACCCGATCACCGCCACCATCCTGGCCGCCATCCTGCTCGGCGAGCGGCCGTCGCCGCTCCAGCTCGTGGGCGGCTTCGGTGGTGCTCCTCGGCATGGCTGTCGCGACGATCCCGCGCCGGGTGGACGGCGGCCCGGTGGTCGACACAAGCCCCCGATAAGCCCGGCTCGCTATCGTCGGCGCGCTGTCCCACCATGCCGGATCAGCGGTCCTCACCCCGCGGCAAGAGAGCAGTGCTATCATTGATAGCAGAGGTGACATCGTGAGCCAGCTCATCGTGCGCAACGTCGACCCCAGCCGTCGTGCGTGCCCTGAAGCGGCGTGCCGCCAGTCATGGCCGCTCCGCCGAGGCGGAGCACCGCGAGATCCTCGCGCAGGCGCTGGCGGCCGACACCGGCGCCGAGGCGTTCAAGGCCCTCCTCGCGGCGATGCCGGACGTCGGCACGGACGAGGACTTCGCGCCCGTCCGCGACCTGCCGCGACCGCTCCCGTGAGCTGGCTCATCGATACGAACGTGCTCTCGGAGCTGCGCAAGGGAGAGCGTGCTGACCCCGGGGTGCGAGCCTGGTACGCGGGCACCCCCGCCGCTGAGCTCTACACGAGCGTGCTGGTGCTGGGTGAGGTCCGGCGGGGGATCGAGTCCATCCGCCGTCGTGACGCCATCTCGGCAGCCGCGCTGGAGCACTGGCTCGGCCGCATCGTCGACGGCTTCGCGGACCGGATTCTGCCGATCGACGCCGCGGTCGCGGACCGGTGGGGTGCCCTGAACGTGCCGGACCCGGTCCCGACGGTCGACGGGCTCCTGGCGGCCACGGCGCTCGTGCATGACCTCGTGCTGGTCACGCGCAACGTGCGCGACGTCTCCGGGACCGGTGTCCGGGTCCTCGATCCGTCGGCCTGACCTGGCATCGGCTGTCCGCCGTGCGTGATCCGGGTATCGTCAGGGGATGAGCGACTTCCGTGTTGCGGACTGGCTGGCCCGTGAGCTGGGTTCCGCGGGTCGTGGCGCCGTGCTGCGGAACGTGGTCCACGAGCACGAGACCGTGCGCTGCGAGTACGAGGTGCCGGGGCAGCCAGGGTTGCTGGTCGTGATCTGCCGGCCGGACAACGGGATCGCCGGCCTGACGTGGGATGTCCGCGCCCACCTCAATGACCCCGCCGCATCGCCGATCGCGCGCACGAAGACGGGCGGAGAGCTCGTCCTTGGTGGCGCGCCCGGGTAGCGGCGAACGCTCCCCTGCGTGCTGCGTTGCCGCCGCGGATCGAGGACGACGGGCCCCCGGCGCTAAGCGTGCCGCGCGCCCGGTGCGGTCCAGGACTTCTCGCCGGCTTCGATCCGCAGATCGAGTCGGTTGCGGGCTGGCGGCATCGGACATGTCGCGTAGGGGGAGAACACGCACGGCGGGTTGTAGGCGAGGTTGAAGTCCACCTCGACCGTGTCGTCCTCCCGGACCGTCCCCGTCACCAGGAACCGGCCGCCGCCGTAGGTCTCGCGCCCGCTCGTCTGGTCGCCGAAGAGGAGCGCCAGGGAATCGGGCCCGGCCACGAGCGCATCGAGGCGATGTGTCCGCCCATCGATCTCGAACTGGACGACGCCCGGCGTGTGCTCGTCTATGACGCTGCCGAGCACGTCGGGGACGGGGATGGTGGCGTCCGGGGAACCCCGGAGCAGGCGCCCGGTCAGCCGCCACCGGGGATCGATGTCGAAGTAGTCCAGGCCATCGAACGCGCGCAGCACCGGCGCCGAAGTGTCCCGAACCCGGAGCCCGAGGCGGTCACCGCCACGGCGGATGAGGACGAGGCGGAGCGAGGCAAGCTCGAGCATCGTCGGATCGTCGGCCTGGTCGTCGGCCAGCTCCATCACGTCGGCAGCGCGTTGGCCATCCACGGTCAGTGCTGCGCCAGGCTCGGGATGGACCAGCACGAGCCCCGCGGTCACCTCTAGCGTGCCTGCCACGGGTGGAACCTCGCCCTCCTCGGCTCGCAGGACGATCTCGTTGCCCACGCTGCTGCCGAACCGCTGCCGACCTGGCTGCAGCCAGTGGAGGCCGACGAGACTGAGCCAGCCCATCGGGTCGCGCAGCCTCGTCTCCCGCGCAGCCCGCTCCTGCTCGACCGAGGCGCCGTAGGCGGTCGCGGGGTCGTCGATCTCGGGCATGGCAGCCAAGTCTAGACGGGACCGCACAGCGCCAGTCGCTTCGCCTGGTCGCGCAGACACGGCGCAGGATCATTCGGTGGGGAAGGTGGAGCGGGAGACGGGGTTCGAACCCGCGACATTCAGCTTGGGAAGCTGACACTCTGCCAACTGAGTTACTCCCGCTCGGGAGAACCCGAGTCTAGCGCAGTGGTCGTGGGTCCTCAACCCGTGCCACGTCGCTGCGATTCTCGACCGTTTGACGGCCCATTCCACGGGCCCTACGATTCGCATGTCGCGAGAGCGGCACGCATCGAGAGCGCCGGAGAGATACAGCTCGACGAAGGCGCGGCAACCACCGGTCCTCCCGGGACCGGAACGGTGCCAATGCTGTAACCCGATGCGGCAGGGTCCCGACCACGGACCGGCAACGGCATGCGCATGCGCGCGTCGTGTCGGCCGCGGACGGGGATCCCATCGAGAGTGCCGGAGGGGCCTGGCCCGCTGATGGCACCGCAACCGGACCCGGCGGCACGCCGGGAGCACGGTGCGACTCCCAGGCCGGATGGGAGAACGTGCCATGACCTCCACGCGCACGAAGGTTGGCTCGCCCGGCCTCCTCGACGGCCTCGGCTTGGTCGGCCTGGGAGAGATCGAGCCCGTCGTCATCGCGGCCATCGCGGCCGAGCTGCCGATCCTCCTGGTCGGTCCCCACGGCACGGGCAAGAGCCTGCTGCTGACGCGGATCGCGGAGGCCCTGGGGCTGGCCTGGCGGCACTACAACGCGAGCCTGCTGTCCTACGACGACCTCGTCGGCTACCCGGTCCCGGACGGCCACGGGGGCCTCGACTGGCTCCGGACGCCGGCGACGATCTGGGATGCCGAGGCGGTCTTCCTCGACGAGATCAACCGATGCCGGCCGGAGCTCCAGAACAAGCTGTTCCCGATCGTCCACGAGCGGCGCGTCCAGGGGATCGAGCTGACCCGCCTCCGGCACCGATGGTCGGCGATGAACCCGGTGGACGAGGACGCCGCCGACGACGCGTACCTCGGCGCCGACCCGCTCGACGCCGCGCTCGCAGACCGGTTCGCGTTCATCGTGCCGATGCCCGACTGGCGGGCGCTGGCCCCCGCCGAGCAGGAACGGCTGCTGATGGCGGACCTCCGCCCGGTCGATGAGGCGGCGTCCGTCGCCTTCCGGGTGGCGGTTGCGACGGCGAGGGAGCGCTACCTGGCGGCGGTCGCCCAGCCCGACCCGGCCTCCGCCGTCTACGTCCGCCACGCCCTGCGCTTGCTCGACGAAGCCGGGCTGCGATGCTCGCCGCGGCGCGGCGCCTTGCTCGTGCGGGGGATCGCCGCGGTTCGGGCCTCGGGGACCCTCGAACCCGGCAATGCGGCCCTCGCGGCCCTCCGCTTCGGCCTGCCCCAGCGGGCGTCGGGCGGGAGGATCAGCGAGTCGAAGATCCTTGCCGCGCACCGCGAGGCGCTCGCTGCGGCCGCGGCCCGGCCGGGCGACCCGGGGCTCGCGCTGCGCTCGATCGCGGACCGCTTCGAGAGGACCGTGCGCGCCCTCGAGCTCGTCGACCTGGACCCGATCCTCCGGTCGGGCGTCGTCGCCGACGGGTTTGCGGACCTCGCGGACGGGGAGCGGCACGCGGTCGCGGTGCATGCCTTCGACCACGGCCTCGCGGACGGGCTGCTCGGGGCTGTCGCCGCCCAGCTCGCCTCGGCCTACGCCCTGGTCCAGACCCCCCAGGGCGTGCACGAGACCCTCACCGCCCGGGGCGTCCGCCACGAGGCGTGGCTCGCCGTCACGCGGGAGGTGTCCGGCCTGGCCCCTGGACCCGAAGCGGCGCAGCTCGAGAACCTGCTCGTTGGGTTGTGGGGCGCCAAGCGGATCGGCCGGCCCGCGGACGTCGGACGGATCCGGGCCGCGTGGGAACGGGCACATGCCCGGCTCGCCTCCTCCTCGTCCGCGGCCCGGCGCGACGGCGACTCCGAGCGAGGCCGCGGCATGACGGCCACCACGGCCATCGCCGCAGCGTCTGCCGCGACCGGTCCCGGCGAGCGCGCCCCCGCGAACCGGCTCGGCAACATGTCCTGCCGCCCCACGACCGAGGTGACCCACCCCTCGAACGACCCGGCCCGCCAGTTGGTGCCCGCCTTCCGTGCCGTGCTGGCCATCCCGCCCGGGGTCGCCCGGATTCGCCCCAGGCCATGCTGCGGGTATACAAGATATGGCAATCCGCCAAGGACCAGCATAGCAACTGGATGTTCGGCCTGCGCCTGCTGTCTGCCATGACCTTTGTGGTCGGGGGGTGGATACTGGTGGGTGAATTGCCAGTCGTTGTGGCAGCTGGAGACCCCGACCTGTGGGTCGGTTTGCGTGCGACCCTCTTCTATGCCTTGGGTACGGTACCTTTTCAACTTGGCATCTCACTATTTCTGGCTGTCCTACTCTTCCAAAACCTGGCCGGCTCATCTTTCTTTAGAATCCTTTTCTTCCTGCCGTATGTGACCCCCACTGTTGCCAGTGCTGCCGTTTTCCGCCAGATTTTTTCAAACCGCTACCAGGCGCCGGTCAACTCCGGTTTGCGTCTGTTCGGTTTTAGACCCCATGCAATGGTTGTGGGAACCAAAGGGTGTTCTACAAATGCTGGCCACTTCGTTGGGGTTTGAAAACTGGCCTGCCTGGGCCAACGGCCCCAGCCTCGCACTGGTGGTCATCATGATCTACTCGATTCTGGACATTTGTGGGCTTCGATACAGTCATCTACCTGGCCGGGTTGGGGAACATCCCCAAGGAGACCGCCGAAGCAGCCGAGGTGGACGGCGCCAATCGCTGGCAGGTATTTCGCCACATCACCTTCCCCATTGTTATCACCATCCACATACTTCCTGACCATTATTTCAGTTATTGGCACATTTAAAGCATTTAACCATATCTGGGTGATGCGTCTTGAGGCTGCTCTCCAAACTACAGACACATTCAGCGTGGTCATCTTCTCAGAATTCTATGAAAAGCTGCGTTATGGTTATGCCTCTGCGATGGCGTTTATTCTGTTTCGGGATCATCCTGATATTGACCTTTTTGAAACACAAAAATTCAGGGCTCGAAGGTGTTCTATGGTTGATAAAAACGCCCGCTCAAACGAAGAGAAAAGGCCCAGCATACTCACAGCTCGTAATATCACCACCTATGTCCATCCTGATCATCGGGGCGCTGATCGCCATCTTCCCATTTTTCTGGATGATTTCGGTCTCCTTTATGACCATTGGTGAGGCTCAGGGAACACGCTTACTTCCTTCAGAGTTCCATCCCGAGAATTACATTAATGCCTGGAAGGAAGCAAATTTTTCACTTTATATGTGGAACAGCACTCGCATTACCATTCTGACACTGGCGGGCGAATTGGTTTTCAGCACCATGGCAGCATATGCCTTTGCGCGTATCAAATTTCCCGGCCGGGAGATCATCTTCGGGATACTCTAAAGTCGATGATGATCCCCGCCATGGTCACGATCATTCCCAACTTCCTCACAGTGACCTGGCTTGGCAGAATCGGTCCCCTGAAATGGATCAACAATTGGCCAGCATTGACCATCCCGTTTATGGGGAGTGTCTTTTCAATCTTTATGCTGCGGCAGTTCTTCGCCCAGATACCTGATGAACTTTACGATGCCGCCCAGATAGATGGCGCCGGACACCTGCGCTTCCTGTGGAGCGTCGCCCTACCGCTCACCAAGGCACCGGTCATGGTAATCACAATCCTGTCATTTATTGGAACATGGAATGCCCTGGCCTGGCCGATGCTGGTAACCAATTCTCCCGACTGGCGCCCTATTGCTGTGGGATTGTACAGTTTTATCGATGAAGCCGGGCAGATGCTGGCGGTTTCCAAATGATGGCGGGTGCAGTCATCGCCATCCTGCCAATCCTGGTCTTGTATTTCTTTACGCAAAAACAGTTCACTGAGAGCATTGCCCGCAGTGGACTGAAGGGGTGATCGTGGCCCAAAGGAGGTAATCAACCAGAGTTAGTTCAGTGTCAGTCCATCCATGGACAATCAAACTAAAATATATATAAGGAGAGAAGACACCATGTTAAAGCGTTTTCCCAAAATAGTCATTCTGGTGCTCGTGATTGCTGCCATGATGTTATCCGCATGCGAACCAGCCCCGACCCCGACCCCCACACCCGAACCCGTGGTGGCCACCGAAGCGCCGGTCGAAGTGGTGAAACCTTCCATCGACCCCACTGGCCAAACCGTGTCCTTTTGGCATGTATGGGGTACTGGCCTGCCCAATGAGACTATGCTGGCCATTGTCAAGATCAATGCCAGCAACGAATCGGACATAACGAGTCGAAGCGATTGACCAGGGCGGTTATGGCGATCTGGAAGATGCTTTCAACGCCGCCATTCAATCCGGCGACCTGCCCGACCTGGCGGTCGGATACACCAATGCTGTGGCCAACTGGTATTCAGTTGACGCGGTAGCCGATATGGCACCCTATATCAATGATCCAGTCCTCGGATTGACAGCCGAAGATAATGCCGCACTCTATACGCCAGCCGTCAACGGCGGCAAGATCGCCGGTGGAACCACGGTGGCCTTCCCGATCAGCCAGTCAGCCAATGTTCTTTTCTATAACTCTCAGTGGGCCAAGGAACTAGGTTTTGCCAATGCACCCACAAATTAGGAGTTCAAAGCCCAGACTTGTGCAGCCACGGAAGCCAATAAGAACGATGCCGACCCCAACAATGATGGGACGGGTGGTCTGGTTCTGTATACCGGGGCATCCAATGTGGCTTCCTTTGTTTTTGCAAATAATGGCAACATGCTCAGCACAGATGGCATGGCCTACGACTTCGCCAGCCAGCCTGTGGTCGATGTGGCCGAGTTCTGGAAGGACTTATATGATAGTGGCTGTGTCTTCCAGACCGAATCCTACCCGAACCCCGAGTTCGCCTCCCCGCAAGGCGTTATTCACCATGAGTTCGACCGCGGGTCTACCTTACCAGGTGTCTGCCTTCGATGCTGAGGGCGCCATCAAGGATGAGTGGACTCTGATTCCCTTCCCCTGGCAAGGATGGTCACCAGCGCCGTCAACCTGTTCGGGCAATATATTGCCATCGGCAATACCAGCCTCGCATGATGGCCTCCTGGGTATTCCTGAAATTCCTGACCTCAGCCGAAGTGCAGGCAAATGGATCCAGGGCAGCGCCTATTATCCCACCCGCAGCGACACCCTGCCACTCCTATCTGAATACCTGGCAGCCGACCGATCTGGTCCGTTGGCACCTCCTTCCTGTCAACCGGCGCAGCTGAACCGGCCTGGCCTTCCTGGACTTCTGTCCGACGCGAAGTTGGTAATACCTTCTCGGCTATCCTGCAAGGTGCCGTGACTGATATTCCAACCCTGCTTCGACCTGAACGCGAAGGCTGCACTGGCTGTTTCAGAAACGCAATAAGACTATATCGGTACAACCTGATGCTTTTGGAGTGAAAGAATGGTTTCGATTGTTATATTGACACCCTGTCCTTCCCCTTAAGTGATCTGAATCAAGAACTGGCAGCCTTTGGCTGCGTTACTTGATCTGGGCTCAGCGCAGCACCGATTAGGCTGGCAACGGAGACATTCGATTGAGAACAAAATTCATCATGCATTCAGGTGCCCGGACGATCGGGGGGGTTATCTGCAGCATCATATATGGGCACGACCGGGTGATCTTTGAAATGGGTAGTGTCTATGACCCTGAAGAGGATATCTACGATGGCAGAGTTGCTCCCCGTTCCGAAGCTTGGGTGCGGGATGCGATCAGGGCGAAGAAAGCTCCACGCATCGATGGACTTTATCGCCGCCAGGACCTGGATGCTTCCATGGGTTTGATACCGGCTGAAGAAAGCAACTTAAACACAGCGGTGTTCATCACCCATCTGCACCTTGACCATATGTCCGCGATCGGCATGGTTGCCCCGCAGATCCCGATCTATATGCATGAGAACGCCATCCGCATTGAACGCGCGTTGGAGACGACCGGCGATGGAGTCCAAACACTTGGAAAGATCCTACACGCCTTTCACTGAGAAAGTACCCATTACTGTTGGAGCCATTGAAGTCCTGCCAATCCCCACCAGCCGCAAGAGCTACTTTGACTTCGCTTTTCTAATCACAACTCCGGATGGTACCCTCCATTGGACCGGTGACTTGGTCCTGCATGGCAAGGATTCTTCGTTGGCTTTTGAGCAGATGGAATTCCTTAAGTCCAGGCAGATTGATGTGTTGCTGTGCGACTGTACAGGTTTTATGGATCCACTATTACTCCAGACGGTCGGCTCGATTGATCCAAAAATGATCCTTCCGGATCAGAGGATCCCCATGGGTATGCTGGATCTCAAGGACTTGGACCGGGAGATTTTCTCTGCGCTGGAGCATCAAACGGGTCTGTGTGTGATCAATTTCTACCAGCGCGAGGTGGATGATGCCCGAAAATACATGGGTTGGGCTCAAAAATTGGATCGGGTCCCGGTTTTTGAGCCGGATTGTGCCTGGATCCTCCATAAATTCTTCCACATGGCACCTAATATATTCATCCCGGATTCAACTCGCTATCCCCAGGATCTCACCCGTCAACCAGCATGGTTCAAGGAATTGATGGTCACGTCTCCAGTTATTACTCGCAAAGAGATCACCGCGAATCCAAGTGGCTACCTGTTGCAGAACAGCTATCGACATATCCTTGAATTATATGACCTGCCAGGAGAGGGCGGCGTCTATTTTCACCTGGATGGCATGCCGCATGGAGAGTTTGACCCTGCTTACCGGAATCTATTGCGGATTGTAAAAAGGATAGGATTCGAGTACTTAACCTTCTTCCGCAAGAATTATTTCAGTCATGGATATCCACCACAGGTGAAATATTTTGTTGATCAGGTAGACCCCAAAGTGCTGATCCCGTGCCATTCATTCAATCCGGAAAGATTGTTGCCAAATCACGGTGAGCAACTTTTGCCAATTGAGGAGAAAACGTACATATTAGCGAATGGAAAACTTGCCTTAGAAGAAGAATAGCTGTGGCGAGAATATTATCTATTCCGAAGGAACTCAACATACCTTCCGGCTTCTAACAGATCATCTCCAAAATCGACTTCGGACTTAATATAAATATCCGAGTCCACTTTATGAACACTACATCCCAAATCCACCCGTTGACGCCTCCCTTGGATAAGGAGCAACGAAAGTCCATTGTCAAGGTCCTAAATGTAGTTTAGGGTAGTACCCCTGTTGTGAATGTTTTAACCTTGACTCCAACCTTCCGTACCCTGGACATGGCCAGTACCCTGAAAGCCTTCCCATAACCTACAAGGCTATCGTCGAAATTCCATACAGAACGATCAGTCCAGGGATGGCAAACAGGATTACCCGCAGTACTCACTCCCGATACGTTTTTCCAGAAGCATCAATCTTAATAGTCATGATGCGCATCCCTGTATACAATAAGCCCTGGGATGGATACCGGTTCACTCCCACTTGAATGTCAGGGCGATGGTGATCATACTGACTAGAAGGACGCCGCCCAGGACTGCAACCGACACCAAGTGTTGACCCCATGATTCTCCGAACCACAGGCCGCGCAACAGGTAAACCGCGTGCGTCAAGGGCACATAATTGGCGATATTCTGAACCGACTCCGGCATCACCTCCAGTGGTACCATCGCACCGGAAAGCATGACCATCGGAATAATTAGCACATTACCGATCACGGCAGCGACGCGTGTGCTCGGAAAGATCCCCTGAAAGGGCATACCCCAAACCGAAGAATGATAGCATGCATAAGCAGATACCACCCAGGAGACTGATCCAACTCCCGTCAAAGTGGACGTGATAGACCAACAAGCCTAAAACGATCAAGAACCGCCCCCATCAAGGTTACCAAGAAGGGCGCCAGGATATCAGCCAGGAAGTAGGTCAGTGGTTTTAGTGGGGTGGCACAAAACCGTCGCAAGACCCCGTTTTCACGTCGCGTGGTCACCCCGATCGGAATGGCAGTCAATCCACCAAGACCAATGATCATGGCAATATAGGACGGAACAGAGATATCCAGCTGGCTTTTTCCGTTCAGAATAGCTTGCGGCTCACTGCCGAAGATGAATCCCATCATGATCAGCAAAAGGGGTCCGTACGCGAGGGTGAAGAACGCGCCGATTGGTTCGCGCAGGTATAATTTTGTTTGAACAAATGCCAATTTCAAAAAGGTTTGCATTTTATAGCTCCTAGTCCCGAATCTCGCCCGCCCGGTCAATTTAAGGAACACATCTTCAAGGGTCGGCTGTTCGGAATGGATATTTTCGAAAGGAATCTCTACTGATTCCAGCGCATTGACTACCCGGCCTACCAGGCCGACTTTTTTACCATACACCACGATGCGATCACCAATCCTTTCAACGCGGCCGATACCGGACAATGTACTGAGGATGATTTCATAAAATCATTGGTCGTTTCAAAAATCACCCTGTTTTCCTCACCCAACCCATCCACCAGGCGTTGAGGACTATCCAGGGCAACGATTTTGCCATGGTGGACGATCGCCACCCTGTCACACAAGCGTTCGGCTTCTTCCATGAAATGCGTTGTCAGGAAAACGGTCTTGCCCTGTGCTTTTATTTCCCTCACCATATCCCACATTGCCCGCCTTGATTGTGGGTAGGAATCCAGTAATCAATTCATCCAAAAATACAATCTCTGGGTCGTTGATCATCGCCAGTGCAATGAAGACACGCTGCTTTTGCCCGCCAGATAATTTGGAAATGAAAGCATTACGCTTATCATCCAATCCCATTTTAACCAGCAATTGCTTGTAATCCACCGATTTTCGGTAAAAACTGGCAAACAACTCCAGCGCTTCCCAAACCTTGATTCGGTCAGGCAGTGCGGCAGATTGAAACTGAATGCCGATCTGCTCCGTAGGCGATACCCGTCTGCCCGGGGGTCCAGATCCAATACACGGATGCTGCCCTGATCCGGTTGGCGCAAGCCTTCGATACACTCGATGGTGGTGGTCTTCCCGGCGCCGTTTGGACCTACCATACCGAAGACCTCTCCCGGTTGGATATCAGAAAGGATATTCCGTCTACAGCACGGATACCGGGATACTCCTTTATTAGGTTCTTTACC
>CAVWFY010000011.1:0-427457 GCA_963754485.1 uncultured Chloroflexia bacterium | reverse complement strand
AGCGCTGTCCAATGGGTTGCCTGTGTGCATACGAATGGGAATTGGAGGAGCCGACGGAGGAAGAGCTTCCGGGCTACCGACGGCTGCATGCGCGGGCTTGGTTTCGAGGTGAGGTTCGGAGCTGATGCCGAGGTCGGGGTTGTCATTCGGGACGGTGTGGAAACGCCCCTTGTCCAAATCCCAGTAGCCGGGCCCGCAAACGGCCTGCCTATCGCGCTGGCAGCGGACGTGGACAGCACAGGCACCCTGGTGACCTGGCCCGATGGCTCCCTTATCCAGATCGGACAGCCGGCCGGCGTCGGTCGCCTCCTCCGCGCGTGGGCGGGGGGCTACCTGACCACATCCGATGGACGCATGATGCACGGCAACTGGGGCCCGCCGGGAGGGCCGTGGCACGGATGCGGATGCATCTCGCCGACCCCTCGGAGGTTCGTGCCTGACCCGAGCGCGCCCGAGGTGACGGAGCCCGCCAGATATGGCTTCGTGGGAGAGATCCACCCGGACTACGAGGGGGTCGAACCGGAAGGCTTGATCTGCGGCCGCTGCAGCCGCGCCATCCCAGCCCAGAGACTCATCGAGGATCGCGGTGATCGCCCGCCGAGAGCCGCGCACCACGGAACTCCCGCAGCGCGCCACCCTGTCCGGACGGCGGTGCCGCGACGAGTCGACCCCGGTCAGCCGCGCGAGGGCCAGCCCGAGGGTGTCGGCCGTGTTCAGGCCGTCTGGGACGACGGCTACTTCATCACGTCCGATCAGCCGCGTGGCATGTACGGGAACATTGGCCGGCGGGGCGGTCCGGGGATCGGCTGTGGCTGCAAGGCGCCAACGCCGCGGCTGTTCGCGCCGGATCCGGAGCGCCCGCAGGATCTGCAGCCCGTCCGCTACCAGTTCGTTGGGCGCATTCGCGACGACTACGCGGGAACCCCACGCGAGGGTGTCATCTGCGGGCGGTGCAACAGGGCCCTCAGCGAAGGGAGTTGACGACGTGCCTGGGATCTGGCTCGCGCCGGCGTCCCGTCAATTGGCCTGGCGTCGGTCCTCGTCGCCCTGCTCGAACTCGATGAACAGCGAGATCGTCGCGCTCTGCGTCTCGGGGTGACGCTGGAGCGTGTGCCGCGTCCACGGCGCCACCTCGAGGCCGCTCGGCAAAAAGACCTCGTTCATTGCCCACTTCCAGAGTTCGTCGTCCGTTTCGTCTGGGTCCACGTCCTCGATCACGAGCCGCGGATGACGGCCTTCTCGATGGGAGCCTCCTTCCGTGGCCATCGGGCGCGTGAGCAGGAGTCTGGGGTGTCGGTGTGCCAGTTGCCAGATGGGCTGCCTACTCGAGCGGCTGCCTCGGGACGAGGAAGCGTACCGCCCTACAGTCGACCGCCTCTGCGCCAACGGGGCAACTTGACTAGAGCGACGATGGCGAGGCCAAGAAGCAGCAGGACGCCCAGGCGCCGTCGCCTCGGCCTCCTGGGTGACACGGGCCGGGATACGCGGGCCCAAGTTGCCGCCTCTGGCGTCGCAGTTCCAGGCAATTCCAGCCGGATGTTGGAGACAAAGTCGGCGGGGTCAACGGTCCGCGCTTCGGGACCTCGGAACGCGGCGATCTCGTCGCGATGCGGATCGACGACAACACCAATCTGCCAGTCTGCGCGGAATGCACCACGCTGGGTCTGTCGATCTGTGCCAGAGAAGAAGGCGCCCAGGCTGGGGTGTGAGTGATACCAGCCAACCACTACCGTCTCCGGCGACCGGCGATCCAGCTCACGACTGAGCACGTCCCACGCCTCTGGCCGGAACGTTACGTGGACGCTGCTGCGCTCGACATGCTGATCCGCTGGAAGAGCCTCCTCCACGAGGACAAGCGTCCCGACCTCGCCCGCCCAAACTCGGCCGGCGAGCAGGCCCGCGATCTCGATCCCGAGATGACGCCGCGTGACGCTCGACTCCTTGGCGTGCAGCCTCGGTCCACGCGTACGTGACGCCAGTCCGCAGTTGGATACCGAGCTCGCTCGCCGCTGTAAGTGGATCGGTGCCGATGCGCGGGTTCGCGACATCCACGAACCGCATCGCCATTGTCACGTCGGCCTGAAGATGAACTTCGGTCGGGCTGGTGGCGGCGGTTCCTCACCTGGAGTGAACGTTCCCAGCGGGAGGAGCGACCGATTGGCTTGGGCCCAGCGCTGGGCGTCCTGATTGGCAACGCTCGTCCCGTCCAGGAAGTCGGGATCGAACTGGATGATCCGAAACAGGCGCTTGACCAACGCGTCGAGGTACTCGGTCGACACCCACTTGCCCAGGCAGACTCGATTGGAGGGGGTCCAGATGTGCGGATGCACGATTGGAGTTGTCACCCGCACGCCTGGCTCCGCAAACGGGTAGTCGGGACCGAGCAGGATCTCGACCGCATGCGACATGCGAAACCTGGGGGCCTGCGGCCCGGTCGTCTCCAGGCCCCTGCACTGAAGTGTGAGCAAGTACTCTCGAGGCGGTCGGCCCGTCGCTCTCTCGATGGTGATCGCGTTTGGGGACAGGTCGACGAGCCTCTTCAGGCGCCCGTAGTCTGCCTCGAGCCGGGCGTCATTCATTGCCAGCCTGCAGGATCGGGGCCACCTCGAGGACATCACCGGGCTTGACGTCAGCCTGCTGTAGCGTCTGCTGTGGGTCGAGTTGTCGGCCGGCGCGTTCCGAACGGAGGAAGTAGTCGGTTTCCGGCGGAAAGCTCGAATTCGCCGCGAAGGGCCGCCATCAACTCGCCGACAGTCGTCGTTGACTCGGCGCCGGGCTCGAGGTCCAGCGCGACCTGGCGCGTTCGATCAGCGGTTCGAACCGAGAGTTCCATCCGGGGACTACCCCTCCTGCCTCCAACCCACCACGGTGGGAAGACTATAGGTCTTGACGGATCGGCCCGTGCGACGCGAAGCCAGCTGCCGGCCGAGTATCCGAGCGCTTTCAGGCTTACGGTGTCGAGTCCGCCGCCGAGGCTGACGTCCCGATGGATCCGAGGCTCCATCATGGTCTGGCAAGAGGGACACACCGCGGACTCTTGCGGAAGATCCGAGCCAGCATCCCGACCGTCTTCCTGGTCGCATCGCAACCGGGGCACCTCAGCTCGGAAACAAGATCGCGTTCCGGAAGAAGTCGAGTCGCCTCTGGCCACCGTGTGGCCGCAGAGAACGTTCGCCCACGTTGCGTCAGCATCAATGTCGAGAGTGGTGGATCTTGGCATTCGACCATTGTGAAACGGGCAGTCGCTCGACTCCGAGAGTTCGTCTACGATGAGTCGCGGCTGACCAAGCATCAGCGTCCACCGCACCGCGGTTCGCCGCATCCCGTGGATCGCCGCCACGACGATGTCAGAGGCGAGCGCCCCCGCCAGCGAGGAGGTGACGGCCGTCGTCGGCACAGGGGATTGGCGGTCAACTCGGCGGTAGCCGGTGCATGAGAATCGCTCGCGAAGCTGGTGGAGAGTGCGCTCTCCGAGGCCACAGGCGTAGCACGGGCCAGCATGGCCATATGCCGTCACCTGGGCGGCATCATGGGCTATGGCGGTGTCTATCCACCCGCGGCCAACCTTCCTTGCTTGCCGATTGATCAGGTACCGCGCGTACGCGTTGTCAACGCATCCGAGGATCGCATCGGCCTCGCGCAAGTGCTGTTCGCCCAGGTCTGTCTCCAGGTCTCCAGCGATCGGAACGACGCGAACAGCAGGATAGACTCCGACGCTCGACAGGCCACAACCTCGGCCTTCGGCCGCCCCACATCTTCGTCACGGAAGAACACGCATCGAGCCAAGTTCGACGGCGCGACGACGTCGAAGTCGATGACCAGGATTGTTCCAACACCGATCAGAACGACAATTCTTGATGACCTCGTTGCCGGTCGCTCCGGCGCCAACAACCACGACTCTCGCGTTCGCCAAGCGGGCCTGAGACCAGCCAGCGAGTTCTTGGCGGTCATGCCTCGTACCGGCGGTGAGGTGGATGGCAGGAGGAACGCCAGCAGCAGCTAGTCTCACTTCCTGCAGTCCATGTTCGGGTAGTTGCCAATCAATTGCACTGACTCCGACGGGTCCTTCTCGAACCGGACAGTGACGAGATCCACCATGCCCGGGCGATACTCGATTGACTCCACAACACCAAGTCCCATTGAGTCATGGATGACTCTCATCTGCGGCTGGTAGAAGCCGTTCGCCCGCTCCACGGGCGTGGTTCGACCCGCCGGGGCGCTGGCCCCGGCTGTCGGTGTCACCTTGATCCTCCCGGCTTGTCTGCTGCCTCCTGCGACCACGGCCCGTGCGGGCAAGCCCGCACGGAAACTCAGCCGGCAGGTCATGCAGCGGTCGTCGTGTGCTCGCACCAAGGCGAGCGACGCCGGTGCGTAGGCGGCCCGGCAGTGTAGACAAACGAACACCTCCGTGCCAACGCCGTGGACGACACCAGTCAGTGGGTCGACTGTTCCCACCACGACCGACTCGATATCTTGTGGCACTGTCTGGACGAGCCGTCGCGCAGGCGCCGGGGCTGCCTTTGCAGGCACATGGATTGCCTCCGGCGGAGCTGCGGGAGCGGACGGGACCGCCGTGAACCTAAGGATCGGCACCCCGTCCGATCCTCCAACCGGTGGAGGCAGGTATGGCTGCGTTACGGCGGGCCGGGTCGGGAGCGGGCTCGCTTCGGGGGTTGGCCGGGTTGGCCGAACGCCACTCCACGAGTTCCCCGTCTCGTCTGGGTTGCGGCCCATGCCTGTTGCGCCGCGACGCTACTACGTAGAGAACCAGCAGCGAAATCACCGCCAAGCCAGCGATGGTATCGGGGAGCGAGAGCCTGGCGACCGTAACCAGAACCATGGCGCCGACACCCAACCCGACGAGACTGAGGGTCCTTGCCAGAGGCACCGATTCCCCTCGCGCTCTCGTAGGATCCGTGAACCCGGAGTCTTCGAAGAGACCGTGGTCGCTGTCGGTCTGTCGGGTGCGTGGCGGCCCAAACCGTGGTCGCCCCAAGTGATCGAGGGAAACATCAGGGCTGCCGGGCGGCACTGTCGCCCGGGGTGGGACCGGAGGCAGCTGCGTTTCGGGAGAGTGGACCGCCCCGCATTTCTGACATCGACTGCATGGGCTGCAGATCCGTGCACTGCAGGCGAGACACCGCGGCGCAGCGTCGATCCTTGTCCTCTCGCCGCAGAACCGACAAACCAGCATCGTGATCCGAGTCTAGATCAGCGATGACTCGGAGCTGAGACCGTTTGACTCGCCCGGACCGGCGTCGACAGGTGCCTATGTGTTATCAAGGTGAGGCGAGTGGTCCTGACAATTTGCCAGTCGGTCGGTCCGGTGCATCACGGTTGGTAGAGGGTCGCTGCCTCCGGTGGACAGGTGGTCTCGCACAGCAAGATACCGAGCGGGATGACACTGGTGCGCGTCTGGCCGTCAACCTCGTAGGTCAGGTCGCGCGCCGGCGCTTCGGCCCAGGTGGGATCGACCTCAGACCCAGCCGGATCGCTGGGCCAGGTTGAGCAGCTCGGCCCGGTTCGACGCTGGATACCGGTCGTACATGCGGCGCAGGTGGCTCTCGACCCCGCGCTCCGAGATCCCGAGGTCGTCGGCGATCTCCTTGTTCGGGCGCCCCGCGGCAATGCCTGCCAGGACCTCGCGTTGGCGGCTTGTCGGCGCTTTCGGCGCATTGCGCCTCGCCTGGAGATCGTCCGGAGCCCAGGTCTCCTTGCCGGCAGCCGTACGCCGGATGGCGGAAACGAGGAAATCCAGGCCCGCCCGCTTGCTGACAAAGCCGGCACCACCGGCCCGAACCGCCGCCTCCCGATACCGCCCTTCGTGGCCCGACCACCAGAGGACCGGTGGGCCGGCGGGCGACAGCGCGGCGGGCAGATCGAGGGCCAGCGCATCGAGGACGCTCGACGTTGGCGACGACGACGTCCGGGCGATCCGCTGCCACCAGGGCAACCGTCGCCTCGACCGTGGCCGCCAGACCGATCACCAGGATCCCTCGGCTCGCGAGTCCGTCCCTCGTGCAGCTCGGCGATGCCGCGTTCGTCCTCGAGGAACACGACGCGGATCAGGCCCGCGGGCATGTTGGGCATCTCGACTCCCCCTTCCTCGAGCGGACCTTGCGTGGAAGTTCGCACTCGATGGCGTACCAGCCACATTGGAGCGCGGGCCGCCGACCGTCACCCTGACATCGACGGCCCCACCCCGGGGACGCGAGGCGAAGGAGCCCCAATGAACGCATTCGTCAGCGACGACCACCAGCCTACCCGTGACCGCGTGAGCCGGCTGCTCGAGGCCGAGGGCTTCACCGTCCATCGGTTCCCGACCGCCGACAGCGCGGCCGCCGCTCTCTCGGAGCCGGACTGCGCGGTCGACCTCGTCGTGACCGACGTCCAGATGCCGGGCGAGATGGACGGAGTCGATCTCGCGGCCATGCTCACGGCGACCCGGCCGAACCTCCCGGTCGTGGTGATGTCGAGCGACCCGCTCGAAGCTCGAGCGCACGACCACCCTCGGCCTCGACGTCCCGACCCTGGACAAGCCGTTCCTGGCGGAGATGCTCATCGACGCGGTCGCCGATGCCCGTGCCCGGCGTAGCCGCCCGCGGAGGGTGCGCCGCCCCAACGGGGCGACGGACCAGTCCCGGGCTTCGTGGCGGATCCGCGGCCCGTCCTCGCGGCGATGTTCCGCGAGGCTGCCGCCACCGGGCATCCTCACGTGGGATCCGAGCACGTGGCGCTCGCAGCGCTGAACGGCCCCGGCGGGTTCGTCGAGATCGCGACCCTCGCCAGGCTCGACCCGGTCGGTCTCCGGCCTGCGCTCCTGGCGTGCTGCACCACCCCGGCATCGGACGGCGAGCACGGCGAGCGTGGGCTCACCTTCCGCACCGCGACGCTCGTGGCGGTCGCGGCCCAGCTCGCGGGCCTCGACCAGTCCCGGGTTGTCCGACCCGGCGACCTCGTCGCGGCGCTCCTGGGAACGCCCCACGCCATGGCCTGGGCGGGCCTGACGGCCGCGGGGCTGGACCACCGTCTCGTCGTCGAGACCCTGCAGGCGGCGATGGCGCCGGAGGGCGTCAAGATGGACCGGAGCCGGCTCTCGTAGGCCCATCGCTCAACGTCTGCAACCGACAAGCGAAGGAGATGGAGATGGAGTTGGAAGATCTTGCGACGCTGCTCGCGGCGGCCAGGGCACCCGGGGCCGAACGCATCACCTACCGCGATCGGATCGCGGCCTTCGGGGCGCCAGCGGTGAACGCGATGGGGGAGTGGCTCGGCGACCCAACCCTCGCTCCATTCGCCGTCCGTGTCCTGGGCCACGTCGACGGACCTGCGCGCGCCAGAGCCATCGATGCCCTCGTCGATGCCGCACTCACGTCGGCGATCCCGGGCGTCAGCGGCGATGCCGAGGAGGAGCTGATCCGGATGGGGGAGGCCACACGCCTCAAGAAGGACAAGGAGGTGATCGTCCTCGAGCAGGGCCAGGACGCCGTCGGCCGTACGTTCATGCGCGTCCGGATGCGCGCCGCTGACTCCGGCCACTTCACGCTGCCCGAGGTCGTCATGACCGGGCTGCACCTGCCTACGAACCCCCGCGTCGCGGTCGAGGTGACGTGCCGGGCGGGGACGTTCACCGTCACCACCAAGACCGAGTCCAGGAACGAGGTCTACGCCCGGCAACGTGATCCGGGCACCCGCGATCTCGATCGGATCCGGCCCTATGAGCGCATCGAGGTTGCCGTCAGCCGTGCCCCGGAGCCCTGAGAACCTCGCCCAGCGGATCGATGAAGGCACCCTTGGGGGTGCGTGTGGCGGCTGGAGCGAACTCATTCACACGGCACACTCTCTGCACCGCGGCAGGACCGATGCCCTGGGTGGCGCGCCTCCACACCGGGACGCTGGCACGCTGCCAACCGAGTCACTCCATGCTCGGGAGGCCCGTATGCTGGCGTGGCGTCCACCGCGGCTCAATCGTCGCACTGACAGGGAGGATCGCCGTGCGCATCGAGGCAAGACTGCGGGAGCTGGGCCTCGTGCTTCCCGAGCCGGTCAAGCCGCCGCCGGGGGTCCGGCTTCCCTTTGCGCCCGTGCGCGTGATCGGCGACCGGGCCCTGGTCTCCGGTCACGGGCCGCAGCACCCGGACGGCTCGATCGCAGGCCCGTTCGGGAAGGTGGGCGCCGACGTCACCGTGGAGCAGGGGTACGAGGCGGCCCGGCTCACGGCGCTCTCGATGCTGGGCAGCCTCTCGCGCGAAGCTCGGCGACCTCGACCGCATCACGGCGTGGGTGCGCGTCTTCGGGATGGTCAACTCGGCCCCGGGCTTCGCGAGCCAGCCGGCGGTGATCAACGGCTTCTCGGACCTGGTCCTGGAGCTGTTCGGCGAGGCCGGGGCCCACGCGCGCTCGGCGGTCGGCATGGCCGAGCTGCCGTTCAACCTGCCGGTGGAGCTCGAGGCAGAGGTCCGCATCGCGATCTGACGGATGGACTCATCCCAGGGTCGTCGTCGTCGCACAGCTGGGCATCGGCCGTCTGAGCGTCCGCGGTGTAACGGCGGCCGGAGCTCAGCCTGCTCTCTCAGGCGCTTCAGCGGGCGATGAAGTCCGAGGGCGACAAGACGACGATCTCGCTCCACGTCCCCAGGTTCAGGAGGTGCCGGTCGCCGCTCACGATCACGTCGGCGCCAAAGGCGCGAGCGGCCTCGAGAACACGGTCATCTGCCGGATCGGCCCTGATGACCTGGATCGTCTCGTTCGGCTCGACCACTACCGCGATCCGGGCCACCTGGGCGACGGCCACCTCAACCTGATCTGGGACCCAGCCGAACTTCTGGCCGAGGACACGGCCGAACTCGGCGAGCAGCGCCAGCGACGCCCCGATCTCGAGGCGCCCCTCCAGGGCCAGGCGGTACACGGTCTCGGGCATGCCGCCCGGGAACACATAGGCCGAGATCAGGACATTCGTGTCGAGGATGGCCTTCATGCGCGTGAGCGAGACGAAGGTGTCGACCGGGGGTGCACGACAGCACCGAAGGTCACTGCCCTCGCGACTCCTGGATCAGGCGCTCCACGTCGCTCTCGTCGCGGACGCCAGCTCGCCGGGCCGCGGACGCCCCGTATCGCTGCAGCGACTCGAACGTCTGCGTCTCCTGGTAGGTGAGGTAGACCGCCAGCATCTCGCGGAAGAGCCGCGCTCTCGTTTCGTCCCTCGCGCTCTGCCAGACGCTCGAACTCCCGCGCGGATTCCGGGGGCACAGACACCGAGATGACGGCGGACGATCGCTTCATGTCATACACAGTAGGACAGCCACGGCGACGAGTCAACATGACGCTCGGACCTGGCCCCACCCCCAAGCGTGGCGTGATGCTCTGGCTAGGACCCGCCGATCGGTTCGGCCTACTCAAGCAAGGGCGAAGCGTGCCCTAGGCCCGCGGCATCGCCTCGCGCGGATCAGAGGGCTCGCCTGGCGCGGGTGCCTCGAGCAGCCGTGGCCCGAGGCGGTACCAGCGGTCGCGGGTCGTCCCCACCGCGATGAGGTAGCCGAGCCTCGTGGCGGCCGCCAGGTCCCGGGTCGTCGTCGGCGCGGTCCGCCCCGTGATCTTCTGGTAGTCACGGGCCCGGAGGCTTCGGTTGATGAAGGCATAGGCCAGCGCGTCGAACATCGCCGGCGGCAGGGTCCCCTCCACCACGTCGCGGCGCACGATGATCTGGACCTCGCCGAGACCGCGCAGTCGCGCGAGCACGTGGTCGGCGGAGCCGCTGATGGCGCGCAGGAAGAACGCCACGAAGGGGGTCGCGTCGTAGCCCGGTGCGTAGGCTTGGCCGATGCTGGCCCTGATCGCCGCGAAGTAGTCGCTGCGGTGCGTGTCGAGGTAGGCGTCGAGGGACACGAGGCCATCGAACCCATAGCCGCCGCGGACCAGCACGAGCCGCGACAGGGCGCGGGCGGTGCGGCCGTTGCCGTCGTTGAACGGGTGAATCGCCACGAACTCGAGGTGGGCCACCGCGGCGAGCACCGCGGCCGAGATCTCGGGGTGCCCGGCGAGCCACTCGGCGAACGAGCGCATCAGGTCGGGCACGTCGCCAGAGGGCGGGGTCTCGAAGATCAGTTCGCCGTCGATGCCCGCGACGCGATTCTCGCCGCGGCGGTACTCGCCTGGCGTGAGGAGCGGGCTCTGGCCGTCGAGGACTCGGCGGTGGATCTCGCGGACGACTGCCTGGTCCAGGGCGAGATCAACGCGGCCGGCCAGCTCGTCGGCGAGCTCGAGTGCGGATCTCGTGCCGAGGACCTCGAGCGCGTCCTTGCGTGGCAGGCTCCTCGTCGCGATGCCGTCGAGCAGCCGGTCAACTTCGAGGTCGGAGAGCGTGTTGCCCTCGATCCTTGTCGAGCCGTGGACCGTGCGCACCCATGCCCGCTGCCGCAGCCAGTCCCGGTGGACCGGGTCGAGCGGCAGGTTCGCGAACAGCCAGCAGCGGCGCTCGAGGTCGTCGAGTGCGGACGCGAGTGCCGCTTCGTCGTACTGGAGGTACATGTTCGCTCACCGGTGATGGGATCGACCAGAAGTCTTCCACTGATGGAAGAAACCGTCAAGGTCCTGATACGGATGGGGAAGGTGGGCGCCGACGTCACGGTCGAGCAGGGGTACCAGGCGGCCCGGCTCACGGCGCTCTCGATGCTGCGCATCGCGACCTGAGGGATGGACTCGGCCCAAGACGCCGGTCGCCGCTCACGATCACGTCGGCGTCAAAGGCGCGAGCCAGCTGGCCGACACCCCAGTCGGCGCAACCTAGCGAGCCGCGCGGAATGGATCCTCGATCACGAGCCCGGCGATCCGGCGACCATCCTGGAGGTCCTCGCTGACGAGGCGAGTTGCCCCGGCACGTCGTGCGGCTTCGACGATCAGGGCATCCCAGAACGACAACTGGGCGCGCTCCTCGCGTACAGTCGCGTCGATGATCAGTCCGACGTCGACCTGGACGACAGGCCAGGTGGCGTACAGCGCGACGAGCTCACGTGCCTCCGACCGCCGCATGGGTGGCGTGAACTTGCGGGTCGCCACGACGTAGAACTCCTGGAGGACCTGGGTGCTCAGCACGCCCGAGCGGTCCGCCCACAAGTCCTCGAGCAACGCTCGGGCGATCGGCTGCTTCTCGATCTCGCTGGCGTCATGTGCGTAGAGCAGAACGTTGGTGTCGACGAACGTCCGCCCGGCGGTCGTCATCGGCTCCGGAGCACTTGTCGATCGTGCAGTTCGTCGCGCGTCCAGCTCCGACCCCCTCGATGGACCGCCTTCTCCAGGATCGCCTGCGCGCGCTCGCGGGCCTGCTCAATCCGCTCATCCTCGTCCACCAGCTCGATCAACTGGATCGCCGCGAGGGCGCTGACCGAGGTTCCACGCTTCGCCGCCACGATCCGCGCACGCTTGATCACGTCGGTATCAAGTTGCAGGGTCAGGTTGCTGCGCGTCATCCGTCGCTCCACAGTCAATTACGTGGGCCACAGGATACCACGACACCTGAGCAGCCTCGCTCCGACGAGAACCGACCCTACGCAGCCGGCTCGATCCTCCGCACGGTCCCCAACCGGTCGATCGTCCTGTCGAACGACACGATCGCGCCGACGCCCGTCCGCTCGGCACAGGCCACGAGGTAGGCATCCGCGGCGTGCCGCGCTTGGCAGCGGGAACCGCCCGCCCAGCAGCGGTCGGCTACCCCGTGGCTGTCGGCTACCCCGCCTCCGGACCCCGGCGGCGCGTCCGCCGCGACCTGGCGTAGGTTGCCACCCACTGCTTGGTGCTGTACCAGCCGTTCGACTTCCGGACGGCCTTGAGGCGGCCCTTCTCAGCGGCGCGTCGCAACGCCAGGGCCGAGAGGTCCTTCCGGGTGAACGCTGAGAGCGGGAGAACCTGCAAGGGGCCGGCCAGGGCCGGAAGCAGGAAGCGGTCGAGGCTGTCCTTCACCGCGCGTGCGATCAGCTCGGCGAGAGGACCATATTCGCCGTGGTCCGATCGCTCGAGCGCGCGCAGGTATCGAGGCCGGTCCCTCTTGTAGATGATGGCCGGCGCATACCCGCGCCGGATCAGGACGAGATTGAGCACGAGCCGGCCAGTCCGGCCGTTACCGTCCCGGAACGGGTGGATCTGCTCGAAGGTGCTGTGGATCCTCGCGAGATACTCCATCGCATGGACACCACGGTCCGGTTCTCCGTTGACCAGCTCCAGCCAGTCGGTCACACGTGGGTGGATGTCGGTGAATGACGTCGGCTTCATGCCTCCCGCGAAGGGCAGGATGTCGTGGAGCCGGAAGCTGCCGGGACCCTCGCCCGGGACAAACCCGGCCGGGGGCGCGACGTCCCATGCACCGGCGACCACGCGCCGGTGGATCTCACGCAGCTCCGTGATGACGAGGTACGGATCGGTCCGCGCGATGTCGAGGTCGTTGGCCTGTGAGTAGACCCACTCGGCAGCATCCGCGTACCCCCTGACCTCCAGGTACTCACGCAGCTCCCGATCACCAACGGCGCGCCCCTCGTCGAGGAGGGCCCGCACCTCCTTGAGGATGAGGGTGTTGCCCTCGATCGCGGTCGAGTTGTGAGTTTCCTCGTACCAGATGTCGCGCCAGATGTCCGAGGCGACGGCGGGGGACGGCAGACCGCCGATCCGGGTCAGTTCCGCCATCCCGTCGTCGACGGCCAGGTAGATGGAGGTCCGTGACGGCCGGCCCCGGCCGTCCTTCGTGATCACCATTGAGGTACGTCACCCAAGAACAAATTGACCGTACCTAAACAGTAGGCCTCGGGTACGAGATCGTCAAGATGGTCAAGCGTACCTTACGCGGTCTCGTGCCGCCGCATTGCGCCTCAGCCGCCTCGCAGCGCCGCCAGGATGCCGGCCCACTCCCGGTCCTTCGGATCGCCGGCGCCACGGGCCAGGATGGTGCCGTCGCGGGTCACGACCAGCGCGTGGACCTCGTCGCCGCCCCGGATCGCGAGGGCCCGCTGGAACCCGCCCACGTCGGTGTAGATCGTGATCGTCCGGGCGAGGACGTCGGGGTCGCCGATGCCGGCCGTCATGCCGCCGTCGATGAAGCGCCGGACGGGCCGCCACCCGGTTGCGAGGACGGGCAGCTCCACGACGGCCGTCGGCAGTTCGCCGGTGTGACCACGCGGCGTCGGCGGCACGCCATCGGCCACCGCACGGGCGATCCAGCGGTCCACCACGGCTTGGTGCCACTGCCGGAACGCCACGACGGCCAGCGTCCGTTCGGCGGGGAAGTCGCGCGGGAGGGAGAGCTCCGCGCCCAGGAGCGATCGGCCGGTGATGGCCGGGAACCGGGCAGCGGGGATCGCCGGATTCACCCGCGTGGCGCCGGGTCCGCCTCGCCCGTCATCTCCACGACCGCGTCCCAGAGGTTCGCCCGGTCCGCCGCGGACAGCCGGGTGGAGGGGATCCGGTCGAACGGACGCTCGCGCCGGTCCAGGAACAGCCGTCCGGACGACGTACGCGCCTCGGGGGCGGCGGCGAGCCAGAGCACGGTGTCCACGCCCTCGGCGGCGGTTCGAAGCTGGCCGCCCACGAGACCCGCGAACCCGGGCAGGGACGCCTCGAGACCGGGGGTGTTGGCCCATCCGGGGTGCATGGCGTTGGCGACGACGCCGGTGCCACGCAGCCGGCGGCCCCACTCGCGGATCAGCGCCACCTGGGCTCGCTTGGCCCGGGCATACGACTTGGCCCCGCTGTACGTGCCGCGCTCGAAGGCGAGGTCGTCGAGGGGCAGCGCCTGCGTGTACATGCCGCCGGAGGTGACGGCCACCAGGCGCCCGTCAGGGCTCTCTGAGAGGCGCGGCAGGAGCCTCGAAACCAGCGTGAAGGGGCCAAGGACCATGATCGCGAAGGTGCGCTCGAAGCCCTCGTCGGTGACCTCGCGCGTCGGGATCATGGCGCCAGCGTTGTCCACGATGACGTCGATGCGCGGCTCGAGCGCGAGGATCTCGTCGGCGGCCGCCCGGACGGAGGCCAGCGAGGCCATATCGGCGACGACGGAGACCGCCTCCAGCCCGGGTACCTCCGCGAGCAGCTCGTCCCGGGTCCGCTCGAGGCGCCCGGCGTCGCGGCCCACGAGGACGAGGCGCGCCCCCATGCGGGCGAAGGAGCCCGCGGCCGCGCGCCCCAGACCCGACGTGGGGCCGGTCAGCACCACGGTGCGCCCGGCCATCGAATAGGACTCGGCATCGGGCCAGTCGAAGAGGCGTCGTCGCAGGCGGAAGCCCGCCCGGGTGAAGCTTGGTGCAACGAGCACTTCCGCGAGGTCGTCGAGTAGGTAACGTGTAGTCATCACGCTTCTATCTTCGCGCACTCGACCCGTCCGGATCACCGGGTTGTGCGAAGAGGTGGTAGTGGGTCCCCGAGCCGGACCCGATGGAGACAAACCCGAGATGCCGCGCCTGCACGAGACGATCGAAACCAGCCTGCCCGCCGAGGACGCCTTCGCGTACATCGCGGACTTCGTCAACTCCCAGGTCTGGGACCCCGGGGTGGACACAGCCGAGCGGATCGACCCGGGGCCCGTGGGTCTCGGCGCCCGCTACAAGGTCAACGTCCTGTTGCGCGGCAAGCCCTCCCCCATGGAGTACCGGATCACGACCTATGAGCCGTCCACGCGCGTGATCCTCACGGGCGAGGGCTCCAACGTCTCCGCGGTCGACGAGATCCGCTTCGAGCCGATCCCGACGGGCACCCGGATCGACTACACGGCCGACATCAACCTGGGCGGCTGGATGCGTCTCGTGCAGCCGTTCGCGGGCGGCGCGTTCGACAAGCTCACCCAGGATGCGCTCGGAGGGATGAAGAAGACGCTCGACGAGCGCGCAAAGGCCGCCGGGCGATGAAGGTCGCGGTCGTCGGGTCCGGTGTCAGCGGGCTCTCCGCGGCCTGGGCCCTCAACCGGGACGGCCACCAGGTCGCCCTGTACGAGCGGGACGCGAACCCCGGCGGGCACGTCGCCACGGTCAGCGTGGACACGCCAGCGGGCCCGGTCAACGTGGACACCGGGTTCATCGTCTACAACGAGCCCACCTACCCGAACCTCGTGAGCCTGTTCGCGGAGCTCGGGGTGGCGACGCAGCCCTCCGACATGTCGTTCGCGTCAGTCTGCCGCGCCTGCGACGTGGAATACGGGTCGATCGGCGCGCGCGGGTTCTTCGCCCAGCGTGGCCTCGCTCTGCGCCCCTCGTACCTGCGCATGTTCCCCGACATCCTGCGGTTCTACGGCGATGCCCGGAAGATCCTGGACACACCCGCCCCCACGGGCATGACGCTGGGCGAGTACCTGGCCGACCGCGGCTTCGGCGCGTCGTTCCGGGACCACTTCCTGGTGCCGATCACGGCGGCCGTGTGGTCCACGGCGCCCGGGCGGACGCTCGAGTACCCGGTGGACTACCTGCTCCGGTTCCTGGACAACCACGGCCTCATCGGCCGGGGCAAGGCCCACCCCTGGCGCACCGTGACCGGCGGGTCGCGCGCCTATGTGGACCGACTGCTCTCACGGATGCCGGCGGAGTCGCTGCGGGCGGGCTCGCCCGTCGTGGGCGTGACCCGCAACGAGGACGGCGTGACCATCCGGACCACCGATGGCGCCGCCGAGCGGTTCGACGCCATGGTCATGGCGGCCCACGCGGACGATGCCCTGGCGGCCCTGGGCGACGCGGACGACGCGGAGCGTGTTGCCCTGGGCGGCTTCGAGTACAACCGCAACCAGGTGGTGCTCCACACGGACGATCGCATCATGCCCCGCCGGCACGATGCCTGGGCGTCGTGGAACGTGGACCAGGCGGCCTGCAACCCGCCCGGCGGATCCGTGACCATGACGTATCACATGAACCGCCTCCAGTCCCTGCCGGGCGACACCCAGTACTTCACCACGGTCAACCCGGGCGACGCCGTCCGCGACGACCGGGTGATCCTTGCCCGCGAGTTCAGCCATCCGCTGTACACGTTCCAGTCGCTGCGGTCCCAGGCGGCGATCCGCGAGCTCCAGGGCCACCGGTCCACCTGGTACGCGGGCGCCCACCTCGGCTACGGGTTCCACGAGGACGGCTGCCGGTCTGGGTTCGATGCCGCGAAGCTCGTCTCTGCGGCGTCCGCCGCGCCCGGCGCGGAGGCCGCGCCCGACTCCGAGCCCCGCGAACCGGCGCTCATGCGATGAGGTCCCACCTCCTCGAGGGCAAGCTCCGGCACCGCCGGTCAAACCCGATCGAGTACGACCTGGAGCACTCCGTCTACTACGCCGCCCTCGACCTGGCTGAGCTGGACGAGGTGACCCGCTCGACCCGCCTCATCGGGCGCAACCGGCGCAACGTGCTCGAGTTCCGCGACGCGGACCACTGGACCACGCCCGCGACCGACATCCGCGAGACCGTCCTCGCGCACCTGCGCGAGCAGGGCGAGGACCCGACGGGCTGGCGGATCATGCTGGTCACGAACCTGCGGGTCCTGGGCTACGTCTTCAACCCGGCCAGCTTCTACCTGTGCCGGGACACGGCCGGCGTGCTGCGCGTGGTCGTCATCGAGGTACACAACACGCACCTCGAGCGGCACCTGTACACGCTGCGTCCCGAGGCGCCCGGCCGGAAGTTCACGGCGTCCATGGAGAAGGACTTCTACGTCTCGCCATTCATCGACATGGAGGGCCGCTACACGTTCCACGTGCAGGACGACCCGGCGAGCCTGCGACTCGCGATCAACGAGCGCAAGGACGGCGCCCCCGTCATCGCCACCAGCCTTGTGCTGACACGCCGGCGACTGAGCGACCGGATGGTGGTGCGCCTGCTGCTCCACCATCCGCTGATGACCCAGCGGACCATGGCGCTCATCCACGTGCATGCCTGGCGGCTGTGGCGCCGGGGCGTGAAGTTCCAGCGCCACGGTGAGACGGTCGCGGCGGCCGCTGCTGCCAGACAGGCGGCGAGCCAACAGGCGGTGGCCCGTTGAGCGCCGGCACGCTTCCCCGTCCCGTCGCGCGCTTCACGGATCGCACGCTGACCTCGTTCGCGATCCGGGCCGGGCTCGCCGCCGCGTCCCGGATCACGGTGGGCTGCCTGACCGTGGTCCTGCCCAACGGGCGCAAGCGGGTGTTCGGCGACCCGACATCCGAGCGCCGCGCGGAGTTCCGCGTCCACGACGAGTCGGTGGCCCTGCGCATGATCCTCCACGGGGAGGTCGGCATGGGCGAGGCGTACATGGACGGTCTGTGGTCGTCCCCGGACCTCCTGGCGCTGATCGAGCTCGCGGCCCTCAACCGTTCGGCGCTGACGTTCACGAAGAAGTGGTGGCGGCTGCCGCTCGAGGCCCCGCGCCTGCTCCTGCACCGGGCCCGGCGCAACACGAAGGACCAGGCCCGCCAGAACATCTCGGCCCACTACGACCTGGGCAACGACTTCTACCGCCTGTTCCTGGACGAGACGATGACCTACTCCAGCGCCGTGTTCGCGTCGCCGGAGCAGTCGCTCGCGGATGCCCAGCGGAACAAGTACCGCCGCCTTGCCGAGGGCGCGGGCCTGACCGCCGGGATGCACGTCCTGGAGATCGGGTCGGGTTGGGGCGGCTTCGCCCTGTACGCGGCGGGGGAGCTCGGCTGCCGGGTGACGTCGGTCACCATCTCCGCGGAGCAGCACGCCCTCGCCCGGGAGCGGGTCCGGGAAGCCGGGCTGGAGCACCTGGTAGACATCCAGCTCCGCGACTACCGCGACATCGCGGGCCAGTACGACGCGATCGTGTCGATCGAGATGCTGGAGGCCGTGGGCGCCGAGTACTACACGGCGTTCTTCGAGGCCTGCGACCGGGCGCTGCGGCCGGGCGGAAAGCTGGGCCTCCAGGTGATCACGTTCCCCGACGCCGCCTATGAGACCCAGCGTCGCGGGGCGAACTGGATCCAGACCCACATCTTCCCGGGCGGCCTGTGCCCGTCGCTGGCGGTCATGGAGCAGTCCACGCACGGCACCCGTCTGCTGATCCGCGAGACGCGCGACTTCGCGCCCGACTACGCGCGGACGCTGGGAGCGTGGCGGACGCGCTTCCTCGAGAACGTCGACGCGGTGCGGGCCCAGGGCTTCGACGAGCGGTTCATCCGCATGTGGGAGTACTACCTGGTGCTGTGCGAGGGCGGCTTCGAGACCGGCCTGGTGCAGGTCCAGCAGATCGTCATGGAGAAGGGGCGGGGCCTCGACGCGGGCGTTCCGGCCACGTCCTGAGGATCCTGTTCAGCGCCGACCTCAGCGCCCGGATCAGCGCCCGGGCGTCGGACGCCGTGGGGGAGCCGGCAGCGCGTCGTGGGTCGCCACGTAGGTGGGCACCTGCGTGCGCCGCTCCAGGCCCAGCTTGGACAGGATCGAGCTTACGTAGTTCTTGACGGTCTTGTCCGAGAGGAAGACGGTCTCCGCGATCTCGCGGTTCGTGTGCCCGGCGGCGATGAGCGGCAGGATCTCGCGCTCGCGCGCCGTCAGGACGACGGTCTCGTCCGTGTAGGCCCCGCTCGCGATTTGCCGGATCCGCTCGAGGACCATGCCGGTCACGGCGGCATCGAACATCGACTCGCCCCTCCCGACGGCGTCCAGCGTGCGCACGAGCTGGGCCGACCGCGTCTGCTTGAGGACGTAGCCGCGGGCGCCCGACACGATGGCCGAGAACACGTCGAGCTCCTCGGGCGAGCTCGTCAGGAACACGACGCGCAGCTCGGGGAACTCGTCGCGCAGCAGGCTGCACGCCTCGAGGCCCGAGGCGTCGGGGAGCTGGATGTCCAGCAGCACGATGTCCGGCAGGAAGCGCCGGGCCTGGGCGATGGCCTCGGCACACGTCCCCGCCTCGG
This sequence comes from uncultured Chloroflexia bacterium, assembly GCA_963754485.1. Classification (GTDB taxonomy): domain Bacteria; phylum Chloroflexota; class Limnocylindria; order Limnocylindrales; family CSP1-4; genus CAIXZV01. The sequence continues at coordinate 408,601 of CAVWFY010000011.1, read as the reverse complement.
CCACGACCTGGAACTGGTCGCGGCGGTCGAGGTAGTCCACCAGCCCGCGCCGAACCACCTCGTGGTCGTCGACGATCAGGAGTCGCAGGGGCGCAGCAGGGGTGGGCATCAAGGTCACGAGCATGAGCGATCCGGCGCGGAACCGCAATGGCCGGCGAGGTGGGGTCTACGTCCGCTCGCGGAGGTCCACGCTGAAGTCGATGGACGCGCGAAGCCCCGACAGTGCCGTGCTCCATTCCCCGATCGCCTCCGCCCATGCGTCGAGACCTCCGGGCTGGTCGAGCCGGAACGGCCCGTCCTCAAGCTCCAGCAGGGTTCCGTAGCCGGCGCGCTCGAAGGTGACCCGGACGGTGGTGACCAGGCGCTCGTCCGGCAGCCACGGCCAGCGGAAGGCGAACAGTTCGCCGGTCCGTGCCTCGATCACCTCCCACCAGACCCGGTGGTTCTCCCACACGAGGACGGTCCGGGCGCCGACGGCGAGCCCGCCCTCGACGCGGTCCGGGAACCAGCGGGCGAGCTCCTCGGGATCCGCCCAGGCGCGGGACACGCGCTCCGGCGGGGCGTTGAGGCGCAGGGTCATCCGGACGGTTCGCAGGAGCTCGGTCCCGGCAGGCAGGCGCGCGGCGTCATCGCTCATGGGCCCATCCTAGCCCCGAGTCCGCGGCACCGCACATTGCCGATGGTCGGCATCGCGCCAGGGCGTCCCTCCCGATCCTGGTGCTAGCGTGACCTGCATGGGCAGCCAGCTCTCGTTCCGCGCCACCACCGCCGTCGTGCTCGCGTTCGCGGTCGCGATGGCCTACCTCGAGTCGGCGGTCGTCGTGTACCTGACGCTCGCCCTGGGCGGGCAGGTCGGGGAGATCTTCCCGCTTCGGCCTGCCATCGAGGCAGGGGAGCTGGTCGCGATCGAGGTCGGCCGCGAGGCGGCCACGCTGGTGATGATCGCGACGGTGGGCATGCTGGTCGGTCGGACGTGGGTCGAGCGGCTCGCGTGGAGCGCGGTCGTCTTCGGCGCCTGGGACATCGGCTACTACGCCTGGCTGTACGTGTTCGCCGGCTGGCCGGCGTCGCTCGCCACGACGGACCTTCTGTTCCTCATCCCGGTGCCCTGGGTCGGCCCGGTCTGGTCGCCCGTTGCGGTCAGCGTGGCGCTGGTCGGGGTGGGTCTTGCCGCCGTCAGGATGGTGCGTGCCGGGCGGCCTCCGGTCCTGAAGCGCTGGCACTGGGCGGCCGGGCTGGCGGGTGGGTTGCTGGTGATCCTGTCCTGGACCATCGGTGTCGGGTCACTCGCTGATCAGGGCCTGCCGGGGCCGTACCCGTGGCCGATCTTCGCGTCCGGGATCCTGCTCGCGTTGGCCGCGGCGTTCGACGTGCTGCGGCGAGGCCGCGGGACCACCGCGCGCCAGGTGGACTGACCGCCCCGCCCCAGGCCGGCACCTCAGCCGAAGCAGGTCAACGCGAGGCAATCGGGCCGTTCGCCCGTCAACCAGGTGCCGTACAGGCGCCGGAAGCCGTCGAAAGCGTCCGCCACCGGCAGGCCGTGGTAGTGGCGGCACACCTCGACCCCGATCGTCGATTTGCAGTGCTCGTGGGTCGCGACGCCATGCATACGGACGAAGTGGTCCACGTCATGGCGATGGAAGGCTCGCCGGTACCTGATCTCGTGGTGTCGCAGCTCGTAGGCGTACTCACTGCAGGTCCACTGGTCCCGACCGGCCGGCTGCCAGCGCTCGAACAGCGCGAGGTCGACGTCTCGCGACCTGCGCCCCATCGGGAGGCGGCCCCGGAGATCGATGACGAGGCTTCCGTCATGATCCCGTCCCAGGGTGATCTCGTCGCGATCAGCGGGCGGTAGCAGGGTGACGGCGTACCGCTCGAGCTCTTCGACCAGGTCGCCGAGGTAGACGAGCAGATCGTCGGTAGTGGCCAGGGTCACGCTTTCGCCATCAGGGTCATGCTCGCGCCATCCTGCGCGGCGCAGGAAGCTGCTCGCCCTCTCCAACGACGACGTGCCGAGCTGATGCGCCGATCGTCACCCGCCGACGGCGCGGCACGAAGCCCTCCCGCCACAGGTCGAAGGCCCCAATGGGAACCCGCGTGATCCGGGGCGAGACCCGGAGGGCTGGCATCGAGCCTCGATTGACGAGATCCAGGACGGCGTCATCGCTGATGTCGAGGATCTCGGCGACTTCCCGCGGCGTGTAGTACAGCTTGTTCACCGGATCTGCCTCCATGGCGGTATCCGCCACGATACCGCTGGAGAGGTCTATGTCAAGCGGCAAGCGGCCCTGGATCAGGCGGCGGGCGCTCCCGTGAGGACCCAGGTGGAGCCCTCGGCGCCGTCGCGGACCTCGACGCCGGCCCCGATGAGGCGGTCCCGCACGAGGTCCGCAGTGGCCCAGTCGCGGGTCTCGCGCGCCCGCGCCCGCACCGCGAGCAGGGCCTCCACGAACGGCGCGACGGTCGCTCGCGGATCCGAGCCACCAGCCGCGGCCGCATCGCCGAGACGGACGATGAGGGACTGGAACGTGGACCGGGCGTTGTCCAGCTCGACGATGTCCGCGTCGCCGTGACTCCTGGTCTCGATCGCGGTGTCGAGGTCGAGCAGTGCGGCGACGGCCGCCGCCGTGTCGCCCCCGGCCATGGCGGCGAAGAACGCACCCTCGAGGTCCGCGGATGCTTGCCCTACAGTTGTTGCGGCGCGTGGCGCCTGGCCGGCGACGAGACCTGCGATGTCAGCGCCTGCGAAGCTCGCGCCCGAACCACCCGATCCCATCGACATGTCCGGGGCACCACCGGACGCCAGCGAGCGGGCGGCGTCGGCCAGCGCCTCGATCGCCATCTCGCTCCCGCTCGGGAAGACCGCGGACCGGCCGTCGACCCGGACCGTGACCCCGCCCAGGCCCGAGACCGAGGCGCTCCCGTGGTCGAGGTCCAGAACGAGTGCCGTGTGGCTGTCCACGCCCAGGACGAACGTGTCCGCGGGCAGCTGACCTTCGAGGATCCGGAGCCGGCGCTCGCCCATGTAGCAGAAGCGGGTGTCGTGGTTGCCGCCCTCGGAGTTGTCGTAGTGGGGCACCACGGCGGCCCGCAGGCCGGTCGCCTCGCCGAGGAGGTCGAGGCCGGGCAGCCAGGTCGGCTCCTCGCCCACCTTGTAGACCTCGTAGATGGGGATCGTCACGGTCCCGAGGGTCAGCGCCGCAGCACTGGCCATCGTCAGGATGCCGCCGTCCCGGAGCAGGCTCGTGAGCGCGGCCGGGATCGGTCCGCCGGCCCACTGGCGCAGGGCGTAACTCGGGCTGCCGGGCCCGGCCATCACGTAGTGCGCGGGTCGGATCCGGGCGACGGCTGTCGCGGCGGTCAGTGCGTCCACGTCCCGGGACCGGTAGGAGGCGACGCCCACCTCGCGGCCGACGCTCTCGGCGAAGAACTTCACGGTCCGCGCGCTGAGGTCGTCCGCGTTCTCCTGGAACCCGTACGGCGTGTCGAGGATCACGGCCGGGACGGGCGCCGGGCCGAGGCGCTCGAACAGCGCCCGGTGGACCTTGGCCATGGTGGGCGCCGTCTCGCCGGACCCCATGATCGCGAGGATCCGCGGCGCGCTCATGCGAAGAACCCGTCGACGGTCATGTCGTGCATCACTCCTGCGAGTTCGTCCGGGTGCTGGGCGTGGATGTCGTGGTCGCCCGTGAACCAGCGCACCCGGGCGTTCGGGATGATCGTCGCGGCCGTGTCCACGTCCCCGCGCTTCTTGCGCGTGCGGTCGCTCTCGCCGCCGTCCGCGGGTGCGAGCAGGACGGGGACCGCGAGGCCCGCATACAGCTCAGAGGGGCGATGCTCCCAGAGCCCGCGGAGGACCTTGATGTGGTGGTCGAAGGACAGCCACGGGGCCACGGTGCCGTCCGCCCGGAGCTCGAAGTTGGCGAGCACGCCGCGGAGGCCGGTCTCGGGCCAGTCCGGGTGGGCCGAGCGCAGGTAGCCCTCGATCTCGGTCATCCGCCGCCCGGCCAGCCGCGGCGGCGACAGGACGGCGCGACAGGCATCCCAGTCGGCGAAGTCGCGGCCGGGCTCCAGCCAGCCGCCGTCCACGCACACGATCCCTCGGACGAGGTCCGGGCGGCGGGCCGCGAGCTCCAGGACGACGTTGCCGCCCCAGGACTGCCCGGCGACGACGGGCCGCTCGATGCCCAGCCGTTCGATCACGGTCGCGAGGTCGTCGGCCACGGTGGTGACGTCGTAGGGACCGGCGGGCTTGGACGAGCGGCCATGTCCCCGGAGGTCGACCGCGAAGACCGGGTGGCCGGCGGCGACGAGCGCGGTCGCCACGCCGTCCCAGAGCCGCGCGTTCGACGCCAGGCCGTGGACCAGCACGAACGGTGCCGAACCGGTCGCGGCGGCCAGCCACTCGTCCACGGCGAGATCGACCCCGTCCGCGACTGTGACCTGCCGGTGCTCCATCGTGTCCGCCGCATGGGGCTCCGGCCACCCGGTCTCCACGCGTCCGGCCCGGACGATCGCGACGACGTGGACCCCGAGAGCGCCCTCGCCGTCCAGGCCTGCCGCGACGCGCGGGTCCCGATCGAGCACCGCCAGGTCCGCCGGACCACCCAGCTCCAGGGTCGCGTCGGTGGGCCACGCGAGGTCCGCCCCGGCCGCCGCCGTCAGCGGCACCACGAACCGGCCCGGGATCCGGACGACGTGCGAATCGCCGCGCGAGATCGACCGGACCTCCATCTCGGTGCCCAGGGCCAGGATCGTGTCCGCAGCCCACGCGATGGCCGCGACGTCAGGCCCGGAGCCGCCGGTGATGACGGTCCCGTCGAGGAGGAGCGTGTACTCGTGGGTCACCCATCGAGGCTACACCCGCGCCGGTATCCTTCATCCATGCGCACCTCGGTCCTCGTGCTCGGCGCCGGCTTCGGCGGCCTGGAGCTCTCGTCCCGTCTCGTCGCGGAGCTGGGTGATGCGGTGGACATCACCCTCATCGACCGCTCCGACGCGTTCGTGTTCGGCTTCGCGAAGCTCGACATGACGTTCGGCCGGCGCACGCTGGAGTCGATCCGCCAGCCCTACGCGACCATCCGTAACGGCGTCCGGTTCCGGCGGGAGACGATCACGGCGATCGACCCGGAGACCCGTCGCGTGACTACCGACGGGGGCACTCACGAGGCCGACATCCTCGTGGTCGCCCTCGGGGCGGACTACGACCTGGCCGCGACCCCCGGCCTGGCCGAGGCCGGCAACGAGTTCTATTCGATCGCGGGCGCGACGAAGGTCCGTGAGATCCTGCCGACGTTCCGCTCAGGTCGGGCCGTGATCGGGATCTGTGGCATGCCGTACAAGTGCCCGCCCGCGCCCAGCGAGGCAGCCCTCCTCCTCGACGATCACCTGCGGGCCATGGGTGTCCGCGATGCCGTCGACATCAAGGTCGTGAGCCCGTTGGGGACCCCGCTGCCGCCGTCCCCGGAGATGTCGTCCGCGATCCTTGCCCGGTTCGCGGAGCGCGGCATCGAGTTCGTGGCCGGGCGCAAGGTGGACGCCCTGGATCCCGCGACGCACGAGGCCGTCCTCTCGGATGGCGCGCGGCTGCCCTACGACCTGTTCCTTGGCATCCCCGTGCACCGCGCCCCGGCCGTCGTCCTCGCCTCGGGCCTGGCGGAGGACGGCTGGATCCCGGTGGAGAAGGGGAGTGCCGCGACACGCTTCCCGGGCGTGTACGCGGTGGGCGACGTGACCAGCGTGGGCACGGCCAAGGCAGGGGTGTACGCGGAACGTGCCGCGCGGGTGATCGCGGACCAGCTGATCGCCCGGATCCGGGGTGAGCAGGAGCCGCCCGGCTACGACGGCACCGGCGCCTGCTGGATGGAGTTCGGCGCGCACGAGGTGGCCCGCGTGGACGTGGACTTCTTCGCCGTTCCCGGCAAGCCCCAGGGCACGTACACGGCACCGTCCGAGCAGACCGCTGGCGAGAAGATCGAGTTCGCGACCACGCGCCTGGCACGCTGGTTCGGCCTCGAGCCCGAGCGGTAGACGCGACCGGGTCCTGGGCGCGCATCATGGGCGGCGTGCCATGACCGCCGTCGAGCCCTTGCCCACCCTGGTGATCCCCGCGGGCCCGTACCAGTACGTGCCGCGCCTGCCGGTGCCCGACGCCACGCCGATCGCGGTCTGCGACGAGGCGGTCGCTGAGCTGCGCACGAGGGCGGACGCCTGGGTCCGCACGACCCCCGAGCGCAAGCGCGAGCTGCTCGAAGAGGTGCTGCGGGCGACGCTGCCGCTGATCGACCGCTGGACGCGCCTGGGCTCGCTGCACGAGGGCCTGGACCCCGCGGGCCGCGACGCGGCCGAGGAGACGATCGTCGGGCCGTACATCTTCCTGCGCGGCGTCCGACTCCATCGCGACGCGCTCGACGGGATCATCCGGACGGGCGTGCCGCGCATCCCCGGTGGCGTGCGGACCCTGCCCGACGGGCGCGTGGTAGCGCGGGTGATGCCAACCGACCTCCTGGACCGCCTCGCCTACCTGCGGGTGCACGCCGACGTCTGGATGGATCGAACGGTCACGACGGAGACCCTGCCGGCCACGATGGCGACGGCCTACCGGACGCCGCCGATTGGGCGCGTGTGCCTCGTGCTGGGCGCCGGCAACGCGTCGTCCATCGGCCCGCTCGATGCGATCCACAAGCTGTTCGTCGAGCAGCAGGTGGTCGTCCTCAAGCTCCACCCCGTGATGGCCCACCTCGCCGAGGTCCAGGCGGCGGCCCTCGCCCCGCTGATCCGCGAGGGCGTGGTCCGGATCATCAACGGCGACCACGTGCAGGGCGCGCACCTCGCCGCTCATCCTGGCGTGGACACGCTCCACATCACCGGCGCCGACCGGACGTACGACGCCATCGTCTACGGGACCGGTCCCGAGGGCGCCGAGCGCAGGCGCCGGGACGAACCGGTGCTCCACAAGCCGTTCAGCGCGGAGCTGGGCAACCTCACGCCGATCATCGTGGTGCCCGGGCGCTGGTCCTCGGCCGAGCTGGACTTCCACGCCGAGAACATCGCGACGATGCTCACCAACAACGCGGGCTTCAACTGCACGACGTCGCGGGTCATCGTCACGGCCGCCGGCTGGCCCCAGCGCGGGGCCCTGCTGGACCGGGTGCGGCGGCGCCTCGGGCAGCTCCCCACGCGCCTCGCCTACTACCCGGGCGCCGCGGCCCGGTTTGCGGCCTTCGGTGAGGTCCATCCCGAGGCCGAGCTGTTCGGCGACCCGTCGGACGGCCACCTGCCGTGGATGCTGATCCCGGGGCTCTCGCCGGACGCCAGCCGGGGACCCGTGCTACCGCGTCGAGGCCTTCTGCAGCGTCACCGCGGAGACGCCGATCGACGCGATCGACGCCGTGACGTTCCTCGAGCGCGCGACGGCGTTCGCCAACGAGCGCCTGTGGGGCACGCTCAACGCGACGCTCATCGTGGATCCGCGGACGGCGAAGGACCCGGCGATCCGGCCGAGCCTGGAGCGGGCGATCGGGGATCTGCGCTACGGCACGGTGTCGCTCAACCACTGGTCCGCGGCGGGCTACGGGATCGGGATCACGCCCTGGGGCGCCTTCCCCGGCAACCCGCGCCACGACATCGGGTCCGGGACGGGCTTCGTGCACAACCCGCTGATGTTCGATGCGGCCGAGAAGACGGTGATTCGCGGCCCGTTCCGCGCGTGGCCCAAGCCGCCCTGGTTCTCGAGCCACCGCGGGGCCCACAAGCTGATGCCGGAGCTCACCCGGTTCGAGGCTGACCACCACCCCGGCCGCCTGGCACCGATCCTGTGGTACGCCCTCCGGGGCTGACGTCTCGGGCCGGCGACGCGCGGCAGCGCCAGTACACCGGTACGACACTATCCGGCGCCCAGCGGTGCTACGGACCGCTCCCCGAACAGCACAACCGCCCCACGCCCTCGGGTGTCTGGTGGATGGGTCCGCAGCGAACAGGTCCGCCACCTGGCGCCCATTTCCGTTCAGCTACCGAACCGTAGCCCCGCTTGAGTGGTCTCCCGGCGGTCCTCGGGCACCGGGCGACCCCGACCATCAGACCTCCGGAGCCAACTCCCGGAACAGCGTCAGCTGGAGTCCCGCCGGCGCCTCGAGCCGTGAGTTGAGCGACCCCCACGGCGTCTCCACGGGCGCCGCGAGCAGCGTGGCTCCGCGGTTCACGAGCCGGTCCGTCGTCTCGGTCGTATCGGTGACCCGGAACGCGACCCGGACGTGGCCCGCGACCCGCCGCCCGACCTCCAGCCGGTCGATGTGCTCCGCGTGCGGCACGTCCGACAGCTCCAGCGTCGCCCGCCCCGCGTCGAGGATCGCGACATGCCCGCCGCCGTCGTCGAACGAGCCCAGCTCGCGCAGCCCCAGCACGTCCCGGTAGAACCGCAGCGCCTCGTCGTAGTCGGGCGCCGTCACCACGAGCCGCATCTCGAGCACGCCGTCGGCCATCGCCGCCACCTCCGCATCCCCCGAACGAGACGGACCCGGGCGCGGTTCCGTCGCTCCCGGGTCCTCGCCCGCCATCCGTTGGCCCGGACGGCAGGTTGCGGTCAGCGTAGCAGTCGGCGCATGAGTCGGCGGTAAGCGGGGCAGGGGATCATCCCCCGGTGTCCGCGAGCCGGCACCGCGGTCGCACCGGGGAACGTGGCGTCCAGCGCAGCATCGGCGGGCGTCGGGCTCTGGCACCGGGTCCCGTGCCGGGAAGCGCGGCGTCTGGCGCAGGTTCGGCGGATATTGGGCTCCGGGACCGGAGCCGCACCCTGCCGCGCTCGCCCAACCCGCACCAACGACCCTTGACATCATGATGCGATGTAATGACACTTCCTGATGTGTCACACAGGACGACGCTCACCCTGGACGACGACGTCGCGAGCCGCCTCGATCGCGAGGTCCGGCGGAGCGGCAGGGCGTATCGCGCGGTCGTGAACGACGCTCTCCGGCGCGGCCTCGAGTCCTCACCGCCGGACCTGCCGCCATTCCGTGCTGAGGCTCGGCCGATGGGCCTGCGGCCGGGAGTCCAGCTCGACGACATCGCCGGCCTGCTGGACGTTCTCGACGGACCGGGCGCCCGGTGATCCTCCTCGACGCGAACCTGCTGCTCTATGCCTTCGACGGCACCAGCCGACACCACGAGGCGGCCCGGGCGTGGCTGGATCGGACGCTGTCCCAGGATCCCGACGTCCGGCTGGGGGTCGTCACCGTGCTCGCGTTCGTCCGGATCGCGACCGACGCCCGGGTCTTCGAGCAACCCCTGGACCCGGCTGATGCGATCGGCATCATGACCGACATCCTCGCCCGGCCAAATGTGTCGCTGGCGTCGCCGGGCGACCGTCACTGGAGGCTGCTCGCCGAGGTCGCGACGGCGGGCCAGGCACGCGGTCCGATGCTGATGGACGCCCACCTCGCGGCCCTCGCGCTCGAGCACGGCGCAGCTCTCGCGACCACGGATCGCGACTTTCGCCGGTTCCCGGGGTTGCATCTGATCGACCCGCTCGCCTGAGCCGGTCGCGCTAGATCGCGACCCCCGCCTGGAGCCCCTCCCGCACCGCCCCTGCTATCGTCCCGGCATGGACGCCAGCGCGCTCTCCGCCCACTGGCTGGGACGCATCGGGTACCGCGACGCGTGGGACCTCCAGAGGGCCCTGGCGATGGCCCGTGCCGCGGATCGCATCGGCGACCAGCTGCTGCTCCTCGAGCACCCCGCCGTCCTGACCCTCGGCCGCGGCGCCGACGAATCCCACGTCCTCGCGCCCCCGGCGCTGCTGGAAGCACGGGGCATCGAGCTCCTGCGCGTCGAGCGTGGCGGCGAGGTGACCTACCACGGTCCTGGACAGCTCGTCGCCTACCCGATCATCAAGCTGGCGGACCGGGGGCTGCTGCTCCGGCCGCTCGTGCGCGCGCTCGAGGCCGCCCTCGTGGACACGTGTGCCGCGTTCGGCGTGACGGCGGACCGCCGGGACGGCCACCCCGGCTGCTGGATCGACCCCGAGGGACCCCTGCCGCGCAAGATCGGCGCGCTGGGCATCCGGATCGAGCGCGGGACGAGCTACCACGGCATCGCGCTCAACGTGGACGTGGACCTCGCGGACTTCGGCCTGATCGACCCGTGCGGGATGCCCGGCCTGGACTCGACGTCCATCGCCCGCGAGGCCGGCCGCCCCAGCGAACGACCGTCCACCGATCGGGTCGCCGAAGCTGCCACCGTCTTCGCCCGGGCGTTCGCGGCCCGGATCGATGCCCCGCTCGAGGGCGCGCTGCCCCCCGACGCTGACCCCGTCGCGGAGCGGGTGGCGCTGGACCGCCTGGTCGTGCCGGTGCCGGCATGACGCCGCGGAGGGGGTGGGGATGAGCCAGGGGCTGTTCGAGCTGCGCAAGGACGCCATCACCGGCTGGTGGGTCGCGACGATGGTGGACCGGGCCTTCGACCGCCAGCGGTTCGCGATGCCGGCGGCGCTGGTCAACGACTATGGGGACTGCTTCAACTGCCGGATCCCGCCCGGGGACGGCATCCGAACGCGCATCCTCAAGGACTTCGCGTTCACCGTGGCCGGGACCGCCGAGGAGGCTCGAGCCCGCGAGGGCGCCGTGGCCCAGGTCACGATCGCCGACGCGCGCGCAGCCGGGTCGTGGCGCACCGTGGTGGCCCCGCCGGGGGAGCACCGCCCGCTCCACGCCGTGGGCAACGAGATCATCGAGGGGCTCCTGGTGCGCTGCCGTGACGAGATCCGGGCAAGCCGTGCAGCGGACCGCACCCAGCACCTCCAGGTGGTCCAGAACTGGGGCGCCCAGGCCGGCGCCCGCACCAACCACCTCTGCTTCGATCTCTACGACCTGCCCCAGATCCCGCACCGGATCGGCGAGGAGCTGGGCGGCGCTGCCCGGTACCTGATCCGGGAGGGCGAGTGTCCGTTCTGCCGTCTGGTCCGGGAGGAGGTCCGCCGGCCGGACCGCCTGCTCTACGCGGACGGCGACGCGGTGGCCTTCGCGCCGTGGGCCGGCCGCTCGCCGTTCGAGATCTGGGTCGTGCCGCGGCGGCATGACGCGGACTTCGCCCGGGCCACGGACGCCGACATCGTCGCCGCGGCGGAGGCGCTGCGGCACGTCCTGGGAGACCTGGCGTCCAGCCTGGACGGGCCTCCATACAACCTGGTCCTGCACTCGGCGCCGCTCAAGGAACAGGTCGACGCGACGTACCATTGGCACTGGGAGATCCACCCGCGGTTGCGCGAGATTGCAGGCCTGGAGCTGGGCACCGGGCTGCCAGTCAACCCGGTGTCCCCGGAGGACGCCGTGGACGAGCTCCGCAGTGGGTCGGATGCCGGCGCCCCACCGGAGCATCCACGGCGATGAACAGGTTCGGGGGGAGGAGGCCGTCACACCGTGGCGGATCGCGTCGTCAATAGGGCCTGGAGCGCTCGGCTCCGGATCGGGGGGAACAACCGATCCATTGCACCGGAGCACGCGTGGTCGCAGACTCGTTCGACATCGCACAGCGGCGGCCCAGCACGGCCGGCTTCGCCGTGAGCGCCGGCTGGGACCGCGACGAGGCGTACCGCTTCGTCGAGGACCTGTTCGCCAGGCACCAGAACGAGATCTACGCCTACCTCGTCCGCATGCTCCGGGACCCCGAGCTCGCCGCGGATCTCACGCAGGACGCGTTCGTGAAGGCGTATCGCGCTTACGACTCGCTCCAGAAGCCCGAGAACGCGCGTGCGTGGCTGTACCAGATCGCACACCGGGTCGCTCTCGACAACCTCCGCCGCAGGCGCATCGTCCGCTTCGTGCCGCTCGTAGGCGAGACCCACAACACCAGTCCGTCGGCCGAGCACCTCGCGATGGACCTGCGCCTCTCAGCCGACCTCCAGCGGGCGCTGGAGAAGATCCCGGAGCGCCAGCGCGCGGCCCTGCTCCTGGCAGAGCTCCACGACCTCAGCGGCCTCGAGCTCGCCGCGGCCCTCGGCGTGTCCCATGTCGCCGCACGCGCGCTCCTCACCCGGGCGCGCGAGAGCCTCCGCCAGGCACTCGCCATCGAACGGGCGGCCATCGCCGAGAGCGAGGCCGCGGCCGACGCTGCCCGGCAGCGGGGGACCCGGTCGTGAGCCCGCTCTTCCGCCGCGCCTCCGCCGACCACGATCGCGCCCGCGAGCTCGCCGCCCTGCGCGTGGACGAGCCGCTCGAGCGTGCCGACGCAACGTGGCTGGATGCACACCTCGCCACCTGCGATGCGTGCGCCGCTGCGGCCGCGGACTACGACGCCGATCGCCTGCTGTTCTCGGCCCTGCGCACCGCGTCCCCGGAGCCGCCGCGGGACCTGTGGGCACGGACCGCCGCAGCGATCGACGCCGAGCCCGGCCAACGCCGTCCTGCCGCCCGTCCCGGACGCCGCGTCCTGGGCATGCCGGCCGCGTCCCTTGCCCCCATCGCCGGCCTTGCCGTGGTGGCGATCGTGGTGGGATCCACGCTGTTCAACGGCTCCCCGGTCGTCGCGCCCCCCGGCGTCTCGCCCGCGCCCACGTCCATCGCGATCGCGACGGAGAACATCGCGGTCCTCGCCCGCAACGCCGACGGCAGCCTCGAGGTCCGAACCGCCGGCCTGGGCGAGGTCTGTCCGCTCGCCGCGGATTCGTGCGAGGCGGCCGAGCCGTCCTTCGAGGCGTCGCAGGTCGCCCGGATCAGCGCGGGAGACCAGGTCGACAGCGCCATCATCTCGCCCGCCCGGGACAGCATGGTGGTCGTGGGTCGCGACGCATCCGGCACCAACGGCCTCTACGTCGTCCCCGTCAAACCCGCCGTGGCCGTGACCAGCACCCCCCCGCCGGTACCGGATCCCACGGCCGCGCCCACGACCGAACCCACGCCGGTCGCCACGCCGACGCCCGCTGCCGCGACCGCTCCTCCCGCTTCTGCGCAGCCGGAGCCGACCCCGGTTGCCACACCGTCCGAGCGTCCGTCCGAGGAACCCGCGTCCACTGAACCGAGCGGCTCCCCGTCGGACGCGCCGGAACCCACGCTGGAGCCCACACCCGAGCCCACGCCGACCCTCGTCGTGGCCGTCACGCCCGCCCCAGATGGCACGATCCAGATTGCCAGCGACGTGATCATCGTCGGCGGCGTCGCCGCCTACAACGCCGATGGGTCGCAGTTCGCCTTCACGGCCCGCCCGGCGGACGGCTCAGCCGGCCCCGACGTCTACGTCTGGAACATCTCGGACGCCGAGGCCCGCGCCGTGACCACCGGTGGCCGGTCCATCCTCGCGGGCTGGGACGGGTCGGACCTGCTCGTCAGCCGGGTCGTGGACGGCCGGCCCCACACCCTCGCCGTGAGCCCGCGGAGTGGCGCGGAGAAGGACGAGCGCGGCAACGACGCGTGGCTGCCCGGCGTGGCGCCCGATGGCACGCACGCCGTGTGGTGGGACGGCAGCGTCCGGCTCGCCACCGACGGGGTGACCTGGGTTCCCGGTGAAGGTCGGCTGGTCATCGGCGCCTGGCCGGATCGCGCGGATGACGCCCAGGTGCTGGACCGCGGCGCCGGCACGGCGTGGGACGTCCACTGGGCCCCGGACGGCAAGGTCGTCGCGGTGTGGATCGCGGGAAGCGACGCCGGCGATGCCGGGCGCCTGAGCGTGTATGCACTGGACGAGGCGACTGGGCGGGTGAACCTGCAAGCGCCGCTGCTCGACAGCCAGCGCGCATTCGCCGGGTTCTCCCTCGAGGAGGGCCGGCTCGTCTACACGGCACCCGGCGCGGACGGCGCCCCAACCGTCTGGGTGTTCGGCTGGGACGGCGACATCGTCGGCAAGGTGGAGATCCCGGGTGAAGCCGGAGGCACAGTCGTCCGCTGACGACTCCGGGTGACTGCCCAACCGTTGCGCCGCCGCACCGGAATCTGACCTGATACCCGGTTGGCAGCGCGTCGGACCCTGGTCGCAACCCGCACGGATAGCCCATCTGGGCTATCGTCCCCCAGTACATGCGACGCAGATCGGTCGTCGCGACTGTGGCGCTCATCGCCACGATCGCGCTGGTCGGACTGCCCGTCCCGACTGGTTCGCGAGCCATCTCTGCGACCCGGGATCTGCAGCCCGCCGCGTTCACTTCGGTGATCATCCCCGCAGATGCCTCCGCGCTCAGCGCCTGGGGCTCCTTCGACGAAGCCGCCGAACCGGTCGCCGTGGCGACCGCGGATCAGCCCTACGAGGAGCCCGGTGATGCCCCGGCGCCGCCCGTCGCACGGGCGAAGACGGACCAGCCCAGCGCCAAGGCGGGCGAGTCCTGGAAGCGGCCGAAGCAGAAGGTCTCAGGGTTTGCGAGCTTCTACGACAACGGCACGACGGCGATGCGCCTCCCCCGCGGCACGGTCGTCCGGATCTGCGGCGACGGCGGCTGTATAGAGCGCACCATCACGGACTACGGCCCCACCAAGCGTGGTGGCCGGCTGATCGACATGTACCGGCCGGACTTCTTCACAATCTGCGGATGCGGCTCCTGGTCCGGCACGACGCGGGTGACCGTCTCCATCTACTGACCCGGAGCGGGTGACCCAGGCGCGCTGGACTGCGCTTGGGTGAACCAGGCGCGCTAGACTTGGCGCGATTTCCGTGCCGGTCCCGTGAGGCCGGGTGGCCCCGTGAGGCCGGGAAGAAGGAGCGAGCCCCGTGCGACGCCGCAGGTCCAGCCGATGACCGGCCGCAGGATCATGGCCGGTGAGGACATCCGCCGAGCGACGATCCGCATCTCCCACGAGATCGTCGAGAAGCAGGCCGGCACCGAGGGCCTCGTCCTCGTCGGCATCCAGCGCCGCGGCGTGCCGCTGGCCCAGCGCATCGCCGACTCGATCCTCGAGAACGAGGGTGCCACGGTCCCGGTGGGCGCCCTCGACATCACCTTCTACCGCGACGACCTCTCGCTCGTCGCGCAGCAGCCCGTCGTCAAGGGCACGGACATCCCGTTCGACCTCAACGGCCGCACGGTCGTGCTGGTGGACGACGTCCTGTACACGGGTCGCACGATCCGGGCCGCGATGGACGCCCTGATCGACTTCGGACGCCCCAGGGCCATCCGTCTCGCGGTCCTGGTTGACCGGGGCCACCGCGAGCTGCCCATCCGCGCCGACCACGTGGGCAAGAACGTCCCGACCTCCCGCGAGGAGGTTGTGAAGGTGATGTTCGAGGAGACCGACGGCGAGGACGCCGTCGAGATCGAGCGGCGGAACGTCGCCGAGGCCGCCGGGAGCTCCCGGCCGTGACCACCGAGGCTGGCCGCGCGGGCGTGGCGTCGTCAGGCCCCGGTTCACCGTCGCCCGTCGTCGCGGAGGTCCCCGCGGTCGACGCACACCCCGCCTCCCAGCCGGTCGCCTGGCGCCATCGCCACCTGCTGGACGTGGACGCCCTGACCCGCGAGGACCTGGAACTGGTCATGCGCACGACCGACGCGATGAGCGAGGTCCTCGCCCGCCCGATCCCCAAGGTCCCGGCCCTGCGCGGCACGAACGTCACGATCCTGTTCTACGAGGCCTCGACGCGGACGCGGGTCTCGTTCGAGGTGGCCGCCAAGAACCTGTCGTGCGACGTCGTCAACATCGCCGCCGCATCGTCGTCCATATCGAAGGGCGAGAGCCTCGTGGACACGGTCCGCACGATCGAGGCGCTGGGCGCCGACATGCTGGTGATGCGCCACGGCGTGTCCGGGGCGCCGTATCTCGCCGCCGAGGTCTTCGGGGGGTCCGTGCTGAACGGAGGCGACGGCTGGCACGCGCACCCCAGCCAGGCACTGCTGGACCTGTACACCATGCGCTCGCGCCTGCCGGGTGGGTCGCTCGAGGGGCGCAAGGTCGTGATCCTGGGCGATGCGCTCCACTCGCGCGTCGCCCGTTCCAACATCTGGACGCTGACGGCGATGGGCGCGGACCTCTGGCTGTGCGGTCCATCCACGCTCCTGCGCGGGTTCGAGGCCTGGGCCGCCCGGGGCGCAGCCGGTCGCCGCTTCACGGTGACGTCCGACATCGGTGCCGCTCTCCGGGATGCGGACGTCGTGATGGCGCTGCGGATCCAGAAGGAGCGGATGGCCTCCGGCCTGCTGCCGTCCCTGCGCGAGTACGCGGCGCGCTACGGGCTCACGCAGGAGCGGCTGCGAGCCGCCTCGCCAGACGTGGTGGTGATGCACCCCGGCCCGATGAACGAGGGCGTCGAGATCGCGGCCGACGTGGCCGTGGACCCGCGCTCGGTCATCACGGCGCAGGTGACCAACGGCGTGGCCGTGCGGATGGCCCTGCTGTACCTGCTGGCTGGTGCGCAGCACGCGGGAGGTCACCGGTGAGCGAGGTGGCGGACGGCCTGGTCCTGCGCGGCTGGGCGGTGGACCCGGCGAGCGGACGCGAGGGCGCAGCGGAGATCGCGGTCCGTGACGGCGTGCTGGAGCGCGTGACGTGGCTTACGGGGCCTGACGCGGACGGCCTCGATCGCGATGGGACGCTCATCCTGCCCGGTCTCGTGGACCTGCACGCGCACTTCCGGGAGCCCGGCAACGAGGACGCCGAGACCGTGGCGACGGGCCAGGCGGCGGCGGCCCACGGCGGCTTCACCACGGTTGCGGTCATGCCCAACACGACGCCGGCCATCGACGAGCCGGGCATGGTGGCGCGGGTCCGGGCGGCTGCCGGGGCCTCCGGGTCGCCGGTGCGGGTCCTGGTGCACGGCGCGGTCACGGTGGGGCGCAAGGGCGAGACGCTCGCCCCGCTGGGCGAGCTGGCCGACGCCGGCGTGGCCGGCTTCTCGGACGACGGGGCGCCGGTCCACTCCGCGGCGCTCCTGCGCAACGCCCTCGCGTATGCCGGGTCCCTGGGCCTGGCGATCATCGACCACCCGGAGGACCCGACCCTCACCGTGGGAGCCGAGGCGTCCGAAGGCTACGTCGCGAGCGTCATGGGCCTCAAGGGCTGGCCCATCGCGGGCGAGGCCGTCGCGGTCGCACGCGCGATCGCGATCCTGGCCGACACGGTCGTGGACGTCCCGGGCGCGCGCCTGCACCTGACGCACGTGTCCACGGGGGCCTCGCTGGCGCACGTGCGTGCCGCGAAGGCGGCCGGGCTGCCGGTCACGTGTGACGTCACGCCGCACCACATGGCGTTCGCCGACGAGTGGATCGCCGGTTCGCGCCGCTGGGCCTGGGAGGCACTCGACGCCGACGGGTTGCCGCGTGACCCCTGGACCGACAGTTCGTTGACCGCTACGCCATTCGACACGTCGCTCCGCGTGAACCCGCCGCTCCGATCGCCGGCGGACGCCGCGGCCTGCCTGGCCGCCCTGGTCGACGGCACGGCCGATGCCATCGCGACGGACCACGCGCCCCACACCGAGGTGGACAAGCACGTCGAGTTCGGCTGGGCGATCAACGGGATCAGCGGGATCGAGACGGCGTTGCCGGTCGTGCTGACAGCCGTGGACGCGGGTCGGGTGTCGCTGGCGCGCGCGGTCGAGGCGCTCACCACCGGCCCGGCGCGAATCCTCGGGGAGCGGCACGGCGTCGCGCCCGGGCTCCGCGAGGGAGAGGTGGCGGACCTGGTGGTGGTGGACCGTGCGGGGACCTGGACGGTCACACCCGAGACGCTGCTCTCGAAGGGCAAGAACTCACCGCTGCTGGGTCGCGAGCTGCGCGGAGTGGTGCGGCTGACGATCGCCGGTGGTCGGGTGGCCTACTCGACCGACTGAGCCGCGAGCGGACGCCTCAGCCCGCATCGTCGCGAGCCAGTACCCGGCCGGTCACGGGCTCGACCGCGACCACGTCGGGGGCGAGGCCTGCGCGGTGCGCCTCCAGCGCATCGACCACTCCGAATACCGAAAGCCCGGCGACCGTGGACGGGAAGCTCCCCGGGTCCGCCGCCGGGCCGCGCGCGAGGGTCGCGCCGGTCGTCTCGTCGAGAACCGCCCACGAAAGACGCGGCGGCGCGTAGCCGAGGGGGTACCGGGTGGGGTCGTAGCCGGTCTCGAGGGCCCGCACATACCAGACGAGCTCCCGTGGCCTGGGGCCCGCGGCCATCGCAGCGGCCGCGGCGGGGTCGATCGCCGCGACGGTCTGCGGCCGCACGATGGCCGCGACCAGGATGGTTCCGGACCAGCCCCTGGCGAGCGTCTTCGCCTCGTCGAGTCGGCGGTAGGCGAACGAGGCGAGCGGGACCTCCAGCCCTGCGTCGAAGACGGCTCCGGGATCGAACGGGGCGCCGCCCGCCCAGCTGACGAGGTCGGCGACGAACCGCTCGCCACAACCCCGCCTGCTGGTGGCACACGGGGCGTTCGGGTCCTCGGCGCGCCCGACGAGGACCACGGGCATCGGGTCGTCCGAGTCGGCGTCTTCGAAGACCGAAGGCAGGCGCACGCCCGGTGGAATGCGCACGTGGAGGTGAGCCCCCGCATCCGTGGGGTCGCCGTCTCCGACGAGCAGCCGCGCGTCCCGCTCGCACAGCGGGCTCAGGAGGCGGCGCGTGTCGCCCTCCGCCGCGGCGCACTCGGCCGGGCCGCTGACGTCGGACAGGTATCCGGCCACGGCGACCGGCTGACCGGTTGGCCCGGTGAGCCGTGGCTTCGCCGCTGGCACGGACAGGACCTCCAGGTCCGCCGCCACGGTCGGGAAGGCCGGGAGGGGATCGGCCGGGGTCTGACGGGACGGCGCGGTCGGCGAGGGAAGGCTGGGCGCGACGGCGAGCTCCGAGGCGTCCGGTGTCGCCGGCTCTGGTTTCGGACCGGCCAGCCCCGCCCCCACGACGATCACCAGGAGGAGCAGCGGAATCGCCAAGCCGACGATCCGCAGCGCCCGCCGGACCGGTCCCCGTGGGTTGGTGGAGGCCGGCTGGACGATCATCCCGGACCCCGTCCCGCGGCGTCCGCGGTCGTGGCGGGCACCCGGCCGGACCCGATCACACGGAAGTCGCGGTCCGCGAGGAGCACCCAGCGGACGAGGCGGTCTCCCCCGGGCTCGGCCGCATCCTCGAGAACCCGCACATACCAGACCGGTTCGCTGGGAGGCCCGGTCGCGGCGAGGGTGGCGGCGTCCGGGTCCAGGCGGGCGATGCCATCGGGCCAGGTGAGCACGGCGGCCAGCGGCAGCTCCGTGTCGCCGAGGACCGTGCCGAAGGGGTTCGCCCGCTTGGTCCCGGTCTGGAGCGGATCCGCGATGAGTGGCGTCAGGCCCACGCGCACGCCATCGGCCCACGCGAAGCGCTCCACCACGAACGTCTCGCCGCACCCCCACGGGGCGCGGACGCATCCGGTGGCGGCCGGCGCGAACCGGCCGATGACGAGGACCTGGGTCGCGTCATCCACGTACTCCCGTCCAGCGGCCTCGACCGTCTGGGGGAGTCGCACACCGGCCGGGATCGAGAGGTGCAGGTGGGGCGGGAGGTAGAGGTGGGAGGGGATGCGGCAGGTCGACGGACTCGTGGACGTCGGTGGCCGCGCGGCGAGAATGCCCAGGCGTTCGCACCACGGACCAAGCGAGCCGGGCGGCTCGTCCGCGCAGCCTCCACCGGCCGCGCCGTCCACGCTGAGGAAGCCGCTGACGGCCATCGCGCTGCCCTGCGGCGACGCGGCGCGTACCTCCAGGATGTCTCCGATGTCGGCCACGGGCAGGCTCTCGAACGCGGCCGGAGGGACCGGGCCATCCGTGTTGGCCGCGACCAGGGGTGGCGGGATCGTCGGGAGTGCGGGCACGCTCGACGCTCGCGGGTCGCTGGGCAACGCGACGCCGGGGGATTCGATGGGAGGCGGCGGGTCCGGCCGCGGGCCAAGGACCCCGGCGCCGATGACGGCACCCAGCAGCGCCACCGGCAGCACGAGTCCGGCCAGTCGCAGCATGCGCCGGATCGGGGACCTCGGGCTGGTGGGCGTCGGCTCGATGATCATCGTGTGCCTCTACCTACGTCCGCCACCGCCCGCCGGATGCACCGAGCGCGTCCCGTGTGGTTCGACTCGGCGCGTTCAGGCGGATCTCGCCGCCAGCTCCCGGAGGGTCGCGAGGATCCGGTCGATATCCGCCTCGGTGGTCAGGTAGTTCACGATCCCGGCGCGCAGGAACGTGGAGCCGCCCAGGGTCGTGGTGGACAGCCAGCCGTCGCCGGATTCCTCGAGCGCGGCAGCGAGGCGGTCCTGGTGCGCATCGAGCGCCGCCGGGTCCATCCCGCGGGCGGCCACGGCACCACCTGGGAGATGCCGGAAGCAGACGACGGACAGCTCAGGCTCCGCGGGGATGGCCTCGAGATCGTCCGCCTCCGCGCAACGCGCCGCGAGGTACGCGGCGATGTCGTCGTTCATCTCCACGAGCCGCCCCAGGCCACTCGTGCCGAGATGCTTCCAGCTGGCCCAGAGCTTGAGGGCTCGGAGCCGGCGGGTGCCTTCCATGCCCAGCTTGTAGAAGTTGAGCTGGCCCGCGTGGGTGTCCTGGTGGGCGGCGTCGCCTTCGCCCGCGGGGCTCCCCGCGGGGCTCCCGGTCGCGCTGCCGGTGGGGGCCTCGGCACCGCGGTAGTACTCGGGCGACCGGTCGAAGGTCTGGCGGAGATGGTCGCCATCCTTCACCACGAGCGCGCCCAGGTCGTAGGCCTGGAAGAACCACTTGTGGGGATCCACGGTGACGCTGTCGGCGAGCTCGAGGCCGGGGACGCGGGCTGCGTCGCGGGCGGACAGGCGCGCGGCACCGCCATACGCGGCATCGACGTGGAACCAGAGCCCTTCGCGCGCGGCCAGCTCGCCCAGGTCCGGGACGAGATCCACGGAACCGGTGTTGGTGGAGCCGGCGACGGCACAGATGGCAACCGGTGTGAGGCCCCGGGCGCGGTCCGCCGCGATGGCCGCTGCGACGGGTTCCGCGTGGAGCCGGTAGCGATCATCGGCCGGGAGGATCACCAGGGTCTCGGGAGGAAACCCCAGCTCGTCGAGCGCGCGCGCGATCGAGAAGTGGGTCTGGTCTCCGGTGTAGACGCGGACGCCCTCCAGGCCGGCGCCCCTGGGTGGCCGCGAGCCGCCCCGGATCGCGCGCAGGTGGACGTCGCGGACGAGCGTCATCGCGATGAAGTTGGCCATCACCCCGCCCGACGTGCACAGGCCGAAGCTGCCCGCGCCGTAGCCCACGAGGTCGCACAGCCAGCGGACGACCTCCTCCTCCACGAACGCGCCGCCCGGTCCCGCGTGCCAGACGTCGATGCCCTGGTTCGTCCACTGGGCGAGCACCTCGCCCGCGATGGACGCCACGAGCGGCGGCGGCGTGAAGTAGGACAGCGCGCGCGGGTGGTACGAGTTGAGCGTGTGGGGGGCGATGCGGGCGGTGAACTCGTCGATGACCGCCTGGAGGGTGGTTGGGTCTGCCGGGGCGGCGCCCGGCCCGCCCATCTCCCCGAAGTACAGGCGCCGCAGCTCGGGGTAACCGGTGGGCCGTCCCATGGCGCGGACCATCGCCTCGTCGTAGAGCCAGTCCAGTGAGGCGCGCCAGGTGGTCTCGCCGGCGCGCTCGAGGGCGGCCCGGGAGGTGGCCGCGTCGCGGATGCCGATGAGCTCGGGTTCGGGGTGCCACCGGAACGGTGCCAGGGGGTCGTCGTCCATCGCAGGGAATGGTAGGGCGCATCGGGCGATGCCCGCATCTCCCGGACTCCAGGTCATGTCCCGGACTCCAGGTCATGTCCCGGACCCCGGGCCTTGGCACCGTGCCGTTGCGCCGTAGTCAGCGATGCCCGGCATCGGGCGCGGGCTGGCCGGGCGATGCGGCGTACGGCGCTTCATCTGCCGGCATCGTCGGGTGTCATGTCCGGATGTGGGGCCTGACGGGCCGCGTCGGCCGGTATCGACCATCGTGATGCCGGGAATCGTAGCCCTGGGCGCATCGCTGGCGAGGCGACAGAGGATCAGGGCGAGGCACCCCCCGACACATCGGCGGTACAGTGATGGCGTGACCTCCCCGGATCAAGCCCCCCCTGTTCGGCCTGTCGACTACAAGGGCGAGCCGCTCGACGCCGAGCGCGGTCCGGGCCTGGGCTGCTTCCGGTTCCAGGTGGTGCTGCTGGTCGTCCTCCTGGTCCTGACGCCGCTCACGGTCGCCTGGAACTGGCCGGCGGCCGTCAGCATGGGCCTCCTGTTCGTGACTCTCATCCTGCTGCTGTTCGCCGGCCAGACGGTCATCTTCCTGCTCCGCCTGGTGGCCGCGGACCGGCGCGAGGGGACTCGCCACGCCCCACGCGCAGGAACCACGCCCACGGTCGGCCAGCTCGAGGACACCGTGAGCGTCGATGCCCTGGGCAGGCCCATCGAGGCTCAGAACCCCGGCTCGCCCGCAGAGGCCCAGCCGGTCGATCCGGGCGTGCGAGAATAGGCTCCGCCCGCGCCACGGCAGCCAGGGAGACAATTCGTCACGTGCCCGTCCTCGCCACCTTCTTCTCCGTCCGCCGCGGTCGCGACCCGTTCTTCAAGTTCTTCATGAAGACGATCTTCCCGCGCCAGATCAAGGAGTACGAGGAGAAGTTCGGGATCAGGTTCGTGGGCTGGTACAACGTGGCCCACGGCTGGGACTTCGACAACGTCATCATGCTCGACCTGCCGGACTACGGAACCCTGGACAAGCTCGAGGCCGACGAGGCCACGAGGGCGCTGGGTCACCGTGCGGGCGAGTGGATCTTCGAGCGACATCACTCGATGTTCCTCCGGGAGCGGCTCGGACCAGACCTCGAGTACCACGGCTAAGGAGGCGATCGCATGGACGTGAGCCGCAACTCGATGCTCGGGGAACTCGCCAGCGACGCCGCCAGCGAGCGGGGTGACTACGTCGTTCAGGCGACGGAGCAGCTGGCCAAGTTCCTGGACCGGAACCGGGACCGGATCAGCCAGCTCGGTGGCATGACCCTCATCGACGACGACCCCGACTACCTGTCCGTCGCGCCCGACTGCTCGTTCCGCGTTCGGAGCCGGTACGAGGACCCGACGACGGGCGAGTGGGTCAGCGAGACCGAGGTCGTCGAGACCGCGTCGGAGCTCGTGGAGCTGTACAACCCCGCCGAGGTCTACGCCGCCTTCGCCGAGGCCGCACGGGAGGCCGCCGGGCTCGACGCGCAGCCCACGGCGGCGGATGAGCTGATGGAGACGGCCGGCATTCCCCCCGAGGAGACCTTCGGGCTTGGCGAGGCCGCCGCGTATGCCGGAGCCGCCGACGAGTGGGCCGCCGGGCAGGTGGTGGTCGCCGATGCCGACGACGACGAATCAGCCGCGCTCGCGATGTACAACCTCGCCCTGGACTTCCAGGAGCGCAGCCAGGCTAACGAGGCCCGCCTGATCGACCAGTTCGAGGAGGCCGTCTCGCGCCTGTCTGCCACGCTGGGCGACCTGATCATCGTGGACGACGACGACGAGCGCCTCGTGCTGGGTGTCACCGGCCGCTTCCGGGCGGAGGTCCTGCCCGAGGACTCCGACGGCGAGTGGCGCCAGCTGACGCAGCCCGATGACATCGTCGAGTTCTACGATCCCACGGACGTCTTCGGGGACCTTGCCGACGCCCTGGCGGAGGCGTTCCCGTCCGTTGCGCCCGAGCCCGGCGACGACGACGAAGGCGAGGACGAGGCCGAGGACGAGCTGGAGATCGTCGTCGAAGCGCCAGAGAGCGGCAACCGCCCCTAGCGCGCGTCTCCTGCTCCGTCCGGCGAGGCCAGGCATCGGTCCATGCGCCTGTCCGGCAGTGAGCTCCTCGAGAGCCGGGAGATCCTGCCCGGCACCTGGCTGCAGGCATGGCATGCCCCGGCGATCGTGTCCGGGGCGCGGGCCGGCCAGTTCGTCCACGTCCGGACGATGGAGCCGGGCGGCCTCCCGCTCCGGCGGCCCTACCCGATCGCGACGACGGACCCGGCAAGCGGCGTCCTGACGATCCAGGTTCCCCGTTCGGCGTCGCCGTCCGCGCTCTCATGGGCACGCGGGCTGCGACCCGGGGACGTCGTCGACATCGCCGGTCCGCTGGGACGGCCGTTCGAGGTGGACCCGCGGTCACGCCACCTGCTGCTCATCGCAGAAGGTCCGGGGATCGCCGCGATCCGGCTGCTCGCCGACGAGGCGATCCGTGACGTGCGGTCCGTGGTGCTGCTCTACGGCGCGACGTCGGCCTCGCAGGTCTACCCGTCGAGCCTCCTGCCCGACGAGGTGGAGTACGTCGTGGCGACCGCGGACGGCTCGCTGGGGCACCGCGGCAGCGTGACGGAGCTCGTCGGGGACTACGAGGCGTGGGCCGACCAGGCGTTCGCGTCCGGGTCGCCGCCGCTGCTCGGGGCGGTCGCGCGACACGCGGCGGGCAGGCGACAGCGGCTGGGGGTGGCCACGCTCGGCCGCAAGCGGGGCGGGGGACGGCCCCCGGCACCAGGATCACCCGAAGCGCGACGCAAGAGCTTCCTCCAGGTCGCGGCAGTGCAGGCCATCGGGTGCGCCGCGGGCACCTGCGGGGGCTGCGCGATCGCGGGCGCATCCGGCGTCACGCAGCGCGTCTGCCGGGAGGGGCCGGTGTTCGCGGCTGCCGAGCTGGACTGGGGGCCCGAGTGAAGCCCAAGCGCCGGGTCGTCCCCGGGATCAGCACGCGGCGCACACAAACCGTCCGGCGGGTGAAGCCCGCGATCCGGGCGGTCCCGCCGGGTGGACCGCGGGCTGCCATTGGGCCGGGGTCGGCTCGTGGCGCACCCGGGCCTGCGGACGGCGGGCATGCCGGCGATGGCGGGCATACCGGTCCGGCCCACGCCGGTCTGGCACTCGACCCCATCGGCGGCCGCCCGGTGACCCTCGAGGTGGATCTCGGACGGGGCCTCGTGCTGGCGAACCCGGTGATCGTCGCCGCGGGCCCATTCGGGTACGGCGCGGAGATGGCGGATCTCGTGGACCTGGAGCGCCTGGGCGCCATCGTCACGCGCGGGACCAGCCTCAAGGCGCGCGGCGGGCATCCGGCGCCCCGGACCGCGGAGGTCCCGGCCGGGCTGCTGCTGGGCATCGGGCTGCAGAACCCGGGGCTGGACCAGGTGCTGGAGCGGTACTCGGAGACGTGGGCCCGCTGGAGCGTGCCGGTGATCCTCAACCTGTGCGGCGAGTCCGCGACCGAGCTCGCCGAGGGTGCCCGACGCCTCGAGGGCGTGCCCGGGATCGCGGGCGTGGAGCTCAACTTGTCGTGTGCGAGCGGGTCGCGGGGGGCCGCCTTCGGGCTGGAGGCGTCGTCGGCTGCCGCCGCCGTCTCCGCCGTCCGACGCGCCTGCGACCTGCCGCTGATCGCCAAGCTGACGGCCGCGGCTGCCGACGTGCGGGCCGTGGCGCGGGCCTGCGAGGACGCCGGCGCCGATGCGATCTCGGCGATCAACACGCTGCCCGGGCTGGCGGTTGCCGCGGACCGGAAGGGTCCCGCCCTGGGCTCCGGGTACGGCGGCCTGTGCGGTCCCGCCCTGCGGCCGATTGCCCTGCGGGTGGTCTACGAGGTGGCCCAGGCCGTGGACGTGCCGGTCATCGGCATCGGCGGGATCGCCACGCTGGAGGACGTGCTCGACATGCTCGCCGTGGGAGCGATGGCCGTTGGCGTGGGGGTGGCCTCGCTGGCCGACCCGATGCTGCCCGTCCGCCTGGCGGACGACCTGGCCGACGCCTGTCGGGCGCGGGGCCTGGTGGACGTCGCGGATCTCGTGGGGACAGCGCTGCCGGCGAGGGCCGGCCCCCCGTCCACGCGCGGGGCGGAGTACGCGCGCTGATGCTTCCCCAGGTCCTGCTCCTCTGGCTGCTGGTGATCAACGTCATCACCGCGATCGCCTACGCGTGGGACAAGACCCAGGCGCGACGTGGCGGCCGGCGGATCCCGGAGCGGCGGCTGTTCCTGCTCAACTTCCTGGGCGGGTTCGGCGGAGCGTGGCTCGTGTTCTTCGGGATGCGCCACAAGACGCAGCACCGCTCGTTCCGGATCGTGCAGTCCGTGGCGACGATCGCCTGGATCGTGGTCCTGGTCTGGCTGCTGTTCAGCTGAGTGGACACCGGCGCTGATCCCAGCGAACTCGACGTGGCGCCCGCGCCGGTCCGGGACCCACGCGGAGGCAGCCGCGCGGGGCTCGTGGCACTGGCTCTGATCACGACCATCATCGTCGCGGCGATCGGCATCGCGCAGCTCGTCCCCCCGGCGCCTGTGCTGCCGCATCTCTCGTTCGCCGTGCCGACGACCGGCCCAACCGCCGGCGTCGGCGAGCGTTCGACCGCCCCCGCCGCCGTACCCGACCCGTCGGCGATCCTCGCGGACAGCCCGCCACGCCTCTCGCGCGAGGAACTTGCGGCCGCGGTCCTCGATGGGTCGCTCGACGGGCGGCTCGTGTTCGTGGAAGGCGTGATGCGGGCGACGCGCGTGCCATGCGAAGGTGAACCCGAGGCCTCGCCCGGGTGTGTGGACCTGGAGATCCCGGGGGTCGGCGTCCCGGTCCGGCCCGGCGAGATCGGTGTCCCGGTCCGGCCCGGCCAGGCCGTCACCCCATGGCCGGGCGAACCCCCTCCCGACGCGTGGCTGGTCACCGTCGCGCAGGACCAAGGCCTCGTCTACCTCGGCTCGCTCGTCCCGTCTGATGACGGCCCCCGCACGATCGACGGGGTGATCGAGGGCTTCGGCCCGCGAGGCCGCGACTGGATCGATGGAACCCTGTTCGAGGTGGACGGCTACGTGGTCACCAACCCGGTCCACAGCTGCGTCGCCGAGGACGCGGACGCCACGTCATGCCCCGCTCCGCCACCGTTCCTGGCCTACTCCGCGCCCGACGCCGACGGCATCCTCGTCTCGGACGCGGGGGCCGTGGTAGACGTCTCGGCGTCCATGCCGGAGATCGACCCCGATGCGGTCGTCACGGCGGGCACGTTCCTCGTCGCGCCGCCGGACGACGATGAAGGGCCCTGGCGGATCGTCGCCCGGTACGAGCCGTCGCGGGCGGTGCGGGTCCTCGTCCCGTGAGGCCAGCTCGGACGATCGCGATGCTCTCTCGGCGATCTCCCACGGACGACGGATAGATCCGGCGGCCATGACCACCCTCAAGCGCACCCTGAACGAGACCGCCCGGCGCACGATCGCCGCCCGCACCGAGGCCCTGTTCCGCGCGAGTGGCGCCCTGCGCGAGGGGCACTTCACGCTCAAGAGCGGCCGCCACTCCGATGCCTACCTGGAGAAGTTCCAGGTGCTCCAGGACCCGGCCGCCACGAGCGAGCTGTGCGCGTTCTTCGCCGGGCTCCACACGCGCCGGGACGGGACGGCGTCCGTGGACCTGGTCGCCGGGCCGACGACGGGCGGCGTCATCCTCGCCTTCGAGACCGGCCGCCAGCTGGGGACCCGGGCGATCTTCGCGGAGGAGGTCGCCTCGGACGCGGGCCCCCGGCGCGAGTTTCGTCGCGGCTTCGCGATCACGCCCGGGGAGAGGGTGCTCCTCGTGGACGACATCCTGACCACCGGAGGGTCGCTGCTGGCGATGATCCCGGCGGTGGAGGCCCTGGGCGGCGAGATCGTCGAGTGTTGCGTCCTGGTGGATCGTTCCGGCGGCCTTGCGACGCTGACGTCCCCGGCGACGGGCCGGGTCTACCCCCTGCGCCCGCTGTGGCGCCTGGAGCTGCCGACCTACGAACCCGGGCCCGACACCTGTCCGCGCTGCGCGGCCGGGCGAACCTGCGATGAAGCCCGGCAGCAGTGGCACGGGGATGTCGCCCGCGTGAGGTTCGCGCCTCGATTTGCCCGCGTCGTGACGCTGGTGGCCCTTGCGACGGGGTTGTCCCTGGCCGGATGCGGGTCGAGCCCGGCCACGATCGAGACCGGGAGTGCTTCCGCGTCGCCCGCGTCGCCCGCCACCGGCGTCCTGGTGAAGATCGACTCGCAGGGCCTCACGAAGGTCCGCGGCTTCACGCTCCGGACGGACACCGGCGCGGAGGTCCCGTTCAGGATCGGCACGCTCGAGAACGGCGCCGAGTTCCCGCCGGGCCACCTCGCCGAGCACATGGCGACGTCGTCGCCGGTTCGGGCCTTCTTCCGCGACGAAGGAGGGCGGCTGGTCGTCTACCGCATCGAGGATGCCGAGTAGGGGAGCGGGGTCGCGGCGCGGCGAGTGCGCCCCGACCCTCGCCAGATCACCTCTCGTGCTATCTCGCGGCCAATTCCGCGTGGACAGGTCCTGCGAGCGGCGGGCGACCCTCTTTGAACGCGGATCCATCACCTGCGGTGATCCCGCGCCTCTCAGGACCGTGGTTCATGGCCCACAAGGGCTCGGCTCGCCTGGGATAGGCTCCGAATAGCACCGCTGGTGATCGTCCGTGGCACGGGGCCCGGACGCGGCTCGGCGCTCCCGCTACGTCCCCGAGATCGCCTCGAAGGCCGCGTTCAACTCCTCGTCCGTGGCGACCCCCTCGAACGAGCCGCGCACGATCCCGTCCCCGTCCACGGCGAAGATCCACGGCTCGGACAGGATGCCCCACTCGTCCACGGACGGGACGGACTTGAGCTGGCCGTTCTCGTCCAGCACGGGCTGCAGGCGACCCTCGGTGAACGTCGTCTGGTACGGCTCCACGTTGATGAACGCGATGTCGTCGGGGGCCGTCGCCGCGGCCTTCTTGATGCGTTCGAGGGTGGGGCCGCACTGGGCACTCTGGCAGAACGCCGGCGTGGCGAAGATCAGCACGAACGGCGTGCCCGCCGCCATCGCGTCCGACACGGACAGCTCGTAGAAGCTCGGGTCGGGGTTGAGATCCGTGCTGATCTGCTTGAGGTCGCCGTCGACGTCGGCTGCAGTCGGGGTCACCGAGGCAGGTCCCTTCTCGCCGAGATCGACGACCGGCAGCTCCTCCTGGACCTGGAACGAGACGCCGATCGCCTCCTGGGGCGAGTCCGGGGCCTGGGTGATGAAGATGGCCTTCCAGTCGCCCGCCACCGGAAAGTCCGTCATCGCGACGTACTCACCGCGCGAGCCCTCGATCGCCCAGACGAAGGTCGCCGGCACGGCAGCCCCGGGCTCGGTGGACCCGGGCGGGATGAAGGCGATCTGCGCCGTGCGGTCCGGGCTCCCCGCCGGCAGGTTGGTGTCGGGGTCCAGGAACGAGAAGACGAACCGGTACGGCCCCTTCTCCTGCTGGCCGATGATCACGGGGATGACCGACGGGCTCGACGTTCCGGCCGACGCGGGGGCCCCGGATCCGGCGGGCCCGGATGCAGCTGGGGAAGCCGGTGCCGTGGACCAGCCGGGCTGTGCGGTCCCACTCCCTCCGCAGGCCGCGGCGACCACTGCCGCGAGCGCAAGCAGCACGACGAGAGCGGGGGCGGCGGGGCTGAGCGACGGATGGCGCATCAATGGAGCGTAGCCCGAGTGCCGGAGTCGCGCCCGAGCCGTGCCGGAGACGCACCGGAACGTGCCCGGACGCCCTGGTCCACCTCGCGGCCTCCACGGGTAGAATGGCGCCCTGCGTTTCCCTTGGGCTCCGAGCGCCCCTGCCCAGCGCACCCTCGAGGACGATCGCACCAGCCGTGACCCGCTTCCAGAAGACCGCCGTCGCCACGGTCATCGCGACGGTCCTCCTCGTCACCGTGGGCGTCATCGTGCGCGCCACCGATTTCGGGGATGGGCTGCCCGGACTGGCCCCTGTGCTACGGCCAGATCATCCCGCCGCTGGACGACTACAAGGCGTGGTGGGAGTGGATCCACCGCACGATCGCGGCCGTCATCGGCTTCCTGATCCTGGGCGTCGCCTTCTTCGCCTGGAAGGACCACCGGGACCGCCCGTCGATCCTCTGGCCGTCGCTCGCCGCGGTGGCGCTCGTGGTCTTCCAGGCCTGGCTGGGGCGCGAGACCGTCCGCATGAACAACTCGGGCGAGTCCGTGACCGCCCACCTGGCCGCCGCGATGACGCTCCTGGGCCTGCTCGTCTATGTGACGGTCCGGGCCTTCTACCCGGCGAAGCTGCCGGCCCGCGGCGGCTCCCAGCGGTTCACGCTGCTCGCGGTCCTGACCGCCGCCACGATGTTCGTCCTGCTCCTGTTCGGGTCCAACGTGACGGCCCAGGACGCGGGGCTCGTGTTCCCGGACTGGCCACTGATGAACGGCGCGCTGATCCCGCTCCAGGCCGGCATGGACGAGCAGGTGCGCGGGCTGTACGAGGCGCACGCGCTCCACCGCTACGTCGCGGGGATCGTGCTGGTCATCGTCTGGGTCACGGCGTTTGCCGCCTGGCGCACGCAGCGCGATCGCAGGACGGTGTTCTGGATGGCCTGTGCGATGGGCCTCATCTACCCCGTCCAGGTGGTGATGGGCGGCCTCCAGGTCTTCACGCTGCTGGCGGACTGGACCCAGACCCTTCACGTCGCGCTCAGCGCGCTGCTCTGGGGCCTGTCGGTGGCCCTCGCGACCACGAGCTACTACGAGTCCCGTCTGGCGGCGCCGGCGAAGCCGGGCGGCCCGACGCAGGGCGGCGACCCCGGGGCGACACTGACCGCCGAGGCGGCTCCTGGCCCCGGCGTGGACCCGGGTCCGCCGGAGGTCCAAGCCGGCGCCGCCCGGGCGGCACGCGTCCGCGCCTACGTCGCCCTCACCAAGCCCCGGATCATCGAACTGCTGCTCATCACCACGATCCCGGCCATGGTCCTCGCGACGCGCGACCTGCCCGGCATGAACCTCGGCGAGTGGCTGCGCCTCGCCTTCTGGACGATGCTGGCCGGGACGCTGGCCGCGGGCTCCGCCAACGCGATCAACCAGTACCTCGACCGCGACATCGACCTGCTCATGGCGCGCACGCGTCGTCGTCCGCTGCCGGCCCACGACGTCACCCCGGAGAACGCGCTGGTGTTCGGGATCGTGCTGGGCATCATCTCGATCGCGCTGATGGCCTTCTTCGTGAACCTGGTCTCGGCATTCCTGACCCTGCTGGCCATCGCGTTCTACGTCGTCGTCTACACGATCCTGCTCAAGCGGTCGACGCCCCAGAACATCGTCATCGGCGGAGCTGCGGGCGCGCTGCCGCCGGTCATCGGCTGGGCCGCGGTCACGGGCAGCGTGGAGATCCCGGCCCTGTTCCTGTTCGCCCTCGTCTTCTACTGGACCCCGCCCCACTTCTGGGCCCTCGCCCTCCGCATCCGCAAGGACTACGAGGCCGCCCGGGTGCCCATGCTGCCGGTGGTCAAGGGCGTGCCCGAGACGGCGCGCCAGATCGGCCTGTACACGATCCTGCTCGTGGCCATCAGCATCCTCTTCTGGCCGGTGGCGGCAATGGGCCCGATCTACCTCGCGTCCGCCGTGGTGCTGGGCGCCATCTTCCTGTGGCGGGCCTTCGTGCTGTGGCAGCAGGCCACCTCGCCGGACGGGTCGCTGGCCCAGGCGATCCGCCTGTACAAGTTCTCGATCAGCTACCTCACGCTGCTGTTCGCGGCGGTGGCAGTCGATGCGCTGGTGATCGGCACGGCCGGCTGAGCCGCTACTCTCCGACGTCGCCGCGCGCCTCGAGGACTGCCCGCCGCCGGGCCGACACCCGGCCCTCGCGGTCGAACACGCGCAGGGCGACCTGGACCGCCGGCCCGATGCCCAGCGCGAACACGATCGTGCCGATGCCGATGGTCCCGCCGGCCAGGAACCCCAGGACGAGCACGCTGATCTCGATCCCGGTGCGAGCCCGCCGGATGGACCATCCGAAGCGCAGGTGGAGGCCGGTCATGAGTCCGTCGCGCGGCCCCGGCCCGAGATCCGAGGCGAGGTAGAGCCCAGAGCCGACCGCGATCGTGCCCACGCCGGCCAGCATCATGACGACCTGCACGGGCATATCCTGGGCGGCCGGGATGAGGTCCATCGCGACGTTGGTCGCGGTCCCGATGATGGCGATGTTGAGGATCGTACCCACGCCGGGCCGCTCGCCCAGCGGGTACCAGGCGGCCAGTACCGGGATGCCAACGAGAATGCTCACGGTGCCCAGCTGGAGCCCGGTCAGCAGCGCGATGCCCTGGTGGAAGACCTCCCACGGGCCGAGGCCGAGGCCCGCCCGGGCCATCAACCCGATCCCCACGCCGAACAGGACCAGGCCCAGTAGCAGGCCGGGGAGGCGTGGGAGGACGACGGCGGGCGACCAGCGCGATGCGGGAACGGACACCCGGCCGATGGTACCTGTGTCACGATCCGCACATGGAGCTCACCTTTCTCGGCGGCGCCCGGACCGTGACCGGCTCCCGCCATCTCGTGGACACGGGACGCGCCCGGGTGCTCGTGGACTGCGGCATGTTCCAGGGCGGGCCGGACGAGTCGATGCGCAACCGCGTGCCGCTGGGCGTGGATCCCGCGACGCTCGATGCCGTGGTGCTCACCCACGCGCACCTCGACCACTGCGGCCTCCTGCCGCTGCTGGTCCGCGAGGGGTTCCGGGGCCGCATCTGGTGCACCGCAGCGAGCGCGGAGCTCGCCCGGCTGGTGCTGCTGGACTCGGCGCGGCTCCAGGAGGAGTTCGCCAAGCGTGCGTCCCGCCGTGAGCGGCGCGACCCGGAGAAGGCGGCGGAGCGCGACGCCCGCGACGAGCAGGTCTTCGAGGAGGTCGTCGAACTGGCCGCCGAGGGCGCCGAGAGTCCCGGTGGCCCGGACCCGGAGGAGCTGCTTCGCGCCGCCGGGCCCATCGTGGAGCTGGGCCTTGACGACCCGCTCTACACGGAGGACGACGCAGGCGCCACGCTGCCGATGCTCCGGCACATCCCGTACGGCGCCGAGCACGAGGTGGCCCAGGGCGTCCACGTGACGCTGGTCGATGCCGGGCACATCCTGGGCTCGTCCATCGTCCGCATGCGGCTCACGGCACCCGGCGCCGGGCGCGACACCGTGATCGTGTTCTCCGGCGACCTCGGCCGACCGGGGACCCCGATCCTGCGCGACCCCACCGTCGTGTCCGAGGCCGACATCGTCCTGTGCGAGTCCACCTACGGCGGACGCGAGCAC
Organism: uncultured Chloroflexia bacterium; assembly: GCA_963754485.1. Lineage (GTDB taxonomy): Bacteria > Chloroflexota > Limnocylindria > Limnocylindrales > CSP1-4 > CAIXZV01. The sequence goes on along the minus strand of CAVWFY010000011.1, from coordinate 375,632 downwards.
GAGGCGGCCGAACAGGCGATCGACAAGCTGGCCGAGGTGGTCAACGAGACCGTCCGCAAGAACGGCGTGCTGCTCATCCCGTCGTTCGCGATCGGGCGGACGCAGGAGATCGTCTGGGAGCTGGGGCGGCTCGTGGAGGCCGGCCGGATCCCGAAGCTGCCGCTGTACCTTGACTCGCCGATGGCCAAGGCCGCGTCCGACATCTACCGTGCCCACCCGGAGGCGTACGACGAGGAGACCGCCAAACTCCTGCGCGAGCATCACGCGCCGCTGGACTATCCCGCGCAGCACGTCATGCAGAACGTGCAGGAGTCCGAGAAGATCCAGCGCGCGAACCCGCCGTACGTGATCGTCGCGTCCAACGGGATGCTCACCGGCGGGCGGTCCGTGGGCCACGCGGAGCGGCTCCTGGACGATCCGAAGGCCACGGTGCTGTTCGTGGGCTACCAGGGTGAAGGCACGCTGGGCGGCCACCTCATGCGCGGCGTGGAGCGGGCGCGGATCAACGGCCGTGACATGCCGATCCGGGCCACGATCCGGTCGCTGGACGGGTTCTCCGCCCATGCCGACGAGCCGGAGCTCCTCGCCTGGCTGGGCGGGTTCATCAAGGGCCGGCGGCCGGGCGACAAGGGCGTCCCGGCGCGCGTGTACCTGGTCCACGGGGATCCGCCCGCCCAGGAGGCGCTGTCGCCGAAGGTGGAGGCCCTGGGGCTGCCGGTGACGATCCCTGCCTGGCACCAGACGGTGCCGATCGGCTGAACCGGCGCGGGGACATCCCCGAACCCGGCTCGGAGCGGCGCTACCGTCTGGTCATCGAACAGGCCTGCCGCCCCAGGCCCTTGTACGTTCGGCATCGGGGCCGGCGGCGAACGCACCACGGCGTGGGACGACGCGTTCGTTGGTGGAGCGGACCATAGCCCCGTTCCACGCCCTCTCCGTCGGCCCGGCGGGAGGTCCGCTACGATCCGCTGACCCCGCAGGAGACACACGACTTGGCCCCCGACGTCCCCGCCGCGCCCCGCACGCCCGCCCCCGTCTCGCCCGGGGAGATCGCGCAGATCCGCGCGCCCTTCCGCCGCGCGACACTGCTGCCCGCTCGCGCCTACCACGATCAGACCGTGTACGACTGGGAGGTCGAGGAGATCTTCCTGCGCGACTGGATCGCGGTCGGGCGTGCAGAGGAGGTTCCGGAGCCCACCTCGTTCATCCTGCGCGACGTCCTCGGCGAGAGTGTGATCATCGTTCGCGGTCGCGACGGCGTGATCCGCGCCTTCTACAACGTGTGCCGCCACCGGGGGACCGCGGTGGAGGAGCGCGACTGTGGCAAGGCCGTCCGCTTCCAGTGCCCCTACCACGCCTGGATCTACGACCTCGACGGGTCACTCATCCGCGCCAAGCACACCGAGGACCTCGAGGACTTCAGCTTCGACACGTTTGGTCTGACCGAGATCCGCTGCGGGACCTGGGGTGGCTTCGTCTTCCTGTGCTTCGCCGGCGAGGACGTCACGCCGCCGCTGCGCGAGTACCTGGGCGACTGGTTCGACCATCACGCCGGCTTCGGGCGCGACATGAGCACGCTCCGGCGGGCGGCCCGCCTGACCTACGACGTGGGCGCCAACTGGAAGATCGTGGCCGAGAACTACAGCGAGTGCTACCACTGCCCGCCGGTCCACAAGCTGCTCAACCGGCTCACGCCTTACGACCTGGGCGAGGACTTCCTGGCCGAGGGGCCGTGGAAGGGCGGCTGGATGCCGTTCGCCGATGGCTGCGAGACGATGTCGATCAGCGGCATGCGCGACGGCCGGCCGCTGCTCTACGCCCGGGACGAGGCCGAGGAGCGGCGGATCTACTACTACATCCTGTGGCCCAACCTGATCGTGTCGGTCCATCCGGACTACGTCCTCACGCACCAGGCGTGGCCGGACGGCCCGAACCGGAGCACCGTCCACTGCGACCTCTACGTCGAGGCGGCCGAGATCGACACTGTCGACATCGGCGGCGCCGTCGAGTTCTGGGACATCACCAACCGCGAGGATTACCACGTGGTGGAGATGCAGCAGCAGGGGACGCGTTCACGCTCCTGGACCGCCGGACGCTATTCCAACCAGGAGGCGTCGGTCCACGCCTTCGACATCATGGTCGCGGACCGCTATGCCAACGATGGATCCCGAACCGTCCGCGGCTGGCGCACGGAGACTGCGAGCGACCGGCGCCTGGTGACGAGGATCCTGGGCCCGGCCCAGCAGGCCGAGGCTACCGAGGCCGCCTCGGAGTAGGCGACCGGCTCAGGCAGAGCCGCCGCCCGGCCGGCCCGGCGGACCCATCGCGCGCCCCGCGGCCGTCTCGCGGACGACGGCATGGGTGGCCTCGTGGCCGGTCACGGCCTCCAGGAAGTCGGTCCGCTCGAGGGCCAGGAGCACGCACGGGGTCGTGGCGGTCAGCGTCGCGGTCCTCCGCACGCCGTGCAGCAGGGCGATCTCGCCCATTCCCTCGCCGACCTCATCCAGGATGCGCACCTCCCGGCCCTCGATCGTAACCCGGAGCCGGCCCGACTCGAGCACGTAGTAGCGGTCACCTTCCTCACCCTCGCGGATCAAGGTCCCCCCGGGCTCCACCGTGACCCAGCGCGTCCTGCGAGCGACCGCCTCGAGCTGTGGCGCCGGCAGCGGCTCGAACACGGGGGTGAGCTGGAGGAGCCCGATCTCGCGCACGGGCACCCGGACGCGACGGTCGATGCGGACCAGCGGCAGCCAGGCGGCCGCCACGGCCGCGGGCAAGAGGAGCCCGATGGCACCCACGGCGCCCTGGACGCCCAGCCATCCGACCAGGAGGGGCGCGAGTACCGACCCGACGGCGAGGCCGACCAGCCCGATGCCCTCGAGAGCACCCAGGACCCGGGCGAGCATCCGGTCGGCGGTGACGCGCTGCAGGATCGTGCGCCCCACCACGTCAGTTGCCGCGAACCCGATGCCGCCGACCGCCACGAGCGCGAGGGCGAGACTGGCCGGCGAGCCGAGACCGATGAGCGTGATCGCCGTGCCCCACGTGACAGCAGCAAGGCCGAGCGCCGGCGCCATCCGCCTGCGGCCGACGAGGGCCACGCTCGCGGCGCCACCGAGCACGGTTCCGAGGCCCAGGCCGGCGTTCAGGAGCCCGGCGCCAGCCTGGCCGGTCATGAAGACCCCCTGGGCGAGCAGTACGAACAGCACGTCCATGGCCCCCGAGATGACCATTCGGATGGCCAGGAGCCCTACGACCAGGCGAGTGTCCGCACTCGCCGCGAGGGCCCGGAGCCCGCCGATCACCAGCGAGGCGACCGACTCCGTGTGCTCGTGATCTTCGGCGGCCGCCCCAGGTGCCACGATCGCTACAGGTGCCACGGCCGCCTCGGGGCCCACCGCGACCGCCTCGCCCGGCCGGGTCGCAACCCGTCGCCCTTCGAGGAGGCGGCCCACGTTCATCACGAGCACGGCGGCCACGGTCGACGCCAGCGCTCCCAGCGCCCACACCGCACCGGGGCCGGCCACCAGGAGGACTCCTGTCGCCACCAATGGTCCGAGGAGCACCCCGGCACCCTCGATGGTGCCCGACACGCTGTTCGCGGCGGTGAGCTCCTCCGGTGTCCTGGCGAGCCGCGGCAGCAGGGAGCCCTGGGCGGGCCGCGTGAGCGTGGTGCCGGCCGACTGGACCGCCGCCGCGAGGTAGACGAAGACGGGCGGGACACCCGACAGCATGCCGGCCGCCGTGATGGCATAGGCGACCGCCTGCACGACATAGCCGGCGAGCAGGACCCGCTCGCGGGGGTAGCGGTCTGCGAGCGATGCGGCGAATGGGGCGACGATGGCCGCCGGCAGCAGCAGCACCAGGGCGACGACGCCCACCGCGCCGGGTCCGGACGCTTCGTAGGCGTAGACCAGGATCGCGATGTAGCAGCCGAAGAGGGCGGCACTGAAGAGGAGGAAGGCCAGCTCGACCCGCCGCAGGGCAGGGTTCCGCAGCACCGCCCACACGACTCGGGCGGTGACCGCGAGATGCCGGCCAGTGCCCGAGACCCGGCTCATGGCGTGGACGGCGCGGTGTATGCCTCGACGACGCGGTTGCTCGCGGCACGCGCCTGCTCGTGCCCCGTCACGGCCTGCAGGAAGTCGGCGCGCTCGAGGGCGATGACCACCACGGGCTTGGACGCGGTGGCCGTCGCCGTCCGGGGGATGTCCCGCAGGAGCGCGATCTCGCCAAAGCCGTCCCCCGTCGCCGCCAGGTCACGCAGGAACCGCTCCGCCTGCGTGATCCGCACCGCCCCCGACGCCAGCACGTAGTAGCGGTCCCCCTGGTCGCCCTCCGAGATGATGACCTCGCCGGGTTCGAACGTCAGCCAGCGCACCTGCCTCGCGACCGACTCCAGCTGCGGGGCGGGGAGCGGGGAGAGGACCGGGTTCTGGCGCAGGAGCGCGAGCTCGCGGACCGGAACGTGCGCGCGGGCGTCGATAGTCCGCAGGCGGATCCAGGTGACGCCGATGGCCACAGGAAACACGAGCCCGAGGGCGACCAGGGCGACCGGGATGCTCCACAGCCCGACCAGGACCGGGACCAGGATCGAGCCCACCGCGAGCGATGCCATGCCGATGCCCTCGAGCGCACCGAGGATCCGCGCGAGGACCCGGTCCTGTGCCACGCGCTGGAGCATCGTCCGACCGGTCACGTCCACGATCGCGAACCCGATCCCGGTCACGGCGAGCAGCGCCGCAGCGGTGAGGCTACTGGTGGTCCCGGCCAGCACGATCAGGGCGACACCGACGGTGACTGCGCCCCCGGCCAGCGCGGGGCGAGCCGGCGCCGTCCGGCGAGGGCAAACGTGAGGACGCCGCCGACGATCGTCCCGAGGCCCATGGCCGCGTTGAGCACACCGGCTCCGGGCTCGCCCGTCCCGAGCACCTCGAGGGCCAGCAGCACGTACAGGACGTCCAGGGCCCCGAGCACCAGCATCCGCATGCTGAGCAGCCCCACGATCAGCCCGGCGTCGGGGTTCGCGGCCAGGGTTCGCAGGCCGCGGACGATGCGCCGCCGACCGGACTCGGCCTCGAGGCTCCCGGTGTCCCCGTCCTGGCCACGATCAGCGGGTGTGGGCCCAGGAGCCTGCACGGATCCCGTGGCCGGCTGGATCGTCGTCCACCCGCCCGGCATCGGCAGGCGCACGACCAGGAGCGCCCCGATGAGGGCCGCCAGGGCTGCCGCGAGAAAGACGGACCCCGGGGTTGCCACGACGAGGATTGCGGCGGCGGCCAGCGGCCCGAGCAGCGTCCCGAGCCCCTCCACGGAACCGGCCAGGCCGTTCGCCGCCGTCAGCTCCTCGGGTGTCCGGGCGAGCGCCGGGAGGAGTGCCCCCTGGGTGGGCCGAGTCAGCGTCATCAGGCAGGCTGTCACGGTCGCCAGCGCATAGACGATGACGGGGGGCGCGCCCAGCAGCATCGCGGCGGCCGTGAGGGCCAGGCTGATGGCCTGCAGCGCATAGCCGGCGAGCAGGACGCGGTCCCGCCGGTAGCGGTCGGCAACCGCGGCGGCGGTCGCGGCGAACACCGCCGAGGGCACGAGCTGGATGAGCGCCACGACGCCCACCGACGCCGGACCCGTGGCGTCGTAGGCGTAGAGCAGGATCGCGACCCAGGTCGCGTACTCCACGGCGTTGAACAGGAGGAACGCGAGCATGACGCGCCGGAGCACGGGGCTGCGCAGGATCGAGCGGACCACGCGCGTCACGCCCGAGGCGGGTGGGCGTGCCGTCGGAACGGTGGTCATCGGGCGGTCATGGTCCCACGCTCGCCGGCACAACGGGATCGCTGGAGGCTCGGAGGCCGGGGACGGAGTGCATTGCGCGCGAGTGTACGGTGCGGGACGGCGTCCGGTTCGCCCGCCGGTCGTTAGGATGACGGCGTGCCGCTCCTCCTGCTCAAGCTCACCCTCACGCCGCTGATCGTCGGCGGGGCGAGCCTGGCCGTGCGGCGCTGGGGTCCCGCGGTCGGCGGCTGGATCGTGTCCCTGCCGCTCACCTCGGGCCCCGTGCTGTTCTTCCTCGCGCTCGACCCGGGTCCGGCCTTCGCGCGCGCGGCCACGACCGGCACGCTCCTGGGACTCGGGGCGATCTGCGGCTTCACCATCGGGTACCTCGCCGGGAGCCGTCGGGGCCCGCTGGTGGCCTTCGCGAGCGCGTCGGCCGGCTTCCTCATCGTCGCGATCGCAGTCCAGCCCCTCCTGGACGTTCCGTTCCCCGTGCTCGCGGTGTTCGTGGTCGCAGCGATCGCCGGTGTCCTGCGGCTCCTGCCCGCGACAAGCGGCGCGGGCACCGCCATCGAGCATCCCTCCTGGGACCTGCCCGCCCGGGTCATCGTCGGGACGGTGCTCGTCCTGGGTCTCACCACGATCGCGCCGCTCCTCGGTCCCGTGACCAGCGGCCTCGTGGCCACGTTCCCGGTGTACGTCGCTGTGCTCGCGGTGTTCGAGCATCTGCGGGCCGGGCGTGCCGCGGCCCTGGGCGTGCTCCGGGGGTTGCTCACCGGGTTGTTCGGGACGGTCGCCTTCTACGTCGTGATCTGGGCCCTCATCCTGCCGGCGGGGATCGCCGTCGCCTTCACGTCGGCGATCGCCGTGACGGCAGTGGTAGGGGCGGCCTCGCTCAGGGTCGTCCGCTCGCGCATCGAGAACCCGGAGCCCGAACCCGTATGATCTTGCCCCGACCCGGACGTCGGCACGGCGCGTCCGGGCCCCGATCCGTTGCTGCGCCACCAGACCACGGAGTTCGGCAATGGCCCAGGACCTCGGTGCAGACCTGTTCGGACGATCCTTCCTCACGCTTCGCGACTACGACGCAGGCGAGATCGAGGCGCTCCTGCAACTCGCAGCCCGCCTCAAGATCGAGAAGCGCGAGCACCGCGAGGTTCGCCGCCTCTCGGGCTGCTCCATCGCGCTGATCTTCGAGAAGGACAGCACCCGCACCCGCATCAGCTTCGAGGTCGCGGCCTTCGACCAGGGTGCGCACGTGACGTACCTGGGGCCCACCGGGAGCCACGTCGGCAAGAAGGAGTCGGTCAAGGACACAGCGCGCGTCCTGGGCCGCGTCTACGACGCCATCGAGTTCCGTGGCTATCCGCCAGGCAGACGTCGAGGCGCTCGCGGCGTTCTCCGGCGTGCCGGTCTACAACGGGCTCACGGACGAGGATCACCCGACCCAGGTCCTGGCCGACCTCCTCACCATCCGCGAGCACGTCGCCGGACCACTGGGCGAGGTCGCCCTGGCCTACGTGGGTGATGCCCACGGCAACATGGGCAACGAGCTGCTGATGGGCTGCGCGATCATGGGCATGGATCTCCGCATCGTCGCGCCCCGCGCCGTCTGGCCGCACCAGGACTTCCTGGCCTGGGCGCAGGATCACGCCGTCGCCAGCGGTGCCCGGATCACCGTCACCGAGGACATCGCCGAGGGCGTCCGCGGTGCCGACGTCGTGTACACGGACGTGTGGGTCTCGATGGGCGAGCCCGAGGCGGTCTGGGACGAGCGGATCGCGCTCCTCCGGCCGTACCAGGTGGACGCCGCCATGATGGCCGCAACGGGCAAGCCGGACGCGAAGTTCATGCACTGCCTGCCTGCGTTCCACGACCTCGAGACCGAGGTCGGCCGGAAGATGTTCGACCGTCACGGCCTCACGGCCATGGAGGTCACCGACGACGTCTTCGAGTCGGAGCACTCGATCGTCTTCGACCAGGCCGAGAACCGGATGCACACGATCAAGGCCGTCCTCGTCGCCACCCTGAGCCGCGACGGGTAGGGCTACGGTCGCAGCCGCGAGTGCCGACGCCCCCCAGCGGCCCTACGGTCCGGTGAGCCGACGGCAGCCGGCGTGGGGCGGCTGGAGTGTCCGCTGCGGGTCACTCCAGCGGATGAAGGGCGGCGTGGGTCGCGTCGCCCGTTCAGGGACCGGACCGTAGCGCCGCTTGAGAGGCCCCCGGGCCAGTCAAGGGCGCGGCTTCGTCCTGGCGGCGATCCGCTCGATCGCACCCGTCCAACCCGCGTCGAACGGGAGGCCAGGTTCGTCGAGATCGATGACGACCGGCGTGTGATCGGATGGCGTCGGTGGCCCCTTGCGCGCCTCGCGGTCGATCTCGGCCCAGATGACGCGCTCTGCCACGGGCGCCGTCGCGTAGAGCAGGTCGATGCGCATGCCCTCGTTGCGGTGGAACATGCCGGCCCGGTAGTCCCACCACGAGAACCGGCCCGCCTCCGGCCGCTGCGTCCGGTACGTGTCCACGAGGCCCCAGGCACGCAGCCGGGCCAGCGCCTCGCGTTCCGGCTCGGACACGTGCGTGCCACCGTGCGCCCTGGCCGGGCTCCAGACGTCGATGTCTGCCGGCGTCACGTTGTAGTCGCCGCCCAGGATCAACGGCTCGTCCGGCGACCGGGCATCGGCCAGCCAGAGCGAGAGCCGCTCGAACCAGCGCAGCTTGCCCTCGAAGAACGGAGACCCTACCTCGCGGCCGTTGGGCGCGTACAGCGAGACGACCCGCACGCCCCCGCAGACGGCGGAGACCATCCGCGCCTCGCCGAGGGGATCGAAATCCTCCTCCGAGACCGCGACGGTTGCGCCCGCGGAGGAGTCGCGGACCGGCCCGTCGCCGAAGTTGGTGACCACGTCGTCCAGGCCCACCCTGCTCAGGATCGCCACGCCGTTCCAGCGTCCTTCGCCGTGGTGGGCCATCTCGTAGCCCAGCATGCGCATCGGCATCACGGGGGCGTCCGCGTCGGAGAGCTTGGTCTCCTGGATCAGCAGGACGTCGGGCTCCGCGCGGGCCAGCCACCGCTCCACTGCCTCCTGGCGGGCCTTGAGCGAGTTGACGTTCCAGGTCGCGATGCGCATCGGCTCAGTACCGCCGCCCGCGCTGCCTGGCCAGGTCGAAGGTCGCGGTGTCGGCCACGGCCATGACCGCCATGGTGCCGGCCTGGACCGGGTCGCTGACCACGAGGTCCACGTGGTCCGTGATGGAACCCGCCATGTTGAGCGCGATGATCGGGATGCCCACCGCGCGGAGCTCGTCGGCGGCCCTGCTGATCTCGCCGCCCATGATCGAGCCCGCCAGGACGAGCATCCGGGCCCGCGGCAGGTCTGCAACCGCACGCACGGCGAAGGCGATGTTGTCCTCGCCCACGAGCGGGATGGTGTCCACCGAGATCCGCTCACCGCGGAGGTTGTGGCGATCGGCCTCGGACACCGCACCGAGCGCGACCTGCGCCACCTGCGCGCCGCCGCCGACGACGATGACCCGCTTGCCGAACACCTTGCCCAGGGGGCGGGTCATCCGGATCGCGAGGACGTCGTCCAGGGGCTCGAGGGCTCCCACCAGGGCCTGCTCGTCGGCGTCCTCGACCTCGAGTTCGACCTCGACGGTCGCCGCGGTGTCCGGCTGGCCACCGGCGCGACCGCCCCGGCGAACGGTGGACAACGTTCGAACCCGTCCACCGGCACCGCCGACGGCGCCCGCGATCGCGGAAACGGCATCGGGCGAGTCGACGACCTCCAGGCGGACGGCGACCGTGGGCGGGAGCGGCCGGGCGGTTCGGCGGGGCATCGCGCTAGGACGCGCGCCCGGCGACGATGTCGGCGATCGACATCGCGGTTGGCTCGGCGCCGCCCGTCGGATCGTGCTCGTCGAAGGCGATCCCGAGCGCGCTGAACGCCTCGCGCGTCAGCGCTGCGTCGCTGGTGGTGAGCATCAGCGCGCCGTCCGTATCCTCGGCGACGCCGACGATGCCGGTGATGTTGACGCTGCGGTCGGCCAGCGCCTGGGCGACCTGCGCCAGCGCCCCGGGGCGGTCGTCGAGCTGAACAGTGAACCAGATCGTCACGCGGAACCTCCTGGCCGCCCATGGTACGCGGGCCGCGCGCTACCCTGCGCTCCAATGGCGACCCGCCACTTCGCGCGCTTCTACCGGCTGATCGGGAAGATCGGCACGAGCCGGCACGTCTCCCGGATCCATCCGCCGCTGTACCGCCTCACGGGAGGGCGCTGGCTCGTGGGACGGAACCTGGGAGTGTTCGCGTGATCTCCGTGATTGACCGGGAACCCGTGGAGGCCTGACCGATGCCCGCCCCGCTGGGCAAGGTGCCCACGAAGAAGATGCCCAACATCCAGGTGTTCGGCCTCGAGGACAACAACGCGACTCGTGGCGCGCTCCGGTTCTTCCGCGAGCGGAGGATCGTGGTGCACTTCGTGGACCTGCGCAAGAAGCCCATCGCAGCCGGCGAGCTGCGCCGGTTCACGGACAGGCTGGGCGCGGCGGCGCTGCTCGACACGGAGAGCCGCCCGTACAAGGAGCTGGGCCTGGCCTTCCTGTCGACCGATACGGCCGGGATCACGAGCCGCCTCCTCGCGGACGTGCGGCTGATCCGCCTGCCCCTGGTCCGCTACGGCGACGAGGTCACGTCCGGCAAGGCCGAGGCGACCTGGAAGGCCTGGCTGGCGAAGCCGCGATAGGGGAGGGCGGACCAGACTCCTTCAGGACCGCTGTGTTGGGTCGACGACCCGGCCCATGAACAGGATTGCGCCGGTCTCTACGTCACGGATGACGTAGAGGAACGGCTTGTTGAACCGCAACGTCTTCGTCGTGCGCGGCGAGGGACCCGTGCACCCGCCGGTCTCCATCACGACCGCCGTGGCAGCGGAGGCAGTGGTGCCCTGCTCGTCCACGTCGATGTTCGCCTGATGGATCACGTCGCCGATGTGCAACCTGTCCTCGGACGTCATTCCCGTGAAGTCCGCGAGGTCCCGGTCGAACGCGATGGGCATGCCGAGCGTGACGAGTGGGCTCTTGAGGCTCGTGCGGGTGTCCGTGCCGAACCGTGGCAGGTAGAGGTCCACGTCATATGCGAACGTGCCACAGGACTCGAAGCCTTCGGTCACCTTCTGCAGCCGCTTGCCCTCGGCTCGGATGGCTGACTGGACCCCGGCGAGCGTCGCGGGCGTCAATGACCGTTCAAAGGCGCGCAGGTCGTCGGGCAGGATCAGTGTCATCGCCAGCGGACGCGACCCGTCCATCGCACCCGCGTACCGAAGCTCCGTGGCCTTCCAGCCGTCGCCTTTCGCGAGCACGATGTCCTGCTCACCGCGCTGGTTCATCGTCGGCACCTTCACGGTCTTGCCCGCGAGCGTGGTGAAGACCCGGTTGCGCGTGGCCCCTGGCTCGAAGGGGCGGGCCCACTCGGCCTTCAGGTAGATGGCGTTGACGAGGACGAGCCGGGTGTACTTGGTCACGTTCGGCGGGAGGAGCAGCGAGGGAATGCGGCCCAGCGTCTGGCGGTTCACCCACGCGTTGATGGTCCGTCGTGCGGCTTCGGGGTCGCCGCGGTAGTTCACGAGCCCGAGGCCCGCACCGAACGTCGCCGCCAGCCGTTCCAGGTAGGCAGGGTCGATCGGGTAGCCGTCCTGCCCGAACGCCATGTTGGCCGTCCGGAGCTGGAGCCAGTGCTGCTTGTCCTCGTAGTCGGTCCAGGCGGCGTCCCGCGAGGTCAGCTCCTGGTCCAGGGCGTTGAGCCCGGTCCCGAGACCGTTCCAGCCGGTGACCTGCAGCACCTCGTCCATCTCGGCTGCGGTGTCACCCTTCGCGCCCGCACGGGCCATCGCGAGGGCCGTGACGATGCTGTACGGTGACATCACGACGCCCTTGTCGGCCAGGTTGAGCACCGGGTCGCGGAGCATCCGCTTGTAGAGGGCGATGCCGAACGCGTTCTGGGCAGTCGCCGCGGCCTTGGCGTCGGCGAGCTCCGGCGCGGAGCGGCTCACTTGCGCCGACGCCAGCTCGTAGCCCGGCGTTGCGTCCTGCGCCGACGCCACCCAGGCCGTGCCGTCATGGTCCGCGATCGCCACCCAGCCTGAGTCCACCTCCCCGTTCAAGGTCACGCCGACAGGGGCAACCTCGAGCCATGTGAAGCCCGACCCCTTGACCGGGCCGCCGATGACGACGAGCTGCGTTCCCTCGGGCAGGAGCGGGGTGTGCTTGAGGGAGTCCTCGGCCACGCGCGGCTGGGACCGCACGCGCAGGTCATCCGTGACGGTCACGGCGAGCGCCCCGGGCACGAGAGCGGCCTCAGCGGTGGGAGGAAGGGTTGCCACCGGCTCGGGCGCCGGCGCCAGGGTGGATCCCTGAGAGGGGAGTGGAGTCCCGGGCGACCTTGCGGAGGACCCGGGTGTCGCCGGCGCCGTGGCGGCGGACGGAGATGGAGTGATCGCGCTTGACAAGGGCCCTGCGCCGGCATCGCAGCCGGAGGCGAGCAGGAAGACGATCAGGGCGATCGCCGGGACAGGGCCTCGCGGGCGCCGGTCCGGCCTGGCGGTGGGCTGCATCGGGTTCACCTTCGACGGTCAGTGCCGCCTTGGTCACGGCTCGGCGCGGCCCGGTCGGCCGGGGGTCGCGTGTCGTTGCCGGGAACTGGGACGCCCAGCGGTCACGCGACGTTGCGCGGAGTGGCATCCTGCCCACATGACCGACCACGACCACGACCATCGCCCTTCGCCTCGCACCATGCGCCGCGGCCGCGTGTCGATGCGGCCCGGGACGCAGGCCCGCCTGGGCGGCGAGAACCGCACCGAGGACGAGAAGCTCCTGGCGGCGGACAGGGGTCGCCCCGAGTTCCTCGAGACGGACACGTGGCGGGCGCTGCGGATCCTGTCGGAGTTCGTGGAGGGCTTCGAGGCCCTCGCCGGCGTCGGCCGCGCCGTGGCGGTGTTCGGCTCCGCGCGGACGCTGGAGGGCAGCGAGGGCTACGAGCTGGCCCGCCGCGTCGGCGGGGAGCTGGCGAAGGCCGGCTTCGCCGTGATCACCGGGGGCGGGCCGGGCGCCATGGAGGCCGCCAACCGGGGCGCGCACGAGCAGGGCGGGCTGTCCATCGGCTGCAACATCGAGCTGCCGCGCGAGCAGCACCTCAACCAGTACGTGGACCTGTCCGTTGAGTTCCACTACTTCTTTGCCCGCAAGACGATGTTCGTGAAGTACGCGGATGCCTTCGTGATCATGCCGGGCGGCTTCGGGACGCTGGACGAGCTGTTCGAGGCGGTCACGCTCATCCAGACCGGCAAGATCCGAAACTTCCCGGTCGTGCTCATGGGCCACGCCTACTGGGACGGGCTGCTGGCCTGGATGCGGGAGGTGCAGCTGCCGATGGGCGTGATCGCCCAGGCGGACCTCGACCTGCTCACCGTGACGGACGACCCCGTCGAGGCGGTCGCACTCATCACCGCTTACGAGAAGGCGAACGGCCTCGAGCCGTGACCGGTCGCCGGCGCCCTTGACGGATCTCGCCGAGCCTCTCCCGGGCGTCCCGCAGGCCACCCGACGCCACCCGGCCACCGGGTACCTGCTGTACCTGGTCGCGGCGGTGCTGTTCGCGTTCAACGGGGTGGTTGCCAAGACCCTGCTGCTGGGCGGGATGGAGGCCAGCCGGCTGTCCCAGCTGCGGGCGACGCTCGCGTTCCTGATCCTCCTCGGGTTCGTGGCGCTCACGCGGCGGTCCGCCCTGCGCCTGCGGCGCGCGGAGATCCCGCTGCTGCTGGTCTACGGCGTGCTGGGCATCGCGCTGACGCAGTTCCTGTACTTCGCGGCCATCGAGCGACTGCCGATCGGCGTCGCGCTCCTGATCGAGTTCACCGCGCCGCTGATGATCGCGATCTGGTTCCGCTTCGGCCTCGGCCACGCGACGAAGCCGGCCGTCTGGGGCGCGCTGGTGGCGGCGCTCGTCGGGCTCGCCATCGTCGCCCAGGTGTGGGAAGGGCTGACGCTGGACCCGTTGGGCGTGGCCTTCGCGGTTGGCGCCGCGGTTGCGCTCGCGATCTACTACATCACCGCGGACATCCAGGTCCGGCCGGCCGGAGGCGCGTGATCCCGTCTCGCTCACCATGTGGGGCATGGGAGCCGCCGCGCTGTTCTGGGCGATCGTCGGCTCCGTGGTGGTCCTTCCCGATCGACGGGCTCGGCGGGTCGCTCCAGCTGTTCGGCGACGGTGGCCCGATGGTCCCGTCCGCGGGTCTCGCGGGCTGGCTGGTCGTGCTCGGGACCGTGTTCCCGTTCTCGCTCGTCGTGATCTCGATGCAGCACCTGCGGGCGTCGCAGGCCTCCGTCGTGGGCATGACGGAGCCGATCTTCGCGACGGTGATCGCCTGGATCGTGCTGGGCGAGTCCTTCACGCCGGCCCAGATGGTCGGCGCCGGGATCGTCCTCGTGAGCGTCCTCGTGGCGGAGCGCAGCCGGTAGGTCAGGCCGGGACGGCGACCTCGATGACGCCGTCCACGACGCGGACCGGGTAGTAGCGGAAGCGGCGGACCCGGGTCAGGCGACGGGCCTCGGCCTTGGGGCCGGGCGGATCCTCCTTGGGCTCGCGTCCCGGCGGGGTCCACACCGGCTCGTAGGTGCCGTCCGGGCGCAGGCCGCCCGGTCGTCGGCATCTGGACCGGGTCGCCCGAGGCGAGGTCGAACCGCCCGCCGTGGAGCGGGCACGCGACCACGCACCCGTCGAGGCTCGCCGATCGAGAGCGGGGCGGTCATGTGCGGGCAGCGGTCGTCCACGGCGCACAGGCCGTGGTCGGTGTGCGCCAGGAGGACGTCGACCTCGCCGAAGGTCACCCGTCGCAGCGAGCCCGGCGGGAGGCTCGGCGAGTGGCAGTGCCGTGACGGAAGGGGGCGTCGCCGGCGCCCGGGGCGAGGAGCTCGGGCGGGAAGGGGAGCAGGTCGGTCACCCGCCGATGGTAGCGCGGGACATGGAGCGGCCCGGCCGGGAGGAGGTCGGCCGGGCCGCGGAGAGAAGCAGCGTTGCGGCGGTCAGTCCAGCGCCGGCTCCGGCATCACGCCGGGATCGGAGGGCACGCCGGCGCCGGCCGCCTGCGATTCCTCGATCGTCTCGGCGACCAGGTTCTGGCGCGGTGCCCCGCTGCGGAGCGGGACCTGGCGCATGAACAGGGTGACGACGACCAGCGCGGCGACCGCGCTGCCCATGCCGATCAGGAACACCTGGTCGACCGCGAGGCTGAAGGCCTGCTGGATCCCGAACACGATCTTCGGAATGATCGGCCTGACGGCCTCCTGGAGCTGCGGCGGCACGCCCGCCAGGATGGTGGCGCCGAGATCCACGCCGACGCGGATGAGGTCGGTCGCACCGCCGCCCGACGACTGGGCCGCGAACTGGTCGACCATCTGCTGGGGCACGCCGGCCGCGGCGACCTGGACGGGGATCTCCTGGGCCAGCCTGGTCCCGAACACGGTGCCGAGGGCGGCCAGACCAACGGATCCGCCGACCTGGCGGAAGAACGTGAGGTTGGACGTCGCGACGCCCAGCGATTGGACGGGCACGGCGTTCTGGACGACGATGGTGAACACGCCCAGCGTCGGGCCGATGCCGAGGCCGGTCACGAACATCCACGACCACAGGACCGGCAGCTCCGTGTCCGCGCGCAGGTTCGACATCAGGTAGAGGCCGACGGCCATCACCGCCAGGCCGGCCATCAGGATCGGCTTGTACTTGCCCGTCTTCGACACGAGGATCCCCGAGCCGACCGAGCTGATGATCACGCCAGCGAGCAGCGCTAGTGTGTAGAGCCCCGAGAAGGTGGGCGTGGCGCCCTCGACGAACTGGAACCACTGGGGAAGGAAGACCGCCGCCGCGAAGAACCCGATGCTGACGAGGAACGTGGCGATGATCGAGGACGCGTAGGTCCGGTCCTTCCACAGGCCGAGCGGGACGATCGGCTCCTTGGCCTTCCACTCGATCAGGACGAAGACCACCCACAGGGCGAGGCCGATCATCACGAGCCCGCCGACCTCGAAGGTGCCCCAGTCGCTGGTCTGCTTGTTGGTGAGCCCGATGAGGAACGCCGCCACCGCGACCGTGAACACGGCGCCGCCCAGGTAGTCGAAGTTGTGGGAGGCGTCGGGCCGCTTTACCGTCGGCAGCAGGCGGGCGATGACCGCCAGCGCCACGATCCCGATCGGGATGTTGATGAAGAAGATGAGGTGCCACGACCAGTTCTCGGTGAGCCAGCCGCCGAGGAGCGGCCCGAGGATGGCCGCGACGCCGAACACGGCCCCGAACAGGCCCTGGTACTTGCCGCGCTCCTTGGGGTCGAACAGGTCGCCGATGACCGCGAGGCTGATGGGGAACAGCGCTCCCGCACCGAGTCCCTGGATGCCCCGGAAGATGATCAGCTGGGTCATGTTCTGGCTGAGGCCCGACAGCGCCGAACCGATCAGGAAGATCGTGATGCCGATCATGAGCAGGGGCTTGCGGCCGTACAGGTCGGACAGCTTGCCGTAGAACGGCACCGTGATCGTGGACGCGAGCAGGTAGATCGTGATCGTCCAGGTCAGCAGCGACTGGCCGCCGAGGTCCGTGACGATTGTCGGCAGTGCGACCGCAACGATGGTCTGGTCGAGCGCGCCCAGGAAGAGGCCGAGCAGGATGGCGAAGAGGATCTCCATCTTCGCCCGGTGGGGGAGGTCGAGGGCACCGAGGCCGTGGGTGGGAGCAGCGTCGTGCTCCGTGGGCATGGGTTCCACGTGGGTTCCTTTCGTCAGGCGCCGGCGCGGCCAGGCCGCGAATGGAGGGGGGCGTGGCCCGCGTGCGAGCACTGCGCGAGGTCGGCGTAGCGCTCGGGCGATGCCGCGAGCTCGCTCTCGATGGCGGTGCGGAGATCGGTGGTCGCGACCGAGAGCCGCTCGATCTGCTCGACGGTCATGCGCTCGAGGGCGGAGGTGATGACGGCACTCTTGACGAGCTCGGCCTCGTCCACGAGGTCGAGGCCGGCCTGCGTCGGCTGCACGAGTACGACCCGCCGGTCGTCCGGGACCCGCACGCGCCCGACGAGCCCGCGCTCCTCCATGCGATCGATGATCCCGGTGGCGCTCGACATCGAGACATCGAGGATCTCGGCCATGCGGCCCATGGGCATGGCGTCGTGGTGGCGGAGCAGCGTCAGCACGTGAAAATGGGTCATGCTGATGCCGAGCCGCACGAGTCGTTGCGAGCCGGCACACCGCAGCGAGCCGACGGCGCGCCCGAGGCTGGCGACGGCTTCCTCGGCCGCCGCGCGCCGGTCGACGCCTTGGGTGTCGGTGGTGATGGTTTGCATAGAATGAAGTATTTATGCCATCCGAATAGTTCTGTCAAGTTGGACTGTTCGTGACACACGGAGGATCGCCGGTGCGCTTCGCCCTCATGATCGAGCCCCAGATGGGCCTCACCTACGAGGAGCAGCTGGCGATCGCCCGTCGCGCGGAGGCGGCCGGCTTCGAGACCCTGTTCCGGTCCGACCACTACGAGAGCTTCCCCGGCGAGTCGGGCGGTCACACCACCGACGCCTGGACCGTGGTCGCGGGTCTCGCGCGGGACACGCAGCGGATCGGCCTCGGCGTGCTGGTGTCGCCGGTGACCTTCCGGACCCCGGGCAACCTCGCCAAGGTCGTGGTCACGGCTGACGAGCTGAGCGGCGGCCGTGTCGAGCTGGGCCTGGGCGCCGGCTGGCACGAGGACGAGCACCGCCGGCACGGGTTCCCGTTCCCGGAGATCGGGGAGCGGGCGGAGATGCTCGAGGAGACGCTGGAGATCGTCCATGGACTGTGGGACGAGCCCGACGGCTGGGCGTTCAGCGGCACGCACTATGCCGTGCAGGACTCGCTGTTCCGGCCCAAGCCAGGCTCGCTCCCGGGGCGGGACGGCCGCCACCCGAACATCCTCGTGGGCGGGCAGGGGACGGCGCGCTCGTTCCGGATCGCGGCCCGTTACGCGGACGAGTTCAACCTCACCTCGACCAGCCCCGAGGGCGCCGCGGCGAAGTACTCGGAGCTCGATGACGCATGCCGTGCCGTGGGGCGGGATCCATCCACGCTGGTCCACTCGGTGATGGCCGGGGTGCTGATCGGCCGGGACGAGGCGGAGCTCAAGCGGCGCGAGCGCGACATGATGGCGGCCTTCGGCGGCGCCGCAGCCGATGAGTCCGAGGCGTGGTTCGAGACCCGTCGGCCGCGCTGGGTGCTGGGCACGCCCGACGAGGCACGCGAGGTGGTTCGGCGGTTCGCGGCCGTGGGCGTGGAGCGGCTGATGCTCCAGGACTTCATCCCCCGGGACCTCGAGATGATCGACCTCGCCGCGGAGGCGTTGATCGGCAGCTAGGGCCAGGCCGCAGGCACACAGGCGGCGTCGGTGGTCCCTGATCGCCATCTGGATCGGGACGGGCCCTTCCACGAGGGGCTCGGGACCCGAAAGTCGACCTTGGCTGCGTGAGCCCCTCGTGGCCAGAGCGAAACCGATCCAGATCGCGATTACCGGGAGGCCAGATGACCCGGGCGCCCGGTCCAGGGCGAGATCGGTGCCAGCCGGCGATCGAACAGCGGCACGGGAGCTAGGGTTCCGTGGGGTCGGCGAGGGTCGGACTCCCGACGGGGAGGCGGCCGCCGCGTCCGCGCTCCAGCAGGTCCCGGGGCGGCGGCCCGAGGCGGCCGAGCCGCCGCGCGGGGCCGTAGCGGAACCACGCCCGGCCCAGCAGGGCAGCGACGGGTACGGGTCCGTATCGCCGCGAATCGATGGCCGCACCGTGGCCCGTGGCCGCGAGCGCCTCGTCCGTGGCGTCGCCCATGAGCCAGGCCTCGTCATCGCCCAGCTGCAGCCAACCGTCGGCGAACGGGACCCAATCGCCCGACCGCGCGGCGACCCGCTTGATCGCGAGGACGTCCGTGAGCGGCTCCCGGAACACCACGACGCTCCCGCGGCGGGGCCATCGCCTGGTCGTTGGGTCCACGAGCAGCCAGTCGCCCGGCTCGATGGCGGGACGCATGGAGCCCTCGGCCACGACGACACGCCAGGGGCCTCGCAGCGCGAGTTGGCGGTCGCTCACCGTGCGCCGCCCGGACGCGACGAGGCCCCGTCCTGCGACGGGGCCTCAGACCCTCCGAGCGCCGAGGCGACGCTCCCGCGAGCCATCGGCGCGAGGATTCAGCCGGGGCGTCCGGCCACCCGGGTCTTGCCCTCGCCGCCGGTCGCCTTCCAGGCAGCGTCGACCTCGTCGATCATGTCCAGCAGCGCCTGGGCATCCACCAGGTCCGTGCTGGCCTTGACCTTGCTGGCCTGCTTGGTCGCGTTCCAGAAGAGCTCGTGCAGGTTGGGGACGGCCTCGAGGTGCTCGGGCTTGAAGTAGTCGTGCCACAGGACGTCGAGGTGGTGCTTCACCAGGTCCGCGCGGTCTTCCTTGATCTTGATGGCGCGGGTCCGGAAGGTCGGGTCCTGCGAGGCCTCGTAGCGCTGGATGATGCGGAAGCAGGACTCGGCCTCGATGCGGGCCTGCTCCGGGTCGTAGACGCCGCAGGGAAGGTCGCAGTGCGCGTGGGCGACGGCCCTGGGGGCCAGGATTCGGGTGATGAAGGACATCTGGGGCGACCTCCGGGCGGTGGGGTGGCGGCACCTGCCGCCTGTGGGGGCCGTGGCGTGGCCCCGGTCCCCGAAGTGTCCGGTCGGGACCGTGGGCTGTCAAACACCCGGTCTCCTCGTGTCCGGTCCCCTCGAGTAGTCAGCCGCCCAGGACGCCGGTCAGGAGATCGAAACCCTGCGGCGTGCCGCGCCACCGGCGGCGAAGCTCGTCCTCGCCCAACCGCCGCCGAGCGTAGCGCAGGACGACCACGACGACGACCACGTCATCGAGCGGTCCGAGCACGGGGATGAACTCCGGGATCAGGTCGACCGGACTCACGAGCCACGCGAGCAGGAAGACCAGGGAGATGCGGACCCCCACGGCCACCGTGTGGTCGGCCAGGAGGTCGCGAACGAGCCGCAGCACGTCGGGGACGACGCGCACGAGATCGCCAGCGCGGACATCGCGCGGCCGGAAGACCCAGAGGACCACCACCAGGAGCGCCCAGGCGCCGAGGAGGCCGAGAATGATCGCCGGCAGGACCGCGAAGTCCATGAGTCGCTGGCCTCGATGCGGCCGGAGTCCGTCTCCTCCTGGGGGAGTGAACCGGTACCGGCACCGTGATCGTGCGCGAGGCGCGATGGTCGTGCAAGCGCCCCCTGAGCGTCGGTCACGCTCCGAGGGACTGGCCTACCGGGCCGGACTCACCGGACCATGCCGCACGGGACGGGTATCATCGCGCCGATGAGCGAGCGAGGGCTCCCAGCCGAGGGCGCGCAGGCCTGCCCGTTCGTGGCGTTCGAGGATGACCGCGACGGCCGGTCGACTGCACCCGACCACCGGCACCGCTGCTTTGCCGAGCCGCGCCCGGCGCCGCGCGCGCTTGCGCACCAGGGTGCGTACTGCCTCTCGTCTGCGTTTGCGGTCTGCCCCACGTTCCAGGACTGGGCCCGCCGCGAGGCAGCCGCCGCCCGCACGGTTGCTGCGAGCGAGACCGCTCCCCGCGAGGAGCCTCCCGAGAGCCGCCCGGTTCCACCCCCGGCGCGTCCCCCGTACGACCCCCAGGCTGGAACATTCCCCCCGCCTCGGAGGCCAACCCAGCGCGACTGGGCCGCCCCGCCCCCGTGGGTCGGCGACGAGCCAGGTGGGCAAGCCGCCGCGGGAGCGGCATCGGCGGGAGCGGCAGCGTGGAGCAGCGAGTCGAGTGGGCTCGCGGGCAGCGCCGCAGATCGCCTGGCAGGCCCAGACCCGGACGAGCCCCGAAAGGCGTCACCGGGCGACCCCGACCGCCGTGACGACGATCTGGACGACGCGTGGCCGGCGGGTGCGGCCGCGGGTGCAGCCGCCGCTGGTGCGTACGTCGTCGGGTCGGCAACCGCCCGGCCTTCAACCGCCTCGCGTGCCGCGCCCCCGCCCCGCCGCAACGCAGCCGCCCCGCGTTCGTCCGTCGACCAGGCCAGCAAGCCCGTCGGTCAGGATCCGTCGGAGCTGTTCGGGCCCGCGTGGGAGCGTCCGCGCCGCTACGAGGCGTATCCGACGCTGCGCACCCGGATGGGTCTGCCCGAGCTGGGCGGCATCCCGAAGGTCGCGGTCTGGGGACTGCTCCTCCTGCTGGCCGCGCTGCTCGTGTTCCTCTTCGGGCCGTCCCTGCTGGGCCTGGGTACGGACGACGGCGGCAGCGCCGGCGCCACGCCGACCCCTGCGGCTACGGAGCAGCTGACGGCCGAGCCCGAGCCCACCGCGCTGCCGGCGCCCACGCAGCAGGTCTACGTCGTCGTCAAGGGTGACACGATGTCGAAGATCGCAAGGAAGACCGGCGTGAGCGTCGAGGAGCTGCTGGCCGCCAACCCGCAGATCAAGAACCCGAACAAGATCGCCATCGGCGATGAGCTCACGATCCCGGTGCCCGTCGAGGGCGACGCGTCCGCTGGTGGTGACGGGACGGTCGGCGGGGAGTCGCAGACACCCTGACGCGCCTCGTGCTGCGCGCTGCGCGCGGTCCGTCGCCCTCGCGCTAGCGCGAGAAGGGCGTCAGGTTGATCGAGGTGACCTTGCCGGCCTCGACCCGGAACTGGGCGTCGAGGTGCTGGCTGGGCGCACCCGGCCGGATGACCACCAGGTCCGCCTGGTAGGTGTTGCCCATGTCCCGCACGTCACCCGGGACCATCTTGAGCCCCTTGTCGGCGCGCAGGAACCAGCCGCCGACCTGCTCCACGCCACGCAGCATCCGCGAGTTGTCGCCCACGTGGATGCGCATCTCCACGCGCTCGTCCATCAGCGCGACAGCGGCGTCCACGTCACCCTCGTTGAGGTGCTCGAAGAAGACCTCCATCGTGTCGGTTGCTCCCATGGGCCGGAGTGTACCCCGACCACCCTCTAGAAGCCGCCGCCCGCGCCCCCGCCACCCCCGCCGGAGCTGCCACCCGAGAAGCCACCTCCGCCGCCCGAGCCGGACGACGACGGCGAGTTTCCGATCGTGCCGAGGGCGGCCATCATCCCGCCGAAGTTGGGGATCGGCGAGGAGCTCATCATGCCGGGCGCCCAGCCGCCGGAGCCTTGGCCACCGTCGCCCCGCACGCCTCCGGCCGAGTACCACAGCGGCAGGTAGGGCGTCGTGGACCGGCCCGTGGACAGGTCCTCGGCCGATCGCGCGAGGACGCCCTCGACCTCGTCCTGGAGGCCCAGCGCCACGCCCCAGACGACGGCGTCGTCGGGGTCCTCGATCAGCGGGATCGCGGAGGCCTCGACGACCTGGCCCATCGAGCGTGACATCGCCATCGTCTTCTCGAGCGTGCGCCGGTAGGCCTCCAGCATGGCCACGATCACCGACCCGGCCTTCGTCCGTGCCGGCATGGCGGCCGCGACGATGAACAGGCAGACGGCGGCGACGATCAGCGCGATGCCCACGAGCAGGATGCCGCTCGACGGCATGCTTGCGCCGAGGATGATGGCCAGGATTCCGCCGACGAACACCAGGATGCCGCTGCACGACCAGCGCCCCGTGACCTTGCTCGGTGCCTCGCGGAACCAGCCCTGCGTGACGAGATGCTTCTCGAGGCGCGAGTCGAAGCCACCCACGTCCGTACCGAGCTTGAGGATATCGTCCGGCTCGATGTACTCGGCACCGCCACCCAGGCCCCGAAGGCGCCCGTGGAGGAACTCCGTGGCGTCGTCCATCGGCCGGCGGCGGACGCGATCCAGGCGTGCCCGTTCGACCGGATCCTCCGGCCGTGAGTCGCGGGTGAAGATGCCGAGATCCGGGTCGCCGCCGAAGAGCGCCTCGCTGGGTACGGCCCGGAACGCGATCCGGCCCCGGGCAGCGAGGTCCAGGCTCGCCGCCGTCAGGGCCCGGCGCGTGACCTTGCCGTCGCGGATCGCCGCGCCTGCCGCCGGCGTGAGCCCGGGCGGCGGGGCCGGCATGAGGATGGACGGGTCATCGAGGTAGACCGGGTCCTTGCCGCTCCGCCACCAGCGGTAGAGCGAGAAGCCGACGATCCCGAACAGGATGAGCGGGGCCAGCACCAGCCCGAGGATGGCGTTGAGGACCCGAGCCCCGGGGACGCCGGCGATATTGTCCATCGCCGCCAGGAGGGCGCCGTCCATGTCGCACTCGCGCAGCTTCGGCAGCATGTCGTTCTCGAAGATGCGCTGGCGGTCCTCGTTGCTGAGCCACGTCTCCCGGTAGCCCTCGCCGGCATAGAGCTGGACCTGGCCGTGGCAAGGGTCGCTCTCGTGGAGGTCGAACAGGATGACCAGCCCGTCGTCGACGCCGGCGCGGCCCACGCCCCACTGGTCCATCAGCGCCATGGCGTGCAGCTCGGCCTCGCCGTCGCTGATGCCGTCGCGCGCGAGCTGCGTGTAGACCACGATCTCGGCGCCCGTGTCGGCCTCGATCCTGTCGATGGCGGCCTCGACCCTGGCGATGGTCGCGGCATCGAGGACGCCCGCGGTGTCGTAGACGGCCTGGTTCTCGACCGGGTCCGGGAACGGCGGCCCGGCGGCGATGACGAGAGAGGGCACGAGAGCCAGGGCCACGACGGCGGCGGCCAGCGCCAGTCGGACGATGCGCATGATGGAATGCTACGCGGGTGCGGCGTCCGGAGTGGCAGGATGGCGCGCCCGGATCCGGCGGACGAGCTCGGCGGCCTGCTCGTAGCGCCCGAAGCTGGGCATGAGGTAGGTACCGGCCACCTCCGTGCTCCACGGCGGCCAGCAGCGCGTCCGCCATCTCGATGCCGGCCTCGGTGCCCGCCGCCCCCGCCTTGGCCATGCGGGCGCGAGCCGCATCGGGGATCGTGATCCCAGGGACCTCGTTGTGCAGGAACTCCGCGTGGCGCGAGCTCACCAGCGGCAGCACGCCCAGCAGCACCGGGACCGGGAACCCGCGCGGGCCGAACCGCCGCCGTGCCTCGGCGAGCATCGCCTCCACCTGCGGCACGTCGTACAGCGGCTGGGTCATGACCAGGTGGGCTCCGGCGGCGAGCTTCCGCTCCAGGCGGTCCCACTCGGTCGCGGCGTCGTGGGCGGTGGGGTCGAGGGCGCACGCGATGGTGAACGAGGCCCGGTGGCCGATGGGCGAGCCCGCCTGGTCCTCTCCGCGGTTGAGCCGCGTGAGGATCTCGATCAGGCCGATGGAGTCCACGTCCCAGACGCCCGTGCCGGTGGGGTAGTCGCCGACGCGCGGCGGGTCCCCGGTGAGCGCCAGGATGTTGCGGACGCCCAGGGCGTGGGCGCCCAGGAGCTCGGATTCGAGGGCCATCAGGTTGCGATCGCGGGTCGTGGTGTGGACGACGCACTCGACGGCGACGTCGTGCTGGATGCCGAAGGCGACGGCCATGGCGCCCATGCGGACCCGGGCCATCGCCGAGTCGCTGATGTTCACCACGTCCGTGCCGGCGTCGCGGAGCAGTCGCGCCGCCTCGAGCGTGCGATCGATGCGGATGCTGCGCGGCGGGTCGATCTCGACGGAGACCACGAAGCGTCCCTCGGCGAGGGCGCGTGCGAGGCGGGTCTCCAGGGGGCGATCCTCTGCATCGGCGCCCTCGGTGTCTGCCTCCGCGAAGGCCGCGCGGGGGCTCGCACCGGCGACCGGGCTGGGGCGGTCGAGGGCGTCCGCGCGAGCCTGCGAACGGCGCCGGTCCGCGGTGGTGATGGCCCCGAGAGCGTGCGCCATGGCTGCGACGTGGGCGGGCGTCGTCCCGCAACAGCCGCCGATCACCGCCGCCCCCGCGTCGAGCAGCTTCCCGACGATGGACCCGAAGTAGGCGGGCTCCGCCGCGTAGACGAAGCGGCCCTCCAGGCGCTGCGGCAGGCCGGCGTTGGGCATCACGGACCGGGCCGGCTCGCCCTCGCGGGCGGCGCCCGAGCTGGCCGAGGGCGTCCAGGCAGGCGAGGGGGCCAACGCCGCAGTTGACGCCCACGGCGTCCACACCGGCGTCCGTCAGCGCCGCGAGGGCCTCGGCGGGGGTCGTCCCGTCGGCGAGCACCAGGTCCTCACCGAACGTCATCGACGCGATCAGCGGCACATCGGCCGCACGCCGGGCCTCGTCCACGGCGAGCAGCAGGTGATGAAGGTCGAAGAAGGACTCGATGACCAGGAGGTCCACGCCGCCCTCGAGGAGACCGTCGACCTGCTCGCGGTAGACCGCGCGGATCGTGGCATCGTCGGGGTGGCGCAGCTCGCGGGTGGGCGGGCCGAGCGGGCCGACGCTGCCGCCGACCCAGGCATCCCGGCCGCTGACGTCGCGGGCCTCGCGGGCGACCTGGGCGGCCCTCCGATTCAGGCGCCCTGCCTCGGTGGCCAGGCCGAACGCGTCCAGGCGCAGCCGGTTGGCCCCGAAGGTGAGGGTCTCGATGAGGTCCGCGCCGGCGTCGAGGTACTCGCGGTGGATCGTCCCGACGAGGTCCGGTCGCGTCGCAGCCAGCTCGTCCAGGCAGGCGCGCTGTGGGATGCCACGCGAGAACAGGAGCGTGCCCATGCCACCGTCGGCGAGGAGCGGGCGGTCGGCGAGGCGGGCGGCGAAGCGGGCACGGGGCAGGCTCATGAGGTTCGCATCCTAGCGGAGGTGCCCTCCGCCGGGGCCTGTCTCCGCGGACGCGGCTCGTTCCCGCAGCCGGGCTCGCTTCCGCCGGATGTTCGCCGGGCGGACGCTATCGGGCCCGATGGGGTCCGCGCCCACCAGGTGCCCACCAGGTGTCCACCAGGGTACGGAGGGCATCTGGCGGACTCCGTGGGCTACTGCCCCGGGCTCGCCCGGCTACAGCCTGAGGCGCCCGCGCCGCCGGCCGAGCGTGAGCGATCCGTCCTCCTCGAGCAGCACCTGGGGCGCCGCGGGCCGCCCGTTGTACGTGGAGGCCATCGAGGCGGCATACGCGCCGGTCTCGCCGATCGCCACGAGATCGCCGCGGTGCAGTGGGGGCAGGTCGTACCGGCCGAAGGTGTCGGTGCTCTCGCACACGGGGCCATCGAGACGGACGGGGAACGGTCCCTCACCGCCGACGACGGGCACACCGAGCGACGTCAGCGCCACGACCGGGTGCTCCGCCCCGTACAGCATCGGCCGGATGAGCTCGGTCATCCCGGCATCCAGCACCACGACCCGCTCCGCGTCGCCACGCTCGCGGACGTGCAGCACCATCGCGACGATCCATCCCGCACGGGCGACGAGGAACCGCCCGGGCTCCACCGCCAGTCGCGCCGGCCGCCTGTCGACGGGGATCGCCTCGAGGAGACCAGGCAGCTCCGCGGCAAACCGGGCGGGTGTCGGCACGGTGCCGGGATCGCCCACGGGAAACCCGCCCCCGACGTCCAGCGTGTCGAACGCTGGCAGCCCGGACCGCAGCAGCGCAAGGACCGCGAGGCCGCGCCGGACCGCCTCCCGCCAGGCGTCGACCGCCCCCAGCTGGGACCCCACGTGGAGGTGCACGCCGCGTGCGACCACGGGCCCGCCCGGATCGAGCGAGGCGACCGCCGTCGTCAGCTCGGTCTCGGTCATGCCGAACTTGGACGACCCGCGGCCCACCGCCAAGCCCGCATGGGTCTCGGGCTGCACGTCTGGATTCAGCCGGAGCAGGACGTCGAGCGCGGGGAGCCCGCGGATCCCGAGCCCCGCCCGAGCCGCCATCGCCACCAGCGCGTCCAGCTCGTCGGCGCTCTCGACGGCCACCCAGCGCAGCGGGCTGCCCTTCGCGCAGGCACGCACCGCCGCACGGAGGTCCGCCGCGGACTTGCCCACGCCCTCGAGGGTGATGCGGCCGTTCGGCAGCCCCGCCGCCCGGGCAGCGGCCCACTCGCCCGAGGAGACGACGTTCGCGTCCAGCCCTGCGGCGGCCAGTCGTGCCACCACGGACGGGACGTCGTTGGCCTTGAGCGAGAACGCGCGCAGCCAGGGGTCCGGGAACGCCGCCTCGAGCTCGCGGGTGGCGTCCGCCAGCGCGATGACGGAGGTGACGTGGACGGGCGTGCCGGATCGCCGGGCGGCCCGGACGAGCGCCTCCGCGGGGATCGTGGCGTCAGGCACCCCGGTCAGTCGCGGACGACGAGCCCGACGACCGTCGTGATCACCGAGAGCACCATCGACGCCACGACGGCACCGAGGATGGTGTCCGCGGTCATCCCCGACGTCGGCCAGCCGCCGATCGTGAGGTCCAGCTGCGCGAAGTTCTGGGCCAGGTACGCGACGCCCAGCAGGAGCGCGGCATTGATGACGAAGCCCGCCAGCCCCAGGGTCAGAAACGAGATCGGGATCGACAGGAGGTTCACGATCGGCTTGACGACGGCGTTCACGACCCCCACGAACAGCGCCAGCATGATCAGCTGCTGGGTTCCGCCCGTGAAGGCGATCATCGACTCCGGGAGGATCTGCAGCATCAGGACGAACGCGATTGCACCCGCCACGACCGCGAGGATGAAGCCTTTCACGTCAGCCCTCCGAGCGATGGACGATGCGGCCACCGAGGACGGTGAGCCGCACGCCCGTGCCGATGATCGCAGATGGACCGGCTGCCAGCAGGTCGCGGTCGAGGACGATCAGGTCCGCATCCAGCCCGGTCCGCACGTGCCCCCGCCGGTGTTCGGCGAAGGCCGCGAAGGCGGAGCCCGCCGCGTCGCGCCGCGGGGCAGTTCGACCGCCTGGCGGGCCGGGGCTAGACTCGCTGGACCCTGACTGGAGGTTCCCCGTGTCCACCTTCGACGACCTTGTTGCCGTCTTCCTCGAGGACCTGTTCGCGCTTCAGCCGGATGTCGCCACCGCCGTCGGCGATCATCGGCACGACGACCGCTGGCCGGACATGAGCGAGGCGGGTCACGCCGCGCGCGTCGCGTTCATCGACCGCTGGGAGGCGACGCTGGCAGGGCTCGATACGGGTTCGCTGACCGCCGACGAGCGGATCGACCTGGACCTGGTGCGGGGTGAGCTCGCGTCGTTCCGCTTCACCGAGACGGAGCTCCGCGAGGAGGCGTGGAGTCCGTTGCACTGGGTCTACCTGGTCGGAGGCGGGCTGCACCCGCTGCTTGCCCGTGACTTCGCGCCATTCGCCGCACGGCTCGCGTCCGTGGCGGGTCGGCTCGAGGGGATCCCGGCGCTCCTGGACCAGGCTCGGGCGATCATCGGCACGCACCCCACGCGGCCGGTCGCGAAGCTCCACGCCGAGGTTGCCGCCAGGCGCATCGGCGGCGTGGCGCAGCTGGCGCGGGACGCGGTCACGGGCGCGGAGTCCGCCGCGGCGACCGATCCCGGGGTGGCTGCGCTCCTGCCCCGCCTTCGCGCGGCCGCCGATGGGGCCACCGGTGCGCTGGAGGCGATGGCCCGGCACCTCGCCCACGAGGTCGCCCCGAACGTGAGCGGGCCGGCAGAGCTGGGCGAGCCGCTGTTCTCGGCCAAGCTCCGCCACACGCTCCAGGACCCCGATGCGACCGCCGCCGCCGTGCTGGTCCGGGCCGAGGCCGAGTACGCCGCCGTGCGTGCCGAGATGGTCCGCATCGCCCGCGAGATCTGGCCGGCGTGGCGTCCCGGTGAGCCCGTGCCTGCCGACGAGGGTGCGCTGGTCCGGGGCACGCTCGATGCGATCGCCGAGGATCACCCAGCGGCGGACGACCTCGTTGCGTTCTGCCGCGAGGAACTGGTGCGCGTCGAGGCGTTCTGCCGGGAGCGCGGGGTGATCGGGCTCGTGGACGAGCCCCTCCGGATCGACTGGACGCCCGAGTTCATGCGCTCGTTCGGCGGGGCCATGCTCGACTCGCCGGGCCCACTCGACGTCGGCCAGACCTCGTTCTTCTCGATCACCCCCGTCCGCGAGGAGTGGACGCCCGAGGAGATCGAGTCCTACCTGCGGGAGGAGAACACGCGCCAGCTGCAGCTGCTGACCATCCACGAGGCCGTTCCCGGCCACTACCTGCAGATGGTCTATGCCAACCGGGGCTCCTCGCTCGCCCGGCGGGTGTTCCGGTCCGGCCTGTTCGCCGAGGGCTGGGCGGTCTACGTCACCCAGGTGATGCTCGACCGCGGGTACGGCGACGGTGACCCGGCGCTGTGGCTGGTCCACTGGAAGTTCTACCTGCGGGCGGTCGTCAACACCATCCTGGACGTCCGGATCCACACGCTGGGCATGACGTCCGAGGAGGCCATCTCGCTCATGGTTGACGGCGCGTTCCAGGAGCGTGCCGAGGCCCTCGCCAAGGACGAACGGGCGCGGCTGACCTCGACCCAGCTGGTGACGTACTTCCTGGGCTCTGCCGGGATGTGGGAGATCGAGGATGTCGCGCGGCGGCGGGCGGCCGCGGCCGTCGGGGCAGGGGAGTCGGCTGTGCCGGCTCCAAGGGTCGTGGGTGGCTACCCGGCGACGCCGGGGTTCGACGAGCGAGACCACCTCGAGGCGGTCATCGCCCACGGGGCTCCGCCCATCCCGATCCTGCGGAGGATCCTGCTCGGCGAAGGCTGAAGACCGATGCGGCTGACCGGCGGATGGTGCTCGCGGCTCACCGGCCTGTCCTGAACCACCCGGGGGTCATTTCGGGCTCCCAGTCGAGGAGATCGGCCGCGATTCCGCCGGGATCTGGCCCCACCTCCTCGATAGCAACGCCAATCCGACCCGGTGGTGAGTCGGCGTTCCGTCCCGGCGACGCAGGCCTACCGGGACTTCCTGGGCTTCCTGACCTTGTCCGCCCTCGACGATTTCTTGGGCTTCGCGGCCTTCTTCACCTTGGTGGCCGTCGCGGGCGCCGGTTCGACCGGCGGGACAGGCTCCGGGTCGGACTCCATGTTGGCCGGGACCTCCGGCTCGGGTTCAGGCTGCGGTTCGGGTTCGGGTCCGCCTTGGCCCCCAGGGCCTCGCGCAGCCGGTCCACGCGGTAGCCGGAGACGTCGGCCGCGTCGGTGAGCGCCTTCTCCAGCGCCGAGCGCTCCACCGGCCGAGGGAGTCGGACGTCCTCGGGCGAGAGGATCCACTCGAGACGCTCCACCCACGCCAGCAGCTCGTCCCACGACTCGCGGTGGAACCACTCGGCGCCATCCCAGGCGTTGACGCGGATGAACGGCCGGACCGCCGGGTGGGCGAGCCAGGCGTCGACCAGTCGCAGGGCCAGCGCCTCGGCTGGTCCGCCCAGCATCGACGGCAGCGGCAGGTCCAGCAGCGTGTGGACACGCTCCGCCGCCCACCAGGCCGCGCCCTCGTCCAGGCCCCGGCTGCGGAGCGCGTCGGCCACGACCGGCGCCAGGCGCAGCTCCTCGTACCATGCGCGGCTCGTCGGACCCACCATCGCCCCGTCCGGCAGCGTGCCGAGCGGCGCGAGGAGCGACCAGACGAGCAGGGCAGCCGTCTCGGACCGGTCGTCGATCTCATCGGCAACCTGGAGCGCCGCCGTGTAGTAGGACAGGATGCGATCCACGACAGCGTCCCGATCGCCGGCCGTCCCGGTCGCGTCGCCCACCGCTCCCACGACACGGAGGGCGCCGTCCATGCCGGGCTCCCCGTCCCGAGACCAGTCGACGATGGCAGCCCGGACCGCATCGTGCACCGGTCCCAGCTGCTGGTAGCGCAGCTCCTCCTCGAGCGACGGCACGCCCCGCTCGCCAAGCCGCTCGGCCAGGCGGCGCCACAGTCCGGCCCCGTCGTGCAGCTCGCGCATCTCCAGGAAGACGCGGGTCTCGTACGCGTGCAGCTGCACGCGGAGGCCGCGGTCTCGAATCTCGGCAACGGATCGCAGGTACTCCAGCGAGGTCTGCTGCTCCCGGAACGCGATCCAGCGGTCATCGGCCGGCCCGTCGGCGAGACCCAGCCCCTCGGCCAGCGTGCGCGTCGCGAGCCGCTTGGAGCCGTCGCCCTCCTTGACCGCGAACGGCACCGAGTTCCGGACCCAGCCCGACGTGTCGCCGTACCGGTTGTGATAGAGGACGAGCGACCGCGAGCCGCCGCTGCCGTTCGAGTACGCGTAGACGTTGTGATCGGTGCCGCCACCGTCGGCGGCCAGGTCGTACAGGGTGAACTGATCGGCCTCGGCGAAGTCCCCGCGGCGCCGGAGCAGGGGCACGATCTCGCGCTCGTGGCGCGCGACCAGCCACTCGTCGGGGCGCTCGTCGAGCGTGGCCCGCCGGAACTCCATGCCGTACTTCTCGGCGAAGCCCTCGAACTGCCCATGTCCGAACATCGGCAGCCCCGGCAGCGTGGCCAGGAGCGTCGCCACGCCGAAGTACTTGTCACCCTTCCCAAACTGCTCGACCGCGGTCTTCTCGTCCGGGTTGTTCATGAAGTTGACGTAGCGCTTGAGGATCTCCGGATCGAACTCCAGCGTGTCGCGCAGGACGCGCCGGTACTGCTCGTTGTCCTCGTTCCGGAGCATGTGCATGAACGCGCTGTTGTAGACGCGGTGCATGCCGAGGGTCCGCACGAAGTAGCCCTCGAGCATCCAGAACGCCTCGGCCAGGAGCAGGGTGTCCGGTACCTCCGCGGCGACCCGGTCCACGACCTCGCGCCAGAACTCCTCGGGCATGGCGGCGTCGAACTCGGCCGCGCTCATCGAGCCGTGCTCGGCACGCGACGGGATGGCCTCGCCGCCCTCGCCGGGAGCCGGGAACCAGAGCCGGCGGACGTGGCGCTTGGCCAGCACCATCGCGGCGTCGAAGCGGATGACCGGGAATCGGCGGGCGACCGCGAGGATCGTCCCGATCACCTGCTCCCGGACCGCGGCCTGGCTGAAGTCCAGCTGTGCGGTGTCGTTCCAGGGAAACGAGGTGCCGTCGTTCCCGTGGTAGATGTAGCGGCGCTCGCCCGACGAGCGGTCGCGGCGCTCGAAGACGACGGCGGCATCCGTGTTGTCCCAGTAGTGGTCCTCGAGGCGGATCTCGACGCCGTCGTGCTCGCCCAGGTTCTCGCCGCTGAACCGGTAGGCGGGGTAGGGGGGCTCGGGCAGGGAGATGAACCACTCCGGGTGCTCGATCACCCAGCGCGAATCCACGCCCATGTGGTTGGGCACCATGTCCGACGCCAGCCTGATTCCCCGCTGCCAGGCCCGGTGGCGCAGGTCTGCCCACGCGGCTTCGCCACCCAGGTCCCACGCGATCGCGTAGTCGTCCAGGGAGTACGCCGACGCCGCTGCATCCGGGTTGCCGCGCCAGACCTTGATGCGCTGGCTGGCGTTCGAGCGCTCCCAGAGGCCGATGAGCCAGAGGCCGGTGATCCCCAGTCGGGCGAGCCGCTCCAGCTCGTCGTCGGGGATCGCGTCCAGCGTCCGGATGTCGCGCTGGTACCGGCGCGACAGCTGGTCCAGCCACACGTGGGTGCTCTTGGCGATGAGGACGAGGCGCGGCATCCAGGCGGAGTCGCTCGAGAAGCGCTCCGGCTCGGCCTCGAGCCCGGTCAGGTCCGGCGCCTCGCCACCTCCTCCGCCGCCGAAGCCCCCGCCATCGCCGTCGGCGCCGCCGCCGCCGAACCGCCGGTGGAGTCCGCGCTCCTCCTCGGCGATGACGTCGAGCGTCAGCAGCATCCGGTCCAGGAGCGCGTCGAGGGCGGCGCCCAGCAGCTCCCCCCAGCGCTCCTTCACGTAGCGCAGCTGGCCGGCGAGCGACGTGGGGTGCGCGCGTGCCGGGGCCCGCAGCAGCTCCACGAGGGTCTCGCCATCGGGCCCGATCGGCGTCAGCGCCGCCTGGTAGGCCTCCAGGGACGCGATCGCGGCGGTCCGGTCCGTCTCGGGCAGGGGCGAGTCGTCCACCAGCACGCGCAGTGGCCGGGCCGCGGGGTTCTCGTTGGCCAGGCGGACGAGCAACAGCTCCTCGAGCCGGACGGGCTCGGGGTCGTCCTGGAGGTCCGGAAACTCATCGCCGACCGCGTTCAGGAGTCCATCCAGACGGGGCTCGCCCAGGGCGTCGCGGACGGCCTCCGCGGTGACCGCCATCGCCGTCGGGGGCTGGAGCTCTGCCGCCCGCTCGATCAGCAGGTGGAACACCTCGTGCAGCAGTTCCAGGGCGGCCAGCTCGCCGGCTTGCGCGCTGGGTTCGCCGGCCCGGCGCGCGGCGTTGACCTGGGCGACCACCTTCCGGGCGACCGGGAGGTTGGTGGCAAGCCGGGCCGACCGGCGGGTCGTGACGGGAGTCGGCGCGGTCGCGGTGACGGGGGCTGGCGCGGTCGCCGTGACGTCGTCCAGCCGGAAACGCTCACGGGCGGTGCGCGAGAGGGGCAGTGCTCGCATCTGGCAAGTGTCGCACTTTCGCGCCCGCACTCGCGGCCGTGCTCGAGCTGCCCCTCGCCCGCGCTCGTGCCGTCTGGGCGGGTCCGGGCCTACGCCTGGCCGGGCTCCAAGGCGGCGACCCGCTCGATCGCGCGCCGCAGCAGCTCGAGGCCCGCCGGGTCGAACTCGTAGCTCCACTCGCGGAACCGGTCCGGACGCTCGAAGCGCGACTCGAGGCCGAGCGCCATCGCCTCGCGGGACAGCAGCACGAGGTCCGCCTCACGATCCACCCGGTCCAGCTCGGCCTCGGTCTGGGCCACCGCGGAGATGACCTCCACGCCCTTCGCACCGGAGAGCTGGAGGACCTCGGCGATGTTCTCCACGCCGCGCTGCGAGCCGCACACGACACCCACCTTGGACCCCGGCGTCAGCGCGCCGATCTCGTGGATCAGCGACATGTAGCCGGGTCCGACGAGCATGGCGACGACCGGCACCCGTCCGGCGACATATGCCTGGGCCTCGTCCGCGTGGAACGTCGTGGTGGCGACGAGGTCGTAGTGGTAGCGGTCGAGACGCTCCGGGAGCTCGTCGAGGAGGACGGGGATGACCTCCACCCGCTCGGGGAAGGCCTCGGTGATCCGTTCGGCGTCCACGTTCGCGTCCGCGGTGGTGCACTCGGCGAACAGGACCCGAACGTGTGGCCCGGGTCGCTTGCGTTCCGTCGCCGCCGTGAACGTCGCCTGGGCGACCTCGTCGGGGCTGAACCCGAGCGCGGCGGCCCGTCGGAGCGTCTCGGCCACGATCCCGGCCAACGCGTCCGCTCCCCGGCGCACCGGCGGTCGGTCCACCACCCGCGTGCCGGCACCGTGCCGGCCCACGACGTAGCCCGCGTCCGCCAGGCGGCGGTACACGGCACGCACCGTGTTGGGGTTCACGCGCAGCGCAGCGCCCAGCTCCCGGACCGGGGTCAGGCGGGTGCCGGGCTGCATCCGCCCGGATTCGATCTGATAGGCGAGTTGCCAGAAGATCTGGGTGGAGATCGGCACGTCCGAATCGCGCTCGATGTCCAGCTCATGACCGCCGGGCCCGGTCCCGCTCGGGGTGGGCCGTTCGGCGGCGGATGACGGGCCATTCCGGCTACTTGACACAGTTGACTAGTCCAACTATTGTTCGACTTGGCCTAGTTGACTATATCAACCACGGACTTCCAAGCCGGAATAGAGAACGAGCGTACCCCACATGGAACTCCTCCTCATCGTCCTCCTCATGGGTCTTCTGGCGGCGTTCGCGATCACCGCGAACGAGCTCGGCGTCGACTCGCGCGACCAGTCGGACGACCCGCACCGCCCCAACTACCCGGTGGGCATCGCCTGACCACCGCCGACCACAGACGAGCGCCGACCTCCTCCCTCCAATCCGGCGCTCAACCATTCGACCCCCGGCTCTGCCGGGGGTCGAATGCTGTCCGCGGGTCAAATGCGTTTCCGGTCGATGAGGAGCGGCACTCCGGCAGCCCCCGCGGGGCCGTCCCGCCCTACTCGTGCGGCGGGGGCTGCCCGACCTCGCTGAGCGCGTGGCGATAGATCGTCGCGCCGTCCATCCCGAGCCCGGGCGACACGAACGTGGCAAGGTCCGCCACCAGCCGGCGCTCGAGGCTCGTGCCCGCGAGGTCGTCGACGATCCTGGCCGCCCGGGCGGCCGACAGCAGCACCTGGCGGGTCTCCGGACGGAACGGCTCCTCCCAGAACCAGCCGCACGACGCGAACATCCCGAGGCGCCAGCGCTGGGCTTCGAGTGCCCCGAGCAGCCGCTGCCGGTCCGCGGTGGACGGGCGCGCGCCGAGAACCGCGGCGGCGAATGCATCGCCCTCCCGGGCCCCGATCACGACATCCACGTAGCGGTCCCGGGCAGCCCAGATGTCGGGATGGCCGGGCAGCTCCCGGACCAGCGTCTCGGTGGCGGTGTCGATGCCGCCGGCGAGCCGCTCCAGGGCTGCCCGCAGCGGCGCCTTCCAGCGGCCGTCCGTCGCGTCCGGGCATTCGCCTGACCAGCGCAGCACGCCGTGGTGACAGCTCCACGAGGTCCGGTCGCGGATCCGGATCTCGGGGTGCGGCCGGCCGGCCTCCTCCTCGGCAACGGCATCGAGCGTGACGACGTCGAAGCCCCGGTCCGCGGTCCCCTCCGACGGGGCGACGAGGCGGTGGAGGAACAGGTCGCGGAACGACTGGTGGTGGCCGTAGAGCTCGCCGTCGCTCGCGATCACGAGCATCGGGGCGCTGCCGTCGTGCAACGAGCCCCCGAGGCGGGGCGCGATCCGCTCGCGCGCGAAGCGGTCCGCGTCGGCCGTCACCGCCGGCTCGAAGGAGACCGCCGCCGACAGGTCGGCGTCGTAGAACAGCACCGTGATGTGGTGTCCCCCACCCACGTCAACGCGATATGGCTGGCGGTTGTCCAGGTGGTGCGCCTCGGCCTGCCACGGCGCCAGGATCGTCGCCTCGACCCCCGACTCCGCCATCAGGCGCAGCGTCGTGAGGTCCGCCGCCGTCTCCGGGAGCCACATCGCCCGAGCCGGCCGTCCGAAGCGGTGCTCGAAGTCGCGCAGCCCCCACAGGATCTCCGTGCGGCGGTCGTGGAGCGCAGCGAGGGGGAGGATCGCGTGGTGGAAGGACTGGGCGATGCCCGGGCCGCCGGCCGCCCCACAGCCCCGCCGGTCCGACGAGGCGAATGCAGCGAGCACCTCCGGGGCCGCGTCCTCGAGGTACGCGGTCAGCGTCGGACCCAGGTTCCAGCTGACGTGCTCGAGCGTGCCGGACTCGGCGTTGGGTCGGTAGCACTCGGCAGTGACCCGCTCGTTCCAGTCGCGGAACGGGGCGGCCGATGGGTCGGGCGGGACGTGGCCGGTGAAGGGGTCCGTCCGGAAGGGCTGGTAGAAGTGCGCGTGGACGACCAGGCGGGGGCGGGTCACGCCTCCAACGGGCCCAGGCCGCAGCCGGTGTGCGTCACGGTCTCGCGCGTTCCTCCAGGGCATGGTCCCGCGCCACGGCCACTCGCTGGATGACTGCGAACCGGCGGGTCTCGCCGGGCTCGATCCTGGCGGGCCAGGACAGCAGCAGGGTACTGCCCTGGTAGACGCGCTCGAAGCCCGATTCGGAATTGGAGACCGTCTCGATGGGGCTCCACCAGGCGTCCGCCGCCGGCTGGGATCGGGCGTCGACCGCGATGCCGACCCAGTCGTTCCCGTAGCCGATGGCCTCTACGCCGGCCGCCTCTCCCGTCCCGTCGTGCGCGGAGCGCTGGCCGCGGACGTCGTACCAGGCTGACGGGTTGCCGCCTCCGCCCAGGGCATGCAGCGAGAGCTCGAGGCCCAGCCGCGCCTCGACAGGGTCGCTGCCCCGGTGATGGACTTCCAGCTCGATGATCAGCTGCGGGTCCAGGCGCCCGCCTGCGAGGCGGATCGTCTTGGACACCTGGAAGGGCTGGCCCAGGGCGGTGCCGGCGCGCGAGAGCGAGACCTGCCCGGTCGCGAGGTGGTCCACCTGCCACTCGCCGTCCCGGAAGTCGCCCAGCTCCGCCTCGGCGGCCGTCGCGATGGCCTCGGGGGTCACGTCGAGGGCCAGGAACCGGACGAGGCCCGAGCGTCGCTCGTGGTCGTCGTAGTGGAGGCGGGCCGCCAGGCCCTCCTCCTTGACCATGACGATGTCGTGGATCGACGTGACCGTGCCGTCGTCGGGGGCAGCAGCGTCCGCCTCGCCCGCAGCTCCCTTGGCGTCGTGAGCCCGCAAGGTCGCGTGGTAGGCCTCGGGACGGCGGCGCAGCACGGCCGCCAGCGCGTGGCGCGCGGCCCGGATGTCCCAGCCTCCGATGCCTGCCCCCTCCGAGGGCTTGACCGTGACGACCTGCCCGGCGTCCGCGAGCCGGACCTCGTCGCGGCCGTCCATGTCGAGGTCCAGGAGCTCGGCGGCGCGCGACGTGCCGAGCAGCCTGTCCGCGGCATCCTCCGCGGCGATCAGGTGCTCGCAGGTGGCGAGTCGCATGTGCGAGATGTAGATCCCGCCGAACAGGCCGTGCCAGTAGCAGTCGTTGGACTGGCCGCGATGGAGGTGGTCCAGGGCCGACGTCCGCTCCGGGCTCTCCGGCATGGCCGCCACCTTGCGCGACGCCCGCAGCATCTGCTTGTGGAGGTCGTTGATCTCGCGGTACTTGACCTGGAAGTTGCGCCAGAACCCGCCGCGCAGCCAGCGAGCCTCCGGCTGCTGCCGGGCCACGGCGTCGTGGAGCAGCTTCGTGAACACGACGTTCTCGTCCGGGGGCAGCGCCCACTCGCCCATCTCGGCGTACGAGGACGTCGGGACGTAGACGCGGCCGATGGGCGGCTCGCGCTCGAGCCATTGCGAGGGGGTGACGGTGGTCAGCCACTCCCCGTTGGCCTCGAGCGCCTCGAAGAACCGCTCCACCCAGCGTCCCTCACCCCAGCAGTGCTCGTACGTGGTGGGCCAGGCACCGAACTTCTCGCCGTCGTCGCCCATCATGCCCACGCGCCTGCCGTCCTCCGTCGCGTGGTCGCGGAGATAGCCGATCACATCCTCCACGCTCCCGAACGGGATCCGGTAGCGCAGACCCTGTTCGGTGCCGAAGACCGTGAGGAGGTTGCCCTGGTCCTCGGTCGTGTACGCGCCCCACAGGTTCGCCTCGGGGATGGCGGCCGCCCGGAAGTGCTGGTCGTCGAGGATGGTCCAGCGATATCCGGCCCGGGCCAGCGACGTCGGCAGGTCCGGCTCCCAGACCCGCTCGGCGAGCCAGGCGCCCTGGGGCCGGCGGCCCGTGAGTCCCTGGATCGTGGACGCCATGCGGGTCAGCTGGTCGATGCGGTCCTGCTCCGGCAGTGAGGCGAGGATCGGCTCGTACAGGCCGCCCCCCAGGAGCTCCACCTGGTCGCGCGCGACCAGCACCCCCAGGCGTGCGAGGAACTCGGGGCGCTCCGCGGCCAGCCACTCGAGCAGCGGACCCGTGTAGTGGAGCGAGAGGCGGACTCCCGGGTGGTGCTCGAGGGCCTCGAGCAGGGGCAGGTAGGCGCGGTCGTAGACCTCGGCGAACACCCACCCGAAGTTGCCCACGGGCTGGTGATTGTGGATCGCCAGGGCGAGGGAGATTCGGGGAGCCAAGGTGCCGTCCTCTGCGTTGGCTGCGGGCAGCGGCGTGCCCGGGGTCGCTACCTGGATCGGGTGGTCTGCCGCGCGTCGTCCGGGGTCGCGGCCGGTACGTACAGGCGCTCCACGTACTCGTGGAGCATGCGGGTTGTCGAGAAGCGCCAGATGGCGCTGGCAATGGAGTTGCGCATCAGCTGCGCCCAACGGGCAGGGAGGCCGTCGGCGTCGCGCTCGTAATAGGCCGGGATGAGCTCCTGCTCCAGGATCCGGTACAGGTCCTGCGCGTCTGCCCAGTCCTGGGCGCCCTCGTCCGGGTTGGTCTCGCGGCTGCCGATGGCCCAGCCGTTGTCGCCCGTCCAGCCCTCGTCCCACCAGCCGTCGAGCACGCTCATGTTGAGCACGCCGTTGGCCGCGGCCTTCATGCCGGACGTCCCGGATGCCTCCAGGGGGCGGCGCGGGTTGTTGAGCCAGACGTCCACGCCCTGCACGAGGAAGCGCGCGATCCGGATGTCGTAATCCTCGAGGATGAACACCCGGCCGCGGAGCTTGGCGCTGCGGGAGCGACTGAAGATGTCCTGGATCACGCCCTGGCCGGGCCGGTCGGCCGGGTGGGCCTTGCCCGCGAAGACGATCTGCACCGGCCGGTCGGCGTCCCACAGGATGCGGTTCAGGCGGTCGAGGTCGCTGAACACCAGCGCGGCCCGCTTGTACGTGGCGAACCGGCGCGCGAAGCCGATGGTGAGGATGCCCGGGTCAAGGACCTCCTCGAGCTCCTCCAGGGTTCCGGGCGCCTCGCCGTGGCGGGCAAACTGGCTGCGCAGGCGGCCACGGGCGAAGATCGCCAGCTCGAGCTTCTGGCGCTGGTGCGCCTCCCACAGCTCGGACGTGGGGACCCTCGCGGTGCGCTCCCAGAAGCGTCGATCCTCCGGCTCGTCGTCTATGGAGTCGAGGTCCGCGTCGGTGTAGCGCTCGAGGACCTCCCGCATGGGCCTGCCGACCCAGGTCGGGGTGTGGACGCCGTTGGTGAGGCCCAGGATCTCGTACGGCGCCAGGCCCGACCAGGTCCCGTTGGCCGTGTGGGCGTGGAGCAGCGAGACGGCGTTGGCGCCGTTGGTCAGGCGCAGCGAGAAGGCCGTCATGTCGAACTGGCTGGGATCGCGATCCACGCCCTGGCCCAGCTCGAGCAGCCGATCGAGCGGGATGCCACCGGTGTGCGGGCGGCCGTCGCCGTCGAACAGGGGGCCGGCGACCCGGCGGACGAGCTCGGTGTCGAAGCGCTCATTGCCCGCGGAGACCGGGGTGTGGATCGTGAACACGCTGTCACGCCTGACGGTTGTCCACGCGGCGTCGAGGGAGGCGCCACCGGCGACCTGCTCACGCGCCCGCTCGGCGAGGAGCAACGCCGAGTGGCCCTCGTTGAGGTGCCACACCGCGGGCGAGATGCCGAGCGCCCGCAGGGCGCGCACGCCGCCCACGCCCAGCACCAGCTCCTGGTGGAGGCGCATCTCCCGGCCGCGCACGTACAGGATGTGCGTGATCGGACGGTCCGAGTCGTCGTTCTCGGCCAGGTCCGTGTCCAGGAGCAGGACCGGCACCCGCCCGACCTGCGCGACCCACACGGCGGCGAACAGCTCGCGACCGGGCAGCTCGATGCTGACCGTGAGGGGACGTCCGAGGCGGTCCTTGGCGCGCAGGATCGGCAGCCGCGAGAGCTCGAAGTCCGGGTAGGCGTGTTCCTGGTGCCCGTCCGCGTCGATCGCCTGGCGGAAGAACCCGCGGCGGTACATGAGCCCGACGCCGACAAGGGGCAGGGCCATGTCCGAGGCGGTCTTCATGTGATCGCCGGCGAGGACGCCGAGGCCGCCGGAGTAGATGCCCAGCGACTCGTGGAACCCGTACTCCGCGCAGAAGTAGGCGATCGGCCCGTTGAACGCCTCGCCATGGTGGCGCCCGAACCAGTGGTCCGACCCGTTCGCCATGTAGGCGTCGAACTCGCGCAGGATCTCCTCGTACTCGGCCATGAAGGCCGGGTTGTCGAGCAGCTGTGCCCAGTTGACGTTCCCCGCCAGCAGCGGGATGGGGTTGCGGAACCGGGCCCACCGGCCCGCGTCGATCCGGGAGAACAGCGTTCGGGCCTCGGGGTGCCAGGCCCACCACAGGTTGTAGGCCAGTCGCCGGAGGCCCTCAAGCTTGGGCGGCAGCGTGAACGAAGCGCCCGGCGCGACGGGAATCTGGACGAGGGGTTCCATGAGGGGGAGATGATAGACGGCATCCCCGTGGTGCGTGAACCGGTTTAGCCGACCCCGGGCCCGGCCGTCGCGACGTTCCCTCGTGACCCCCCGGGCGCTACGATCTCGTCATGACGATCCGAGTCGCGCTCCTCGCCGCCGAATGCGAGCCCTGGGCCAAGACCGGCGGCCTCGCGGATGTGGTGGACGCGCTGGCCCGAGCCCTCGGCAGGCTGCCCGAGGCGGGCGCCGGGCTCCAGGCCCCCGTCGACGTGTTCCTGCCGCGCTACCGGTCCGTGACGGTGCCCGCGACGGCGGTGACGGAGCCCGTCCTCGCGATCGCCGATCCCCGCGGCGGCTCGCCGTTGCCGGTGACGATCGTGGACGTCGCGGCCGATGGCTACCGGCTGCGCCTGGTGGACGTTCCGGCGGCGTTCGACCGCGACGGCTTCTACGACCACCCCGACGACCCGTGGCGGTTCACGGTCTTCTGCCGGGCGGCGCTCGCCGCCCTGAAGCGCGATGGCGCGCAGCTCGACGTCCTCCACGTGCACGACTGGCACACCGGTCCCGCCCTGCTGGAGCGGGCCCGCGGCGAGGCGGCCGGGGATCCGTTCTTCGCCGGCATGGCGGTGACCCTCACGCTCCACAACCTTGCCTACCACGGCTGGACCGACATCGAGGACGTCGACCAGCTGGGACTCGCGGCGGGCGACCCGCTCTCCGGGCCCAACCCGGCTGGCGTCGACCTGCTGCTGACGGGCATCCGCCACGCCGAGCTCGTCAACACCGTCTCGCCGGGGTTCGCCGCGGAGGCCCTGACGCCAGGGTTCGGGATGGGGCTCGACGGGGCGCTGCGCGGGCTCGGCGACCGGTTCTTCGGCATCCTCAACGGCATCGACCCGGAGGTCTGGGACCCGGCGACCGACCCGGCCCTGGCGGCGCCCTACGCGCGCGGCGACCTCGCCGGCAAGGCCGCCTGCCGGACGGACCTGCTCGAGCGCGTGGGCTTCGACCCGGACGACGACCGGGTTGTGCTTGGGATGATCGGGCGCATGGACCCCCAGAAGGGGTTCGACCTCCTGGCCAACGGGGCGCGCCGGCTCCTCGCCACGGGCGTGCGCATCATCGTCCAGGGCAGCGGGCACGCGTCGCTCGCGGACCCGTTCCGTGCCCTCGCCGCGGCCAACCCGACGCGCGTCGCGCTCATCGAGCGCTTCGACCGGGACATGGCGCGCCGCATCTACGCCGGTGCCGACCTGTTCCTGATGCCGAGCCGGTTCGAGCCCTGTGGCCAGGGCCAGATGATCGCGTTGCGCTACGGCACGCCCCCGGTCGTGCGGCGGACGGGCGGTCTGGCCGACTCCGTCGTGGACGCCCGTGGGCGGGCGGGGGAGGGGACCGGCTTCGTGTTCGACGCAGCGACCCCCGCGGCGCTGGTGGCGGCGGTCTCTCGGGCGGCAGCGATGCGCACCAACGACCCCGCGGCCTGGGAGGCGCTGCGCGCGAGGGGCATGGCCGCGGACTTCAACTGGGTCACTGGCTCCGCACCTCGCTATCTCGAGGCATACCAGCGGGCGATTTCCCTCCGGCGGGCGTAGCGGCGTTCGCCGCCCATGGTGCGGGCATGGCCCGGCCGTGCGAGAATCTGATCCTCGTCCCGACCCAGCCGCGGCAGCCCGCCGCCCGGAGGCCCCGATGCCCAGGCAGTTCGTCGTCCAGGTCACCAACACACCCGGCCAGATGGCCCTGCTCGCCGAGCAGATGGCCGACGCGGGCGTTGACCTGCGCGCGATCGGAGGTGGTGGCCTCGGCGAGGTCGGCCACTTCATCATGACCACGGCCGACGACGATCGTGCCCGGCAGGTCCTGGAGGACGGCGGCTGGACCTTCCTCGAGGGCGAGTCCCTGCTGGCCGAGGTGGACGACAAGCCGGGCGGCATGGCCCGCATCGCCCGCGAGCTCTCCGACGCCGGTGTCAACGTGCTGGGCCACCTGTTCCTGGGCCGCTGGAGCGACCGGGCGACGTTCGCCTTCATCGTCGATGATCCGGACAAGGCGCGCCCCATCCTCGAGCGGCGCTAGGAGTCCTCGATCGAGGAGGTTCGAGATGAAGGTCGGGATCATCGTCCCCCAGGGCTGGACGGGCGAGTACGACGGCTGGGACCCGGCGCGAGCATGGGCGCGGACGGTCGCGGTCGCCCACGGGGCAGAGGCGCTCGGCTTCGATTCGATCTGGATGTTCGACCACGTGCAGACGGAGCCCGTGCCCACCGACGAGATCACCTTCGAGGCGTTCGTGGGTCTGAGCGCACTGGCGGTGGAGACCGCGCGCGTGCGCCTCGGTCACCTTGTGCTGTGTGCCGGCTACCGCAACCCAGCGTTGGTTGCCAAGATGATCTCCACGCTGGACGTGATCTCAGGCGGCCGGGCTGAGCTGGGACTGGGCGCGGGCTGGAAGGAGGACGAGTACGTCGCCTACGGGTTCGGCTTCCCGCCCCTGCGAACCCGGATGGAGATGCTCGAGGATGCCCTGGAGATCGCCACGCGGATGCTGGGTGGGGGCCGCGCAACGTACGAAGGCCCGGCGGCGCGCGTCCGCGATGCGATCAACGTTCCGCGAGGGCTCCAGCAGCCGCGGATCCCGATCCTCGTCGGTGGCAACGGGCCGAACCGGACGTGGCGCCTGGCGGCGCGCTTCGCCGACGAGCTGAACCTGGACTGGCTCACGCCTGAGGAGGTCGTCGCTGCCCGGCCCGTGATCGCGTCGCGTTGCGAGGAGCTCGGACGGAACCCGTGCCACCCTCCGGCTCTCCGTCAACATCGGCGGCGAGGACACCGTGCGCGAGGGGGACGTGCGGGTGGAACTGCTCCGGCGCTACGCGGACGCGGGCGTGGACCGGGTCATGACCCTGCTCACGGCGTCCGCGGACGACGACGGGGCGCTCGAGCGC
This sequence comes from uncultured Chloroflexia bacterium, assembly GCA_963754485.1. Taxonomy (GTDB): domain Bacteria; phylum Chloroflexota; class Limnocylindria; order Limnocylindrales; family CSP1-4; genus CAIXZV01. The sequence goes on along the minus strand of CAVWFY010000011.1, from coordinate 332,218 downwards.
TTCGCCGAGGACTGCGCCGCGGCCGGCTGCGAGTTGGAGAGGTCCTGAGCACGGCGTCTGATCCCGGGGCTCCGGGCCACGACGGATCCACCCAGCCGCTACGGATCCAGCCGGCCGCGACTCGGCTGGGGGTCAGATCGGCACCCTTCGCGAGGACCTCACCCCGGATTCCGTCGATTCCGAGCACGCGCTCTGCGCCAGCCGCCCCGATCTGACCCGGAGCGGAGTCAGGCAGCGCCGTGCCAGCGCACCGCCCCCGGGTCGGCGTGGGGCTCCTGCATCGCGAGCAGGAAAGCGGGCCCGGACGACGCCTGGGCGGGGGAAGACCGCAGCCGCTTGACACCGAGGCACGATGCGTAATACATTACGCATCGTGATGAACGACGAGGAACTCGAAGCGGCATCGGAGGCCTTCGGCGGTGTGTTCGTGATCGTCGGGCACCTCACCCGGCTCACGGACCAGGGGCTGGCCGACTGGGGCCTCACGACCCGCCAGTGGCTCCTCCTGGCCGTCCTCACCCGAGGCTTCCCGGGCCGCTCGCCCTCGCTCTCGGAGGCGGCGGCCGCCTACGGCAGCTCTCGCCAGAACGTCAAGCAGATCGCCCTGGGTCTCGAGGCCCGCGGGTACCTGCACCTGGTCCCGGATCCGGCGGACGGACGCACGACGCGGCTCGTCCTGACCGGGAAGGTCGGCAGGTTTGACGAGCCCGAGGGCCAGGCGCGGGGTCGCGATCTCCTCGAGGCCGCGTTCGCAGGCCTTGCCTCCGACGACGTCCTCGCGTTACGGGACCTCGTCGGCCGCTGGCTTGCGGCCCTGGCGCACACCCCACCCAACGACTGATCGCATCCCGGGAAGGAAGCAGCACGCATGGTCCGCAGACTCGCCGCCGCAGGCCTTGCTCTCCACGGCCTCATCCACCTCATCGGCTTCGTGGTCCCGTGGGGGATCGCACAGGTCGAGGGCTTCCCATATCGCACGTCCGTGCTCGCTGGGGCAGTGACCCTGGGCGACGCCGGCGCGCGCGTCGTCGGCATGGTCTGGCTCGTGCTGGCGGTCGGGTTCGTCATGGCGGGTGTGGCTGTCTGGCGCTGCAAGACATGGGCCGCGCGGCTCACCGCGGGGCTGGCGATCGGGTCGATCGTCGTCTGCGCCCTTGGCCTGCCCGAGGCGGCGTTCGGGATCGTCGTCAACGTGGCGATCCTCGCCGCGCTCGGCTGGGTCACGGTCGGCCACGGGTCGGCCGTGCGCGTTCCCGGCTGACCGGCCGGCCACAGGAGACATCGACATGGCAGGACGATCCTTCGACGCCCGCTGGGCGGCCGCGGTGGCCGCTGAGCTCGCCGCGCAGCCGCTGGCCGCGGCACCGGTCCTCGCGGAGGCCGACCTCGCGCCGCTGCCGGACCCTGTCCGGCGCTATGTGCTCGCCTCGGGCGCGGTGGGCCGGCCGGTGCCCCAGAACATGCGCCTGGAGATGGACGCCGTGATGCTGCGCAAGCCGGGCGATCCCGGGATGCGGGCGACCTCGACCCAGCTCAACTGGTTCCGCAGCCCGACCCGGCTGTTCCTGATGAAAGCGCGCATGTTCGGGCTGCCGGTGCGCGCCCTCCACGTCTACCGCGACGAGCAGGCGACGTTCCAGGTCAGGGCCGCGAGGCTGGTCACGATCGTGGACCAGGCCGGCGAGTCGATCAGCAGCGCGGAGACGGTCACGGTCCTCAACGACCTATGCATCTTCGCGCCAGGGGCCCTCGTGGACCCGCGGCTGGCCTGGGAGCCGGTCGACGATCGGACCGCCACGGTGATGTTCACCAACGGCCGGCGGCGTGTCTCGGCGACGCTGCTGTTCAACGAGCGTGACGAGCTCGCCGACTTCTGGTCCGACGACCGGCCCGAGAGCGGCGACAACGTCGTCCACGAGCGCCGGTGGAGCACGCCGATGTCGGACTACCGGGACATCGGCGGCCTGCGTCTGCCGACCCGGGGCGACGCTGTCTACGAGCGGCCCGACGGCCCGTTCACGTACGGGTCGTTCACGCTCCGTTCGGTCGCCTACGACGTGGCCGACGCGGGCTGACCGGCGGATGCCGGCGCGCGGAGGCAGAGGTGAGCACGTCGCGCCGCGAGGAGATCGGCCGCGATGACTCAGCGGCGTCAGGACCGCACCCCGACGAGGCAGTTGCCAGCGGCGGATCGCCAGCCTCAGGCGGTCACGACGGCGAGGCCGAGGGCGCGGGCCGCCTGCGCCTGGCGCAGGTCGAACGTCAGGAAGAGCACCCCGGGCGCGTTGATCCGCTGCGCGGCTGCCAGGTGGAGCGCGTCGAGCGTTCGCACCCCGGTAGCCTCCGCGATCGCGGCTGCCGACTCGCACGTCGCCGGGTCGAGCTCGATGATGGAGAACGAGCGCAGATCGTCGGCGAAGGCGGCTCGCGCGGCCGCGAGGTCGCGCCCCGAGAGCAGGCGAGCGAGGTTGCGGCGGACCTCGACGATCGTGTGCCGGGCCGTCAGCAGCCCGTCGCCGGCTCGCAGCAGCGCGTCCGCGGCGGCCGAGTCCGCCTCCTCCACGTAGCGCTTCAGCAGGGCGCTCGAATCGATGTAGGTGCTCACTCGCCGCGGTCTTCGGCCAGCACGTCGAGCACCCGTCGGGACGACTTCGACCTGTGCGGCGGGCCGAGCGGCGAACCCGTGCCCGGCGTGATCCAGCCGTCGCGGATCCCGTCCTCGACGCGCGCTCGGCCCGGCACCGGGCCGAGCACCGCCTTCGGCCGCCCGCGGTCGGTGACCCGCAGGACTTCTCCCCGCTCCGCCCTGTCCAGGTACTCGGAGAGCCGCTGCTTCAGTTCCCGGATCCCGACGTCGGCCATGTGGACACATTACCATGATTGATGTGTCTACATTGCTGTCTGCGATCGCGGATGTCGATGGCGGACTGGACGTTGAGGCGCGGCGCCCCGGTCGCCTCCGCTATAGTGGTGCTGGTGCTCGTCGGTCTGACCGCGGGTCCTGCGTCCTCAGCGTCATGCCACGCTCATCGGAGCTCGTAGCTTGTGGGACGCGCGCTGAGCGCTGTGGTCAGGTCGGAATACAGCCAGACGCTGTAGCGGAGCACGACACCGGGCGGGAGTAGCTCAGCTGGCAGAGCGGCAGCCTTCCAAGCTGCATGTCGCGGGTTCGATCCCCGTCTCCCGCTCCACCCCCTTCGTTCGTGCTGGGCAGTCGGCGCTACCCCTTCTGCGCGGAAGGGCAGCTGGACAGGGACTGGTTCATCCGGTCCGGGATGACCCTCGTGCCGTTCAACGAGCGGCTGAATCGCATGACGCTCAGGGTCAGCGGTGCGACCTCCGATCGCTAACAGGTGGCGTGGACCGACGGTCAGAACATGCTCGACGAGTGGCACGTCTACGGCGGCGCCGAGCTGCAGGCGGGCATCAATCTCGCCGACGAGTTCCAGCGCACGCCGTTCTCTGATGTGTTCCGATGCATCGATAGCCTGGTGCTTCAGGAGCAGAGCGTCGAATCGAGCATCACGTGGCGCGGGAAGGAGCCGGGAGCCGGGCCTGGAGGCGCAGGCCTGGCGGCAGACGAGGCGCACCGAGCCCACCTCCTCGACGAGGTCAGGCGGCCACGCGTCCGGGTCGCGCACAACATCCGCATCGTACCGCTGCCCTGACGTCGCCGACGGTCCCGGTCCACGGCAGCGATCGACGTTGCCCCGACGACACCACGACCCGGTCCGATCGCGAGGCGCAGATACGATGGCTGGGGCAGGCTCCGGCTGCCCATCCCATCGCCAACCGGCTGCCCTTGCCTCCGAGGAGATCCTTCATGCACCAGCGGTCCTTCGGGCGCAGCGACCGCTCCGTCAGCGAGCTCGGCGTCGGCATGTGGGGGATGGGCGGGGGCATCGGAGGCTGGACCGGTGCAGATGACGGCGCCTCGATAGCTGTGTTGCAGGCAGCCGTGGACGCGGGTGTCACCTTCTTCGACTCCGCCCAGGTCTACGGGTACGGCGCAACGGACCGCCTGATGGGCGAGCTGCGGGCGGCGAACCCGGGCCGGGAGCTGGTGCTCGCCTCGAAGATCCCGCCCAAGAACCGCGAGTGGCCGGCGCAGCCCGGGAGCCGGGTCCGGGACGTGTTCCCGCCGGACCACATCCGTGCCTCGGTGGCCGGGATGCTCCGCAAGGTCGGGGGGCCGCCCATCGACCTGGTGCAGTTCCACGTCTGGCAGGACGAGTGGGCGGACGACCCCGGCTGGCAGGGTGCCGTCGAGACGCTCCGGCGCGATGGGCTGGTCCGGCACGTGGGCATCAGCGTCAACCGGCGCGAGCCGGCGAACGTGCTCCGGACGCTGCGGACCGGCCTGATCGATGCCGTGCAGGTGGTCTACAACGTCTTCGACCAGGCACCCGAGGACGAGCTGTTCCCGCTGTGCCGGGAGCTGGGCGTCGCCGTGATCGCGCGCGTGCCGCTGGATGAGGGGAGCCTGGCCGGAGAGCTGACGGTTGACAGCCGATGGCCTGACGGCGACTGGCGCAACACGTACTTCACGCCGGCGAACCTGCGGGAGACCGTCGAGCGGGTCGAGGCGTTGCGGCCGCTGGTGCCGGCCGGGCAGTCGATGGCCCAGCTCGCGTTGCGGTTCATCCTCTCGAGCCCCGACGTGACGACCGTCATCCCCGGGATGCGGCGGCCCGAGCACCTGGCCGCCAACGTCGCCGCGGCCGAGGCGGGGCCGTTGCCGGAGGAGTTGCTGACGGCCCTGCGCGCGCATCGCTGGGACAGGGCGCCGTCGCGGGCCTCGCACTCGTAGTCCGCACAGGGCCCCGAGCCGGGCGTTCCGCACCCAGCGGAGTCGCGGCTCGACCCTGACACGCCCCGGAGTCGAACCGACGCCCCTGCCGCAGGGGTCATGGTGGATTCCGCAGGAAGCGTCCCCCAGCTCCTCGCCGGGCAGCTCCAAACACCTCGCCGAGTCGCGACCAGGCCCTGACACGCCTAAGGGTCGCAACACGCACCGGCCGCCGTCGTGCGGCGACCCGGTCCCTACGCCGGGGTCTCGGGGGCCCGACGCCGCTGGGTGCGCCGACGCTCCACGCCACCGGGCGGCTGCGCTGCGGGGGTTGTCCGCCGGTCGGCCCTCCGCCGCTCGCCGCCGGCCGGCAGCTGCCGCACGGCCGGGCCAGCCGCCGCAACCGGGGCCTTGGCCGGCCCGGTGGCCGGCGTCGCCGCAACCGGGGCCAATGTCGGTGTCGTGGCGCGTGGTTCGCCGCCCGCCTGCGCGATCACCCCGATCGACACCCTGAACCCCGCCCGGCGCTGCCTGGGTGGCATCAGCGTGCCCTGGCCGACCGGCGCCGTATCCGGGAACCACTTGACCCACTCGTCGCTGAAGGCCTCGAACTCGGACGGGTCACGCAGGGACCAGTTCGCCCACACGATCCTGTCCAGCGACGACCCCTCGCGCTCCAGCAGGACACGCAGGTTCTCGAGGCACTGGGCAGCCTGGGCGCTGATCGAGTCGCCGGCCAGCCAGCCGGTCTCCGGGTTCACGGGGCCTACGGCCGAGACGTAGATCATCCCGCCAGCGTTGACGGCCGTGCCCAGGCCGAAGGTCAGCCGAGGCTTCGTGTCGCCGCCCTGCTCGATGCCGATGGACCGGCCCTTGCCGATCCGCACCTTGACCGGGTGCTCGGGATCCTCGGGCGGGATCCCGAACTCGCCGGGCGGAAGCTGGATTCCGTTCGCCGCGAACTTGGGCATGAACGTGGGCCGTTCGCCGGTGGCCTCGAGGGTCCCCACGATCTTCCCGTTCTCGTCGAGGCCGGTCTGCTTGAACTCGAAGATGTCCTGGGTCAGGATCTGGTCGTCCTCGATCCCGTACACCTCGGTGATGTTCACGATCTTGCGCGAGCCGTCGCCGAGGCGGGCGGTGTGGACGATCAAGTCCACCGCGGACGCGATCTGCTCGCGGATGGACCGTAGCGGCATCTCGTAGCCGGACATCAGGATCATCGTCTCGAGGCGCCGCAGCATGTCCGGCGAGCTGTTCGCGTGGCCGGTGGACAGCGAGCCCTCCTGGCCGACGGTCATGGCCTGGATCATGTCCAGCGCCTCGCCGCCGCGACACTCACCCACGATGATGCGGTCGGGGCGCATGTGGAGCGCGTTGCGCAGCAGGTCCCGGGTCGTGATCTCGCCCGAACCCTCCAGGTTGGCGGGTCGCGCCTCCAGCGTGATGACGTGCTCCTGGCGGAGCTGGAGCTCGGCCGCGTCCTCGATGGTGACGATCCGCTCCTCCTCGGGGACGAAGGCAGAGATCACGTTGAGCGTGGTCGTCTTGCCCGACCCGGTGCCGCCCGAGACGAACAGGTTGAGCCGGGCCTCGACGCAGGCGCGCAGGAAGTCGAACATCTCCTCCGTCGCCGTGCCGAAGCGGACAAGATCCTCGACGGTGTACGGCCGGGCCGAGAACTTGCGGATGGTGATGACGGGCCCGATGAGCGACAGCGGCTCGATGATGCAGTTGACGCGCGAGCCGTCGGGGAGGCGGGCGTCCACCCGCGGGCTGGTCTGGTCGATGCGCCGCCCGAGCGGCGTGATGATCCGGTCGATGATCCGCAGGACGTGGTCGTCGTTGAGGAACGACGTCTGGACGCGCGAGATCTTGCCCTTGCGCTCGATGTAGATGTGGTCCGGGCCGTTGACCATGACCTCGGTGATCGTGTCGTCGGCGAGGAGCGGCTCGAGCGGGCCGAGGCCCGTGACCTCGGCGATGACCTCCTCCACGAGACGCAGGCGCTCGTCGCGCGTCAGCGCCAGGCCATTGTCGGTGATGAACTTGTCGACGATGCCCTCGACCTTGGTTCTCAGCTCGGGGCCGGTGCCGGCCTCGAACAGCGCATGCGAGGCGCTGACGACCTCGTGCTGGAGCTGGGCGCGAGCGTCGCGGAGCATCTCCTCGCGCGCGGCGAGTTGAGCGGGCGCCCCCACCGGGATGGTGACGACCGCGGTCGCCGCCGGCTCCTGGCGTGAGGTGCCGGCCTGCTGGGCTCGTTCGATGCGAGAGGAGAGGGACATGGTCTCGATCAGGCTCCCCGGTGCGTCGGCCCCCGCGCCTCCGCTTTCGACGATCGTACGCGGCGCGGGCCGGGGTGGGAAATCCCCCCGGGAGTACTGCCTGCTCCCGGACGTCTCACGATACGGCCGCCACCTGTCGTTGACGAGGCAACAACCTCGCGCTACGCTGCGCAGGTGGTTGCGATCGCCCTGAGGGGCTGTATGGGTCTGTGGTGCGCCTGTCGACGGCGAGCGTCGGCAGTGGTCCGGCACGTGGCTGCCCATCGGGTCCGCCGCACCGCCTGACCCGCTCCGGGCCTCGCCTCTCCCCGTCGTCCGGCGCGCATCCGCGCGCCACGTCCCGTCCGACCCGGAGTCCCCCACGTGTCCCTGACCCCCGCTCCCGCCCGCTTCATCGATCCCCGCGGCCAGCGCTTCGGCGCCGGCGTGTCGGCCGTGGCCCTGGCGACCGCGTTCGTGCTCGGCCTGCAGTGGCTCGTCGCACTCGTCGGCCTCAACTTGCTCTTGTCGGCCGCGTTCGGCACCCGCCTGTTCCTCCCCGGCCGCGCGTGGCCGCTCGTCCGCTCGGCGCTCCGTCTCGGTCCCGTGGAGCCCGAGCACGAGTACCCGCCACGCTTCGCCCAGGCTCTCGGGGGCACGTTCCTCGCCCTCGCGACAGTCGCCTTCGTCGTCGGATTGCCGGTGGTGGGCTGGCTACTGACCGCGGCGGTCGCCGGCCTGCAGGTCCTGCTCGCGGCAACCGGCATCTGCGTCGGCTGCCGCCTCTACTTCCTGCGCTGGTGGGTTCCGTCGCTTGTCGCGCGGCTGTTCCGGCGCACGGATCGCCTCGTCCCGCTCGAGGTGCCGGCGATCAACCGCGTGCGCTGACCCGCGCAGTCCCGGGTCTGCGGGTCGCCGCAGAGATCGCGGATGGGTCGACTCGGGGCTCGGGAGTCCCGGCGGGCACATCACCCGGGCCAGAATCCGCACCGAGCGGGGACACCCCGACCCCGCGTCAACGGTCGCACGCGCCCACCTGCGACCGGGAGTCCCCGGCGATCAACCGGATCGGGTAGGGGAGCAACCGGGACTGTCCTACGGCGCCTCGAGCCCGTGCGCCTCGAGGAGCACCGGATCGGCCAGGATCCCGGCGGTCGGCCCGTCGGCGACCACCAGCCCATCGTCCATCACGACGACCCGCGGGAAGACCTCGGCAACCAGCCGCATGTCGTGCGTGGAAACCAGCATCGTCTGGTCCAGCGTGCGGAGCAGCCGGATGAGCTCGCGGCGTCCGCGCGGGTCCAGGCCCGCGGACGGCTCGTCGAACACCAGGATCGAGGGGTCCATCGACAGCACTGTGGCCAGGGCCACCCGCTTGCGCTGCCCCAGCGACATGCGGTGCGGGACGCGATGCGCGAACGCGGCCATGCCCACCGCCGCCAGCGCGCGCTCCACGCGGCGGTGCACCTCGTCGGCCGGCAGGCCCATGTGCAGCGGCCCGAAGGCCACGTCATCGAACACCGTGGGACTGAACAACTGGTCGTCCGGATCCTGGAAGACCAGGCCCACCTCAGCGCGCACTCGGCGGATCGTGTCCTTGGCGACCGCGAGACCGGCGACCCGCACCGAACCGTGCGCCGGTCGCAGCGTCCCGTTGAGCTGGAGCATCAGCGTGCTCTTGCCGGCCCCGTTGGGCCCGACCAGCGCCACCTTCTCGCCGGCGCCGATGTGCAGGTCCACCCCGCGCAGCGCCTCGAACCCGTCCGGGTACTGGAAGTGGACGTGCTCCAGCTCGACGGTCCCTCGGGCCGCTTCGCCGCCCGCCGGCGATGCCGCCGGCGGGGAGGGCTCGTGCGCATGCGGGTGGAGGTGGGGCGGAGCGCCCTCGTGGGCGTGCTCGTGCACGTGCGGTTCGGTGGTCACTGGCGTGGCAGCCACAGGAAGGCGATGACCTCGTAGGCGGCGAGCATGGCGAGGAGGAGGATCAGCCAGGCGAGCTCCGAGCGATGGAGGGCGCGCGCCTGGAGGTGCCGGAACTCGCCCTCGAAGCCGCGCGCCTGCATGGCGGCGTAGATGCGCTCGCTGCGTTCGTACGCGCGCAGGAACAGCGAACCGACCATGCGGCCGGTGACGGTCGCGCGCCAGCGGATGGAGCCGCCCGAGCTGCCGGCCCCCGCCGCCGAGCGCGCGTCGCGCGCCCGCAGCATCCGCGAGCCCTCGTCGGTGAGGACGGCGATGTAGCGGTACATGAACGAGATGATCGAGACGAGGATCCGCGGCAGGTGCAGCTCCCGCAGGGCGTCGATCAGGTCGTGGAACGGCGTGGTGAAGGCCAGCAGCAGGGCCACCTGTACCGATAGCCAGCTGCCGATCATGATCGTGAGGAAGCGCCGCAGTCCCTCGGCCGAGATCGTGAGGTCGAGCGGTCCGATCGTGATCGTGGTGATGATCTGTTCCTGGACCGTGAAGATGAGCGGGAAGGCGGCCAGCGCGAACGGAAGGGCGACGACGGCCCCGCGTGACAGGCGGAACGGCCCCAGCCCTGCGGTGGCCGAGCACGCCACCAGCATCAGCCAGATGATCGCCATCGCGAGGAACGAGCCCATCGGCAGCAGCGAGATCACCAGGATCGCGGCGATCGTCAGGATGAACTTGACCCGGGCATCGGCCCGGTGGAACGGGCTGTTGCCCTCGACGTAGCGATCCAGCTCCAGGGCGCGGCGCTCCTAGTCCTGGACGCGGCGGCGCGCGACGACGCGGCCGAGGATGAGCACGATCGCGACGACGATCACGACGCCGAGGAGCCCGGCCAGGACGGTTGACAGCCACTCGTTGTCGACCCCGGGGATCGCGTAGTCACCGAGGACGCCGGAGAAGAAGTTCTGAGCTCGCTCGATGAACCCCTGGTCCTCGGCGACCCGCTCCAGGCCATCGGGGTCCTGCGACGCGAGGGGCGCGAGGACGATGACGACCAGCGCTGCGATCGCTATGCCGATTGCCCACCACCAGCGCCCGATCCGGCTGCGGGTCGGCGTCGAGCCCGGAGTGGGGGGACCGTCAGGCACGGGCGCCGGGCTCACGGGTTCGCCCTCGGTGGTCATGGCTTCACGGCCGGTGTCGGGAGCTGGGTGCCGGCCGCTCCCGCGATCCCGGTCCCTCCCGTGCGGCGCGCCAGCGCGGCCGCGCGATCGGGCCGGAGATCCAGGAGGTCCTTGCGCGTCGTGGCGATGAACGCCAGGGCAGCTGCCGTGATCAGCGCCTCGCCGATGCCGATGAAGACGTGGACCCCGAGCATGGCAGGCAGGACAAGCTCGGCCGGGCTGGTCCCGGACACGATCAGCTCGAGGGACATGAACGCCGCGGCCGCGACGACGGAGGCCCAGCCGGCGATCGCCGATGCGGGAATGCGGGCCCGGTCCTCGCCGCCCAGCACGCGGCACAGGAGCAGGTACAGCGCGAAACCGCCGAGCGTGCCCACGACCCCCATGTTGAAGATGTTGGCGCCCATCACGACAAGACCGCCGTCGGAGAAGACGAGGGCCTGGACGGCGATGACGCAGGCCATGACCAGCGTGCCCGCCCATGGGCCGAGCAGCACCGCCGCGAGCACGCCACCCAACAGGTGGCCCGAGGTCCCCCCGGCGACCTGGAAGTTGAACATCTGGGCCGCGAAGATGAATGCGGCCATCACGCCCATCAGCGGCACCGAGCGCTCGTCGATCGTCCGGTTGGTCTGCCGCACGGCCACCGCGAGCACCACGATGACGATGGCCCACATGACGAGCGAGACGGGGACGGTCAGGAACCGGTCGGCGGCGTGCAGGGACGGCTCGATCCCGGTCGCGGCAGGGGCGGCGGCGATGGCAAACAGGTCCATGGAGGACGGGCTCCGGATGTCAGGTTCGGGCAGCGATGTCGGGAGCGACATCCTAGTCGCATCCAATCGCTGTTGCAAGACGTTGCAACAAGCGCTCTCGTCGTCCTATCCTTCGCACGATGCAGCCTGCCGGATCTTCCCCCCGCGCCGATCGTCCCGGCCCCTCCCAAGGTGCCGCCTGGGCGGACGTGCGCGATCGCCTCCATGCCCGGGGTCTCCGATGGACGCCGCAGCGCCGTGTCCTGATCGATGTCCTCTCGCGCGCGGATGGCCACGTGACCGGTGCCGAACTGGTCGAGCGATGCCGCGCCGTGGATCCGGCGACCACGCCCTCCACGGTCTATCGGACCCTTGACGTGCTCGAGGAGCTGGGGATCGTGCGCCATGCGCATGGTGCCGACGGCCGCGAGGAGTTCCACGTGCTCCCCACAGCCGAGCATGGGCACCTCCACTGCCTGGGCTGCCGCGAGACCTGGGAGATCGGGGCCGGGGAGTCAGCGGCGTTCGTCGCCACGCTCCAGGTCGAGCGCGGGTTCGTGGTGGAGCTGTCCCACCTCTCGATCTCGGGGCTCTGTCGGGGCTGCTCGGCCGGTGACTGACGCGCCGGATGCCTGACGCGCCCTACCGGTTTGCAGGCCGCGTCCCCCGGGGCGTCGTGCCGGTGGTCCCCGGGCCGGGACAGGAGTCCGCCTGGGACTATCCGCGTCCTCCGAGGCTCGAGCCCGTGATGGAGCGGATCCGGGTCGTCGTCGCCGGGATCGTCATCGCCGACACGTTGCGGGCGTTCCGGGTCCTGGAGACGTCGCACCCGCCGGGCTACTACATCCCGCGCCAGGACGTCCGCATGGACCTGCTAAGGCCGTCGGCATCCTCCAGCCTCTGCGAGTGGAAGGGGGCGGCCTCCTACTGGTCGCTGGTCTCCGGGGCGCACGAGACCCCGGACATCGCGTGGTCCTACGAGCACCCGGCCCCGGGGTTCGAGGCCATTCGCGGCAACATCTCCTTCTACGCATCCAGGGTCGACGAGGCCTGGGTGGGCGACGAGCGCGCGACACCCCAGCCGGGCGGCTTCTACGGTGGCTGGATGACGTCCCGGATCGTTGGCCCCGTCAAGGGCGGGCCGGGCTCCTGGGGCTGGTAGGAGAGGGAATGGGCGCGTCGGGCTACGCCCCGGCGGTTGCGCCGGCAACCGGCTGCACGCCCGCAACCGGCTGCACGCCCGCCTCGCCGGCACCGCCCGCCGCGATGAGCACCGCGTCCGACAGCGCCGGCCACGCCTCGCCCGCCCAGGATCCGAACGGCCGGTCCGTGAGGCACGCCAGCGCCAGCCCCGCGACCGGGTCGACCCAGAGGAACGTCCCGCTCCGCCCGAAGTGCCCGAACGTGGCGGGCGAGTTGCCACTCCCGGTCCAGTGCGGGGACTTCCGGCCGCGTACCTCGAAGCCCAGCCCCCAATCGTTCGGGTCCTGGAGCCCGAACCCAGGCAGCACGCCCCGGAGCCCGGGGAATGCGACGGTCGCCGCCTCAGCCACGAGCCCGGCCGGCATGACCCGCGATACCAGCAGCTCGGATGCGAACGCCGCCAGGTCGGCCAGCGGGCCGACGAGACCCTCGGACGGGCGACCCCGGAGATGCGTCCCCGTCATCGCGAGCGGCTCCAGCACCCAGGCGCCCAGCAGCTCCGCGAACGGTCGCCCAGCCGCGGCTTCCAGCGTCTCACCCAGGGTGTCGAACCCCGTGTTGGAGTAGATCCGCGTCCGCCCGGGCGCCGCGAGCACGCCGCCGTCGAAGCCGTAGCCGCCGGCATGCGCCAGCAGGTGGTGGACCGTCGAGCCGGGTGGCCCGGCTGGGGCGTCGAGTGCCAGCACGCCGCGCCGCACCCCGACCAGGACGGCGCATGCCGTCACGAGCTTCGTGACCGATGCCCACGGCAACGCGCGATCGAGCGGCCCGTACGACGCCACCAGGCCGGCGTCGTCGACGACCGCCAGGGCGGCCGTCTGCGCACCCCAGGTATCGACTGCCTCGAGCACGGCGGGGTCGAACGGGCGCGTCAGTCGGCGGGCGACGGGACGCCCATGATGCTGAACCCGCCATCCACATGGATCACCTCGCCGGTGACCGCCGATGACAGGTCCGAGCCGAGGTACACGGCGGTCCTGCCACAGTCCTCGATCGTGATGTGCGAGCGCAGGGGCGCGACCTGGTCGAACGGGCCGTAGAGCTTGCGGAAGCCCGCGATGCCGCCGGCGGACAGCGTGCGGATCGGGCCCGCCGAGATCGCGTTGACCCGGATGCCGTCCGGTCCGAGATCCGCGGCGAGGTAGCGCACCGACGCCTCGAGCGCGGCCTTGGCCACGCCCATGACGTTGTAGTGGGTGACGACCTTCTCCGCGCCGTAATAGCTGAGGGTGAGGATGGAGCTGCCGCGATGGAGGTAGGGCCGTGCCTCGCGCGTGAGCGCGACCAGCGAGTACGCGGACACGTCCAGCGCCAGCGCGAACCCGTCGCGCGAGGTGTCCACGAAGGAGCCGTCGAGGTCCTCCCGCTTGGCGTAGGCGATCGCGTGGACAAGGATGTCGATCTCGCCCTGCTCGTCGTGCCATCGCGTCATAACGCGGCGGATGTCGTCGTCGCTGGTGACGTCGCAGGCCTCCACGAATGGGCTGCCGATGGAGTCCGCGAGCGGGCGGACCCGGCGTTCGATCAGGCTCTCCACCGACGAGAAGCCCACGACGGCGCCCTCGTCGTGGAGGGCCTTCGCAATGCCCCAGGCGATGGAGTGGTCGTTCGCCACCCCGAACACGAGCGCCTTGCGCCCCTCGAGCAGACCCATGCGTGGCTCCTCCCTTCGGTACCCTGAGCATCATGCCCCACCCGGTCCAGCCTGACGCCTCGCTGCGTGCAGCCCTGCAGGGGGTGCGCGGCCTACTGCTGGATCTCGACGGCGTCCTGGTCCTCAAGGGGGCCGCAGTACCCGGCGCCGTGGAGGCGATGAACGAGCTGGAACGGCGGGCGTTCCCGTACCTGGTCGTTACCAACACCTCCCTGGTGTCGCGCGGCCGCCTGGCCGGCTGGGGCCGCAAGGTCGGGTTCACGACGCCGGTCGACCGCTTCCAGTCGGCGCTCTCGGCATCAGCGGCGATCGCGCTGAGCGAGTACGGGGATCGCCCCGTGTTCGTCATCGCCTCGGCTGACGCCCGCACGGAGCTCACAGCCCTCAACGTGGTCACGGGCTCGGAGGTGGACGAGGATCCGTCGGCCGTGTCCGCCGTGATCCTGGGCGACTCGCCCGATGAGCTGACCAAGGCGAACTTGGACCGGGCGTTCCGCTGCGTGAAGGCCGGCGCGGAGCTGCTGGGCATGCACCGCAACCCGTGGTGGCTGACCCAGGCCGGCCCCACGCTGGACGCCGGCGCATTCCTGGTCGGCCTCGAGTGGGCGGCCGGTCGACGCGCGCGGATCGTGGGCAAGCCGTCGCCCGCCTTCTTTGCGACCGCTGTCCGGCGCCTCGCCACCGAGGCCGCCGCGCGCGGCGAGCGGCCGCTCCTGCGTTCCGAGCTCGCGATGGTGGGCGATGACGTGAACAGCGACATCGGCGGCGGCCGGCGGTCCGGGCTGCGGACGGTCTTCGTGCGGACCGGCAAGCATGGCGATGCCGAGCTTGCCGCGGTTGCGGGTCGCGCGCGTTATCCGTACGCCCCGGACGCGGTTGCGGGATCGATCGCGGAGGTCGTCGCGGCGCTGCTCGGCTGAGCCGCCGCCGGCCCCGGACGTGCTGGGTCACCGGGCCCGAATCAGCCGGCCAGGCGCGTCACCCGGACGTCGTCGACGCCGGCATGCATGGCACGGAGGTCCCGGTCGGCGCCTGCCAGTCCGCCCTCCCGCGGGTTCCCTGCGCAGCACTAGACTGGCGGCAACAACCCGCGGAACCTCAGCGGTGACGCGGGCTCAGGGCTTCCCGGCGCGGGCAGGTCGGCTGCCCGTGATCGGATGCGACAACCAGTGCAAGGATGAGCTGACGATGGATGGTTGGACCGGGCAGATCCTCAGGGTCAACCTGACGAACCGCACCCACCGCGTGGAGACGTTCTCCGAGGACTTTGCCACCACGTGGATCGGCGGCCGCGGCTTCGCGGTCAAGATCCTGTACGACGAGCTTGCCCCGGGGATCGATCCCCTCGGACCCGACAACAAGCTCGTCGTCGCGGTCGGCCCCATCTCCGGCATCCCGGCCCCCAATACGGGCAAGACGATCGTGGCCGCGAAGTCGCCCGCCACCGGCGGCTACGGCGACGGCAACCTGGGCACGCGCGTCACGGACCAGATCCGCAAGGCCGGCTACGACGCCCTGATCGTCGAGGGCCGGGCGGACAGCCCGACGATGCTCTACATCGAGGACGATCGCGTCGAGTACCTGCCAGCCGACGAGGTCTGGGGCCAGGGCACCATCGCGACCAACGACTGGATCTACGCGAAGTACGGCAAGGGCGTCGGGGTCCTGAACATCGGCCAGGGCGGCGAGAACATGGTCCGCTACGCCACGGTCCGCAGCCTCGAGGGCCGGTCCGGCGGCCGGCCGGGCATGGGCGCCGTCATGGGCTCCAAGCTCCTCAAGGCGATCGTGTTCAAGGGCTCCAGGGTGATCCCGCAGGCGTTCCCGGCCGAGATGAAGGCGCTCGGTCGCGACGACCTCAAGGAAGTCCGGGCGATGGACAAGGAGTCGGGCTGGTCCATCCAGGGCACCGACGGCGTGCTGCCCTGGTGCAACGAGGTTGCGGCTCTGCCGGTCCACAACTTCCGGGGCACCCACCATCCGGACGCCTGGATGGTCGATGGCGAGCGGGCCAACGCCGTTCGGATGGCCACCTACGGCTGCCCGAACTGCACCATGCGCTGCGGCATCGCGATCCCGGACGAGGAGGGCCGCGAGTCGGAGATCGACTACGAGAACATCGGCCTTCTGGGGCCGAACCTGGACATCTACGACCTCGCCGCCGTCGGCACCCTCAACTACCTCTGCGATGACTACGGGCTGGACACGATCTCGGCCGGCAGCGTGCTCGGGTTCTACGCGGACGCGATCGAGCAGGGAGCCGTCGAGGGCGACCTCCGGTTTGGCGATTCGGAGGGCATGAAGCGGATCCTGGGCATGATCGCGCACCGCGAGGGTGAGGTCGGCAACATCCTCGCCGAGGGGACGCTGCGCGCGGCGAGGGCGTTCGGCAACGGGTCCGAGGCCTACGCCATGCAGGTCAAGGGCCTCGAGATCTCGGCCTACAACTGCAAGTTCATCCCGGGCATGGCCCTGGCGTTCGGGGTGAGCCCGATCGGCGCCCACCACAAGGAGTCGTGGATCATCACCTACGAGGTCAAGCAGACCGAGCGTGGGTCCTACGGGCGCGACAAGGCGCAGAAGATCGTCGACCTCCAGCGAATCCGCGGTGGGCTGTTCGAGTCGATCGTGACCTGCCGCTTCCCGTGGGTGGAGCTGGGCTGGGGCGTGGAGCACTACCCGATCTACTTCAACACGATCACGGGCAAGAACTGGACGCTCGACGACTTCTGGCCGATCTCGGACCGGATCTACGCGCTCATGAAGCTGTTCTGGCTGCGCGAGTTCCCGGACACGGACCGGACCGCCGACTACGTGCCGGACATCTGGTTCGACCCGGCCAATGCCGACACCGAGGGTCCCATCGCGGGCCTGTATCTCGACCGCGACAAGTACGACGAGTTGCTCGGCCACTACTACGACATCCGGGGCTACGACGCGCGCGGCGTGCCGACCCGGGCGACCCTGGAGAACCTTGGGCTCGAGGCGGAGGCGGCGGCCGCGGAGGCATACGCCACCATCACCTGAGGACGATCAACTGACGATGAAGGTCACCCTCAAGCTCACCGGCGGCTTCGCCCACACCGTGGGCTTCAGCCACCGGGAGCTGGACGTCGAACCCGGCTCGACGGTCGGGGACATCCTGGACGCGAACGCCATCGACCGCGCCCGGCCGATGATCATCGCCCGCAACGGCTGGGCGGTGGAGCCCGACGAGCCGCTGGAGGCGGGCGACAGGATTCTCGTCTCACCGATCTTCTCGGGCGGCTGACGCCTTCGCGGTTGCATCCGCACGCGGGCACGCCGCGGCCGCGCTGGACCCGATTCGGCCCGGGCCGGTACGCTCCGGATCGCTTTCTGCGCCCGCGTCCCGCCCCAGAGGATCAGCAATGACCGCCACCCCGCGCCCCAAGATCACCTACGCCACCCTGCGCGCCGACAACGAGGAGCTGCACGCCCTGTTCGAGGCCGGCCTCGAGGGAGCACGAGCGCGCCTCGGCGGCTACCACCGCAACGTCATCGACGGCGTTGAGCGCGATGGCGACGGGGCCTTCGAGGTCCGCTCGCCCATCGACACCGACATCCTGGTCGGCACCTTTGCGCGCGGCATCCGTGATGACGTCCAGGACGCGATCGCGGCCGCTCGCCGTGCGCAGCCGGCCTGGTTCCACCTCGGATGGGAGCGCCGACTGGCGATCCTCCGGAATGCCGCGGAGCTCATCTCCGAGCGCCTCATGGAGTACGCGGGCGTCATGGCCTACGAGGTGGGCAAGACGCGGATGGAGGCCCTTGGTGAAGTCGAGGAGGTGGCCGACCTCATCCGCTACTACGCGAAGACGGCCGAGGACAACGCGTACTACGACCACGAGATGGACAACCTCGGCGATCCGGCCGTCCACACCCGCTCGATCCTCCGCCCGCACGGGGTGTTCGCGGTCATCAGCCCGTTCAACTTCCCGATGGCGCTCTCCGCCGGTCCATCGTCGGCAGCCCTCATGGCCGGCAACGCCGTCGTGTTCAAGCCGGCCTCGGTCTCGGCCCTCACCGGGGTCATCCTGGCCGAGGTGTACCGCGACGCAGGTGTCCCGGATGGCGTGTTCAACCTCGTCATGGGGCCGGGCGCCACCGTCGGCGAAGAGCTCCAGGAGAACCCCGGCATCGACGGCATCGTGTTCACCGGGTCCTACGACGTCGGCTTCGACATCTTCCGCAGCTTCTCGAAGACCTATCCGCGCCCGTGCATCGTGGAGATGGGCGGCAAGAACACCGCGGTCGTGCTGGCCAGCGCCGACCTCGAGGAGGCGGCCGAGGGGATCATGCGCGCGGCGTTCGGGTTCGGCGGGCAGAAGTGCTCGGCCAACAGCCGCGTCTACGTCCAGCGGCCGGTCCACGACGAGCTCGTGCGCCTCCTCGTCGACAAGACGGAGCGCCTGGTCGTCGGCAACCCCGTCGATCGCGCCACGTTCCTCGGTCCCGTCATCGACCAGCACGCGGTGGACCGCCACCAGCAGGCCGTGGCCGAGGCCCGGCGCGATGGAACGGTGTTCACCGGGGGCCACCGCCTGACCGAGGGTGACCTTGCCCGCGGTACGTACGTGGAGCCGACCGTTGCCGGCCTGCCGGCAACCCACCGCCTGTTCCACGACGAGCTGTTCTCGCCCTTCACGGCGGTCGCGGCGGTGGACTCGCTCGACGAGGCGATCGCCCTGACCAACGACAACATCTACGGCCTCACGGCCGGTGTCTACTCGGAGGATCCGGCCGAGGTGCGCCGCTTCCTCGACGAGGTCCACGCGGGCGTCCTGTACGTCAACCGGCGGGCGGGCGCGACCACGGGCGCGTGGCCGGGTGTCCAGGCGTTCGGCGGCTGGAAGGGCTCCGGGTCCACCGGCAAATCCGGCCTGTCGATGTACTACGTCGCGCAGTTCCTGCGTGAGCAGAGCCACACCGTCGTCGATTGACGGAGGGGTGAGGCGCGGCCAGGTTGCCGAGTCCGCCGCCGCGCCGCCGCCCGCTGTCGCCTCCGAGTCGCCGGGGGCCGGCTGGTTGCCATCCGTGATGGCCGCACAGGCGCGGTCGTCGACTTCCAGGCGACATTGGAACCGGGAACCAGCCGCCAGATCCGTCGCCGGCCGACGGCCACCGCCCGTCGTCGACTGACAGGCGCCAAGGCCCCGCACGGCCAAACGGACCCTCCCACCGGCCGAACGGCCCATCGACCCCCATGGGCGCCCTGCTATATTCACTCTGCATCATTTCTATGCGTCCCGACCGCAGGAGACACCCGTGACGACCCCGCTCCAGGCGCGACCCGTGCCGGATATCGTGACCGCGCTGCCGGGCCCCAAGGCCCGCGCGCACATCGAGTTCGACCACGCCTGGACGAGTCCCAGCCTCCCGCGCGCCTACCCGATCGTGCCCGTGCGCGGCCTCGGCTGCGCCGTCGAGGACATCGACGGCAACGTGTTCCTGGACTTCGCTGCCGGCATCGCGGTCAACTCCACCGGGCACAGCCACCCGGACGTCGTGGCCGCCATCAAGCGCCAGGCCGACGAGCTGCAGCATTTCTCCGCGAGCGACTTCTACCTGCCGATCTACGCGCAGGCCGCCGCGGAGCTCGCCCGCATCGCCCCCATGTCGGGCGCCAAGCGCACCTTCATCGGCAACTCCGGCGCGGAGGCGGTCGAGGCCGGCCTCAAGTTGGCCAGGTACCACACCCGCCGCCCGAACGTGATCGCGTTCCTGGGTGCCTTTCATGGCCGCACGATGGGCGCCGTGAGCCTGACCGCATCGAAGGCGAAGTACCACGCCCACTTCGGACCGTTGCTCCCAGGCATCTACCACGTGCCCTTCGGCAACGAGGGCATCGAGGAGATCGAGAAGCGCGTCTTCAAGCGCCTGATGCCCGCCGACGAGTTCGCGGCCATCATCGTGGAGCCCATCCAGGGCGAGGGCGGCTACGTCGTGCCCGAGGACGACTTCCTCGCGAACCTCCGCGAGCTGTGCAACCGCCACGGCATCCTGCTGATCGCCGACGAGATCCAGTCGGGCGCCGGACGCACGGGCAAGATGTGGGCCATCCAGCACTGGGACGTGGAGCCGGACATCCTGCTAACCGCCAAGGGGATCGGCTCCGGCATGCCGGTCGGCGCCACGATCGCCCGGGCCGAGGTGATGTCCTGGGGCCCCGGCGCCCACGGCAGCACCTACGGCGGCAACCCGGTCTCCCTGGCCGCGCTGATGGAGACGATCAAGCTCCTCGAGAGTGGCCTCATCGCCAATGCCGGCATCCGCGGCCGCCAGGTCATGGACGGGCTCCGGCCGCTCGTGGACCGGTTCCCGAACCTCGTCAAGGATGTTCGCGGCAAGGGCCTGATGATCGGGGTCCAGTTCGACTCGGGCGAGACCGCCGACGCGGTCCAGATGCAGGCGTTCGACCGCGGCCTGCTCGTCCTTGAGGCCGGCGACGACTGCGTGCGGATGTCCCCGCCGCTGGTCGTGTCCCAGGCCGAGGCCGACACCGCGATCCGGCTGTTCACGGAGTCCGTCGCCCACGTCGCCGGTCATCGGTCGGAGGATGTGGCGGAGCGCAAGGCGGCTGCGCGCGCCGGGTATGCCACCGAGGGCTTCGGCGCCTCGGGACGCTAGGGTCCGCCCCACGCCGACTACACTCGTCAGCATCTGATCGATCAGGAGCGGATGCCCATGCCCGGCAAGGTCGCCTCGATGCGGGACGCCGTCGCGGATCTCGTCCGCGACGGGGACACGGTCGCGATCGAGGGGTTCACCCACCTGATCGGCTTCTCCGCCGGTCACGAGATCATCCGCCAGCGCAGGCGTGACCTCACGCTCGCGCGCATGACGCCCGACCTCATCTACGACCAGATGATCGCCGGCGGTGTCGCCCGCAAGCTCATCTTCTCCTGGCTGGGCAACCCGGGCGTCGGCGGCCTCAACGCGATCCGCCGCCGGATCGAGCCCGCGTCGGTGGGGGAGGGCACGGCCCTCGAGGTGGAGGAGTACAGCCACTTCGGCATGGTCTCGCGCTACACCGCCGGCGCCGCGAACCTGCCGTTCATGCCACTTCGCTCCTACTTCGAGACGGACCTGCCGAAGGCGAACCCGCTGATCCGGCCGATCAAGTCCCCCTACTCGGACGAGGTGGTCTACGCGGTGCCTCCGCTCAACCCGGACGTGACCGTGATCCACGCCCAGCGCGCGGATGCCAGCGGCAACACGCAGATCTGGGGCCTGCTGGGCTGCCAGAAGGAGGCCGCCTTCGCCGCGGATCGGGTGATCGTGGTCGTGGAGGAGCTGGTCGAGGAGTCGGTGATCCGGGCGGACCCCAACCGGACCGTGATCCCGGGCCTGATCGTGGACGCCGTGGTGGTGGACCCGTTCGGCGCCCATCCGAGCTATGTCCAGGGCGCGTACGACCGCGACAACCGCTTCTACCTGGACTGGGATCCGATCAGCCGGGACGAGGAGAAGACCCAGGCCTGGCTCCGCGAGTGGGTCTACGACCTGCCCGATCGCGCCGCCTACGTCCAGAAGCTGGGCGAGGAGCGCGTGGCCTCCCTGCGGCCCGGCAGCGCCCCTTCCGGCTCCGTCGACTACGGTGACTACCGATGACCGAGCCGACCGCTCGCACCTCCGCACCCGCCCCCGGCCTCCCGTTCTCCAAGTCCGAGATGATGATCGTCGCGGCCGCCCGGGAGCTCGCGGGCCAGCACGTCTGCTTCGTCGGCGTCGGCCTGCCGAACATCGCCGTCAACCTCGCCAAGCGCACCGTTGCGCCCGAGATGGAGCTCGTCTACGAGGCGGGCGTGTTCGGGGCGCGGCCCGCTCGTCTGCCGCTGTCCATCGGCGACCCGACGATCGTGACCGGCGCCACGGCCGTGGTATCGATGTTCGAGCTGTTTGCGTTCTACCTGCAGCGCGGCCTGATCGACGTCGGCTTCCTGGGCGCCGCCCAGATCGACCGCTTCGGCAACCTCAACTCGACGGTCATCGGCGACTACCACGCGCCCAAGACACGCCTGCCGGGCTCCGGTGGCGCCTGCGAGATCGCGATCAACGCGAAGCAGGTGTTCGTGATCATGCGCCAGTCGAGCCGGTCCTTCGTCGAGCGGATCGACTTCCGGACGTCGCCCGGCAACCTCGGCGGAGCCGAGCACGCGGAGGCCATCCGCAAGGCCGGCGGCTGGAACGGCCGCGGGCCCAGCGTCGTGGTCACGGACCTCGGGATCTGGCACTTCGACGAGACCGGCGAGATGCGGCTGGACTTCCTGCACCCTGGCGCGACCTTGGACGAGGTGCGCGCGACGGTCGCCTGGGAGCCGAAGATCAGCCCGAGCCTGGCCCCGACGCCTGCCCCCACCACCGAGGAGCTGCGCCTCGTCCGCGAGGAGCTTGACCCCGGGGGCGTCTACACGAAGTAGCGCAGTCCGGCGAGCGCAGGTCCCGCCGGCGCTGGGACCCGGTCAGGCGGCCCGCTGCGTCGTGAGGGCGGCGGCCTCCCAGCGGGTGATCGGCGTGCCGCGAAGACCGGAGGGTCCGGGCAGCAGGTGCTCGCGGGCGTACTCGACCGTGTCGGCGTAGATGGTCATCGCGTGGCCCATCGGCAAGCGAAGGACGCCGCAGGCCTTGATCGCGGCCCGCTGGAACCGCCGGAGCGTCGCCGGATCGGGAGCCGGCCCGGCGTCGATGGACTGCGCCTCGACCATCATCAGGTCGACGGCGAGGTTCCGGGCGGCGGCCTCCCGGTCGCCCTCGTGGAGATCCAGGTAGCGGCGCTCGAGCTCGTCGACGACCGGGCTCCTCCGGACATGCGGCGTCATGGGCTGGGCGAACACGCGTGGATCCTCCGCTGGCGGGGTGGCCGCCGCGGTGGCGACGGCTGGGCGCGCGGAGGTGATGCTCCGGATCGCCCTCACGAGCATGACCGTGGCGCGGCCCCGGGTCACCGTGCGAACCGTGCAAACCGGCCGTCGATTCGCTGCATCCATGGCCCCGGGCCTGGACGGCCGGACGCCCGGCGGACCTCGGATCCGTCGGGCGTCGTGGCGGCGGTGGGCCCGGTGGCCGGTGTGCGCGTGCGCGGTGCCTGCCACCATCATGTGGTGCCTAGTGCGGTGCCGTCTCCAGCGGCCTGACCACGAGGACCGGGCACGGCGCGTTGCGGACGACGTGCTCGGACACGCTCCCCAGGAACAGCCGCCCGACCGCGCCGCGGCCGTGGCTCCCCACGAGGACCATGTCCACGCGCTCCGCCTCGGCGGCGGAGACGATCTGGTCGGCCGGGTCGCCCGTCCAGACGAGGAACGACACGTCGATGCCTTCGACGCGGCCCCGCTCCACGAGGGCCTGTGCCTGCTGCTCGCGCCGCTCCCGCACCTGGTCCACCCGTGCACGGAAGCGCCCACCCGGCAGGAGCAGGGCGCCCGGGTCGATCACCGACACGATGAGCAGCGACGCGCCAAGACGCGAGGCCAGATCGAACGCCTGCTCCGTGGCAGAAGAGGACGCCTCGGACAGATCAGTGGCCAGGAGCAGCTTCTTCATGCCCACGGACGGCACGGCCGGACGCGCAGGCTCCGCCTGGGAGTCCACCTCGCCTCCTGGCCGCGACGTCATGACCGTCATCCCCCCCGCCGGCTAGGCGAGGAGGGACGCGACGATCGTGTCCACGTCCTCCTTGGTCGGGACGACGATCAGCGCGGTGACCATGCCGAACATGCCGTCGGCGCCCTCGACGTGGGGGAGGATGTGGCAGTGGAAGGCCCAGACGCCGAGCCGGTCCGCGGTGATGTTCACGTCCCAGCGCTCGCCGGGGTTGACGCCCAGGGTGTCGCAGTCGAACGAGGCCCCCTCGAGCGGGTAGCCGTCGCGCGCGACGACCTTCATCCGGTACCCGTGGCTGTGCCACGGATGCATCATGTTCCCCTCGTTCATGAACCGGACGCGGACGGTCTCGCCCAGGGCGACCACCACCGGCACCACGGCCGGAAAGCCGTGCCCGTTGATCGTGAAGCCGCCGAGCGCGTCGTTCGAGATCCAGACGTACTCCCGGTCGAACGTGTCGTCCGCGGTCTTCTTCTTCGGGTCCACGACGAATGCGCCAAGCAGGCCACGCCCGACCTGGTCGGTGGCGTTGTGGTGCGAGTGGTACATGAGTGAGCCAGGCCGGCCGGCCACGAAGTTGTACGCGTACTCCTCGCCAGGGGCGAACGGCTTCTGGGTGACGAACGGCACGCCGTCCTCGAAGAAGTCCTCGAACTCCACGCCGTGGAAGTGGACGCCCGTCGTCTCCTTGAGGTTGTTTGTGAAGATGACCCGGAGCTTGTCGCCCTCGGTCGCGCGGATCGTCGGACCTGGCCACTGGGCGTTGAAGCCCAACGCCGCGACGGTCGGCAGCTTCTCGTCGATGGGCCATTCCATCTCATCGATGGTCATACGGAAGACCTTGGTGTCCCCGTCCATCTCGGGCGTCAGCGGCGAGACGGCGTCCGTGATCAGCAGGTTCTCGACCTGCGCGAACGACGGCTTGAGCCCGAGCTCCGGGTAGTTGTCGGCGGCGCCCAGGATGTCGGCCAGCTTGGCGAACACCTCGGGCGGGTAGATCTCCGCGAAGACGGGCGCCAGGTTGCCCACGTAGCGGCGGACGACGTCGCGGGCGGCGATGTCATGCTCGGTCCAGCCGGGCGGGATGCTCGCGGCGGGCGACGCGGACGGGGCCGCGCTGGCGGACGGGGCCGCGCTGGCGGGCACCTCGCTCGCGGGAGCCGTGCTCGGGACGGCGGTTGCCGCGCCGGGTGTGGCCGGGGCGCCGAAGCTCCACGCGGGGGCGGCGCCGGTGGTGCATGCCGCGACGCTGGCGGCAACGCCGGTCAGGCCGACCGCACCGGCGACTCGCAGGAAGCCGCGGCGGCTGAGGCCGCTATCGGAGGCGCCGTTCTGGTCGGGCTCGGCGGGGGACGTGACGTCGGGCTGGGTATGAACGGTGGGCTCCACGGGCAGGGGCACTCCGGGCTGCGGGGGGATGAGCGATCGGGACATCGTGTGCGCGCATGGTAATCCTGCTAAGGGACCTTTGGCCCGAACGCCGCGGGACCGGCGTCCCGCACCGGGCACGGACTGATAGGCTGCGGCCGATGTCCCCGTCATCTCGACCCGCCCCTGCCCGGCTCGATCCGTTCCCGCTCGCCGCCACGCTGGAGGCTCTCGAGCGCTGGCAGGAGGAGCCGTCTCAGGCACGCCTCGAGGCGCTGCGCATCCAGGTCGAGGGCGTGCTCGCCGTGGTGGGTGCCCGCGGTGCCATCCTCGAGGTGTGCGCTCCGCCGTTGTCGACCGTCACCGTCGGGGCCGGAACCCTCGCGGTCATCCCGCCCGATGAGCAGCGAACCGGGCTCGCCCGGTTCATGCTGGGCTCGCACCAGGGGCACACGGCGCTCGGCCGCCTGTTCCTCGACGCCCCCGTGGATGCGACAGCGCCGGTCGTGCGCGGCCTGGAACTGGTCGTGGACGCGGCCTGGTCGCGCGCCGCGGTCCATGGACGCGCAGAGCGCCTGGCCGCGCTCGAAGCCGCCACCCGCGCGGTCGCTGCCGAGCTGGACATCGACCGGGTGCTCGGGGTCATCGTGGATCGCGTCCGCGAACTCGTGGGGGCGCGCTTCTCGGCACTGGGCGTCGCGGATGCAACCGGCCGGATCGAGCGGTTCATCACCAGCGGCATCTCGCCGCAGGCCCGGGCGGCGATCGGGGCCGCGCCGCGGGGCCACGGCCTGCTGGGCGCGATCATCCGTGACGGCCGGATCGTCCGCGCCGAGGACATCGCCCGGGACCCCAGGCGATACGGGTTCCCGCCTCATCACCCCGTGATGACCTCGTTTCTCGGCGCACCGGTGATGGTCAAGGGCCGCTCCGTCGGCAATCTGTACCTCTCGGACAAGCTCGAGGGCGAGCCGTTCTCCGAGGACGACGAGCACCTCGTCGAGATGTTCGCCGTTCACGCGGGCATCGCCATCGAGAATGCCCGTCTCCACGACCTGGTGCAGCGTCTCGCGATCGTCGAGGAGCGGGAGCGGATCGGCAAGGACCTGCACGACGGGATCATCCAGGCGATCTACGCCGTCGGCCTGTCGCTCGAGGACGTCCCCGAGCTCGTGGAGGACGAGGACGGGCGCCAGGATGCCGTCGCGCGCGTGGACCGTGCCATCGACGCCCTCAACCTCGTCATCTCCGATATCCGTTCCTACATCCTGCGACTCCGGCCGGCCACGGGCGGGCCGGAGGACCCCGTCGAGGCCCTGGCGCGCCTGGGCGAGGAGCATGGGATGCACGCCGTGATCGACCTCGAGGTGGACCTCGACGGCGGCGCGGACCTGATGCGTGAGCTGCCGCCGGACCGCCGCTCCGATCTGCTGTTCATCGCGCGCGAGGCGCTCTCCAACGTCACCCGGCACTCCGGCGCGACCAGGACGGCGCTCGTCCTGGCGCGCGACGGACGACACCTGATCCTGTGCGTCGAAGACAACGGCCGGGGCTTCGATCCGGCGACCGTGCCCGGTCCTGACGCGTTCGGACGCCACCAGGGCCTGGGCAACATGCGTGATCGCGCGGTCGGGATGAGTGGCACGTTCGCGGTGGAGCGCCCGAATGGCTCCGGCACGCGTATCATCGTGCGCATACCGGTCCCCACCGGGTCCGGCGATTCCGAGCGTCCTCTCGCCACCACCGGAGATCGACAACCGTGACAGATCTCACCTCGCGCGCCCTGCGCCTGCTCGTGGTGGACGACCACGAGGTGGTCCGCCAGGGTCTCGTGGCGCTCCTCGATCGACGCGAGGGCTTCCAGGTCGTGGCCGAGGCCGGCACCGCCGCCGAGTCCATCGAGCAGGCACGGCGCTTCCAGCCCGACATCGTGGTCATGGACGTCCGGCTCCCGGACGGCTCCGGGATCGAGGCATGTCGCGAGATCCGGGCCGAGCTCCCGGGTACTCGCGTGGTCATGCTCACGTCCTACCCGGATGAAGAGGCGGTGCTGTCCGCCATCGTCGCCGGCGCCTCGGGATACCTCCTCAAGCAGATCCGCGCGCGCGATCTCGTGGCGGCCCTGGAGAACGTCGGTCGTGGCGAGTCGCTGCTGGACCCGGCCGTGACCGAGAAGGTCCTCGAGCGCGTCCGGCGCATCGCGACAGGCGCCTACACGGACGAGATGGCGCAGCTGACCGCCCAGGAGCAGCGGATCCTCCTGCTCGTCGCGGAGGGCAAGACCAACAAGGAGATCGCCAGCGAGGTCTTCCTGTCCGACAAGACGGTGAAGAACTACGTGAGCTCCATCCTGTCCAAGCTCAATCTCGAGCGGCGCGCCCAGGCCGCCGCCTTCGTCGCGAAGCACCGCCTGGACCGCGGCGGCGGGTAGCCGCCGGCGCGCGAGGACGGGCCCGGCGTGCCCAGCATGGAGGACGACCTCGTCGCCTGGGGCCGCGTGCTGCGGATCGAGACCATCGGCCGCGTGACCGGACGCCCCGCCCGGGCGGTCGTTGGGTTTGTCGAGCGCGACGACGGGAGCCTGGTCATTGCCGCCGGCTCGCCCGACGCCTCCTGGGGTCTCAATCTCCTCCGGGAACCCGTCTGCCGGATCACGATCGCAGACCTTACCTGGACCGCCGACGCGCGCCCCCTCGCCGGTGCCGCCCACGCGGCGGCCGTGCGCGACCTCATCCTGCGTTACGGAACCCCGGCCGAGGGGCTGGGCGACGGGCCTTCGTTCGAGCTCCGTCCCAGCGAGGCGTGACAGGTAGGGCGCTCCGGCTCCGAGCGACGTGCCATCCGGCCGGACGATCGCCCGCGACGGCTGCCTAGACTTCCGGCATGCGTATCGTCAGCCCGGAAGAAGCGGTCGCGGGGATCAAGTCCCGGGACCAGATCTATGTCCAGATGGCGGCAGCGACGCCGTCGTTCCTCCTGGAGGCGCTGGTCGCGCGCGCCCCGGAGCTGCGGGACGTCGGCGTCATCCACCTCCACTCGGAAGGTCCGGGCCCGCATCTCCAGCCCGAGATGGCGCCTCACTTCCGCCACCGGGCCCTGTTCATCGGACCCAACGCCCGCAAGGCGGTCAACGAGGGGCGAGCGGATTTCGTCCCCGTGTTCTTCTCGGACGTCCCCGCGCTGTTCAGCTCCGGCGCCTATCCGCTTGACGCCGTGTTCGCCAACGTGACCCCGCCCGACGCGCACGGCTTCTGCTCGCTGGGCCTGTCGGTCGAGGCGATGCACGAGGCGATTGCGGCGGCGAAGACCGTGATCGTGCAGCTCAACCCCTCGATCCCGCGGACATGGGGCGAGTCGTTCATCCACGTGAGCCAGATCGACCTCGCGGTCGAGGTCGATCAACCCCCGTTCGAGTATCCGCTGCCGGATGTCGGCCCGGTCGAGCACAGGATCGGAGCCTACGTCGCGGACCTCATCCCCGATGGCGCGACGCTCCAGCTCGGTATCGGCGCGATCCCGACCGCCGTCGCCAACCTGCTGCATGACAAGAAGGACCTCGGCATCCACACCGAGATGTTCACCGACCCCATCGTGGACCTCGTCAAGAAGGGCGTCGTCAACGGCGAGCGGAAGGCGCACAACCGCGGGAAGCTCGTCGCGACCTTCCTCGTGGGGACGCGCAAGCTGTACGGGTTCCTCCACGACAATCCGATGGTCGAGATGCGACCGGTGGACTACACGAACGACACGCATCTCATCCGCCAGTTCCAGGACATGATCGCGATCAACTCCGCGATCGAGGTGGACCTGACCGGCCAGGTCGTCGCCGACTCGATCGGCTACCGGATGTACTCGGGTGTCGGTGGCCAGATGGACTTCATGCGCGGCGCTGCCCTGGCGCCGGGCGGACGCGCGATCATCGCCCTGCCGTCCACGGCGGGCGCCGACCGATCCATGTCGCGGATCACACCGCATCTGCAGGAGGGTGCGGGCGTCGTCACGACCCGTGCCCACGTGCGAACCGTCGTCACGGAGTTCGGCGTTGCCGACCTGTGGGGCAAGAGCCTGCGCGAGCGGGCCCGGGCGCTGATCGCCATCGCGCACCCGGACCACCGTGACCGGCTGGCCTATGAGGCGCGCCTGCACCACGAGCTGTAGAGGTCTGGATTCGCCAGACCCCGTGAGCCCAGAACCCGCCCGGCAACAACAAAGCCCCCGCCGGTGGGCGAGGGCAAGGTTCGGGTGGGTGCCGGGCGTCCCCTCCGGCACCCACCTCGCACGCAGTTTCGCCGGTGGCGACCACCTCGGGTGAGTGCCGATCGGACCACCTTGGCGGGACCTGCGGACCCCCGTAGAGGGCGCTGGGGAGGGCGACCGGCCCGGGACGATGGCACACTATGGCCTGACGCTGAGGAGGTGGTCTGCCGTGTCCGCCCGCTGATCCCGAGCGGATCGGCGCGGGTGTCTGCGACGCCCCTCACGAAAGGATGATCATGCGCACCGAACGCGTGCTGATCATGGGGGCCGCCGGCCGGGACTTCCACGACTTCAACGTCGTCTACAGGAATGACCCGAATGTCGAGGTGGTCGCCTTCACCGCGACGCAGATCCCGGGAATCGCGGACCGCCGCTACCCGGCCGCACTTGCCGGCGAGCGCTACCCCGAGGGCATCCGGATCCGGCCGGAGGGTGAGCTCGAGAGCCTGATCCGGGACCTCGAAGTCGACACGGTCGTGTTCGCCTACAGCGACGTGAGCCACGAGCAGGTCATGCACGCGGCCAGCCGCGTCCTGGCGGCGGGCGCTGACTTCAAGCTCCTGGGTCCCAACGCCACGCTGCTCGAGAGCACGCGGCCGGTCGTCTCGGTCTGCGCGGTCCGAACCGGCTGCGGCAAGAGCCAGACGAGCCGGCACGTGGCCTCGCTGCTCGAGGCGCAGGGCCTCAAGGTGGCGGTCGTCCGCCACCCGATGCCCTACGGCGACCTGGTCGCGCAGCGCTGCCAGCGCTACGAGACCTATGCGGACCTGGACCGCCACCAGACGACGATCGAGGAGCGCGAGGAGTACGAGCCGCACCTCGACGCCGGGCGGCTCGTCTTCGCGGGCGTGGACTACGAGGACATCCTGCGGGCCGCGGAGGCCGAGGCCGACGTGGTCCTCTGGGACGGCGGCAACAACGACCTGCCGTTCTACAGGCCCGACCTTGCGATCGTCGTGGCGGACCCGCTCCGCCCGGGCCACGAGCTGCGGTACCACCCCGGCGAGGCCAACCTGCGCAGTGCGGACGTGATCGTCATCAACAAGGTCGACTCCGCCACGCCCGAGGCCCTGGCCCAGGTGCGGGCGAGCATCGCCGAGGTGAACCCGGCGGCCTCCATCGTGGAGGCGCGATCCTCGCTGGCCCTCGAGGGCGGCGAAGTCCGCGGGCGCTCGGTCGTCGTGGTCGAGGATGGCCCGACGCTGACTCACGGCGGCATGACGTATGGCGCCGGCGTCGTCGCGGCGAAGCGCTTCGGTGCGGCCGACGTGGTTGATCCGCGACCGTACGCGACCGGCGAGCTCGCCGAGACCCTCGCCAAGTACCCCAAGCTGGAGCGGCTGCTTCCGGCCATGGGCTACGGCGACAAGCAGATCCACGAGCTGGAGTCGGCCCTGGAGGCGATCCCGGCCGACGTGGTCCTCGCCGCCACCCCCATCGACATCACCCGCGTCCTATCGGTTTCGAAGCCCGTGGTCCGTGTCCGCTACGAGCTGGAGCCCGTCTCCGGCACGGTCGCCGAGCATCTCGGTCCCGTGATCGCACGCGCGAAGGCGGCCCGGGCCGGCGACCGCTGATCCTCGTCCCACGCCGGAAGGCCGGTCGCTGCGCTCAGCGTCCGGCCTTCCGATTCCCGGGCCGGCACACCCTCGGCGGGCGCCGTGTCACGCCAGGCGGGGGGCGCCCGGCGGCGTGGTTCGGGACGAACGGCAGGCGATGTCCTGGCGTCCCGGCACCACGATGCGAGTGCCACGAGGAGAACGCCATGCACGGAACTTCAAGCCTCAAGCCTGCCGGGAGACCCGCCGCCAGCGGCGTCAACGCCGTCGTGTGGATCGAGCCAGGGCGCGCCATCATCGTGCGCGGTGGGGCCGGCGAGGAGATCTCCTCCGTGGAGCTGCCGATCCCTGCGACACCGGCCATCACGCCGCCGGCTCTCGCAGAGGTCGCGCACTCGATCGGCGCGGTCGACCGGGTCCTCGTGCTGGGCACGGAGGGGTTGCGGGTGGCGCTCGAGCGCGAGATCGTGGCGATCGGCCACCGTCCCGAGACCATCCGCGAGGCCGAGGCCAGCGGCCCCATGGACGTGGCGGCACTCGCTGCGCGGCTCGCGGACCTGCAGTAGGGACGGCCGGGGGCCACGCGCGACGGCCCGGATCGCGCGGGCCGTCCGGCAGGGTCATGCTCCCGCGTGGCGTGCACGATCCCGCGACCGACGGCACTCCCGCAGAAGGGGCCGACCGGGACAAGATCGCGCAGCAGGCCCATGCGCGTGATCCCGTCGCGACGCTGCGAACCCCTGCAGTGAGGTGCGATGCCGATGTCGCTCACGACGCCCCTCGCGTCCCCGGACCTGGTCCCTGCCCTCGCCTCGTCGTGGTTTGGAGGTGGGCTGCCCCCAGAGGCGGTTGCGCGGCTGGCTTCGATCGCGACGCTGCGCGATGTGCCGGCCGGGACCGAGCTCTTCCACGAGGGCCAGCTGACCGAGGCGATGTCGATCGTCATCGCGGGCCGGGTCGCCCTGCGGACCCTGGTGCCCGAGCGGGGGATGGTCACGATCCTCACCGTGGAGGCCGGCGACATCATCGGCTGGTCGGCCGTGGTGCCGCCGCACAGGGCCACGTCGGCGGGGATCGCCATCGAGCCGGTCACGCTCCTCGAGTTCCCCGGCGAACGGCTTCGCCAGCTTCTCAGGGAGGATCACCCACTCGCTGCGTCCGTCTATCCTCGTGTGCTCCAGGCCGTGGGCCGCCGGCTGGCGGCCACCCGGCTCCAACTGCTCGACCTGTTCGCTCACGAGGAATGGGGCCGGCGAGGGTCCGGGTCGTGGTAGATGACGAGTACCTCCCCTACGCCCCGTACCCGAGCCCGACCGGGACGGCCGTCGCCGCCCCGCCCGCCCGCGGCGCGGCCGGGCCATCCAGTGGTCCGTGGTTCCTCGCCCGGGCCAATCTCGGGCTCCTCCTGGACCTCCTCCGCGAGGAAGGCCGCACGATCATCGGCCCGACGGTCGTAGAAGGGGCCGTCGTCTATGCGGAGGTCACGACCGAGGACGACTTGCCCACCGGCATCGGAGACGAACAGTCGCCCGGTCACTACGGTTTGGTGAGCCGCGGGGACCGCCGGGTCTTCGACTACACGGTGGGCCCGCTGAGCCCCAAGCGCTGGACGTTCCCCCCGATCGTTGCGCTCCACGTCGGGCGGCGCGACGGCCGGTCCGTCAGTTTCGAGCCGGCACCGATCGACCCGCCCAAGCTGGCCTTCTTCGGTGTCCGCGCCTGCGAGCTGGCTGCGTTGGGCATCCAGGACAGGGTGTTCCTCGGTGGTCCGTACACCGACGAGGACTATCGTGCCCGACGACGGAACGCCCTCGTCGTGGCCGTCAACTGCACCACGTCCGCATCGACCTGTTTCTGCACCTCGATGGGCACTGGGCCCGAGGTTCGTGGCGGCTACGATCTGGCGCTCACCGAGCTCGACGAGGGGTTCGTGCTCCGGGCCGGGACTCCCGAGGGGGCTGACCTCATCGCGCGGCTTCCGCTCCGGGCCGCCGACGCGGGCCAGATGTTCCGCGCGGCCGAGGAGGTTGGCAAGGTCGCCGCGACCATCGGTGATCCGGTTCCCACGGCCGGCCTCCACGATCGGCTGCTCGCCCAGTTCGACAGCCCGCAATGGGCCAAGGTGGCCGAGCGGTGCCTCTCGTGCGCCAACTGCACCATGGTCTGCCCCACCTGCTTCTGCAGCAGCGTGACCCAGCGATCGGACCTCGACGGTGGCGTCTCCACGTCCGACCGGGTCTGGGACTTCTGCTTCACGGCTGGCTTTGCCAAGGTCGCCGGCGGCAACTTCCGGAGCCGGCCGAGGGACCGCTATCGCCAGTGGCTGACCCACAAGTTCGCGACCTGGGTCGACCAGTTCGGGACGTTCGGCTGCGTGGGCTGTGGCCGGTGCATCGCGTGGTGCCCGGTCGGGATCGACATCCGGGAGGAGCTGCTCGCCGTCGCCCCGCCGCTCGCCGCCCGTCCCGAGCCCGCCCGCCCCCAGGCGATCGCGGCCACGCCCGGTTCGTATGCCACGGCGCGGATCGTGTCCGTCCGCAGCGAGACCGAGGACGTCACGACGCTCACGGTGGGCGACGTGGGCCCGGCGTTTCTCGCCGGCGAGTTCGGCCAGTTCGCGATGGTCGCGGTACCGGCCTTCCCGCCGCTGCCGATCTCAGTCTCGCGCTTCGGGCGTGACACCATCGACCTGACCATCCGCGCAGCGGGCCCCGCCACCGCGGCGATCATCGGCATGGGGCCGCATGACGAGATCGGACTGCGCGGTCCGCTTGGCACCTCCTGGCCGATCGAGCGGGCCATGGGTCACGACGTGGTCATCGTCACCGGCGGCATCGGCCTCGCGCCGTTGCGGCCGCTCATCGACGAGTTGCTCGCCAAGCGCGACCGCTTCGACGCCATCCGGCTCTACTACGGCGCGCGGACCCCCGATGACCAGTTGTACCGCGAGGAGTTGCGCGGCTGGGCGGCCCGCGGAGACGTCGACGTCGAGCTCACCGTCGACCGCGCACGACCCGGGTGGACCGGACCGGTCGGCGTCGTCACCCACCTGTTCGACAAGGCCACCTGGGACGGCGGCCGTTCGCTCGCCTTCGTGTGTGGCCCGGAGCGGATGATGGAGGCCACGGTTCGGGCCCTCGAGGTCCGGGGGCTCTCGTCGGATCGCATCTTCGTGACGCTCGAGCGCCACATGGAGTGTGGCATCGGCCTGTGCGGCCATTGTCAGACCAGCCGCTTGTTCGTTTGCCGGGACGGCCCCGTCTTCGCGCTCTCGCAGCTCGGTGACGTCTTCGGCAGGGAGGGCATGTGATGGCCACGGTTGCCGCCCGACCCAGGCTCCGCGTGGGCGTCGTCAAGATGGCATCCTGCGACGGGTGTCAGCTGACCCTCCTCGACCTCGAGGACGAGCTGCTGGCCCTCGGGGAGCGCTTCGACATCATCGAGTTCCCCGAGGCCAGCTCACTCCGCTCGCGCGGGCCATTCGACGTCCTGCTGGTGGAGGGATCCATCAGCACGCCCGACCAGGCGGCCGAGATCGTGGAGCTGCGCGCCAAGGCGAGGCTGCTGGTCACCATTGGCGCCTGTGCCAGCTACGGTGGAATCCAGGCGCTGCGCAACTGGAGCGACCACGACACCTTCCGGGCTGCCGTCTACGCTCACCCGGAGTTCGTGGACTCGCTCGCCACGGCCACTCCGGTGTCCGAGCATGTCAAGGTGGACGCGGAGCTCCACGGCTGCCCCATCAGCGCCGAGCAGCTCCGTGAGGTCCTGGTGTCGGTGGCAGTCGGACGCCGCCCCCAGATCCGCGAGGAGTCCGTCTGCATCGAGTGCAAGCGCCGGGGCACGGTCTGCGTGATGGTCGCGCAGAAGATCCCGTGCCTGGGACCCGTGACCCAGAGCGGCTGCGGCGCCCTCTGCCCGACCTTCGGACGGGGATGCTACGGGTGTTTCGGGCCCCGGGAGCAGGCCAACACCGGCAGCCTGTCGCGGACCTTCGTGGCGGGTGGACGAGACGGCGAGGACATCAGCCGCCTGTTCGCCGGGTTCACCGGCTGGGCTCCGCCGTTCCGCGAGGTCATCCGGGAGTTCGGGGGACCGCCCGGCATGACGCCGGCCGGGTCGACGGAAGGAGAACCCGATGTCCGCGACTGATGGCACCCTCGTCGCCGACGCCGCTGGCGCCGAGCGTGAGTTCAACGTCCCGTACATAACGCGCGTCGAGGGCGAGGGAAGCCTCGTCCTGCGGGTCCGCGACCGGGAGGTCGTCGAGGCACGCCTGAAGATCTTCGAGGCACCGCGCTACTTCGAGCGGCTCGTGGTGGGCCGGACCGGTGACGAGGTCATCGACATCGTCGCCCGCATCTGCGGGATCTGTCCCGTCGCCTACCAGATGACCGCGGTCCACGCTTTCGAGGACCTGTATGACGTCGACGTCGATCCGGCGATCCGTGCGCTGAGACGCCTCCTCTACTGCGGCGAGTACATCCAGAGCCATGCGCTGCACGTCTACCTGCTGCACGCGCCGGACTACCTCGGCTATCCCTCTGCCCTGGCCATGGCCGCGGATCATCGCGCCGTCGTGGAGCAGGGGCTTGCGATCAAGAAGATCGGCAACCAGCTGATCGCCTCGCTGGGTGGACGGCCGGTCCACCCCATCTCGGTCCGCGTCGGCGGCTTCTCGCATGTCCCCCGGCGGCGGGACCTCGATGTCGTGCGCCGGGCACTCGACGACGCCGCGGTCTGGTCCAAGGCGACCGTCAGCCTCGTGGCCTCGTGGGATCCGCCGGCGTTCGAGCACCCGCTGCCGCTGGTGGCCCTGCGGCATCCCGACGAGTACCCCTTCAGCGACGGCCGGATCGTCTCCTCGGACGGGCTCGATCTCGCACCCGGGGCCTGGGGCGAGGCCTTCGAGGAGATGCACCTCGAGGGCACCAACGCGCTCCACGCTCGCACCCTCGAGGGGGAGGTCTACCTCCTCGGGCCGACCGCGAGGGTGTCCCTCGCCGCCGATCGGCTCCACCCCATGGCAGCCGAGTCGCTGGAGGCGACCGGCCTCCGGGACGCGATCCGCACCAACATCCACCGCTCGATCGTCGCCCGCGCAGTCGAGTTGCTCCACAGCTGCGCCGAGGCGCGCGACATCATCGACGAGTACCGGCCTCCCCGCGAGCCGCGTGTCCCGTTCACCCCACGGGCGGGGATCGCCGCCTGGTCCACGGAGGCCCCCCGCGGCCTTCTCCATCACCGGTACGAGATGGACGAGCAGGGCCACGTGGTCCACGCCCGGATCGTGCCACCCACGAGCCAGAACCAGGGAGCCATCGAGGCCGACCTCGCGGCGTTCGCCCCGAGCGTCCTCGACCTCCCCCAAGCCGAGGCCGTCCACCGCCTCGAGATGCTGATCCGGGCATACGACCCGTGCATCAGCTGCGCGACTCACTTCCTCGATCTCCGGATCGTGGAGGATGGAGCGTAGGAGGGGAACGCATGACCCATCTCGCCCCGCCCTCGGTTCGCCTGCTCGTCTGCGGTAACGCGGACAGGGGCGATGACGGAGCGGCCCTGAGCGCCGTCGCAACCCTGTTGCCGGCGCTGCCATCCGCTCTGCTGGAGCGCCTCGAGGTCCGCCGCTGCGGGCATCTCCGCGTGGAGGACCTCACCGACGTGCGCCCGGGTGAGATCGCCGTGGTCGTGGACTCGGCCGTGGGGATCCCGCCGGGCCACGTGGTGATCCTGCCGATCCGCCAGATCCTGGCGGAGGCCGATTCGCCAGCGCCGCGCTCCTCGCACGAGTTGCCCATCGACCAGGTGCTGGGGCTCGCCCAGGTGCTCCGACCGGGTGGGCTGCCCGAGGGCACGTTTGTCGGGATCGGGGGTCGCCGGTTCGGGTACGGCCGGCCGCTCTCGCGGTCTGTCCGGCTCAACCTGCCCGCCTTCCAGGCGGCCATCGCCGCCGAGCTTGCGCGGCTGGCGCACGTACCGGAGGGCCAGGCGCCCTCGGGGTAGGCCGGCCGGGCTGACGGCCCGTCTCCTGCGAACCGGCGCCGGGCGTTCCCGGCGCCATCGCCTGTCTGGCGAACGTACGTCCGGCGACCAACGGCCCGCGTGCTTCGGGACTCGTCGCCCCTCCGGCGCCGGACCCCGCCCCGCACCCTTGTCCAGTGGAACCCGGCAACGCCGGTCGCTGCGCGGTCGACCTTTCAACGGAGGAGCACTGGTGAACGTCGTCTCGCTGCACTCGCCGCGCCTCGTTGGGGACCTGATGGCCGTGGAGCCCTTCGTGATCCGGGCGGATGCCGGCCTCGGCGACGCCGCGAGGCTGCTGGAGCGGCACCACATCTCGGGCCTGCCGGTGGTGGACGGAGCCGGAACGCTGGTCGGCGTGATCAGCCAGACGGACCTGCTCCGCGCTCGCGCGACCGAGTACCTGTGGGCCAACTGGCAGGGCCTGCACGTCAGGCACCTGATGACGTCTCCTGCGCTCACGATCCACCGGGACCAGCCGCTGGCGGTTGCCGCCCGCAAGATGGAGCGCCACCACGTCCACCGCCTGGTCGTGGTCGCGGACAGCGACGAGTCCCTGCCGATCGGCGTGATCTCGACATCCGACCTGGTCCGGGCGATGTCGGGCCTGCCCGGTGACGAGCCGCCGGCGCTCCCGCCCGAGACCATTGAGCCGATCGAGTCGGCGGCAGGCGGATCGGCCGAGGTGCCGGGCTTCGGGGACTCCGACGGGGAGTGACCCGGACTCGCGGCGGGGCGAGGCACCCGGGGCGCCGCCGGCTCACCCCAGCGCTGTCCGCAGCACCCGGCATGCCCGGAGGGTGACCCAGGGGCTCGGGGCACCCGGTGCATCGACATCGGACCACAGCCTGCCCCTGTACGGCTGCTCGTTGCGCCATCGACCCTCCCCATCGGCCTTCGCGAGGACCAGTCGCAGGACGCCCGCCAGCCGCGGGTCGCGCGCCAGACCCAGCTCCGACGCCACCTCCCCGACCTGGAGCACGTCGGCGACGTAGCCGGACGGGAAGCCGAGGCGGAACCAGGCTCCGGAGGTCTTCCCGTCCCAGCCGGCCGGATAGGCTGCCGTCGCGGGGTCCACGCCCAGGAGGAGGTTGACCCCGGCCTCGATGGCCCGCTCCACGGCGGCCGTGCGGCGGCCCACGGGGATCGCGGCGAAGGCCCGCAGCGTCTTGACGGCACCCCAGGCGCACGGCAGCCCCTCGTTGACCCCGCAGCGGAAGCCGGGTCCCGAGGTGCCGGAGGCGTACCAGACCGGGGCTTCCGGCTCGCCGGCCGCGGCCCGCGCCCCCCAGTCGATTGACGCCGCCACTCGCGGATCGTCCAGGTGCCCGAACGCGACCAGCGCACGCACGAGGTTGCCGTTGAGGCAGTGGAGCACCGACGACGGGGGCGGCAGACGGTCGTCGCGATGTGTCCCGGAGCAGCCGAAACCGCCGGTGGTGGTGCGCGTGTGGTCCAGGAGGTACTCGCAGGCGGTCTGGATGCGGGCACAGGTCGGGTCCGCTCCCAGCTGTTCCAGGATGATCAGGCTCCAGGTGGTGCCGGTGTACTTGGGCGCGTAGCCCGGTCCGGGCTTGACCCACCAGCCGGCCTCGTCCTGGGCGTCGAGGATCGGGGCGATCGGCGGAGCCCCCATGGCCGCGGCGCGCGCCTTCACGACCTCGGGATCATCGGGCGGGCGGTCCTCGAGCAGGCGGAGCGCGAGGTGGCGGACCGCGGGGCGCTCCGGGTCGAGGAGCCACGGGCGTGGGTCCGCGCCCAGCTCGGCCAGCCAGGCTTCCCGCATGGCGCCCTTCCCGTCCGGCGTCGCTAGGCGACCACCGGCTCCAGTCCAGCCTCGTAGCCGGCGTCGAACGCGGCACAGTCCGCCTCGATCAGCTCCGGCCTCTTGGTCCCGAGCAGGATCGCGAGCGCGCGGTGCACGCTGTCGGGCTCCACGAATCGCCGCCGTCCGACGAGCGCACCCAGCGCCACCACCGAGACCAGCTTGTCGTCGCCGGCCTGCCGTGCGAGCGCGGTGCAGGGCACCTCGACGACATCGAGATCGTCCCGCCCGGCCTCCATTTCGATCAGGGTCGTGTTCACGATCAGCAAGCCACCCGCGGCCACGAGCGGCGCGTACTTCGTCATCGACGGCGGGTTGAGCACCACGGCGTGGTCGGCACGGTCCACGATCGGCGATCCGATCGGTCGGTCCGCGACGATGACCGTGCATGACGCCGTCCCGCCCCGCATCTCGGGGCCGTAGGACGGGATCCAGATCACCTCGCGGCCCTCGAGGAGGGCTGCCTCGGCCAGCACCTTGCCGGCGAACAGGATCCCTTGCCCGCCGAACCCGGCGATGATCGTCGAGCGCTCCATCAGAAGCCTTCCGTGATCGAGCGTGTCGGTGATCCGGGCTGCGGCAGGCTGGGTGCGATGCCCCGAGGCCGATCCACGAACGTGCCGATCGGGTAGGCGGCCATGACCTCGGTAGTGAGGCGCTCCATCGCCTCCGAGGGGGTCATGCCCCAGCCCACCGGGCACGTGGACAGGACCTCCACGATCGAGAACCCCTTCCCCTCGAGCTGGATCTCGAATGCCCGCTTGATGGCGGCCTTGGCCTTCCCGACGAGCCCGGGATCGCCCACCGACACCCGCGCGGCGTACTGCACGCCAGACAGGAGCGAGAGCATCTCGGTCACGGGGAGGGGATAGCCGGCGGTGGAGACGTCGCGGCCCCCGGGGCTGGAAGTGGTCTTCTGGCCCGCCAGCGTGGTCGGGGCCATCTGGCCGCCGGTCATGCCGTAGATGCCGTTGTTCACGAAGATCGTGGTGAAGCGCTCACCGCGCGCCGCTGCGTGGACGATCTCGGCGGTGCCGATGGCGGCGAGGTCGCCGTCGCCCTGGTAGGTGAACACGACCTTGTCGGGCCGATAGCGTTTGACACCGGTCGCGACCGCGGCCGCGCGCCCGTGCGGCGACTCGATCGCGTCGAGCCGCAGGTAGTCGTAGGCGAACACGGAGCAGCCGACGGAGCCGACCAGGAGGGTCCTGCCGCCGACACCGAGCTCCTCGAGCACCTCGGCCAGGAGTCGATGGACGATGCCGTGCCCGCAGCCGGGGCAGTAGCTGGTGGTGTGCGTCAGTAGCGAGGGCCGCTTGTAGATCGTCCGGCCCTCGACGCCGACTGCTCCCTGCAGCGCGGTCATCGCACGCCTCCCTGGTGCGTCCGGGCAGGCCCGATGGACACGGCGGGCCCCATGCCCGACCATGCTCGCCGGGCCGCCTCCACGACCTCGTCCGGGCTGGGGACCATGCCGCCCATGCGGCCGT
Organism: uncultured Chloroflexia bacterium; assembly: GCA_963754485.1. GTDB lineage: Bacteria > Chloroflexota > Limnocylindria > Limnocylindrales > CSP1-4 > CAIXZV01. The sequence continues at coordinate 292,302 of CAVWFY010000011.1, read as the reverse complement.
GGAGCATGACCGGGACCGTCCCATCGAGCGTGAGGCGGACGTCCTCCACGAGCTGGCCCGCAGAGAGCTCAACGACCAGGACCGCTCGCGTGTGCTCCGCTGCCTCCCGGAGGGCGGCCGCGGGGAAGGGCCACAAGGTGATCGGCCGGAACAGGCCGGCCTTCAACCCCTGTTCCCGCGCCCGCTCCACGGCGGTGCGGGCCACCCGGGCGGCCGTGCCGTAGGCGACGAGCACGACCTCGGCGTCGTCGAGGTGCTCCCCCGCCCAGCGCGGCTCCCGCGCGGTGATCTGGGCATAGACAGCCTGCAGGTCCAGGTTGTGCCGCTCGAGGTCCTCCGCTCGCAGGTTGAGCGACCGGAGCGAGCGGGGCTCGCGGCCCTCGGCGCCCTCGATGTGCCAGTCCGGCGCCTGCCGGGCGAGCGTCGGGAAGTCAGGCTGGACCGGCTCCATCGCCTGGCCCAGGATGCCGTCAGCGAGGATCATCACCGGTGTCCGGTAGCGCTCGGCGAGGAGGAATGCATCGCCGACGTGCTTGATCGCCTCGCTGATGGATGACGGCGCCAGTACCGGGACGTGGTAGTCACCGTGGCCATGGCCCTTCGTCGCCTGGAGGTAGTCGCCCTGGGCGGCGCCGATGCTGCCGAGGCCCGGGCCCCCGCGCATGACGTTCACCAGCACGCACGGCAGACGCGAGCCGGCCATGTAGCTCATCGCCTCGGCCATCAGGCTGATCCCGGGGCTTGAGCTCGAGACCATGACCCGTGCCCCGGCCGCGGCCGCGCCAAGAGCCATGTTGATCGCGGCGAGCTCGCTCTCGGCCTGGACGAAGACTCGGCCCTCCTCGGGCATCCGGCGCGCCATCCACTCGAGGAGCTCGGCCTGGGGGGTGATCGGGTAGCCGAAGTAGGCGTCGCACCCCGCCGCGATCGCCGCCTCGGCGATCGCCTCGTTGCCCTTCATGAGGACGCGGTCGGGGATGGGGGACGCCTCGCCGCCGGTCCCTGGCGGCGAGGCGACGATGTGGGGACGATCGGCTCCCGCGGGACGTTCGAGGACGGCCATCGCTGGATCAGGCCTCCCTGGGGCGGGCGAAGACGGTGAGAGCAGCGTCCGGGCACATCCGGGCGCACTTCGCGCAACTGGTGCAGGCCTCGGGGTGCACGAGCATGACGGGGTGATGCCCCATCGCGTTCACCGTCCCATGGTCGAGGGCCAGCGCGGCGGGCTGGCAGACGTCGATGCACAGGCCGCAGCCCTTGCATCGGTCGATCGCGACGAGGATGGGCCGGAACGAGGGAGATCCGCTCTGCAGACGCCGAACCTGGGCATCGACCAGCGGAGTGGACATGGCCATTCGTGGCACCTCCAGTGCCTCGAGGATGGTCCGGTCTCGACGGTGGCGCGAGGGCCGAAGTGGCACCTTGGCGAGGGCCGGTCTTCCCCCTCTGGCGCTCAGGCGTGGAGCCCGGACGGTTCGCCGGCCTAGTGCCGGACGCTTACGCGGGGGGCTCGTCACCCGCGAGCGCGCGGACGTGCGCGACCAGCTCCTCCTCGGTCAACCGCTCCGCCGCCGCCGAGTGGACCAGCCGACGCCGCCCGTGGTGACGGTCCTCGGCACGCAGGACCCGCTCCAGCTGGCCGCGGAGAATGCCCGGTCCGACCACGGTCACGTCGTCGCCGGGCGGGACCCGGGCGGCAACCTCCTCGACGAAACGCCGCAGCTCCTCGCGCCGGGCGCGATCCTGGGTGTCTGCCCCGCCCTCTCCGTGGCGGCCCGGGGTACCCACCGGTCCAGTCCCGTTCGTGCGCCGCCGCCCGGGCACCTCCGAGCGGACCCGCTCCACGGCGGCGCGGTCCGCCCAGCGCACGATGATTGCCTCTTCACTGTCGATCCAGACGAGACTCGTGGCACCTTCGGTCGCTTGCGATTGCATGGACTGCTCCGATCGCCGGTCCGCCGGTGCCCGCTCGCCGTGCCGGTCCATGGATGCTGGGGACCCGGCCATGCGGGGCGGGTGCCGGCTGGTCCCGGACCCGCGGCCAGAATGCGCGAGCCGGACCGCGGCGGCCAGAGGCATCCGGCGCGCATTCCGGCCCGATGGTCCCCTTCGGTCATCGACCGCAGGCGTACATTGCCCGCGTGCCGAAGCTGACGCCCAAGATCATCCTCGAGGGGACGCGCCTCACCCACAAGACCGACCTCGCGTTCGCGCTCAACGAGCACCCGCGGATCGTCGGGCCGCGCCGGTATCGCTATCACTCGCCGCTGATCTCCGCCGAGTGGTGCGGGTTCACGCCGTTCCCCTGGGGCCGCGGACCCATCAACTTCGAGCCCGGCGGCGAGGAGCAGGAGCGGGCGATGGCCGTGTTCGACACCTGGGTCAGGCTCATGGAGCTCCAGCCGCACTACTCCTGGATCATCGACCGGTTCCACCTGTCGGCTCGTGCGTTCCAGCTGAGCGAGCACGGGCTGGACCTGGACTTCGGGGACCTGGAGGCGCGACTCCAGGTGCTCGACGTGCACCTGGTGCTGTGCACGCGACGCGATGGCACGTGGGAGGCGGCGCGGGCGGAGCGGCTCCTCGTGTCCGGCAAGCCGTCGCAGTACGACGACCTCGATGTCTTCCGGCGGGAGCAGGACCTGCTGCGCCGGCTCGCGTCCGAATCGGTCCTGCCGGTCCTGGAGCTGGACACATCCGATGGCGACATGGGCGCGGCCTGCGAGCGGATCGCGGACTGGATGGCCCGGACCGGCGGGCTCTGGCCGCGGGAGAAGTAGCGGGTCGCGTCCGGCCGGTGGCGCCGCCTGGTACCCGCGGTGCGGTGTAGGGCGCCACGATCCCCGGTATTCGGCTCGTGCGGTCGGCATGCTGCCGCGTTCCGTGGTGCCCCACACCACGTGTGCCCAAGGTCCCGTCCGGTCGTGACACTCGGCACTCATGCGCATCTGCGAATACATCGATAATTGCACCCATGGACGAGATCACGATCCTGCAGGCCGAGGTCCTGAGGACGCTCGCAAACCCCCGGCGGCTGGAGATCCTCCACCGCCTCGCCGAGGGACCGTGTGAGGTGGGCCGGCTCGCCGAAGAGATCGGCGCGAGCCAGCCCAACGTCTCCCAGCACCTGTCGGTCCTCCGGAACGCGGGGATCGTCGAAGCGGAACGAGACGGTCGCGAGGTCCGGTATCGCCTCACCGATCCGGACGTCATCACCGCCTGCGCCGTCATGCGCGGTGTGCTCCAGCGCCGCCTCAGCAGACTCGGCCGCCTGTCGCTCGTCGACCAGGCCGCCACTGAGCTCGTGGAGATCCAGTAGACGCCCGAGGAGGGCACATGGACGAATCGATCAACTTCGTCGCCTTTTCGGGCACGGACGACAAGCTGCAGGCCCTCGCGGTCATGACCGCCGGCGCCGCCGCCCTGGGGAAGCCGGTCAACATCTTCCTCCAGTACTGGGCGCTCGACGCGTTCAGCAAGGCCAAGATCGACGCTGACCACGGGCTCGTCCCGGAGGCCGGAGTCGAGGGCCGCGTCAAGGTGGACGCGCTCGCCAAGGCCGGCCAGGCCAGCTGGGCCGACACGCTCCGCATGGCCAAGGAGCTGGGTGGGGTCGACATCCAGGCCTGCTCGCTGTCGATGGACGTCCTCGGTCTCGAGGAGTCCGATCTCGATCCGCTCGTCGACGGCACCGAAGGCGTCACGGCCTTCTACCTCAACGCCGGCGACGGCCAGATCGTCTTCATCTAGGAAAGGGAACCTCCACCATGGCCGACCAGCAGGTCGATGCCCGCGGGCTCAATTGCCCGATGCCGATCGTCAAGACCGCCCAGGCCGTCAAGGGCCTGGCTTCGGGCCAGACTCTCGAGATCCTCGCGACCGACCCCGGGTCGGTGAAGGACTTCGCCGCATGGTCCAAGTCCACCGGCAACGAGCTGGTGGAGCAGACCGTGGACGGCGGTGTCTACCGCTTCGTCATGCGGAAGAAGTAGGAGTCCCCGATGACGCTCGCCGAAACGCCCGTCGCCCCCGAGACCCTGCCGGTTCCCGAGCCGGCCGCGGAGCCCGAGAGCATGCAGAACGGGCTCGCCTTCATCTGTTACAGCGGCGACCTGGAGAAGACCTGGGCCGCCATGATCCTGGCCTCGACCGCAGGCGCGATGGGCATGCCCACCAAGGTCTTCGTGACCTTCTGGGGCCTCCAGACGTTCGTGAAGCCCGGCAAGCGGGTCACGGGTGACAACTGGATGCAGAAGATGCTGTCCATCATGTCGCGCCCGGGCATCGCCCACCGCAAGCTGTCCAAGATGAACTTCCTGGGCATGGGCCCGTGGATGATGCGCAAGCTCGCCAAGCAGTACAACGTCGCCTCGCCGGCCGAACTGCTCGAGATGGCCCAGCTGATGGGCGTCGAGTTCATCCCCTGCCAGATGACCATGGACATGTTCGGCATCAAGTACGAAGACCTGATCGAGGGCATGGGCCAGCCCGTGGGCGCCGCGACGTACCTGGGGTTCGTCGGTGAGGGCGCCAAGCCGGTCTTCATCTAGACATCACCCTTCCGCGGGCGGCGCCTCCCCGCCGACCGCCGCGTCCCACAGCGCATTTGGAGTACCCGTCATGACCGATACCGCTCTCCCGCCCATCACCACCACGATCGACGCGCGCGGGAGCTTCTGCCCAGGCCCGCTCATGGAGCTCATCCGGGGCATGAAGGAGTCCGAGGTGGGCGATGTCGTCGCCGTCCTCACCACCGACAACGGCTCCAAGACCGACATCCCGAAGTGGGTCGGCAAGGCCGGCCACAACCTGATCGGGGTGTTCGCCCGCGATGGCTACGACGAGCTCGTCGTCGAGAAGGTCAGGTAACGACGATGCAGCGCGTCGTCGTCCTCGGTGGCGGCGTCGGTGGGACTCTCACCGCCAACCTCACTGCCCGCAAGCTCAAGCATGAGATCGCGAAGGGCGAGGCCCGGGTGACGGTCGTCGACGCGACCGGCGCCCACGCCTACCAGCCCGGCTACATGTACATCGCCATGGGCGGCGAGCATGCCGAGAAGCTCGTCCGCCCCGAGCGCAGCCTGCTCGACAAGAATGTCGAGCTGGTGGTCGACGCGGTCACCAACATCGACACCGAGGCCCAGACGATCACGCTGGGTGCCGGCACGGACCTCGTGTACGACCAGCTGGTGATCGCCACGGGCGCTCGCATCCTGCCCGAGGAGCTCCCGGGCTTCGAGACCGATGCGCATCACTTCTACAGCGCGGAAGCCGCGGCGAAGCTCCGGACGGCGCTCGACGCCTTCGAGGGCGGCAAGATCGTCATCGGCATCGCCGGCATCCCGTACAAGTGCCCGCCGGCGCCGCTCGAGGTCGCGTTCCTGGTCGAGTCCGAGCTGCGTGACCGCGGCCTGCGCGACAAGACCGAGATGACCTTCCTCTCGCCGATCAACCGGGCGTTCACCATCGAGAGCGTCTCGGACATGGCGACCCCGATCTTCGCCGAGAAGGGGATCGGGCTCGAGCTCCTCGCGGGTGTCGCCGAGATCGACGCAGAGCGCAAGGTGGTGATCACCGACGCGTTCGAGGAGCACCCCTACGACCTGCTGATCTGCGTGCCGCCGCACAGGGGCGCCCAGGTCGTGATCGACTCCGGGCTCGCCCCGAAGTCCGGCTGGCTGCCGACCGACCGCCACACCCTCCAGGTGAAGACCGTCGCGAAGCCCGCACCGGGCCAGGCTGACGAGGACATCACGCGCTTCCCGAACGTCTACGCCCTGGGCGACGCGACGGACCTGCCGCTGTCCAAGGCCGGCTCGACGGCCCACTTCGAGGCGCCGATCGTCGCCGAGCGCGTCGCCGCCTCCGTGCAGGGCCGCGAGCCCGAGGGCAAGGACGCGAGCTACACCGGCAAGGTCATGTGCTTCTTCGAGGTCGGCGACGGCAAGGGCACGCTCCTGCAGTTCGACTACGAGAACCCGCCGAAGCCGCCCAAGCCGAACCGGATGTGGCACCTCGGCAAGGTCATGTTCAACAAGACGTACTGGCGCACCGTGCCCAGGGGTCGCATCTAGCGTCCTCCACGGGGCGGTGGACCCGAGCCCGCCGCCCTCGAGACTACAATCGGAGCGTGAGCAACCCGCACCCCGCGCACCACCCATGAGCGGCCACGTCTTCCGCCGGTCCACCGTCCCGAATCCGCCCGTGGCTGTCGCCGCGCGCGGCTCCACGATCGTCGATGCCGATGGTCGTGAGTACCTCGACGCCGCCGGTGGCGCCGTGGTCGTCAACGTGGGTCACGGTCGTCGCGAAATCGCCGATGCGCTCGCCGAACAGGCCGGCCGACTCTCGTATGCACACGGCTCGGCCTTCACGAACGAGCCGCTCGAGCGGTACGCGGCCGAGGTCGGCGCGCACCTGCCGCTGGACGACCCGTACCTGTACCCGGTGTCGGGCGGGTCGGAGGCGATCGAGAGTGCCCTCAAGCTGGCCCGCGCCACCCAGCTCGCCCGTGGCGAGGTGGATCGCCGCATGGTCTTCGCCCGGTGGGGGAGCTACCACGGCAACACCCTGGGAGCCCTCGACCTGTCGGGTCGCAAGCCGCTCCGCCGACCGTACGAGCCGTGGCTCGGCCGGTTCCGGCACGTGTCAGCCGCGTACCCGTACCGCGGTGGAGAACCTGGTTCGCAGGCCCTGGCGACCGCCGGCGAGCTGGCCGACGAGCTCGAGGCCGCGATCATGGAGGCCGGGGCGCCCAACGTGGCTGCCTTCGTGGGCGAGCCGATCGTGGGGGCCACGCTGGGGGCCGTGGAGCCGCCGGAGGGCTACTGGCCGGCCATCGCGGAGGTCTGCCGGCGACACGGCGTGCTGCTGATCGCCGACGAGGTCATGACGGGGTTCGGGCGTACCGGGGCCTGGTTCGGGATGGACCACTACGGCGTCCGGCCGGACATGCTGGTTGCGGCCAAGGGCGCGACGTCCGGGTACTGGCCATTCGGGTTCGTGGCGGCATCCGGTGACGTCCGGGATGCCGTCGTCCACGGCGGCGGATTCGTCCACGGCTTCACGTACTCGCACCAGCCGGGCGCGGCCGCGGTCGCCCGCGAGGTGCTCCGGATCCTCGAGGCGGAGTCGCTCGTCGAGGCGTCGGCCGTGAAGGGCGAGCGGTTGCTCGGGCTGCTGCGCGCGCGGCTGGGCGATCACGCCGCCGTGGGCGACATCCGCGGGCGCGGGCTGCTCGTCGGCGTGGAGCTGGTCCGTGACCGGGCGTCGAAGGCGCCGTATCCCCGTGCAGCGAGGCTGATCGAGGCCGTCGTCCGGATCGCCCGAGACCGCGGCCTGCTGCTCTACTCGGGGACGGGGAACGCCAACGGCACCGATGGCGACCTGGTCGTGCTGGGGCCGCCGTTCGTGATCACCGACGATGAGCTGGCGCGGATCGCGGACGGGCTGGGCGACGCGCTCGACGCAGCCCTGGCGGAGCTCCCGCGTCCTAGCGTCGCGCCGCGTTTGCCCGCAGGAGCACGAAGCCGCCCAGGCCCAGCAGGATCAGCGGCCAGAACAGGTCGTCGAAGCCCGGGACGGCGTTGCTGGTCAGCCCGATCAGGGCCAGGATCGCGCCCAGGCCGGCCTGCCACCCGACGCCGCCACCGCTGATCCGCCGGACCAGGGCGATGAACAGGAAGGCGACGCCGAGGCACAGCGTGCCGAGCCCGGACTGGTCCGGTGCACCAGCGGCGATCAGGAGTTCCGGGGCCGCCAGCGCCACGATGATCGACCCGAGGTAGAGCGACCCCATGCCACGGTTGATCAGCCATGAGACGAGGAACGCGAGGCCGACGGCGAGGAACAGCAGCGAGCCCGCGGTCTCGAGGGCCGGGAACCACAGCCGGAGCAGCAGGAGCGCGCCGAAGACCAGGAGGAAGATCCCGAACCACGGCAGCCGGCTCCGCGGGCGTCCCTCGGGACCTCCGATCTCGCTCCATTCCCAGCCGTACGCGCGGACGACGCCGTCCTCGATCACGTCGCCCGTGACGGGTTCGTCCCGCCGTTCCGCCATCTCGTTCGTCCTCCGCTCGGTGTGCGCCACGAGCGTAGCGCACGGGACTACCATCGCCCTGACATGCCGCACGTCATGACCGTCCAGGGCCCGGTCGACCCCTCGACCCTGGGGTTCATCCTTCCCCACGAGCACACCCAGTGCACGCTGTGGCACATCCAGGATCGCTGGGACTACTGGGAGCTGACGCCGGACGAGCCGGTCATCCTCCAGGAGCTGGCGTACTTCAAGGAGGCCGGCGGGACGGCCCTCGCGGACCTCACGCTGCCCGGGATCGGCCGCAACCCCGCGTGGCTCCTGCGGATCTCGGAGCTGAGCCGCCTGCCGATCATCATGGGCGGGGGCTGGTACCGCACGGCGTACTACCCGCCCGAGGCGCTGATCGAGAAGCGATCGGTGGACTCGCTGGCCGAGGAGCTGGTCCACGACGCGACCGTCGGGGTGGGGGAGACCGGTATCCGGATCGGGATCCTGGGCGAGATCGGGACCGACAAGCCGTGGGTCACGCCTGCCGAGGAGCGGGTCTTCCGCGCGGTGGCCCGCTGCTCACGCCGCACCGGCCTGGCCATCTCGACGCATGCCGTGCTCTCGGACGTGGGTGCCGCCCAGCTGACCATCCTCGAGGAGGAGGGAGTGGATCCCGGACGGGTGGTGATCGGCCACGCGGACAGCTACCCGGTACTGGACCACTACCTGTCCCTGATCCACAGGGGGGCATCGATCGAGTTCGACTTCCTCGGCATGTCGTTCACGCCGATGGAGCAGCACGGCGAGGCGAGGGTCATCGAACTGCTGCTGGAGCTGCTCCAGCGCGGGCACGCGGACCGCGTCCTGCTCAGCCACGACGTGTGCCACAACAGCCAGCTGCGCCACTTCGAGGGCAACGGGTACACCTACCTGTCCGCGACCTTCCTGCCGCGCCTTCGCGAGCGGGGCGTCTCCGAGGCGGAGATCGAGCAGCTGACCGTCGTGAACCCGCGCCGCATCCTCACGATCGGGTAGGGCGCCGGGTCGGACAGGGCGCCGGTCGAGGGCTCCCTCGGGACGCTGGAGCGGCGTGGCGCCAATGGCCACGTTCCCCGGCATCGGGTCCGCGCATGCCGGGCAGCGTGGCGTGGCGAGCCGCGATTGCCGGGGTGAGGCGCACGGGCAGCCGCTGGGCTTCGCATCGTAGCGCCTGGGGCCGCGTTCGCCGGTTTGACGCGGTCGCCCTTATGCCGATGCCGGGAAGCGTGGCCTCCTGCGCCACGCCCCGCCTCGCCCGCGCCGAATCGAACGGCGCCGGTCGCCCGCGAGGGGCGGCCGGCGCCGGATCTGCGATCGAGGCCCGGATCAGACGAGGGCGGCGTCCACCGAGAGCTCGACGTTGCCCTTGAGCGCAGCCGAGACGGGGCAGTTGTCCTTGGCGTCCTCGGCGAGCCGGGTGAACGCAGCGGCGTCGATGCCCGGGACCTCGCCGCGGGCCGTGATGTCGCTCCTCGCGATCTTCCAGCCGGCGTCGCCCTTGTCGAAGGTGATCACGGCCCTGACGTCGAGGCGCGTGGCTGGCGTGCCGTTCTTGGCCAGCCGCGACGAGAACGCCATGGAGAAGCAGGCGGCGTGCGCCGCGGCGATGAGCTCCTCGGGGCTCGTGCGCCCGTTGTGCTCCTCGGTGCGGGACGCCCACGTGACCGGCATGCGGCTGAACGCACCGGACGAGACGTAGTTGAGGGTGCCGCTCCCGTTGAGCAGGTCGCCGTTCCAGGTCGCCTCCGCGAACCGGGTGATCGCCATCGAAGCCTCCTTGGGCAACAGATATGGATGATTGGCGCGGGTCCGGGCGACGCCCGGAACCCTAGGGTGCCACGGGCGACGCACGGCCGCCCGCGACGGTGGTGACGAGGATCAGGCCGGCGCCGCCCCGCCCTCGGTGGCGAGGGGAGCCGCCGGCTCCGTGGGCGCCGCATCGGACGGCTTCCGGCTCAGCCGGACCTTGGCACCATCCACCAGCGAGTAGAGCACCGGGATGACGAGCAGGGTGAGGAATGTGGAGCTGAACAGGCCGCCGATGACGACGGTGCCGAGCTCCGCCGCGATGATCGACCCGTTGTTGAGGCCCGCTGCGAGCGGGATCAGCGCCAGGATCGTGGCGATCGCCGTCATCAGGATCGGCCGGACACGGGTCCGCCCGCCCTCGATGAGCGCCTCCTTGGTGGCCATGCCCTGGGAGCGCAGCCGTTCGACGAGGTCGAGGAGCACGATCGCGTTGGTGACCACGATGCCGATCAGCATCAGGAAGCCGATGAGGGCGCTGACGCCGAGCGGGCGGCCCGTGACGTAGAGCGCCGTGATGGCACCGATCGTCGCGAGCGGGAGGCTGAACAGGATGATGAACGGGGTGATCAGCGAGTTGAACGTGAGCACCATGGCGACGTAGACGACCAGGACCGCCACGCCCATCGAGACGAACAGCCCTCCGAAGGCCTCGGACTGCTGCTGGGTGACGCCGGCGAGCCGGACATCAACGCCCTGCGGGATGGATCCGTCGGCCTCGAGCGCGGTGATCTCGGCCTGGACATCCTGGCTGACCTTGCCCGTGTTGCTCGACGCGATCTCGGCGGAGATCGAGGCAGCGGGGGACTCGTCGATCCGGGTGATGGAGCCCTGGGCGCTGACGTCCTCGACGGTGGCCACCGTCTCCAGCGGCGCCTTGACGACGGTGCCGACGGGCAGCTGGCGAAGGTCCTCGACGGACGTCACGCCGGCCGGATCCGCCTGGACGAAGACGTCCACGGCATCGCCGCTCTGGCCGATCACGATCCGCGTGGCGGTGGTGCCGACCAGCGCGGCCCGGACCTCCTGGGCGACCTGGGCCGCGGTGAGGCCGACCTTGATCGCCTCGTTCGGGTCCGGGGTGACCTGGATCTCGGGCGTGCCCTTGGACAGGTCGGACTTGAGGTTGAGGAGGTCGGTGTTGTCGGCGAGGGCCGCCATCACCGCGTCGTTGCCCTTCGCGACGTCGGCCGCGAGATCGCCCGAGACGATGACGTTGAGGTTGTTCGACGTGAACCCGCCCGCCTGTGAGACGGCAACGTCGTAGCCGTCGGTCTTGACGGGCGCGAGCGAGTCCGAGAGGACCTTGGAGTATTCGATCAGATCCACGTCGTCCTCGAGGACGACCGTGATCCGGGCGCTGTTCGCCGGGCGCCCGCCCTGGGCGGCGGCGATGGTCTGGAACCCGGCCTCGCCCTCGCCCGGGATGGACGACTGGACGAGGACGACGTTCGGGTCGGCGATGAGGATCTGCTCCGCCTCGCTCGTTCGCTCGAGGACGGCCTCCGTGCTGGTACCGGGCGGCGGCGCCACCGTGACCTGGAGGATCTTCTCGGAGCCGGCGTTGATGAACGCGGTGGGCAGGAGCGGGGCCAGCGCGCTGGTCGCGACGAACAGCACGAGGGCAGCCAGGACCACGCCGCCCTCCGTCCGGCGGTTGCGGAGCACACCCTTGATCGTGGGCGTGTAGGCCTTGATCCAGAAGGAGTTCTTCGGCTCGCCGTCCTCGTCCACGTTGATCTTGACCTTGTCGATGAGCAGATACGCGAGCACCGGCACGACGGTCAGGGCGACCACCAGCGAGGCGAGGAGCGCGAAGGTGACGGTGAGCGCGAAGGGCAGGAAGAACTGGGACACGAGGCCGCCGACGAAACCGAGCGGCAGGAAGACACCGACCGTGGTGATGGTCGCCGCCGTGATGGCGCCCGCAACCTCCTTGGGCCCCTCGATGGACGCGGTGAGCTTGTCCTCGCCCAGGGCGCGGTGGCGGTAGATGTTCTCGAGGACGACGATCGCGTCATCGACGACTCGTCCGACGGCGACGGCGAGGCCGCCCAGGGTCATGATGTTGAGGGTGATACCGGTCAGCTGCATGACGACCAGTGCGGCGAGGATCGAGAGCGGGATGCTGACCGCGGCGACGATCGTCGAGCGGATGCTGAACAGGAAAAGGTAGATCGTCAGGACGGCGAACAGGGCCCCGAGGCCGCCCTCCTTCACCAGGCCGTCGCGAGACTCCTCGATGAACGTGGACAGGTCCGAGACCACCGTGATGGTCACGTCGTCCGAGTACTTCGCGCCCAGCTCCTCGAGCGTCGTCGTGACCTCGTCAGCCACGGCCACCGTGTTGGCATCCGAGGTCTTCGAGACCGACAGGGAGAGGGACGGCTGGCCGTTGGTGCGCGCATACCCCGTCGTCGCGACGCCGGTGAGCTCGACGCTGCCGAGGTCGCCGATGGTCACCATCTTGGGGGCTGCAGGGGGACCGGGCGCGGCGGAGGCGCCCGGGACCGGCGAGGTGGAGGCCACGCCGACCACCATCGACTCGATCTCCTCGACGCCGCCGATGCGGCCGATCGTGGAGACCGGGATCTTGTCCGTCTCGGTGGTGATCTGGCCGGACGGGAAGGTCAGGTTGTTGGCCGCGAGCACGCCCGTGACCTGCCCGACCGAGATCCCGTTGGCCGTGAGCTTGTCCGGGTCGAGCAGGATCAGGACCTGCTGCTCTTCGCCGCCGGTGACGTCGACGCTGCCGACGCCCTCGATGCCGAGCAGCGCAGGCTCGATCTCCGCCTTGGTGATGGCCGCCGCCTTCGTCAGCCCATCCTCGGACGTGGCGGCGATGGACGCGATGATCACCGGGGACGAGTTGATGTTGAGGGCGCTGACCTGCGGGCTCACCGTCTGGGGCAGCCCGGCGTTCTGCAGGTTCTGCTCGATGGTCGCCCGGATCTCCTTGACGTCCGAACCGAACGAGAACTGCGCGATGACCAGCGACAGCGAGTTCGCGGACGTGGACTGCAGACCCTCGAGGCGCGGGATGCCGGAGATGGCTCGCTCGATCGGCTTGGTCACCTGCTCCGAGACGTCCGCGGCGCCGGCGCCGGGGAGCGGCGCGATGACGGTGATGACCGGGAACTCGATATCCGGCAGGAGCTCCTGCTTGAGGCTGCCCCAGGCGAGAAGCCCGGCGATGAACACCGCCCCCGCCAGCAACAGGGTGACGCTCCGCTTGGAGACGGCGAACTCGGACAGGCGGCTCATGCGGGATCCTTTCGCGGGGTGGACGGGACGCGCCCGGGCGCTGGTCGATCGGATGGGGTAAGGCGGAGCGCGGCGCGATCGAGCGCCGCGAGGGCGTCCCGCACGCTGGCCAGGTCCGTGTCGCCGAGGACGGCGAGGAGCTCGCGCATCTGGCGCGCATTGAGCTCGCGGAAGCGGTCGATGAACTCGCGGCCGGCGTCGGTCAGTCCGACGACGACCTGGCGGCGGTCGGCGCGGTCCTCGCGGCGGGTCGCGAGGCCGTGGTCCACGATGCGGTCCACGAGACCGCTCACGGTGGACAGGGACACGCCGAGGCGGGCCACGATGTCGGACATGTGGAGGTCGCCGGAGGCGCCGAGAAGGTAGAGAAGCTTGGCCTGGGGCATCGTGATGTCGATCTCCAGGAACTCCGGCGCGTGGCTGTCGGCGAGGTGCTGCATGAGCGCCTCGTAGCCCGCGATGACCTGGTCGACGACATCCGCCCGATGATCTTGACTAATGGCTCAACTTCCTTTGGTGTTGGCAAATGGTTTGGTGTCACCGGATGGTTCGGCGCAGACCATACATCGGATTGCGTGCCCGGGTTGCGAAGCTCACCTGATCGGGGTGAAGCGACCACGGCCCCGCGTGGAGTAGGATCGCGACGCCCGCCGGCCGGTCCACTCACCGGATGCGAGCCACCGATTGGAGGATCCAAGTGCATCCCGCCACCCTTCGCCGGCAAACAAGCCGGCTGCTTCTCGTGCTGTTCGCCGCGACGGCGCTCGCGGTCGCTGCGTGCGGGTCGTCCTCCCCGACGCCGACGCCGGTGCCCAGCGGCCCGCTGGAGCTCGCGGGGACGAGATGGGTCCTGATCAAGTACCTGTCGCCGGACGGGGTCGCCGTCACGGTTCCCTCGTCGGTCACGCCCACCGCGGAGTTCACCGCCGACACGATGAGCGGCCGGTCCGGCTGCAACACGTTCAGCGCCGGGTACACCCTCGACGGCGACAGCTTCACCCTGACCGGGATCTCGTCCACGATGATGGCCTGCGAGGAGCCGATGGCCTCGGTGGAGGCCGCCTACCTCGCGGCCCTCGCTGTCCTGGACAAGGCGGCGCTGCTGGACGACGGCAACCTGCAGCTGTGGGATTCCGGGGGCAAGACGACGCTGGTGTACGTCAAGGGGAGCTAGACCGTGACGGGGCCGGGATCGCCTGTGGCAGCCTGCCGCCAATGCTGGTAAGCGTCCAGGCGACGGAACTCCTGACCCCGGTCGGCGGGCACGCCTGATGGCGGGGCCCGTGCCGGTGCTCGTGCCCGGCTGGCTCATCCGTTCGGGCGCCGTGGGCTGGCGCATCCTCGCGGTGGTGGGGGTGGCGGTTGTCGCCGGGCTGGTCGTGGCCACGATCCCCGTCTCCGCAACCGCGACCCTCGTCTCGCTGGTGCTGGCGGCGGCGCTCGCCCCGACCGCCCTGCGGCTGCGGGCTGCGGGTCGCTCGCGGACCGTGGCCGCCGCGATCACCTTCGGCGCCGCTGCCATCCTCATCGTGGGCTTGACGGTGCTGCTCCTCGTGCTGCTGGTGCCGGACCTGCGCGCCGTGGTCGCCGCGGTCGAGCTGGGGATCGCGGGCATCCGCGACCGGCTGGCGGAGATGGGGGCGCCGGAGAACGCTTCGCAGTTCCTGGACCATCTCGCGGCCTCCGTCTCGGCGAGCATCACGCCGGATCCCGGCGCCGTCGCCGGGGCGCTCGTCAGCGTGGGCACGGTGATCGTGCTCGGGACGTTCCTCACGTTCTTCCTGCTCGCGGACGGTGACCATGGCTGGGCATGGCTGATGCGCTCCCTGCGGCCGTGGCAGGTGGAGACGGTCACCGCCAGCGCCCGGGACGGCGTGTACCGCGTCGCCTGGTACGTGCGCAGGACGGCCGTGCTCGCCGCCGTGGACGCGGTCGTCGTCGGCGTCGTGGTCGCCGTGGCGGGTGTGCCGCTGGCCGGCGCGCTGGCCTGCGTGGCCTTCGTCGCCGGGTTCGTGCCCTACCTCGGGGGGATCGTGGGCGGGGCCGTGATCGCGCTCGCGGTCCTCGCGCTCGGGGGGTCGGCGGCGGCCGTCGCCGTGCTCCTGGCGCTGGTGGCCGGGTGGCTCGTCGCCACGCGGCTGCTCGAGTCCACGGCCATGAACCGGCGCATCGATCCCCATCCCGTGATCGTCCTGATCGCGATCCCCACCGGCCTCGCGCTGCTCGGGATCCTCGGCCTGTTCGCGCTCCTGCCCGTGACGGTCTTCGGGCTCGCGATCTCGCGCTCGGTGGTCGTCGCGCTGGACCTCGGACCGGCGGGGACCTTCGATGCCGAGGCCGGCGAATCGCCAGCGCCGCCACAGGCGCTCCCGGATGGCATCCCCGTGTGGCTCGACCGCATCGCCCAGTGGTCGTGGCGGGCCCTCGTCCTTGCGGCCCTGACCGGGGTGGCCATCGCGGTCGTGGTGCGGATTCCCTCGGTGGTCGTACCCGCCGTCATCGCGGTCGTCGCCGCGGCGACGCTCCTTGGGGCCGTCGGCCGACTGGTGGGGCGCGGGTGGGGCCGGGGATCCGCCTCGGCTGCCGTCCTCGCCGGATCGACCGCGATCATCCTCGTGATCTGCCTCGCGGCCCTGGCGATGACCCTCGGGCCCCTGCGGGCGGTGATCGAGACGGCGGCGGCCGGTGCGTCGTCCCTCGACCTCATCTGGCTCGCACACCTCGTGGCCGAGGCCGGCGCCGCGCTGCAGGTGCAGCTGGCCGACCTGTTCATCGACCTGGCCAGCCTCGCCATCGCGCTCGTGCTGGCGCTGCTCATGACCTTCTTCCTCCTGCGCGACGGTGGTGCGTGGTGGGCCGGGGCGATGGCGCGCTTGTCAGCAGGTCGCCGGGCGCCCATGGCCGAGGCGGGCCAGCGGGCGGTGACCGTCCTAGCGGGCTACATGTACGGGACGGCGATCATCTCCGCGTTCGGCGGCATCACCAGCGGCCTGATGATGGCGATCCTCGGCTTGCCGCTCGCGCTCCCCATCGCCGTGATCGGGTTCTTCTTCGGGTTCATCCCGTACGTCGGCAACCTCCTGGCGACGGCTCTGGCGCTGCTGGTGGCGATCGCGGTCGGGGACACGTCGGACATCGTCCTGATGCTCGTGTTCACGGTCGTGTTCAACATCGCCCAGGGCAACTTCGTGACGCCACTGGTGTACGGCAGGAGCCTGTCGCTCCACCCGGCCGTCGTGCTGATGGCCATCCCCGTGGGCAACGAGGTCGCCGGGATCCTGGGCATGTTCCTCGTGGTGCCGGCGGCGGCGATGGTGGCGGCCACGTGGCGCCTGGTCATTGCCGCCATCGACGAGGCGGGCCTGCCGCCCGAGCCCGTGGACGCGGGCGAGGACGCCGGCGACGTGCCGGCGGCCACCGACCCGCTCCCGGCCTCGGCCACCTGATCGACTCCGCCTGCACCGGGCGGGTACCCTCGGTCGCGTGAGCCACCATCGATCCGTCACGGCCGCGAGCGCGCGCCGGTTCCTCGTCCGGCGGCACCTCCTCGCGCCGCCGCGCTCGCTGCCACCCGATCCCGCATCCGTCATGCGGGTGATCGACCGGCTGGGCTCGCTCCAGTTCGACCCGCTCGAGGTCGCGGGGCGCAACCACGACCTGACGCTCCTTGCGCGCGTCGCCGGCTACCGGCGGGCGTGGACGGATGGCCTGCTCTACCGGGACCGGGTCCTGTACGAGACCTTCAACAAGATGCTCTCGCTGGTGCCGACGGCGGAGCTGCCGTGGTACCGGATCACGTGGGACCGGATGCACGCGGAGCACACGGGCGGTCCGTTCGACGACCACGCCCCGCTCGTGGAGGAGCTCCTGGCCCGGATCCGGACGGACGGGCCGCTGTCGTCCACGGACGTGAAGCCACGAGCGGCCATCGACTGGTACTGGCGTCCCACGAACCAGGTCCGGGCGATCCTCGAGGCCCTCGGCGAGGCCGGGATCCTGGGCATCGAGCGTCGCGAGGGCAACCGGCGCGTGTACGACCTGGCGGAGCGGCTGTTCCCCGCGGAGCTGCTCGCCGAGCGCCGCCCGGAACGCGAGCAGCGGCGGCACAAGCTGCTGTCCCGATATCGCGGGAACGGCCTGTTGGGGGTTTCCGGGGACTACTCGATCTGGACGGGGACGGGCGACGCGGCGATGCGAGCCTCGCTCCGCGAGGAGCTGGTGGAGACCGGAGCGATCGTCCCGGTGGCCGTCGAGGGCATCCGCGGCCCGCGGTTCGTGGTGGCGGACGAGATGGCGATCCTGGACGCCGCCGAGGCCGAGGTGGCCGCCGGCGGACCGATGGACGGGGCCGGCGTCGCGTTCCTCGCGCCGCTCGACCCGCTGGCCTGGGACCGGGACCTGCTGCTCCGCCTGTGGGGGTTCGACTACCGCTGGGAGGTCTACGTCCCGGCCGCGAAGCGCCGCTGGGGCTACTACGTGCTGCCGCTGCTCTACGGCGACCGCTTCGTGGGACGCATCGAGCCGCGGATCGACCGCAAGACCGGGACGCTGAGAATCCTCGGGCTGTGGTGGGAGGACGGGTTCGAGCCCCTGTCGGCGGCGAACCCGGACTTCCTCGATGCCTTCACCGAGGCGATCCGGGCGCACATGGCGTTCGCGGACCTCTCGAAGCTGGCGATGCCCAGGGTCGCGCGGCACCGCGAGATCGCGGCGGCGGTCCGGGCGAGGCTCTGAGGCGCTAGGGTTCCCGGGCGGCGTCACCGGTCCCGGCTCCGAAGCGGCGTCGCCGGCCCGGCGTCAGCCCCCCTGGTGCGTCCGGCCGATCATCCCCGCGGCCACCGACTTGTTCGAGGCCTCGTCCACGAGGATGAACGATCCCGTCTGCCGGTTCTGCACGTAGGGATCCACGAACAGGGGCTGCGTGACCCGCAGCTGCACCCGACCGATCTCGTTGAGCGAGAGCTCCGTGGCAGTCTCGTCGCGGTGCAAGGTGTTGACGTCGATCCGGTAGTCCAGCTCCCTGACCATGGCCCGTGCCCAGCGGGTCGTGTGCTTGATCGCGTACTTGCGGCCCGGCACGAGCGTCGCACTCTCGTCCATCCAGCAGACCTGGGCGTCGATGTCCTGCGAGACGGTGGGCATGTTGTTGGGCCGGCACAGCATGTCGCCGCGCGAGATGTCGATCTCGTCGGAGAGGGTGATGGTCACGGCCATCGGCGGGAAGGCCTCCGTGACTGGCCCGTCAGCCGTGTCGATGGACGCGATGGTGGACTCGAGGCCGGACGGCAGCGCCACGACCCGGTCGCCGGGCTTGAGGACGCCGGACGCGACGGTGCCCGCGTATCCGCGGTAGTCGAGGACCTCGTAGCTCTGCGGCCGGACCACGTACTGGACCGGGAAGCGCACGTCCACGAAGTTGCGGTCGGATGCGACGTGGAGCCGCTCGAGGTGCGAGAGCAGTGGCGATCCGTCGTACCAGGGCATCCGCTCCGAGCGCGTCACCACGTTGTCGCCCTGGAGCGCTGAGACCGGGATGAACGTCATGTCCCGGACCCGTAGTCGCGTCGCGAACTCCGAGAACTCGTCGCGGAGCGCCTCGAACACGGTCTCGTCGAAGTCCACGAGGTCCATCTTGTTGACGCACACGACCACGTGCGGAACGCCGAGCAGCGTGGCCAGGAAGGCGTGCCGGCGGCTCTGCTCCGTGATGCCCTTGCGGGCGTCGAGCAGGATCAGCGCCACGTCCGCCGTGGAGGCTCCGGTGACCATGTTGCGGGTGTACTGGATGTGCCCGGGCGTGTCCGCGATGATGAACTTCCGGCGCGGCGTCGCGAAGTAGCGGTAGGCGACGTCGATCGTGATTCCCTGCTCACGCTCGGCACGCAGGCCGTCGGTCAGGAGCGCGAGGTCGGTGTAGTCGTGGCCGCGGTCGCGGCTGACCCGCTCCACCGCGTCGAGCTGGTCGGAGAACAGTGACTTGCTGTCGTACAGCAGGCGCCCGATGAGCGTGCTCTTGCCGTCGTCGACGGACCCGGCGGTGGCGAACCGGAGAAGGTCCATCGGCATCAGAAGTAGCCTTCCTTCTTGCGGTCTTCCATCGAGGTCTCGCTGGTCCTGTCGTCGCCCCGGGTGGCCCCACGCTCGGTGATCCGGACGGCGGCGATCTCCTCCACGATCCTCTCGATGGTGTCCGCGTCGGACTCGACGGCCGCGGTCAGGTTGGCGTCACCGACCGTGCGATAGCGGACTCGCAGCGTGCGGGCCGCGTCGCCGTCGCGCAGCGGGGTGAACTCGTTCACCGCGTACAGCATCCCGCCGCGCTCCACCACCTCGCGCTCCCTGGCGAGGTAGAGCTCCGGGATCTCGATCTCCTCTGCGGCGATGTACGTCCACACGTCGAGCTCGGTCCAGTTGGACAGCGGGAACACGCGGATGCTCTGACCCACGTGGACCTTGCCGTTGTAGAGGCTCCAGATCTCGGGCCGCTGGTTCTTGGGATCCCACTGCCCGAACTCGTCGCGGAACGAGAAGACGCGCTCCTTGGCGCGGGCCTTCTCCTCGTCCCGCCGGGCGCCCCCGAACAGGGCGTCGAAGCGGTGCCGCTCGGCGGTCTCGAGCAGGACCGGGGTCTGGATGCGGTTGCGCGACCCGTTCGGCTCCTCCTGCACGAAGCCGCGCTCGATGGCGTCCGGCACCGACGCCACGACCAGCTTGAGACCCAGCTTCTCGATCCAGCGATCGCGGTAGGCGAGGATCTCCGGGAAGTTGAGGCCCGTGTCCACGTGCATCACTGGGAACGGAATTCGCGCGGGCGCGAAGGCCTTGCGGGCGACGTGGAGCATCACGATGGAGTCCTTGCCGCCCGAGAACAGGAGGCACGGACGCTGCATCTCGGCCGCGACCTCGCGGAAGATGTGGATGCTCTCGGCCTCGAGGGTACGCAGCTGGCTCAGGGAATGCGTGTTCACGCGGGCGCTCCCGGAGCGTCGTCCGGCCCGGCCTCTGCCAGCAGGCGCCTCAGGTGGGCGACGAGCGCGGGGTGGCAGACCAGGAGGTCGGGCAACCATGGGTCCGGCCGGTTGTAGACGAGCGGTGACCCGTCCAGGCGGGTCGCATGGAGCCCGGCGGCGCGCGCCACGGCCACCGGCGCGGCCGAGTCCCACTCGTACTGGCCACCCGCATGGACGTAGGCGTCGACGATCCCGTCGACCACGGCCATGACCTTCACCCCGGTCGAGCCCATGGGGACGAGCTCCACGTCGGGGCGGTATGCGAGATGCCCGACGACGGCGGGCGGGCGGGTGCGGGACACCGCGACCCGGAGCGGCCGGCTGCCGGCCAGGACCTCGCGCGCGGTTCCGTCCCGAACCCGGTCGACCGTGGCGCTGTCCCAGGCGCGGCCCCTGGCCGGGAGGGTCACGGCGCCGGCGGTCAGGCCCCGCTCCGCCTCCCAGAGCGCCACGTGGACGGCGAAGTCCGTGCGGCGGGTGCCGTCCGGGTCCACCTCGGCGAACTCGCGGGTGCCGTCGAGCGGGTCGATGATCCAGACGCGCCGCGCGGCCAGGCGGGCTGGGTCGCCCTCGGCCTCCTCGGACAGCACGGCATCGTCCGGACGCTGCTCGGCGAGGGCGGCTGCGAGCCAGGCCTGGGAGGCGAGATCTCCCGCCCGGCCCAGGTCGAAGCCGTCGCGGGGTGCGGCGCCGGTGTCCGCCCGGGCGCGCAGCGCCAGGAGGATCTCCGAGGCTCCGGTGGCCAGGACGGCGGCCAGGCCCGCGTCATCGGATCGGGCGGTCTGCGGGACGGGGGGACCGTCCATGCGCTCGCTCGTCACCAAGGCCTGCCTGCCGTCATCCGCCACCTGCTCCGTCCCGATCCCGTACGCCGCGCGACCCGGTGGGGTCTCGGGTGGCGGGAGCGAAGTTATCATCCGCGCATGGTGTACACCCTTCAGGCCCACCCGAGCACGCACGCCCACCGATGACGACCCGGACCCTGGTGCTCGACGAGGACGGCCTGGACCTGCTGGAACTCGCCCTGTCGGACGCGATCCCGAGGTTGCCGCTCCCAGCGAGTGCTGCCGCCGCGGAGGGCGACCTGGTCCTCACCGACGCCGAGAACACGCCTCTCGCCCGTCTTCGGGCGCTGGGCTCTTCGCCCGCGACGGAGGCCCTGCAGCCCTTCGCCCGACACGGCGGCCCGCACTGGGATCCGCAGCTGCGGATCACGCCTGCCGCATCCCGCGAGCGGCTTGGGTCCGTGGCCGAGGGCCGTCCGGTCCTGGGCCTGGTGATCGACGACGTGCCGACGCGGGCGGATCTCGATCGAGCGGCCGCCGCCGTGGATGCCGCTGGTGCGGGGGCAGTGCTCGTCGCCCTCCCGGTGTCGCGGCGGCCCCGTGCGCCGGGGGCCGTTGGCTGGGCGGGCATCACGCGGGCCGGGATCGCCTTCGCCGAGGCGCTGCGCTCAGTCAGGCCGGCCACCGGCGTGGAGATCGTCGTCGTGCCGTGGCCCGCGGACAGCGGCGGCGCGCAACCGCCCCTCGACCTCAAGGCGGTCCTTCGTGCCTACGGCGCCTCCGGGGCGGTGAGGCTGTCCGGGTTGCGCAGCCCGGCAGAGCGAGACCGCATCGCGTCGCTCGCGGGCATCCGTGCGTCGGCCGTGCGCGACGTGTACCCCGAGGCGTCCGCTGTCGAAGTGCTCCGGACGGGCAGCGGGGCCCCGCGCCGGGGCGCGGTGATCCTGTTCACGGGCCTGTCCGGGTCGGGCAAGTCCACGATCGCTCGGGCACTCGCCGAGGACCTCGCGGACACCGGACCCCGCGGCGTGACGCTCCTCGACGGGGACGAGGTACGCCAGCATCTCTCGGCGGAGCTGGGTTTCGACGTGGCCTCGCGTGAGCGCAACGTGGAGCGGATCGGCTGGGTGGCGGCGGAGGTCGCCCGGCACGGGGGTGTCGCCATCGCCGCACCCATCGCCCCGTTCGCCCGGTCGCGAGCGCGGGCGCAGGCAATGGCCGAGGCACACGGCGAGTTCCTGCTCATCTGGGTCAGCACCCCGCTCGAGGTCTGCGAGGCCCGCGATCGCAAGGGACTGTACGCGCGCGCCCGGACGGGCGAGGTCGCGGACTTCACGGGGATCTCGTCGCCCTACGAGGAGCCCGCGGACGCTGACCTCGTGGTGGACACGGCAACCACCGGCGTGGAGCAGGCGGTGGCGTCGATCCGCGCGATGCTTGAGGAGCGGCTGGGCGACTGAGAGCCCGCGATGTCCTGGGGAGCCTAGTCGATGGGGTCCGCCCGGCGCCGTCGCGGCCCGCGAAGCTTCCGCATGACAGATGCCCGGGTTCGCCGGACCACGACCGCCGCAATCTGCAGCGTGGGCACGCGCGCGAGCTCGATGGGCTCCAGCCAGATGGGGCCGGCGGCCGCGGGGGTGCCATCGACGCGGGCCATGCCGCTCGCGATGAGGACGCCGAGGGTCATCTCGGCGGCGACGCGGGGGGGCACAAGGACCGGTCCCGCCACGGCGTCGCCACTGGAGCGGCCGGGTTGTGCAGCTGCCAGCGACGCCAGGTTGCCAACGACGCGCACTCCCGTCGCCGTGATCGCCTGAACCATCGCCTCATCCACCTCGCGGGCCCGGTCGAGCGCCCACCCGGGTGTGTCGATCCTTGCCTCGTCCGGCCCGGGCTCCCGCTGCTTCATGTGGATGGCGGCCCCGTAGCGCATGGTCTTCGCCTGGACGGCCCGCGCGACGCCGGCCTGCTTCGCGGCCACGTTGAAGGCGCGGACCGCCTCCACCTCGGCCTGCGTCATGGACCGGTTCGACAGGTCGCGCTCCGCCACCAGCGTGCCGTCGCGTAATCCGAGGAAGCCCTCGAACACGCGAAGAAGCATCGCGTGGTCCTTCTCGTCCACCACCACGGCGGTCACCCGCTCCGTGCCGAGCACCGCGGCCCAGCGTTCGATCAGCTGGTCGTGGCGGTGGAGCTGCCAGAACGCATCACGAGCCCGGCCCGGCCGTTCGCCGAACACCTGGCCGAGCCACGCGTCGTAGGCCTGGGTCATCCCGGCCTGGACGTTCTGCTGCCACTGCGAGGGCAGGATCCTGCCCAGCGGACGCAGCGTCACCACCGCGTGGAGCCGGTCCCCGTCGAGGTCATGGCTGATCCGCTCGATGGCCTCGGCGGTCGCCCAGGAGAAGAACTCGGACGACACGACGACCCGCGGCTCCCTGGCCCGGCGGACCTCGCCGACGAGGTCGTTCCAGAAGAGCATGGACGGCGGTTTGCCCTGTGACGTGGGCGCAGCCTGGCCGGTCACGGCTCGGACTGCCGCAGCGGGATTGGGCGTCCTGCCCGCGTGGCGGACACCCTGCGCGAGCATCGCCGAACGGGCGCCGAAGAGGGCCGCCTGGAGGGATGTCGTGCCGGTCTTGTGCGGACCGATGTGGAGGAGCCGGGTGCCCTCGGGCAAGAGCAGCCCGGGATCCCGCGGGGTTTCGCCCGTCACGCACTCGCCTCCCTGCCGCTCGTCTGTCGTCGGCGAAGTCTAGCGCGCGGCGGGCCGGTGCTAGAGTCGGCGCCATGGGGATCGAGATCCGGAACGCCGCGCCGGAGGAGTACCAGGCGGCCATCGACGTCATCAGCACCGCCTTCCTCGAGCGGCCCGACCTGCGCGCCGTTGCCGAGTCGGTCGCGGAGAACTGGGAGCCGGCACGGACCTGGGTCGCGTTCGACGGCGACCGCGCCTGCGGGACCTTCCGGTCGTGGCCCACGCGCCTGACCGTGCCCGGCGGGGCCGAGCTGCCGGCCGCAGCGGTCTCGGCCGTGACCGTCCTGCCCAGTCACCGACGGCAGGGGATCCTGACCGGCATGGCCGCGAAGGAGCACGCCGCCCTGGTCGAGCGTGGCGAGTGCGTCGGGCTGCTGTACGCGTCGGAGTACCCGATCTACGGCCGCTTCGGCTACGCGCCGGGCACCCGCACCGCCGACTGGGTCATCACCACGCGGGCGACCGGCATGCGTGGCACGCCGGCCGGCACCGTAGAGCTGGCGACCCCGGACGGGGCCACGAGGGAGATCCTCAAGGGTGTGTTCGAGGCGTGGCGTCGCCGCCAGGCCGGCGAGATCAGCCGTCGTGACGTCGCCTGGGACTCGAGGCT
Source organism: uncultured Chloroflexia bacterium (assembly GCA_963754485.1). GTDB lineage: Bacteria > Chloroflexota > Limnocylindria > Limnocylindrales > CSP1-4 > CAIXZV01. Next base: position 268,004 of record CAVWFY010000011.1, on the reverse strand, counting down.
GGGCCTCCGGGAGGAGCCCTGGGGCGAGCGCTGGAAGGGCTGGGTCCTGCTCCACCGCGACGCGTCGGGCGCGGTCGACGGGTACGCCCGCTACAAGGCGATCCCCAAGTGGGATGGCCACGGTCCGCAGGCCGTCGTGGAGGTCCAGGAGCTCCACGCGCTCACGCCGGAGGCCTATGCCGACCTCGTCCGGTTCCTGCTGGAGCTGGACCTGGTGGCGACCGTCAAGCTCGAGGGCCGCCGCGAAAGCGAGCCCGTCCCCTGGTTGCTCACCAACGCGCGGGCAGCCCAGCCAACTGGTGCCGGGGACGCCCTCTGGGTCCGGCTGTTCGACGTGCCCCGCGCCCTCGAGGCGCGCACGTACGAGCGAAGCGGGAGCCTGGTCCTCGAGGTCGTGGATGACGACGCCTGGGGCGGCACGCGTCGCCTGCGCTTGGATGCGACGCCGGATGGGGCCACGTGCCGCCCGACAGACGGGTCGCCGGATCTCACGCTTCCGGTCGCCGCGCTCGGCGGCGCGTATCTCGGCGGAACGCGCCTGCGGGACCTCGTCATCGCCACGGGCGCGGACGAGCACCGCCCGGGTGCGCTGGCCGAGGCCGACGCGCTGCTGCGCCTGGCCGATGAGCCGTGGTGCTCCACGTTCTTCTAGCGGCGATCGCCCGCTGATGGGACGCCCGGTCAGTCCGTCCCCGGCGACGGCGGCATGGTGGCCGCGCGCCGTCGTGTACCAGGTCTACCTGCGCAGCTTCGCCGACGCCGACGACGACGGGGTAGGGGACATCCCGGGGCTTCGCGCTCGCCTGCCCTGGATCCGTGCCCTCGGCGCCGACGCCGTCTGGGTCAACCCGTGGTACCCGTCGCCGATGGTGGATGGCGGCTACGACGTCGCCGACTATCGGGCGATCGACCCCCGCTTCGGAACCCTGGACGACGTGCGCGGACTGCTCGACGACGCTCACGCGCTGGGCCTGCGAGTGCTCGCCGACATCGTGCCCAACCACACGTCCGCGGACCACCCGTGGTTCCGCGAGGCGCTCGCGGCCGAGCCCGGCTCCCCGGCCCGCGCGAGGTACCTCTTCCGCGACGGACGGGGACCGGGCGGGGACGAGCCACCCAACAACTGGCTCTCGGTGTTCGGGGGGCGGGCCTGGACGAGGGCGCCGAGGATGGGCGATCGGCCGGCCCAGTGGTACTGCCACCTGTTCGATCCGCTGCAGCCGGACCTGGACTGGTCGAACCGCGAGGTGCGCGAGGAGTTCGAGGCGATCCTCCGGTTCTGGTTCGACCTCGGCATCGACGGGTTCCGCATCGACGTGGCGCAGGGGATGGTCAAGGCCGACGGACTTCCCGACGTGCCCGGTGGCGCGGGCCCGTGGGTGGGCGGGATGAGCCACCCGTACTGGGGCCAGGAGGGCGTCCACGGCATCCTCCGGGCCTGGCGGCGGATCGCGGACTCCTACCCGGATCCACGCGTGCTCATCGGCGAGGTCGGCCCGACCGAGGACGACAAGCATGTCCGCATGGCGAGGTTCGTCCGGCCGGACGAGCTCCACGGGGTGTTCAACTTCGATCTGATGGCCGCTGCCTGGGACGCGGAGGCGCTGCGGATGGCGATCGAAGGACCGCTGACGGCGCACGCGGCCCTCGATGCCCCGGTCGCCTGGGTACTCGGCAACCACGACACGCCGCGCCAGGTCACGCGCTACGGGCGGGCGACCACGTCCGCGCCGACGCGCGAGGAGCAGGCAATGACCCATGTCTCGGACCTTGACCTCGGCACCCGGCGGGCGCGGGCGGTGGCCCTCCTGCTGCTCGCCCTGCCCGGCCCCGCGTTCCTCTATGCCGGCGAGGAACTCGGTCTGCCCGACGTGGACGACCTGCCGGACGAGGTCATCGACGACCCCGTCTGGCGCCGCTCCGGGTTCACGATCCGGGGACGGGACGGCTGCCGGGTTCCGCTGCCGTGGGCGGGTGACGCGTCGCCGTTCGGGTTCTCGCCCCCCGGCGTGCGGACGTGGTTGCCGCAGCCGGCGGTGTGGGCGTCGCTCACGGTCGAGGCGCAGGAGCGAGATCCAGGTTCGATGCTGGCGCTCTACCGCGCGGCCCTGGCGCTGCGGCATGCGCACCCGGGTCTCGCCGGAGGTGACTTCCACTGGTTGCCGGCCCCGGCTGGCGTGCTGGCCTTCGAGCGTGACGCGGGCTTCCGGTGCGTCGTGAACATCTCCGGCGGCCCGCTGTCGTTGCCGGCCGGATTCGTGGTTCTCCTCCGGAGCGACCGAGGCGCCGCAGCCGCCCCCGGCGCCCCGCTGCCGCCGGACGCCGCGGTCTGGTGGGTCCCCGTCGCCGGCAGGCCCGGCTGACCTGGAACGGGCCGCGCCGTATCCGCGATCGGATGGAACCCGGCTGATCCGCGCACGGGCGCTGCCGTCAACTCCGGTGTTCGGGGCCGCGGCCCCGCACAACAGCGGTCGATCTCATGCAAGATCGGATGATCGTGGTCCCGTCCCCGGGCCTCCCCGACGAGGCGTTGACGGATCGGCCGCTAATTCCGATAATTCCACTAGGGATTAGCGCGGCTCCACGTCCCTGGACGCCGCGCCGGTCCCGGATCACCCCCGCAGCCCGAGATCGGGCGGCCCGCCGGCCGCGAACGGAGCACTGATGACCTCGACCCGCGACCTCGTCCAGGACGAACGCGACCAGTTCGCCTTCCACGACGACATCGTCTACCTGCGCGAGACCAAGCGCGGCCTGACGCGCGACACCGTCGAGGAGATCAGCCGGTTCAAGGACGAGCCGGACTGGATGCTCCAGTACCGCCTGCGCGCCTACGACCACTTCCTCAAGCGGCCGATGCCGAACTGGGGCGGAGACCTGGGCGACATCGACTTCGACAAGATCGTCTACTACCGCAAGCCGTCCGAGCGCGAGGAGAAGTCCTGGGACGACGTCCCGGAGCAGATCAAGAAGACGTTCGAGAAGCTGGGCATCCCGGAGGCGGAGCGCAAGTTCCTCGCCGGCGTCGGCGCCCAGTACGACTCCGAGGTCGTCTACCACTCCGTGCGCGAGGAGCTCAGCAAGATCGGCGTGGTCTTCATGGGCACCGACCAGGCGCTCAAGGAGTACCCGGAGATCTTCCGGCAAGTACTTCGGCACGGTGGTCCCGCGCCGAGGACAACAAGTTCGCCGCGCTGAACGCCGCGGTGTGGTCGGGCGGCTCGTTCGTCTACGTGCCCAAGGGCGTCGAGGTCCCGCTCCCGCTCCAGGCCTACTTCCGCATCAACGGCGAGAACACCGGCCAGTTCGAGCGGACCCTGATCGTGGTCGACGAGGGCGCCAAGGTCCACTACATCGAGGGCTGCACGGCGCCGATCTACGCCACCGACTCGCTCCACGCCGCGGTGGTCGAGGTCGTCGCGCTGGCGGGCTCCAAGGTCCGCTACACGACCATCCAGAACTGGTCGAACGACGTCTACAACCTCGTGACGAAGCGGGCGCACGCGTACGAGCGCTCGACGGTCGAGTGGGTGGACGCGAACACCGGCTGTCTCACGGGCGACTCGCTCGTTGCGAAGAACAACGACCTGCTGCCGATCTCGTCGATCGTCCCGGGCGACCGGGTCTACTCGCTGACCCCGGAGTTCGAGATCGCGCGGAGCCGCGTCATCGCGACCCGGGAGAACCCGCCGGAGCCCGTCTTCGAGCTGGCCCTGCAGAACCACCGTGCCGTTCGGGCGACGGCGAACCACCCATTCCTGGTCGCGCGCAAGGTGGGCCGAACGCGGCGACTTGGCTGGCTGCCGCTGGCGTCGATCGTCGACGGCGACGAGCTCGCGGTCGCTGGACAGCTCCCGGACCACGGTGTTCCCCATCAGTTCGGCCCGGTTGCGCCCCGTCCTCGAACTCGGAAGCCGTTCACGGCCCCGACTGAGTCCACGGACGAACTGATGTGGTTCCTCGGGTTCTACCTCGGCGACGGGTTCCCCGATGGCCCGAACCGGATCGCGATCGCGGTCCCGGATACGGACCCAGCGTTCGGTCGAGTGCGGGCATCCATCCGTGACCTGTTCGGTCTCTGACGCCACCCGGTCGCGAGGCATCGTGTTCCGGGTCGCATCGGCCACCCTGCTCGACTGGCTGATGGCCGCGGGTTTCGCCGGTAACGCGATGACCAAGCGCGTGCCGTCCTGGGTGTTCCAGATCCCCAGGAGTCAGCAGCGGGCGTTCATCGACGGCTACGTCGCGGCCGATGGCCACATCCGTCCCGGTCATCACAACATGTCGATCACGAGTGCCAGCCGCGACCTCCTCGAACAGGTCCGCCAGCTGGCGATCACGGCGGGCCTCAATCCGCTGAAGATCAGCTCGTGGACCCGGCGCGAGAAGAAGCCGCTGGGTCGCGAAGAGAAGGAATACACCCACTTCGCGCTGTACTTTGGCGACGAGACCCTGACGGTCCCGTCCACTTCGTGCCGGTAGCCTGACGATCGGATACGTGGGGGAGGTTGCGACGTTCGACATCGAGGTCGAAGGCACGGCCAACTTCATCGCAAACGGCGATCTTCGCCCACAACTCCCGCCTGACGATGAAGTACCCGGCGATCTACCTGCGCGGCGAGGGCGCCACGGCCGAGGTGATCAGCGTCGCGGTCGCCGGCCGGGGCCAGCACCAGGACACGGGCGCCAAGGCCGTCCACCTCGCGCCCAACACCACGTCGCCGGATCGTCTCCAAGTCCGTGTCCAAGGACGGCGGACGGGCCACCTACCGCGGCCAGCTGCGGGTCGCCCCAGGCGCCACCGGCGTCACGGCGAGCGTGCGCTGCGACGCCCTCATGCTCGATGATCAGAGCCGGAGCGACACCTACCCCTACATCGACATCCAGGAAGACGACACGACGATGACCCACGAGGCCACCGTCGGCAAGGTCTCCGCGGAGCAGGTCTTCTACCTGATGAGCCGCGGCCTGACCGAGAACGAGGCAACCAACCTGATCGTGCAGGGCTTCCTCGAGGTGTTCACGAAGGAGCTCCCGATGGAGTACGCGATCGAGTTCAACCGGCTCGTCAAGCTGGAGATGGAAGGGTCCCTCGGATGACGGAGGTCGCCGAACCCTCGTCCGTGAGCCAGGCTGCCGGTGCCGGACGGACCCCCCGCCGGGCCGCGGCGGCCATGCCGTTCTCGTTCGTCGACCGCGCCCTGATCGAGGGCATCGCTGACGCGTACGCCGAGCCCGGCTGGCTGCGCGCTGACCGCCTGGCCGCGCTGGAGCGGTTCGACGCCCTGCCGGTCGAGAGCAACCGCCTCTACACGCCGTACCTGGACCTGCGCGCCGCCGCGCTCGACGGGGCCGCACCCTACACGGGCATGGACGGGTCGACAACCGGGGCCGCGGCCCCCGACGGGGTCGCGGGGCTCATCGAGATGCGCGAGGACGGACTCGCCGCCCGCTCGCTCGACGCGACGGCCGCCGCCGCCGGCGTCCGCCTGCTCACCCTGTCGGAGCTCGTCGCCACGGACGAGGCACTCGCCCGCAGCCTCATCGAGGGCGCCCCGCTCCTGCCCGTCGAGGAGAAGCTCGCCGAGCTCTCGCGGGCCGCGTGGACGGCCGGGATCGTCGTGCACGTCCCGGCCGGTGTCCGCGTGGAGCGGCCCATCGTGCTGCGCTGGTCGCTCGGCGCCCCGCGTACCCTCGTCGGCCGAACGCTGATCATCCTCGAGGACGGTGCCCAGGCCACGGTCGTGGAGGAGCTCGTCGCGAATCGACGCGGCCGAGCCGGGAGCCCAGGCGCTCCTGTCGGCAACCACGGAGATCCGGCTCGGCGCCGGTGCGCGGCTCGCGATGGCCAGCCTCCAGGAGCTCGGCCCCGACCACGTCGTCTTCCAGCAGCGCCGTGCAGAGATCGGCGAGGGCGCGGACCTGCGCTGGGCCCTCGCCCAGCTTGGTGGCCGTCTCGTCCGCTCCCGCGTGGACAACGTGCTCGCCGGCGACCGGAGCACGGTCGAGCAGGTGGAGATCGTCTTCGGGTCGGACGACCAGCTGCACGACCTGACCTCGTACACCCGCCACGTCGGCCGGGACACCACCGGGCAGCTTCTGTCCAAGGGCGTGCTCCTCGACCGGGCCAGGACGTACATGAAGGGCCTCATCCAGATCGAGAAGACGGCCATCGGCACCGACAGCTTCCTGGGCGAGTTCGGCATGAACCTGTCGCGAAGCGCCCGGGCCGTCGCGATCCCATCGCTCGAGATCGACCAGCCGGACTGCCGGCGAGCCGCACACGCCTCGTCGGTGGGTCCCATCGACGAGAACCAGCTGTTCTACCTGGAGAGCCGCGGGATCGCCCCTGACGACGCCCGCAAGTTCATCGTCCTCGGGTTCCTGGAGCCGGTCGTGGCCCGGGTGCCGCTCGAAGAGGCGCAGGACCGCCTTCGTGACGCCCTGGAGGCCAAGTGGGCCGCCGGACTCGCGACGACGGGTTCCGCGACGGCAGCCTGAGCCGCGTGGTCGACCTCCTCGGAGCCGACGAGCTCGAGGAGGGGGAGATGCGGATGGTCTGGGTGGACGAGACCGATCCCGTGCTCGTCATCCACGTCAACGGCGAGTTCCAGGCGCTGCAGGGCACCTGCTCGCACGAGTACTTCGAGCTTGACCAGGGTTTCCTGACCGCCGGGACGCTGACCTGTGCGCTCCACCTGTCGCGCTTCGACCTCTCCGACGGCGAGCCGCTGGATCCACCTGCAGAGCTCCCGCTCGCGGTGTACGCGACCGAGGTCCGCGACGGCCGGGTCGTGATCGAGGTGGCGGACGGCCCCCTGGAGGTCAACGAGGAGACGTAGGTCTTCGCGTCAGATGACCGGGCCCGCGTGGGTCTCGGCGATCGGCTCCAGGGCAGGTTCGGAGCGGAGCTGGAGGACCAGCGCTCCCGCCAGCACCAGCACGCCGCCGACGGCCTGCAGCGGCCCCAGCGCCTCGCCCAGCAGGAGGGCCGCCAGGACGACCCCGACCACCGGCTCGAGCAGCATCAGGATCCCCGTCCGCGTGCCGCCGATCGTCCGGATCGCGGTCAGGAACAGCAGCGAGGACACGCCCGCGGCCAGGACACCGGCCACGAGGAGGATCGGCCACGGCTCGAGTGACCGGAGCGGGGCCAGCAGTTGCTGCCCCTGGCCCACCAGGACGGCGATGGTTGAGGCCCCGACCGCGGACGCGGCGAGGATCACGATCGTCGCGGCGTCGGCGGGCACCCGCGAATAGCCGCCCCGGCTCACGGTCATGAACACGACCTGGCTGGCGGCCGCCGCGATGCACAGCGCGATCCCGAGCAGGTTGACCGGGTCGCCGCCGGCCGTGGTGACGCCACCGAACAGGACCAGCGCCACGCCACAGAACGAGAAGGCGAGGGCCGCGAGGCGTGACCGGGTCATGCGCTCATGACCCAGCGCGAGGTCCACCACCACCACGCCCGCCGGGTACAGGTAGAACAGCATCAGGGCGAGGGCGATGGGAACGAGGCCGAAGGCCGTGAACATCGAGACGTTGAGGGTGACGCCCATGATCGCCGCGGTCGCCAGGGCAACCCGCCCGCGCCCGGGGAGGCTCCGGACCGCGGCGAACGACGACCCGGCGGCACCCCGTGCCGTGACGAGCACCGCGAGGAAGGCCACGCCCAGGATGGCGCGCCAGGCCGTGAAGGCGACGCCACCCACGCCGGCCTCCCCGCCGAACCGCGAGAGCGGCCCGAGGGTGCCGAACAGGACCGCCGCGACGACGGCGGCGAGCGTGCCGAGCAGCAGGTCATGATCCCTGGACATCGCTGGCCATGGTACCCGCGGTCAGGGGGTCGACCGCCGGGGGCCGGGGCTACCGACTGGGGCGTCACCGGGTCGGGGAACCCGCCGCTAGGTGGGCGTCCCGTCGCCGGGACGGCCCTTGCGGGCGGCCAGCCGCTCCGCCGCGACCCGCACCAGCCAGCTCCCAGCGTACGCGCCCGCGAGCCCGCCGAACACCGCGCCCAGCGTGATCGTGCCCACCAGGGTGGGACCGGTCAGCGACAGCGCGAGGGCGATCCCCGCAGCGCCGCCGAGGAGCGTGCCCGCGATCCCGGCCACGACCTCCGCGACCAGGCGTGGTCCGACGGTCACGAGCTTGGCGGGGTCGTCGCTCCGCCGCCTCCAGCGGACAACCTCAGGCAGCAGCCAGACCGTGCCGGCCGCCATGAGGAGGATCCCCAGGCCGGCCAGCCACAACCCGGGGGCGAGCTGCCCTGTCCCGCCCCGGACCTCCCACGCTCCAATCTCCCGGAGCGCGGCCCGGTGCCCGCTGAGCCACGTCATGGCGGCCAGGAACACCAGGATCGCCGGCATCAGGCGCACCGTGCGGACGCGCGACAGGGCGGGCGTCCGGTGGAGTGTCAGCACTCCTGCCCCGAGCGCCACCAGGATGAGCATCACGCCGTCGCCGGCGCCCCCGAGGCCGCTGAAGAACACGGGCGCGAACCCGCGCAGCCCGGGCGCCACGCCCTCGGCCCAGGGAACCAGCCCGGTCACCATCGCGATCGCGGCCCCGATCCCCACCAGCACCCGCGCCGGCGTCAGGAGCAGTGACGAGAATCGCCGGGCCTTGACGGGTTCCCAGCGCATCCACTCCTGCATGCCGTGCAGTATCGCCCCGGTGGCGTCAGGGGTTCGGCGTCAGCACCAGTACCGCGGCTGCCTCGGCGTCGATGGCGGCGTTGGTGAATGGCAGGGGAACGGTCTCGTTGGCCAGCCACTTGGGGATCCAGTCGTTCGCATGGCGGCTGAACGGCACGCCGCTCTGGCCCGTGGTCGTGATGATCCGGCCGGCGTCGAGGTCGCTCATGTCGTACAGCGCCCGCATCGACGGGCCGTTCGTGACCGAGTACAGCTCGCCCAGGGTCGCCGCCGGCTCGAAGTCGGGGTCATAGGGGTCCGGGTAAGCGCGCGAGAGGCGGTAGTAGTTGTTGTTGACGGCGGCGTCGGCGCCGTCGACGGGGTCCCCGGGCGTGTTGAAGTACCACTCGAGGGGGGCGATGCCGCTCTCGCCCAGGGTGGACTCGCGGAACTGGACCGTGTGAATGCGGCCCCAGGTCCAGCCCGAGGGTTCGCCCAGGTCCCTGCGCAGCTGGGAGCCGGCGGTATCGAGCGCAGCGGCGACGACGTCGGCGGGGGAGGCCTTCTGCCCGGTCTTCGCGTCACCCCACCAGGCCGACGCGAGGCCCTCGGGCGTGCCCAGGAGCGAGGCGGCGAGGTCGGTCGCGACGTCGGCGCCCACGTAGTCCCGGGCCAGCGGCCCGAGCTCGTCGTCGAAGATCGCTCGCACCAGCGCGTTCTCGAAGACCACGTACGCGGAGCATCCGGTGGAGGTCGTGTCGCACCTTGCGTCCCAGCGGGAGATCGCCTCGAGAACGGCGGCGCCGTCCTCGGTGGTGGGCACCGGCTTGAGGTCCAGCAGCGCCGGCGTGAGCCGCGCGGCACGGCGCAGCACCGTGTCGCCCTGGATGGCGGCGAAGGTGTCGAGCGTGACCCTGTCGCCGGCCGCGTCGATCAGCTCCAGGATGCGGGCCGCGCGGTCACCCCGGTCGAATTCGGCGCCGATGAACGCCTTGTCGGAGTACACCGCGTTGTTGGCGGTGACGATCCGGCCCGACGGCGGGTCGAACACGGACGGCAGGTCGTCGAACGGGACGAACGACTCCCACTCGTGCTGGCCGTCCCAGCCGGGGACGGGACGGTCGCCGATGTCGGTGGCGAGGGTGCGGACCGGGATCGCACCCGGCAGCTGGTAGCCGATGTGGCCGTCGACGTCGGCGTAGACGAAGTTCTGGGACGGCGCGCCGAACTTGGCGAGGGCGGCGCGGAACGACGTCCAGTCGGTGGCACGGTCGATGTCGAGGAACGCCTCCGACACGCGGTCGGGCTCGGCGATCGCCGTCCAGCGCAGGGCGTACGGGGTGCCGGTCGCCTTGAGCCGGTCGTCCACGTCCGTGACCACCGGCCCGTGCCGGGTCTCGCGGACCGTGAGGGTGATGTCGTCCCCGCCGGCGACCCCGATCGTCTCCGTGCGGACCGTGAACGGCTCCGAGCCGTCCTCGGTGAGGTACTTCGCGGGATCGGCGGGATCCACCTTCTCCTCGACCAGGTCCTGCACATCGGGATTGACGTTGGTCACGCCCCAGGCGATGCGGCCGTTGTGACCGGCGATCACGCCCGGGGTGCCCGGGAAGGTGACACCCGCGACGTCGAACGGGCAGGCGTCCGAGATCGGCCGGCAGTGCAGGCCATTGACGTACCAGACCGACGGCATGTTGAAGCCGAGGTGCGGGTCGTTGGCGAGGAGCGCGCCGCCGGTGGCCGAGCGGGCTGGGGCGACGACCCAGTTGTTGGAGCCGACCCCGCCCTTGTCGGCCATGTCCGTCTCGGGAGCCAGCCCGGCCAGGGCGGGGATGCCGTTTGCGATGCGGGCAAGTTCGGTCCAGGCACGCGCATCCGGGGTCACGTTCGCGCGGGCGGCGCTCGACGGCTCCGGCGACCTCGCGGTGACCGCCACCGGGGCCTCCGGGTCCTCCGGGGCTGCGATCACCGGCTGGTCCGGGTCGTAGGCGGGGAACAGCTGGTCCGTGAGTGCAGGGTCGCCCAGCTGGGCATCGGCCAGCATCCGGAAGATCTCGCTATCCAGGTTGCCGCCCAGGCCCCAGGCCTGGACCTTGGCCCAGGTGAGGGTGTCGATCGGCGTCCAGGGCTCGGGCCGCAGGCCGGCGAGGCCGGTGCCCTGGCCCGCGAGCGCTCCGGCGACCACGAACGACAGGCCGAGGGCATTCGGATGACTCTCGAGGAACGCGTTGACGCCGTCCGCGTAGGCATCCAGGAAGGAGCGGGTCTCGTCCGACAGGACGGCGAGGTCGCGCTCGGCGGCGCCGCGCCAGTCGAGGGTTCGGATGAACGAGTCGGTCGCGACCTGGCTCTCGCCGAACAGCTCGGCCAGGCGGCCTGCGCCGATCCGGCGCCAGATCTCCATCTGCCACATGCGCTCGGACGCGTGGACCCAGCCCTGGGCGAAGAACAGGTCGTGGGAGGTGCCGGCCGCGATGTGCGTGACGCCGCTGACGTCGCGGCTCACGATGGCGTCGGCCGCGAGGCCCGGGGCGTGGATCGTGCCGCTCTGCTGGGGCTGTCCCGACGCCGTGATCGATCCGAGCAATCCGCCGACGGACACCACGGCGACCACGACCACGACCACGACCACCACGAGCGCGCCGCGCAGCACGCGTCCCACAGGCTCCTCCTCCGCCGCCCGCGGGGCCGTGGTCGTCGATGACGATCCTTCCGGCGTGTCGGGGTGCGCGCGACAGGCTACCGGCCCGGCGGGTTTCGCGTGGGGGTTTCACGCAATCGCCGGGTGGCGACCCTGGCCCTCCTCAGCGCGGCAGGATCGTCCCGAGTCCGCGTTGCGTGGCCGCTGCAAGGATCGACGACCCGAAGATCACGTCTGCCAGCCCCGTGCCCAGGTGCGTGGTCACGACCCGCCCCGCTGGCCGCCGCATGCCCCGCGCCAGTGCCTCACCGATCATCGCCGTCGGCTCCGGGTACCCGTCGAAGTTGCCGATGTCCCGGTTGGCCAGGAACTGCGCGGTGTGGTCCACGAGGAACAGGCCGGCATCGCGGGCAACCTCGGCGGCGCAGTAGGTCGCGTAGTCCACGGGGACCACCAGCGCATGCGGGGTCAGCCAGTCGTTGTTCATGACCTGGCGCTCCGGCGGCGGGACGAACGAGGCCACCGTGACGACGATGTCCGCCCCCTCGACCGCCTCGCTGCGCCGAGGCGGCCACGGACACGGAACCGATCCCTTCGGTGGCGGCCGCCAGCGCTGCGAGCGATGTCGCCCGCCCCGGGTCCCGGTCGAAGACGACGAGTTCGACCCCGGGCAGCACGTGTCCGAGCACCGGCACATGGCTCCGCCCCTGGACACCCGCCCCGATGAGCGCGGCACGCGGTGCCCGACCGACGTCCGGCGCGAAGGCCCGAAGCGCCACGCCGGTGGTGGCCGCGGTCCGTTCCGCGGTGATCGGCCCGGCGTCCATGATCGCGATGGGCACCGTCGTGATCGGGTCGTTGAGCAGCAGGAGGCCGTGGATGCCGGCGAGGCCGAACGCGTTGTTGGCCGGGTTTCCGGACACCCACTTCATCCCGAGCCGGTCCCCGGAGCCGTCGGGCGCGAGTCCGGGCAGCAGTGCCGGCATGGCGTGTGCGAACGACGCCGGGGGTCGCGGGTGCACCCCGATCTTGGGCGGCAGCTCGGCGCCATCCGCCAGGCCGCGGAGCGTGGCCTCGGCAAGGTCGAGCCGTTCGGGCAGCGACGGCATGGCCGCGACGACGTCGGCGCCGGTCAGATAGCGCAAGGGCGGCAGATCCGTCATGCCGGCAGTGTAGGCCCGGCCACGTTTGGCGCTTCCGGCCTGCGTCTCCCGCGCGCCGCCGGTTCGCTAGTCTTGCGGGCGTGAACGCTATCGAACTCGCGGAGCGCCTGCGCGCGGAGGGACTGGAGCCCGGTGGCTGGTCGAACGGGCCGTCGGACCGGTACCCGCCCCACGCGCACGATTACGACAAGGTGCTGGTGTGCGGAACGGGCTCGATCCGGTTCGGGTTGCCTGATCGGGGTGTGACGATCGACCTCGAGGTGGGGGACCGGCTGGACCTGCCGGCGGGCACCCGCCACGACGCCGTCGTGGGTCGCGAAGGGGTGACCTGCCTGGAGGCCCACGTCCCGGCCGGAAGCCTCGAGGAGTTGCGCCGCCGGGCTGCCGGGACCTGGTAGACGCCGGAGCCACGCGCGGAGCACGATCGGCGCGCGGCCGTCGCGTGCGCCGCACCCGGCTGGACGCGACCCTACGGGAGGCTGCCGACGCAGGCGATGCCGTCGGCGGGGCCCGTGATCTCGTAGGCATCCACGGCTGCCGGGACCACCAGCGTCTCGTACGGGGCGAGCATCTCCGACCAGCCGTCGCCGGTCACTCGCAGCGGGCCCCGGATCGCCGTGACGACCTCGCACGAGCGACCACCTGGGCGTCGATCGACGGGCACAGCCAGGTCCGGCAGCTCCAGGCGGAACTCCGGCACCTCGAGCGCCCCACCGTCCAGCCGGAACCCGGATCCGGCCGGCTCCGCCCGGAGCGTCGGCCGGATCGCACGGAGCGCCTCGGCCACGTGGAGGGTCCGGCCGGTCGGCCGCCCCCAGTCGGAGATGCGGAACGTGAGGTCGGATGGCTGCTCGATCTCGTACACGAACGCGCCCGCGCCGATCGCGTGCAGCGTTCCGGCCCGGATCAGCAGGGTGTCGCCCGCGACCGCTGGCCGCCGGTGGCAGTGCGGGTGCGACGCGGTCCCCGCAGCGATGGCCTCCCGTAGCGCGGCCTCCTCCAGGTCGTCGGCCGGTCCCGTCACGAGTTCACTGGCCGGGTCAGCGTCGACCACGAGCCACGCCTCGATCTTGCCGAGGGCGTCCGGGCCGTACAGCTCCCGTGCAAGCGCGTCATCGGGGTGGACCTGGAGCGAGAGCCAGTCGCCTGCGTCGATCAGCTTCACGATCAGCGGGAAGCGGGGGCCAAGCAGCGCCATGCCACGAACCCCGACGAGTGCCTCACCCAGCGCCGCGGCCAGGGCGTCGAGCGTCCGGTCGCCGTCGTCGGTCGCCACCACGGAGTCCGGCCCGGCCAGCCACAGTTCGCCCACCTGCCCCCCGGCAGCTCCAAGGCGCGTTCCCGCCCAGGGTCGGATGCTCGGTGCGGGTACTGGACGGATCGGGTGCGCGGGCTGCGGCATGGGGGCCGGGGCTCCAGTTCGGTGGCGGAGCCAGCATTGTAGGGACGCGACGGGTTCCCACGACGCCGCTGGAGGCGGTCCCCGTCGAATCGCGACACCCCAGCCGGGGCCGGGGTGTCGTGGAGTAGGCTGTGCGCCGCGTCTACCGGCGGCTGAGTGCCGACCAGAGAACGGGATTGTCGCGCGGATCGCTCGAGCGCTGGGGATCATCGGCGCTCATCAGGATGCTGATGATCGAGAACAGCGCGAGGAGCGTGAACATGGCAAGAAGCACCATGCGTCTGCACCTTCGCTAGCGGGGTCGAGGCCGTGGACCATCGAAGGTCCCGCCGGCCGTTCCGGCGGGGTCGGCACCCCGGGTACCCATGTAACCGAAACGATACCTAAGATACGAAGGTTGCGCAACCAATCACCCTAAGGAATAGGTACCAGTGAGCAAGAACGTCCCTCTCAGTGAGAACGATGCTCGTGTCCTTGGCATTCTCCAGGCCCAGGGTCGCCGGTCCTATGCGGACCTCGGCACGGACCTCGGGATGGCTGCACCCTCCGTCCACGAGCGGGTCAAGAAGCTCGAGGCGAAGGGGGTCATCCGCGGCTACGCGGCCGATGTCGACCCTGCCGCGGTGGGGCTGCTGGTCCTCGCGTTCACGTGGGTCACCCAGGCTCCCGGCACGGTCAGCGTGGACCTGACACCGGAGTTCGCGGCGATCCGTGACATCGAGGAGTGCCACCACATCGCGGGCGAGGCGGACTACCTGCTCAAGATCCGGGCTCGCGACATGGAGCACCTGGGCGAGATCGTGCGCAGGATCCAGACGACGCACGACGTCTTCTCGACGGAGACGGACGTGGTGTTCAGCACGGGCTTCGAGGGGCGCCCCCTGTCGATCACCCCCAAGGGTGGCGAGGCGCCCGAACCCAGGCGGTCCGGAGGCGGTTCCACGCCGAGCTAGCTCAGCTCGCGGCCTCCGGCTCCGGCTCCGGTTCCGGCTCCGGCTCCGGCTCCTGTTTGGCGCCGGGATCTCCGCTGGCCTCGTGCTTCTGCTCCAGCGCCTCGAGGCTCGCCGGGTCCACCAGCGTGTCCGGGGGCGTGAAGCCCAGGTACCGGCGGTGCGCGCGGAGCACCCGATCCACCTGGTCCGTGTCCAGCTGGGGATCGTTGAGGATCCTCGCGATCCAGCCGGCCTCGGCCGTCAGCTCCTCTTCCGCGATCTCGTCCTCGCGCCGGCGCGAGTCGGCCAGCACGAGCCACGTCAGCGCCCCGCCGACGACCACGCCGACGACCAGGAGCCACCAGTTGAAGTCGGTGCTCATCGCGTGGGCCGGGCGGGAGTGGGGGCGGGAGGGGCCATCGCGGCCGAGAATAGCCGACGCGGCAGCGGAGCGCGGTGGGGCTACACTCCGGGCGATGTCCCTCCTGCCGGCCACCTTCCTGCTGCCGTTGGTCGCGCTGATCGACGTGACGCCGGATCCCATCGCGTTCCAGATCGGCTCGCTCCCGGTCTACTGGTACGGCGTCTGCTACGCCGTGGGCCTGGCCGCGACGTACGTGGTGATCACGCGCGAGGCACGCCGCCGGGGGCTGGATGCCCGGCTGGTGGACAACGGGATCATCATCGTGGCCGTTGCGGCCCTGATCGGGGGCCGGCTGTACCACGTCATCGACCAGTGGCAGCGGTACAAGGACGATCTTCTCGCGATCGTGATGCCGCCCTACACGGGCCTCGGCGTGTACGGCGGGATCCTCACCGGGATCATCGCGGCGGCGGTCATCCTGCGCCTCTGGCGCCAGCCGTTCTGGAAGTGGGCGGACGTCATCGCCCCGGGCATCTTCGTGATGCAGGCCATCGGTCGCTGGGGCAACTTCTTCAACCAGGAGCTGTACGGGCCGCCCACGGACCTGCCATGGGGCATCACCATCGACTGCGCGCACCGCGTCGTGGAGTACCCCTGCACGATGTACCCGCCCGCGACAACCGGCTTCCACCCGCTCTTCCTGTACGAGTCGGTGAGCGGCATCCTGGGCGCCATCACGCTGCTCTGGATCGCGCGTCGCTGGGGCCCGCGGATGCGCCCCGGCGACCTGTTCCTGATCTGGCTCATCTGGTACGCCACGGTCCGGCTGGCGCTCGAGACCCTGCGCACGGGCAACTGGACCGTCCTGGGCGTGCCCACCGCCACCATCATCTCGGTGCTGGTCATCGTTGGAGCCCTGGTCGTCCTGGCCGTCCGGCACCGGCCGGGTGCCGCGGACGGCGACCGCTGGGGCGAGCCGCCGGAGTTGGCGGGTGACGCTGATGTGGAAGCCGGGCTGCCGGCCGATGCACCCGCTGCCGACGTGCCAGCCGATGTGTCGGCCGACGTGACCGGCGATCCGTCGGACACCGCTGATCCTTCGGACACCGCCGGCGCCCGCACGGCCGATGGGGCCTGACGACCTCGCCCCTGCGGGGAATGTGGAGGCCGCGCCAGCGACCTCCGAGCCGGAGCCTGCGCCTGCAGCTCCCGACCCGGAGCCTGCGCCTCCCGACCCGGAGCCTGCCCTGCAGCCGACCCGGTTCCCGCGACGCGTCGTCGACCGCCCTCTCGTCTGACCCCCGACGTCCTCGAGGCCGGCCGGCGGACCGGCGCCCTCGAAGGCCTGGAGTGGCTGGGGCGGACCCCGGAATCAAAGGCGTCGCTCCTGTACCGGTTCCTGCGGCTGGTCGCCCGGCTCGCCTGTTTCGGGGCGTTCCGGTTCCGGATCCAGACGTCCGGCCAGGAGCACCTGCCCAGGGGCGGCTACTTGCTCATCGGCGCGGCGCATCGCGGCTGGATGGACCCGTTCGTCGTCATGCATGCGCTCCCCGCGCAGCCGCGCGCCTGGTTCCTGGGCAGTGGCCCGTCGACCTTCACCTCGCGCTCGCGCGAGCGCCTGATCCACCGGCTCGGCGGCCTGCTGCCGGTCTGGCGCGGCGGGATGGGCGTGGACGGACACGTCGCATCGGCGCGGGCGGTCGTCGGCAACGGCGGCGTGTTCGTCCAGATGCCGGAGGGAACCGTGTCCGGGCCAGCGGGCCGCATCGGACCCTTCCGCCCAGGGGCCGCGCTGATCGCCATCCGCACGGCCGCCCCCATCGTTCCCCTCGTGATGGCCGGGACGGAGGAGCTCTACATCGGCCGCAGGATGGCCACGAAGGTGCTGCTGCCGACGAGCGCGCGGGCGCTGCTGGGCGACGCCTGGGACGGGACACCGCCCGAGGAAGGGAGCCGCGAGGAGCTCGAGCTGGCCAAGGTCCTCACCGAGCGCTTCGAGGCGCTGCTGGGCCCCGAGGTTGAGGCCCTCCAGCCGACGACCGTGGATCCGCCCGGGCACCCACGCCGGCTCCGGAAGCGGCTCACCTGGCTGTTCCTGCGCCCCGGACGGCTGGACCGAACCGAGACCTGACCCATGCCCCGCGCCCCGGAGCCCGATCCGCCCGGCATCCCGGAGCTGCCGCCGGGGCTGATCGGTGAGGCGTCGCCGCGGGCGGGCGCGGCCTACCGGCTCCTGCGGCTCGCGTGGCGGATCCCGGTGTTCCTGCTCCGGTTCCACGTGGAGGTCTCGGGTCTGGAGAATCTGCCTCGGGACGCCGCGGGGCGGCTGACGGGCGGTTGGGTCGCGGCCGGCCTCCCACACCGGACCTGGGTCGACCCGTTCCTCGTCTGGATGGTGCTCCCGGCGGAGCCGCGGCTGGTGTTCTTCGGCGACGCGCGGACCATGGCCCGCTCACCGCTCCGGCGCTGGGTCGTGCGGCGCGTGGGCGGGATCCTGCCGATTCCATCCCACGGCGGGCCGCGATCGTTCGCGACGCACCTGGCCGCCGCGGGCGACGTGCTCCACGCGGGCGCCGTCTTCTGCCTGTTCCCGGAGTCCGGGATGCCGGTCCCCGTGGGTACGGCGCGCCCGATCTCGCCGGGTGTCGGGTACATCGCCCTGCGCTCCGGGGCGTTCATCGTGCCGATCGTCATCGGCGGCACCGACCTGCTGTACCTCGGACGACGGATCGCGGTCCGGATCGGGGCGCCGGTGACGTGGGCCGAGCTGGCGGTGGCGGCTGGTGACGAGGTGGTCCCGGACACCGCGCCCGAGCCCGGATCCGGCGAGGAGCGCCGGCTTGCCCGGCGAGTCTCCGACGGGCTCCACGCCCACACGGCGCCGGCGGTGTTGCGCGCCCACGAGGACGTCGCGCCGGTGCCGGGCGTACGCCTGCGCGGGACGGGACTGACGCACCTCTTCCGCTGACGCCAGACTCGGGCCGGCGAATTGTCCGACCGCCGCCCCGCCGCCCCGCCGCCCCGCCGCGACCCGCCGTGGAGCCATCCGGGCCCAACGGGATCGTGCGGCGCCGCGGGTATCCTGCAGCCATGGAGTACGCGTCCTCGATCCTCGACCTCGTCGGCAACACGCCGCTCGTGGAGATCCCGCACCTCACGAGCGGCCTCGGTCCCGCGGGCCGGCGGCCGCTGCTGCTGGCCAAGCTGGAGATGCTCAACCCCGGCGGATCGGTCAAGGACCGGATCGGCCTGCCGATGATCGAGGCCGCCGAGCGGGCCGGGCTCCTGCGGCCAGGCGGGACCATCATCGAGCCCACGTCCGGCAACACGGGTCACGGCCTGGCCATCGCTGCCGTGCTGCGCGGCTACCGCTGCGTCTTCGTGATGGCCGACAAGCAGTCGGCGGAGAAGCAGGCCCTCCTGCGGGCGTACGGCGCGGAGGTCGTGCTCTGCCCCACCAACGTCCCGCCGGAGTCGCCGGAGAGCTACTACTCCGTGGCCGCGCGCCTTGCCCGCGACATCCCCGGAGCCTTCAAGCCGGACCAGTACTGGAACATGGAGAACCCGGCGGCGCACGAGCAGACGACGGGTCCCGAGATCTGGGAGCAGACGAAGGGCCGGATCACGCACCTGGTGGCCAGCGTCGGCACCGGCGGCACGGTCTCGGGCACGGCCCGCTACCTCAAGGCACAGAACCCGACGATCCGCGTGATCGGTGCGGACCCGGAGGGCAGCGTCCTGTCCGGCGACATCGCCCGCAGCTACCTGACCGAGGGTGTGGGCGAGGACTTCTTCCCGGGGACCTACGATCCGGCCGTCATCGACCGCTGGGTCCGTGTCAGCGACCGGGAGGCCTTCGCCATGGCCCGCCGGATCACCCGCGAGGAGGGGATCCTGGCCGGGGAGTCGTGTGGGACCGCGATGGTTGCCGCGCTGGACGAGTGCGAGCGACTCCTCCGAGACGAACCTGTCACGGCGAAGGACGCGGTCGTCGTGGTGATCCTCCCGGACAGCGGCCGCAACTACCTGTCCAAGCTGTACAACGACGAGTGGATGCGGACCCACGGCCTGCTGGCGACCACGGGCGCCGTCGTGCGCATGGGCGAGCTGCTGGCGGACCGTCACCACGGCGCCGACCTGCCGCCGGTCATCCTGGCCCGGACGACGGACCGCGTCGGGGAGGCGATCGACACGCTCCAGCGCTTCGGCGTGAGCCAGCTGCCCGTCTCGGAGCACCCCGACGGCGACGCGCTCGAGGGCATCGTGGGCTCCGTGAGCGAGCGGGGCCTCCTGGATCGCGCCTACCGGGATCCCGCGATCGTGGACCGCACCGTGGGCGAGGTCATGGACCGCCCATTGCCTGCCCTCGAGGTGACCGCCAGCCTGGACGAGGCCTTCGCTCTGCTCTCGGACGGGGCGGCGGCGCTGCTCGCGATCCGCGACGGACGTCCCGCGGGCGTGGTTTCGCGGATGGACGTGCTGGAGCACCTGGCCCACCGTCCGTCGTAGGACCGGCGGGCGTGCAGGGATGCGATGATCCGGCGATGCACGACGCCCGCGACCCCGACACCGCCGACGCCTTCGCCACCCGCGCCGTCCACGCTGGCGCCGAGCCGGACGAGCTGACCGGCGCGGTCTCGCCGCCGATCTACCAGACCTCGACCTATGCCCAGGACGGCGTCGGGCGCCCTCGGGCAGGGTACGAGTACGCCCGCACCCAGAACCCCACCCGGGAGCGACTGGAGCGAGCCATCGCGGACCTCGAGGGCGGGCGCGCACGGGATCGCGTTCGCCTCGGGGTCGGCCACGACGTCGGCGCTGGCGCAGCTGGCTGCGGCCGGCGAGGAGATCCTGGTCGGCGACGACGTGTACGGCGGCACGTACCGCTACTTCGAGCGCGTCCACCGGCCGGCCGGGGCGGGGGAGGCCCGCTACGCGGACCTGGCCTCGGGACCGGACGCCCTGTGGGAGGGCCTGAACGCCGCGACCCGCCTGGTCTGGCTGGAGACGCCGTCCAACCCGCTGCTCAAGGTCACCGACATCGCCGCCGTCGCGCAGCACGATCGGCGAGTTCGCCGCCCAGTCGGGTGGGGCACCGCCGCTCCTCGTCATCGACAACACCTTCGCCTCGCCGGCCCTCCAGCGGCCCCTCGAGCTGGGCGCGGACGTCGTCTTCCACTCCGCGACCAAGTACCTCGGCGGGCACTCGGACACGATCCTGGGCGTCGCCGTGACGAACGACGACGAGGTGGCGGCGCGCCTGCGATTCCTGCAGAACGCCATGGGCGCCGTGCCTGGGCCGTTCGACTGCTTCCTCGTGCTCCGCGGGCTGCGGACGCTTGCCGTGCGGATGGAGCGCCACTCGGCGAACGCACTGGCGGTGGCGCAGTTCCTGGCGTCGCGCGAGGACGTCGCATGGGTGCGCTACCCCGGGCTGGCCGACGGGCCACACGCGCACCCGGGCGCGTCCGTGGCCGTGCGTCAGATGCGCCTGGGGGACAAGCCCGCGGCAGGTGGCATGGTCTCCTTCATCCCCGCCGCCGGAGGCCCACACGGGCGATCCGCGGCCGAGCGGGCCGTCGCCATCTGCGAGTCCACGCGCCTGTTCACCCTGGCGGAGTCGCTGGGCGGCGTGGAGTCCCTGATCGAGCTGCCGGCGGCCATGACCCACATGTCCGTGGCGTCGTCATCGCTCGCCGTTGACCCCGCGCTGATCCGCCTGTCCGTGGGTATCGAGGCCGTCGAGGACCTCGTCGCGGACCTCGTCCGGGCCCTGGACGGGGCGTAGCGGGCCACAGCGTCGCGGCCTTGTTGACCGGGGTACAATCCGCGAAACCGAATCGCAACCTTGACTGCGAAAGCCGACTCCCGGGCCCCCACGGGTCCGTCACGCGCGGCCGGTCAAAGCCACTCGCGGGCGTGCCTGCCCGCGCCGCAGCCGAGGTATCCGATAGTGACGTTGACCGCCCCCGACTCCGCCCGCATCGGTGGGACCGTCGTGGCCAACCTCCCCGTCGCCGAGCTCTACGAGCACGCGATCCGCGCGGCCGAGGGCACGATCGCCGCCGAGGGCCCGCTGGTCGTCCGCACGGGCCAGCACACGGGACGCTCGCCCAAGGACAAGTTCGTCGTCCGAGAGCCGTGGAGCCAGGACAAGGTCTGGTGGGGCGAGGTCAACCACGAGATCAGCGAGGAGCACTACGACCGGCTCCGCGCCCGACTCGTCGAGTACGTCGCGGACCGGCAGCTGTACGCGCAGGACATGTACATCGGCGCGCACCCGGACCACCGCCGCAGCCTCCGCGTCTACACCGAGACCGCCTGGGCCAGCATCTTCGCGCGCAACCTGTTCCGCCGGCCGCCACAGGAGGACCTCGCGTCCTTCGTGCCCAACTTCACGATCATCAACGTGCCCAGCTTCGAGGCGGATCCCGCCACCGAGGGCACGCGGACGAGCACGGCGATCCTGCTCCACCTGCAGCGGATGGAGATCATCATCGTCGGGACGATGTACGCGGGCGAGATCAAGAAGTCCGCCTTCACCGTCATGAACTACCTCATGCCGGACGAGGGCGTGCTGCCGATGCACTCCTCGATCAACGTGGGCCCCGACGGCGACTCCTGCATCTTCTTCGGCCTCTCGGGCACCGGCAAGACGACGCTGTCCGCGGACCCGCTGCGCAGCCTCATCGGCGACGACGAGCACGGCTGGGGCGACGGCTACACCTTCAACTTCGAGGGCGGCTGCTACGCCAAGACGATCCGCCTGTCGTCGATGTACGAGCCGGACATCTTCGCGACCACCAAGCGCTTCGGGACCATCCTCGAGAACACGGATATGTTCCCCGAGACCCGCGAGCTGGACCTGGACTCCGAGCGGTTCACCGAGAACACCCGCGCCGCGTACCCGCTCCACTTCATCGGCAACGCGGATCCGACGGGCGTGGCCCCAGGCCCGAAGCACGTGGTGTTCCTCACGGCCGACGCGTTCGGCGTCCTGCCGCCGATCAGCAGGCTCACCCGCGAGCAGGCCGCGTACCACTTCATCAGCGGCTACACCGCCAAGCTCGCCGGCACCGAGATCGGGGTGAAGGAGCCGTCGGTCACGTTCAGCGCCGCGTTCGGCGCCCCGTTCCTGCCGCGCCACCCGGGCGAGTACGCCCACATGCTGATGGACCACCTGGAGCGGGACGACGTCCCCGTCTGGCTCGTGAACACCGGCTGGACCGGCGGGCCGTACGGCGTCGGTCACCGGATGAACATCGCCCACACCCGGAACATGGTCCGGGCGGCGATCAACGACGAGCTCGAGGGCGTCGAGACGGTCATGGACCCGGTCTTCCGGGTCGCCGTCCCGGTCAGCGTGCCCGGCGTGCCCGACGAGATCCTCATCCCGCGCAACACCTGGCCGGACAAGGCGGCCTACGATGCGGCTGCCAGCAAGATCGCCGGGATGTTCCACGACAACTTCGCCAAGTACGCCGCCGGCGTCTCCGAGGCGGTGCGCAACGCGGGGCCGATCCCGCTCGATCCGGACACGAACGCGGAGGGCTGATCGTCATGGCACGCAACAAGGTCACCGTCATCGGCGCCGGCAATGTGGGCGCCACGACCGCCCAGCGCATCGCGGAGGCCGGCCTGGCCGACGTGGTCCTGGTGGACATCGTCGAGGGCCTGCCGCAGGGCAAGGGCCTCGACCTCGCCGAGGCGGCGCCCGTCGTCGGTCACGACGCGCACGTCCTGGGCACCAACGACTACGCGGACACCGCGGGCTCGGACATCATCGTCGTGACCTCCGGGATCCCGCGCAAGCCGGGCATGAGCCGCGACGACCTGATCGCCACCAACGCCGGCATCGTGGGCGGCGTGGTCAAGGCCGCCGCCGCCGTATCGCCCGATGCGATCCTGATCGTGGTCACCAACCCGCTCGACGTGATGTGCCACGTCGCCAAGACCGCCTCGGGCTTCCCGCGCGAGCGCGTCCTGGGCATGGCCGGCGTCCTCGACTCCGCCCGGTTCCGGACGTTCATCGCCATGGAGCTGGGCGTGTCCGTGAAGGACGTCCACGCGTTCGTGCTCGGCGGCCACGGCGACACCATGGTCCCGCTGTCGCGCTACAGCACCGTGGCCGGCGTGCCGATCACGGAGCTGCTGCCCGCGGACCGGGTCGAAGGCCCTCGAGGACCGGACGGCCAACGGCGGCGCCGAGATCGTCGGCCTGCTCAAGACCGGCTCCGCGTTCTACGCACCGGCGGCCTCGACGTTCGAGATGGTCGACGCGATCCTGGGCGACCGGAAGCGCGTCCTGCCCTGTGCGACGTTCCTCGAGGGCGAGTTCGGCGTCGACGGCTACTTCGTCGGCGTGCCGGTGGTCCTGGGTCGCGGCGGCCTCGAGCGGGTGTTCGAGATCACCCTCACCGCCGACGAGCGGGTGGCCTTCGACAAGTCCGTGGCAGCGGTCAAGGAGCTTGTGGCGGCGCTGCCGGCCTGATCGTTCCGGGCCTCGACACCCCGATCACCCGGTGCCCGGACGCACCGGGTGATTCGGTTCGAGCCCGCGAGTGCGGTTCCGAAGTGCCCCGCACGTGCCACCTCGTGTGGTCGAGCGCCGATCCGTGGGTTACGCTCCCGGTATCAGCCGGTGCCCGGGCTGCACCGGTGATGCCGTCGGCTCCGGATCCCGGGTCGACGGGCGACGGGAAGGCCGTCGCGCCCTGGAGGAGAGGACCGTCCCTGACAGGCGGTCCGTCAGGTGGGCATCGCCCACGGGAGGACCATGAACCGAAGGTTCCTCGCACTGCTGGGAAGCGCCCTGCTGGTCTCAGCACTGGTCCCGGCGTCGGTGTCGGCGAAAGCGCCCGCCGACCAGTTCACCAAGGGCGGCAACTTCATCGTCCAGATGTCCGATCCGCCGGTCGTCGCCTACAGGGGCGGAACCAAGGGCCTCAAGGCCACAGCACCCAAGCCCGGCGAGAAGATCGACCCGCTCAGCGCGAAGGTCGTCGAGTACGCCAAGTTCCTCAAGGGCGAGCAGGCCGCGGCGCTCGATGCCACGGGCGGCAAGAAGGTCTACAACTACGTCTACGCCTACAACGGATTCGCGGCGACGATGACAGCCGCGCAGGCGAACAAGATGGCGACGCAGCCGGGGGTCCTCTCCGTCGCCGCCGACGAGAAGCTGAACCTCGACACGTCGTCGACGCCGGCATTCCTCGGCCTCGGTGACTCGGGTGGCCTGTGGACGCAGGCAAAGGGCGAGGACGTGATCATCGGCATCATCGACGGCGGCGCCTGGCCCGAGAGCCTGAGCTTTGCCGATCGAACCGTCAACGGTGTGCCGAGCAACGCCCCCGGCGCGAAGCGCGCGTACCAGCAGATCCCCGGCTGGAACGGCCGGTGCGTCCCCGGCGAGCAGTTCAACGCGTCCAACTGCAACCAGAAGCTCATCGGCGCCCGGTTCTACAACGAGGGCTGGGGCGGCAACGCCGGCATCGACGACCAGCTCCCGTGGGAGTACAACTCGCCGCGCGACTTCGGCGGCCACGGCACCCACACCGCGAGCACGGCGGGCGGCAACGCCAATGTCCCGACCACCGGTCCTGCCGCCGTGTTCGGCGCCATCAGCGGCATCGCGCCGCGGGCCCGCATCGCGGCCTACAAGGTCTGCTGGGAGACCGGCGCGGCGGCAGCTGCTTCAGCACCGACAGCGTCGCCGCCATCGACCAGGCCGTCGCCGACGGCGTGGACGTCATGAACTTCTCGATCAGCGGCAGCACGACCAACGTCCGCGACGCCGTCGAGATCGCGTTCATGTACGCGGCCGACGCGGGCATCTTCGTCGCGGCATCCGCCGGCAACAGCGGCCCCGACCACGAGCACCGTCGCCCACCCGGGCCCGTGGCTGACCACGGTGGCCGCCGGCACGCACAACCGCGACGGCAAGGGCTCCGTGACGCTGGGCAACGGCGCCACCTACACCGGCGCCTCGGTCGCCACCGCCGTCGGTCCCGGCGCCGCTCATCGACTCCACCGCCGCCGGCCTGCCCGGTGCCGACCCGACGCAGCTGGCGCTCTGCTACGGCGAGGCCGACGGCTGCGCGTCGTCCTCGATCCCGCCAAGGTGGCCGGCAAGATCGTCGTCTGCGAGCGCGGCGTCACCGCTCGCGTCAACAAGAGCCTGGCCGTCCAGGAGGCCGGCGGCGTGGGCATGGTGCTGGTCAACAGCCCGCGACAGCTCGCTCAACGCCGACTTCCACTTCGTCCCGACGGTGCACGTGCAGCCTGGCCGACGGCACCGCCATCAAGGCCTATGCCGCGACCGCCCGGCGCCACGGCGACGATCAACCAGGCGACGATCGTCTACAACGTGCCGGCGCCGTTCACGGCGTCGTTCTCGTCCCGCGGCCCGCTCCGCGCCGGCGGCGGCGACCTGCTCAAGCCGGACCTCATCGCGCCCGGCCAGGACATCCTGGCCGCAGTCGCGCCGCCAGGCAACGCCGGCCGCGACTTCGACCTCTACAGCGGCACCTCGATGTCCAGCCCGCACGTGGCCGGTCTCGGCGCGCTGATGAAGGACCTCCACCCGGGCTGGTCGCCGATGGCGATCAAGTCGGCGCTCATGACCACGGCCTATGACGTCCTCGACGGGCCGAACACGAACCCGCTCGTGATCTTCCGCCAGGGCGCCGGGCACGTGCAGCCGAACTCGGCAGCGGATCCGGGCCTCGTGTTCAACTCGGGCTGGAACGACTGGATCGCCTTCATCTGCGCGACCCAGCCGCAGGGCCTCACCGGCACCTGTAACGCGCTGTGGAACGCCGGCTACTCCAAGAACGCCAGTGACTTTAACGGCGCGTCGATCGCCATCGGCGATCTGGCGGGCATCGAGACCGTCAGCCGCACGGTGACCAACGTCGGCAGCGCGGCGGCAACGTACACCGCGTCGTTCACCGGTATGGACGGCTTCAACGTCGTGGTGAGCCCGTCCTCGCTGACGCTGGCGAAGGGCGCCAGGCCAAGCCTTCACCGTCGCGTTCACCCGGACCAGCGGCGACGCTGAACGCCTACACCGGCGGCCAGCTCACGCTGGACCGATGGCACGCACAATGTCCGCATCCCGATGGTCGTCCGGCCGGTCGCCCTCGCGGCCCCGGCCGAGGTCAACGGCAGCTACAACGTCACGTTCGGCTATAACGGCGCCTTTCACGGCGACCGCCCGCGGTCTCGTGCCCGCGGCGATCACCGCCGGGACCGTCGCCGACGACCCGACCGATGGCGCGTGCTCCCTCACCGCCCCCAACGTCCAGATGATCGACGTCGTCGGTTCCCGCCGGGATCACCTACGCGCGGTTCTCGCTGTTCGACGCCGACGTCACTGCCGGCGCGGACCTCGACATGTGCGTGTCACAGCGGCACGACGTTGGTTGGCTCCAGCGGCTCCGGCACCTCGGCCGAGGAGGTCAACCTCCTCAACCCGGCCGCCGGCACTACACCGTCGTGGTCCACGGTTGGGGCGTCGTCGGGCTCCACGCCCGTTCAAGCTCCACACCTGGCTGCTCGACTGGCGCCGCCGTCGGGCAACATGACCGTCACCGCTCCGGCGGCCGCCACGATCGGCGCGACCGGTGCGATCGACCTCACGTTCAGCGGCCTGGCGGCCGGCGACGAAGTACCTCGGCTCCGTCGCCTACGGCGGCGCGGCCGGGCATGCCGAACCCGACCATCGTCCGGGTGGACGTCCCCTAGACCCTCACCCGCCGGCGGCTCCGCCGCCAGCTCCACGCAGACGCAAGGCCCCCGGCGATGCCGGGGGCCTTGCCCGTTCCAGAGGGATCGCGCCTCAGTCCGCAGGCGGGCTCTCGCACCAGCGGACGGCGCCGCCCCTGGCGCCCGCCCGGTAGTCGAACTCTCGGCCGCCGGCTTCCACCACCACGCGGTACCCCGGTGTGAGCACGTCGGTGTACATCATCCCGGGCTCGGGGCAGCCGAGGCCGCCGTTCGGGAAGGTCACGGCGTCGGCGGAGAGGACCGTGACCGCGGCGGGGTCCACACCGGCACGCGCGGCGGCATCGGCAACCGCGGCCTGGACGACGGCCGGTGGCACCCCCTGGCCGACACCCGGCGCAACGGTTGGCACCGAGCCGGCAGATTGGTCTACGGGAGCCGACGAGGCGGCATCGGGCGACGGTGATGCCGTGGCGCCTCCGCCGGTGCACGCCGCGACCGCGACCGCGACCGTGAGGAGCGCACCGGCCGCGATGGTGCGAGACCGGGCGAGGGACGGGGTGCGGGTGTGCATGGGCGCGCGACGCCTCCGGCTTGCTCGCGGTTCCGTGCCGCGGTCACCGGGATTGCACCACGGCCGGCGCACGGCCGCCAGCCGGCGAGCGGGGGCGCGATAGACTCGGGCCGTCGTGATGCCCCTCGTGGCGCCCAGCGCCGTCATCGAACTCACGTTCGACCCGATCGCGACGGTCGGGGACCTGAACGTGCGCCTCGAGACCCTGGGGGTTGCTCTCGCGATCTTCGTGGGCCTCGTCGTAGCCGCCCTGGTCGGGCGCCGCACGCCCGTGGACACGACGCGACCACCAGACGCCCCCGGTGGGGAGCCCGGCGACTCCAACCACCTGCGTGCCGACGACCTGCTGTACATCGCGGTCGCCGCGGTACCCGGAGCCGTCATCGGGGCCCGCATCGGATATGCGCTGGTCCACTTGGACTTCTACCGATCGAACCTCGCTCCGCTGCTGGACATCGGCCAGGGCGGCCTCCAGCTGTCGCTCGGGGTGGTCGGTGGGATCCTGACCGCCTCGATCGTCGCGAGGCTCCTGGGGGCGCCCCTGGGGCGCTGGATGCACGCCCTCGCGATCCCGCTCCTTCTGGCGCTGGCGCTCGGCAAGGGCGCGATGATCCTGGGCGGCACCGGCCAGGGCCAGCTCACGGACGTCGCCTGGGCCACCGCCTACCTCGGACCCGGTCCGTGGGGCTCGCTCGCCCCGCAGCTGCCCGCCGACCCGTCGCAGGCCTACGAGGCGCTGGCGACCGTCGCCGTCATGCTCGTCGTGATCGGGCTCGTCGCGTCGGGCGTGTTCCGGGGCCGCAACGGCGGGGCGTTCCTGCTCGGCCTCGGGTTGTGGGCGATCGCCCGGGCCCTGGTGGCCTTCACGTGGCGGGACCCGCAGGTGATCGGGCCGCTGAACATGGACCAGGTGATCTCGATCGTGATCGCCGCGGTGTCGCTCGTCCTCATGGCGCTCATCGGCGGGGTCTCGACGGCCCGGGGCCGGCGCGCGGCGGCGAACCCGGGCGCCGGGACACCCGGGCGACGGCCTCCGGCGCCGACGGCGAGCCGACGTGGCCCGATCCGGAGACCCGCCCCCGGATCTGAGCGGGCCGCAGCCGAGCACCCCTCAGAGCGCCGCCCGCAGCACCTCGGCCAGCTCCTCGTCCGTGAGCACCACGGGGTTGGTCTTCATGGAGCTCCCACGCCCGTCCGCCACGATCGCCGGGATCCCGCCCTCGTCCAGCCCGAAAGTCCGCAGCCCGGGGATCGCCAGCGCCTCCGTCCAGTTCGCGAGTGTATTCACGAGGGCCGCGCGTGCAGCAACGGCGGCCGTCGCCTCCGGGAGCCGCGCCAGCAGCCGGCCCAGCGTCGCGTAGCGCTCCAGCGCCGGGCGATGCGGGTGCCCGCGCCTCGAGGGCCGCAACGTTGGCCGCGGTGATCCCGGCCAGCGTCGTGCCGCAGGCGACCCCATGCGGGATCGGCAGCTGTGCCCCGAGCGGCGAGGCGAGACCGTGGACGCCGCCCAGGCCCGCGTGCGCGAGGCAAATCCCCGACAGCAGCGCCGCATACGCCATGCACGAACGGGCGGCCGGAGCGGCGGGACCGTCCGGGTCCGCGTGCCAGGCGAGGAGCCCGTCCCGCGCGGCCTCGAGGCCGGCGAGGGCCAGGACATCCGTCACGGGCCCCGCCTTGAGCGAGACGTAGGCCTCCAGCAGCTGCGTCACCGCATCCATGCCGTTGGCCGCGATGCGGACCGGATCGGCACCGGCGAGCAGGTCCGGGTCCACCACGGCATCTGCCGCCACCAGCCGTTCGTCGCGGAAGGACCGCTTGTAGCCGGCCGGCCCGCGCTCGCTGATCACCGCGTTGCGGGTGGCTTCGCTGCCCGTGCCCGCCGTCGTGGGCACGGCGACCAGAGGCACGGCGGGACCGGGGTAGGGGAGCTGCGGCCCGACGCCCTCGAGGTGGTCCATGACGCTGGTCCCGGTGCGGAGCAGGCCGGCGATGGCCTTCGCGGCGTCCAGCACGCTCCCGCCGCCGATGCCGAGGACGACGTCGATCCCCGCGCCCCGGTTCGCGGCCACGGCCGAGTCCACCACGGCCGGGCTGGGCTCGTCGGTCACGGCCACCTCGCCCGCCACCACGACGCCCGCCGCGCGCAGGCCGTCCAGGAGCGCGTCACGGCGCCCGGAGGCGGCCAGGGACCGTCCGCCGGTCACCAGCAGCACGCGGGACCCGTGACCCGCCACGATCCCGGGGACCCGGGCGAACGCCCCGGCCCCGAAGGTGATCCGCGGCATGCGTCCCAGCGCGAAGTCCGGGACTGGCGCGAGGGCGAGGTTCGGGACGAACCCCAGGGCGGGGCCCGGGACCGGCATGACCGACGGCACGGGCTCGCTCACGAGGCCGGTGTCTCGGGGCACAGGCCCTCGTAGCGGACGCCGTAGCGGGGCTCCACGAACCAGTCGGCCACGGCCTCGCGCCAGGCGGCGTAGTGGGGCGTCTCCTTGTGGGCGCGTGCGGCGGCCTCGTCCACGTACCACTCGTACAGGACGAAGTGGGTGGGGTCTTCGACCAGGCGGAGGACGTCGAAGCGGACGTTGCCGGGCTCGCGGGTGGATGCCTCGTGGTTGGCGCGACAGGCGTCGGCGAAGGCGTCGGCGTGCTCGGGCTGTGACGTGGCAGTGGACGAGAGTGACGAACATCGGTGGTGCTCCTGCGATGGCGGCGGCGCAGGCTCCAATGTATGCCGATGGGGGACCGAACGGCACTACAACGGCGCCCCGCCTGTTCGCACGCTGGGGACAAGCGGACGGCCGGTTGGCGGTCGACCCCAGGCCCGGGCGGAACCCGCCCCGGAGGAGCGTCCATGGCCCGGCAGTTCGTCGTCCAGCTCGACAACCACCCCGGCGAGCTCGCGCAGCTCTCGCGATCCTTCGCCCAGCGCGGGGTCCAGATCCACCACGCGGCGTGTGCCGGGACCGGTCCGCTGCAGTGCATGTTCGTGACCTTCACGGACGACGACGCGGCCCGCTCCGTGCTCAAGGGCCTCGGTCACCCGTTCATCGAGGGCGAGCCGGTCATGGTCGAGATCCCCGACGAGCCCGGCAGCCTGGGCGTCGTGAGCCAGAAGCTGGCCGACGCCGGCGTGATGGTGACGGGCGTGATCCAGGCCGGCACCAGGCCCGGCAAGCTCGAGATGGCGTTCTGCGTGGACGACGAGTGCAAGGCGCGCGAGGCGCTCGGCCTCCACATCGAGGACTGCGTCGGCTGCTCGTCGTAGGCGGGCGCCGGAGCAGGCCCCGGACGCCGAGACACAGCGCGGCCGCCCGGCCCCGAGGGACCGGACGGCCGCTGCGGTGCCCGCGGGGTGATTACGAGCGGCGGGGGTAGTCCGCGAGACCCCGCTTGATGAACGTGCCGTGGCCCTTGCGGCCCAGGAACTCGCCGTCCTTGACCACG
This sequence comes from uncultured Chloroflexia bacterium, assembly GCA_963754485.1. Taxonomy (GTDB): domain Bacteria; phylum Chloroflexota; class Limnocylindria; order Limnocylindrales; family CSP1-4; genus CAIXZV01. The sequence goes on along the minus strand of CAVWFY010000011.1, from coordinate 237,121 downwards.
ATGGACCCGCGGCTCATCACCACGTCGGAGCCGCCCTGGACCGTCATCCCCTCGTAGCAGCTGTAGTCGACATCCATGTGATGGGTCGAGGCCGAGAGGACGTGGCTGCGGTTCGGGTCGTAGACCACGAGGTCGGCGTCGGAGCCGACTGCGAGCGCGCCCTTCCTCGGGTACATCCCGAAGATCTTGGCGGGTCCGGTCGAGACGACATCGACCCAGCGCTCCTTGGTCAGCCGCCCGTCGACGACCGCCTGGTGCATCAGGTCGACCCGCTCCTCCACGCCGGGAAGCCCGTTGGGGATCTTGCGGAAGTCGCCGCGGCCCATCTCCTTCTGGCCGTGGAAGTCGAACGGGCAGTGGTCCGTGCCGATCACCTGGAGGTCGTCGCGCTTGAGCGCGTTCCAGAGCTCGACCGCATGGTCCTTGGTGCGCAGCGGCGGCGAGCAGACGAACTTGGCGCCGTTGAAGCCGTTGCCGAGGTCATCCAGCGTGAGGTACAGGTACTGCGGGCAGGTCTCCGCCCAGGCCATGGCGCCCCGGTTGCGCGCGGCCATCAGGGCCTCGAGCGCCTCCTTGGCGGACATGTGGACGAAGTAGACCGGGACACCCGCGATCTCTGCGAGCCGGATCATCCGGCTGGTCGCCTCGCCCTCCAGGCGCGAGTCGCGCGCGAGGCCGTGACCGATGGGATCGGTGACGCCCGCGGCGACCTGCTCGGCCGCCAGGATGTCGATGACCGGGCCGTTCTCGGCGTGCATCAGGATCATGCCGCCGTTGTGCTTCGTCTGCTGCATCGCCCGGAAGATGTGGTCGTCCGGCGAGAGGAAGACGCCCGGGTACGCCGTGAACAGCTTGAAGTCCGGCACGCCCTCGGCGACCAGCTGGTCCATCTCGGCCAGCGTCGCGTCGTTGACGTCACTCATGATCATGTGGAAGCCGTAGTCGGTGACCGCGTTGCCCTCGGCCTTCCTGTGCCAGGCATCGAGGCCCTCGTGGAGCGACTGGCCCTTCGTCTGGACCGCGAAGTCCACGATGCTCGTGGTCCCGCCGAAGGCCGCCGCCCGGGTACCGGTCTCGAAGGTGTCCTTGGCGAACGTCCCGCCGAACGGCAGCTCCATGTGCGTGTGGGCGTCGATGCCGCCCGGGATGACGTACTTCCCCGTGGCGTCGATCGTCTCGTCCGCGGTCACGCCCGCGGCCGCCAGGTCGGCGCCGATCTGCGCGATCGTCTCGCCGTCCACCAGGACGTCGGCCTGGTAGGAGCCGTCGGCGGTGACGATGGTGCCGTTGGCGATCAGAGTGCGCATCGGTCCTCCTCGCGTTCATTGGGCACACGCCGGGCCGGGGCCGGCGCGGGGACGCTCGTGGAGGACATCGTAGCGATGGGCGGAGGTGTCGACAGGGCCGGTTGACGTGGAGCCCGAGCCCCGGGACCGGGAACGGCAGGGTCCTCCGGCCCGACGGACTTCAGCCGCCCGCGAGCACCAGCGGGATCCCGAGCGCGGCGGCGAGCCCCAGCTCCACGCACCACGCGAAGACCGCCGCGGCCACGGCCGCCAGGGCCACCACGAAGGCCAGCGTCCCGCGTGCCCGCACGCGTCGTTGCTCGCCGCGCGCGGCGGGGCCGTCGACCTCCCAGTACGGGTCGCGACGATGGAACGGGGAACGAGCGGACACGGTGTACCTCCAGCACCGCAAGTGTCGGTCCCGCGGCCCGGCAGCGCGAGGGTGACCTACGTCATCGGACCCCGGCCCGCACCCCACCGGACCGCACCGGGTGTGGACGAGCGAACCCTGCCCCCGCGATGGCGGTGCGCCGCGGCACCGGGGTCAGGAGAGCAGGCGCTCGAGGAGCTCGCTCGTGGGCGGGTGGACGGCCGTCGCCTCGTCCTCGGCGGCCTCCTCGGCGCGCTGCCGGTCCGACGCCCGACCCTCTGCCAGCAACTCCCCGTGGGGCGACCGGACCCACCAGTGCCAGGTGTGCAGGGCCTCGGAGACCACCTCGAGATCCCGGCCGTGCAGGTGTGCCGCCCATGCCGGGACCGGTGATCCCTCCTCGGGATGCCAGCTGCCGATGATGCGCATGACGGCCTCCTCGCGTTTGTCTGCAAGCGTGCGCCGGCGGATCGCTGCTACCAAGGGCCGTCGGTCGCCCTTTGGTCGGCTCAGTGGCGGGTCGTGGCGAAGCGCACCACGGCGACCAGGTACAGGACGCCGATCCCCGTCAGCCGGGCAAGGTCCCCCTGGTCGAGCAGGAACAGCAGGGGATACGCACCGAACCCGGTGACGATGGCCGCCACGCGACCGTCCCTGCCCACGAGGCGGACTGTGCCCAGCGCGACCGCCGCAAGGAGCGCCGCAACAAGACCCGCAGCCGGCGAGAGCGCGATCGCGACGCCGGCGAGCGGCGCCACCCCGCGCCCACCCGGCAGCCGTCCGAACAGCGGCCAGCCCGCCCCGAGCAGCGCACCCAGACCCGCGGCCCAGCCCGCCCACCAGGTCCAGGTCACGATGCCGATCGCCACGGGCAGGAGGCCCTTCGCGAGATCGCCGGTCAGCGCCAGCAGCCCCCAGCCCGGCCCGGCCAGCCTCCATGCTTCGGCGGAGCCCGGGCCGGCCTCCCCGTCGCGACCCACGTCGCCGCCTGCCGCCCGCCCGATCATCGCGGAAAGGGGAATGGACCCGGCCAGGTAGCCGCCGGCCAGGGCCAGCGCCGCGACGAGGAAGTCCACGGGCAACGGATGCCGCGTCGGACCGCCGGACCGTCAGGCCCGGGCCGGCGCCACGTCCCGTAGCGCCGGGATGACGTGCTTCCCGTACAGCTCCACCTGTTCCTCCTCGTTCCCGTTCATGAGGTACAGGTTGAACTGGTTGACCCCGGCCTCGGCGAGGGTGCGCAGCCGCGCGATGTGCTGCTCCGGTTCGCCGACGAGGCAGAACCGGTCGACGATCTCGTCGGTCACGAACGACGCGTTCGACGAGCCAACCTCGGCGTGGTGGAGGTAGTCGTAGCCCTCGCGGTCGCGGACGTAGGCGGTGAGCTCGTCGGGCAGGTCCTCGCGCGGGTACTTGTTGACGAGGTCCACCACGTGGTTGCCGACCAGCGCCGGGAACCAGCGCGTCCGGTCGCGCCCGTCCGCGAGGTCCCCGATGTGCGCCGGCGCCGCGGCCATCACCTGGACGTGGTTCGGGTCGCGGCCGGCCGCCGCCGCGGAGTCGCGCACCTGCGAGACGAACCAGCGGATCAGGTCCGGGTCGCCGATCTGGAGCATCGCCCCGTCCGCGATCCGCCCGGTGAGCTTGAGCGCCACCGGCCCGTAGCCGGCGATCCACACGGGCAGCTGGTGCCCGGACGTCCAGGGCAGCTCGAGCATCGTGCCCTCGAACTCGATGCCGCGGCCCTCGACCAGCGCGCGGATCACGTGGACCGCCTGCTCGAGGTCCTTCATCGAGGTGGGCGGCCTTGCCCAGGACGCGCCGGGCGGAGTCGCCGCGCCCGATGCCGAGGTCCATGCGCCCGCCGGACAGCTCGTCGAGGACGGCGAGCGCCGACGCCGTGACCGTGGGCTCGCGCGTCGCCGGGTTCGTGACGCAGGTGCCCAGGCGCATCGTGGTGGTGGCCTGGGCCATGAGCGTCAGCAGGGGATAGGGGTCCCGCCACAGGACATGCGAATCGAACAGCCAGCCGTACTCGAAGCCCGCCGCCTCGGCCTGCTTCGTGAGGGCGATCGTGCGCTCGACCGAGTGTTCCGGCTTGAGCGTGAACCCGAACTGCATCACGTCCTCCTGTGGGGACCCGGGAGAATCAGGCGGCTCGGCTGCCCTCCTCCTTGGCAGCCGAGCCGCGCGGGATCATAACGGACGCGGCCGGGTTGCCGACCGTGCCGTTCGGCCCTGCCGAGGGGCCTAGGGCTTGACGAGGTCCCCGTACTGGTCGGGGCGCCGGTCGCGGTAGAACTGCCAGGTCTGGCGGACCTCCTCGATGAGGCCGAAGTCCATGTCGCGGACGATCAGCTCCTCGTCGCGGGGGCTGCCCACCGCGCCCACGAACTGGCCGCGCGGATCGACGAAGTAGCTCTGGCCGTAGAAATCGTCGGGGCCGATCTCGGCCTCGATGCCCACCCGATTGATGGTGCCCACGAAGTAGCCGTTCGCGAGGGCGTGGCTGACCTGCTCCACGCGCCACAGGTACTCGGACAGGCCGCGGCTGGTGGCCGACGGGATCATCACGATCTCGGCGCCGTTGAGGCCCAGGGCGCGGGCGCCCTCGGGGAAGTGGCGGTCGTAGCAGATGTAGACGCCGACCTTGCCGATCGCGGTCTGGAAGACCGGGTAGCCCAGGTTGCCCGGACGGAAGTAGAACTTCTCCCAGAAGCCCTGGACGTGCGGGATGTGCGTCTTGCGGTACTTGCCGAGATATGACCCGTCCGCGTCGATGACGGCCGCGGTGTTGTAGTAGATCCCGGAGGTGGAGTCCTCCTCGTACATGGGCACCACGAGGACCATGCCGGTCTGCTTGGCCAGGTCCTGCATGCGCTTCGTGGTCGGGCCGTCCGGGATCAGCTCGGTGTAGCTGTAGTACTGCTTCTCCTGGACCTGGCAGAAGTAGGGCCCGTAGAACAGCTCCTGGAAGAGCATCACCTGCGCGCCCTGCTTGGCCGCCTCGTGGGCGTAGCCCTCGTGCTTCTGGATCATCGACTCCTTGTCGCCGGTCCAGGTTGCCTGCAGCAGCGCGCCTCGGACGATACGGGGCATGGGAACAGCCTCCTCGATGTACTGCACCGCTTGCCGTCCCATCGGACGGCTTCCGCCCCTACGGCCAGGGCGGCGAATGGGCTGAGGATACGCCCGCGGACGGGGCGCGACAGGGCCGTCAGTAGGCGCTTGCCGAAATCGACCACGACGAACCCGTCCACATCCACCCGCGGGTGACCGGCAGTTCCCGATACGCGGATGGTGATCCGGTGCCGGCCGGCGGTCGCCCACGCGTACGTGTATACGGCGCGCTGCATCTGCACCGTCCGGCTGTACAGCTTCACGGTCGCGACATGCCTGCCGTCGACGTAGACCCGCGCTGAGCCCCGCGTGGGCGCCAGTGCGGCGATCCAGGCAACCTGGCTGCCGGTGAACGTGTAGCTGGCCGTCGCGCCCGTGACGCGGGACTGCCGCACGGCCCCGTCCAGGTACGAGGAGCTCAGGCTCGTCTTCCACGTCCTCGCGTACTTGATGGCCGACGAGCGCTCGGAGGCAAGGCGCAGGTCGAAGGCCGAGGAGGACTTCCATGCGCCCACGTTGCCGGCTGCGTCCGTGGCCCGCACCTGGTACTGCACCGCGCGGTTGACGGGCAGCGTCTGGGCGATGCTGCGGCTGGTCGCGGCAGGCAGCGTGACATCCTGCCAGTCCCCGCCGTCAAGTCGTCGCCGCAGCCCGTAGCTGACCACGCCGGTTCCGATGTCGGTTGCGGCAGCCCAGCTGACGGTCACAGGCACGAGACCCGGGTTCACGGTGGCACCCCGGTGGAGGCGCACCACCGGCGCCGAAGCCTTCGGCGGGTACGTGTCCGCCACGACGGTCAGCGCAGCCGCGCCCGAGACCCCACCGGCCGTCGCGGTCACGGTGGCCGCGCCCGGCTCGCTTGCCCGGAATCGGCCGTTTGCCTCCAGGCTGCCGCCACTTCCGGTCATCGACCAGGAGACGGGAGCGCCGGACGTGCTCACGGCGTTGAGTGCCGCGTCCACGCCCTTGGCCTGGTAGGAGATCGACTGGCCGACGACTGCCGTCGCGGTGGCGGGCCGGACCACGATGCCCGCCAGTGGACCGGTCGGGGTCGACGACACCACCACGAGCGCGTTGGCAACCGCTCGCTCGTTACCGTCCGACGGGCGGTTGACGACGGTCGCCTCGACGTCGCCCGGGCGTCGGACGAGCGCCGTCGTGGATCCGCCGCCGTCGAGGATGATCGCGTTCGACACGCCCTGGCCGACGAGCAGGTCGGCGAGATCGGCGGCGGTGACGCCCACGCTGTAGCCGGGCCGCCGGCCGTCGACAACGGCAAGCACAAGGTTCCCGTTGGCCCCGATGCCGACCGCCGTGCGCGGGTGGGGGTTCCTAGTGATCGTCGAGACAGGCCTGATGCTGGGCTGGCCGCCCTCGACCGCCCACTCGCGCCCGCCCACCGCTTCGACGACGTCCTCCCACCCGGGCGTGATCGAGGTGGTGATCGTGACCGCCGAGCCGATCGCGAGGGTGGCGAGGATCATCGCGTCGGTGCCCTGCGCAGACAGGACGAGTGACCCGGCCGGGATCGTGGTGTTTCCGCGTGCCAGAAGCACCGCGGCAACGGTCGCAGTCCACGTGCCACTGACCCGGAGCGGTTCCGCTGCGCCCGTCAGCACGACCTCCGTCCCGTTCGCGAGCGTTCGGGTCGCCGTGCCCCAACGCGGGGAGTAGAGGACGAGGTCGTCGCTCCGGCGGGCCTTGTTGACGCGGTCGATGGTCAGCGTCGTCATGCCGTCGGGCAGGGTCACCGAGGCCGTGACCGCGACATCGCCGAGGCGAGGAGACTGCGCACCGCCGATCCCCAGCGTGGGCCGCACCGTCGAGGATCCCGAGAAGAGCTCGCCGGCGTGAACGTGCAGTCCCCCGGGGTGCCGGACACCGGTCGCCGCGTCGGTGGCAAACGTGTCGCCGTTGATCGCGGCCACGACCCGATGCCCGTCGCGCGAAACGCGGCCCGCCTGGTTGCGGACCGTTGAGACGGCACTGACGCCGGCAGCCGGGCCGGAGGCCTCGACGCTGATGCCCGCCGCGGCCGGTTCGACATCGATGAGCTCGACGACCTGTGGTCCGTCTTCCGTCGTCCACCGGCCCGATCGCCGGCTGACGCCGTCCGTGACGGGCTCGGTCGCGACCACCGAGAATGGCACCGTCGTCGCGGCCGGCGACGGGGCGAGGGCGGTCCGCGCGGGGATGCCCGCCGCCTGCGCCGGGCTCGGAGCGCTGGCGGATGCGAGAAGCAGCAGGGCAAGGAGGGCTGCGTGAATCCGGGAGGTCGTCGGTCCGTCCTCGATGCGGGAAGCGTGGCCAGGCGCGCCGGTCGCGCACCGATGGCGACATCGTGCCAGCCGCGCGCTCCCACCACAAGTGGCTCGACGAGGGCCCCGACCCGTGTGGTGTAATCACCTCACCGCGGATCGCGACCAGCGCGTCGCACAGGCTCGGGCCAGGCCCAGACGGCCGCCCGGAACGGAGGATCATGGGCATCAGCGCAGCGCCGGGCATGACCAGCGAGGAGATCGTCTCCCTCTCCCGGGCCCACACCCTCTTCTCGTGGTCCGTGCAGGGCGCGCTTGATCCGATCGCGATCGACCACGCCGAGGGCGTCTATCTCTACACGCCCGAGGGCAGGCGGATCCTGGACTTCAACAGCCAGCTGATGTCCGTGAACATCGGCCACGGCAACCCGCGGGTGATCGCGGCGATCACCGAGCAGGTCGACGAAGCTCCAGTTCGTGCAGCCGGCGTTCGCCACGGAGATCCGGGCCCGTCTCGGCGCGAAGATGGCCGAGATCCTCCCGGGTGACATGAACAAGGTGTTCTTCACCCTCGGCGGCGCCGAGGCCGTGGAGAACGCGATCAAGCTCGCCCGCCACGTCACCGGCAAGCACAAGCTGCTCGCCCGCTACCGCTCCTACCACGGAGCCACCGCCGGCGCGATGACCCTGACCGGCGACTACCGCCGCTGGGCGAACGAGCCCGGCATCGTCGGCGTCGTCCGCTACCCGGACACGCATCGATGGGGCGAGAAGGAGTCACGCCCCGCGGACGAGGCGCTCAACGGCCTCGAGGACGTGATCAAGTACGAGGGCGCCCAGACCATCGCGGCGATCTTCCTCGAGACCGTCGTGGGCACCAACGGCATCCTGATCCCGCCCGACGGGTACCTGCGGGGCGTCCGGGAGCTGTGCGACAAGTACGGGATCATGATGGTCGCGGACGAGGTCATGGCCGGCTTCGGGCGGACCGGCCGCTGGTTCGCCGTCGATCACTGGGACGTCGTGCCCGACCTCATGACGATGGCCAAGGGCCTCACGTCCAGCTACCTCCCGCTGGGCGCGGTCGCGATGCGCGACCACATCTCCGAGGCGATGGATTCGAAGATGTTCTACGGCGGCCTCACCTACAGCAGCCATCCCGTCAGCCTCGCCGCTGCCCTGGCCACGATCGAGGTCTACGAGGAAGACGACCTCATCGGCAACGCCGCCCGCATGGGCGAGGTGATGCGCAGGCACCACGAGGAGCTGGCCGCAAAGCACCCCAGCGTCGGCGCGCACCGCAACATCGGGCTGTTCGGGATCCTGGACCTGGTCCGCAGCCAGGACCCGTGGACGCCGCTCACGCCGTTCAACGGGACCAGCGACGAGATGAAGGCCATCGGCAAGTACTTCCGCGACAACGGCCTGTACGTGATGGTCCCCAACAACTCGATCCACACGAACCCGCCGCTGTGCATCACCGAGGACCAGCTGGCCGAGGGCTTCGCCATCATCGACAAGGCGCTGGACATCGCCGACGAGGCGGTGACCGGCTAGCCCCGCGGATCTCGCGCCACGCACCACCGGCGCCCCGCGGAAGGACGACAGCGTGACGGCCGGCCCCGCCGACCCTCCGCCCATCGTCAGCATCCGCGGGGTGGGCAAGGTCTTCGCCGGCCACGCCGGCCGGATCGTCGCGCTCGAGGCCGTCGACCTCGACATCCTGCCCGGTGAGCTCGTCTCGCTCATCGGGCCGTCGGGCTGCGGCAAGTCCACGCTGCTGCGCGTCATCGGCGACCTCGTCCAGCCGTCGGGTGGCGAGGTCCTCGTCAACGGCAAGACCGCGGACGAGGCGCGCCGCGACCGCGACTACGGCATGGTCTTCCAGGCGCCCGTCCTGTTCGACTGGCGCAGCGTCGAGGACAACGTCAAGCTGCCGCTCGAGATCCTGGGCAGGGATCGCGGGTGGCGGGACCGGCGGGCCGCGGAGATGCTGGAGCTGGTCGAGCTCGGCGACTTCGCGGCGCACATGCCCTACCAGCTCTCGGGCGGCATGCAGCAGCGGGTCGCCATTGCCCGGGCGCTGTCCTTCGAGCCCCGGATCCTGCTCATGGACGAGCCGTTCGGCGCCCTGGACGAGATGACCCGCGAGCGCATGAACGACGAGGTGCTGCGGATCTGGGGGCGGACCGGGACGACGATCGTGTTCGTGACCCACTCGATCCCGGAGGCGGTCTACCTGTCGAGCCGGGTCGTGGTCATGAGCGCCCGGCCCGGCCGGATCACGGCGGTGGTGGACATCGACCTGCCGCGCCCGCGCGACATCCTGACCCGCGAGAGCGAGCGCTACTTCGCGCTCGTCACCGAGGTGCGCGAGCTGCTGCGGACCGGTGGGGCGTCGGAGGCCGCATCCGACTGGGAATGACGGGACCTCCCAAGGAGGCGGGTCCGTTTCGCCCTTGACCCCGACACCGCCGCGACACAGGCTGCGCGTGGTCGGGAGAGGCGGCATGTTTGGCCGTGGTGTGCGGGTGGTGTGCGGCAGGGGGGCGAGCCATGAGCGCCCTGCGCGCCTCCCGGGGCGCTCCGCATGGCGACGCTCGATGACCGCCGTCGAGCCAGCTGCGGCACCTGCGCTCCGGTCGTGCACCCTGTTCTGTGACCTGGACGAGGCTGCCCTGGCCGAGATTGCCGGCCAGGTGCGGCACCGCAGGTTCCGTCGCCACGAGGTGATCTTCCATGCCGGTGACCCGGGCGAGGCGCTGTTCGTCGTCGCCTCGGGGTCCGTGAAGCTCGTCCTTCCATCGCCGGAAGGGAACGAGGCGATCATCGCGACGCTTCGACCGGGCGACTTCTTCGGGGAGCTCACCGTGCTGGACGGGGAGCCGCGGCCTGCCACGGCTGTCTGCCTCGAGGCGACCGAACTCGAGGAGCTGGTGAGGGCTCCCTTCCTGGAGCTCATTCACACACAGCCCTTTGTGCGGCTCGCGCTGCTGATCGCCCTGGCGGGCAAGCTCCGCCGCCTCACGCGGCACGTCGAGGAGCTGCACTTCCTCGCCCTGCCGGGCCGCCTCGCGATGCGCCTGGTGGAGCTTGCCCGGGAGGCGGCTGGGCCGGGACCGGGTGTGGAGCTCTCGTGGCACTACACCCAGTCCGAGCTCGCCTCCATGATCGGGGGCTCGCGCCAGAGCGTCAGCCGTCTCCTGGGTGACCTGTCGGCTGAAGGGCTCCTCCATGTCGACCGGGACGTGATCGTGATCCCGGACGTGGAGGTGCTCGCCGGGATGGCAGGACGCTGACGCCCGGGCCCGGGCGCTCAGGCTGAGCGCAGGGCGCCGGATTGTCACCTGCACGACAGCCCCCGTGTCTCGTCGCGAACACGTCACCCGTCGCGTGCGGGGCTGCGCATCTGCGCGTGGCGACGCACGATGGGCCGGTGCGACGAGGAGTTCAAGGCCCCCCGTCGGAGAGGACGCGAGATGTTCAACACGGTTGCGCCGGGGGACAGGCTCGGGCTCGTGAAGCAGCAGCATGACGAGTGGCGGCAGCAGGCGGCCTTCGATCGAGGGATGCGCTCCAGCTCGGCATCGCGGGTCACGCCCGAGGTCGAGGCTCCGCATCACCACAGGCTCGAGGCGCTGCGCCACCTCCTCCACGCTCCGGCGTGGGGGCACCGGGCCCCGCGCGGCATGTCGCACTGACGGCGGCATGTCGCACTGACGGTCGCCGTGGCGGGGAGCGCCCGCCACGGCGGATTGCGCCTCGGTCAGGGCCTCAGCCGCTGGGTTCAGCGGCGCCCAGCGCACAACCGTGGACGGGGTTCAGCGGCGCCGCGGTCTGGCACGCGATCGTGATCGACCCCCACGCAGGCGTGTGATCGCGCGTCGAGCCTGCCGGCGCAGCCGTCGGGCGGCAAGCCGCGCGGTGGTGGGTCCGCCCTCTGGCCACCACTGCTGGACGCTGCCCGGGTAGTCCGTCTCCTGGATCCGGCGCTCGAAGTCCGCCGCGGCCCCATCGTGGGCGAACACGTGGTCGAGCCCGTTGCGGCCGAGGTACTGGACGAACGTCTCGAACCGCCCCGCGTGCCCTGCGTGGAGCGCCGTGAAGTCCGCCTCGGCGTAGAGTTCGGCCGGGTCGAGGTCCGGTGGGACGTCGCGCAGCAGGCGGTGGGGGATGTCGAAGTAGCGGGCCAGCTCGAGGGTCCGCGAGTCGTGCGCAAGCACCACTGCGGGGGTGCCCGCCAGCAGGGCCGCGATCGTCCCGTGGATCCGGGTTCCGAACGAGAAGTCGAAGTCGCGGAGGTCATCGATCCAGGGCCAGGCATCGACGTAGAACCGCGTCCGGTGCTCGCGGAAGAACGGGTGGCTGGGATGAACCGGCAGGAGCGACTCCGGTGTGCCACCGGGCAGCGGGGTTCCGTCGAACAGGAGGCTCAGCGTTGGGAGGTCCTGGGCGAAGTAGGTGAGCCTCGGGTAGCGAGCGTGGGCGGCCATCGCGACACTGCCCATCCCCGCCCGGTAGGGCGAGATCGTGATCGCGACGTTGGACCGCCCGTCGATGGTGGCGGCCTTCCGCTCCACGCTGATGGTGTCGCCCCACCTGAACATCGAAGGGCAGCCGATGACCTCCACGTCACGGAACCCCAGCCCGTTGAGGTACTCGCGGGTCGCCTCGCCGCGGACCCCGATCGTCGGCGACCGGTCCAGCACGGCGGACACGAAGTCCTTGACCGCCTCATCGATCGGCTTGATGGCGTCCCACCCGTGGTCGACCGTGCCCTGGGCGCCGACCCCGAGCACGACCACTGGGATCCGGAGCCGCCGCACCAGCTCGGTCGTCCGGACGAGCGCGGCCCGGTATTGCAGCCGGAAGGCGTTGGCGAGTGGGATCACGTAGGCATCGAACCGCTCGTTGATCTCGTCGGCAGCGTCGGGCTGCACCGCCAGGCGGTCCGGGCTGATCTCCACGCCGGGCACGCTCAGCAGCTTCCAGGCGGTGTGGATGAAGACCAGGTTCCCGCTGTTCTCTGCGATCAGGTTCCGGTCGAGCGTGTCCTCCGCCGAGCACACCTCGAAAGGGCCTTTCGGCGCCCGCAAGAGGATGCGCTTGATGGTCTGGTGGGCCTGGGGCGCAGGGACTGCTTCGACGGGAGCCACGAGGTGAGGATACCGCCGAGACCGGGCACCGGCCGACGCTACGTCACTGCCGGCGCCGGCCGACTTGACGGAATGGCCCACTGGGTCGATGGTGGAGCGGCAGTCGCAGGCGCCGGGGTCCCATCTGGTTCGTCCGCTGCGCGCGGCAGATCGGAATCCCATGAGTCGCACATCATTCCCGTCGTCCGAGACGACCATCGTCGTGTCGTCGGACGGCTACTTCGACGTCTACCCGCCGGTTCCCCGCTCCAACGGCGACAAGCCCGCCTACCGCGGCCGACTCAATGAGCTTGGTGCCGGGATCCGTGGCGCTGACGACCGTCTCGCCGTCCGCCCCTCCTCGCCGATGCTCGCCGAGGCCGTCGCCGCGTGGTCGACGACGAACGGTGTGGCTGCCCTCCACGGCGGGATGGGTCGCGGCCGCGACGGGAACGAAGCCAAGGCCTGATCCGCGGAGCCGGCTCGCTCAGCCGGGTGGCGGCGGTTCGATCCCGCGGATGAGCATCCGGACGGCGGATGCGACTCGGATGGGGCTGGGGCGCTCGTCCCCGATGCCGGGCATGGTGCCCATGGCGAACAGAATCCCCAGGAGGACGCTGGCGGCTTCCTGCGGGTCGACGTCCGCACGGATGCGCCCGAGCCGCTGCTCGGCGGCCAGGTAGGCGGCCACGGCCGCGGGGGGACCGGGTGGCAGCGAGGTGCCCGCTGCCGCCATCGCCTGCCGGCGCTGTGCCACGAGCTCGGGATCGGCGGCCATCGCCAGCTCCAACGGCAGGATCTGGTCTCGCAAACCCACGAGTTGCACCGCCGCATCGGTGAGGTTCTCCTCGACCGTACGCTCGCCGGCTCGCGCGGGCAGCGTGGTGACCAACGCGACGACCGGGGCATTCGACTCCAGGAGAGCCGCGAAGAACAGCGACGCCTTGTCGGGGAAGTGGCGGTAGATCGTTCCCTCCGCCACCCCGGCCGCCTCCGCGATCGCCCGAGTCGAGGCGTGGGCATAGCCAACCTCGCGGACCACAGAGACCGTGGCCCCGATGAGCCTGGCGCGCGTCGCCCTTCCCCGAACCGTCATGCGTCGTTCCTCGTCAGTCGGTGACGTCCCGTCTCGTGAACACGATGCCTGCGATCACCAGGCCCAGCGTGACATAGGCGAGCGCGAGCGCGAGCGCGGTGCCGTAGGTGATGGCGTCGGTGCCGCCTTCCGCGACGGCGTTGAGCGTCGACCCGAGCAGCCAGTCCGACGGCGCGTCGCCCACCATCTTGATCAGCGACTCGACGACGAGGACGTAACCGACGCCGATGGAGATCGCAACGGCAGCGGAGCGGGCCAGGACGGCGATCACGAGCCCGAGCACGCCCCAGACGCAGAGGCTGAGGTAGAGGTTCACCCAGGCGCCGCCCACGACCTCCACGAGGTCGGTGCCCCACGTGGCGGTAGAAATGCCCGCCGGGACGGCCATCGGCATGACGACGAGGACGTTCGTGACGGCGGCAACGGTCGTCGCGGCCGCGGTGACGATCAGGAGGGCGCCGACCTTGCCCGCAAGCAGACGCCAGCGGCGCGGCTCCGCGGCCACCAGGAGTCGGATCAGACCGCTGCTGTAGTCGCTGGCAGTCACGACCGCCCAGAAGCTCAGGGTGACGATCCCGAACATGTTCGATGCCGCCGCCAGGCCTGCCATGAGGCCGGACGGGCTCTCCATCTCGGCGAGGGAGGGGAATGCCACGCCGGGTGCTCCGGGCGGCAGGCTGCCGCCGCCGGACACGAACGTGACCATGATCGTGTTGACCAGCATCGCGAACAGGGCCATGAGGACAAACCACGTGATGAGCAGGCGGGGCTGGCCCAGGCGCGTCAGCTCACTGCGAACGACGGCGATCATCACGCCACTTTCCCGTTCGTGGCCGCGCGGCCATTCGCCAGCTCGCCGTCCACTCGTCCGGTCATCTCCAGGAAGATCTCCTCGAGGTTGTCCTGGGCGACGATCAGCCGGCTCAGCGTGACGCCCGCGGCCGCCGCGGCGCGGTTGAGGTCGGCAGCCCGATCGGCGGTCGCGGCGACCCGGAGCACGCCGTCTACCGCGCTGACCGACCAGCCTCCCGCGAGGAGCGCGGCTTCCAGCCGCTCCATGTCGGCGGGGTGCTCCGCCGCGATGTCGAGGTGCTCACGGGTCCGCTTCATCATCTCGGCCATTGGCCCGGAGAAGACCAGCTCGCCGAAGCGAATGACCACGAGGTGGTCGCAGACCGCCTCGATCTCGGAGAGCTGGTGCGAGGAGACGATGACCGTCCGCCCGTTCCGCCCGAGCTCGCGGAGCAGCTCCCGGATCTCGACGATCCCGGCGGGGTCCAGCCCGTTCGTCGGTTCGTCGAGGATGAGCAGCTCAGGATCGGAGAGGAGGGCGGCGGCGATGCCCAGGCGTTGCTTCATCCCGAGCGAGAACTGCTTGACGGGTTCCCGGTCGCGGCCGGCCAGCCCCACCTGCTCGATGACGGCGTCAACGCGACCCAGCGGCAGGTGACGGAGGCGAGCCAGCGAGACGAGGTTCGCACGCGCCGAGAGTCCCGGGAGGAACGCCGGGCTCTCGATCAGGACACCGACCCGGGACGCGTACTCACGCGGAGCGCTGATCGCGGAGCCGAGGACGGAGGCGCTCCCGCTCGACGGCCGGATCAGCCCCAGCAGGATCCGGATCAAGGTGGACTTGCCCGACCCGTTGGGGCCGACGAGGCCGATGACGCCGGTGGGGGGCAGGTCGACGGTCAACCCGTCGAGGGCGGTGACCGCCCCGAAACGACGGGTCAGGGCGGTGGTGGTGACGACGGACAAGGTCTGCCTCATCTGAAATGCAAGTGAACGCTCACTCACATTACTGGTGGCATCGGGCTCCGTCAACTACGGACTGTCGCCTTGTGCGGCAAGGGGAGATCTGCGCGCGAGAGGGCCGTCCCGGGACTACCCGGATGCCGCGCGAAACGCCTCGAGATCCGGCCATTCGGCTCCGCAGTCGAGGCAGGCAATCGCAGGCCGCAGGGGGGCGGGACGATCGCCCATCATCAGCAGGTCCGTGTACGGCTGGAAGCCCATGATCTCGATGTCGGGAAGCGGCACCATGGCCACACGGTGTGCTCCGCACGCGGGGCACTTCTCGGCCGATGCAGTGTCGCCGGATTGCTTGTCGGTCATCGAATGCCCCATGTTGCACATCGCCCCGACTCGCATCGTCACCGAGAGCCTGGGTCGACGTTCACGCCCGCTACTCGTCCGCCGGCGCGTGGATGAGGTCGTCGCGCGGCTTCCCGCAGCCCGGCACCCCGCAGTAGACGGTCCGCGTGTAGGCGCTCGCCGATGCGATGTCGGAGACCTGGCGGCCCATCCCGCCGCCGATCGGCGTCAGCGCGCCGATCCCGCCGTCGCTCTTCACCCGGTATTCGTGCGGGCTGCGAGGATCGACGGTCTCGACCTGCTGCTTCTGCCAGGGGAACCGCATCTGATCAGTCTCCGCTAAACGACCCGAATGAGCATCTCCATCAAGGCTCCGCTCCACGAGCGGTCCGGTCAAGGGCCACCCGGGGGAGCACCGGCGACAGGTCGCCCGAACCTGCGCCGCGGGCGGCCTCGGCTGCTATCGTCCGCAGCCATGGGACTCGGCTTCGGACTCCTCAGCGCGCAGCTTCGGCCCGGGCGAGACCGACTGGACGCGTGCCTACGACGAGACGGTACGCCTGGCGGTCGAGGCGGAGCGGCTCGGCTTCACGTCCGTCTGGACGACCGAGCACCACTTCGTCGATGACGGGTACATGCCCTCGCTCCTCGTGGTCGGTGCGGCGCTCGCCCAGGCGACGTCGCGGATCGAGCTCGGTACGGGCGTCATCCTCGCGCCGCTGCACCAGCCGCTCCGCCTGGCGGAGGATGCAGCGACCGTCCAGCTGCTCAGCCACGGGCGGCTGATCCTGGGCCTCGGGCTCGGCTGGTCGGAAGTCGAGTTCGCCGGGCTCGGCGCCGACGCCCGCCGTCGCGGTGCGGCCATGGACGAGATCCTGCGGATCCTCCCGCAGGCCTGGACCGGCGAGCCGTTCACCCACCGGGGCCCGGTCTACGACCTCCCGACGCTCGCGGTCCGGCCGGTGCCCGCCAGGCGGATCCCAGTCCTGGTCGGCGGCAGCGCCGAGCCCGCGATACGCCGCGCCGCACGCCTCGCCGACGGGATCTTCGCGAACGCCCCGGCCGCGGCGTTCGTCGAACAGGTGGGCTGGGTGCTCGACGAGTGCGAGCGCATCGGTCGCGACCCGTCGACCTTCCGGTTCGTCCACTACTCGATCCTGCTGCCCGGCCCATCGCGCGAGGAGGCGCTCGCCCGCTACCGCGACGCGCTGTGGGCGATGCAGTGGAAGTACTCCGACATGGAGGCCTCGGCGACCCGCCCGCTCCCGCCGCCGGCCGCGCCGCCCTTCGATCGCCCGGTCGAGGCGCTCGTGAAGGGCCGGGCGACGTTCGCCGGGACCCCGGACGAGCTCGTCGATGCTCTCCTCGACATCCGCAAGCAGGCGGGGGTGCCCGTCGAGCTCGTCGCGCGCAGCCACTTCCCGCTCCTCGAGTACGACGCGCAGGTCGACCTGATGCGGCAGCTCGCCGAGGGCGTCGCGCCCCACGTGTGAGGTGACGTCCGAGCCCTCGGCGCCAGGCCCCGGCAGCGCGTCACGCTGGCGGCTGCTCCTCCTCGTGGTCCCAGCCCTCGACGCGCGGGCCGGCCTGCGCCGCCGCCGCAGGGCCATGGGCGAAGCCGAGATCGCGGCCGACCTGGCGATGCTCAGCCGCGTGCCCGCAGCCATCGAGGCCTGGAGCGAGGGCAACGTCCGGGTGTCGCGCTCGCACGTGGCCGTCGCCGACGGTCCATTGCGCCGCCTCGCCCGGGTGGGCGGCGGCTGGTGGGCGGACCCAGACGCCCTCGCCCCGCTGCTCGAGCCGCACCTCGGGACCGCCGGCGGCTGGGACTCGGCCATCGTGCTGTACCCGGCCGACGGGACACCCGAGCTGGCACCCGCCTGGGGCTACACCTGGGGTGAGGTCGGCTTCCTCGGCGGGACCGGCATCTCCTCGATCGCGAGCGGCGACTGGCCGCGCTGGCCGTCGATGGTCGACCCGGAGCACGGCTTCGTCCACGAGTGGCTCCACCAGGTCGAGGCCGTCTACCGCCGGCTCGGGATCGGCGAGGACGACCTGCCGGGGCTCCACGACGTGGCGGACCGCCGGACCACGCGGGCCGACGCCCCCGACCGGACGGAGACCTACGTCGAGTTCGAGCGGCGGACCGGTTCCTGGCGGCCGTGGTACCGCGACCTCATGACCGGGACGGTCGGCCCGAAAGATGGCGAGGCGCCGCGGGTGCGCGGCCTGACCCGGGAGCGCTGGCGCAGGCGGCCCAACCCGTAGCGACCTCGCCATCGAGCGGCCGATCGCCGTCGCCTGAGACAGCGGACGACAGCCCCGCGACCGGAGCAGTCGTGCAGGTTCTGCGCGGCGGCGGCCGGCGTCGCTATGCGGAGAGGTACTTGAGCAGCTTGTACACGAGGAGAGCCGGCCAGAAGACAGCCTTGGGGGCGGCAAGGACGTAGTCCCGGCCGGACTCGGCGGACCCGAAGAAGTAGGCCACCGCCCCGATCATCCCGAGCCCGTAGACCGCACCTCCCCCGGGTTGCGTCCCGCCCTGGCCTGGTCCCCGAGCCTTCCACCGGGCCATTCGATCCTCGGGTGCATCAGCACCAGCTACTGTGTCCATCGCCGCGTCGACCTCCCGTTGTTCTGCTTCCGAGGGCGTGTTGCCCGTCATCGAGACCATACGCTCGGCCGCGGATGGTGCCCAGCCCGCCACCCGGCGTCATCTGGGTGGGGGTAGCCCCCGTCGCGTGACGGATGCCGGCCGCCCGCGGGAGCGAGTGGGCTCTACGATCACCCGGGTTGCCCCGCCCGGTACCTGCAGAGGAGGAACCCATGGCAAAGGACACGAAGGCAGCCAAGGCACCCGAGGGCTTCACCGCCGAAGAGCGCGAGGCGATGAAGGAGCGCGCCCGGGAGGCGAAGTCCGCCAGCTCAAGGGCGGATGGCGAGCGTGGCCTGCTCGCGAAGATCGCCGAGATGCCGGAGCCTGATCGCTCGCTGGCCGAGCGCGTCCACGCGATCGTCATGGCCAGCGCGCCGGGCCTCTTGCCCAGGACCTGGTACGGGATGCCCGCCTACGCCAAGGACGGCAAGGATGGCAAGCTCATCTGCTTCTTCCAGGCCGCATCGAAGTTCAAGGTGCGCTACGCGACGTTCGGCTTCCAGCCCGACGCAAACCTCGACGATGGCTCGATGTGGCCGACCGCCTTCGCCCTGACGGAGCTGACCGGCGCCGACGAGGCCCGGATTGCCGCGCTCGTGAAGAAGGCGGTGGGCTGACGGCGTTGCTCGCTGCCCGGCCGTGTCCCGCGGGTATGTCGGTCGAGGGTGCTGGCGCTCGCGCTCAGCGGGCTGGACGGAGCGTGGCGACCGACCGTTCTGCGAAGGCACGCAGGGCCTCGAGAGTGGCCGGTCGATCGCCCGCTTCCTCGTCCGCGTACGTCCCGAACGAGATCGCCATGCCACGCCCGTCGGGCAGGACGAACAAGTACCAGCGCGCCCGCAGCGGATACCCCGACTCGAAGACGTCGTCGACCTCGAACACCTCTGCCGGTCCGGCAGGTAGGACGACCGGCTCCAGGCGCTCGCGGGTCACGAGGGCTGTCGCCGCCTCCCAGTGGTCGGCGAATCCGTCGAGGTCTTTCCATTCTCCCCGCTCCACGAGGACCTCGACGTACCCGGGGCCTGCCTCACCAAGCGGCGTCTCGATGATCCCGCCGAGATTCGTGCGGTAGCCACCCTGAGCCGTGATCGCGTTGATGGCCGCGGTCATCGCGGCCTGCTTCGGCCCCAGTGACGGGTCGGGGGAGGTCACAGCCCCTGGATCAATCGCCCCGTTGTTGGTCCACGTCGACGGGACGGCCACCTCCAGCGAGGGGTCGGTCCAGCTCTGGAACGTCCAGCCATCGGGGGCAGGCGCGGGCGTGAGGGCCGGCACCGGCGAGGGCTCAGCCGCACTGCAGGCTGCAATCAGGAAGCAGGAGACGGCGGCAAGGCCGCAGACACGTGCGAGCACAGCCGATCGCATTGTCGACCTCGCCCCTCTGGCGCTGTGGTGATGCGGGTCCAACGATACGCTGATGCCGTGCGCAGAGGCTGCCCGATACGGCCCGGATTCGTGCCGATCATGTCTTCGTGCCGCCGTCATCTGAGCGCGAAATCGCCACTGCGCGGCCAACCTCGCCCTCGTGTGCGAAATGCGGCGCAGTCGATTGCCCGCCCGCTACGCGGTACTCGGGAGCGGTTCGGTCGCGACGGAGCGGCGGCCGATCTGGCCGGCGAGCACGATCAGCACGACGGGGATCGTCAGCGCTCCGACGAGCGTGTACACGATGGTGTCGCCGCCGATCGACGTGGCGATGACGAGCGCCGCCGCGATGTTGCGGTTCGCGGTCGCGAGCCCCATCAGCGTGCGCTCGCCCGATGGGCGTCCCATGCCGGCCAGCCAGCCGGCAAGCAGCCCGACCACGAGGATGATCGCGAGGCCCACGAAGATGTACGTCCCGATCGAGCCGATCACCTCGCGCCAGGTCAGCAGGAGCGCGCTCCCGATCCCGAGGAGCAGTCCCATGGTGGACGCGTGGCCGGCCCGGCCGACCCAGTCGTCGGCCAGCTCCGGGTAGCGGGCGCGCACGAGGAGCCCGAGGCCGAGCGGGATGAGCATGAACAGGACGAGCGACTGCGCGATCGCGAGCGGGTCCACCGTCGCGCCCTCGACCGCCAGCGGCACCACGATCGGCGCGTACCCGATCGTGACGACCATGAGGAGGACCATCGCCCCGACCGCGAGGGCCAGGTTCGACTTGGCCAGCTTGGCGAGCTTGGGCAGGAACGGCGCGCCACCCACGCATCCGATCAGCACGACGGCGGTCGCCGCGGCAGGCTCCATCGGCAGCAGCCGCGCCGCCGCGATGGCAGCCGCGGGGACGACGACGAAGTTGACGACGAGCAGCGCCACCACCAGCCGAACGTCGCGCAGCGGCTGGGCGATCCGCGCGACGGTCAGGCCCAGGCCCATGGCGGCCATGCTGCCGACCACGAACACGAGCATCGCGACCTGGGTGATGACCTGCAGGGTCTCCGAGAGCATGCTCACTCCTCGTCGGCGCGGACGGTGGACCGCGGTCGTACGTCAGTCGTGCTCGTTCCCGGCCACGAACGTCGCGGCTCTCGCGCGGCGGCAGCTGCATCCGTTCGGGGATCGATCTCGTAGGTCCAGGGCAGGCCGGAGTTCTTCCAGCCGTTCTTCATGCGCATGCCGTCGAAGACGCTCTCGGGGTCCTTGACCTGGCTCCCCTCCCAGCCGTCGAGGATGTTCCAGGCCGCGCGTGTACCCGGCGGCCTTCGCCAGCATGTTGATCGCCATCGCGGAGCGGCCGCCGGACCGGCACGCGACGAGGATCTGCTCGTCGGGCGCGGCCCACGCCTGCACCGCCGCGACGAACTCGGGGTTGAGCTCCCAGCGGAGCGCCTTCTTCTCCGGATCCCACTCGTAGGTCTGGAGCGCGAACGGGATGTTCGTGGCCATCGGTGCGTGGCCGACGAAGACGAACTCCTCCGGGCGTGCGGACGTCGAGGATCTTCAGGCCCGGGTCGGCCTGCCACATGTCGTACGCCTCCTTGGCGGTGACGTACAGCCCGAGGCCGGTCTGTCGCGCCAGGGCGATCGTCTCGATGGGGTTGGTCTCGCTCATCGCGGCCTCCTTGGTGAGGATGTTGGGGCGGCGGCCGGCGGCGGGAACGGTCCGGCCGCAGAGCCGAAGATCAGACGTCAGGGTCGGCGAAGACGGGCTCGCGCTCCTCGACGAAAGCATGGATGCCCTCGACACGATCGGCATGGACGACCGAGCGCCAGTGCTCCTCCATCATGATCGCGATCGCCTGCTCCACCGGCTCGCCCTGGCCCATCTGCACCGCCCGCTTGACCGCCTGCACCGCGGTCGGCGAGTTGATCGCGATCTGCTCGGCGATCCGCAGCGCGGCGTCCATGAGCTCGGCTCGCGGGTGGACCTCGTTGACCATGCCCAGCCGGTACGCCTCCTGGGCGGTGATCGGCTGCCCCGTCATCAGCATCTGCATCGCCCTGCCGGGCGGGAGGAAGCGGGGCAGGAAGACCGGCGAGCCGCCGCCCGCCGACAGCCCGACCATCGCCTCTGGCTGGCCGAAAACGGCGTCGTCGCTGGCGATGATGAAGTCGGTGCTGATCGCCATCTCGCAGCCGCCGCCGTAGGCCATCCCGTGGACGGCGGCGAAGATCGGGCGGCGGGACTGGCGCAGCTCGAACAGCACCCGGTCGAACACCTGGCGCTGGCGGAGCCACTGCTCCTGCGTCATCGACTTGCGCTCGTACAGGTCGCCGCCGACCGAGAAGGCCTCGTCGCCCGCGCTCGTGAGGATCGCCACGCGGACGGAGGCCCGGGCGCTGATCGTCTCGAGGATCTCGATGAGCTGCGCCGCGAGGGCCGTCGTGACGGCGTTGAGGGCATGGGGCCGGTTGATGGTGATGACCGCGATCCGCCCCTCCGAGACGTAGTCGACGAGGACGAGCTGCTCGGGCTCCGGGACCGCGTCGGGCGCGCGGTAGCCGAGCTGCTGCATGCGGGTGCCGTTAGAAGTGGTCATGGTCGTCCTTCTTCGCTGACGATGTCCCGGTGGCCGGCGTTCAGTGCCAGGTGACGTCCACGGGCTTGCGCACCGGGATCCGGTGGTACGTCCCGGTCGGGTAGCCGAGCATGTACGTCCCGGTTGGGCTCGGTGACCGAGGCGGCCCGGATCTCGCGAGGTTCGGGCCGCCTCGTGGCGCAGCAACGTGACGTGGCGGCCTGTGCCGCCTGCACGTTCCGTTGCGCCGACGCGTCAGCCGAGCCGGACGCCTTCCACCTCGAGCCCGCCGCCGTGCGGCAGCTTGCTCCAGCTTCGGCGCTCCCACTCCTCCTTGAGCACCTCGGTCGCCGCCTGCTCGAGGAACTCCGGGCGTGCCCACTCGTCCACGTCGAAGTCGTGCTTGATGTAGCCGTGGCTGAACATGAAGTCCTTGCCGATCTTGATCGTCTGCAGGTTCCGGGCGCTGAGGCTCGGGACCATGTCGACGTCCTTGATGCCCTGGTACGTGTCCTCGGCATCGAGGTAGAAGGTCTGGCGGTTGAGGATCGCGCCGGCGGCGTGCTTGTTCTCGTTCGCCCAGCGGCCGACCTTGATCATGGCCTTCATGTAGGCGACGACCAGCTCGGGGTGCTCGTCGGCCATGACGTCCGTGCAGGTGATGACGGCCGGCGTGTTGGCGACCTGGACCCGCCAGTCCGGGTACCGGGTCAGGTCCTCGATCATCGCGAGCTGGCCGGTCGCCTCCTGGATGTGCTGGAACACCTTGCTCTGCGTGTAGATCGCGTCGACGGTGCCGGCCAGGAGGGCCTTCTCGAGCGGGCGGAAGGCGTAGTCGTGCTTGTGGTCGCGGCGCATCCACAGCTCGGACGGGTTGTTCATCGTGACCGCGAGCATCTCGGGCTTGTCGTACCAGTCGTCCGGGTACGGGAACTCGACGAGCTCGATGTCGTCCATGGTCATGCCGTTGAGCATGAGCATGTTCTCGATGCCCATGTGCTCCTGGATCCGCCACCAGTCGTTCTTGATGGTGTTCAGGCTCTTGCTGATGCCGACCTTCTTGCCCTTGAGGTCCTGCATCCGGAACAGCTTGTCGTCGGCGCGCACGGCCATGCAGCCGCCCTCGTAGACCCACGTCGCGCCGAGCAGCACGGTGCGACGGATGTCGGCGTTGACGTGGATCGGCGGGTAGAGGCCGCCGAAGCGGATCAGGTTGTCGAGGTTGTGGATGTAGTGCGGGTACCAGTTGTTCTCGGGAGCGTGGCGGAAGTAGGCGTAGTCGACGCCGATCTTCTTGAACTCCTCGCGGCACCACCCCAACTCCTGGTCCACGTTGTTGGCGGAGACCATGGGGCAGTTGGTGAACCAGACCTCGTTCCAGTTCAGCGGGACGGTGGTGGAGACTCGTTCGGCGGCCATGGTCGATCCCTCTCATCCGTATCCGTGGCGTGCGCGGTCTGTCGAGAGCCGCTGCTCTGTGCATGAACGGTCCGCCCATCCCGGGCGCGGCGCATCGACCAGATCAGTCGACTTCGCAAGCCAGACGTCAGTCCCCGTCCGGCTGGCTCCGCGCCGTGAGCCTGAGCCCGGGGAACGGCTCCAGGAGGCCGAGCTCGATCGCCCGCTCGACGGCCTCGCCGCGGCCGCTGACCTCGAGCTTCGTGTAGATGGCCATCGCGTGGGAGTGGATCGTGCTGCGGGAGTTGAACAGGCGGTCCGCGATCTCCTGGAACGTGAGATGCGTGGAGAGCAGGGGCAGCACCCGGAGCTCGGCGGGGGTGAGCGTCGACGGTCCGGCCAGCGAGCTCGCCGCGGCGTCCACCTGGCGGCGCAGCTCGGCGAGGCGGTCCGTCAGCAGGCCGAGGTCGGGCCGTCGGCGCACCACCTCCTCCGCCTCGGCGACGGCCGTCCGGGCACCCGCCGTGTCGGCGATCGCCAGGTAGGCCCGGGCGAGCTCGATGAGTGCCCCGACCGCGGTCCACGGCAGCGCGTACGAAGCCAGCGGACGGACGAGCTGGGCGTGGACGAGCTCCTCGCGGCCGCGCGCGCTGTCGCCACGATGGATGGCCACGCGGGCAGAGACGGCGTGGACGTGGATGGCGGTGGCGACGTCTCGAAGCCGTGTCGCGTCGAAGGCGGCATGGCTCTCCTGTGCGAGTCGCTCGGCGATTCGCCAGTCGGCCCGTGCCATCGCGAGGGTCGAGCGCATGGCCAGCCCGTAGAACGGAGACGTGCCGGCGGGGGCTGCGCCATCGACGGCCTCGGCCAGGACGGCGTCGGCCGTGGCGAACTCGCCACGCAGGATGTGCGCGGCGCCCAGACCGTAGAGGGCCATCGGGCGCCATGGGCTGGTCGGCGGCTCGGCCTCGACCGCCAGCCGGGAGTTCGCGAGCATATCGTCTGGACCGCGCCGAGCCATGGCCGCCCGCAGGATCGCGCGCGCAGACTCGAATGACGCAGAACCGTCCCCAGGAATTCCGGCGAACGTCGAGCGTTCGGCGATGTGGGCTAGTCGCTCGGCCGCCTCCGCCCTCCCGGTGACGCCGTTCACCAACGCGCCAACGACGGCCAGCGGCGGAAGCCGCTCGAACGTCGTCTCGTCAAAGGTCCGGATCCAGCGATCGAGCAGGTCCGTGTGCCCCGCGTAGTGCATCGGCAAGGTGATCGCAACGACGAGACGCGCCGCGGTCGCTTGATCGGCACCGGCCAGCGCGTGCTCGATCGCGACCTCGGGTCGGCCCGCATCCTCGAACCAGGTGGCGGCGCGGCGATGAAGCTCCGTCGTCGCCCCGGGCTCCCGGCGCTCGAGCTCGGCCCGCAGGTACTCGGACAGGACGTGGTGGAACCGGTAGGAGGGCGCACCGCCCGCGAGCGGCGCGACGAGACGATTGTCCCGGGCCAGCGACCGCAGGCGCTCCGCCGCTCCGCGCATCCCGGTCACGGCCTCGGCGACCGAAGGTTCGACGACCTCGAGGATCGACGACCTGGTGAGGAATGTCTGGTCCTCGTCGCCGAGGCTGGACAGCAGCTCGGAACGGAGATAGTCGGCGATCGCCGGATCCTGGCCGGACACCATCACGGTCGCGCGGCCGGGATCGACGGACCCGGCACCGGCCAGCGTGGCCAGGTAGATGCCCGTCGCCCAACCTTCGGTCCGTTCGCGGAGCACGCTGACCTGGTCGGGCGTGAGCGAACGCCCCGCCGCGTCAGTGAGTCGCTTCGTCTCGTCCACGTCGAGGGCGAGTTCGGACGCCCCGATCTCGAGGAGGTCCCGGCGAGCGCGGAGCCTGGCGAGATTCAGGTCCGGCTCGGCGCGCCCAGCAAGGGCAACCTGGAATCCGTCCGGCAGGTGGTCGATGAGCGCGACGAGGGCATCGAGGCACGTCCGATCGACCAGCCGGTGTGCGTCGTCGAGGATGAGGACGGCCGGCTCGCCGATCCGGTGGACAGCAGCCGCAAGGCGCGGCACCGCCGTCCCCAGGAGACGCGTCGGCGAGGAGGCGATTGCCCGTCCGACCCCCGGATCGATCGGGGCGAGGCGGTCGAGCGCCGCGGCGAGGTAGGTGAGGAAGACGCTCGGCTCGTTGTCGTAGTCGTCGATGGTGAGCCACGTGACGGGCCGTCGCTCGCGAGACGCCCAGTCCGCGAGGAGGATCGTCTTCCCGTAGCCGGGCGGCGCGATGACCGAGACAACCGGTGCCCAGGGCTCGGCCATGAGGACTCGGACGACGCGATCCCTCCGCACGATCCAGGGTCGCAACACGGGCTTGCGCAGCTTCGCATCGACGAGCGGAAACGACGGCCGGAATGCCGTGCCATCGTCGCCAACGGGCGCACCCGCCGCTTCTGGCCTGCCGTTGCTTGGTCTCGAGATTGTCGTCCCCAGCCTTCCGATCGCCCGACCCGGTTTCGAGGAAGTCTAGCGACGCGATCGTCCGGTGGATTGCGTCACGTCACCGGCGACGAACGGGCTACTCCAAGCCCACCTCGGTTGCGACTACCCCGGTCAGACCCCCGTCACGACCCGCTCGTCGCGATGCTCGTACACGGTCGCCAATGGGTCCCGATGGCCGAGGGCAAGCCACGCGATGGCGCCGCCGATGATCACCACGACGCCACTCAGTGCGAGCGCGGTGCCCACACCCGAGGCGTACGCCTGCATGTACGCCGACGCATCGACGGACGCGACGGCTTCCGACGCCGCGACGAAGGACGGCGTGCCGACCGCGACCAGGACATCGCGAAAGCCCGCGATCGCTTGTTGGGCCTCGGTCGCGGGCAGCCCGGCCACGCTGGCCGTGTACGTTGTGATCGCGATCTCGGCGACGAGCGCGGTGATGATCACGATGCCGATCCTGTTGCCGACCGAGATCGATGCCTCGTTCAGCGCAGCTGCCGTGGCGGGCAGCCCGCGCGGGACACTCGCGAAGATGATGGCTGTCCTCACAGTAGTGGCGACGACGAACCCTGCCCCGATGAGGAAGCACGGGATCACGAACAGCAGGTAGCCCGTCGAGGCCGTGACCACGACGGCCAGGAGCAGGTTGCCGACGCCCACCACGATGGCTCCCGCACCGACGAGCCTCCGTGGCGACCAGCGCGCCAGCATGAAACCCGCGGCCGGCCCCGCCACCACGAGCGCTCCGAAGAGCGGCGCCAGTGCCACGACGGCAAGCACCGGGTTGAAGCGGAGGACGAGCTGGAAGTAGCGCGGGAGCTCGAGCATCGGCGCTGTCTGGGCGATGCCGAGGATCACCCCGATGATGACGGCGATCGCGGCTGGCCGTCGCTCGATCCTGACGCCCGCGTGACCGGAGCCGGACCGTGCCCGGTCGCGGAGGAGCGCGAGACCCACGATGCCGACGCCGCCGATGACCAGGCCCAGGCGCAGCGGGTTGTCCCAGCCCGCACCCACCCACGTGAGGCCCACCGTGAGAGAGATGATGCCGAAGGCCCAGATGGCCGTCCTGACAACGTACGGCCGTTCGGGCAGCGTCGGTCGATCGAGATCCGGGATCCGCGAGCGGACGAGCCACAGCGCGAGGACGCACGCCACGATGGCGGCCACGAAGGCAGGGGCACGCAGTCCGGGCGAAAGCTGCAGGAGGATCGGCGCCACGGCGGCCGCACCGCTGTAGGCGCCGTAGGCCATGCCGATCGCCGTGGCGCGCGGGATGCCCCTGTAGCTCAGTGCGACGAGCGCAAGCGATGCCGGGATGACGAACGCCGCCGCCCCATGCCCGATGAATCTCGATGCGACGAACAGTGGTCCCGAGGGGACGAGCAGGCTCGCCACCGCCGCGGCCAGCTCGACGGCCAGCCCGCCCACGATGACGCGCCGGGCGCGAACCGTGTCACCGACGGCGCCGCCGACGAGGAGGAGGGCGGCGCCCCCGACCGCCGCGAGCAGGACCAGCGATTCCACGCTCGGACGCTCCCGGATCACGGCCTGGATCGTGGGCAGGGATGCGCTCCAGACCTTGGGATCGAGGGCGGCTGCCACGAGGGCGAGCGTTCCCGCGATCAGCCCGTTGCGAGCGACAGGTGCTTCGAACAGCTCCGCGATGACTGCCGGGATTGGCGGCTTGTGCAACGCTGGGCCCCTCGACCGGCCGCGCACCCATCTGCCATCACCGGGTGGTGACTGGTGAGGTCGTGCGCGCCGCAGGTCCGGCCTCGGCCGTAGGGTACATCGGGCATTCACGATCCCGAAGGCAACGCGATGGGCGACAATGAGCGCGACCCGAGGGCGCCTGCCGGCTGGGAGCTCCCTGAGCGCGGAGGATTCCTTGTCAGCCCCCGACCGCCCGACGGGACGTCTCCCGCGCCCGGAGCGCCCGTTCGGCGGCGTCATCGCCGAGCTGGCGACCGCATCGACGCCATCGCGCCCTGAGATCGAGCGCGCGCCAACGGGCGCCCCGAACGTGATCGTCGTGATGTACGACGACGTCGGGTTCGGGGCCCCGAGCACCTTCGGTGGGCCGGTCCCCACGCCCGCGCTTGACCGCGTCGCGGCCCAGGGAGTGACGTACAACCGGTTCCACACGACGGCGCTGTGCTCGCCGACCCGGGCCGCGCTCCTGACGGGCCGCAACCACCACAGCGCCCACATGGGCGGGATCTCCGAGATCGCCTACGGCTTCCCGGGCTACGACGGGATCATCCCGCGCAGCACCGCGACCGTCGCCGAGATCCTCCGCCTCAACGGCTACAGCACCGCGATGTTCGGCAAGGCTCACGTCACGCCGATGTGGGAGACGAGCCCGGCCGGGCCCTTTGACCGCTGGCCCACGGGGTTGGGCTTCGAGCGCTTCTACGGGTTCCTGGGCGGCGAGGCGTCGCAGTGGGAACCGGCCCTCTACGACCAGACGACGCCGATCGAGCCGTACGTCGGTCGTGAGGACTATCACCTGACGGAGGACTTGGCCGACCGCACGATCGAGTGGATGCGCCTCCAGAAGGCGGCGGCGCCCGACAAGCCATTCTTCGTCTACTTCTCGCCGGGCGCCACGCACGCGCCGCACCATGTCTGGCCGGAATGGATCGAGCGGTTCCGCGGCCAGTTCGACGACGGCTGGGACGCGCTCCGGGAGCGGACCCACGCCCGCCAGCTCGAGCTGGGCGTCATCCCGCCGGGCACCATCCTCACACCCCGCCCCGAGCAGATCCCCGCGTGGGACGACTACCCGGACCGTTACAAGCCGGTCGCCCGCCGGCTGATGGAGGTCTACGCGGCCTTCCTCGCCCACACCGATGCCCAGGTTGGGCGCCTGCTCGACGCCCTGGGCGATCTCGGCCAGGCGGAGAACACGCTCGTCGTCTACCTGGTGGGTGACAACGGGGCATCGGGCGAGGGGACGCTGCACGGCGCGTGGAGCTCGCCGTCGTTCCAGAACGGCGAGCCCGAGGATCCCGAGTGGCTGCTGGCCCACATCGACGACTTCGGGTCGCCTCGCTGCGAGAACCATTTCAACGTCGCCTGGGCCTGGGCGCTCGACGCGCCGTTCCAGTGGATGAAGCAGGTCGCCTCCCACTTCGGCGGCACCCGCAACGGCATGGCGGTCTCGTGGCCGATCGGCATGGTCGCCCGCGGCGAGCTTCGGTCGCAGTTCCACCACGTCATCGACCTCGTTCCGACGATCCTCGATGTCGCGGGTATCGAAGAGCCGGCCGTGGTCAACGGCATCGAGCAGCGACCGATGGAGGGCGTGAGCCTCCGCTACACGTTCGACGACGCCGCGGCCACTAGCCGGCGCACGACGCAGTACTTCGAGATCCTCGGCAACCGCGCGATCTACCACGAGGGATGGGTGGCCGCCTGCTTCCACGGCCGCCTGCCGTGGGTGCGATCACAAGCCGTCGAGTTCGGGGAGAGCGAGCGCTGGGAGCTCTATCGCGTCGATGACGATTTCAGCCAGGCCGCCGACGTCGCCGCGCAGTTCCCCGAGAAGCTCCGTGAGCTCCAGGCCATCTTCGACCGCGAGGCACGGGCATTCGGCGTGTACCCGCTCAGCGACCAGACGACTCTCCGTGCGCTCCCGCACAACCGGCCCAGCCTCCTCGACGGGAAGACGAGCTTCACCCTGTACCGCGACCACGTCCGCCTCCCCGAGCTCGCGTCCGTGAGCCTCAAGAACACGTCGTTCGACCTGCGGGCGAAGCTGGCGATCCCGGAGGGTGGCGCGGAAGGCGTCGTCATCTGCCAGGGCGGCAACATGGCCGGCTGGTCGCTCTACGTCCAGGACGGATGTCCCGTCTACTACTACAACCTGTTCGGCCGGATCCTGACCCGGATCGCCGGCACGGATCCCCTTCCGACGGGCGAAATCGTGCTGGGGGTGCACTTCGACTACGACGGCGGCGGGCTGGGAAAGGGCGGGCGGATCCGGCTCACCGTCGATGACCGGGAGGTCGCGGGGGGTCGGATCGAGCGGACGGTCCCGTTCCTGTTCTCGATGAGCGGGGAAACGCTCGACGTCGGCGTGGACACGGGGGCGCCCGTGGGGCCGTACCCGCACCGCTTCCCGTTCACGGGAAGGATCGACCGGATCGAGATCGACCTCCACCCGGCCCTGGACGAGGCCCAGCTGGCAGCGGTCCACGACGGTCAGGTGCGGGGAGCGCTCGCGAGCCAGTAGACGATCGCCTTCCTCCGCCCCGACCGTGCTCGGCCTGGTCTTCGGCGCGGGGTCTTCTTCACGCTCGGCGCGGCACCAGGGACATCGGTGGCGCGTCTCTACGCCTCGTGAGCTGATCCGCCGCCGCGAGGGTCAGCCCGCGCCGCCCGTCCCGAACTGGCGGTCGCCCGCGTCGCCGAGCCCGGGCATGATGTAGCCCTTCTCGTTCAGTTGGCGGTCCAGCGCGGCGGTGTAGATCTCGACCTCCGGATGCGCGGCGAGGACCGCCTCGACGCCCTCGGGGGCCGCGATCAGGTTGACCAGCTTGATCCGCACCGCGCCCCACTTCTTGAGGACCTCGATGGCCGCCGTGGCGGATCCGCCGGTCGCGAGCATCGGGTCCAGGATCAGGCACAGGTCCACGGTGGTGGTGTCCGGAAGCTTGTTGTAGTACTCGACCGGGCGCAGCGTCTTCTCGTCCCGGAACAGGCCGAGGTGCCAGACCTGTGCCGTGGGCATCAGCTCCAGGAACGCGTCGACCATGCCCAGGCCGGCGCGCAGGATCGGGATGAAGCCGATCCGGTCGGCCAGCTCGTCGGCGTCCATGAGCTCGATCGGCGTCCGGATCTCGAGGGGGCGGGTGCGGGCGTCCGCGAGGGCCTCGTAGCCCAGGAGCCAGGACAGCTCCCGGACGACCTCGCGGAACTTCTTGGGCTCGGTCGTCTCGTCCCGCAGGATGCCCAGCTTGTGGCGGACGGCGGGGTGCTGCGACACGTGGAGGTTCGGCCAGTTCGCCACGGGGATCCCTCGCGTTGATCATGACGGGCGGTGCGCCGCCCGGGCGGCACGCACGCGCCGGTCGAGACCCAATCCTAGCGCGGCGACGCGGCCCGGGGCGGGTCGCGTCGCCTGCTCCGGTCGGGTCGCGTGGCCTGACGTGCGCGGCATGGCTGGCGCGGCCCCCGTCGCGCTATGCTCGGCGCGATGGCTACCCGGAACTCAGGCCGAACGTCCCACTCCGCGCCCGCCCCCCGCCCCGCCCGCTGGACGGTGCCGCCCGTGCTCGCCCGCCAGGTGCGCAACGGCGTGGTGGAATCGGTCCAGCGCGGCGACATCGTGGAGGTGGACGCGGGCGGACGGATGCTCCACGTCCTGGGCGACCCGGACCGGCTGGTCAACCTGCGCTCAACGGTCAAGCCCTTCGGCCTGGTGGCACTACTCCGGGCCGGCGGCATCGCCGAGTTCGACCTCACCTCCGAGGAGCTCGCGGTGATGGCGTCGAGCCACTCGGGCGAGGACCTGCACGTCCGGACGCTCCAGGCGCTGTACCGCCGCATCGGCGTGGCGCAGACGATGCTCGCCTGTGGCACCGAGGGATCGCCGCTGGACGTCCTGACCGCGGCGCGCCTCGCGCGCGACGGCGAGCGGCCGAGCCCGGTCCGCCACATGTGCTCAGGGCAGCACTCGGTGTTCCTGCTGCTCGCCAAGCTGGGCGGCTGGGACCCCGAGACCTACTGGCAGGAGGACCACCCGGCGCAGGCCGCCTACCGCGAGACCATCGCTGATGTGTTCGGGGTACCCAACGCGCGCCTGGTCACCGGTCTCGATGGCTGTGGCGTGCTGACCTACGCGTTCCCGCTCCGTGACGTCGCGCGGGCATATGCCATGCTCGCGGATCCCGGGGCGATCCCGTCCGCGGACCCGCGCGCGCCTCTCGCCAAGCACCTGCACCACGTCCGTGACGCGATGCTCGCCCACCCGGAGCTCGTGGCCGGCAACCGGGACCGGCTGGACACATCGTTGATGAAGGCGGCGCCGGGGCGGGTGATCTCCAAGAGCGGCATGGAGGCCCTGCGAGGCGTGGGCATCCTGGCCGGCGCCCGCGGGTCGGGCTCGCCGGCATCCGGACTGGCCCTCAAGATCGAAGACGGAGACGGGTACGAGCGAGCCACGTGGTCCGCCACCGTCGAGGCGCTCCGCCAGGTCGGAGTCCTCGAGGGCCAGGAGCTCCGGGTGCTCGCCCGATATCACCGCCCTCCCAGCCTGGACCCCCACGGCCGGGTCGCGGCCGAGACGATGCCCGCGTTCGAGCTCGCGCCGGTGGGCGAGCTCATCGGCTGACGCTCGCGAGCCGGGCGCCCGGATCACCGCAGCGAGCCGACGGAGGCGCCCGCAATGTCGTCCCAGGGAGACCCGCACCTCACGCTCGGCGTTTCGCCAGGTGCCTCCCTGAACGAGATCAAGTCGGCGTACCGGCGGCTCGCGAAGAAGTACCACCCCGACGCGGCAGGTGAACGCGCGTTGCCCCGGTTCCTGGCGATCCAGGCCGCGTACGAGCGGCTCGTGGACGGCGAGGGCCGGTTGCGTCCGGCGGGGATCGATCCGTCGCCCGAGGCCCCGGGCCGGCCACGCGCGTCGCGGGACGCATGGCGCGCGCGGCGGTCGGGGAGCGGCGGGGCGACACGCTCCCGGGCGGCGGGGGGCAGTGGACGTGCCGCTGGCTCGGATGGTGCGCCGGGACGCGGTGGGGCGACGGGTTCAGCTGGGACCGCCGGCCCGGGCCCGCGGTCCCACGCGAGGCGGGGTCCGCGCAAGGCAACCCCAGGGTCGACGACGTATGACGAAGCCGCCGAGACCCCGCTCGATCCGGAGTGGGACGGCGGCGCCTGGTACGGGCCGTCGTCCGGGACCTACTGGACCCTCAACCCGCGCGAGTACGCGGACCCCCGCAAGCACGGCCCGGAGTACCTCGAGCGCGCCAGGCGCGCCGCACCTGGGGCCGTCTCCGGTGGGCCGGCTGCCGAACCGAGTCCACCCGACGATCCCCGCGCCACCGGCGAGGATCCCCGCGACACCGGCGACGACGGATAGGCGATCTGCGGCCGCTCCCATCCATGCCGGCTCCGGCGGCCGGGATGTCGCCGCGTAGACTGTGGTCATGCGCCGCACCGACGCCGCCGACATCAGCGCCGCCGCCCAGGAGTACCTCCTCGCCCTGCGGGTAATGGGCTCCGATGGGCGCGTGGCCACCTCCGCCCAGCTCGGGCGCCACGTCGGGGTGTCCACGCAGGCGGCGAGCGAGATGTGCCGCCGCCTTGCAAGCGATGGGCTGCTTGAACCCTCCACAGGTCGCGGGCTCGTGCTGACCACCGCGGGACGTGCGGCCGCTGATGCCATCTTCCGTCGACATGCGCTGCTGGAGTGGCTGCTCACCTCCGTCGTGGGGCTGTCGTGGGCCGAGAGCGACGTCGAGGCGATGCGGCTCCAGGGCGCGCTCTCGCCGCGGGTCGAGTCGAGGCTGGACGAGTTGCTGGGCCACCCCGAGACCTGCCCACACGGCAACCCGATCGACCTCGAGACCGCTCGCCGCCGACCGTCCGGCGTGCCGCTCTCGGAGCTGGAGTCAGGTTCCCGGGCCACCGTGCTGCGGATCACCGAGGAGGCCGAGGAGGATCCCGGGCTGCTGTCCTACCTCGAGGCGAGGGCCCTGACCCCGGGTGCGCACGTGACGATCCTGTCGAGGTCGGAGTCGCTTGACTCGCTGACGCTCGACGGCCCCCGCGGACGCGCGACGCTCGGGCTGCGGCCCGCGGCGCTCATCCGCGTGATCCCCGGTGAGGCCGACACCGCGCTGTTCCACCGCGTGCCGGAAC
The DNA here is from genome assembly GCA_963754485.1 of uncultured Chloroflexia bacterium. Taxonomy (GTDB): domain Bacteria; phylum Chloroflexota; class Limnocylindria; order Limnocylindrales; family CSP1-4; genus CAIXZV01. The sequence continues at coordinate 203,398 of CAVWFY010000011.1, read as the reverse complement.
CGCTGGGCGGCTGACCCGGGCACCGACCTTCCGACCGGGGTTCGGACGCCCCGTGCCGGGACCCCCGGCAGCTCCCGGCAGCTGCATGCGTCCGACGCATCTTCTCGGGGCCTGGGTGAGCCCTTCGTGCATGGGGCGCATGGCGACGCCACGTTGCGTCCTCGTTCAGCCCCAGCAGACGTCGTCGGCGCGCATGGCACGCACGCCCACGACGTTTCGAGCCGGGAATCGTGCATGCGACGCACGAGGCTGCCCAAGCCACGCGATCCGCCCGGACCGGCGGGCCGCCGGAGCCGCTGGGCGGCGCCTGGCCCGGGCGGGATCCGAGACAGCCCGCCCTACAATCGGGACATGCCCTCCGACATCCGCGTCCGCATCGCGCCCAGCCCGACCGGACCCCTTCACATCGGCACCGCGCGCACGGCGCTGTTCAACTTCCTGTTCGCCCGGCACACCGGCGGCACGTTCGTCCTGCGCCTCGAGGACACGGACGTCGCCCGCAGCACCGCGGCCTTCGAGAAGGACATCCTGGACGGCCTTCACTGGCTGGGGATCACGTGGGACGAGGGCCCGGGCGTGGCCGGCGTCGAGGAGGCGGGCCCGTACGCGCCCTATCGGCAGATGGCCCGCCTCGGCGACTACGCGGCAGCCGCTCGCGACCTGCTGGAGCAGGACGCGGCGTACCCCTGCTACTGCACCCCCGAGCAGCTCGACGCTGACCGCAAGACCCAGGAGGCCGCGAAGGAGCCGGTCCGCTACCTCGGCCACTGCGCGGCGCTGACCCCGGACGAGCGCTCCGTGAGGGAGGCCGAGGGCCGTCGCGGCGCCCTTCGCTTCCGCGTCCGCCCCGGCGTCGTCGGCTGGAACGACCTCGTCCGCGACCGTGTCGAGATCGACACCGCCAACCTGGGCGGCGACTTCGTCATCGTCCGCGCGGACGGCAACCCGCTCTACCACTTCACCGTGGTCGTCGACGACATGGCGATGCAGATCAGCCACGTCATCCGCGGCGAGGACCACGTCAGCAACACGCCCAAGCACATCCTCCTGTTCGAGGCGCTGGGCTATCCGCTGCCGGTCTTCGGACACCTGCCGCTCATCCTCAACCCGGACGGGACGAAGATGAGCAAGCGCAAGAGCCAGACCGCGGTAGCGGACTACGTCGCCCAGGGGTTCCTGCGCGAGGCGCTGGTCAACTACTTCTCGTTCCTGGGCTGGTCCCCGGGCACCGAGGAGGACGTGCTGACGCTCGACGAGATCGTCGAGCGCTTCGAGCTGGACAAGGTGCACAAGGGCGGCGCCCGCTTCGACCGCGAGCGCCTCGAGTGGCTCAACGGCCAGTGGATCCGCCGCCTTGACGACGACGACCTGGTCGAGCGCCTGATGCCGTTCCTGGAGGCCGCCCAGGTTGCCGGCCAGATCGACCGCCTTCCGTCGCCCGAGGAGGTCCGCTGCTTGCTGCCGATCGTACGCGAGCGCATCCCGACCCTCGCGTCCCTGGTGGACACGGTCGGCTTTCTCTGGATCGACGACCTCGTGGTCGATCCGGCGGCCGTCGTGCCCAAGCGCTGGGACGTCGCCACGACCCGCGAGGGTCTTGTCGCCGCCCGGGGGCTCCTCGTGGCCCACGATGCGGTCACATGGGAGGCAGACGAGCTGGAGCCGCCGCTCCGTGCGCTCGCGGAGACCCGCGGCTGGAAGGCCGGCGACCTGTTCATGGCGATCCGCGTCGCCGTGACCGGCAAGACCGCCACGCCGCCCCTGTTCGACACGCTGGTCGCCCTCGGGCGCGACCGGACGCTCGCCCGCCTGGACGCGGCGATTGTCCGCCTGGACGCGTCGGCATGAACAGGCGGTGGAACAGGACGTGAACACGCCGTGAACGCGTCGTTAACTGGCGGGCAGCATGGTGAAGACACATGATCCGCACCATCCTCGTCGTGGACGACGAGAAGACCCTGCGCGAGACCCTCGTTGAGGCGCTCGAGCTCGAGGGCTACCGGGCCATCCCCGCCGCAAACGGACGCGAGGCGCTGATCCGCTTCCGTGCCGACCAGCCGGACCTCGTGCTCCTCGACCTCATGCTGCCGGAGCTGTCCGGTGTCGAGGTTTGCCGGATTCTCCGCGCGGAGTCGCAGGTCCCGATCATCATGCTGACCGCCCGCGACGGCGAGGTGGACAAGGTCGTGGGCCTGGAGCTGGGCGCGGACGACTACGTGACCAAGCCCTTCAGCCTGCGTGAGCTCACCGCCCGCATCCGCGCGATCTTCCGCCGCGCCGAGCAGCTGGCCGCGACGCAGGCCCCGCCGCCGTTCGTGGATCTGGGCCAGGTCCAGGTGGACCTCGCCGGTCACCGTGTCCTGCGTGACGGCCAGGCGGTGCCCATCAAGCCCAAGGCGTTCGAGCTGCTCGCGTTCCTCGTGCGCAACCCGGGGCAGGTGTTCACCCGCGACCAGCTCCTGGAGAAGGTCTGGGGCTACGACTACGCCGGCGAGTCGCGAACCGTGGACGTGCACGTGCACTGGCTCCGTGCGGAGCTCGAGCAGGACCCGGCCGCACCGGAGCTGCTGCAGACGGTGCGCGGCGTCGGCTACGTGTTCCGCCGCCCTGCCTGACGCACTGGCCCAGCTGCTCCTGCCTCAGGCGTTCTTGGCGACGATGCGCTCCATGACCTCGCCCACGTCCTCGGCGGAGTCGATCATGTTCTCCATGGCGGTGTAGATGTCACGCCACTTGATGACCTCGATCGCCTCGTGGCCACCGCGAAACAGGCGTGCCACGGCGGCGCGCGACAGGCCGTCTGCCTCGTTCTCGAGGTCGTGGACCGCCTTGAGGTTCGACTCCAGGCCCTTGAGCCCCTCGAGCTTCCCGATCGCCTCGTTCAGCTGGCCTGCCTGGGCGGACAGGATGCCCGCCATGCGGCGCGCGTCGTCGGTCGGCTCTTTGACGTCGTAGATGACGAACGTCTCGGCGACCTCCTGGATGCGGTCGAGCACGTCGTCCATCCGCGAGACGAGCTCGTGGATGTCCTCGCGGTCGAACGGCGTGATGAACGAGCGGTCGAGGCGCACCTCGACCTCGGTCTGGGTCTCGTCGCCGTGGTGCTCCAGCGCCCGGATCTCGGCGACGCGCTCGTCGAGCCGGTCGTAGGTGACGATCATGGCCTCGAGCTTGCGGGCGGCGTCGAGGGTGGTCTGGGCGTAATCGACGAACAGCTCCTGGAACTTCTCGTCCTTGGGCATCAGTCGCACCATCGGGGTCCCCTTCGCTTGTTCGTGCAGGTCGTTGAGGTCTGGTGCGGCCGGCGGCCGCCGGAGTCGATCACTTGATGCCGAGCGCGTTCAGGACGTACCAGGAGATCGCCCCGATGAACATCGTCGCCGGGAACGTGAGCACCCAGGCGCCGAGGATGTTGCGGGCGACGCCCCAGCGGACACCCTTCACGCCCTTGCTCGAGCCGACGCCCATGATCGCGCTCGAGATGACGTGCGTCGTCGAGACCGGCATGCCGAAGTGGGCGGCGGTGTAGATCACGGTGGCCGCGGTTGTCTCCGCGGCAAACCCGTGGATGGGTTCAAGATCCACGACCTTGTGCCCCATCGTCTTCATGATCCGCCAGCCGCCGACTGCGGTGCCCAGGCTCAGCGTGGTGGCAGAAAGAACGATCACCTCCCAGGGGATGGTGTCGGCATTGGGCAGGATGCCGGCGGCAACCAGCGCGAGGGTGATGATGCCCATCGTCTTCTGGGCATCGTTGGAGCCGTGGGCGAACGCCATGAAGCCGGCCGAGAAGACTTGCGCCCTGCGGAAGCCCGTGGCGAGCGGACGGCGCCGGACGCGACGGAAGATCCAGAACAGCATGATCACCAGCCCGAACGCGATGGTGAAGCCGATGATCGGCGAGGTGACCAGCGGGATGATGACCTTGTTCCAGATGCCCGGCAGATTGAGCTGGTCGAAGCCGGCCCCCACGATCGTCGCGCCCAGCAACCCGCCGATCAGCGCGTGGCTGCTGGAGCTCGGCAGGCCAAGCCTCCACGTGATGAGGTTCCAGACGATGGCGCCGATCAGCGCTGCCATCACGATTGCCTGGGTCGTGCTCTCTTCGTTGACGAGGCCTGCGCCGATCGTCTTGGCGACCGCGGTGCCGGCAAAGGCGCCGATGAAGTTGAACGCCGCCGCCATCAGGATGGCGTATTGCGGGCGCAATGCCTTGGTGGCGACCGAGGTCGCGATCGCGTTCGCCGTGTCGTGGAAGCCGTTGACGTAGTCGAAGAAGACGGCGAGCGCGATGGTGAGGAGAAGCGTGAGCGTGATGCCTTCCACGATGCCGGTGCGCCTCGAATGCGTGTTGAGACGAGGGGGTTCCACGAGCGGCGGGGACGGGCCGATCGCGCAGTGCCGCGATCCCCAGAGCATACCGGCGTTCATGGGACGTTAACGCGTGGCTGTGCGGCCGGGGGCGGTTCGGACCCTAGTGCGCCGCCGGGGTGCCCGGTTCGACCCCGCCATCCGCGGCCCGCGCCTGTGCCGATCGGCCGTTGGCCGGAACCGCCCCAGGGGCGCAGGCTCCAGCATGTGACTGAGCATCTCGACACCCTCCGGGCCATGCGCGCGCGTGCCGTGGAGGGTGGTGGGCCCGAGCGGATCGCGGCCCAGCACGCGCGCGGCAAGCTCACGGCCCGGGAGCGGCTTGCCCTGCTGCTGGACGACGGCTCGTTTCAGGAGATGGGCGCCCTCGCCACGCACGATGAGACGGCCTTCGGGCTGGACCGCCAGCGATTCCCGGGTGACGGCGTGGTGGCCGGGTTCGGCAAGATCAACGGCCGCCGTGTCGCCGTGTTCGCCCAGGACTTCACGGTCCTCGGTGGGTCGATGTCCCGGGTGCAGGCCAACAAGATCTGCCGCATCAGCGACCTCGCCATGGAGAGCGGCATCCCGCTCATCGGCCTCAACGACTCGGGCGGCGCGCGGATCCAGGAGGGCGTCGCGAGCCTCGCGGCGTACGGCGAGGTCTTCGTCCGCAACGTGCTCGCCTCGGGGGTCATCCCGCAGATCTCGCTGATCCTGGGACCCTGCGCCGGCGGCGCCGTGTACTCCCCGGCACTCACGGACTTCGTGGTGATGGCCCGCGGCACGAGCTCCATGTTCCTGACCGGGCCGGATGTCGTGGAGGCGGTGACCGGGGAGCAGGTCACCATCGACGAGCTGGGCGGGCCGGACGTCCACGACGCCCGCAGCGGGGTCGCGCACCTCGTCGCCGACACGGAGCGCCAGGCCCTGGAGCTGGCCAAGCAGCTGCTGGGCTACCTGCCCCAGAACAACAACGAGGATCCGCCCCAGGTCACCCCGTACGACCCCGCGAACCGGATGGATGACGAACTCAACACGCTCATCCCGCAGGACGAGGGGGAGGCCTATGACGTCCGCGAGATCCTGGACGTCATCCTCGACCGCGACAGCTTCCTCGAGATCCACCCGGCCTTTGCGCCCAACGCCGTGGTGGGGTTCGGGCGCCTCGACGGGTTCTCCGTCGGGATCATCGCCAACCAGCCGTCCGTGATGGCGGGCGTGCTGGACATCGATGCCTCGGACAAGATCAGCCGCTTCATCCGCATCTGCGACGTCTACAACATCCCCGTGATCACGTTCGTGGACTGTCCCGGGTTCCTGCCCGGCACGGACCAGGAGTACCGGGGCGTCATCCGGCACGGGGCCAAGATCATCTACGCGTACTGCGAGGCCACCGTCCCCAAGATCTCGATCGTGACCCGCAAGGCAATGGGCGGCGCCTACGTGGCGATGAGCTCGCGCCAGATGCGGACGGACGTCGCGTTCGCCTGGCCCGGGGCACAGATCGCCGTGATGGGCGCGGACGCCGCGGTCCGGATCCTGTTCCGGCGTGAGATCGCGGCTGCCGAGGATCCGGTCGCCGCCGAGGCCGCCTTCGTCGCGGAGTACCGGGAGGCGTTCTTCAACCCGTACCGGGCAGCGGACGAGGGCCAGATCGACGAGGTCATCGAGCCCCGCGAGACGCGCCAGCGGCTGATCCGCGCCCTCGAGCTGCTGCGCACCAAGGTCCAGCAGAACCCGCCGCGCAAGCACGGCCTGTTCCCGGCCTGACGACGATGGACGACCTGCTCTTCGGGTTGCGAACGGCGCTGGTGGGCATGGCCATCGTGTTCTCCGTGCTCGCGATCGTGTGGGCCCTGCTCACCGTCCTGATGAAGCTCGATGCGCGCGCAGCGGCCACGAAGGCCGGCGCGACGCCCGTCGCCGCGACCACCGGGTCGTCCGTCGCCGGCCCCGCGCCCACCGTCCACCTCGTCGGCGCGGGCGACGTGGACCCCAGGCTGGTCGCCGCCATCACCGTCGCCATCCTGCGGCACGAGGAGGCACGCCGCCTCCAGGCCGCACCCGCGATGCGCAGCTACTGGCCGGGCAGCCTGCTGTTCGCCAGCCGCTGGGTCGCCGCGGGCCGCACCCGCCAGGGTCAGTCCTGGCGTCGCCGGAGGTAGCCCGTGCGCCGCTATACCGTCGCCGTGGACGGCACCCCCTTCACGCTCGACGTCATCGAGACGGCCGCCGACCGCTTCGAGGTCACCGTCGGCGACCAGACGTTCGAGGCCACCCTGGAATCCGACCAGGATCTGCCCGGGGCGGTGATCTCACCGGTGATGCCGGTCCCCGACGAACCGCGAGCACCGGCGGCGGTCTCCTCCGTCTCGCACGCCCCGTCCGCGCCGCCTCCGGCCGACCCGGGACGACCCCCACGGACCACCGCGGGCACGCCGGGCGTCGCGAGTGGGGGCGCCCGCGCCGACGTGCTGGCCGCGCCCATGCCCGGCGTCGTCCTCGAGGTCCACGTCGTGCCCGGCGCGGTACTCAAGCGCGGTGACCCGGTGCTCGTCCTCGAGGCGATGAAGATGCGCAACACGATACGCGCGCCGCGTGCCGCCGTGGTCGTGTCCATCGAGGTCGAGGCGGGGCAGCCCGTCGGTCCCGGCGACCCCATGGTGCGGCTGGGCGACGTCCCGGGATGAGCCAGGAGACGATCGACCAGCTGCTCGCAGGGGTCACGGCGCTGAGCTGGCAGTCCGTGGTCATGTTCGCGGTGGCGGGCCTCCTCCTGTACTTCGCGATCGTCAAGGACTACGAGCCGCTCCTGCTCCTGCCCATCGCCGCAGGCTGTCTGCTGGCGAACCTGCCGCTGTCCCCGGTCATCGGCCCCGACGGGCTGCTCACCGTCCTCTACGAGGCGGGCATCGAGAACGAGCTGTTCCCGCTGCTGATCTTCATCGGCATCGGCGCGATGACGGACTTCGGGCCGTTGCTGGAGAACCCGAAGATGGTCCTTCTTGGAGCTGCGGGCCAGTTCGGCATCTTCGCCGTGATGCTGCTCGCCCTCGCCATCGGGTTCACCCGGCCCGAGGCGGCGTCCATCGGGGTCATCGGCGCCATCGACGGCCCCACCTCCATCTACGTCTCCGGGATCCTGGCGCCACAGCTGCTGGGTCCCATCACCGTAGCCGCCTACAGCTACATGGCGCTCGTGCCGCTGATCATGCCGCCGGTCATGCGCCTGCTCACGACCGAGAAGGAGCGCAAGATCCGGATGACCTACGGCGGACGAACGGTCAGCCGCCGCACCCGGATCATCTTTCCCGTGGCGGTGACCATGGTGGTGGGGATCCTCGTCCCGTTCGCGACGCCGCTCGTCGGCTCGCTGATGCTGGGCAACCTCATGCGCGAGTCGCTCGTCGTCGAGCGCCTGACCCACGCGTCCGCCAACGAGATCGCGAACGTCGTGACGTTGTTCCTGGGGCTCGCCATCGGCTCCACGATGGTGGGCGAGACCTTCCTCCTGCCCAGCACCCTGGCCATCCTGGTCCTCGGGATCCTCGCGTTCGCGCTGGATTCCGCGGCCGGGATCGTGTTCGCCAAGGGCATCAACACGGTCTCGGGCGGGACGTTCAACCCGCTCATCGGCGCCGCCGGGATCAGCGCCTTCCCGATGGCGGCACGCGTCGTCCAGCGCGTCGCACAGCAGGACGACTTCGAGAACTTCCCGCTGATGCACGCGATGGGCGCCAACGCGGCCGGCCAGGTTGCGAGCACGGTGGCGGGCGGGGTGCTGCTGGCGCTGTTCGCGGTGGGCTGACCGCCCGGCGCCTCCGGCCCGGTATCCTTCGCGCCATGCGCCTTTCCAACCTGTTCTTCACCACGCTCCGCGACGATCCCTCCGAGGCGGAGATGCCGTCCCACCGCCTGCTGCTGCGGGCGGGCTACGTGCGCCAGCTGGGCGCCGGCATCTACTCGCTGCTGCCGCTGGGCTTCCGCGTCAGCAAGCGGGTGGAGCAGGTGATCCGCGAGGAGCTCAACGCGATCGGCGGGCAGGAGATGGAGATGCCGGTGGTCCACCCGGCGGATCTCTGGCGCGAGACCGGCCGCTACGACGCGATCGGCCCCGAGATGGCCCGTTTCAAGGACCGTGCGGACCGCGACATGGTGCTCGCCATGACGCACGAGGAGGTCGTCGCTGACCTGCTTCGGGACATCGTGCGGAGCTACCGGCAGCTGCCGTTCATCGTCTACCACTTCCAGACGAAGTTCCGCGACGAGCCCCGGTCGCGCGGCGGCCTGATCCGCGTCCGCGAGTTCGTCATGAAGGACAGCTACACCTGCGACCGGGACGAGGCCGGCCTCGACACGGCGTACTGGGCGCACCACCGCGGCGTACACCCGGATCTTCGAGCGCCTGGGCCTCGCAACCGTGGCCGTGTCCTCGGACGTCGGGATGATGGGCGGCTCGCTGGCCCACGAGTTCATGTTCCTCAACCCGGCGGGCGAGGACGTGCTCGTCCTGTGCGAGTCCTGCGGCTATGCCTCGAACCGCCAGGTCGCGCCGACGACGGCGCCGGACCCGGTCGCGGAGGAGCCCCTCGCGATCGAGGAGGTCGCGACGCCCGACGCCACGACGATCGACAGCCTGGCCGCCTTCCTCGGCGTGCCCACGAGCAGGACGGCCAAGGCCACCTTCTTCGTGACCGGTGCCGGCCAGTTCGTGGTGGCCATCGTCCGGGGCGATCACGACGTCAACGAGACGAAGCTTGTCAACGCGATCAAGGCGGTGGGCGGGTTGCGCCCGGCCCAGGTCGACGAGATCAAGGCGCGCGGCATGGAGCCCGGCTACGGCTCACCGATAGGTGCCCGCGACGCGCTCGTGGTCGTGGACGCGCTGGCCGCGAAGAGCGCGAACCTCGTCGCCGGTGCCAACCGGCCGGGCTTCCACCTGCGCAACGTCAACGTCCCGCGCGACTTCACGCCGGACATCGTCACCGACATCGCCAGCGTCCGCGAAGGCGACGCCTGCCCCGATTGCGGCGGGACCGTGATCCTGCGCAACGGCATCGAGGTCGGCAACATCTTCAAGCTCGGGACGAAGTACACCAGAGCCCTCGGTGCCGAGTACCTGGGCGAGGATGGCGAGCGCCACCCCATCGTCATGGGCTCGTACGGCATCGGCCTCGGGCGCAACGTCGCCTGCATCGTCGAGGCCCACCACGACGAGCGGGGCATCGCCTGGCCCGCCGAGGTCGCCCCGTACCCGGCGCACCTGGTCGCGCTCGGCGCCAACAAGAACCCCGAGGTCACCGTGATCGCGGAGCGACTCCACGACCTGGCCGCCGCCGCGGGGCCAAGCCACGAGATCCTGTACGACGATCGCGACGAGTCCCCGGGCGTGAAGTTCGCCGACGCCGACCTCCTGGGCATGCCCTGGATCCTCACCGTCAGCCCACGCTCGCTGGAGGCCGGCGGGATCGAGGTCAAGAACCGCGAGACCGGCGAGAAGGTGGTCCGCTCCATCGAGGACGTCGAGGCCTTCCTGGCCGGTCGCGCTCCCACGCCCATCTGAGCGGGGCGAGGGTGGCCGAGGAGCGTCGAGATGCCCGCCCCCCTTGTCCCCGACGACGACCTCTACGCACGCCTTGAAGTGGCGGTCGATGCCTCGCCGGAGGCCATCGAGCTAGCCTGGCGCGCGCTGCTCAAGCAGCACCATCCCGATGTCGCCGGCGACGGCACGGACGCCCTCGACCGCGCGAAGCGGATCAACGTCGCCCACGACTGGTTGAGCGACCCGGCGCTGCGCGCCCGCTACGACGCCGACCGGCTGGGCCCGGCCTCCGCGGCTGGCGGCGGCGCCCGCAGGCCCGGGTACCGCCCGCGCGTCTCGCGGACCCCGTGGGCACGCCAGCCAGGGTCGCGCGCGACCGCGCCCGGGGGCCGCCGGTCCACGCGACCGGACCTCGTCCGCGGCACCCCGGCGGAGCGGGTCGCCCGCTTCCTCGCCCGCGTGGAGAAGCTGAACCCGGACGAGCTGGACCGCCTGGCCGCCGCGGAGCCGCCGCCGATCGCCTTCCTGGCCACCGTCCGCCGGTTCCTCCCCCCGGAGGCCAGGGGCGCCTTTGCTGCGGCGGAGGTGGAGCTCGTGCGGCGTGTGCCACCGGAGCGATGGACGGAGGTCGGGCTCCGAGAGGGACTCCTCGGCGTCGCGGCGGAGCTCGTCCTCGCGCCCTTTCTGGATGACCTGCTGGCCGAGCCGTTCCGCGGGCGTGCCCGCGAGCGCCTGTTCCGAGCGTGGGACGCGTCAATCGACCAGCCTCGCTATGGCCCCAACGGCGGCGAGGTGGCGGGCCTGCGCGATCGGGCCGCCGTGCTCACCCGCACGGAGCTGGCGGCGTTCCTCCGCGCGTCGCAGGGGATCGCGGGCGACGACCGTCCCTGGCCCGAGGCCCTGGACCGCGACGAGGACGAGGCGCTCCGCATCTCCGCCCTGCTCGCGGCGCGGGACGTGGCGGCGGCCGTTCCGGTCGAGGGGCTCGCACCCGCGGTCGCGACGCGGGCCCGGCGCCTGGCGGCACGAGTCGGCCACGTGACTGCCCTCCGCCACGCGTTCCCGCCCGTGATCCACGCGGCGCTGGTCGCTCCCTGGACGGCCGCCACCGTTGGCGAAGCGGGAGCCGGTGGTGACGGCGCCACGGCGCCGGACGTGCGCCGCGCACGCTGACCCTCGGCTGTGCGATCCTCGGCCGCATGGAAGGGCTGTCCTGGATCGCCGTCATCGGCCTGGCCGTCGCGCTGGGGGCCGCGCTGCTCGTGATCCGGCGCCGGACCGACGAGCTGGACCGGATCGTGGAGGCTGCGACGGCGGAAGCGGCAGTCGCGCCCGCAGCCGCCGCGGGCACGGATCCCGGCGCGATGTCTCAGCGCGACATCGGCCTGCTGCCGGTCGGCGTCCTGCACGTCGGCACCGATCACCGGATCAGCGCCGCGAACGAGCGGGCTCACGCTCTGCTCGGCGTCTCCGGGCGCCTGCCGGGTCGGAGCGTCATGGAGGCGTTCCTGGACGTCCGCGTCGAGGCGGCGCTGGACGCCGTGCCCGTCGGCGGCGCCACGACCGTGGAGCACCGGGCCGGGACCGCGGAGCCGCGCATTCTCGTCGTGAGCGCCCACCGCCTGGCGCCGGACGACCTCGTCCTGGTTCTCGAGGACGTCACCGAGCTGCGCCGGCTCCAGCAGATCCGGACGGAGTTCATCGACAACCTGGGCCACGAGCTGCGCACCCCGCTGTCCACTGTCACCCTGCTCGCCGAGACCCTCGCCCGGGAGGCGGAGGTCGCCGACGTCCCGCCCCGGATGCGCGAGCGCATCGCGCTCATCGAGGTGGAGACGGGCCATATCGTCCAGATGGTCAACGAGATGCTGGACCTCGCCCGGATGGAGGGTGGCTCCCGGCTGCGCCTCCTGGACGACGTGGATCTCGCGCAGCTCGCCGCCGCATCCGCCGAGCGCCTCCGCCCCTTCGCCGAGCGCAGCGGGGTCACGCTCGTGACGGAGACCGAGCGGGACCTGCCGACCGTGCGCGGCGACGAGGCCCGCCTCGGCCAGGTCGTGGTCAACCTCGTCCACAACGCCATCAAGTTCAGCCCAGACGGCGGGGAGGTCCGGGTCGCGGTCCGGCGCGCGGGCGACGTCATCGAGCTCAGCGTCACGGACCACGGCATCGGCATCAAGCGTGCAGACAGGGCGCGGATCTTCGAGCGGTTCTACAAGGCCGATCGGGCGCGCATGCGGGGCGGCGGTACTGGACTCGGCCTCGCCATCGCCCGCCACGTGGTGGAGGGCCACGCCGGCCAGATCGCGGTGGAGTCCGATGAGGGCGCCGGGTCCACCTTCACCGTGACCATCCCCATCCTCGTGCCCGCGTCGCCCCTGTCCGTGCCGCCCCTGTCCGTGCCGCCGGCCACCGCCTGACCCCGAGGAGCCTGCCGTGGACCGTCTGCTCGTCGCGACCCTCAACATCCGCAACCTGGCCGATCGCTGGGACGAACGCCTGCCGCTGCTGCTCGCGGACATGGCCGCCCTCCAGCCGGACCTGCTCGGGCTCAACGAGGTCGTCTACCCGCTGCAGCAGGACCGTCTGCTGGGTGCGGCGGGTGAGGGCCGCTACGAGGCCGTTCGCGGCTGGGCGGGCCGCCCCGAATACGGCAACAGCCTCCTGGTCAGACAGCCCCTGCGCGCGACGGACACCGAGCGCCTTGACCTGGGGGCAACGCGCTCCGCCCACCGGGTGCGGCTCGTGCTCCCCGGCGGCGCCCGCCTCGTCTTCGCGGTCACGCACCTGCACCACGTCCCTGCGGACGAGGAGATCCGGGTCGCCCAGGTCGATCGCCTCCTCGCGTGGCTCGACGACCTGCCGGAGCACGACGCGCTCATCGTGGCCGGCGACTTCAATGCGGAGCCCGACGAGCCGGCGTACGCTCGCATCACCGCCGCCAGCTTCGCGTCGGCGTACGTCCAGGCCAACGGCGAGGAGCCGGCGGTCACCTGGCCCTCGGGCCTCATCGCCCCCGGCATGGACACCGATGGAGACCCGGGCTGCATGGACTACCTCTGGCTGCGTGGCGCCGTCCGCGCCGAGGATGCCCGCCTGGTCTTCGACCGCCCGGCCGTCGGCGATCCCACGCTGTACCCGTCGGACCACGTGGGCGTCGCCGCGCACGTGGTCGTCGGCAAGGCCGACGGGTGACCCGCTGGGGCCGCGGGTGACCCGGCTCGGGGCTGGACCCGGGGAGGGGCGGCGGCCCCTTCGGCTCGCGCACCGCGGCGACTGGCGGGTCGCCCCGGAGAACACGCTCGAGGCGCTGCTTGCTGCGACGAGGAATTCCTGGCTGCCATGGCGTGGAGCTTGACGTCCGCCTGTCACGCGACGGCGTCCCGGTCCTGCTCCACGATGCGACGCTCGAGCGCGTCCAGCACGTGCCGCTGGGCGTGGACCGCGTCGAGACCTCGGAGCTCGCCGGTCACGGGATTCCGCGCCTCGACGACGTGCTCGCCGCGCTCCCGAAGGCCTGGATGGACATCGAGCTCAAGGGAGACGGTCATGGAGAGGTCACGGCGGCCGTCATGCGCTCGGCTCGCGGCGAGGCACCGTCGACGGCGGTGGTCTCGTCCTTCGAGCCGACGACGCTCGTCGTGATGCGGGACCGCCTGCCGGGGTGGACCCGCTGGCTCAACGCGGAGGATCTCTCGCCCGCGACGCTCTCGCTGGCGGTTGACCTGGGCTGTCGCGCGGTCTCCGTCCTGTGGGGCGCAATCACCCCGCCCTCGATCGTGCGTGCGCGGGAGGCCGGCCTCGAGGTGGCAGCCTGGACGGTGCGCCGTCGCGCGACATTCGATCGGCTGGCCCGTCTGGGCGTCGTCGCCTGCTGCGTGGAGGCGGCCGCGCTCGACGGGTAGCGCCGAGGGCAGGGCGGCCAGCCCATGGCACGGGCCGGAGCGCCGGGGTCAGGTCGCAGCCGGCACCGAGCGGGCCTCGCGACGGGCGGGTCGGGTCGCAGATGCCCCGGTCGCCCCGGCCCCGGTCGCCCCGGTGCCGCTAGCCCCGGCTGTCCCCGCGACCATCGGCATCGGAGCGCTGTCGCCGAGCACGAGCTCCGTTGGCAGCGTGATGGTCCGCGCGACAGGCCCGGTCTCGGACTCGAAGCTGGCCACCAGCTCCTGTACGGCGAGCCTGCCGATCTCCTGGAGCGGCTGGCGGATGGTGGTCAGTGACGGCGTGAACTCCGCCGCCTCCGGGATCCCGTCGAAGCCCACGACGGCCAGCTGTTCCGGGATGCGGATCCCGCGTGCATTGGCGACGTGCATGGCGCCCAGGGCCATCTGATCGCTCGCGGCGAACAACGCGTCCACCGTCGGGTCCGCCTCCAGGATCCGGGCGAACGCGGCGGCGCCGCTGGCGGACGTCCAGTCGCCGACGGCCATCGGCCCGGGCTCCAGGCCCGCCTCGGCCTGCGCGTCAAGCCAGCCGTCGCGACGGTCGCGGGCCTCGCGCCACTCCAGCGGTCCGGCCAGGTGCGCGACCCGCGTGCGGCCCAGCGCAAGGAGGTGGCGGGTGGCGACCCGGGCGGCCTCCACGTTGTCGATCCCGATCGACTGGAACCGCTCGCTCGGCTCGGCCTTGAGGAAGATCACCGGCGGGGTCGAAGGCGGCAGCTGCTCCTGCAGGTGGCGGATGTTGGCGCCCATCTGGGGCGGCGCGAAGATGATCCCCTCCACCCGATGCGCGACGAAGAACTCCACGACCGGGACGATGTCCGGCAGGTCGAAGCTGCCCAGCTCCTTGAGGATGATCGAGTAGCCGGCGGCCTCCGTGGCCTCCGCCATCCCGTTCACGGTCTGGGCGACGCCGAAGTACTTGAGTCCGGCGACGATGACGCCCAGCATCTGCGAACGCCGCTGGACGAGGCTCCGGGCGACCGCGCTGGGCTGGAACCCGTGCTCCGCGATGGCGGCCTCAACGGCCCGTCGTGTCTCCGGTGAGACATCGGGGCGGTTGTTGATCACGCGGGAGACGGTCTGCGTGGAGACGCCCGTCATCGCGGCGATCTCCTTGATCGTCACCCTGTGCTGCCGGTGCAAGATGTTGGCGCTCCTCGTGTGGCCGAAGACGTCTGGGGCCGGTCTCGGCGTTGCGTCGATGTGGTAGCGTGAACGCTAACGGGAACGATAACGGTCCGCGCGCCGATTGTCACGACGGTGGCGCCGCGGGTCACGACAGAGGTGGGCTGATGCGCCTCGCGACACTGCGCGAGCAACTCGTGGCGCTCCATGCGGAGTTGCCCGCGAACGACCTGGTGCGCTGGACGGGCGGCAACGTGTCCGCCCGCGACCCGGAGACGGGCCTGGTGGCGATCAAGCCCTCCGGCGTCCGCTACGAGGACCTGACCGCGGAGACGATGGTTGTCGTGGATCCCGACGGGACGGTCGTGGAGGGCAGCTACTCGCCCAGCTCCGACACGGCGAGCCACCTCTACATCTACCGCCACCGACCGGACGTGAACGGGGTCGTGCACACGCACTCCCGCTACGCGACCGCGTTCGCGGCCGTGGGGCGGTCGATCCCCGTCTACCTCACCGCCCAGGCGGACGAGTTCGGCGGCGAGATCCCGTGCGCGGGCTTCACGCTGATCGGCGACGAGGGGATCGGCAAGCTCGTGGTCGAGGGCATCGGCGCCTCGCCCGCGATCCTGCTCAAGAACCACGGCGTGTTCACGATCGGCCCCACGGCCAAGGCGGCCGTCAAGGCCGCCGTCATGACCGAGGATGTGGCCGCGACGGTCTTCATGGCCCTCCAGCTGGGCACGCCCGATGTCCTCCCCGAGGATGTCGTGGCCAGGCTCCACGACCGCTATATGAACGTCTACGGCCAGCGCTGACGCGCCGAGCCGCACCCTGGGAGATTCACGTGCTCAACCTGGCGGCATCCGAGGTCTGGTTCGTCACCGGCAGCCAGCACCTCTACGGTCCGGAGACGCTGGAGCACGTCGCCCAGCACTCGGCCCAGATTGCGGCGGCCCTGGACGATGCGCCGGCGATCCCCGTCCGCGTCGTAACCAGGCCGGTCCTGACGGGCTCGGACGGCATCCTGGCCCTGGTCCGCGAGGCCAATGCAGACCCGGCCTGCGTGGGCCTGATCACCTGGATGCACACGTTCAGCCCCGCCAAGATGTGGATCGCCGGCCTCGAGGCCCTGGACAAGCCGTTCCTGCACCTGCACACGCAGTACAACCGCGAGATTCCCTGGGCCGACATCGACATGGACTTCATGAACCTGAACCAGGCCGCCCACGGCGACCGGGAGTTCGGGTTCATCGCCGCCCGCCTGCGCCTGGAGCGCAAGGTGGTCGTGGGCCACTGGGGCGACGCCTCGGTCCAGGAGGAGATCGGAGTCTGGGCGCGGGCGGCGTGCGCCAAGACCGACTGGCAGAACGGGAAGATCGCGCGCTTCGGCGACAACATGCGCGAGGTCGCGGTCACGGACGGCGACAAGGTGGAGGCCCAGCGCCGGCTCGGCTTCTCCGTCAACACGTGGGGCGTGGGCGACCTCGTCAAGGTCGTGAACGAGGCCTCCGACGCGGAGGTGGACGCCCTGGTGGCGCAGTACCTCGACGAGTACCTCGTGGCCGCGGAGCTCCGGCCGGGCGGCGACCGCGCGCAGAGCCTGCGTGACGGCGCCCGGATCGAGCTCGGTCTGCGCCGATTCCTGGTGGACGGCGGTTTCACCGCGTTCACCGACACCTTCGAGGACCTGCACGGCCTCAAGCAGCTCCCGGGGCTCGCCGTCCAGCGCCTGATGGCCGACGGATATGGCTTCGGCGGGGAAGGGGACTGGAAGACCTCTGCGATGGTCCGCGCCATGAAGGTCATGTCGGCCGGGCTCCCCGGCGGCACGTCGTTCATGGAGGACTACACCTACCACCTCACGGGTGACGACGACCTGATCCTTGGCGCGCACATGCTCGAGGTCTGCCCGTCCATCGCGGGCGACCGCCCCCGCCTCGAGGTCCATCCTCTGTCCATCGGCGGCAAGGAGGACCCGGTCCGGCTCGTCTTCGACGCGCACCCGGGACCCGCGGTGGCCGCCTGCATCACCGACATGGGGCAGCGCTTCCGGATGGTCGCGACCGTCGTCGACGTCGTGCCCGCGGAGCAGCCCCTCCCGAAGCTCCCGGTCGCCCGCGCCGTCTGGCGCCCACGGCCCGACCTTCGGACCGGCGCCGCCGCCTGGATCTACGCGGGCGGCTCGCATCACACCAGCCTCGGATTCAGCGTGACGGCGCAACATCTGCGAGACTTCGCTGCGATGTCCGGGGTCGAGATCCTGGTCATCGACGAGACGACCACGATCGATGGCTTCCGCGATCAGCTCCGGTGGAACGACCTCTACTGGCTGCTGGCAAAGGGGCTGTAGGACGGGCCGATCGTCACCCGGATGGCCCGATTTCAGAACCGGTTTCGGGCTTGACGGACCGGCTTGACGCAGGGTGCGTCAGGCGCATAGCATGCGACCGTTATCGTTCACGGGAACGATAACGGCAAGCGTTCACCGACATCGACCTGGAGCCGCATGGTTCCACCAGCAGCACAGGCGGTATGACCGTCAGCAGCTGGGGCGAACGGGGGACGCGAGACCGTGGGGCACCCGCCCCACAAGAGGAGGAGATCTAGTACAGATGAAGAAGTTCCTGTCAGTTGCCGTCATCGCTGGCGCGTTTGCCGTCGCCGCGTGCGGCGGCACCGCCGCCACCACGGCCCCCGCCGCGACCGAGGCCCCCGCGGCCACCGAGGCTCCCGCTGCCACCGAGGCCCCGGCCGAGTCCGTCGCCGCCGCAGGCGGCCTCGTCGGCATCGCGATGCCGACCAAGTCCTCCGCCCGCTGGATCGCGGACGGCGACAACCTCGTCAAGTCGCTGCAGGCGGCCGGTTATGAGACCGACCTCCAGTACGCCGAGGACGACATCCCGACCCAGCTCAACCAGGTCGAGAACATGATCACGAAGGGCGCCAAGGCCCTCGTGATCGCCGCCATCGACGGCACCACCCTCGCCGACACGCTGCAGAAGGCTGCGGACGCGGGCATCAAGGTCTTCGCCTATGACCGCCTGATCCGCGAGTCGCCGAACGTCGACTATTACGCCGCGTTCGACAACTTCGACGTTGGCGTCGCCCAGGCCGGCTCGATCGTCGACAGCCTGGACCTCAACAACGCCGCGGGCCCCTTCAACATCGAGCTCTTCGCCGGCTCGCCGGACGACAACAACGCCGGGTTCTTCTTCAACGGCGCCATGTCCATCCTGCAGCCCTTCATCGACAGCGGCAAGCTTGTCGTCCAGTCCGGTGAGACCAAGTTCCCGGAGCAGGTCGGCACCCTCCGCTGGTCGGGCGACGCCGCCCAGGCCCGCATGGACAACATCCTCTCCTCCAAGTACGCCGATGGGCGCGTTGACGCGGTCCTGTCCCCGTACGATGGCATCAGCCGCGGCATCATCGCCTCGCTGAAGCAGGTCGGCTACTACACCGCCGACAAGCCCGGCCCCGTGGTCACCGGCCAGGACGCCGAGCTCCCGTCCGTCAAGTCCATCCTCGCCGACGAGCAGACCAGCACGGTGTTCAAGGACACCCGCGTGCTGGCCGCCAAGGTTGCCGAGATGGTCGGCCAGTTCCTCGCCGGCCAGACGGTCGAGGTGAACGACACCACGACCTACGACAACGGCGTCAAGGTCGTCCCGTCGTACCTCCTGCCGGTCACCTCCGTGACCAAGGACAACGTCACCAAGGAGCTGGTCGACACCGGCTACTACACGGCCGAGGAAGTTCAGCCCTAGGCGCTGCCTTAGACTAGGATCACCATCGCGGGTGTGCGGCGGTCACCGACCTCGCACACCCGCGTTTTCATATCCACCACAGTCTCCATATCCACTACACGAGGGCGAGAGGGCGGCGGTGCTGTGAGCGACGTTCTGCTCGAGATGCGCGGCATCACGAAAGAGTTCCCGGGCGTCAAGGCGTTGAGGGACGTCACCTTCTCCGTCCGGCCGGGCGAGATCCACGCCCTTGTCGGCGAGAACGGGGCCGGCAAGTCGACCCTCATGAAGGTCGTCTCGGGTGTGTACCCCTACGGGTCGTATGACGGCCAGTTCTTCTACAAGGGCGAGGAGTGCCGCTTTCACAACATCCGTGAGAGTGAGCACAAGGGCATCGTGATCATCCACCAGGAGCTCGCCCTGGTTCCCCAGCTCTCGATCACCGAGAACATCTTCCTGGCCAACGAGCAGGCCACCGGTGGGGTCATCAACTGGAGCAAGTCGCACGCCAAGGCGATCCAGCTGCTCAAGAAGGTCGGCCTCGACGAGACGCCGGACACGAAGATCGCCCGCATCGGCGTCGGCAAGCAGCAGCTGGTGGAGATCGCCAAGGCGCTGTCCAAGAACGTGGAGCTCCTGATCCTCGACGAGCCCACGTCGTCGCTCAACGAGAACGACTCCCAGCAGTTGCTCCAGCTGCTGCGCGAGTTCCGTGACCAGGGCATCGCCTGCGTCCTGATCTCCCACAAGCTCAAGGAGGTCGAGTCCGTCGCGGACACGATCACGATCCTGCGGGACGGGGCGGTGATCGAGTCGCTGGACGCCACGGGCGGGGACGTCACCGAGGACCGGATCATCAAGGGCATGGTCGGCCGGGACATGACCCACCGGTTCCCGCCCCGCGAGGCGACCATCGGCGACATCGCGTTCGAGGTCCGGAACTGGAAGGTGGCTCACCCCATCTACGCGGACCGGATGGTCATCAACGACGTGAGCATCAACGTCCGCAAGGGCGAGGTCGTCGGCATCGCCGGGCTCATGGGCGCCGGCCGGACCGAGTTCGCCATGAGCATCTTCGGCCGGTCGTGGGGACACTTCAAGAGCGGCCAGGTGCTCAAGGACGGCCGGGAGGTGGACGTCAGCACCATCCCCAAGGCCGTGGACCACGGCATCGCCTACGTCACCGAGGATCGCAAGACCTACGGCCTCGTTCTCATGAACGACGTGAAGACCAACATCACGATGGCCAACCTCGGCGGCGTGTCGAGCGGCGGCGTCATCAGCGGACCCAAGGAGATCAAGGTCGCCAACGAGTTCCGGGACGCGCTGTCGATCAAGACGCCGAGTGTCAAGCAGATCACGGTCAATCTCTCGGGCGGCAACCAGCAGAAGGTCGTCCTGGCCAAGTGGCTGTTCGCCAACCCTGACCTGCTGATCCTGGACGAGCCCACGCGCGGCATCGACGTCGGCGCCAAGTACGAGATCTACACGATCATCAACAGGCTTGCTGCCGAGGGCAAGGCCGTCATCGTCATCTCGTCCGAGCTCCCGGAGGTCCTGGGGGTCTCGGACCGCGTCTACGTCATGGCCGCGGGGCAGATCGCCGCGGAGATGCCCGCCAGCGAGGCCACCCCGGAGAATGTCATGTCGGCCATCATGCGGCTCGCCCGCGCCGGAGCTGAGGAGGTCGTGCTGTGAGCGCGCCCACGGAAGTCACCCCCCCCGGCGCCCCGCCGGTCGCCTACTCGGACCCGAGCACGAGCGCCCTCGCGACGATCCGCGCCGCCATCGGCCAGGGCGGGATGCTGGTCGCCCTGCTCATCGTGGTCGTGTTCTTCCAGATCACGACCAATGGCGTGATGCTCAAGTCCCTGAACGTCACCAACGTCTTCCTCCAGAACGGCTACATCCTCGTGATGGCCCTGGGGATGCTGCTGGTCATCGTCATCGGGCACATCGACCTGTCGGTCGGCTCGGTGGCCGGCTTCCTGGGCGCGATCGTTGCCGTGCTGCTGGTCGGCGTCGAGGTCCCCATCTTCGGAGAGGTGCAGCTCGACCCGCTGCTCGCCGTTGCCGTCACCCTGATCGCAGGCGGCCTGATCGGCGTCTTCCAGGGCGCCTGGATCGCGTACCTGCGCGTCCCATCGTTCATCGTCACCCTGGCCGGCATGCTCCTGTTCCGCGGCGCCACGCTGTTCATGCTGGGCGGCCAGCCGGTGGGCCCGTTCCCCGAGAGCTTCCGGGCCATCTCGTCGGGCTTCATCCCGGAGCTGATCGGGACCGTGGCCGACCCGTTCGGGATCGGCAAGCCGCCGCTCGCCATCGGGCCGCTCGTCCTGCCGCTGGGCGGTGACCCGCTCAACCTGACCACGCTGCTGGTCGGTGCGGTGCTCAGCGGGTTCGTGGTCCTCCTCGGCTGGAGATCCCGACGCGAGCAGGTGAAGTACGGCTTCGCCGTCCCGTCCATGGCCAACTTCTGGCTCCGCAACGTCGGGATCATCGTCGGGATCATGTTCATCGCCTACCGGCTCGCGGGCTACAAGGGCCTGCCGATCGTGGCGCTGATCTCGTTCATCCTGATCGGCGTGTACATGTTCCTGACCCTCAAGACCACCATCGGACGCCGGATCTACGCGGTCGGTGGCAACGCCAAGGCGGCGACGCTGTCCGGTGTCAACGCGAAGTGGATGGTCTTCCTCACGTTCATCAACATGGGTGTGCTGGCGGCCCTCGGCGGCATGATCATCGCCGCTCGCTTCAACTCCGCCACCCCCAAGGCCGGTTACGGCTTCGAGCTGGATGTCATCGCGGCGACCTTCGTCGGTGGCGCATCCGCGTACGGTGGCGTGGGCACGGTGGCCGGCACGGTCATCGGCGCCCTGTTCTTCGGCCTCCTCAACATCGGCATGGGCGTGATGTCCATCCCGATCGACTACCAGTTCATGGTCAAGGCCCTCGTGCTGCTCGTTGCCGTGTACTTCGACATCCGGGGCAAGACGCGGGACGCCTGACCTGGTTCCCGGCACGTCGCCGGCAGCTGGGCATGACCTTCGCTCCTCCTCGCGATCGCGCCGCCCGTCCCAACGGGCGGCGCGTCGTGCGTCCGGGACCCGGGTGCAGCGTGGAATCGCGGAGCGTGTGAACGTGGACGACATGAGACTGGTGCTGGAGGCGGGCGATGCCCGCGCGGTCGTGCTGCCACGCGATGGTGGCCGCCTGGGTTCCGTCACGATCGGGGGCCGGGAGCTGCTGGTGGACGGCGATCCCCGCGATCCGATCTCCTGGGGCAGCTACCCGATGGCGCCATGGGCCGGGCGCGTGAACCTCGGCCGGTTCTCCTTCGACGGCCGCACACACCAGCTGCCCATCACCATGGCCCCCCACGCCATCCACGGCGTCGTGTACGACCGGCCATGGTCAGTCGTGGCCGAAGACACCATCGGCATCGACCTCGACGATCGCTGGCCGTTCCGTGGCCGGGTGGAGCAGCGCTTCGTCCTGCTCGACGACCGGCTCGAGGTGACAATGACCGTGGAGGCTGACGAGCCGATGCCCGTCGTGGTCGGCTGGCACCCGTGGTTCCGCCGCGTCCTCGCCGAGGGGGCCGAGCCCGTGGGCCTGGCGTTCCGGGCCGCCACGATGCTGGTGCGCGGTGCCGACGGGATCCCGACAGGGGAGATTGTGCCGCCGACCGCGGGCCCCTGGGACGACGCGTTCACGGATCTCGCCGCGGACCCCGTCCTGGAGTGGCCCGGCCTGCTGCGCCTGTCGATCGCGTCCACCTGCCCTTGGTGGGTGGTCTACTCGATGCCGGAGCACGCGATCTGCGTGGAGCCCCAGTCGGGGCCGCCCGATGGCCTGGGGCACTCGCGGGACGGCGCCAGCAGCTCGCCGGACGTGGTGGTCCCGGGCCGGCCGTTGACGCACTCGATGCGCTGGTCCTGGACGCGCCTGGGCTGATCTAGACGGGTTCGCGGCCGGGGGCGAGCGGCCAGGGACCGGCTAGCGTCCCGACAGGATCTCCGGCGGCACCAGGTACCGCAGCGTCCCGCGTCCGCTGCGCACGTGCCCCTCGAAGTCCACCCGCGCCAGGGCTCCCTTGCGCATGGGGACGGCCGCCACGCCGATCAGTTCGCCGAGCAGGGATGAGAAGTCCGGGTCGTGGCCGACGATGCATGGCCGCTCCGCCGGGCCGGCGGCCGCGAGGACGTCCTGGACCACCTCCGCGTACAGCGATCCGACGAGCCGCCGGTCCACCACGACCGGCACGTCCAGCGCCGCCGCCACGATCCGCGCGGTCTCATCGGCGCGTGCCAGCGGGGAGGTGACCACGAGATCCGGTGCCTCGTCCGCGGCGGCGAGCAGGTTCCCGACCCGCTCCGCCTGGCGCCGGCCCTTGTCGGTGAGCGGACGCAGGTCGTCGTCGCCGGTCCAGCGCTCGGGATCGCCGGCGTGCGCGTGGCGCAGGAGGAACAGCGTGGTCATGCGAGCTCGATGGGTGTTCGCTGGGCAGCGTAGCGCTCCGCCAGGGGGAGGAACTGGTGGATCCGCTGTCCGAGGCCCGTCAGCACGGAGCGGAACGCCGCGAGCCGGACCTCGTCTGTTCCTGTGGCCTTCGCCGGGTCCGGAAACCCCCAGTGCATGGACTCGTGGACACCCGGGAAGACCGGGCACGCGTCGCGGGCGTCGTCGCACACGGTGATCACGTAGTCGAACCTCTGGCCCAGGTACTCGTTGATGGACTTGGAGCGAAGCCCCTCCGTCGAAATGCCGGCCTCCTCGAGGACGCGCAGGCTCAGCGGGTTGACCGGGCCCGGGTGCGTGCCCGCGGAGTGGGCCTCGATCCGGTCGCCACCGAGGTGTCGCAGGAGCGCCTCGCCGAGGATCGAGCGGGCGCTGTTGCCGGTGCACACGACGAGGACCCGGACGGGGGCCGCCTCGCCGTGGAACGCGCCGTGATCGTGATGGTCGTCCCGGTCTTGCGGCTGGCTCACTGGTTCAGGTCCTCTACCTCGCCCGAGGCGAGGAACACGATGTCCTCGGCGATGTTGGTGACGCGGTCGCCGATGCGCTCGAGGTAGTGGGCGGCGAACAGGATCCGCGTCCCGGGATCCACGTTGGCCGGGTCGGTCCGCATCAGCTCCAGCACCTCGCTGAAGATGCGGTGGTACAGCTCGTCCACCTCGTCGTCCAGCTTGGCCACCTCGCGCGCCCGGTCCTGGTCGACGTCCACGAGGGCCCGGATGATGCCCTGCACCAGGTCCGCCACCCGCTCGCCCAGCTGCGGCAGCAGCACGTAGTCCTTGAGGGGCGGGTAGGGGGCCAGCTTGCGTGCCTGCTTGGCCACGGAGCCAGCGTGGTCGCCCATGCGCTCCAGCTCGTAGCTCACGTGGTCCAGGGTCAGCAGGTAGCGCAGGTCGCGGGCCACGGGGTTCTGGGTTGCGATCACGGCGGCGATCATCGCCGTGGCCTTGCGCTGGACCTCGTTGATCTGCCGGTCGTCGAGGATCACCTGCGTGGCGGCATCGGCGTCGTGCGCCACGAGCGACCCGATCGCCGCATGGATCTGCGCCTCCACCATGGAGCCCATTCGCAGGACGTTGTCCTTGACCTCCGCGATCTCGCGGTCGTAGGCGCTGCGGATCCCGTGGGTGGGCGGGAAGGCGGGACCCGGCGCTTCGACGGGTTGGGCCGGCGAGAGATCGTCGAAGCTGCCGCCGAAGGCGTCCGCCACGTGCGGACCGGAGCCGTGCTGGTTGTCCATGGGGTTGCTCCTCCGCCGCTCAGCCGAACCGGCCGGAGACGTAATCCTCGGTGAGCTGGTTCTGGGGGTTCGTGAAGATGCCCAGCGTCGGCCCCTCTTCAACGACGTATCCCGCCCGATCGTCGGCCATGTTCAGGAACACCGTGTAGTCCGACGCGCGGGCGGCCTGCTGCATGTTGTGGGTCACGATGACGATCGTGTACTGCTCCTTGAGCTCGAACATCAGCTCCTCGATCTGGAGCGTGGAGCGCGGGTCCAGTGCGGAGCACGGCTCGTCCATCAGGATGACATCCGGGCTGGTCGCGATGGCCCGCGCGATGCACAGACGCTGCTGCTGGCCGCCCGAGAGGGCCAGGCCGGACTGCTTGAGCTTGTCCTTCACATCGTCCCAGAGGGCGGCACGGAGCAGGCTCGACTCGACGAGCTCGTCCATGTTGCCCTTGTAGCCGTTGATCCGGGGGCCGAACGCGACGTTGTCGTAGATCGACTTCGGGAAGGGGTTCGCCTTCTGGAACACCATCCCGATCCGCCGGCGGACCTCGACCGCGTCCACGTCCTTCGCATAGAGGTCCACATCGTGGTAGAGCACCTTGCCCTCGACGCGGGTCCCCGTGATCAGGTCGTTCATCCGGTTGATGGTCCGGAGCAGGGTGGACTTGCCGCAGCCAGACGGACCGATGAGGGCGGTGATC
Source organism: uncultured Chloroflexia bacterium (assembly GCA_963754485.1). Classification (GTDB taxonomy): domain Bacteria; phylum Chloroflexota; class Limnocylindria; order Limnocylindrales; family CSP1-4; genus CAIXZV01. The sequence goes on along the minus strand of CAVWFY010000011.1, from coordinate 178,235 downwards.
TTGCGCGCTTCGAACGCGATGCTGATGCCCTTCACCGCGCGGAACTTGGAGTAGTAGAAGTCCAGGTTCTCGATGCGGATGACGTCCTCGCCCCTGGGGGACGCGACCGCACCGTCGCCCTCCGACGGGCGCTCGACGTGGATTGGCACTGCCGGTCCGGGCGCAGCCGGCGAGGGGGACTCGGGGACGAATATGGTCGGGGCGGTCATGGGCTCTCCGGTGGTGTCGGGCATCACCAGGCCCGCTCGTAGCGACTGCGCAGGAGGATCGCGATCACGTTCGCGACGATCGTAATGATGAGCAGGACGACGATGGCTGCGGCGGCGTCGGCCCGGAAGGCCTCCTGCGGCTTGCGGGCCCAGTCGTACACGATGACCGGCAGGGCGGTGTAGCTGCCGGTGAACAAGGTCGAGATGGACAGCCCGGAGAACGATCCGAGGACGGCCCCGACCAGGATCAGCGGCGCGGTCTCGCCCAGCGCCCGGGAGAGCGCGAGCACCGTGCCGGTCAGGATTCCGGGTGCTGCCGAGGGAAGCACGAGCTGGCGCGTCACCTCCCAGCGCGAGGCCCCCACGCCGTAGCCCGCCTCCCTGATGGTGTTCGGCACGGACCGCAACGCTTCGATGGAGGTGATGATCACGATCGGCAGCACCAGCACAGCCAGCGTGATGCCACCGGCCAGGATGTTGCGCCCGGACCCACCTCCGTCCACTGAGTTCATGAACGCGACGAAGACCGACAGGCCCAACAGGCCGTAGACCACCGACGGGACGCCCGCGAGGTTGCGGATATTGATCTGGATGAAGCGGGTGAGCTTGGTGTCGGCGGCGTATTCCTCGAGGTAGATCGCGGTGGCCAGGCCGAAGGGGAAGGCCAGGAGCGCCACGATGGCTGCCAGGATTGCCGTGCCGACGAGGCCCTGGACGATCCCGGCCTTGGCGGGGTTGGACGACAGGGGCGAGGTGAGGAACCCGAGCCCGCGGTCCGCGAAGACCGGGACCGCGCGGCCCAGGACGTCCGCGATCAGGACGAACAGGATCGCGAGCGAGACCAGCAGGCTTCCGAGGAGCAAGGCCTGGAAGACGTAGCCCCAGACGTCACGCCGCCCGGCGCCCGTGATCCCTGCACGCACGCTCGCGCTTGTTGCCGCGGCGGAGGAGCCGATGGAGGACATCGTCGAGCTCCTAATACTTCTGCCGGGCGCGCCGGACGAACGCGTCGCCCACGACGTTCAGGACGAGCGTGATGAGGAACAGCAGGAGCCCGATGAAGAACAGGCTCTGGAAGGCCGCACTGTTGCCGGTCACCTGGTCGCTGCCCGTGGCCAGCCCGACCATGGCGGAGGTCATCGTGCCGCCCGGGTCGAGTGGGTTGAGCGTCCGCGCCTGGGGAGCACCAGCGGCGACCGCCACCACCATGGTCTCGCCGATCGCGCGGCTGGTCGCGAGCATGAGCGCGGCCACGATGCCCGAGATCGCGGCCGGGAAGACCACCCGGAGTGACGTCGTGATCTTGCGGGCGCCGAGGCCGTAGGAAGCCTCGCGCAGGTTCTGGGGCACCGCGCGCATCGCGTCCTCGGCGACGGAGGCGACCAGGGGGATCGACAGGATTCCGACGCCCAGCCCCGCGGCCGCGAGGTTGAACGAGTTAGCCTCCTCGAACAGCGGCCTGATGACCGACGGCGTGAGCAGCGTCAGGGCGAAGAACCCCAGGACGACGCTGGGGATGCCCGCGAGGACCTCGAGGACCGGCTTGACGGTCCGCCGGAAGCGGGGTGTGGCGTACTCGGAGAGGTAGATCGCCGAGAAGATGCCGACCGGCGTCGCGATCACCATGGCGATCGCCGTGACGATGAGGGTCCCGATCACGATCGTCGAGACGTCGAAGATGCCGCGGCGTGGGAACCACCCGATGCCGAACAGCTGGCCGAGATCGATCTGCGACAGGAAGCTGATCGCCTCGACAAGGACCGTTTCGATGATGAACAAGCTGATCAGGATGGTGACCAGCGACGCGGCGAGGAACAGGCCGCGGACGATGGTCTCGCGACGTCGCCGCCGGGCGCTGCCGCGCAGCGACATCCCGGCCGGGAGGGCTGGACTTGCCTGGGCCATCAGCTGGTCACGGCTCCTGTGTGGTCGGAGGGTAGGTGGCGAGGATACGGGAACGAACGAGCCGGGCGCCCAAGCGCGCCGGCCCGTTCGCGGAGGAGAAGGGCCGCAGGGCTACTTCGACGCGTCCCAGGTCGCCCGCGTCTCGGCGAGCGCCTCGGCCGTGAGGCCGACGTAGGGGACGGTCTGGAGGACCGAGTCGATCGTCCCGTCGGCCAGGTAGTAGTCGACGTAGGCGACGACGGCGGGGTTCGCGGCTGCCTTGGCCTTGTTGACGTAGATGAAGAGGTCGCGGGAGAGCGGGTACGAGCCGTCGGTGATGGTCTCGGGAGTCGGGGCGACGCAGGTCCCGTTGACGTCCTTGGAGACCTGGATCTCGCTGACCTTGTCCCTGTTCTCCTCGGCGAAGGCGAAGCCCACCCAGCCGAGCGACGTGTCGCTGCCCGAGATCCCGTCGATGATCGCATTGTCGTTGGACGAGGCGGTGTAGTCGGGGCGGGTATTGGGTTCCTGGCCACGCTTCTCGGCGGTCTTCGCGATCGCGAGCTCGACGAAGCTGTCGAACGTGCCGGACTCCTCGCCGGGCCCGGTGATGGAGAGGTCTGCGTCGGGGAAGACGGTGTTGGACCCGAGCTCCTTGCCAAGCGCCGCGGCGTCACTCCACTTGGCGAACCCGGTGGACTCGGGTCCGATCAGCGCGTATAGATCAGCGAGGCTGAGGCAGGCGACCGCCTTGTTGTTCACCGAGGTCAGGACGGACATGCCGTCGATCGCGACCTTGAGCTCGACATACTCGATGCCGGCGTCGGCGCAGGCCTTGGCCTCCTCGTCCTTGATCTTGCGGGAGGCGTCGGAGATGTCGGTCTCGCCCGCGCAGAACTTCTTGAACCCGTCGCCGGTTCCGGGGCCCTCGACGGTGTAGGTGAACTCTGCGTTGGCGGCCGCGAACGCCTCGGCCACACCCGTGGAGATCGGCTCGACGGTGGACGAGCCGGACACGTTGATGGCGCCGGTCACGCCACCACCGGCAGGAGCGCCGCTGGCGGGGGCGGACGTGGCCGTCGAGCTGCCGCACGCTGCGACGAGGACCGTCGCAGCCAGGGCGAGTGCGCCGATGCGCTTGGTTGATGCGAGCGTCACGGAGGTTCTCCTTGTCTGGCGTCGCGCCCCGAGCGCGTGCGACGCCTCTGGTCTTCTACAGAGCCGAAGTTCGGGCCGGGCTGTCAACAGGTCGTGTGCGAGGTGTTAAGGTCCGGTTAACGCAAGGGCGGATCCAGGCGGTAGCCGACGCCGCGCACGGTCACGAGATGGGCTGGCCGCTCCGGATCGCTCTCGATCTTCGTGCGGAGCCAGCGGACGTGGACGTCCACCGTGCGGACGCCACTCTCGTGCCCCTTCCCCCACACGCGCTCGAGCAATTCCTGCCGGGTGTATGCACGGCCCGGGTGGGACGCCATGAGCGCCAGCAGGCCGAACTCCTTCGGTCGGAGGTGGACGGCGAGCGCATCGCGCCGGACCTCGTGAGCGACCAGGTCCAGCTCAACGCCGTGCGCGACCGGCAGCGTGGAGCCGGGCACGGGACGTTCCCGAGCCCGAGCCTCGAGCAGTTCCAGACGCGCGGCCAACTCCCCGCTCGTGGTCGTCGTGGTGAGCGCGTCGTCGAAGCCCCGGGCAAGGGCGGCGATGCGGTCGGCGACGGCCCCCGGGGGTGCAAGGTGCAGAGCGCGAAGCCGGGGTCGACGGCGTCGTTCGGACGCCACGAGGCCCAGGTCCTCGTCACCAGCCGGTGGCTGGCAGACCACCACGATCCTCGGTCGTTCCGCGAGCAGGATGTCCCGGAAGCGTCGGGGATCGGCAGTGACATTGACCGCCCTGGTAGCGGCCAGCTCCGGGAGGGCGACCGCGGGCCCGCCATTGGCCAGCACGAGCCAGGCGGTCCGCTCCCGTCCGGCGAAGCAGGCGACCTGGTCGGGGCTGGGTTCGGGACTGGAAGGCGGCAAGGCGACCACGAGCGGATCATCGGCGTCACCCGTCAACGACTCGTTCGACGCCGGTTAACGTGTTGTCAACGCGCGGTACCCGTCAGCGCGACGCTCCCGCCTGCGGCAGACTGGTGGCCACAGCGCGCTCCGTCGCGGGTGCCCCAGCTCAGTCAGGAGGAACGTGATGCCGGACGCCGGGGACATCGAGGTCACGACCGGCGTCACAGGGTCAGCCGCCGGTGCGCTGGCAGGCGGTCCCAAGACCGGCAAGAAGGCCCGCAAGGCCGCGAAGAAGGCCGCGAAGAAGGCCGCCGACAAGGCGGAGAAGCTCGCCCGGAAGTCCGCGAAGAAGGCCGCGAAGGCGCCCAAGAAGGCCGCGAAGGCGCCCAAGAAGGCCACCGCGAGGAGCACGAAGGAGTCCGCGAAGGAGTCCGCGGCGGCGGCTCCGAAGACGTCCCCCGATACGGAGGGCGGCAGGGCGACGCGACACCGGAAGCAGGGAGATGCAGAAGTCGGCCGCTCCACGGCATTGGCGGCGGCGGCCGGGACGGTGCTCGAGGAGCTCGCCAGCCTCGTTCGCCAGGTGGGGGAGCCTGCGGCGTCCCACATCGTTGATCGCGTGCCGTCGGATTCGGCCGTCGAGCCCGAGCCCGAACCTGAACCGGCGCCTGAGCCCTTGGTGGAGCCCGAGCCCGAGCCTGAGCCGGAGGCCAGCTGAGCCAGAACCCGAGCCAGAACCTGAGCCGGAGGCCGCTGAGCCGGAGGCCGCTGAGCCGGAGGCCGCCGAGCCGGAACCGGCGCCCGAGCTGAGGCCACCTGAACCAGAACCAGAACCTGAACCTGAACCAGAACCTGAGCCAGAACCCGAGCCGTCACCCGAGCCGCCACCCGAACCCGAGCCCATCGAGCCGTCACCCGAACCCGAGCCCGCGGCGGCCAAGATCGAGATCGCGGCCGGGGCCGTCATCGGGGCCGCCATTGACGTCGGGTCGACCAGCGTCCATCTCCTCGTCGCGGCGGTCGGTGGCCACAGCGTGGAGCCGCTCCTTGACGAGTCCGTGTTCCTGGGCCTTGGCGATCGGGTCGCGGCTGACGGGCATCTGGGCATCGATGCCCGGGAGGAGCTCGTGGCGTCGCTCGTCGCCTATGCCGACACCGCCCGCCAGCTCGGCGCGGAGCGGATCACGATCGTGGGCACCGAACCGTTGAGGCGTGCGGAGGACACGGCGGCAGTCGTCTCGGCGGTCGAGGTGCGCGCCCGCGTCCCGCTGCATGTTGTCGACCACGACGAGGAGGGCCTGCTCACGCTCCTGGGCGTGACCAAGGGCCGGCCCATCGAGACCAATCTGCTCGTCGTCGACATCGGCGGAGGCAGCTCCGAGTTCGTCGTCGTCAGTGCGGCGGGCGAGGTGCACGCAACGGGACTCCCGCTGGGCGCTGCGCGCCTGACTCGTGACCTGGTGCGCGGCGATCCGCCGACGCTGGCGGACCTCGAGGCGGTCAGGGTTCGCGTCCGGGAGATCCTGGCCGATGCTCCCGCGATCCATCCCGGCGACATCGTTGCGGTTGGCGGGACGGCGGCGAACCTGCTCCGGCTGCTCCCGGCGACCGCCCTGGATCACGTCCTCACCCGACGGCGGCTGACGGTGGCGCTCGCGATGCTGACCGTCGAGCGGAGCCTTGAGGCTGCCGAGCGGCACCTCGTCCGACCGGCCCGCGCACGGATCCTGCCGGCCGGGGCGATCATCGTGGACGCGATCCTGGAGCGTTACGCCGCGGAGCGCCTGACCGTGTCCGAAGAGGGGATCCGCGAGGGACTCGTGATCGCCGCCGCGGCAGCGGGTCCGGCCTGGCGTGACCGTCTCCGGGTGCTGGTCCGCGGCTGGTCCGAGGAGGACTGGCCGATCGAGTAGGGGACCGGTGCCGCGCCGGGCCCCTGATCGCAGGCGGCGCCGCCCCTCCGGCTAGAGTCCCGCGACCACTCGTCCGAGCGAGCGCCGGAATGCGAGGCTTGCAACGCCGCGCCACGGCGGACCGACCGTCCGCCGCAGGCGGGCCAGCTCCCGCTCGCGGTCCACGAGGTACCGCCCGATGGCGGCGCTCTCCCCCTCGGACAGGGATCCCGCGTGCTCCACCAGATACCCCCGCGCGAGGTTGGCGGCGACGTCGGCGTCGTGGAGCCAGCCCAGGTGGTCCTGCAGGGCGACCACCTTCTCGATCACGGGCCCGGCATCGCGACCGAGCGCCTCGCGCACGAACTCCAGCGTGTAGCGGAGCCACTTGGCGGCGATGCGCAGGTCGTGGAGCGTCGTGACGTCGGCCCAGCGCATCACGGGCTCGTAGGCGCGCACGACCTCGTAGGCGGTCCAGATGCGCGAGGGCATCGTGTCCCGGACGCGGTGCGGATCCGTGGGTCCGACCTGGCGGGCGCCGATGCCGTCCGCCTGGGCGAACTCGATGTAGGCGTCGAGCCACTTGCGGTACCGGTTGCTGTCGAGCTCCTTGATCAGGACCTCGCGGGCGGTTTCACGCTGGACGCGCCACGACTGCAGGAGCGGCTCGAAGGCCCTGGCCTCGACGGCGGACTGCCGGCCCTGGTACTTCTCGCCGGCCTCGATCAGGACGTCGAGATCCCGCACGCCGCCCAGGTCTGCCGCGACCAGCTTGAGCCGGCGCCGGTAACGGTCGGTGCGATCGAGGTCGAAGGCGTCCCCGAAGACCCGCCACGCCGCCCGCTGGCGGCGGGTGGCGACGCGCATCCCGTGCAGCTCCTCCGGGTCCTTGCCGACGCGGGTGCCGGGCTCGCGCGTGATCATTCGGGCCAGGTGGAAGCGCAGGACCTTGCGGCCGGCCTCGGCCAGGTGGTCGTCCGCGAGGACCCCGGGTGTCTTGGGGACGATGATCCGCGGCGGTTCCGGGACTGGTTCGGCGTCCGCCTCGGGCTCAACGGTCTCGGCGGCCTCGGCGGCCTCGGTGGCGTCGGCGTGGAGCTCGGCATCCCCGGCAACGGTGTCGGCATCGGCGGGACGGTCCATGACCGGGATCCCGGTCACGCCACCATCCGGCTCGTCCTTCTCGGGCTCGTCGGGCTCGCCGTCGCCCGCCTCCGCCTCACGGCGCACGGCCTCCATGGCGCGTTCGAGCTTGGACGTCTCGGCGGGAACGAGCTCCTCGATCTCGGACAGGAGATCCACCAGTGGCTCCAGGGCCGCCTCGTCACCCTGGCGCAGCTCGACCTCGAGCTCCGCGAACCGCTCGATCACGCGGTCGCCCATCACGACCTCCACGTCGTCCACGGACAGCTCCACGATGGTGCCGTTCGCAGCATAGTCCCGCTTGCGCCGCACCTGGCGGACGCGGACCAGCTCGCCGAGCGTCGCCTCGCCGACGATCGAGATCACCGCGTCGCGCGCCGCGGACTCCGGCCAGGCCGGCGCCGCCGTCTCGAGGTCCGCGGGACCCTCCAGCTCCTCGCGCCGATGGGCGGCCCCGCCATCGTCCTGCCGGTGGAGGCCCTTGAGCGTGATGATCGTCTCGTCGCCGCTCGAGCGGAACCGCCCCGCGTACCCCGCGGCCGCCAGCGCACCGTCGGGCGTGTCCACGTACCGGTCCTCGTGGACCACGGTCTCGACGGGGGCGGCAGCTGTCAGCCCTGCGAGATCATCGGCGGCCAGCAGACGATCGCCCGTCGTGGCATCGGTCATGCGGTACTTCAGCTCGATCTCGAGCGGTCCGGCGCCCGGGACCTCGGTCATGCCCGAGGATCCATCGAGCCCGCATTCGCGTGCGGACGGCGTGGGATGTCGGCCAGCGCGCTCGCGGTCGCGGCGTCCTCCTTGAGGACGGCGAAGGTCTCCACCGTGCCCTCGCGGGACTCGAGGACCTCCGTCCGTGCCCACCGCCCGTCCGCCCCCAGCTGCCACGACCGGCGGTCGTCCGCGAGGAGGACCTCGATGATCCGGGCGAGGCGGGCCTGGGCCTCGTGGTCCTCGACCGGTGTCACCACCTCGACCCGCCGGTCAAGGTTGCGCTCCATGAGGTCCGCCGAGCCCATGTACCACTCGGCGCGCCCGCTGTTGCTGAACATCCAGATCCGGGAGTGCTCCAGGAACTCGCCGATGATCGAACGGACGCGGATCCGCTCGCTGACACCTTCGACACCCGGGACCAGGCAGCACGCGCCGCGCACGATGAGGTCGATCTCCACGCCGGCCCTCGAGGCCTCGTAGAGCGCCTCGATCACCTGGACGTCCACCAGCGAGTTGACCTTGAGCACGATGCGGGCCGGTTGGCCGGCTTGCGCGTGGGCCGTCTCGCGCTCCACCATCTCGATGAACCGCGTGCGCATGGTCATCGGGGCGACGAGCAGACGACGGAAGACGCGCTGGCGGGACAGGCCGGTCAGGACGTTGAACAGGTCGGTGACATCCGCGCCAAGCTCCTCGCGACAGGTCAGCAACCCGAGGTCCGTGTACAGGCGCGCGGTCTTGCCGTTGTAGTTGCCGGTGCCGATGTGGATGTAGCGGCGGAGGCCGCTGCCCTCCCGCCGCACCACCAGGGCCACCTTGGAGTGCGTCTTGAGGCCGACCAGGCCGTACACGACGTGGGCGCCGGCCTGCTCGAGGCGGCGGGCCCAGACGATGTTGTTCTCCTCGTCGAAGCGGGCCTTGATCTCGACCAGCACCACGACCTGCTTGCCCGCCTCCGCGGCGCGGATGAGTGCGCCCACGATCGGTGACTGGCCAGACGTCCGGTACAGGGTCTGCTTGATCGTGAGGACCTCGGGATCGTCCGCGGCCTGGTCGATGAACCGCTCCGTCGACGCGGTGAACGACTCGTAGGGGTGATGGACGAAGATGTCGCCCGCGCGCATCTGTGCGAAGACGTCCGTGGGCTCGTCCTCGTCCAGCGGCAGCAGCCGCTGGGGGATCACCGGGCTGTGGACCGGGGCCTTGAGATCCGGGCGATCCAGGCTCACCAACTGCCACAGCGCCGTGAGATCCAGCATGCCGGCGACCTCGAAGGCGTCCTCGTCCCGTACGCCCGTCCCCTTGATCAGGATCTGGCGCGTGAGCTCCGGCATGGAGCGCTCCACCTCGAGGCGGACGGCCTCGCCGAAGCGCCGCCGCCGGATCTCCTCCTCGATGGCCAGCAGCAGGTCGTCGGCCTCGTCCTCCTCGATCGCGATGTCCGCGTCGCGGGTCACCCGGAACAGGTGCGTCTCCAGGATCTCCATGCCCCGGAACAGCTCGTCCAGGTTCGCCTCGATGACCTGGTCGAGGAGCACGAACCTGTCGCGTTCCACGGCGAACAGGCGGGGGAGGATCGGCGGGATCTTGACGCGCGCGAAGCGCCGCTCGCCGGTCTCCGGGTCGCGCAGGCCGACGGCGATCGACAGGCTCAGGGTGCTGATGTAGGGGAACGGATGACCGGGGTCCACAGCGAGCGGTGTCAGCACCGGGAAGATCTCGTCGTGGAAGCGGCGCCGCAGGGTCTCGTGGTGCTCCGGAACCTCGTCGTAGTCGTGGATCTGCACGCCTTCCGCGGCCAGCTCCGCGCGGATCTCCATCCAGATGTCGGAGTGGTCGCCGATGAGCTCCCGGACACGGTCGCGGATAGCGTCCAGCTGCTGGGAGGGCGTGAGGCCGTCGAGGCTGTGGTGGACGCTGCGCGACCGGTCCTGGCGCCGCAGGCCGGATACCCGGACCTGGAAGAACTCGTCCAGGTTGGACGCGAAGATCGCGAGGAACTTCACGCGCTCCAGGAGCGGGTTGCGCGTGTCGCGAGCCTCGTGCAGGACGCGCGCGTTGAACTCGATCCAGGAGAGCTCGCGGTTGAGGATCGGACCCTTCTGATCGCGGGCGGCCCGACGTCGACCGCGGCCTGCGACACGAGGTCCGGGGGCGGGTCGAACGGTGGCCATGGTCCTCTCGCGGTTGCGCTCAGGCCCGGCGCACTGCCGATGCTGGCGGCCACGCGTCCCGGTCCGGGTTTGGCCGTTGAGAATACCACCGCGCCGGAGTGGGCCAGTCTCAGCCCTCCGGCACATACCTCCGTTCGCCGGTGGCCGGGTCCAGCCAGACGCGCATCGCGACGTGCGTCGTGGGATCCACGAAGCGCTCGTCCGTGGGCCGGAAGCGCGGCTCCGGGGCGCCCGGCTCGCCGCCCCCGGGGCCGTAGTTGTCCCCGGTCCGTTCGGAGTGGAGGGAGCGGTATCGCGTCCGCTCCAGGATCACGGCGGCGATCATGAGCACGCCGGGCACGAACAGGAACAGCGCGGAACCGAGGCTGCCACCCGGTCCCGTGACGGCGGCGAGGCCGATGCCGCCCAGGATGAGCAGGACGCCCAGGGTCCCGACCAGGACCCGCGCGAGCATCACGCCCACGGCCTACTCGATCGCCGGGACCGCCTGGACCGCGGCCTCGTCGGGAACCAGGAAGACCGCGGTCCCGTAGGCCACGATCTCGGACATCGTCCCGGCCAGCTCGGTCGAGTCGAAGCGCATCGAGATCACCGCGTTCGCCCCCATGATGGTCGCGTTCTGGACCATGCGATCGATGGCCTGGCGGCGGGTGTCCTCGAGGAGGCTCGTGTACTCGTGGATCTCGCCGCCCATGATGGACCGAAGACCGGCGACCATGTTGCCGCCCAGGCCCCGGCTGCGGACGACGAGCCCGAAGACCTGCCCGCGGGTCTCGGTGACGCGATACCCGGCGACGAACGGCGTAGTCGTGATGATCATCGGTCCTCTCCGTGCGAGTGGCGATCCTCTGCGAGCCGCTGCTCACGGGCCCGCGTGCACTCGCCGCACGGGCACATGTCGCGCAGCAGGTCGAACGTGTGGTAGCCCGTGGCGTGGCCGTCGCCCCAGGTCGCCTGGATGGCGTAGGCGCCCACGAGGGCCACGTCCACGAGGCGCGTCTGCTCGGCCGTCAGCGTGGGGTTCGAGTCCAGCCAGCCGGGCATACCCGCCTCGCCGCGGCAGTAGGCGCACGGGCACAGCCAGCGGAGGGTGACGGTGTCGTAGGTCGTGGCGTGCCCGTCCGCCCAGCCCATGCGAAGGGTGCCGGCGGCCCGGTCGGCATCGATGCGAAGGGGAGTGATCCGGGGGTCCTGCACGCCCGGATCGTACTCCCGACCCGGCCTGTCCCGCGTCGAGGGGCGGCACCGCGACCCGGACCATCATCGGTCCCGCGTGAGGGACTATCCCGGAATGGCCGCTGCGAGTCGGGCCGGTATGCTCGCGGGGCAGATGAGCCTCGTCGTCGACCACCTGACCAAGCGCTTCGGGACCGTCACCGCCCTCGACGACCTCGCATTCGAGGTCGCCCCGGGGCAGGTGTTCGGCTTCCTGGGCGCCAACGGTGCGGGCAAGACCACGACCATGCGGATCGCCCTCGGCGTGCTGGAGCCGGACGCGGGGCGGGTCACCTGGCGCGGCACGGAGAGCCATCGCCTGCCGCGCTCGACCTGGGGCTACCTGCCCGAGGAGCGGGGCCTCTACCCGCGGATGCGGGTCCTGGACCAGCTCGTGTTCTTCGCCGGGCTCCATGGACTTCCGGTGGACCGTGCGCGGCGCGAGGCCCAGGCCTGGTTGCGCCGGTTCCGCGCGGAGGATCTTGCCGACCGCCGGGCGGAGCAGCTCTCAAAGGGCAACCAGCAGAAGGTCCAGTTCATCGCCGCCATCCTGCACGATCCCCAGGTCCTGCTGATGGACGAGCCGTTCACGGGACTCGACCCGGTCAACGTGCTGCTACTCCGCGAGGCATTCCTCGAGCTGCGCGACCGCGGCCGGACGGTGGTGTTCTCCACCCACCAGATGGAGGTGGCCGAGGCGCTCTGCGAGTCCGTCGCGATCGTCGACCGCGGCCGCATGGTGGTGGGCGGGCCTCTTCGGGAGGTCCGGCGGGCGACCGGGCGGCGCATGGTCCGGATCGCGGTAGAAGGGGACCATCGACTTCCGTGGCTGGCCGGCGTCCCCGGGGCGCGGGTGATCCAGCCGGGTGTCGACCGCTCGACGGTGGAGCTGGACGTCGGCGTGGAGCCCGACGCCGTTCTGGCGGCTGCGGTGGGTGCGGGCGCCCGAGTCCGGCATTTCGAGGTCGCCGATCCCTCGCTCGAGCAGATCTTCATCGACTTCGTCGGCCGCCCGGCCGACGAGGAGACGCACCTCGCGCCGATGACGCTCCCGGGCGAGGAGGACGCCGCGTGACGCACGAGGCTCCGACCGGCCGCGGCGCCCTCGCCCGTAATGTCGGCCTCGTCGCGCGCCGGGAGTACACGGAGCGCGTCAGGTCCCGTGCCTTCCTGTTCTCGACCCTCCTGATGGCCGGCCTCGCCATGGTCATGGCACTGATCCCGCTGGCGATCCGCGCCGTGGACCGGGCGACCGTGACGCGGGTGGCCGTCGTGGCGGCGGACCCGGACCTGGGCCAGCGGGCCGTGGGCGTGATGGACGGGTTCCTCAACGCCCAGCTGGACAGCACCGCTGGCGAGCAGAAGACCTTCCTGTTCGAGCGCATGGATGACCGGGACGCGGCCGTCGACGCGGTGAGCGATGGGCTGGTCGCCGGCGCGGTCCTCATCGAGCGCACCGCGGAAGGGGGGCTCGACTTCCGGGTGGTCACGGTCGGCGGGCTGGGCCAGGACCGGGCGCAGCTGCTCCAGGTCGGGTCGTTCGCCGTGGGAATCCTGGACTGGACCGCGTCGCAGCCCGCGGCGGACCGGCCGTTCGTGCCCCCGACGTTCGCCGTGGTGGACGCCGGTGCGGCGGCGTCTGGGGGCGGCGAGGCGATCGACACCGCGGAGTATGCGAGCCGGCGGATCGTCGGCATCGTGTTCGTCGTGCTGTCGTTCCTGACGCTCGTCTTCTACGGGCTGTGGGTCGCGTCCGGGATCGTGGCGGAGAAGGCGAGCCGGGTGATGGAGCTGCTGATCTCCGCGGCGACCGCACCCCAGCTCGTGGTCGGCAAGATCGCGGGCATCGGCCTGGCGGGGCTGACGCAGGTGTCGCTCATCCTCCTGCCCGCCTTGATGATGGTGGTCGCGTCCGGCCAGCTGGGCAACATGCTGCTGGGCGAGGATCCGACCGCCGCGTCGTCGATGGCGGGCCTGTCCCCGGGACTCATCGCGGCGTTCCTCGTCTACTTCGTGCTGGGGTTCGCGCTCTACGCGGCTCTGTATGCCGGGGCGGGCTCGCTGCTCAGCCGCCCCGAAGACCTGCAGATCGTCGCCCTGCCGCTCTCGATCCCGGCCATCATGGGCTACCTGCCCGCCGTGCTCGCCCTGTCCGGGAGCACCTCCTGGTTCATCAAGTTCGCGTCCTACGTGCCGCTGTGGAGCCCGTTCGTGATGATGGCCCGCCTGGCGACCGGCCGGGTGGAGCCCTGGGAGCTGGCGCTTTCGCTCGGGCTGCTGATCGCCACGGTGCCCCTGGTCACGCTGCTCGCGATCCGCGTCTACCGGGCCGGTGTCCTGATGTACGGGCAGCCGCCGACGGTGCGCACGTTCCTCCACGCGGTCCGCGGGAGCTGATCAGCCTCCCGGCCCGTCCTCGGAGGGTTCGTCGGGGAAGGGGAGGCGCCGGAACATCGCCAGGACGGGCGCCGTGCCGGTGGCCGAAGCGGCGGCCGGATCGCCCGCCGGCTCATCGCCCGTGGCGCCTTCACCTGGCGCGCCGGCCTTCTCCGGCGCGGAGGACTCCCCGGGCGGCGTGGCCAGGATCGACCGCCACAGCGTGCTGCGGACGCCGGGCAGGTAGGGGCTCGTGCGCCGGCGCGCGAGCACACCCGCGATCCCCTGTGCCGAGACGGCTGCGTGGAGCGCCCGGCCCTCGCCCGTGATCGCGGGCACCACGACCACCTCGTCGCCCGGACGCAGCACCCTGTGCAGGGCCGCGCGCCGCTTGTCCAGGGCCTGGCCCAGGAGCCAGCGACCGTCGAGGTGGAGCAGGTCGAAGACCAGGAACGCGACCGGCCGTCCCGGCCGGCCGGACAGGCGCTCGCGGAGGGCCTCGTCGTCGGCCCGGCCGTGCGGGTCCACCACGACGAGCTCCCCGTCGAGCACCGCGGACCGCGCTGCCACCCGCACGGCAAGCCCTGCCAGCTCCGGGAGCTGCTCCCCGAATTCCGTGCCCCGCGCGTCCACGACCCGCACCGTGCCGCTTCCCGCCGTCGCCCCGGGCTCGACGAACGCGAGGACCCGGTGCCCGCCCCAGGTGGGCTCGAACAGCCAGTCGGGCGAGTCGAACGGGTCGGCGAGGGCGGTCGGCCACATGGGCGCCACATCGCCGGAGCGCGGCATCGCCGGCTCGAGCTGGAGGGAGAGCTGCTCGGCCATCGCGCGTCGATGGTAGCCCCTCGCCCGGCGTGGAACCGGGGATAGACTGGCCCCGATCCAGGGCGCCCGCCCGCCCGTATGCCGCCCCCTGCGCCAACCCGGAGGACCCCGTTGCCCCGCCCCGCGCGCCCTGATGACCTCTACCGCCTCGCCGTCCCGTTCGAGCCGCGTTGCTCCCCGGACGGCCGTACCGTGGCCTTCACGGTGAAGCGCAGCTCAGTTGGCCGGGACGGCTACCGTCACGCGATCTGGCTGGCCCCGACCGACGGCAGCGCCGACGCCCGGCGCCTGACGATTGGCGGGCGCACGGACCGCCACCCTCGGTTCTCGCCCGACGGGCGCACCCTTGCCTTCATCTCGGACCGCCGCGTGCTGATCGAGGAGGAGCCGGACCGGCCCAGGGATGTGAAGGACCGCCAGGACTGCGACCAGGTCCACCTGCTGCCGCTCGACGGCGGCGAGGCGCGTCGCCTGACGGACCTGCCCCGCAGCGTGGACGAGTTCGCCTGGTCCCCGGACGGCACCCAGCTCGCCGTCCTGACCAGCTCCCTGGGCGCCACGGCCAAGGAGGACGAGCGCCGTCGCGGACGGCCGGCCAAGCCCAAGCCCGGCGAGACGCCGCTATCCGACTACCGCTACATCGACCGCCTGGGCTACCAGTACAACGGAGCCGGGTTCGTGGACGACCGCGAGAGCCACCTGTGGCTCGTGGACGCGGTCAGCGGCACGGCACGCGCCCTGGTGAGCGGCCCGTCGGCGGAGGCCGGGCCCGCGTGGTCGCCGGACGGGACGCGGATCGCCTTTGCCGCGAACCGGCGGACGGACCCCGATCTTCACTGGCGGTCCGGGATCCACGTCGTGGACACCGCTACGGGCGCAGTGACGACGATCGCCGGCGGCGCCGATGCCACCTTCACGAACCCCGTCTGGACCCGTGACGGCTCCGCGATCCTCGCCCTCGGCGACCGCTTCCCGCGGTCCGGCTACCGGACGGGGATCTGGCGGTTTGCCGCCGATGGCTCCGACGCGGGCGCGGGTGGAGGCACGGACCTCCTCGCCGACAGCGAGCTCAAGCCGGATGCCGCGATGAACAGCGACGTGACGATCGGCGGCGAGCCGGCCATCAGGATCTCGGCGGACGGGGCGCACGTCCTGTTCACGGCTCCCGTGGACGGCTCGCTGGAGCTGTGGCGCGTGGCGATCGCCGGCGGTGGCCAGCCCGTGCGCCTCACGACGGATCGCCACTACCTCGCCGGCTGGGACGCCCGTCCGGCCGCCCAGGGCAAAGGCGACCTCGTAGCCGCGATCCGCTCGGCCGGCACTGCCTTGCCCGAGGTCGTCGTCCTCGACGTCCCGGCGAGAGGACCGGCCGCCGCGCCGCGCACCGTCACGCGGCTTAACGACGAGCTTGCCGCGGAGCTGGCGCTGGTCGAGCCCGTGGAGCGTCGCTGGGAGAGTGACGGGTTCGAGATCCAGGGCTGGCTGCTCCCGGGCGGCCCGGGAGCCCGCCCGCTGGTGCTTGAGATCCACGGCGGACCCCACACGCTCTACGGCTGGTCCCCGATGCTCGAATGGCAGGTCCTCGCGGGTGCCGGGATCTCCGTCCTGGCCTCGAACCCCCGCGGTTCGGAGGGGTACGGCGAGGCATTCAACCGGGCCAACCTGGGCGACTGGGGCGATGGCCCGATGGCCGATGTTGTCGCCGGGGTGGACCAGGCGATCGCGGACGGGCTGGCCGACCCCGACCGCCTGGGTGTCACGGGCGGCTCCTACGGCGGCTACCTCACGAACTGGATCATCGGCAAGAGCGGCCGGTTCAAGGCCGCCGTCACGTGCCGCTCCGTCGTCGACATGCGGACGCTGTTCCTCACCGGGGACATCTCGGGCGGCGAGTGGGCAAGGATGGAGTTCGGGCGCAACCCATGGGAGGACGCGGACTACTTCCACGCGATCTCACCGCTGTCGCTGGCCGCGAACGTGCACACGCCGCTGCTCATCCAGCACGCGGAGCGCGACCTGCGCACCACCGTCGGCCAGGCCGAGGCGCTGTTCACGGTCCTCCGGTCGCTCAAGCGACCGGTCCGGTTCATGCGCGTCCCCGACGAGAGCCACGAGCTCACGCGAGGCGGCGCCCCGTTCCGGCGCGCGGAGAACCTCGTCCAGGTCCGCGACTGGTTCGACCACTTCCTTGTCAAGGGGTCGCGCAGGCTCCCGCCGGCCCCGCGGAACCGCGCCGGGCGCTGACCTGATGGCGCCCCGCGGCGGTATCGAGACCCGAGGCGGCCTGCCGTTCCTCGTCGTCGAGGGCTCGCACCGCGAGGTCGGGCGCCAGGTCGGGGCCGCCACCCGGGACGTCCTCCGCCACGCAGCGTCGTTCGACGCCGTGGCGTGGGACGAGGTGCTGCCGCCGGGCCAGTCTCTTGACGAACAGCTGGCCCTCGCCTCCCGCTACCGGGACGCGACGCTTGCCGCCACGCCCTGGCTGGTCGACGAGATCGACGGGGCGGCCGAGGGCGCCGGGGCGGACCCGCTGGCGCTGTTCGCGGCTTCGGTCGAGGAGATCTGGACCGTTCGGCCGTCACAGGCGACCGGCGGCGTGACCGTCGACGGCCGGTGCAGCGACATGGTCGCCGCCCCGCCGGCCACGCCGGACGGCCACGTGTGGGTCGCCCACACCAACGACCTGTCGCCGATCTCGGAGGCCTCGGTGATCGCGATCGAGTGGCGGGTGCCCGGGGAGCCGGTGGTCTTCTCGCTGGGGATCGGGCCGTGGATCAGCGTGGGCTGGAACTCGGCGGGCCTCTCCCTCACCGGCAACGAGCTGGCGCCCAACGACGAGCGGGTGGGCGTCCCGCGGCTGCTCATGGTCCGCGAGCAGCTCACGGCGCGGACCCTCGACGAGGCGGTGGCGATGGCCCTGCGGCCCGACCGCGCCTCCTCGTACAACACGGTCTTCGCGCATCGCGACGGGCGAGTGGTGAACATCGAGGGCTCCGCGACGGACGCCGAGGTCACGACGCCGTCGGCCGCCGGCACGCTGGCCCACACCAACCACTACGCCTGCGACCGGATGCGCCGCTACGAGGGGGATCCCGACTACGCGCGTCGCTCCGCCGTGCGTCTTGCGCGGGCCCTGGAGCTCCTGGACGGGCCGCTGGGCGAGGGACCGGCTCCCGGGTCGATCGGCCCGGAGCAGCTGGCGGCGTTCCTCGCGGACCACGCGACCAGCCCGTCCATCTGCCGCCACGCCGCTGGCGCCGAGAGCAGCGCGACCGCCTTCTGGTGCCTCGCCGACGTCACGGCGGGCGAGATCAGGTACGGGCGTGGCCCGCGATGCCGAGGCGAGGAGGCCCGCTACCGGTTCGCCTGAGCCGGCGCCGTCGCCGGGGTCATGCCCGCTGCCGCCAGGTGCGCGTCGAGGTTCTCGAGTCGCACCGACCCCGGCACCGTGGCCGCGAGGTGGTCCAGCACGATCGCCGTCTGGCGGACCCGCTCCTCGATGTCGAACGAGGCGTGTCCGGTCCCGTAGGTGTACACGAGCGGCCAGACGCCCCGTTCCCGGAGCCGGCCCACGTAGTTCCAGACCTGGCGGATCGGGCAGCGCGAGTCGTTCTCCCCGGCGAGGATCAGCAGCGGCGCATCCACCGCGTCCACGTAGGTGAGCGGGCTGCGCTCCGCGAACAGCGCCGGCACGTCGGCGGGCGACCCGCCGAACAGCGCCCGGTCCAGTGCCTGGAGCATCGGCGCCTCGTCCTCGTATGCGGCGACGTAGTCCGCCACCGGCACCCCGGCGATCAGCGAGGCCCAGCGGTCCGGGTGCCGCCCCGCCCCGAGCAGGGTGACGTAACCGCCCCAGGACCAGCCGGCCAGCACGACCCGCGCCGGGTCTGCGAGTCCGCGCGCCACGATGTCGTCCAGCCCAGCGATGACGTCCTCGAGCTCCAGGAAGCCGATGTTCCCGGTGAGCGCGTCGCGCCACTCCTGCCCGAAACCCTCCGAGCCGCGGTAGTTGACCATCGCGACCAGGAACCCGGCGTCAACGTGGGCCAGGACATCGGGCGCCCAGCGGTCCATGTCCACAGAATGCGGGCCGCCGTGGACGCGCATCATCACCGGGTGCGGGCCCTCGCCGTCCGGGCTGACCAGGAACCCATGGACGCGCTGTCCGCGCGGGTTCTCGAACCACCAGGCCTCGAACGGCCGTCCGCCCAGTGCGGCAGGCCCATCCGCCTCGAGGAGCGGCACGTCCGAGCCGGTCTCGAGCAGCCGGGCGGGATGCACGCCGTTGTGTCCCCGGTACCAGACGCTGCCGTCCGGGCGCACCGCGGCGGCGGTGATGGACCCGGGCTCCGTCTCGAGACGGGTCGTGGTGCCTGTCGCCACCTCGTACCGGTAGAGCCGGTGACGACCCTCCCGCAGCACGAGGAGCAGGAGCGCACCGCCGTCGGGCCACCACCCCACGGGCTCCACCGCGCCGGGCAGGTCGACCGGGAGCTCGGTGAGCTCGCCCGTGCGCGCGTGCCACAGTGCGGGACGTCGCTCGCCGATGCGCTCATGCGTGATGGCCATGCGCAGGTCGCCTGGGACGGGTGAGAAGCCGAAGCCGGCCAGCTCCAGGCCCGGGTCCCTGAGCTCCGCGAGCGTCTCGCCGGTGACGGCGTCCATCGACCGCAGCGAGGGATGCAGGACGTCACCGTCGTCCATGACCTCGAGCACCACCACGGCGTCGTCCGCGGACAGCGCCGCCCGGTCAACGGCCCCGGACATCCCGGACCCGGCCGCGAGCCGCACGGGCTGGGCGTGGGTGTGCAGCAGCCGCACGTCGTCGCCGTCGTCCGAGACCCAGACGGAGAACTCCGTATCGGTGCTGATGGCGGCAACCGTCCGGCGACGGCCGATCGCCAGCCCATCTGGCCAGCCCTTGGGGAGGCCGGTCATCAGCGGCTCCGGGGCGAGGTCCTCGTCGAACGGGGCGATCACGAAGGTACCTGTCTCGTCGCCAGTCTCGTCGCGGAACCAGACGACGCCGGTGCCGTCACGCGTCGGACGCCCCTCCAGCACGCCGACGGGGTCGGTCGTGACCTGGCGGCGCTCGCCGGTGCGCCGGTCCCACGCGTGGAGCTGGTACGAGCCGCTCTCCGTGGAGGCGATCACCAGGCGGTCGGGATCACCGTCGGCCCAGGCGGGGAAGGACAGGATGGGCGTGCGGAAGCGCTGCTCCCAGGCGGGCTGGTCGGACATCTCGCGAGGGTATCGAACCCGGCTCACCACGGGGTGGCGCCGGCGTCAGCGGCCGGCCACCCCGCGCGCCCACGTGAGGAGCTCGACGGAGGGCAGGCTGGCCAGGTCCTCGAGCGCGATCCACGCCGCCGCGTCGGTGGAGCCCTCGAACACCTCGAGCAGCTCGCCCGACGCGATCGTCCCGCGGTACACGATCCCGACCGTCTGCACCCGGTGGCCGCTGATCGTCTGGGCCGGCTCGAGGACGTCCGACCGGATCCCGACCAGCGCACCCAGCGTCACGTCGTAGCCTGTCTCCTCGCGCACCTCGCGGGTCACGCCGGCCACAGGGTCCTCGCCGAACTTGAGCCCGCCCCCCGGGAGGGTCCACAGCCCGCCGCCGGGACCCTTCGCCGAGACCCGCGTCAGCAGGACGGTCCCGCCGCGCTCGCACCAGGCATAGGCGCCCAGGCGGACGCGCTGGACCACGCCGTCGCGGCCCTGGAAGTACTTGGCCAAGGGCGCCGGGAGCGGTGCGGGGGTCGTCACGGGCGACATCGTTGCATGGATGTCGCGCCCCGTGCGGGGACCCACGGCGGGCTGGGCGCGCTGCGATAATCGGCCGGTGAGCGCAGCAACCACCTCCGCCATCTCGACCGCCGTATCGCCCCTCATCGTCGTGGCGGGCGAGGCGCTCGTCGACCTGATCGTGCGCCCCGACGGAGAGATCGTCTCCGTCGCCGGAGGAAGCCCCTACAACTCGGTGCGCGCGATCGCCCGGCTCGGGGTGGCCGCGTCGTGGGTCGGCGGCCTGTCGAGCGACCGGTTCGGCCGGATGCTCGAGGACGGCCTCGCAGGCGACGGCGTGGGACGCGAGCTCGTGCAGCGAACCGATCTGCCGACGACGCTGGCGCTCGCGGAGCTGGGCGCGGACGGCAGCGCCTCGTACCGGTTCTACACGGAGGCGACGTCCGCGCCGAACGTGTTCCCCGGGCCGCTCGCGAGCGGGATCCCGGCGTCTGCCCGCGCGTTCCTGACCGGATCGCTGGGGCTGGTCCTCGAGCCCATGGCATCGACGTTCGAGGTCATCGCCTCTGCCCTGCCCCGGGACCGCATCGTGATGCTCGATCCCAACGCCCGCCCGTCCATCACCCGCAACCCGGACGCCTGGCGCGCCCGCATGACCCGGATCATGGCCCGCGCGGACATCGTCAAGGCCAGCACCGAGGACCTCGCGTACCTGCGCCCGGGTGACAGCCCCGAGGCGGCCGCTGCCTGGGTCAGGGCCCACGGCCCCACGGTGGTGCTCGTGACCGACGGCAGCCGGCCGGTCCGCGTGCTCGTCGGCAACGCGACCGAGCAGGTAACCGCCCCGCCGGTCGACGTGGTGGACACCGTCGGGGCGGGGGACACCTTCGGCGGCGCGTTCCTGGCCTCCCTCGTCCACGAGGGAATCGGACCGGGCAGCCTTGGTGATGCGGCCACGGTCATGCGGGCCGTGCGCTTCGCGGTGCGGGCGTCCGCCTTCGTATGCGGGCGGGCCGGCGCCAACCCGCCGACCCTGGCCGAGCTCGGGGGCTGGCCGGCGACCTGACGCAGCCCAGGGTCGTCCGGGGATGCAGCCCGCTGCCCAATGGCCCTATAATCCGACCGACAGTCGGTCGGATAATTTGGGACACGATGGCACGCACGCTCAACCCCGTCTCGCACGCCGTCCGCCGCGACGAGATCCTCGACGTCGCGGAGGCGCTGATCCGCGCTCGCGGCTACGACGCGATGAGCATCCAGGACGTCCAGGACGAGCTCGGGGTGTCCCGGGGCGCGATCTATCACTACTTCCGCTCCAAGGAGGCGATCCTCGAGGCGGTCATCGACCGGATGACGGCCCTGGGCATGGCCGTCCTCGTCCCGATCGCTGACAGCCCATCGCTCGGCGCCACGGAGAAGCTCCAGGGGGTCTTCGCCACCGCGGGCGCCTGGAAGGCGGAGCGGAGCGACCTCCTGCTCGCGGTCCTCCGGTCGTGGTACTCGCCGGGCAACGACCTCGTGCGCAGCCGCGCCGCCACCTCGGCCTATGCGGAGTTCCAGCCTCTCGTCGCGCGGATCATCCGCCAGGGCAAGGCCGAGGGCGTCATGGACCCCGGCTCGCCGGACCATGCCGCGACGGTCATCACCGCCCTCTTCACTGGCTCCACCGACGCCATCTTCGGGCTGCTGATGGACCGCCTCGATGGCCGGGTCGAGTTCGAGGAGGTCCAGGGTTTCATGCACGCCTACTCCGAGGCGATCGAGCGCATCCTCGGCCTGCCGCCGGGATCGTTCGTCCTCATCGACGACGCCTCCCTCACCACCTGGTTCGCCTGACACGAGGAGTCTCCATGGCCGCAGTCATCACCCTCGAGAAGCTCACCAAGTCCTACGGCTCCAGCCGGGGGATCATCGACGTCGACCTCGAGGTCGAGCTCGGCGAGATCTTCGGATTCCTCGGCCCCAACGGTGCGGGCAAGACAACGACGATCCGGACCATGCTGGACCTGATCCGCCCGACCTCCGGCAAGGCCTTCGTGTTCGGCATCGAGTCGACGACGGATCCTGTGGCGATCCACAAGCGGGTCGGCTACGTCCCCGGCGAGTTCGCGCTGTACGACCGGCTCACCGGCAAGCAGACGCTCGAGTACTTCGCGAACCTGCGCGGCGGCGTGGACCCCGCCTATCAGGCCTCGCTGATCGAGCGGTTCGACCTGGACACTGGCAAGCGGTTCAAGACCTACAGCAAGGGCAACAAGCAGAAGGTGGGGGTCATCGCCGCCCTCCAGCACCGCCCCGACCTGCTGGTGCTCGACGAGCCCACCTCGGGCCTCGACCCGCTCGTCCAGCAGACGTTCTTCGAAACGCTGCGCGAGACGGTGGCCGACGGTGCCACGGTGTTCCTCTCGTCGCACATCCTGTCCGAGGTCGAGAAGACCTGCCGGCGCGTGGCGATCATCCGCGATGGGCGGCTGACCAAGCTCGACACCGTCGAGGGCCTGCGCGACCTGGCCCACCACCAGGTGGAGCTGCGCTTCTCGGGTCCGGTCCCGACGGCCGCCTTCGAGGCCATCCCGGGCGTCTCCGAGCTGGCCGCGGAGGACCACACGCTCCGCATGCGGGTGGCGGGGCCGATCACGCCGGTCGTCAGGGCGGCTGCCCAGTATGAGCTCCTCGACTTCGTCTCCCGGGAGCCGTCGCTCGAGGAGACCTTCCTGGCGCAGTACGGTCGCGAGGCCGTGGAGGCAGGGTCCGATGGCCGCTAGCACCGGCGCGCCGCGACAAGCCGCGGCGACCTTCCCGCCGATCCCGTTCCGCAAGCGGATCTACGGGTTCGGCAGCATCTTCGGCAAGACCGTCCGCGACTCGCGGCTGTCATTCCTCATCGCGGCCGGGATGTTCGGCGGGCTGGCCCTCGTCATGGGCGCGGCCATCGGGACCGTGTTCCCGACACCCGAGACCCGGATCGAGGTCAACAAGCTCGTCGGCGCCATGCCGGCGTCGATGATCAACCTGTTCGGCAACGCGACGCTGATGGGCGACAAGCTCGGGACGATGGGCGGCTACGTCACCTGGAAGTACGGCGCCATGTTCAGCCTTGGCTGCGCGTTCTGGTCAATCCTCGCCCTGTCCGGCACGCTCGCCGGCGAGGCCGCCCGCGGCAGCCTCGACATCGTCGCGACCGCGCCGTTCGGCAAGCGCCGGATCGCGCTCGAGAAGCTGGCCGCCCACCTCGTCCTGCTGTGGCTGG
Organism: uncultured Chloroflexia bacterium; assembly: GCA_963754485.1. Taxonomy (GTDB): domain Bacteria; phylum Chloroflexota; class Limnocylindria; order Limnocylindrales; family CSP1-4; genus CAIXZV01. The sequence continues at coordinate 154,805 of CAVWFY010000011.1, read as the reverse complement.
CGGTGCTGGTGGTTGCGGTCATGCTCGTCGTGAGCTCGAACGCCTTCGGCGACGCGGCGCTGGGCGACCAGATCCCGCTCGGCAACGCGCTGGGGTTCGCCATCTGGGTCGGCGTCATCGCCATGTTCTTCGGCGGGCTGGCCTTCGCGCTCGCCCCGCTGCTGGGACGGGCCGGCTCGGCAGGCGTCGCGATGCTCCTCACGATGCTGCTCTGGATCGCGAGCGGCCTCGAGATCGGCGGGCCGCTCGAGGCGATCAGCCCGTTCCACTGGACCGTCAGCCACATCCCGCTCGTTGGCTTCTACGACTGGGTTGGCGTGTTGGCCGTCGGCCTGCTGGGCGTCGTGTTCCTGGCCGTCGGCCTGGAGCTGTTCAACCGGCGCGACCTCGGCGTCACGGCCGGGCTCTCCCTGCCGTCCCTGCCCGCGGACGTCCTGGGCGTCCGGGGTCCCGTCAGCCGGGCGTTCGGCGACCAGTTGCCGCGGGCGCTGTCCTGGGGCATCGGCCTCGCGATCTGGGGCGCGCTGCTCGCCTCGCTGGCAGGCCCGTTCGCCGACCTGGTGGCCACGGAACCCTCGATGGGCTTGCTGTTCAAGCAGATCTTCCCGGGCTTCGACTTCACGACCGCGGGAAGCTGGCTCCAGCTGTACCTCGAGCTGTTCCTGATCGCGGCCGGGTTCGCGGCAGCGACGTTCGTCTCGAAGTGGGCTTCCGACGAGACCGGCGGACGCCTGGAGGTGGTGCTGGCGACCCCGCTGGCCCGCGCCAGGTGGGTTGTCGCCGGCGGGATCGCCGCGCTGCTCGCGGTCGCGGTCATGACGGCCGGCTTCGCGCTGGGCATCGGACTCGGCGCGGCCAGTGTCAACGGGATGACCGGCGCCGCCATCGTGGGTACCCTGGCGATGGGCCTCGTGGCGGCCGCGATGGTCGGCGTGGGGATCGCGGTCGGCGGCCTCTGGCGGACCTCGCTGGCGGCCGAGATCACCGCGATCGTCGTGATCGTGACCTACCTGATCGGCCTCCTGTCGCCCGCGCTGAACCTGCCGGACTGGTTCCACCAGCTGGCGTTGACGGCGCATATCGGCCAGCCGATGATCGGCCAATGGGATCCGGCCGGCGTCGTTGCCTGCGTGGTGATCGCCGTCGGCGGGATCGCGCTCGGTGCGTGGGGGATGACGCGCCGGGACGTCGCGCGCTGACTCCTGGAACGGCGCCCGGGCACCGCCCCGGGCGCCGTTCGCGACCCTAGGTCGGGCTCGCCGCGTGGACCAGCTCGCCCTCGCCCTGGTGCTGGTGTCGGCGTTTCTCCACGCCGCGTGGAACATCCTGCTCAAGACGGCCGGAGATCCGCTGCGTGTCGCGACGGCCGCGATGGCGGTCTCGGCGGCCATCCTCGTCCCGGTGGCCGCGCTTGCGTGGGTCGCCCAGGGTCAGCCGGCCGTGGCGCCGGCGGCCATCGGGCTCGGCGTGCTCTCGGGTCTCGTGGAGGTGGCGTACTTCGTGTTCCTGGCGGCCGCGTACCGGCGGGGCGACCTGTCAGTGGTGGCGCCGGTGGCGCGCGGGACGGCGCCGCTCATCCTGGTCGTCGTGGGGCTCGTGGTCCTGGGGGAGCGGCTGGCGCCCGGCGCGGCGCTCGGGGTCGCGATCCTGCTCGCAGGCCTGCTCACGGTCCAGCGGCCGTGGCGCTTCCTGCGCGGCGGGACGGCGAACCGGGGCGCCGTGGCCTTCGCGCTGCTCACCGGCGTGACGATCGCGGGCTACAGCAGCATCGACCGGGTCGGGGTCCAGCTGGCGCCGCCGTGGCTGTACGGGGCGATCCTGTGGCTGGTCGCCGCGGTCGGGCTGCTGGTCGTGGGCCTGGCGCGGTCCCGCGTAGGCGGCGGGCGGTATGCGGTCACGGGTCCGCTGGACGTGCCGCGGTCCGTGGCGAGCGGGCTGCTCACCCTGGCCACGTACCTGCTCGTGCTGTTCGCCCTGTCGAGGGCACCGGTCGCCGTGGTGGGCCCGCTCCGGGAGTCCGCGGTGCTGCTGACGTCCGCCTACGGCGTGTTCGTCCTGCACGAGGCGGTCACGCGCCGCGAGATGGGCCTGCGGCTGGTGGGCTCCGTGCTCGTGGTGCTGGGCGCCGTGGTGCTCGCCGTGACCGGCTGATGCGACAATCGGCGGAGACACCCGACCGGTCCCCGACGAGGATGAGCCCAATGCCCGCCCTGCAACTCGGCTACAAGGCCTCCGCCGAGCAGTTCCCGCCCCGGCGCCTGCTGGACCTCGCCGTTGCCGCCGAACGGGCCGGCTTCGACTCCGTGTGGACCAGCGACCACTTCCAGCCCTGGCGCCACACCGACGGCCATGCGCCCAACGCGCTCGCCTGGCTGGGGGCAGCCACCCAGGCCACGAGCCGCGTGACCCTCGGCACGAGCGTCCTCACGCCGTCGTTCCGCTACAACCCGGCAATGGTCGCGCAGGCGTTCGCAACCTTGGGCTGCCTGGCGCCCGGCCGCGTGATCCTTGGCGTGGGCACGGGCGAGTCCATGAACGAGGTCCCGGTGGGCGTGGACTGGCCCGAGCAGAGCGAGCGGTTCGCGCGCCTGCGGGAGTCCGTGCAGCTCATCCAGGCGCTCTCGGCACCGGGCGCGGAGTTCGTGGACTTCGAGGGCCAGTTCTACCGCACCCACGAGGCGACGATCTACGACAAGCCGGACCAGCCCGTCCCGATCTATATCGCGGCCTCGGGGCCGGCGGCCGCCCGTCTCGCCGGGCGGCTCGCGGACGGCTTCATCTGCACCAGCGGCAAGGGAGCGGAGCTGTATACCGACACGCTCCTGCCGGCCCTGGCCGAGGGGGCGGAGAAGGCCGGGCGCGACGCGTCCTCGATGGACAGGATGATCGAGATGAAGGTCTCCTTCGACACCGACCTCGACCGGGCGATGGAGGACACGAAGATCTGGGCGGCCCTCGCACTCAGCGGCGAGCAGAAGATGGGCATCCACGACCCGCGCGACATGGAGGTCGCGGCCAAGGAGGCGGAGCCGTACGCGCACCGGCGCTGGCTGGTGGCAACCGACCCGGACGAGCACGTCGAGCAGCTCGCACCGTACCTCGGGTACGGGCTGAACCACCTCGTGTTCCACTTCCCGGGCCCGGACCAGGAGGCGGCCATCACCCGCTATGCCGAGCTCATCCTGCCGCGACTGCGGGCGAGGTTCGGCTCATGACAGACACGGATCGCTTCCCGACGCCCGAGGAGCTGCTCGACCAGGAGCGGCGACTGGCGCTCCCGTCCTGCTCCGAGGAAGACGCCCTCGCCATCGGTCGGTGGCTCCTCGACACGGCGACCGAGCGCTCGATGGCGGTCACGATCGAGGTCTGGCGGGGCGCCCGCCTCGTGTTCCGTGCGGCACGGCCGGGCACCAACGCCCACAACGACCTCTATCTCGCCGGCAAGCGGCGGGTCGTGGAGCACTTCGGCCACTCCAGCTTCTACGAGCGCCTGCGCCACGTGGCCGCCGGGACCACCTTCGCGGAGGCGACGTCGCTCCAGTTCCCGGAGTACGCGCCGCACGGCGGCGGCTTCCCGCTGATCGTGGCGGGGACGGGTCCCGTCGGCGTGGTGCTCGTCTCGGGCCTGCCGCAGGAGCTGGACCACGCCCTGATCGTCGAAGCCCTCGAGGCGTTCCTGGCCGGCCGGGCTTCCTGAGGGCCGGCGCCTCGCGTCGGCGCGGGCTACCTGGCCTCGACCGGCTCCGCCGCTTCGACCGGCCCCACGGCCTCCGCGTTGCGGTTCTGGTAGCGCCGCACCGCCGCCCCGCTGTTCACGATCGCGATCCCGGCGATCACCAGCGCGGTACCCGCGAGGCGGTTGAGCGTGACCGGGTCGCCCAGCACCATGGCGCCCAGGAAGATGCCGACGACCGGCAGCAGGTAGGCCACCATCGACGTCCGGGTCGCTCCCCAGTGCTGCAGGAGCGTGAAGTAGCACAGGTACGCGACGCCCGACCCCAGCAGGCCCAGCCAGATCACGGCGACGATCGCCTCGGGGGTGGGGGAGACGGTCGTGAACGGGCGGTCGATGACGAGTGCGAGCGGAATGATGATCAGGGCGGCGAACGTGACCTGGAACAGCGCCGGGATCATCGGCCGCAGGCCCTGCACGTGCCGGCGAGAGTAGACGTTGCCGATGCCGTAGCTGATCGACGAGCCCAGCATCATCAGCTCGCCGGTCAGGTCCGAGTCGCCCAGGTTCACGAGGTCCGGGGCAACCAGGAGGATGACGCCGGCAAACCCCACGGCCAGGCCCGCGATCCGCGGCAGCGTGATCCGCTCGTCGGGGAGGAACATCGGCGCCACCACGATCACGGTGAGGGGCACCGTGGCGTTCAGGATCGACGCGAGGGCGGAGTCGATCGTCTGCTCGCCGACCGTGATCAGGATGAACGGCAGCACGACGTTGACGACGCTCATCACGAGGAGGTGGCCGTACATGCGGCGGCTGCGCGGCAGCTCCTGGCGGGCGAGGCCCACCACCGCGGCGAGGAACAGCGCCCCCAGCGTCAGGCGCCCGGCGATCAGGGTCAGCGGCGGGAGTCCACCCTCGAGGCCGATCTTGATCCACAGGTACGAGGAGCCCCAGAAGAAGCCCAGGGCGATGAAGACCACCCAGTACCAAGAGGCGCTCCGTTGCATCGCGGGATGATAGCCGTGCTTGGCCCAGACCGATGGGCCAATCCCTGGCGGGCGAGCAACCCACTTGCCAGCGGACGTAGAATTCATCAAGCGTTGAATTCAAGCTCGCGTGAGGTGCTCGATGACGACTCCGGGGACGCCGGAAGCGATGGTCGGAGCTGGAGCCGCGATCCGTGGCGTGGGCCTCGTGAAGCGGTTCGGGACCGTCACGGCCGTCGACGGCATGACGTTCGACCTGGCACCCGGGCGGATCTACGGCCTGCTCGGCCCGAACGGGTCTGGCAAGACCACGCTGATCCGCCTCCTGACAGGCATGACACGGGCCACCGAGGGATCTGCCGAGGTCCTCGGCACGCGGATGCCGAACCGCCAGGCGTTGGCTCGGATCGGGTACATGACGCAGAGCGACGGCGTCTACCCGGCCCTGACCGTGGGCGAGAACGCGAGGTTCTTCGCCGCGGCCTACGGTGCCGATACCGGCGCCCCTGTGACCGCGGCCCTCGAGCTCGTGGAGCTGGCAGACCGGGCAAAGACGATTACCGGCACGCTGTCGGGCGGCCAGCGACGGCGGCTGTCGCTTGCCTGTGCGCTGGTCCACCAGCCGGCGGTCCTGTTCCTGGACGAGCCCACGGTGGGCGTGGACCCGCTGCTCCGGGTCCAGTTCTGGGGCCATTTCCGGGCCCTGGCAGACGGCGGGGCCACGATCGTCGTGTCCAGCCACGTGATGGACGAGGCCGACCGCTGCGACGAGTTGCTGTTCATGCGCCAGGGCAGGATCATCGCCCGCGGCAGCGGCGCCGACCTCCGCGCCCAGGCTGGAACCCGTGACCTCGAGGCGGCCTTCCTCCACTTCGCCGGCGATGGCGCGGTGGCGGCATGAACCCCCGGCGGCTGCGCGCCATCGTCCGGCGGGTCATGGCCGAGATTCGGCGCGACCGGCCGTCCATGGGTCTGCTGTTCGTCGCGCCGATCCTGATGACGGGCCTCGTGGCGTTCATCGTGCGCGAGTCGTCGACCCCGCCCGTGGTGGCCGTGACCGTCAATGAGGCGGGAGCCCGGGGGGCCGTCGTCGCGGCCGCGGTGGAGGCCGCCCTGGCGGCCGATGGCATTGCCGCGGCGGATGTGCCGGACGAGGCTGCGGCCCGGGCACTGGTCGAGGCCGGCGAAGCGACGGTCGCGATCGTCCTGCCGGAAGACCTGGGATCGACGTCGGCCGTGATCACGATGATCACCAACGGACTGGACCCATCCAGCGACGCGGCTCAGGTCGCGGTGGTCGGTCAGACGCTGGCCTCGGCCGCCGCGGCAGCGGCGGGCATCGTCGTTCCGGCCATCACCCACACGACGGTGTACGGCGATCCCAGCGACGATCCGATCGCGCCGTACGCACCAGCCATCGTCGCCTTCCTGGGCTATTTCTTCGTCTACATCCTGACCGGGGTGAGCTTCCTCCGCGAGCGCACCGGTGGGACGCTGGAGCGCCTGATGGCCACGCCGGTCACACGCGGCGAGGTGGTGGTCGGCTACATCATCGCGTTCGGGGCGTTCGCGGCCCTGGAGGTCGCCGTCCTGATGACGTGGGTCCTCGGGACCGTCCACGTGCCGTCCATCGGACCGCTGCCCGAGTTCGCCATCGGGCTGGGGATCTCGGTGGCGGGGGGCCCACTGGTCGCGTACGCCGTTGTCCTCCTGCTCGCGCTGGGCGCCGTCAGCCTCGGGATCTTCCTCTCGACGTTCGCGCGCACGGAGCTCCAGATCATGCAGTTCATCCCGATCGTGATGACGCCGCAGTTCCTCCTGTCGGGCGTCCTGTTCCCCGTCAGCAGCCTGCCGGACGTTCTGCAGCCACTGGTGGGCCTGATGCCTGTGACATACGCGGTGGATGGGTTGCGCCAGGTGTTCATCGCCGGGGCCGACCTCGGCAGCGCCGCGCTGCGGGGGGACCTTGCCGTGTTGTCCCTGATCGCCGTCTTCTTCGCGGTCATCGCCACGCGCACGATCCGGCGGGACGTGGTGTGAGCGTCGCCGGCGGCCGGACGGGTCGCCGACCGGGCTCGACGGACACGCGCGGCCGGATCCTGGGTGCGGCGCGCGAGGCGTTCGGCGAGCGGGGGTACGAGGGCACGTCCGTGCGCGCCATTGCCGGGCGTGCCGGTGTGGACGCCGCACTGGTCCATCACTACTTCGGCAGCAAGCAGCAGCTGTTCATCGCCGCCAGCGAGTTCCCGGTGGACCCCGCGGAGCTGGTGCCGCGGATGCTGGCCGGGCCGCGCGATCAGATGGGCGAGCGGGTCGTCCGGACCATCGTGGGGCTGTGGGACCGCCCCGAGGTGCGCCCGATGCTGCTGGGCATCGTGCGTTCCGCGACAACCGATCCCATGGCCGCCGGAATGGCCCGCCGGATGCTCGCCGAAGGTCCGTTCCTCGCCCTCGCACGCGCCGTGGACCTCCCGGACGCGGAGATCCGGGCGACGCTTGCCGGCACCCAGCTGATCGGACTGGCGATCTCCCGCTACGTCATCGGGCTTGAGCCGATCGCGTCGATGTCGGCCGACGAGCTCGCCACGGCGGTTGGTCCCACCATCGGCCGGTACCTGGCGGGAGACGTGCGCCTCACGAGGGGTGGTGACCAAGGGTAGGCTTTGGTCATGCCCGCGCCAGCCCCCTCACCCGGCTCTTCACCCGATCCCGCCGCTGCCCTGGCCCGCGATCCGGATGCCCTCGGGGCCCGGCTGCGCGAGGTCTCGCAGGAGGCCGCCGCTCGGCCGGGCGACGTGCGCGTCGTCCATGCTCCCGGTCGCGTGAACCTGATCGGCGAGCACACCGACTACAACGAGGGTTTCGTGCTCCCGGTGGCGATCGACCTCGGGATCGCGATCGCGCTCCTGCCCACCGACGACCGGCGCGTGGAGATGACACTGGCCGCGACCGGCGAGACGCTGGGCTTCGACCTGGATGCGATCGGCGCCAAGCGGGGCGCCTGGATCGATTACGTGGCCGGCACGGCGTGGGCCTTGGCGGAGCGTGGTGCGGCTACGCGGGGCTTCCGGGGGATACTTGCCTCGGACCTGCCGCAGGGCTCGGGGCTCTCGTCGTCCGCGGCGCTGGAGCTGGCGTCGTCGCTCGCGCTATCTGGTGGCGAGCTGCCGGCGCTGGACCGCATGACGCTCGCGCTGACCGCACAGCGCGCGGAGAACGGGTACGTCGGCGTCAACTGCGGCCTGATGGATCAGTTCGCGTCGGCGTTCGGTCAGGCCGGACACGCGCTGCTGCTCGACTGCCGGAGCCTGAACCACCGCGCGATCCCGATGGCGGACCCGGACCTCGCGCTCGTCGCCTGCCACTCCGGCTCGCCGCGCAAGCTGGAGTCCTCCGCCTACAACGAGCGCCGGAGCCAGTGCGAGGCGGCAGTAGCGGAGATCGCCCGCCTGGATCCGGGCGTGACCTTCCTGCGCGACGTGACGCCCGAGATGCTGGAGGCGGCCCGGCCGAGGCTGGACCCGGTGGTCGCCGCCCGCGCAGAGCACATCGTCCACGAGAATGCGCGCGTGCTGGCGGCGGTCGAAGCCTTCGAGGCCGATGACCTCGAGACGATGGGCCGGCTGTTCTACGCGAGCCACGCCTCGATGCGGGACCTGTTTGGCATCAGCTCGCCCGAGCTGGACACGCTGGTCGAGATCGCCGCCGGGGTCCCCGGGGTCATCGGCGCGCGGCTCACCGGCGCCGGGTTCGGCGGCTGCACCATCAACCTCGTGCGCCGCGACGCGGTGCCGGCGCTCCGCGAGGCGGTCATGCGCGACTACCCGGGCCGGACGGGACTCACGCCACGCGTGTTCGAGGTTGCGGCGTCCGACGGCGCCCGCCGGATCGCCTGAAGGAGGCCGCTGCCGTGACCGATCGCTCCCCTGGGCGTCCCGAAGACACCCTGGTCGCCGCGCTCGACGCCGAGCCGCACCGGCGCCGCAATGCGCTGACCGGGGAGTGGGTGCTCGTGTCCGCGGGCCGGACGAAGCGGCCGTGGCTGGGGGCGGAGGAGCCGGAGCCGCCCGAAGAGCGCCCCGTGCACGACCCGGACTGCTACCTGTGCCCCCGCAATACCCGGGTCACGGGCGACGTGAACCCCGACTATGCGACGACCTTCGTGTTCACCAACGACTTCGCGGCGCTCCGACCGGACACCTCCGGCGAGAAGGTCGGCGACGGGCTGTTCCGGGCGGAGGGAACCCGCGGGACCTGCCGCGTCGTGTGCTTCTCGCCCCGCCACGACGTGACCCTGGCGGGCATGGACGAGTCCTCGATCCGGCACGTGATCGATGTCTGGGCGGACCAGACCACGGAGTTGGGCGAGCGCTACCGCTGGGTCCAGGTGTTCGAGAACCGCGGGGCGGCGATGGGCGCCAGCAACCCGCACCCGCACGGCCAGATCTGGTCCGGGGACGCGCTGCCCGTAGAGGCGGAGCTGGAGGCTGCGCAGCAGGCCCACCACTACGCCGTGACGGGCAACCGGCTCCTTGCGGACTATGCGCAACAGGAGCGGGGCGGACCCCGCGTGATCCGGGACCAGGACGGCTGGCTGACGCTTGTTCCGTTCTGGGCGGCGTGGCCGTTCGAGACCCTGCTGGTTCCGATGCGACCGGCCGCGCGCCTGGCGGATCTCGACGGGCTCGCCCGGACCGGCCTCGCGGCAGCGCTCCGGGACCTCAACCTCCGCTACGACGCCTTGTTCCGCAGGCCCTTCCCGTTCTCCATGGGCTGGCACCAGGCCCCGTTCACCGGCGACTGGGACCACGCCTGGCAGGTGCACGCGCACTTCTATCCGCCGCTCCTGCGGGCGTCGGTCCGCAAGTTCATGGTCGGCTACGAGCTCCTCAGCGAGCCGCAGCGCGATCTCACCCCGGAAGAGGCGGCCGGCCGCCTGCGCGACGCGCTGGCCTGACCCGGCGTCTCCGCATCCTGCGCCGGTACGATGGACCGGCACCCACGAGGAGGAACCATGCGGCTCTGGGGCGGTCGGTTCGGCGACGGGCCGGACGCGCGGATGGCGGACTTCACCCGGTCGATCGAGGTGGACGCGGAGCTGGCGCTGGACGACATCGCGGGCTCGATCGCCCACGTGCGCGGTCTCGGCCGGGCCCGTCTGCTGACCGACGAGGAGGTGCAGATCCTGGAGCGCGGCCTGGTCTCTCTGCGCGACGACGTCGTCGCCGGGAGCGTGGCCTGGGATCCGGCGCTCGAGGACGTCCACCTGAACCTCGAGACCATGCTCACCGAACGGGTCGGCGCGGTCGGGGGCAAGCTGCACACCGGGCGATCGCGGAACGACCAGGTCGCCACTGACCTCCGGCTCTGGACGCGTCGTGCGATCGGCCGCCTCGACGCGGGGATCCTCGCCCTCGAGAGGGCGCTGGTGGACCTGGCGGACCGCGAGGGTGACGCCGTCCTGCCTGGCACGACCCACATCCAGCCGGCCCAGCCGGTGCTGCTCGCGCACCACCTGCTCGCGTACGTGGAGATGCTCGAGCGCGACCGAGGCCGTCTGGGCGATGCCCGCCGGCGCCTCAATGTGTCGCCGCTGGGTGCCGGGGCCCTCGCGGGCGCCGGTTATCCGCTGGACCGCGAGACGACCGCCGCGGAGCTCGGCTTCGACGGCGTGACGGCCAACTCGCTCGACGCCGTCGCGGACCGGGATTTCGTCGTGGAGGTCCTCGCGGCGGCCGCCCTCGCGATGGTCCACCTCTCCCGCCTGGCCGAGGAGATCACCTGGTGGTCGAACCCGCGCTTCGGGTTCGTGCACGTCGCCGACGCGTTCTCCACCGGCTCCTCGATGATGCCCAACAAGAAGAACCCGGACCCGGCGGAGCTCGTGCGGGGACGGACGGCGGCCGTGATCGGCGCCGTGACGGGGACCCTGGTGCTGCTCAAGGGCCTGCCGCTCGCGTACCAGCGCGACCTCCAGGAGGACAAGCCGGCGCTGTTCGCGTCGGTCGCGACGCTCGACGCCTCGATGGGCGTGATGGCCGGGCTCGTGGAGACGCTTGTCATCGACCGCCACCGGATGCGCGAGGCGGCAGAGGAGGGCTACACCACGGCGACCGCGCTCGCCGACGCACTCGTCCTGCGTGGGGTCCCGTTCCGGGCGGCCCACCACATCGTCGGCGGGCTCGTCGGTGGCGCCGAGGCCGAGGGGATCCGGACCCTGGCAGGGCTCCCGGACGAGGCATTCCGGGCGGCCCTCGACGGCTCGGACGACCCCACGGCCCGCCACCTCGCCAAGGAGCGGAAGATCGCGGCGACCCTGCGCGCGGCGACCACCATCGAGGGATCGCTGGCCTCGGCGGATGTCACCGGCGGCACGGCGCCGGACCGCGTGGCGGCGGCACTGGCGGCCGCGAAGGAGCGTCTCGGAGCCGGCTGACCCAGCCTTGCCGCCGCCGTTCGCGCCGGGCGCGACGGCCGACCTGCCGTTTTCGCCCCGCGCGCGGGCGCATCGGTCACGTCCCGGGGACCACATCGGTCGGCCTCGTGGACCATGTCGGTCGTTCCCCGGCACCGCATCGGTCGATCACCCGATGACGCTCGCCCTGCCCTCGCCGAGAGTGGCCGCAGGCGAGCGCCGCACGGTGCTCTCGAGGAGGTGCAGATGAGCAAATTCATGGACGTTCACAGCGGGTTCTTCGGCGTGAGCGGGGACCAGCTGCGCGAGGCGCACGATCGCGATCTCGCGATCGAGAGAGACGAGGGCGTGCACTTCGAGCGTGCATGGCTCGATCCCGAGGCCGGCAAGGTGTTCTGCCTCGCCACGGGCCCGTCCAGGGAGGCGGTGCTCAGGATCCACGATCGCGCCGGCCATCCCACCCCCGAGATCTACGAGCTCACGGTCGAGGTCTAGCCGCCGCTCGACGGCGAACGCATGCGACCACGAACGCACGACAACAAGGAGCAGATCGATGACGCACAAGACGACGAAGACCGCCCGCTCGATCATCGCCCTCGGCGCGGCCGCGGCGCTGCTGGGCATCGCGGGAGGCTCGGTGTTCGCCGGGGAGATCACCGGCAATGGGACCCTGAAGGAGGTCCAGGGCCGTTCCTCCTGCGCGTACTCCGGCCAGGAGGACCTGCAGTTCTTCTACGACGACGGAGACACCCTGCCCAAGGCGACGCCCACCAGGGGCGACCCGGGCCATGCGCAGTCGTGGGGCCAGATCGACAAGGCCACGCGCGACTTCCTGACGACGATCGGCCTCAACCCCGGTATCGCCTGCAACCCGAACAAGAGCACCCCCGAAGACTGATCGCGGACTCGACGCCGTCGGCCGTGGCTCCTCCACGGCCGACGGTGTTGCTCTGTCCGCGCAGGGCACGCGCGAGCGTCATGACCGGACAGGCGGACCCGTCGGGTGCGAGCTCAGGTAGCGACGGCCGTCGCGGCACCGGTCGCCATCACCGCCACCCAGGCCGCGATCTCCGCGCGTCTCGTGAAGGCGAGCTTGGCGAGGATGTGCTCCACGTGGGCGCCGACGGTGCGCGGTGACAGGCCGAGTGAAGCCGCGATCAGACTGTTGGTCTGGCCCTCGGCGACCAGCCGCGCAACCTCGAACTCGCGCGCGGTCAGCGGCCGCCATGGCTCCTCCTGGGCGCCGCGATGCCGGACGATGCTCTTGAGCTCGCCGGCACGGTTCCGCAGCGGCAGGCTGCCGACCCGTTCCGCGAAGGCCTCGACCTCGCGCAGCGGCTCGATTGCCTCCGACTCGCGGTTCGAACGCAGCAGGCACGCTGCGAGGTCGAGCCTGGCCCAGGCCATCTCCCAGGTCCGGCCCAGCGCCTCCCACCCGGCGACTGCTGCTTCGAGTGATGCCCGGGCGGCAACCGTGGAGCCAGTGCTCGTCCGCAGCAGGCCGTCGGCGTGGTCGAGCGCGGGCCGCGCCAGCCTGTCCCAGCCCGCAAGAAGTGCCGCCACCTCGCTCAGCCACCGCTCCGCGGCGTCGGGTCGCCGGCTCGCGAGCGCGGCGCGGACGCCCGTCACGACGAAGGGGACCAGCAGCGCCCGCTCGCCGGTGGGCCGGGCGAGTGCCAGGGCTTCCTCACAGCGCTGCAGCGCGACTTCCGGCTCACCGGCGATCAGGGCCGTCTCCGCTAGGCCCCACGCTGCGGGCAGGACCAGGTCCACCTCCCCGCCGGCCCGGCCGATCGCCATCGACTCGTCGAGCAGCGTCCGCGCCCGCAGGACGTCGCCGCGCCCGAAGCCGACGAACCCGATCACGTCGCGCGATCCGAGCGTTCCGCGCCGGCTGCCCCGCTCGACGAGCTCGATCTCCGCGACGGAGACCGCCTCGTCCCAGCGTCCGGCCGCCCAGGCGAGGTGGGCCGTGGTCGCGGCCATCACGTGGCGGCAGTACGACTGCTCGATCTCATCGGCGTAACGAAGGCCATCCCGCAGCGCCGCCTCGGCGACGGGGTAGGCCATGACGCGCATGGCGGCCGCGGCGCTCCACCGGAAGGCCGTCACGCCGGTGCTCTCCTGGCGCGCGGCACGCGCGCCGCGCGCGACCCGCAGGATCGTCTCCAGTCCATTCTCGACCCGCCCCTCGAACACGTCGATCGAGGCGACCATGGAGTCGATATCGCTGCAGTCCGGGTCCGTCGAAGCCAGGCGCAGGCTGCGCGCGACATCGAACAGCATCGTGGCGGCCGCGTGCTGTCCGGCATCGAGCTCGAGCATGCCCTGCATCAGCCGCACATCGGAGACGATCAGGTTGATCTCGGGCGACCCGTGCAGCGCCGCGAGCTCCGCGTCCGCCTGGGCCAGGAGCTCGCGACGATCGGACGCCGGCCGGACGTCGCGCCGCGCGCTCGAGCTGAGGATGACGAGCATGTTCGCCGCGTCCAACGGCCGGCCGGCATCGAGGTAGTGGCGGCGCGCGAGATGCGCAGTCTCCTCGATCACGGCCACGTCGTCGACCGCCAAGGCGGCCTCGCAGTATCCCTCGTAGAGGTCCCGAGATCCTTGGACGGGAGGTCGTCCGGAACGTTCGCCGCCGCCCGCGCGTAGAGCTCGAACGCCTCGCGTCGGCTGGAGACCGCGCTCGCGGCGCGCGCCCCTGCGAGCGCCGCCCGGTAGGCCTGGCCGTGCAGGCCCGCGCGCTCGAAGTGCACCGACGCGTGGATCGTCGAGCCGCCCGAGATCAGGGCGCCGAACTCGCCCGCCCGGGCATGGAGCTTCCGCAGCTCCGAGCTGGGAATGGTCCCGTACAGGGCGTCCCGGAGGAGGGCGTGGCGGAAGTCGTAGTACCCGCGGTCGAGGAAGTCGAACGGGAACAGGAAGGCATGGTCCACGAGCTCTGCGAGCGCCGCATCGAGGTCGCCGACCGGCCGATCGAGGCAGCCCGCGAGGACCTCGGGCGTGAAGCATCGTCCGATCACCGCCCCGGCCCGTGCGACCTCGCGAGCGTCGTCCGACAGCCGCGCCACGCGGGCGAGCACCGCGTCCTCGATCGTGTCGGGCACGTGCGCGTCGCGGATCGCCCGGCCGTCGGTCCGGGTGTCGTCGTCGAGGGCGGCCAACAACTCCTCGATGTGGAGTGGGATCCCGTCCGTGCGCGCGTAGACCGCTTGGACGACCTCGCGCGGCGCCGGCAGGCCGGTCCCCAGGATGAGCGTCACCACGAGCGCCGTCTCATCGTGGGTGAGGGGCTTCAGGCGGGCCTCCTCGGCGAGCCGCTGGCTCATCAGTCTCGCCCGCCACTCGCGGTGCATCGATGCGACTGGAAGCTCGTCGAGCCGGTAGGCACCGAGCAGCAGCAAGGGTCGCTCGCGCCCGAGGCGCGCAAGCTCCCCGATGACCTCGAGGCTGAGCTCGTCCGCCCACTGGAGGTCCTCGAATGCGAGCAGCGTCGGCCGGTCGATGCCCGCGATGATCCGGTCGGCGATCTCGTGCACCAGCATCCGGCGCGATCCCAGCGAGTCCGCACCCCGCCCCCCTGGAGCGCCAGCAGGTCGGCGCCCAGCGCCCCGAAGGCCGGACGTCCGCGCATCGTGCGGGCGAGGTCGTGGATCGAGGCGAGCGGCACCAGGTGGTCATGGGGCGAGAGGTCCCCCTTCGCCACCCGATAGCCGGCGGCCTCGGCCTTGCGCAGGACGGCGTTCACCATGCGCGTCTTGCCGATGCCGGCCTCGCCGGACAGCAGGAGGAGATGCCCGTTCCCGGCCGCGGCCTCACCCAGGCGCCGGTTAGCCAGCGCCAACAGGTCGTCGCGGCCGACGAGCAGAGGACTCAGGAGGGGACGCACCTGGATCATCGAGCCCAGAGTCTACGCTCCGCGTCAATTGCGTCATCGGTCATTCGACCGACATGCCGCTTCCGGGCGCCTGCAGCACTCACCGAAGGTCTCGTGGAGCGCTACGATCCAGTCACCGCCCCAGGAGGATCCCGTGCTCACGCTCGACACCATCCGCAGCGCGCCCAAGGCCCTGCTGCATGACCACCTGGACGGCGGGCTGCGCCCGGCGACCATCATCGACCTCGCCCGCGAGTACGGCTATCGCGACCTGCCCACCGAGGACGTGGACGATCTCGCCACCTGGTTCCGGCGCGGCGCCGACCGCAAGAGCCTCGAGCTCTACCTCGAGACGTTCGCCCACACGGTGGGGGTCATGCAGCACCCGGGTGCCATCGCCCGGGTTGCGATGGAGTGCGCGGAGGACCTGGCCGCCGACGGCGTTGTCTACGCGGAGATCCGCTTCGCGCCCGAGCTGTCGACCGGCCCGCGGCCTGACGCCCGACGAGGTCGTCATCGCGGTGCTCGAGGGCTTCCGCAGCGGGATGGAGCGCGCGGCGCGGGCAGGTCGCCCCATCGTCGTCCGCGCCCTCCTGACCGCCATGCGCCAGGCCGCCCACTCGATGGAGATCGCGGAGCTGGCGGTCGCGGCACCGCGAGGATGGCGTCGTCGGCTTCGACATCGCGGGGCCCGAGGCCGGCTACCGGCCCACGCGGCACCTCGACGCGTTCGAGTACGTCCGCCGGGAGAACTTCCACATCACGATCCACGCCGGCGAGTCGTTCGGGCTCCCGTCCATCTGGGAGGCGCTCCAGATCTGCGGGGCCGAGCGCCTGGGTCACGGGTTCCGGATCATCGACGACATCACGGTGGAGCCCGACGGCACCACCCACCTGGGCCGGCTGGCGGCGTTCGTCCGCGACACGCGCGTCCCGCTCGAGCTGTGCCCCACGTCGAACGTCCACACCGGGGGCGCGGCTTCCGTGGCGGAGCACCCCATCGAGCTCCTCCGCCGGCTGCGCTTCCGGGTGACGGTCAACACGGACAACCGGCTGATGAGCGGGGTGACCGTCAGCAGCGAGTTCAAGGCCCTGGACGAGGCCTTCGGGATCGGCCTGTCCGAGATGGAGTGGCTCACGATCAACGCGCTCAAGTCGTCCTTCATCCCGTTCGACGAGCGCCTGTACCTGATCAGCGAGGTAGTCAAGCCCGGCTACGCGCACCTTCGAACGGACGGGGTGCGAGTCGCCCGCGGCTGAGTCGGGCCGGACGCGTGGCTGAGGCGGCCCGGCGGCTGGCGCTTCGCCGGCGGCTGGCGGCCTGAGCCGGCCCGGCGCGGCTGAGCGGGCCGGGGGGCTCAGCGGCCAGGTGGCCTGAGCCGGCCCGGCGGCTGGCGCATCGCCGGTGTTGCGCACAGGTCTACGTTTCCCGGCATCACGGTGGTCGATACCGGCCGGCGCGGCGCGTCACGCCGCACGTCCCGGCATGACGCCCGGCGATGCCGGCAGATGATGCGTCGGACGCCGCATCTCCAGGCCCTGTCTCGTCCGATGCCGGCAATCGCAGCCTGTGGCGCTACGCCAGGCCACGACGCAGGCCGAGGACCCTCGAACCGGCGCTACTCGATCGGCGCGAAGATCTCCGTCCGCCAGGTTGCCGGGTCGGGCTCCACCTCCGGGTCGCTCCAGTAGACCTCCCAGATCGGGCCGGTCGGCCGCAGGCCCAGCTCGGCGAGCCAGCGGTGCATCAGGCTGTACGTGTGCTCGCAGCCGTCGAACGAGCCGATGTGGACGATCGACGCAACCCGGCCCCCGGGCAGCCGGCCCGGGAAGACGCGGCCAACGTGCGGAGCCGGCCGCTGCACCGGGAACCCGATCTCGGCGCGGATCCGCGGCTCGAACGCCAGGTACCGTGCGAACGGAGGTCCCGCGAGGGCGACACCAGCCTCGCGCATCGCGGACTCCACCTCGCCGATGGCTGCGCCGATGGCTGGCCCGATCTCGTCCGGGGCGACATCGATCGCAATCACGGCGGTTTCGCGCATCGCGAGCCGGTGGATCTCGGGAACGGCGGGTGGGCGGTCGAACACCGCCGGTGGCTGGACGCTTACAGGGTGCAGCAGGTCGGTCATGCCGTCGGTCCTCCTGGAGCGGAGGCTGCACCTGCGCCGTGATGATGGACAGTTGCGCCCGGCGGCAACGGGAGGGCAGTTTGGCCCGATCAGACGATGGGCAGCGCCACGATGAAGCGGGATCCGCCGTATCCGTTCTTCTCGATCCAGACGCGCCCGCCCATCGCCTCCATCAGGCGTCGCGCCGCGAACAGCCCGATGCCCGATCCCCGCGATCGCGCCCGGTCCACGCGCACGTACGGCTGGAACACCTCGTCCCAGACCTCGATGGGCACGCCGGGGCCGTCGTCCGTGATGTAGACCTGGATCTCGTCGCCGATCCGCCACACGCCGATCGACACGGCCTGCTCGGGTGGCGCGTACTTGGCCTCGTTGTCGAGCAGGTGCTCGAGCACCTGGCGGAATCGCACCTCGTCGCCGCGGGCGACGAGCGCGTGAGCAGGCGGCGTCCAGCGCACCGCCCGCGTCCGCAGCAGCAGCGCCAGGTTGCCGACGGTCCGGTCGATGGCGAACACGACGTCGAACGGCTCCCGCCGCAGCCCGGTGAGCCCCTCGCCGCGCACCGAGGCGAGGATCGAGTCAACGAGGCGGTCCAGCCGCGTGACCTGGTCCGTGGCCCCGGCCCGCCAGTTCTCGATCACGTCCACCGAGGGTCCGGTCGCGACGCCCCCGGCGGCATCGGCTTCGGCCGCGTTCGCCCCGGCGGCATCCGCGAGCAGGTCCACGTACGCGCGCACCACGGCGAGCGGCGTCCGAAGCTCGTGGGTGACGACGGCGAGGAGCTCGGCGCGGGCGGCGTCGAGCTGCGAGAGGCGGTCCAGCTGCGCCTCCGCCTCGGCCTGCATCCGGCCCTTCTCAACGATCCCGGCGAGGAGCGCGGCGATCGTGGCGAGGTAGTCGATCTCCTCGGGTGCGAAGTCACGCGCGCTCGGTCGTCTGGACGTTGAGCACGCCCACCACCTGCTCGTCCCAGACGAGCGGCATCGACAGCATCGCGCGGAGGCCCGCGATGTCGAAGCCGCGCACCCACCTGAACCGCTCGTCGGTGGTCACGTCCCTGGAGGTGACCGGCGTGCGCTCGGCAGCCGCCCGCCCGGTGACGCCCTGGCCCATCGACAGGCTCACGCTGCCCACCTGCTCCCGGTCGAGGCCGTTGGTGGCCGCGAGCGTGAGGGTCTCGCCGTCGCGATCGAGGAGGTAGAACGAGCAGACCTCCACGCCCATCGCCACGGTCGTGCGGTCCACGACCGTGCGCATGAGCTCGTCCCAATCGCGGGCGTGGGTCGCGAGCTGGGCGAACTCGTGGAGGAAGGCGAGCCGGTCGATCTGCTCGAGGTGGGCGTCGTGGACCGGCGCAGATGGGGCTGCGCGGCGTCGCGGAGCCGAGCCGGACGATCGGCGCTGTGGCGTGGTCACCGGCACAGGGTACCCGCCGACCCGGGGCGGCGAGTGGTCTCCGAGAGCGACCGGGCGTCAGCCCTGGACGGCCTCGCCCCCGGCGACACTGGTCGGCAGGTCCGCGAGCAGCGGGTCCGTCCAGGTCCACGCCGCGCCGTGGTGCTTGCCCACCGCGCCGTGACGCGCCGCCTCCACGCGGAGCGGCAGCCCGAAGATCTCGATGAAGCCCACCGCGGACGCGTGGTCGAAGGCGTCGCCGTCGTCGTAGGTGGCGAGGTTCTTGTCGTACAGCGAGAGCGGGGAGCGCCGGCCCACGACCGAGGCGCGGCCATGGTCGAGGCGGATCCGGACCTCGCCCGACACCACTCGCTGGGAGGACAGCGCGTACGTCCGCAGGTCGCGCGACAGGGCGCTGAACCACAGGCCGTCGTAGATGATCTGGGCCAGCTCGTCCGCCACGAGGCGGTTGAACCGCAGCTGCTCCTTGGACAGGACAAGGCCCTCGAGGGCGTGGTGCGCGGTGTGCAGGATGACCGCCGCCGGCGCCTCGTAGATCTCGCGGCTCTTGATGCCGACCAGGCGGTCCTCCACGTGGTCGATGCGTCCGACGCCGTGCGCGCCGCCCAGGTCGTGGAGTCGCTCGACGAGCGCGACGCCGGAGAGCGCCTCACCGTCGATGGAGACGGGGATGCCGCCCTCGAAGCCGATGACGATGTCGACCGGGTCGGGGGCGTCGGAAGGCGCCACGGTCCAGGCGTAGGCATCGTCGGGCGGGGTGACCCACGGGTCCTCGAGGACGCCGGTCTCGCACGAGCGTCCCCAGAGGTTGACGTCGATGGAGTACGGGGACGACCTGGTGATCGGGATCTCGATGCCGCGGGCGTTGGCGTAGTCGATGGACTGGTCGCGGGTGAGGCCCATGCCCACGCGCATCGGTGCCACGACCTCGAGGCCGGGGTCCAGGGCATGGACGGCGACGTCGAAGCGGACCTGGTCGTTGCCCTTGCCGGTGCAGCCGTGGGCGACCGCGTCCGCACCTTCCTCCTGGGCGACCTCCACGAGGAGCTGCGCGAGCAGCGGGCGGGCCAGGGCGGTGGCCAGGGGATACGCGCCCTGGTAGACCGCGTTGGCCTGGAGCGCGCGCCAGACGTAGTGGCTGACGAACGTCTCCCTGGCATCGACCACGTACGCTTTGGAGGCCCCGGCCGACATCGCGCGGCGCTCGACACCTGCCTTGATGGAGCCGCCACCGAGGTCGACCGTGAGCGTCACCACCTCGGCGCCGTACTGCTCCTTGAGCCAGGCGACGGCGACGGACGTATCGAGTCCGCCGGAGTAGGCGAGCACGACCTTCTTCATCGGGACAGGGCCTCCATGGCGTAGGCCACCTCGGCGGCGGCGTTCAGGGCTTCGAACCGCTCGAGCCAGCCCAACAGCGCGGGCTCGTCGGCAAACAGGACGATGAGCGTGTTGTCGCCGGCCAGCGTGCCGACCTGCTCGGACAGGGTGGATTCGTCGATCGCCTGGGCGATGACGCTGGCCGTGCCGGGCTGGCCCACCAGGACGAGGATGAGGCCGCTCCGCGCGACGGTGACCGGGATGTCGGCGAGGATGCGCCGGAGACGCTCGTCGGAGGGGGGCCGCCGGGCGCCGATGGCCTCCGGCACGACGTAGATCGACCGGTCCCCGCGCATGACCTTGGCCAGGCCGAGCTCCGCGATGTCGCGGCTCACGGTGGCCTGGGTCACGTCGAAGCCGAGGGCAGAGAGCCCGGTCACGAGCTCGCCCTGGCTGGCAATGGGGTGCGCCGTCACGAGGCGCCGGATGGCCGCGTGCCGGTCCCGCTTGACCATCACCGCGTGCTGCCCGCTCACGTCGCGCCACCATGGGGGCCGGCGTGGTGGCCGGCGTGGGCCGTGGCGCTGACCCGGGTCCCGAAGGTCGGGTCCGCCAGGGCGCGGTCGAGCGCGTCGGGGGCGGAGCCGTCGGCGATGATCGCCTCGGCGCCGTCCCAGGCGAGCGCCGACAGTGCCGCCCGGACCTTGGGCACCATGCCGCCGCGGATCGATGCCCGAGGCGATCAGGGCGTCGGCCTCGGCCGGCGTGATGGTCGGGAGGCGATGGCCGTCCGTGCCGCGCACGCCGTCGACGTCCGTCATGAGCACCAGCTGGCGGGCGCCGAGGCCGGCCGCGAGGCCCGCCGCGGCGTCGTCCGCGTTGACGTTGCAGACCACGCCCTCCTCGTCCCGGGCGAGGGGCGCGACCACCGGCACCTGGCCGCCGACCATCAGCTGGTCGAGCAGGTCCCGGCGCACGCCTGTGACGGTGGCGACCAGCCCTACGTCGGGGAGGCGGTGGCCGATCAGCAGCCCGCCGTCCACGCCGCTGAGACCCACGGCGTCGCAGCCCACGTCGTGGAGCGCGGCGACGAGCTCGCTGTTGACGACGCCCCGCAGGACCGCAGCCGCCACCTCGAGGGCCGCCGGGTCCGTTACGCGCAGCCCGTTCACGAAGCGGGACTGGACGCCGAGGCGCTCCAGCCACTCGGAGATGCGCTTGCCGCCGCCGTGGACCACCACGATCGGGCGCGTGCGGGCGACCTGGGCGACCTCACCCAGCACCTGCTGCTGCTCCGCGAGGGTCGTCCCGCCGAGCTTGACGACGACGATGTCGCTCACGTCGTGTACTCCGAGTTCTCCTTCACGTAGCCCTCGGTCAGGGGGCACCCGAAGGCTTCGCCGGTGCCGGTCCCGAGCCCCAGGTCGAGGCGGATCAGCACCTCCTCGGCCGTCATGGCCTCGCGCGCGGCGGCCTTGTCGATGCCCGTCGGGCCGCCCAGGGCGCCGTCGTAGGCGAGGTGGCCGGCGATCGCGATCCGGAGCGTGCCCGGGTCCACGGCGGCGGGCTGGCCGGCGCGGGCGGCGGCCTCGGCGGGGGAGAGCCCGGCGGCTTCGAGGAGGTACGCCTCGGGGACGACCGCGTTGCCCGCCGCTCCGGCGATCCGGCCCCAGTTCGCGTCCTTGCCGTGGACCGCGGCCTTGACCAGCGAGGAGCTGATCACGGCCCGCGCGACCGCCCGGGCGTCGACGTCGTCCGCGGCCCCGGAGACCTGGCAGGTGATCAGTGCCGTCGCGCCCTCACCGTCGCGGGCCTGCTGGCGGGCGAGGTCGCGGGCGACCGCCTCGATGGCGGCCGCGAGGACGGCGCGGGCCGCGGGATCGTCGTCCACGGATGCGGCCCCGGCCGCCCCGGAGGCCAGCAGGAAGACGCTGTCGTTGGTGCTCGTGTCTGCGTCGACCGAGAGCTGGTTCCACGTGGTGGCAGACGCCGCCCGGAGGAGATCGCGGAGGGTCGCCGGCGATGCGGTCGCGTCCGTGAGGACGATCGAGAGCATGGTGGCCATCTTGGGGTGGATCATCCCGACACCCTTGGCGATGCCCGTGACCGTGACCTCCACCGGGCCGGTGCCCGACGCGGCCGGCAGCGACACCTTCGTCGTCGCCATCTTCGTGGTGGAGTCGGTCGTCCGGAGCGAGACCGCGGCGGCGGCGAACGCCTCGTCGGTCGCGGCGAGGCCACCGTCCGCGACCCGCGCGACTTCGGCGGTCACCTTGTCCACGGGGAGCCGGATGCCGATGACCCCGGTCGAGAGGTGGAGGACGTGCCGGGCGTTCGTGCCAAGCGCGGCTGCCACCGCCTCGCCGATTGCGTACTGGTCCGCGTCGCCCGCGGGACCCGTGGCCGCGTTGGCGCTGCCCGATGTCGCGATCACGGCCTTCGCGTAGCCCGCGGCCATGGTCGTGCCGCCGGTGGCCTGGAGGTTGGCCCTCGAGAGCCGGACCGGGGCGGCCGCGAAGCGGTTGGGGGTCAGGACGGCCGCGGCAGGGACCGGGTCGCCCACCGCGGCCACGAGCGCGAAGTCCTGGCGACCGGACTTCTTGATGCCGGCCGTGGTGCCCGCCGCCACGAAGCCCGCGGGGATGCGCGCCCAACGCTCCACCGCGGGCCGGTCGGCGTGCAGCGGGGCGAGGAGCGGATCGATCGCGAGGGACATGGCGGACCTTCGGATGGTGGGGGTGGCAGTGGGGGTGGACGCGCCGGTCAGGGCGCGAGCGGCAGCTGGAGGAGGCCCGACGGCTCGGGCAGGCCATGGACGACGTTGAACGCCTGGATGGCCTGGCCCGCCGCGCCCTTCACGAGGTTGTCGAGGACGCCGATGGCGAGCACACGGCCGGTCCGCTCATCCACGCGGCAGAAGACGCGGAACTCGTTGCTGCCCAGGACGTGCTTCGTGGCCGGCGGATGGTCGACGATCGAGATGAAGGGCTCGTCGCCGTACGCCTCGCGGTAGATCTCGTCGAGCTCCGGCTGCGTCACGGGGCGGGTCGGCCGCACGTGGCAGGCGGAGAGGATCCCGCGCGTCATCGGGACGAGGTGCGGCAGGAAGTCGATGCCCCGGGCGCCCGGGTTCGCGTCCAGGGTGGGGGACTGGCCGGCCAACTCCTGCTCGATCTCGCCGATGTGGCGGTGAGTGAAGATGCCGTAGGCCTTGACACTCTCGTTGACCTCGCCGAAGTGGAGGTCCGCCTTGGGATCGCGGCCGGCACCCGAGACGCCGCTCTTGGCATCCACGACGACGTCGGCGATCAGGCCGGCGCGGGCAAGCGGAGCCAGCGCGAGGATTGACGTCGTCGCGTAGCAGCCGGGCGAACCCACGATCGCGCCCGGCCGAGTGCCCAGCGCCGCCAGCTCCGCGTGGTGCAGCTCCGGCAGGCCGTAGACGGCGGCCGGGAGCAGGTCGGGCCGCGGGTGATCCACGTGGTACCAGGTCGCGTAGTCCGCGCCGTCCCGGAACCGGAAGTCGGGGCCAAGGTCGATGACGGTCTGGTCGCGCCCGAGAAACTCGTCGATCCGTTGCGCAACCACGCCGTGGGGCAGGGCGAGGAACACGGCCTCGGCGTCCTCGGGCACGTGGTCGTAGACGTGCAGGTCTCGCGTGGCCAGGTGGGGATGGATGTGCGCGATCGGGTCGCCCTTGCGCTCGCGACCGACCAGGCCCGTGATCGTCACGTGCGGGTGCAGGGCGAGCAGGCGGATCAGCTCCGCGCCGACATAGCCGGTTGCCCCGACGATGGCGACGCGGACCTGACCTCCCCCCGAAGGGCTCGTGATCCACGGTCCGCCGCGAGCACCGCGCCCGCCTGCCCCGCGCTCACGGGCGCGTCTCGCCGCTCTCGGGCGGCAGGTCAGCGGGAGTGGAGTTCGGGCGGAACGTGGTCACGGAATGACTATACAGTTGTGCTGCATAGTCATGCAACTCGGGCTGATCCGATCGCAGGCGCCGTGGCGGTACTACCTCGGGTCATCGAGCGGCAGGAGCCGGAAGGCGGCTCCACCGGACAGCGGCACGATCGCCCGAAAGTGGCGCTCGTCGAACGTTGCGATGTTCACCGTCCCGACCCGCGAAGCGAGGACCACGAGCGACGCATCCGTCAGCCCGATGCCCAGGTCCGAGTACCGATCCGCGACATCCGCGGCTTCCGAGGCGGCCGCCGTCCACCAGTCAATGATGTAGGCGCCGGCGCGGATGTCGGCTCGCAGGGCCATCACGGCCTGCTGACCGCCGCGGGTCGATGCCAGGTGGTCCGCCTCGGCGAGCACGAGCGGCGTCGTCGAGAGGTCATCGTCAGTCCGCGCATACCACTCGCGCGCCGCGCGATGACGCTGATCCCTGTCGTCGAGGAGAGCGAAGATGACCGATGTGTCAACGACGATCACGCCTCGCCGAACCCGGTTTCCGCAAGGTGCCGGTCCACGTTGTCCGCCACGTCACCTGGCCCGTGTGCGACGCCGATCGCAGTCACCCGCGGTCGCTCCACCTCGTGCGTGGCGGCCCGGAGCGCTGCGCGGATCGCCTCGGCCTTGGAAACTCCCCGGCTCGCCGCGAGCCGTCCAACCGCCCGGTCAAGCTCCGGCTCGAGGTACAGCGTCGTCTTCTTCATGCCACATATGGTACCACTCATGATGGCAGGGACCCGGCGCTGGCCGGGCACCCGCCGACTGGCAGGCGACAAGGCTCGGCTTCGCCATGCCGGACTCCGGGTTTCGGCGATCCTGATGCGACGAATTGACCCCCGGCCACCTCGACGCCTGGAACCGTCGACCACGTAGCGACAGCGGCGGGGTTCGAGGATCGCGACACCGGAATTGGGCGACTACCGGGCGACGCCTGCCCGTCAAAGGGTCGACGCGCCTCTCGCCCGGCGCTCAGGCGCCCCCGTAGGCCTCCGCGAGGTTCGCGGCCTCGGCCTCGAACTGCTCGTGGTACAGCCGGGCGTAGAGCCCGCCGCGCTCGATCAGCTCGCGGTGCGTGCCGCGCTCGGCGATCCGTCCCCGATCGAAGACCAGGATCCGGTCCGCGCGCAGGATCGTCGACAGGCGGTGGGCGATTGCGATCGTCGTCCGCCCCTCGGTCAGCCGCGCCAGGGCCGCCTGGATCAGCCGCTCGGACACGGTGTCCAGCGAGGACGTCGCCTCGTCCAGGATCAGGATCCGCGGGTCCTTGAGCAGGACCCGCGCGATCGCGATCCGCTGCTTCTCGCCGCCCGACAGCTTGTACCCGCGTTCGCCGACGATGGTGTCGAGTCCGTCGGGAAGCTCCGCGATCCGGTCGAAGATGGCCGCAGCCCGGGTCGCGGCCTCGAGCTGCTCGTCCGTCGCGTCGGGCCTGGCGAACAGCAGGTTGTCGCGGATGGAGGCGTGGAACAGGTACGTCTCCTGGGTCACGAAGCCCACCAGCCGGCCCAGCGATGCCAGCTGGATCCCTCGCGTGTCGATGCCGTCGATCGTCACCCGTCCGCTCTCGACGTCGTACAGCCGCGGGATCAGGTAGGTCGTCGTGGTCTTGCCGGCGCCGGACGGGCCGACGATCGCGACCAGCTCGCCCGGCCGTGCCTCGAACGACACGTCCTCGAGCCCGAAGGGCGACGTCGTGACGGGGTACACCTCCGCGACCTCGTCGAGCACCTCGGCTGCATCGGCTGCGGCCACATCGTCACCCTCGTCCGCCTCTGCCCCGCCCTCCTCGGCGGCCTCTTCGTCAGCCGCCGCCCCGACCGCCGCAGGTTCCGCCGGATACCTGAACGACACCCCCTCGAACGCCACGGCGCCCAGGACGTCTGACGGCTCTAGCGCGATTGCGTCCGGCGCGTCCGTGATCTCCGGGTCCAGGTCCATGTACTCGAAGATCCGGTCGAACAGCGCGAGCGACCCCTGGATCTCCACCTGGACGTTGAGCAGCTGGCCCAGCGGGAAGAAGAGGCGGCTCTGGAGCGTCGTGAAGGCCACGATGTCGCCAGCCGTGGGCGCGGCCGGGTTGCCACTCGCCGCCATCGTCCCCGCGAGCCAGTACACGAACGCGGGCATGATCGAGAAGATCGTGCCGATGATCGCGAAGAACCAGCGGCCAACCATCGCCTGGCGGATCTGGAGCCGCGCGAGCTGGAAGTTGAGCAGCCGGAAGCGCTCCAGCGACCGCTCCTGGGCGCCGAACGTCTTGCCCAGCAGGATCCCGGACACGGACAGCGTCTCCTCGGTCACCGCGCTCATGTCGGCGAGACGCTTCTGGGTCTCGCTGCTGACCTCGCGGCGGACCTTGCCCACGCGGTAGGTGAGGTAGAGGAAGAAGGGCAGGATCCCGAGCGAGACGAGCGTGAGCTGCCAGGAGAGCAGGAACATCGCGAGCATCGTGGACACGGCGACGGCGACGTTGGACGTGATCGATGCCGCGGTGTCCGTGACGACTGCCTGCACGCCTCCGACGTCGTTGGAGAGCCGGCTCTGGATCTCGCCCGTCCGGGTGGCGGTGAAGAACCGCAGTGGCATCTGCTGGAGATGGGCGTAGAGCGCGTTGCGCAGGTCCTGCATCACGCTCTGGCCGATGACGTTGTTGAGGTACGCCTGCCCCACGCCGATCAGCCCGGTGAGGACCGGGAGGGCGATCATCAGCCCGACGTACAGGTTCAGCTTGTCGTACTGCCCGCCCACGATGACGTCGTCGATGAGCAGCTTGAGCAGGAAGGGGTTGATGAGGCCGATGAGGCTGGTCGCCAGGATCGCGACGAGGACGACGACGACCTGCAGCCGGTAGGGCCGGAAGAAGGCCGCGATCCGCCGGACGGTGGCCGCGCGACGCTCCTTGGGCACCCGCACGAAGTCGTCCTTCGGGGGCGTGAGGCGGCCCGCGCCACCCGTCCCTGCGCCACCCCGAGCCAGGGCACGCGCGCCGCTGCCGCGCATGGTCATCGGCCGGAACCTGGCATGGGCATCACGGCGGCTCGCCGGCGCCCCCCTGCGCCCCGGGACCCGCCAGGCCGGCCCGTTACGACGCCGTCGCCGTCTGGGCGGATGCGACGACCTCCGTCTCGAGCCAGCGCTCGGCGTCGATGGCCGCACGCGCCCCGTCGCCGGCGGCCGTGACGGCCTGGCGGTAGCGATGGTCGTTGACGTCGCCCGCGATGAACACGCCCGGGATCCGGCTGGACGTGTGCTCGTGCGCCACGAGGTAGCCCTTCTCGTCGGTGTCGAGCCACTCCGCGAAGACGTCCGTGTTGGGCTTGTGGCCGATCGCGATGAACAGGCCCTCGATGGGCATCTCGTGGACGTCGCCCGTCCGCGTGTCCCTGACGCGCAGGCCCTCGACCTTGGTGTTGCCCAGGACCTCGTCGATCGCGGCGTTCGTGTGGACCTCGATCTTGGGGTTGCCGTAGGTGCGGTCGATCATGATCTTCGACGCGCGGAAGCCGTCGCGGCGGTGGAGCAGGTGGACCTTCGAGGCGAAGCGGGTGAGGTAGTTGGCCTCCTCCATCGCGGAGTCGCCGCCGCCCACGACCGCGATCTCGCGGTCACGGAAGAAGAACCCGTCGCACGTCGCGCACGCGGACACGCCGCGCCCGCGCAGCCGCTGTTCGGACTCGATGTTGAGCCACAGCGCGGAGGCGCCGGTCGCGATGATCATCGTCTCGCCCCGGTACTCGACGCCGCGGGCCCAGGCGCGGAACGGGCGGGACGAGAGGTCCACGCGGTCGATGTCAACGTCCACGATGTGCGTCCCGAAGCGCTCGGCCTGGGCCCGGAAGCGGCCCATCATCTCCGGCCCATCGATGCCGTCCGGGAATCCCGGATAGTTCTCGATCTCGCTCGTGAGCATCAGCTGGCCGCCGGGCGTGGAGCCCGCCAGCACGATGGGCTCGAGGTTGGCTCGCGCGGCGTAGATGGCGGCAGTGAGCCCGGCCGGCCCGGAGCCGATGATCAGGACCTTGGCCTCCGTGCGGCCCTCGTCCGCCCCGGAGGTGGTCGGCCCACCGGCCAGTGGAGCAGCCTCTGCCGGTGCCTCCGAGATGAGGCTGATCCCGCCGCCGAAGGGGTTGAGCGGGCTGCCTGTCGCGGGCGCGGTGCCGCCGCCGAAGTTGATGCTCATCGAGCCGAAGGGGTTGGTGGCGGGGCCCTGCCCGGGGGTGTCGTCGGTCATCGGGGAATTGTCGGTCCTGTCGCGAGGGTTGTCCTGTCATTCACTGTAGCACGCTGGCCGTATACCCCCCGGGGGTATCGGGCGCCCTACGTTCGCAGGAGCACGCCGGCCCGCGTAATCTCAGATCGTGACCACCGAAGCCCTGGTGGTGCCCGAGGCGATGCCCGAGGCGCCGCCCGAAACCCTGCGCCGGAACCGCGACTTCCTGGTCGTGCTGTTCGGGCAGGGGATCAGCTCCTTCGGCGACTCCATCAGCAACACGGCGATGCCGATCCTGGTGCTGGCGCTGACGGGATCCGGGTTCGCGATGGGGATCGTGGGCGTGCTCTCGACGCTGCCCGACCTGCTCGTGGGTCTGCCGGCAGGCGCCTACGCCGACCGTTGGGACCGGCGGAAGATGATGCTCGGCGCCGACCTCGGGCGGGCCCTGCTGACGGCGCTCGTGCCCATCTCGGTCTGGATCGGCGGGCCGACGCTCGCGGTCATCATCGGCGTCGCGTTTCCGATCAACGTGCTGCGGGTCCTTTGGCTGGCCGCCTACACGGCCGCCGTGCCGGGACTCGTCGGCCGCGGCCAGGTTCCGCGCGCCAACGCCATCTTCGAGGCCGTGTTCAACATCGGCTGGATCGTCGGGCCCGCGTTGGCCGGGCTGCTCGCCGGTGCCATCGGACCCGGACCGACGATCGCCATCGACGCCCTCACGTTCCTGGTGTCGGCCGTGTCGCTGGTGTTCATCCGGCGACCCCTGCGGCCGGAGCGACGGGCGGAGCAGACGCACATCCTCGCTGACATCAGGGAGGGGGTCGCGTTTGTCGCCCGGCAACCCACGCTGCGCTCGGTGATCGCGCTGTGGACTGCGATCCAGGTCATCTCGGCCGGCCTCACGACGGGGCTCATCTTCTATGTCACGCAGGACCGGGGCCTCGGCACCGCTGTCGTGGGGATCGTCCTCTCCGCGTTCGCGCTCGGCGCGCTCGGCGGGTCGTTGCTGGCGGCCCGGATGGCTCCGCGCGCCGTGGGACCGGTCATGCTCGGCGGGGCCGTGGGCTTCGGCCTGACGCTGGTCATCTCGGTCGGGGCGACGGTGCCGCTGATGGTGGCGATGGCCCTGCTCGCGGGCATCCTCAACGCCAACGTGCTCGTTGCCTACGTGTCGCTGCGGACCATGCTCTCGCCCGATGCCCTGCTGGGGCGAATAGGCGCGACGGCCCGCACGCTCTCGGTGGGGATGATGCCCATCGGCTCGCTGGTCGCCGGCATCCTGCTCGACACCATCGGCGGCGGGCCGACCCTCACGCTCATGGGCCTGGGCCTGGTGGCAGCCGGGGCCGGCTTCGCCCTGCTGCCGGATGTGCGCGGCGCCCGGATCGCCCGGGCCGGAGCGTGATCCGCGGCCGCGTGGACCATGCGCGAATCCGATAACCTCGCAACGATGCCCGAGACCCACGCTTGACCTGTCCCAGCTGCGCTGCCGTCAACGAGGCCGGCCGCAAGTTCTGCGGCGAATGCGGCGCGCGTCTCGCGTTGGCCTGCGCCAGCTGCGGCGCGGTCAACCCGCCCACGGTCCGCTTCTGCGGCGAGTGCGGCAGCCCGGTCGCGGGCGCGGCGTCGGCGGCCGTCGAAGGTGCTCTCGTGGGCGCAGGCGCTCGCCCCGCAGCCGAGGCGCCGGTCGCGGAGCGGCGCCTCGTGACGGTGCTCTTCGCGGATCTCGTCGGTTTCACCACGCTGGCCGAGGGCCGCGACCCCGAGGCGGTCCGTGAGCTGCTCTCGCAGTACTTCGACCTCGCCACGGACATCATCGGGCGCTACGGAGGCAGGGTCGAGAAGTTCATCGGCGACGCGGTGATGGCCCTGTGGGGCGCACCGACCGCGCACGAGGACGATGCCGAGCGCGCCGTCCGCGCTGGGCTCGACCTGGTCGACGCCGTTCGGGGGATCGGGCCGGGCATCCAGGCGCGTTGCGGTGTGCTCACGGGCGAGGCGGCCGTGACCCTGGGCTCGAAGGACCAGGGCATGGTGGCTGGAGACCTCGTGAACACTGCCGCACGGCTCCAGTCCGCCGCGGCGCCCGGGACCGTCCTCGTCGGGGAGACGACGCACCAGGCGACGACCGACGCCGTTGCGTACGAGCCAGCCGGTGAGCACGACCTGAAGGGGAAGGCGCTCCCGGTGGTCGCGTGGCGTGCCCTCCGGATCGTCGCCGAGCGTCGCGGCCGCGGCCGTGACGACCGCCTCGAGGCCCCGTTCGTCGGACGCGACGCCGAGCTGCGGTTGCTCAAGGACCTGTTCCACGCAACGTCGCGCGAACGGCGGGTTCGGCTCGTATCGATCACCGGCCAGGCCGGGATCGGCAAGAGCCGCCTGGCATGGGAGTTCCTCAAGTACGTCGATGGGGTCGTCGAGCAGGTCTGGTGGCACGAGGGACGATCTCCGTCGTACGGCGAGGGGATCACGTTCTGGGCGCTGGGCGAGATGGTCCGGTCAAGAGCGGGGCTCCTCGAGAGCGACGACGCGGCGACGACCCGTGTCCGGATCGCCGACATGCTCGCCGAGCACGTGCCCGACGAGACCGAGCGTCGCCGGATCGAACCGGCGTTCCTCGCGCTCCTCGGCGCGGGCGAGCCGCCTCCCGGAGGCGCGCCCGAGCTGTTCTCGGCCTGGAGGACGTTCTTCGAGCGGCTGGCGTCGACCGGCGTGGCCGCACTCCTGTTCGAGGACCTGCACTGGGCCGATCCGGGGACGCTCGACTTCGTGGAGCACCTCCTGGAGTGGAGCCGCAACGTCCCGATCCTGATCATCACGCTCGCCCGACCGGAGCTGCTCGACCGCCGCCCGGGCTGGGGCGCCGGCAAGCGCTCCTTCCTCGCGCTGGACCTGCAGGCGCTGGACGAGGCGTCGATGCGCGAGCTCCTGGCGGGCTTGGTTCCGGGCCTGCCGGAGGCCGCCGTCCGGTCGATCGTCGCCCGCGCCGAGGGGATCCCGCTGTACGCGGTCGAGACCATCCGCATGCTGGTCGCGGATGGGCGTCTCGTGGCGCGCCCCGGTGGCGGCTACGAGCCGGTGGGCGAGCTCGGCGAGCTCGCGGTGCCGGGTACGCTGCACGCGCTGATCGCGGCCCGGCTCGATGCGCTCGACCCCGCCGACCGTGCGCTCCTCCAGGATGCGGCCGTCCTCGGCCAGTCGTTCACGGCTGACGCCCTGGCGGCGATCGCGGGCTCGACGGCCACCGCCATCGACGGGCGGCTCGACCAGCTCGTTCGCGGCGACCTGCTCCACGTCGAGGTCGATCCCAGGTCACCGGAGCGCGGCCAGTACGCCTTCGTCCAGGCCCTGATCCGCGAGGTCGCGTACTCCACGCTCGCGATGCGCGACCGCCGGTCGCGGCACCTCGCTGCCGCCCGCCACTTCGAATCCCTCGGCGACGACGAGCTGGCGGGCGCGCTCGCCGCCCACTACGTCGCCGCCTATGGTGCCTCGGCGGAGGGTGGGGAGGCGGATGCCCTCGCGGCCCAGGCTCGCATCGCGCTCCGTGGCGGCCGCCGGTCGCGCAGAGCGCCTCGGAGCCCCGCTGCAGGCCGTGGCCTTCCTCCAGCAGGCCCTCGAGGTCGCAGCCGACGACGCGGACCGCGCGGGCCTGATCGAGCAGGCCGGCCAGGCGGCGGTCACCGGCAGCCGCGCCGATCTCGCCGTGACCCTCCTCGAGGAGGCCGTCGCCCTGCGTGAGGCCGGCGATGATCCAGCCGCGCTGGCATGGGCGATCGCGCTGCGCGCGGAGGCCCTGGGCTCGGCCCGCCGTCGGGAAGAGGCGTCGGCGCAGTTCGACAGCGCCATCGCGCGCTTCGGCGATCTCGGCGACGACCCTCGCTGGATCCGGCTGCTCGCCGGCTCGGCGAAGGTCCTGCAGCTCAACGGCGAGTACGCGCGGTCCCGGGAGCGGGCCGATATCGCCCTCGCGAGGGCCGAGCGTCTTGGGCTCATCGACATCGCGGCGAACTGCCTGGGGGTCAACGGCATGGCCGCGTTCTTCCAGGGACGGCTGTGGGAGGCGAGCGCCCTCATCGGCGGTGCCGGGGATCTCGCAGAACAGGCCGGCCTGGCCGACATCTCCCTATGGGCATCGATGACGCTGGCCAACATCACCGCGCTCGACGATCCCGTGACGTCCGTGCGGCTGCAGCGCGAGGCGCTGGGCCTGTGTCGACGGCTCGGGCAGCGCTCGATGGAGATCACGATCCTCGGCAACGTCGCCGAGGACGTCCGGCGGACCGGTGACTGGGACTGGGCGATGGCCGAGCTCGAGGTGGCGAGGCAGCTCGACATCGACGCCGCCGCCATGATCGTCGTCGACGCGGCAACGGCGATGTTCCAGATCCTGCGAGGGCAGTCGGACGACGCGTCGAGGATCGAGATCAACCAGCGGCTCGAGACGCTCGAGGACCGCGACATGGAGGCGAGCATCTTCGACCTCAACGGTCTGGCGGCGTTCGGCCGGGGAGACTGGCCTGAGGCTCGCGACGAGTGGCTCAAGGGCGTGCCCATCAGCGACTTCAACGCGCCGTACATCCTGCCGCGGGTGGCCGTGGCGGCCATCCTGGCCCGTGATGCCGATGGGGCGCAGGCGGCGCTGGACGCGCTCGCCGAGCTCGGGACCCGGGGCCGCGCCGTGGACGCGGATCGGTCGACCGTCAGGGCGGGGATCGCCGCGCTCGGTGGTGATGGCGACGCGGCACGGGTCGGCTATCGCCTCGGACTTGCTGCCTATCGGGATCTTGGCCTCGCCTGGGACGAGGCGCTGCTCGGCCTCCAGGCTGCGACGACGGTCGGGCCGGCAGATCCCGAGGTCGCCGCGTGGGTGGAGTCGTCCCGGGGGATCCTCGTCCGGCTCGGTGCGATCCCGGTCCTCGCGCAGCTGGATGGGCTCGCCGCTTCAGCCGTGCCGGACGCGGTGGGGGGGTAGCCGCTACAGCTTCCGCAGCTCGGGCAGCACGTCCCGGGCCAGGATCTCCATCACCCGCGGGTTCCAGGCGTCGCGCACGCCGAAGATCACGTGCTGCGCGCCTGCGTCCGAGAGCTCGCCGAAGCGGTCGACCACCTGCCCGGCGCTCTCGCCCGGCACGCCGTCGAGCGCCAGCTTGACGGACTGGAGCGTGGATCGCTCGATCTCGTCCGGGTCCCGCCCGATCGCCGCGCAGTGCTCGCGGATGACCTCGTACTTGTGGTGGATCGTCTCAGGTCCGCCGAAGACGTTGGTCGCGTCCGCGTACTGGGCGACGAGGCGCAGGGTCTTCTTCTCGCCGCCGCCACCGATCATGATCGGCGGGTGGGGTCGCGAGATCGCCTGGGGGGAGTTGAGGAGCCGGCCCGCCTGGTAGTGGCGCCCCTCGAACGCTGCCTCGGAACCCCGCTCGCCGGCCCACATCTCGTGGACGATCCGGAGCGTCTCCTCAAGCATCTCGAAGCGGTCGCCCAGCGACGGGAACGGGAAGCCCAGGGCTCGTGACTCCTCCTCGTTCCAGGCGGCGCCGATGCCCAGCCAGGCCCGGCCGCCGGAGAGCACGTCGAGGGTCGTCGCGGCCTTCACCCACAGCCCGGGGAGGCGATAGTGGACGCCCCCGACCATCAGGCCCAGGCGCGCTCGCTTCGTGTGTGCCGCCATGAAGCCCAGGGCGGTCCAGCCCTCGAGCATCGGTTCCTCGGGGTGGCCGACGCCACGGATCTGGAAGAAGTGGTCCATGACCCAGATGGAGTCGAAGCCGGCATCGTCCGCGTCGCGGCAGATGCGCGCGAGGGTCGGGCCGATGGCCTCGGTGCTGCCGGGCCAGGTGAACGAGGAGAGCTGGAGACCGATCTTCATGGTGGGAGGGTAGCGCGCCGGCCGCACCGTCAGGGTGTCGGGAGGACCTCGAAGCCCTCGACCGCGAAGTCCTGGTCGAACGTGAAGGCACACCGGACCCCGTGGCGCCGCATCACCAGGAAGCTCACCCGGTCCACGAGCGAGACGGTTCGTCGTCCCGCGGCCAGCAGGGCTTCGCGTGCCTCGGCATGCAGCGGTTCGTCGACCCACGCGACCTCGAGCAGGGGCAGGAGGTCGTCCACGAGGCTGCGCACCGCCTGGAGGCCGAGCCTGCGCTGGGCCAGCGACGTCGTCTCGACGAGCACGTACTCGTGCGTGAGCAGGGCGTCGTCGGCGCCCAGGCTCCGGATCACGGTGGCGGCGCGTGCATGGAACTCGTCATCCCTGTCCAGCAACGCCAGCAGCGCCGACGTGTCGACGAAGATCACGAGCTGTAGATCTCGTCCAGGTAGTCGTCGTGGTTCCGGGCAACATCGCCGAGCCCCGACGCTGCACTGCCGACCGCGGACCATGCGCGTTCCCACAGCTCCTCGCGCGTCGGGGGCGCGAGCGCGGTGCCGTAGGCGCGATCCAC
This sequence comes from uncultured Chloroflexia bacterium, assembly GCA_963754485.1. Taxonomy (GTDB): domain Bacteria; phylum Chloroflexota; class Limnocylindria; order Limnocylindrales; family CSP1-4; genus CAIXZV01. The sequence goes on along the minus strand of CAVWFY010000011.1, from coordinate 120,361 downwards.
GGCGTCCCGGATGAGGTGGGCCATCGAGACGCCGCGCTCTTGGGCAAGGCGCCGCAGCAGGTCCGCCTGCTCGGGCTCGAGTGAGATCTGCGTCCGCTCCACGGCTGCATGATACCACTGTGACGCTGTGATGTAACTCCGCTAGCGGAAGAGGTCGTTCGCCGCCGGGATCACGATGTCGCCCGACGAGCCCTCGCCGATGGGCGGCCGCGCGCCACGCACGAGGGCGACGGGCCGGCCGGCCGACTTGCCCAGGGCGAGCTCGGCCGCGGACGCGATCTCATCGGCGACACCGCGCACCGTGGACTGCATCACGCGCCCGTCGGCGTCCGGCGTGCCCCGCAGGTCCTCGAGCGGCGAAAGCCCCGAGACGCCGATCGCGACGTCCACGATTCCCCAGCGCCACGGGCGCCCGAAGCTGTCCGAGACGATGACGGCGATGTCGGTGTCGAACCGGGCGGCGATGGCGGTCCGGATGCGCGCGGCGGACGCGTCGGGATCGCGTGGCAGGAGGGTCACTCGATCCCCCGACTCCGGTCCGACGTTGCTCGCGTCCACGCCCGCGTTCGCGCACACGAACCCGTGGTGCGTCTCGACGATCAGCACCCCGTTCGCCTTGCGCACGACGCGGACGGCCTCGTCCAGCACGACCTGGACCTGGCGCGGGTCGCGGTTCCAGGCGTGCCCCCACTCGATCGCCTCCGGCGAGGGCGTGATCGTCCGCAGGTCCACGACGGCGCCCTCGACCTTGGACACGACCTTCTGGGTCACGACCAGGACGTCGCCGGGCTCCAGCGGCAGGACGCTGGGCGTGGCTTCCAGGGCATCGCCGATCATCGCCTCCAGGTCGTCGCCGGGGGTCACCTCGGGGAGACCCGCCAGCGCGATGATCTCCACGCGGCCCTCGTCATTCGGCAAGGACAGCCTCCCGGTGCAGGGCCTCGACCAGGAGGAGGTCGTCGGGCGTGTCCAGGTCCAGCTCCAGGATCCCGACCAGCTCCACGAAGCGGATGTCCGCAGACTCGGCCAGCCACGCATGACCGGCGCGGCTGTCGCCGCCAAACGCCGGGTCGATGACCTCCGGCGGATCGAGTAGCAGGGCGTTGGTCCCGCGCCGGTGGCGGTCGGGAACGAGGACGACGCTGGGGGATCCGGCATCGTCGCCCGCGGCGAGGATGCCGGTGAGGTCGGCCGGCGTGATGGTGGGCAGGTCACCGGGGAGGATCAGCAGCCGGTCTGCCCCGGCCGCGGCCTCGCGGGCCTCCTGGAGCGCGGGGTTCAGGCCGCGGGATCGCTGGGGGAGGGGACGGGCGCCAGCCGCCTCGGCCACGGCGAGGACCTCGGGGTCGGGCGACACCACGATCACCTCGCCGACCCCCGGTGTCGCCAGTGCCGCGCACACGGCCAGGCGCAGCAGGTCCTCGACCAGGTCGTGGCGCTCCTCGGCGTCCAGCACGTCGCCCAAGCGGGACTTCGCCCCATCGAGGGCGCGAACGGGAATGGCGACGGTCGTCGCGCGCGGGGACGAGATCGGGGGCTCGGGCGGGTGCACGAGGTGATGCTAGCGCGCGGCCGGGTGCAGCCCGGACACGGCCACCACAGTCCGCACGACCCGATCGCGGATCTCGTCCCGGTCGAGGGCATCGCCCTGTTCCGCGACCGCCACCAGGGCGCCGTCCAGGAGCATCGTCGTGGTGGCGGCGATCTCCTCGACGTCCGCGTCGGCCGCCAGCTCGCCGCGGACGATCGCGTCCCGCACAAATGCGGCCGAGAAGCCCCGGAGGTCGTCGCCTCGCCGGCGCAGCGCCTCCCGGATTCGCTCGTCGGCGGGAGCGGCTGCCAGCGCCTGGAGCACTAGCGGCGCGCCGATCGCGTGGAGCATGGCGTCGAAGTAGGAGTCGATGGCGATGGTCAGGCGTTCGACCGGGTCGTCGATGAGGGCGAGATGCTGGGCCAGCTCGTCCAGCTCCGCGGGCGTGCCGGAGATGCACAGCTCGAGGAACAGCTCCTCCTTGCTGGGGAAGTAGCGGTAGATGAGCCCGACGCTGACGCCGGCTTCGGCCGCGATGGAGGGGACGCTGGTGCCCCGGAAGCCGCCGGCGATGAACGCACGGCGACCACCCTCGAGGATCTGCTCGCGCATCGCCTCCGCGTGGGCTGCCGGACGCCTGGGCATGGGGTCGCCTCCCTGTGAATGAGCGTTCATTTTACCCCTTGACAAGGGTTGCTGACGTGCATCATAGTGAATGAACAGTCATTCAGCAAGAGCGGTTGGTGCACCGGAGGCCGGTGAGCCGGACTGGCGGCCGACGACACGGGACGAAGGAGTTGCGAGCGATGGAACGAGCGAACGGGCTGCAGGTGGTGCTCGGTGCGGGCGGCGGGACAGGCCGCGCGATCGTGGACGAGCTGGTGCGCCAGGGGCGGCAGGTACGTGCGGTGGGGCGGGGCGCGATCGCAGGCCTGTCGGCCGGGGTGGAGCAGGTGCGCGCCGACCTGTACGACCCGGCCGACGCCGCGCGGGCCGTGTCAGGCGCCTCGGTCGTGTACCACGCCGCGCAGCCGCCGTACGCGGAGTGGGTCGGCAGCTTCGAGCGCATGAACGATTCGATCGCGAGTGCGGCCGGTGCCGCGGGCGCCCGTCTCGTGTTCGCAGACAACCTCTACATGTACGGCCCCGGCAGCTCGCCCATGACCGAGACCACGCCTCAGCGCGCCACGGACCGCAAGGGCGCCCAGCGGATGCGCCTGGCAGCGGACCTGCTCGCGCGTCACGAGCGGGGCGACCTCGAGGTGGCCATCGGCCGGTCCTCGGACTACTTCGGGCCGCACGGCGAGAACACAGGCCCGGGGGAGCGGGTGTTCGGGGCCGCGCTCGAGGGCAAGGCGGCCGGCGCTCTCGGGCGCACGGACGTCCCGCACTCGCTGAGCTACCTCCCGGACCTGGCCCGCGCCATGGTCATCCTCGGCGACCGCGATGAGGCGGCCGGACGGGCGTGGCACCTGCCCGTCACCGATCCCATGACGGTCCGGGAGTTCCTCGAACGCGTGTACGCCGCGGTCGGGACGCCGGCGAAGATCCAGCTGGCGGGACCCACGATGGTCAAGGTCATGGGCCTGTTCGTGCCGATGATGCGCGAGGTCGGCGTCGTGCTGTACCAGTGGAACGAGCCCTGGGTCAGCGACTGGTCGGCGTTCGAGACCGCCTTTGGCCCGTTCGAGCGCACGCCCCTGGACCAGGCCATCGCGACCACGCTCGACTGGTGGCGCGAGGAACTGGCGGCGCGGGCCGCCGCGAAGGCGGCCTAGCAGCCGGTCGCGGGAGTCTGCGCCGGCGCGCCGCCCGAAGGCGCTACGCGGCTGACGCTCCCGCCGGCAGGAACGACTCGACGACCTCGCACGGGATCGCCTTCTTGAGGAGGCGCTGGATCGAACGGAGCGCCTGGACCTCCTCGGGCGCGACCAGCGAGATCGCGGTGCCCGACGCGCCGGCGCGGCCGGTGCGGCCGATCCGGTGAATGTAGTCCTGGGCCTCGAACGGCAGCTCGTAGTTCACGACGTGGGGCAGGGAGTCGATGTCCAACCCGCGCGACGCGACGTCGGTCGCCACGAGGGCGACGACCTCGCCGGCCTTGAACGCCGCCAGGGCGCGGGTCCGCTCGCCCTGGGTGCGGTCGGAGTGGATGGCGATCGCGGGCACGCCGCGCCGGTCCAGGTAGGACGCGAGGCGGCTGGCCCCGATCTTGGTCCGGGTGAACACGAGGACCTGCTCGATGCCGTCGCGGCGCACGAGGTGCAGCAGCAGGTCCGCCTTGCGCTCGACGTCGACCGGGTACAGGACCTGGGTCAGGTTGTCCGCAGTGGCGTTGCGGGCCGCGACCTGCACGATCTCGGGATCGGTCTGGAACTCGCGGGCGAGCTTGCGGATGGCGTCCGAGAACGTCGCCGAGAACAGCAGGGTCTGGCGGCCCTTCGGCACCAGGGCGACGGCCTTGCGGACATCGTCGATGAAGCCCATGTCCAGCATGCGGTCGGCCTCGTCGAGGACCAGGATCTCGACCTGGGACAGGTTGACGGCCTTCTGGCCGATCAGGTCGAACAGCCGGCCGGGCGTGGCGACGAGGATCTCCACGCCGCCCCACAGCGCCTTGACCTGAGGTCCCTGGGGCACGCCGCCGTAGACGACGGTGGAGCGCAGGTTGGTGCCCTTCCCGAGCATGTTGACGCTCTCGTCGATCTGGCAGGCCAGCTCGCGGGTGGGGGTCAGGATGAGGGCGCGGATCGGGTGGCGGGCCGGGCTGGGGCTCGAATTGGCGTGGTTCGCAAGCCGCTGCAGGATCGGCAGGGTGAAGGCGGCCGTCTTGCCGGTGCCCGTCTGGGCGGCGGCGAGCACGTCCCGTCCGGCGAGGACGAGCGGGATGGCCTGGGCCTGGACGGGTGTGGCTTCGGTGTAACCCGCCCGCGCGACGGTCGCAAGCAGGCGGGGGGAGAGGTCGAGGTCGGTGAAGGTCAAGTGGGCTCCTGGTGCGCCGCGGCGCACGGGTTCCGCCGGCGCGCTGGGCTCGGCGGCGAGACGGGCATGGTCTCGCGCGCATCCGGCCCGTACAGGCGGGGTGGGGGAACGTGTCGGTCACCCGAAACGTGGGTGGGCGCCAGTGGCGGTCGACCGGCCGGCCCGCGTAATGCCGCGAACTGTCGTCCCGTGCCGCCCGGCAACGCTTCCTTACGCGTCCTCTGCCCGGCTGCGCCTACCCTGATCATCGCACGTGCGGGGCCGCGCCACAAACCGGGGTCCAGCCCGGGGCCCCGGGACGGAGCGGCCGTGGAAGGAACGTGCCTCCGATCCTTCCGGGGACTGCTGGTCACGGTAATCGCGCGCCGCGCGGCCGTTCGGGGACCGGGAGTCCCTGGTGGAGGCCCGCGAAGGCCCTCGAGGGGTCCCTGATGCGACTGCCAGTCCCCGAACGGCGCGTCCCGTCGTCGCGGCCGCGACTGGGAGTCCCCGCGCAGAGGGTCAGGCGCCGAGGGCCTCGAGCACCTCGCCCGCCAGGCGGACTCGCGACGCGTCGTCGCCCATGATCGTGTCGGTGACAAGGGGACGGAGGCCCAGCGACTCAATCGCCGGCGCCAGGCCAGCATCGACCTGGTCGAGCACGAACACGTCGCACAGGTCCGCGTACAGGCGGGCCACGCCCAGGGCGCTCGCCTCGTGGCCCAGGGCGACCATCATCCGGTCCGCCGGTCCCTTGAGCGCCCGGCCGCCGATGATCGGGGAGACCGCCGCGACCCGGGCGCCACGAGCGCGCGATCCGGCGATGGCCTCGCGCATGCCCGGCACGTTCAGGATCGGCCCCACGGACACGAGGGGGTTCGACGGCGCGATCACGATCGCCTCGGACCCGGCCAGCGCGGCGAGGACCTCCGGGCTGGGTGTCGCTGCGGCCAGCCCTGCGAACCGCAGCTCGAGGACGTCCGGCTCCTGGCGGCGGTGGACGAAGTACTCCTGGAACTCCAGCCAGCCGTCGATGGTGCGGACCTCCGTCGCCACGGGCTCGTCGGCCATCGGCAGCACCCGTGCCGCGATCCCCAGCGACCGCTGGAGCCCCAGGCACACCTCGGTCAGCCGGCCGCCCGCCGCCACGAGGGCTGTTCTCGAGATGTGCAGCGCGAGGTCCCGATCGCCCAGGCCGAACCATGTCTCCTCGCCGTAGGCACCCAGCTGGGCCATCACCGCGTGGGTGTCGCCCTCGATCCCCCAGCCCAATGCGACCTGCTCGATGCCGGCGAGGTTGTAGAGCACCGTGTCGTGATCGGGCATCACGAGCAGTCCGTGCCGCCGGCAGTCGTCGCCCGTGTTGACGATGACCGCGAGCCGGGCTCCCAGGTGGGCCTGGAGCCCGTCGGCAAGCTTGGCGCCGCCGACGCCGCCGGCGAGCGCGACGACCGGGCCGGTCACCCGGTCACCCGTTGAGGTGCTCGAGGACCTCGCCGATCCGGTCGATCGTCTCGAGGTCGTAGGGCGCGGGCGTGTCGATGAAGATATGCCGGAACCCGAGATCCACGAGGGGCCGGAGGCCCTCCGCGATCTCCTCCGGGGTGCCGCAGAAGAAGTTCCAGGTCTCGTCGAACTCCTCGCCTTGGGCGGCGAGGCGGCCCTTGTACGCATGGAGCGCCGCGTCCCGCGTGTTGCGGATCACGATGTCGACCGTCGTCGTGCGCTCGATCTCCGCCTGGTCCCGCCCCACCGCGGCGCAGTGCTCGCGCAGGATCGCGTCGCGCTCGGCGAGCTTGTCGAGGAGGCCCATCGCGTTCCACTGGTCGCCGTACTTCGCCAGCGTCCGGAGCGTCTTCTTGGGTCCGCTGCCGCCGATCATGATCGGCAGGCGCGCCTGCACCGGGCGCGGAGCGACCAGCGCCTCCTTCATCGGGTAGACGGGTCCATCGTGCGTCACCAGCTCCCCGTCCAGCAGCCGGCGCAGGAGCATCGCGGACTCGTCCAGGCGGTCCAGGCGCTCGCCGAACCCGGCCCCGAAGTCGATCCCGAACGCCTCGTGCTCGCGCTCGAACCAGGCCCCACCCAGGCCCAGAACGGCCCGTCCGCCCGAGAGATGGTCGAGGGTCGTGGCCAGCTTCGCCGTGAGGCCCGGGTTGCGGAACGTGTTGGCCCCGACCATCAGGCCCAGCGTGGCCCTGCTCGTGACCTGCGCCCATCCCGAGAGGATCGACCAGCCCTCGAGAATCGGGCCCTCCCACGGCCCCACGATCGAGTTGAGGTGATCCCAGGTCCAGAGACTCGCGGCGCCCGCATGCTCGGCGCGGACGGCCGCGTCGCGGATGGCCGGCCAGGAGTCGGTCTGGGGCCACAGCAGGAACCCGATCTTGACGTCGGACATTGGCTCAGTCCCCCAGGTGGTCGTGGATGCCGGTGATCCGGACGAGGAACGAGACGCGGGGCTGGCTGCGGAAGGTGGCGATGAGCGACGCGCTCGGGCCCTCGGGGTGGTAGCGGTGGGCCAGGGCGACGATGTCCTCGCGGGCCCGGTCCACGTCCTCGATGATCTCCTCCACGTCGCCGTTCAGGCCGAGCCAGCGGTAGCCGTCCGCGCCGTCGATCACGGATAAGGCGATCCGTGGCCGCTCCATGAGGTTGAGGCACCACCGCCGGGGCGTGCGGCTGTTGAGCAGGATCCGGCCGTCGGGTTCCACGCGGTACCAGGCGACCGCCTGGCGCGGCGTGCCGTCGGGATCGACGCTCGCAACCGACGCGAAGTGCGGCGCGTCGAGGAAGGCGCGGAAGGCGGGAGTGAGGATCGGGTCGGGGGTGGGCATGTGCCCATGGTAGCGATCGGGTCGGGGACAGGCCGTCGCCGTGCGAGCGCCCCCGGCCCGCACGCGGTTGCACAGATGCCCGGGACCTACGGGTTCGGTGTCGCCTTGGGGCAGCCATCCCAGGACTGGGCGCAGTCCGCGGGAGCCAGGCCCGGCCCGCCCGTGGTCGCGTCGCTGGTCGTCCAGTTGCCCAGGGCGGCGACCGCACCAAGGGCAAGGCCCACGACGAGCACGAGTGCGCCCGCCATGCCGAGCGTGCGCGAGCGGCGGGGCTGGGCGGTGGCGGCGGGCGCGACCTCCGGGCCCGAATCGGCGGCCGTCTCGATCCCCTCGAGCTGGCGGTGGACCAGGCCGCGCTGCATGGCATACGCAACGAGCAGCACGATGCCGACGACGATGGCGATCAGCGCGGCGATGCCGGCGGGGCTCCAGCCAGCGAAGGGATCGGGCATGTGGCGCATCGTACGTCCTCGGGGCCCGTGCGAGAATGCCCCCGGCAATCGACGAAGGAGGCACTCGTGGCGGACCTGGCGGAAATCGGCATCTTCGGGGGGTCGGGGTTCTACTCCCTGCTCGAGGACGTCCGGGAGGCGAAGATCGACACCCCGTACGGCCCGCCGTCGGATTCGTTCTTCCTCGCGACCGTTGCCGGCCGCCGGGTCGCGTTCCTGCCGCGTCACGGCCGCCGCCATACGATCCCGCCCCACAAGGTCAACTACCGGGCCAACGTCTGGGCGATGCGATCCCTGGGCGTCAAGGCCGTCATCAGCCCGTGCGCCGCAGGCTCGCTCCAGCTCCACGTGGAGCCCGGCCACTTCGTCGTGGCGGACCAGTTCGTGGACCGCACCAGCGGGCGTGCCGACACCTTCTTCGATGGCCCGATCGTCTCGCACGTCTCCTCGGCCGAGATCTACGACCCCACGCTGCGGGGCATCGCCCTCGACGTGATCCGGGAGCACGGCATCACCGTTCACGACGGCGGCACGGTGGTCGTCATCCAGGGGCCCCGCTTCTCCACGAAGTCGGAGAGCAAGTGGTTCAGCGACGCCGGGTGGGAGGTCATCAACATGACCCAGTACCCGGAGGCCTACCTGTGCCGGGAGCTGGGGATGGCCGTGGTCAACATCTCCCTGATCACGGACTACGACGCGGGCGTGCTCGAGGGCACGCACGCCGTGACCGCCCACGACGTGCTGGCGGTGTTCGAGCAGAACGCCGAGCGGATCCGCAAGGTCGTCCTGGAGATGGTGGGCCGCTTCCCGGCCGACCTCGATGGCCTTGGCGCCGGCGAGGCGCTGCGCCATACGCGGGGGGACGGCCATGTCGCCAGCCCCGCGGACATCCGCATCTTCGAGACGCTCGAACCCCGGGTGCCATGACCCCTGCCCCCACGCCGGTCGCCGCCGCCCCGGAGCCGATGCACGGCTGCGTGCGCTGCGGCGCGCGGATCCCGCTCCACGAGTCGATGTGCGAGCGCTGCAATCCGCTCGGCCTGAAGGCGCCCGCGGCGTCGCAGGCGCACGGCACGGTGTTCCTGGGGATCGTCATCGCGGTCGTGATCATGGCGGTCGCCGCCCGCGTGATCATCTCGTCCGTCGGGCCGTTCACCTCGTCGGTGGCCGGCGTGACCGCGGACCCTGTCGGCCTGCGGGTGGCCGTCACCATCACGAACGAGGGGACATCCCCCGGGACGACGACCTGCAGGATCGATGACCCGTCGCTGGGCGGGATCGGCCCCGAGGCCACCTTCATCGAGAGCCCCGAAGTCCCCGCCGGCGGGACGATCACGTTCGACGTCGTCGTGGCCAGCTTCGGGGTCGTGCCGCGCGACCTCATCGCCGATTGCGGCCCGTGATGGCGCCGGTGATCCCGGGGTCCGCCGCGACGTCGCGGTTTGCCGCCGATGCCGTGTTCGCGAGGGAGATCGCCGAGCGGGCCGGCCGGCTGCTGTTCGAGCGCTACGAGCGGGTGGAGGAGATCGACTACAAGTCGGCCCGGGACGTGGTCACCGAGGTGGACCATCTCTCGGAGGCGCTGATCATGGGCGCCATCCGCGAGCGGTACCCCACCGACGGGATCCTCGCCGAGGAGTCCGGGGCGCACCACGGCAAGGGCGCCGCCGGCGGCGCAGGCAGTGGCAAGGCCGCCGGCGCGGGTGACGTGTCGGCCGCCGACGCGGTGTCGCGGGCGCTCGTGTCCGGCCGCACCTGGATCGTGGACCCGCTCGACGGGACCATCAACTACGCGAACGGGATCCCGTACTTCTGCGTCTCGGTGGGCCTCGTGGTGGACGGCCGGCCGGCCGTGGGTGCCGTGTGCGACCCGATGCGCGGCGAGACCTACTGGGCAACGGCCGACGGGCCGGCGATGCTGGGCGACCGCATCGTCCACGCCTCGGCCAAGGACAAGCTCACGGACTGCGTGATCTCGCTGTCCCTCGGAGGCCGGGCGGTCGCGACCCGCGGCCGCGCGGTCCGGCGGGCGGTGCGGGCGTCGCGCAACACGGGATCGGCGGCACTGGCCCTCGCCTATGTCGCGAACGGCCGCTTCGACGCCTTCCTGCAGTCCGGTGGCATGTCCGCCTGGGACGTCGCGGCCGCCGGCCTGATCGCGGAGCGCGGCGGGGCGGTCGTGACCGATGGGAGCGGCGGCACCTGGTTCGACGTCGACAAGGCGACCCGTGCGTTCGGGATCGTCGCGGCACCGGCGGCACACCACTCCGTCCTGCTGGGGCTCTCCCGGGAGGCCGCAGCGGGCTGACGCGCTACACGAGTCGCTTCGGAACCAGCCGGTCGAGCGTCAGCCCGGCGACCACCCGGCGAGCTCGAGCACGCGAACGGCGGTGTCATGGATGGACCCGACGTTCTCGATGACCTCGTCCTCGAGGCCGGCTCCGGTGCCTTCAGCCAGCCAGTCGCGCGCTCGCGCCAGGTCGTCCGCGCGACCGCTTGTCGGCGAGGAACCGAGTCGTTCCTCGATGATCGCCAGGGGAGACGTCAGCCTGACCACGAGCATGGGCACGGCGATCGCGGCACGGATGGCATCGAGGGTGACGGCATCCGCCACGGAGCCCGCGAGCACGAAGCGTTCCACGCCGGCCTCGCGGTAGTTCGCGGCCAGGGCGGCGAGGTTCCGGGCCAGGATCTCGTGCTCGTGGTGGTCGGCTCCCCGTGCGTTCGACCAGCAGAGCCAGTCGAGGTCCATCGCCGCGTAGGGCGGGGCGCTGGCCTCGAGCAGGTCGGCAAGCTCCTCGGCGACGGCGGACTTGCCAGCACCGAAGACCCCCGTGAGCAGGACGGCGCGCGTGGCGTTCACTCGGCCGACTCTACCTGCTCGGGGGCCGTGTCGGAGCCGCTTCAACCCGCCGGGTCCGCCTCAGGCCTCGCCCGCCCAGCGATGGGGACGGTCGACCAGGCGCCCGAGCCCCCACTCGTCGCAGAACGCCGTCCAGCGGGCTCGGTCCGCTCCCCGCCAGCGGAGCTCGTCCACGTCGTCCTCCGGGATCGGCACGCCGTCGGCGGTCGTGCGCAGGCGGGCCAGGTCGCGGTAGAGGAGCGCCTCGTCCATGCGCTCACGCAGCGTCGCGGCGAGGGCAGGGGCGCCGCGGAGGCCGGGCACGTCCCAGGCGCCGGCGCTCGCGGGGATCGCTTCCAGGCTCCCGTAGCGCGCCAGCACCGCGGATGCGGACCTGTCGCCCCAGCCCGGGAGACCCGGGAAGCCATCGGCGGCGTCGCCGACGAGGGCCAGGCGGTCGGCGACGCTCGCGGGGGGCACGCCCCACTTCGCGCGGACCCCGGCGTCGTCGTAGACGAGGTCCCGGCGGCGGTCCCAGAGCACAACGCGGTCACCCCGAACGCATTGGGCCATGTCCTTGTCCGGGGTGCAGATCACGACCCGCTCGACCCGCGGATCCACGGCGAACCGTTCCGCGGCGGCGGCGATCGCGTCGTCGGCCTCGTACTCGACCATCGGCCACAGGACCAGGCCCAGAGCCTCGATGGCGGCCTCCGCGACCGGGAACTGCGCCAGGAGCTCCGGGTCCATGCCGGCGTCGGTCTTGTAGCCCGGGTACAGGTCGTTGCGGAAGGAGCGGATCACGCGATCCGTCGCGCAGCCGACGTGGGTGGCGCCCTGCTCGCGGAGCAGGAAGCACAGCTGCTCCACGAGGCCGCTGACGCCCGAGAGGACAACCCCCTCACGACCGAGCACGGGCGGGCGGGGAGAGAAGTGGGCCCGGAACAGCTCGTAGGTGGCGTCGACGAGGTGGACCTGCATCGGCCGGGCTAGTCCAGGGAGCCGGTCTCGACCAGCTGCCGGAACCGGTGGAGGTCCGCCTGGAAGATCTCGCGCAGCACCGGAGCCTGGAGCATGGCCCCGAGGTTCGGCAGGAGCGGCGGGATGAGCGTCTCCTCCCAGCGGACGATGGTGGTCGTGCCGTCCGCGCCGGGCTCGAGGGTGATCACGCCGCCGCCGGTGAACAGGCCCTCGTGGCGGATCGCGAACCGCGTTGGCGGCTCCACCTCCACGACCTCGACCGGGTCCGTCAGCGACACGCCGAAGATGCGGACCGTGGCCTCGCCGCGAGTCCCGACGCGCGTGGGCCCCGGCGTGGTGAGGCGGACCTCCTTCATCTCGTGCATCCAGAGCGGCTGGAGCGGGATGTCGGCGAGGACCCGCCACGCGGCCTCGATCGGGGCGTCCACCACGACCAGCATGCGCAGGGGCACCGGAGGCCGGCCGCCGCGGCGGACGGCGAGGAGGCGATCGACCATGACGGCCTTGACGGCGATGACGACGGCGAGGGACGCGAGGGTGAGGACGCGGCGCAGCATCCCGGTCAGCGCATCAGGCTCGAGTGGATCACGACCCCGGCCGCCTGCAGCTCCGCGATGGCACGGTCGCCGTCGCCCTCCGTCACGTTGACGGCCGCGATCGAATCCGTGAGCACCGTGGCCCGGAACTCCAGGCGGATCGCGTCGAGGGAGGTTGCCCTCACGCAGTAGTCGGTCGCGAAGCCCACGACGACCACCTCCTCCACCCCCGCCGCCTGCAGCAGCGGCTGCAGCATCGTGGGGACGTCCTTGCCCGAGGCGGGATCGCGCATCGTGAAGGCCGAGTAGCCGTCCTCGCCGTTGCTGCCCTTGCGCACGATCGCCGTGCCCTGCGGGACGTCGAGGGCCGGATGGAGCTCCGCGCCCCAGGTGTCCATGACGCAGTGCGGCGGCCAGGGCCCTCCATCGCGGATGAAGTGCGGCGTTCGCGGCGGGTGCCAGTCCTGGGTCAGGACGACCAAGGCCCCGTTGTTGCGGGCGAGAGCCGCCTCGCCGTTGATCACCGGGATCACGTCGACCGCGCCGCGCACGGCGAGCGAGCCCCGAGGGTCGGCGAAGTCGTTCTGGACATCGACGATGATGAGCGCGACACCGGGGCGGTAGCGGAGCATGGCACTACGCTAGCGCGCCCGGGGGCCGTTCGTCGTGCCCCTGTGACGCCGTTTCGGGGGTTCATTCGGCCCTTCCGGCGCCCCACCGCGGCCCCTCCGCGGCGGCGTCCCACCGGCATCGGGGCTAACCTGTCATTCGCCCACGGCAAACGGTCGCCCTCGTGCCCACGGAGCCCCGATGTACATCGACGACTTCAAGCAGCAGCTGCCCGATATCGACGAGACCGAGACCCGGGAGTGGCTCGAGTCGCTGGACCAGGTCCTGGACCAGGCGGGCGAGAACCGCGCGCGGTTCCTCATGTTCAAGCTGCTCAAGCGGGCCCGGCAGCTCCAGATCGGCGTGCCGGCCCTCACGCAGACCCGCTACATCAACACGATCAGCCCGGAGCAGGAGCCCTGGTTCCCGGGCGACGAGCAGCTGGAGCGCCGCATCCGCCGGCTGATCCGCTGGAACGCCGTTGCGATGGTCCTGCGCGCGAACGTGCGCTTCCCGGGCATCGGCGGGCACATGTCGACCTACGCCTCGGCGGCGACCCTGTACGAGGTGGGCTTCAACCACTTCTTCCGCGGCAAGGACCACCCGGGAGGCGGCGACCAGGTCTTCTTCCAGGGCCACGCCGCGCCGGGCATCTACGCCCGTGCCTTCCTCGAGGGGCGCCTGTCCGAGACCGACCTCGACCACTACCGGCGCGAGACGGGCGGCAAGGGCCTCAGCTCGTACCCGCACCCCCGGCTGATGCCGGACTTCTGGGAGTTCCCGACGGTCTCGATGGGCCTCGGCCCGCTCGCGGCCATCTACCAGGCCCGGTTCAACCGCTACCTGCACAACCGCGGCATCCGGGACACGTCCGCCCAGCGCGTGTGGGCCTACCTCGGCGACGGCGAGATGGACGAGCCCGAGTCGATGAGCGGGATCTCGCTCGCGGCCCGCGACGGCCTCGACAACCTCACGTTCGTCATCAACTGCAACCTGCAGCGCCTGGACGGCCCGGTCCGAGGTAACGGCAAGATCATCCAGGAGCTGGAAGGTCACTTCCGCGGCGCGGGCTGGAACGTGATCAAGGTGGTCTGGGGCCGCGAGTGGGACGACCTGCTGGCCCGCGACGTGGACGGCGTGCTCGTCGAGAAGATGAACACCACCGTCGACGGCGAGTTCCAGAAGTACTCGGTGTCCACGGGCGCCTACGTCCGCGACAACTTCTTCGGCCCGGACCCGCGTCTCCGCCGTCTCGACCGAGCACCTGACCGACGACGACATCCTGCACCTGCGGCGCGGCGGCCACGACTACCACAAGGTGTTCGCCGCCTACAAGGCGGCCACGGAGTTCCGTGGCGCCCCCACGGTGATCCTCGCCAAGACGGTCAAGGGCTGGACCCTGGGCCGTGGTGTCGAGGGCCGCAACATCACGCACCAGGCCAAGAAGCTGCGCGAGGACGAGCTGCGCGTCTTCCGGGACCGCCTGGAGCTGCCGATCCCCGACGCCCAGATCACCGACGAGGCGCCCTACTTCCACCCAGGCCCGGACTCCGAGGAGGTCCGCTACATGCAGGAGCGCCGCGCGGCGCTCGGCGGCCCCGTCCCGAGGCGCGTCGTCCGCTCGGCGCCGCTACCGGCGCCGGCCGCCGACGTGGACGGCGAGTTCGATGGGGGCAGCGCCACGGCCGTCTCGACGACCATGGTCTTCACGCGACTGCTGCGCAACCTGATCCGGGACGACGGGATCGGCAAGCGGATCGTCCCCATCGTCCCCGACGAGGCGCGCACCTTCGGCCTCGACCCGCTGTTCAAGGAGGTCGGCATCTACGCCGCCCACGGGCAGCACTACGACCCGGTGGACTCCGACCTCGTGCTGTCGTATCGAGAGGCGATCGACGGCCAGGTGCTGGAGGAGGGGATCAACGAGGCGGGCTCGATGGCCTCGCTCCAGGCCGCCGGGACGTCGTACGCGACGCACGGCGAGCCGATGATCCCCTTCTACATGTTCTACTCGATGTTCGGGTTCCAGCGGACCGGCGACCAGGCGTGGGCCTTCGGGGACCAACGCGGGCGCGGGTTCATGATCGGGGCGACGGCCGGGCGAACGACGCTGGCCGGCGAGGGCCTCCAGCACGACGACGGCCACACCCAGGTGCTCGCCTCCACGATCCCGGTGATCCGGGCCTACGACCCGGCATTCGCGTTCGAGCTGGCCACGGTCGTCCGCGAAGGCATCGGGCGCATGTACACCGACGGCGAGGACGTCTTCTACTACGTCACCGTCTACAACGAGAACTACCCGCAGCCGGCGAAGCCCGTCGGCGTGGACGAGGGGATCGTGCGGGGCCTTTACCGCTTCGCGGCCGCTCCGGACATCGCCGAGGTCAAGGGGCGCGTCCGCCTCGTGGGCTCGGGCTCGATCATGCAGCAGGTGCTGGCCGCGCGGGACCTGCTCGCCGAGCGGTTCGGCATCGCCGCCGAGGTCTACTCGGCCACGTCGTTCCAGCTGCTCCGCAACGACGCCCTGGTGGCCGAGCGGTGGAACCGGCTCAACCCGGACAAGGCGCCGCGCGTCCCGTACGTCGCCCAGGTGCTGGGTCCCGACGGCGGCCCCGTGGTCGTGGCGACCGACTGGATCAAGACCCTGCCGGACCTCGTGGCGCCGTGGGCGCCACAGCCGTACATCGTCCTGGGCACGGACGGCTTCGGGCGCAGCGACACCCGCGAGGCACTCCGCGCGCACTTCGAGATCGACGCCCCGAACATCGCGGCGGCCGCCCTGTCCGGGCTGGTCCGGCGTGGCGAGCTCGACCCGGGTGCCGCGGCGGCGGCGATCCGCGAGCTGGGCCTGGACCCGGACGGCCCGGACGCGCTGACGGCCTGACGGGAAGCGGCGCCGCGCCCCCGGAACGCGGCCCGGCCCCGCCATCCCGACGATCGAGGACCCGATGAGCCGCCGGCCACGCTGGTTCGAGGTCCTGGCCGTGTCACTCCGGCTGGGCCTGACGTCCTTCGGCGGTCCGATCGCCCACGTGGGCTACCAGCGGGCGGCGTTCGTCGTCCGGCAGCGGTGGCTCGATGAACCGGCCTTTGCCGAGCTCGTGGCCCTGTGCCAGGCCCTTCCCGGTCCGGCCAGCACCCAGCTGATGATCGCCGTCGGTCGGCTGCGGGCCGGGTGGGCCGGGGCGCTCGCGGCGTTCGTCGGGTTCACGCTGCCGAGCGCCGTGCTGATGACGTTGCTGGGGCTTGCGGCTGCCGGCGCGACCATCCCGACGGAGGGGGCGGTGGCGGGTGCCGTGGCGGGGCTCAAGGCCGCGGCAGTGGCGGTCGTCGCCCAGGCGGTCGTGGCGATGGCGCGGCGGCTGACGCCGGACGCGCCGCGGATCGCCCTGGCGGTCTGCGCAGGCGTCGTCGCGCTCGCCGTGCCGGTGGCGGTCGTGCAGCCGCTGCTGATCGTCGGTGGAGCGCTGATCGGGTGGCTGGGGCTGCGGCGCATGGGCACGACCGACCCCGCGGCCCCGACCGTCGCTCCCATCACCGTGGTGCAGCCCGGGCTCGTGGCGCCGGACCTGGGGTTTCCAGGGGGTCGCCGGACCGCCCTGGGTCTCGCGCTGGCGTGGGTCGCCCTGCTGGTCGGGGGCGAGGTCGCGGCCCGGCTCACCGGCCAGCCCGAGCTCGGTTTCCTCGCCGCCTTGGTACGGGCCGGCGCGCTCGTCTTCGGGGGCGGCCACGTGGTCCTGCCCCTGCTCGATGCCGGCGTCGTGGCGCCGGGCTGGGTGACGCCCGACGCGTTCCTGGCCGGCTACGGCGCCGCGCAGGCCGTCCCGGGCCCGCTGTTCTCCTTCGCGGCCTACCTCGGCGTGGTGTCGTCGTCCGGGCCTGGCGGGGTCACCGGCGCCTTCTTCGCGACCGTGGCGATCTTCCTGCCCGGCGCGCTGCTGGTGCTGGCCGCGCTCCCGGTGCTGCGCCGGCTCCGCACCCGCACGGGGGTGGCCGCGGCCCTCGACGGGACGAACGCCGTGGTGGTGGGGATTCTTGCCGCGGCGCTGGTCACACCGGTGGGCACCGGTGGGCTCACGTCGATTCCCGCTGTCGTCGTGGCCGCCGCGGGCGCCGCGGGGCTGCTCACGGGTCGCGTGCCCCCGCTGGCCGTCGTGGCAGGTAGCGCAGGCGTCATGGCGCTGGTCGGAGCAGCGACGGCCGGCGCGGCCTGAGTTCAGCCCAGCCCAGCCCGCCACAAGGCGCGCGTTCGCGACCCCGCGTCCGCTGGACACGAGGAGGAACGGCACTCGACCCGGGCAATCCTGCGACGTAGAGTCAGTCCTGGATCGGGCACCCGCGCGTCCCCAGGCGCCTCCCACCTCGGACGGGGGGAAGGAGGCTGGCGATGAGCATGTACGGACACGTGGAGACCAGCTCCCGTGGTGGCTCCGGGGGCCGTCCTGGACACTACGTCCGCCCCGGGGCGATCATGAGCAAGGTCGCAAACCCGATCATGGTCGCCCTCGGCCGCAAGACGACCCTCCTGGTGCGCGGGCGGAAGAGCGGGAAGCTCCTCAAGGTCCCGATGGACCCTCCCTTCGCGTGTAAGGGCACCCGCTACCTCGTGTCGCCCCGCGGCGAGACACACTGGGCGCGCAACCTGCGCGCGGCCGGTGAGGCGGACCTGCGTACGCACGGGCGTGTCGAGCACATCCGCGTGGTCGAGATCACCGGCCAGGAGCGCGACGAGGTCGTGACGACCTACGCGAGCACGATCACCTGCAACTGCCGCCTTGGCATGGAGATGCTCCCAGACCCGGCGGACCACCCGGTCTTCCGGATCGAGCCGACCACTGCCTGAAGCACGCCGGAAGTCGAGAATGGGCCCCGGCCGCGTCGCTAGTCAGCCTCGGGCCGTTGAGCCAGCACGTGGACGGACGGGCGTCAGGACCCCGTCGACCAGAGGCTGAGCAGCGCGAGCAACGTCACCGCCGCACCGGCCGCCATCCACCAGCCGGGATGGGTCGACCTTCTGCGGATCGCCACGAAACGGAGGGCCGGCACGGTCAGCACCGCGATCGCAGCCAGCAGGAAGTGCAGCGGGCTCGACGGCATCCCGACGCCGGCGACGATCCCGGGCCCCAGCAACACGGCGGCGACCATCGTCACGAACAGGATCGCGGCGAGCCGGTCCAGCCATCTCCGTGCCCTGCCGATGCCGGCTCCATCGAGCAAGCCGACGACGACCAGGATGACGGCGACCACGGCGCCCGCGATGGCGACCCAGGCGTGGAGTACGGCGAGCAGAGATCCGATCGCAGCCATCGGGCCACGGTACCCGAGGTCGCCAGGGATCGCGCGACCTCCGCGGCACCGACAGGCCAGCCGCGACACATCAACGTAACCTGCATACCGAGATCAACCACACTTGACGATGCTTGCGCGCGCACGTAGGATGACCCAGCAGTCGAGTGCTCCCGTCCCCGCAGCGCGTCCCGCGCCCCAGCCCATCCTGCGCAGCACGGAGCTTCATCACGTGGATGTTGGGTCCTTCACCACTGGCCTCCTCACCGGTCTTCGCGAGGGGGTCGAGGCGGCCCTGATCGTGAGCATCATCCTGGCGTACCTGGCCAGGACGGGGAACCGACGGCACTTCGCGAAGATCTGGGCGGGCACGTTCGCGGCCATCGCCGTCTCCTTCCTCGCCGGAGTGGCGCTGTTCGTCACGATCGGCGGCTTCGAGGAGCCCTACGAGCAGATCTTCGAGGGGCTGACGATGCTCCTCGCGGCCGGCGTCGTGACCTGGATGCTGTTCTGGATGCGGCGCCAGGCGGCCGGGGTACGCAACGAGCTCCAGGAAGCCGTGGACAAGGTCCTGGCGCAGGGCACCGCGGTCGGCCTGGCGGTGCTCGCGTTCACCGCGGTCATCCGGGAAGGTCTCGAGACATCGCTGTTCCTCGTGGGTCAGGCCACGTCCGCCGATGCGGCGGCTCCGTCCGTGCTGCTCGGGCGCGATCGTGGGCCTCGGGCTCGCCGTCCTGCTCGGCGTCGGGTTCTACCGGGGCGCGAGCCGCGTCAACCTTCGGACGTTCTTCCGCTGGACGGGCATCGGCCTGATCTTCATCGCCGCCGGCCTCCTGTCCTACGCGGTGCACGAGTTCGTCGAGATCGGCTGGATCACCATCGGCACCCAGACCCTGTTCGACGCCTCGGCGACCCTGCCGCACAAGGTGATCGAGGGTGCGCCGGGCGGGATCATGCTGGTCGCCGGGCAGTTCCTGCGGGCGCTGTTCGGGTACACGTCGCAGCCGGAGGTCATCACCTTCGTGGTCTGGGCGACCTATGTCGTCACGGCGCTGGTCCTGTTCCTCCGGCCGTTCAAGGCCGCAGCGCCCGTGACCAAGCCCAGCCCCGGCACCAGCTCGGCGTCCTGAGGCATGACCGCCGAGGATCGGGCCAGCGTCCGCGTCACCGGGGCCGGCCGCGCCGGACGCCCGGCGGATCTCGCCCAGGCCCTGTTCGTCGCCGAGGCGATCCACGAGAGTGCTGCGGAGGCACGTTCTGTCGCGGCCGTCATCGCCGGGACCGTCATCGCGGCGCTGCGCGCCGCCGGCGTCGCCGCCGCCGACGTGCGGACGGCGGGCCTCGACGTGTCTCCCAACTGGGAGCATGACGGCACCCGGATGGTCCGCAACGGGTTCACCGTGACGAACCGGATCGGGGTCACAATCCGGGATCTCGAGGCGGTGGGCAGGGTGCTGGATGCCGGCCTCGAGGCCGGTGCCACGGGCCTCGACGGGGTGACGTTCCTCCTCGCCGACGAGGCCGCCGCAGCCGAAGAGGCGCGGCGGGCGGCGGTGGCCGATGCCCGGCGACGTGCGGAGATCATCGCGGACGCGGCGGGCGGACGTCTCGGCCCGTTGCGCGGGATCGCGGAGAGCGTGCCTGCCTCACCGGCACCGTGGCGCGAGGCCCGCATGGCCATGGCCGCCCCAATGGACGCCCCGACCCCGGTGTTGCCGGGGCGCATCGAGGTGTCCGTAACGGTGACCGCGGAGTGGGAGCTCCTGCCCGTCGGCCTGGTCTGAGAGGATCGCCCAGCGCGCGGCGGGCGCGACGCGGGCTCGGCCCGCGGGGCCGGGCTCAGCCGCCGGCGACCAGCCGCAGCACGCGGCCCCGCGAGAGATCCGTGAGGTAGACCTCGCCGTCCTCGCCCGTGGAGATCGAGCTGATCGCGGACTCCGTCTCGAGCAGGGTGACCGGCGCCTGGGCGGCGTCCACCCCGGCATCGATCGCCCACAGCGTCCCCGAGCAGTAGTCAGCGAACAGGTACGCGCCCCGCAGCGCCGGGACCGCCTGGCCGTGGTAGACGACCCCGCCGATGACCGAGCATCCGGCCCCGTGCCCGTACTCCGTCACGGGCATCGTGACCCCTTCCGGATCGCAGCCGGTCGCCGGGTCGAAACAGTGCCGGCCCTCCCAGCGACGCCAGCCGAAGTCGAGGCCGCGCGCGAGGGCCGGCGCGGTGTCGACCTCCTCCCACGCGTTCTGCCCGACATCGCCGATCCAGAGGTTGCCCGTGGCCGGGTCGATGCTCGCGCGGAACGGGTTGCGCAGGCCGGAATGGAGGATCTCGGGTCGGGCGTCGGTGCGGCCCACGTACGGGTTGTCCGCGGGGATGGTGTATGCCTGCCCCTCGGGCGGGTCGAGCACGTCGATCCGGAGCATCTTGCCCAGGATCGTGCCCAGGTCCGAGGCGCGGTTCTCGGGGTCGCCGCCAGACCCGCCGTCGCCCAGGGCGATCAGCAGCGCCCCGGTGGCGTCGAAGCCGATCCAGCCGCCGTTGTGGTTCGGGTAGGGCTGGGGCTCCGTGAGGATCACCCGCTCGGAGGCGGGGTCCAGCCGGCCGCTGTCCTGCGCGTCCAGGCGGAACTCGCTGATGACCGTCGCGCCATCCGCACCCGAGTAGTGGACGTACACCCTGGGCCGGGGTCCGAAGTCGGGCGGGAACGCGAAGCCGAGGAGGCCGCGCTCGCCGCCGGAGGTGACGCGGTCGGTGATGTCGAGGAAGGGGTCTCCCCGGACCTCGCCGTTCTCGACGACGCGGATGCGGCCCGGCTGCTCCGCGACGTACAGCCGCCCCGACCCGTCGCCCGCGTTAGTCACGAAGACCGGCTGGTCGAGGCCGCCGGCGAGTGGCTCGATGCTGATGCGAACCGCGGCGAGGTCGGGTCGGTCGAGTTCGTTTCCCGACGGGCTCGCTCCGGGTGATGCCGCAGCCGATGCCGCAGCCGTTGGTGCAGCAGCCGATGGAACGGGTGAGGCAGCGGCGCTCGACGCAGGAGAAGGTCCGACCGAGGCGGCCGGCGCAGATCGGATCGGGACTAGCGCAGCCGATGGCCAGGACGGCGGCCAGCAGCGCGGCAAGGGCCGGCATCGCGAGGTGGGTGGCGGGGGTCGTACTTCGCTTCATCGACCGACAGGGTACCGCCATGATCGCGTTCACCCTGTCAGGGGCACTCGGACGCCGCGAGGCAGGTGGCCGCCCAGCGGCTCAACCGCTCGCGCGAAACCGGTCGACGCGCGCCGCGAACCCCTCGGCGTGGAGAGCACTCGTGCCGTCCTCGTCGTGGCGGAACAGGACGTAGGCGTCCATGCCGTCGTCCAGGAACGGCGAGATCCGGGCCGCCCATGCGTCGAGCGCGGCATCGTCGTAGCTCGTCCGCCGGAGACGGAGGTAGAGGAACGGCCCGGTGCGCCGGATGTCGGGCGTCTCCTCCTGGTCGTCGAGATCCGTCGTGCACAGGACGGCCCCCGCTGCCCGCAGCGCGGCGAAGGTCTCGTCGACGTGCCAGGTCGGGTTCTGCGCCTCCAGGACGAGCGGGATCGAGCTCGGCCAGGCCGTCAGCAGCCCCGCCAGGCGTCCATCGTCGCGCGCGTACTTGGCGTCGATCCGGAACAGGACCGCCCCCAGCCGCTCCCCGAAGCCGGGCAGCGTCTCCGTCAGCCAGGGCACCGACTCCGCCGCGGAGCCGTAGAGGGCGCGGACGGTCGCCCCGCGCTGTGCCTTGATCACGAACCGGAAGGCAGGAGGCGTCGCCGAGACCCACGCCGCGACCTTCGCGGCGGTCGGGCGGGCGTAGAAGGTGTTGTTGAGCTCGACAGCGGGCAGCCGCGATGCGTAGTGGGAGAGCAGGTCCGGTCCACGCAGTGCCGGCGGGTAGAAGCGGGGAGCCCAGCCCGGGTAGGCGAAGCCGCTCGTGCCGGCGTAGAGGCGCCCCCCGGGACGATCCGGCTGGGGCGTCAGCCGTTCTCGATCGTGCACGAGGAGTCGGCAGTCGCCTCGCGGCCCAGCTCGTCCAGGATCCCGTTGCAGCCGCGCTCGATGGCATCGCGGTCCGGGTCCGGGATCAGCCCGAGGAAGTACCGCTGGACGCCGTCCAGATGCGTCGGCGACGCCTCGCGCAGCCGCTCCAGGCCCCTGGCCGTCAGGGCCGCCTCGGCGCCGCGCGCATCGGACACGCAAGCCGAGCGTTCCACGAAGCCGGCCGCCACAAGCCGGTCCACGAGACGGGTGATGCCGCTGCGCGACAGGAGCACGCGCTCGGCGAGGACGCTCATGCGCAGGCGTCGGCCGGGTGCAGTGACGAGCTGCATCAGTGCGTCGTACTCGGCAAGCGAGAGCCCGTGGGCCTCCTGCAGCTCCTCGTCAAGGCGGCGCAGGAGGCGCGCGTGGGAGTGGATGAAGGACCGCCAGGCCCCCAACCGCGGGTCGTCCGCGGCGGGCGTGGGCGCGAGGGTCGGCACGGGCGTCGCCATGGCGCCATCCTACCGCATCGCGACACTAGTTGACAATGCAACTACATTGAAGGCGGCGGCCCGGATCGTCGGCAGGCGGCGGCCCGGATCGCCGGGTAGAACGCGGCGGAACGGGCGGAGCGGTTCGGGGCAGACGGGGCGGTTCGCCGCTGACGTGCCCTGCCGCTGGACCCAGGCACTTGACCCGGTGCGGTGTGTCACCACCGCCTGCTGAAACGCCCTGGTGTCAGGTTGGCGGGGCTGTCGCGGAGCTGGGCACCGGAATTGACGGGATCACCCATGAGGTCTGCACCCGACCCCCGGAATTGACCCTGCGCCGAGTCAGCGCCCCCTGCAACCACCTCCTCCTCGGCGGGTCCCGCGCTACGATCGCCTCCACGATCCACCGCGAGGACCCGCCCATGCCCGAGTTCGACGTCGAGGCGCTGCGCGCCAGATTCCCCGCCCTGTCCATCGAGCAGGACGGCGTTCCCGTGGCGCTGTTCGACGGCCCCGGCGGGACCCAGGTCCCGGACTCGGTCATCGAGGCCGTCGCCACCTACTACCGGACCTCGAACGCGAACCACGACGGCACGTTCCTGACATCGCGCCGCAGCGACGCCGTGGTGGAGGACGCGCACGCGGCCCTCGCGGACCTGCTCAACGCCGCGGATCCCTCGGAGATCAAGCTCGGCGCGAACATGACGACGCTCACGATGCACCTGGCGCGCTCCGTCGCCGCCTCGCTGCAGCCGGGGGACACGGTCGTGGTGACGTCGCTGGACCACGAGGCGAACGTCGGGCCGTGGCGGAGCGCTGCGGCGGATCGTGGGCTCGTCGTGCGGACGGTGGACATCCGCCCGGACGACGTGACGCTCGACATCGAGGCCTTCGACGCCATCCTCCACGAGCGCCCCAAGCTGGTCGCCTTCGGCTGGGCGTCCAACGCCGTGGGGACCATCAACCCGGTCGCGGAGCTCGTCCACCGGGCGCACGAGGCGGGCAGCCTGACGTTCGTGGACGCGGTCCACGCCGCGCCGCACCTTCCCGATCGACGTCCAGGCGGTGGGAACCGACTTCCTCGCCTGCTCGGCCTACAAGTTCTTCGGGCCGCACGTGGGCGTGCTGTACGGGCGCCGCGAGGCGCTGGACGCCCTGCCCAGCTACAAGCTGCGGGTCGCGAGCGACCACTTCGAGACCGGCACCCTCAACTTCGAGGGCATCGCGGGGGCGCGCGCGGCCGTCGAGTACATCGCGGAGCTGGGCCGGCGGTTCGGTGCGCCGTTCGCCGGTCGCTTCCCGGGCATGACGGGTCGGCGCCTCGAGACGCACGCGGGCATGGCGGCGATCCGGGCCTACGAGATGCCGCTGTTCGGGCGACTTCTGGACGGCCTCGAGTCCATCCCGGGTGCGAAGGTGTGGGGGATCACGGACCGCTCCCGGTTCGCGGAGCGGACGCCGACCGCCGCCGTCACCTTCGCCGGCCACACGCCTGAGCACGTCGCGACGGCCCTCGGCGACCGGGGGATCGCGACCTGGTGGGGCAACTTCTACGCCGCGGGCGTGGTGGAGCGGCTGGGCCTGGCGCCGACGGGCGTGCTCCGGATCGGCCTCACGCACTACAACACGGCCACCGAGGTGGATCGCCTCGTTGCGGAGCTCCGCGAGATCACCGGGGCGCAAGCCGACCGGGGATAGGCATAATCGGCGTTGCCCCGATCCAGGAGGAACCATGGACGTCGCCCGGCCCTCCATCCCGCCCGAGGAGTACCCCCGCCGATGGAGGCGTGTTCAGGCGCTGATGGCCGCCGAGAGGCTGGACCTGCTGGTCGCCTACGGCAACGATCGGGCGGTGTCGGGCCCGGCGCACGTCCGCTGGCTGGCGGACGTCCCCGTCCATTTCGAACCGATGGCCGTCCTCATGTCGCCGACCGGCGATCCGGTCCTGGCCTGCGGCCCCGAGAGCGATCAGTACGCGCTCGCCGTCGGAAGGATTCCCGACGTGCGAGTGCTGCGCGAGTTCACGCATCCGGACGAGGACTATCCCTTCAGCGAGATTGAAGCGCTCGTCGACATCGCCACAGGATCGGGCGGTCTCGTCGGGCCTGTTCGCAGGCTGGGTGTCGCGGGTCGCGGGCTCCTGGACGTCGACACAGCTACCGCGCTCGCCGCGGCCCTGCCGGACGCGGAGTGGGTCGACGTCGAGCAAGCGATGTGCGGACTGCGCGCGGTGAAGTCCGCCGCCGAGCTCGCGGTGATCCGACACGCGTACCAGCTCGCGGACATCGGACTCAGGGCGGCCGCAGGTGCGATCCAGCCGGGCGTCACCGAGAGCGCCGTTGCCGCGGAAGCGGAGGCGGCCATGCGCCGGGCCGGCGCGGAGGGGACCGGCATCGACACGATCGTGGGGTCGGGGCCGAACGCGAGGCCGATCCTGGCCCGTCATACCTTCAGGGAGATCGAGGGCGATGACCTCGTCGTGTTGACGATGGCTCCCCGCTACCAGGGCTATCACGGCGCCATCGGGCGGCCCGTGTTCGTGGGCGAGCCCGGACGAGAGGCGCGGAGGGCGTTTGATGCCGCCCGGCGGGCACAGGACGCCTGCAGCGCCCTGATCAGGCCGGGGATCGAAGGCCGGCGGGTCGAGGCGGCCGGACGCCGCATCATGGAGGAAGCAGGGTTCGGGAGCTTCTTCCTCTACTCAGGCGTGCACAGCGTCGGCGTGATCGAGTTCGAGCCACCCATCTTCGGGCCGAGCGCCAAGGGCGTCATGGAAGAGGGGATGGTGTTCTCGGTCGACATCCCCGTCTTCAACGCCCCGTGGGGCGGTCTCCGCCTCGAGGACGGTTTCGTCGTGACCGCCTCCGGCGCCGAGCCGTTGGGCTGCCCGCAGCGGAACGCCGTACCTGCTCCAGGCCTAGCCGGCCACGATCCGGTACACGGCGCCGGCCCCGATGTCGCACAGGTACAGCTCGCCCGCGTTGTCCTCGCCGAACGCGCTGATCAGCCGCCCGGATCCCGGGCCTAGCAGCAGGACCGGCGTGGAAGGCCGGCTCGCGCCCGACGCCACCGCCCAGACCTCACCGCTGCAGTAGTCGCCATACACGTACCACCCGCGCAGCGCCGGGATGGCCGACCCCCGGTACACGTAGCCCCCGGTGACCGAACACCGGCCGTTCCTGGCGTGGCTGTACTCGACCAGCGGCAGCTTCTTGCCGCTCCGGTTGCAGCCGGTGGCCGGCAGGTAGCAGTGATTGCCCTCCATGACGCGCCAGCCCCAGTTGACACCTTTGCCGGGCCCGGAGCTCGTGCGGACCGCCCGGTCCACCTCCTCGTACGTGTTCTGGCCCACGTCGCCGATCCAGAGGCTGCCGTTCGAGCGGTCGAACGAGAAGCGCCACGGGTTGCGCAGGCCGCGCTGCCAGATCTCGTTCCGGCCGGGCTTGCCGACGTACGGGTTGGTGGAGGGGTTCAGGTAGTTGCGCGTCGCCGTTGAGCCGTTGACGTTGATCCGGAGCATCTTGCCCAGCAGGCTGTTCACGTTCTGGGCCCGGTTCCCGGGGTCGCCGCCTGACCCGCCGTCACCCATGCCGATGTACAGGTACCCGTCCCTGCCGAACGCGAGCATCCCGCCGTTGTGGTTGGCATACGGCTGGTCGATCCTGATGATCGTCCGACCCGAGCCCGTCGCCACCACGTTCGGGCTGGTGGCCGACGCCCTGTACTCCCGGACGACGGTGTCGCCGCTCCGGTCGATGTAGTTGACGTAGAGCTTGCGGTTGGTTGTGAACGAGGGGTGGAACGCGAGCCCCAGGAGCCCCTGCTCGCCGTTGTTCCGGACGGAGCCCGAGATGTCGAGGAACGGCTTCGAGAGCAGCGTCCCGTTCTCGAGGATCCGGATCCGGCCGGCCTTGGAGACGATGAACAGGCGGCCGGTGCCGTCGCGGGCACCGATTGCGAGGACCGGCTCCGCAACGTCGGCGACCTTCACGAGCTTGACCGTGGACGAGGTCGGGGCGGCGCCGGACCCTCCGCCGTCCGTGAGTGGTGCAGCCCTCGTGGCAGCCGCGACCTGGCCCGGCAGCAGCCCGGCGACGAGCGCGGCACCGAGCAGGGCGGTCCGGAGGGATCGGGTCGAGAGGCTGGCGGCGGGACGGTTCATCGCGGTTCACCCCAGGAGGACGGCAGGGCGCCCGTGCTCGTCGACGCCGCCGGGAGATCGTGCCGCATCGCGGGCAGCGTGTCGAACCTGACCACAGCCCTCCCGCGCCGTATCCTCGTGAGATGAGCGAGACCACCACCCGCGCCTGGGGCGCCCAGAGCATGACCGCGCCGCTGCGCGAGGTGCTGGTGAAGGCGCCCGGCATGGCGTTCGGGCGGGCGTTCGACGACCCGTCCGTCGGCTTCCTGCGACCGGTCGACCTCGACCGGGCACGACGTGAGCACGACGGGCTCGTGGACACGCTGACGCGGCTCGGATCGACGGTGCACATCCTGGATGTCGAGACGGAGGACCCCGATCTGGTCTACGTGTTCGACCCGCTCCTCGTTGCCGACGGCGGCGCCATCCCGCTCCGCCCGGGCAAGCCCAACCGCGCAGGCGAGCCCGAGGTGCTGGAGGCGTGGATGCGGACACGCGGCATTCCGACGCTCGGCCGGATCGAGGCGCCGGGCACGCTCGAAGGCGGCGACACGTTCTGGCTCCGGCCGGACCTGCTGTGCATCGGCCGGACGCTGCGCACCAACGACGCCGGCGCACGGCAGTTGGCAGGGATCGTGGGCGGGGATGTACGGGTGTTCGACGTGCCGTACTGGAAGGGGCCCGCCGAGCTCGTCCACCTGCTCTCGGTCATCTCGCCGGTGGCGGACGACATGGCGGTCGTGTTCCTGCCACTGATGCCCGCCGGCCTGTACGCGCTGCTCGCGGAGCTGGGCATCCGCCTGATCGAAGTGCCCGAGGAGGAGTACCTCACCCTTGGCTGCAACGTCCTCGCGGTCCGGTCGGGCGTGGTGGTCGTGGCCGAGGGCAACGACGTGACCCGGCGGCGCCTCGAGGCGGCCGGCTGCGAGGTCCACGCGGTCGCGCTCGGCGAGGTCGGGGAGAACGGATCCGGCGGGGTCACCTGCCTCACGCGCCCGGTGCTCCGGGTGTGAAGGCCACAGCCCTGTCCGCCGCGGCGCGTGAGGCCGCCGCTGCCGTCGACTTCGTGGAGATCGCGGAGGAGCTGGCGGCGCTGGTCAGGGTTCGAAGCGTCACGGGTGACGAGGACGCGGTCCAGGCGCGGCTCGCAGACCGGCTCGAGGCGCTCGGGCTGGCCGTGGAGGTCTTCCACCCCGACCCGGCCGCGGTGCGCGGCGACCCCGACTGGCCAGGCGAGGAGGTGGCCCGGACGTCGCTGCCCGTGGTCATCGGGCGGGTGGGCCGGCCCGGTGGAAAGCGGCTGGTGCTGTCGGGACACGTGGACGTGGTCCCTGCCGGCGATCCCGCGACGTGGTCGGACGATCCCTGGTCGGGCGTGGTCCGCGACGGCCAGCTCCACGGCCGCGGGGCATGCGACATGAAGGGTGGCATCGCGGCCATCCTGGGGGCGGTGCGCGCGCTTGGGGTGACCGGGGCCCTGGACCGGCTCCAGGGTGAACTCCTCGTTGCGTTCGTCCCGTCCGAGGAGGACGGCGGGCAGGGGACGCTCGCCGCCATCCGCGCGGGAGCAACCGGCGACCTGTGCGTGATTCCGGAGCCTTCGAACCTCGACGTGGTCATCGCCCATGCTGGCGCCATCACGTTCCGGCTCAGCGTGCCGGGCAAGGCCGCCCACGCGAGCCGGCGGACAGAGGGAGTCTCGGCGCTCGACAACCTGGGCGACCTGGTCCGGGCCCTGGAGGCGGACGAGGCCCGGCGCAACGCTGAGGAGACCGATCCGCTGATGACGGACCTCGGGCTGCCGTACCCCACGATCATCGGGACCGTGGCGGGCGGTGAGTGGGCGTCCACGGTCATGGACCGCATCGTCGCCGATGGGCGCTACGGCGTCCGCCTCGGACAGACACCGGAGGCCGCGGTGGACGAGCTGCGAGCCTGTGTCGCCGCCGCCTGCGCAGCGCACCCGTTCCTGCACGACCACCCGGCGACCGTCGAGGTCGTGGGCGCGCGGTTCGCCTCCGCACGCGTCCCGGCGGATCACCCCTTGCCGGTGAGTCTGGCGGCGGCAGCGAAGGCCGTGACGGGCCGACGCCCGGCACTCCTGGGCGTGCCGTACGGCGCGGACATGCGGCTGTTCATCGATGTCGGCGAAACCCCCTGCGTCATCTTCGGGCCCGGCGACGTGCGGCTGGCCCATGGTGCCGACGAGCGCGTGCCGCTGGCCGAGGTGGAGTTGTGTGCCCGGGTGCTGGCCGCCTGGGTGGCCGACGAGCTGGGCGCCACGCACTAGTCCGCTTCGCGGGCGTGTCGAGCGCCGTCCGTCAGGGGGGCGGCACGTCCACGACCGCCTCGGCGGCTCGGGCTTCTGCGGATCGCGCCTCGTCCGTCGCGCGAGTCGTCGCCGCGTGGTGCGAGCGCAGGACGATCACCGGGATGATCACCGCGGCCGCGGCGAGGATCCCCAGGGCCGTGTAGCCCACGGCGGCCATGATCAGCCCGGAGCCCAGGGCTGCCGCGGCGGCGGAGCTCCAGATCAGCGCGTCCGCGACGCCCTGGACCCGGGTGCGCTCGTGGATCTCGAGGTTCTCCGACAGCATCGCGCTGCCCGCCACGAACCCGAAGCTCCACCCGAGGCCCAGCAGGAACAGTGCCAGCAGGAGGACGAACCCGCCGTCCGGCGGGGCAACCGCGGCCAGGAGCGAGGCCACCCCGAGGACCGCAGTACCCAGGAAGATCGTCGGCACGCGCCCGAAGCGGTCCGAGAGCCAGCCCGAGAGCGGCGAGAACGCGAACATCCCCAGGGTGTGCGCGGACAGGACCAGCCCCACCGCGCCCAGGTCGTGACCGTGCTCGACCATGTGCAGCGGCGTCATCGTCATGATCAGCACCATCACGAACTGGCTCACGACGAGCGCCACGATCGCAGCCGCAACCGCCGGCCGGCGGAGGATGTCGCGGACCGGTCCCAGGACTGCGGGCTCCGAGGCAGGATCCGCGCGGGACGACTCGTCGGCGAGATCGTAAGGGTCCGGCCGCAGCATCACGAACGAGAGCAGGGCCGCGAGGCCGACGAACACCACCGGCACGAGGTAGGGGCCGGCGAGCGGTGGGAGCCCGACGGACCTCGCCATGTCCGAGGCGATCGGGACCAGCCACGGGCCCACCACGGAACCGATCGTCGCCGCCCAGACCACGAGGCCGATCGCGGACGCTCGGCGCTCAGGCGGGACCATGTCGGCGGCTGTGTAGCGCGAGAGCTGGTTGCTGGCGTTGCCGAAGCCGATCAGCACCGTGCCGAACAGGAGCAGCGGGAACGAGCGGGTGACGACGGCGGCAGTCGCGACGAGCGCGCCGATCACGCCCACCGAGTAGCCCGCGACGATGCCGATCCGGCGCCCCCGGCGTGCCATGAGCGCGGACAGCAGCACGGCACCCAGGGCGGCCCCCAGGACGACGGTCGCCCCCGGTGCCCCGGCGAGTGTCTGCGACCCGAGCAGGTCGCTGGCCACGATCGTGGCCACGGTCACTGCGGCGATGTGCCCCGTGCTGCCCAGCGCGACCCCGGCGAACAGCGCGGAACGCGAGCGACGTCGGGCGCGGTCCATGGCGACGGGGCTGAGGGCGGCGGCGGTCATGCGCCCGCCACGATATGTCAGCTGGTCTGGTTGCGGACCTCGGCCCCGGCGCTGGTCGCGCCGTCGGCGGCCCCGGGAGCGTCCTTGGGCGCGGACGTGCCACGACGGCGCGGTGGTCGCGCCCGTAGACTCCGCCCGTGGAGTCGCAGTCCAAGCCCACGTCGGACCGCCGGAACTGCCGGTCGCTTGAGCTCGCGGTCAGGCCTGCCCGGCTGATCATCGAGGATCGCCGGTGACCTCTCGCGCGCGGGGCGCCCCGCCGCGGATCAGCGTGCGCCGCGCCACCCCGTCGCACGCCCCGGCGATCCGCGCGATCGCCGACGCAGCATGGCGAGCCACCTACCGGGACCTGCTGCGACCGGAGACCGTCGACTGGTTCCTGGAGCGGGCCTACTCCGAGGAGCGGGTGGCGCTGCGGATCGAGCGCCACGAGACGTGGGTGGCCGAGCTGGCCGACGAGGTCGCCGCGTTCGCCGAGAGCGCGATCGAGCCCGACCGGGTGACCCTCGTCGCGATCTACGCCGACCCCGGCCGGCGCGGCCTGGGTCTGGGGTCCGCGCTGCTGGACGCGATCACCAGCGCTCACCCGGACCTGCCTGTCGCCGCCGACGTCCTGGTGGGCAACACCGCAGGCGAGCCGTTCTACGTCGCCCGGGGCTTCGTGGCCGAGGAGGACGTCGACGAGGAGCTGGGCGGCGAGCACGTCCGCGAGCGCCGCTGGTGGCTGCGCCCGGCGAGCTGAGCTCCCCGCCGGGGAGGGACAGCTATGCCTCGTCGAAGAAGTCGACGTCCACTCGCTTCAGGACGTATGGCGTTCCGACCGGCGTCACCCCGACGCCGAACTCAAACATGAGTCTGGCCAGCTCCGCCCCGTCGACCAGGATGATCCGCTGCTCAATCCCCTCGACGTACTTGCGGGCCTCGCCCGAGAAGTCGGAGGTCGTGATCAGGACCCCGCGCCGGGAGTGCTGGCCGGCGAGGCTGCCGACGAATGCTTGGACGACCGGCCGGCCGACGTTCCCCTCCCACCTCTTGGCCTGGAGGTAGATGCTGTCGAGCCCGAGCCGGTCCTCCTTGATAACGCCGTCGATCCCGCCGTCTCCCGACTGGCCGATCGCCTTGCCAGCGTCGGCCGAGGACCCGCCGTAGCCCATCGCCACTAGCAGGTCGACCACGAGCTGCTCGAAGAACGCCGGGCTGGCGGCCTTCACCTTCGTCAGCAGATCTTGCTCGACCGACGCCCGGATGCTCTGGTAGCTCGACTCGAACGTCTCTTCGGGTGTCTGCTCGACTGCTGCGACAGGCGGCAGCTGTCCGCCGTCCGGCTTGTCAGGTCGGATGACTGCCGGGCGAGTCACAGGCTTGGTGATGGACCGGCTTGGGCCCCGAAGAGCGCCTCAATCGCCTCGCCGAAGACCTCGGTGTGGCGGTCCACGTCCGCCTCGGTCGTAGCTGGCGACATCAGCGCCATGTTGTGGAACGGCGTCATCAGCACGCCCCGGTTCATCGCCCAGAGGTGGAGGAACCGCTCCAGCTCGGGGTCCATCGCGTCGTGGAGCGCGGTGCCGGTGCGCGGCGGCTCGGGCAGGAAGTGGTACTCCGCCCGTGCCCCAAGGCGGGTCACGTGCCACGGGACGTCGTACCTGCGGAGCACGCCGTTCACCCCAGCCTCGAACCGCTCGCCCAGCGGGATCATGCGCCCGAAGGCCTCGTCGGTGAGGACCTCGGTCAATGTCGCCCGGATGGCCGCCAGCGAGAGGGCGCTCCCGGCGAGGGTGCCACCGATGCCGCCTACGTCGCAGTCCTCGCGCTCGATCGACGCGCTCACCCGCTCGGCGACCGCCTCCGTGAACCCGTAAGCCGCAGCCGGGATCCCGCCACCGATCGTCTTGCCGATCGTGAGGAAGTCCGGCTCCAGCCGGTGAAGCCCCGTGTAGCCGCCGGGGCCGGCGCAGATCGTGTGGGTCTCGTCGTTGATCAGCAGGGTGCCGTGGCGCCGCGTGAGATCCCGGACCGCCTCGTGGTAGCCGGGCTCGGGCAGGACGATGCCGACGTTGGTCAACGCCGGCTCGAACAGGCAGGCCGCGACATCGCCCCTGGCCAGCTCCCGCTCCAGGCCGTCGAGGTCATTGATCTCCACGACCCGGGTGGTCTCCGCGAGCGCGACCGGCTCCCCGATGCTCCCGTGCCGCGCCACCGCCCCCCCGTCCGGCCCGATGACCGCGAACGTCTCATCCACGGACCCGTGGTAACAGTGGTTGTGGACGAGGATCTTCGACCTGCCGGTGATGTGGCGCGCCAGCCGGATGACGAACCGGTTCGCGTCCGTGGCGGTGAGGGTGAACTGCCAGTACCGGAGGCCGAACCGGCGGCGGAGCTCGTCGCCGGCGATGATCGCGTCCTCGGTGGGCAGCATGTGCGTGATGCCGCGGCGGAGCTGGCGCTCGACGGCACGGATCGTGGCCTCCGGGCCGTGGCCGGCCATCGCCCCGGTGTCGCCCAAGCAGAAGTCCACGTACTTGTGGCCGTCCACGTCGGTGAAGTGTGCGCCGGACGCCTCGTCCACGAACAGCGGGTAGGGACCCGCCCACTTGATCATCCAGTTCATGGGAACGCCGTCGAGGAGGGAGCCCTTCGCCCGTTCGAAGAGCTCTCGCGAGCGCGGGTTCGCCTGCTCGAACGCCGCCATCTCGTCCGCCATCAGCCGCTCGAGCCGGGAGCGGTCCAGGGTCCTGCCGCTGGTCATCTCGTCGGGTCTCCTCTCCGGTCCTGCCAGGCCGGCTGCACGCTGTTGCGGCAGATGATGGCGGGTCGCGCTGCCGGTCGGGGCGGCATCCCGCACGACGGACATGGAAGCGCCCCGGGCGGTGGGGGGACCGGCCCGGGGCGCGAGGAGAGGAACGAGGATTGGTTACTTGGCGGCGCGAGCCGTCGCGAAGCGGCGGGAGGCCACGAGGCCCAGGAGGCCGGCGCCCGCGAGAAGCAGGATCCAGGCGTTGGAGGAAGTGGGCGCGGTGTCGGTGGCGGGAGCCTCCGTGGCCGTGCCGTCGACTGCGACGACCGCGGTCAGGGCAGCGGCACCCGCAGGCTGGGCAAGGGAGCCGACCGCGAAGACGCTGTAGGCCACGCCGCTCTTGAGGTCCAGTGCCCCGGGATCGAGCGGGCACACGCTGTTGTCGGCGTTGGCGCAGACGATCAGGTCGTAGCTGCCGGCGGCGAGCTCGAGGTAGCCGGTTGCGTCCGGGTAGGCCAGGTTCTCGACGACCTTGGCGGACTTGTCCTGGGTGAGGACGTCGACCGCGGGGGTGTCGGCCGACAGGTGGACGACGCGGGCCTTGGCCACGCCGTTCTTGGCGCCGCCGTCCGTGAATACGTTGGCCTTGATCTGGGCGAGGAGGTCCGAGGCGGCAACGGTGTACTGCTTGCCGGCCTCGAAGGTGAGGTCAACCGGGCCGATCGGGCAGACGGTGTTGTCGGCGGTGGCGCAGACCTTGATCGCGTAGGTGCCGGCGGGGACCTTCACATAGTCGGTGATGTTGCCGAACTCGACGCCGGAGAGGGCGTCGACCTTGCCGTCGTTGACGAAGACGTCGACCGAGGGGGCATCGGGCGAGCCATGCAGGACGCGGACCATCGCGTCATCGGCTGCGGCAACCGGCAGAGCGGCGGTGAGGGCGAGGGCGCCGGCGGCAACGAGGCCGGCAAGACGGGTGAGGCGCACGGGTCAGTCTCCAGGGTCTGGTGGGCTGGTCGGCCGCTTCGGTAGCCGCTTGGACGTTGGTGTCCTGACCCTTCTTCGCGGTTCCCTCGCCGGCGGATTGGTGCCGGAATTGAACGGCCGGCCCGTGGGGCCGGCCGAAATGGCTCGGGCGAGAGGCGGATTGCTCCGGCCGCGGAGCCTGGTGTGGTGGGCGGGCGCTCCTAGTTGAGCCTGCGGCTGTAGCCGCAGATCTCGCAGTGGGCGACTCCGCCGAGCTCGTCGATGACGAGGAAGGAGGTGCAGCCGTTGGTAGCGCAATAGGGGCGGGTCGCGTTGACCACCCTGCGGCGCATCCGGCGCATCGAGCTGGCGCGATGCGCCACGGCATTCGTGGTGGCGCGTGAGAGCATGGTGACGATGGTTCCTTTCGGGCTCCGTCGTGTTGAGACGGGCCTGCTGCCGCTCCAACGGCCGTGACATTCGGTGGCCGGAGCTGCGTATCGGTTGAGCCCTTCGCGGCGGCGGGTAGCGCGTGTTGGGCGCCGGCCTCGCGGCCGCGTGCTTCGGGCGATAGGGGAAGCATGGGGTGAACGGGTGTTCCTGTCAAACGGCCCTTCCGACAACGCCCCGGGCGCACCCCGGCCACGCGGACTCCGCCACAGGGTTCGCCGGCTCTCGCGTGGCGTCCAGCGCCACGTTCCCCGGCACGCGGACGCCGCGACCATAGGCCCTGCCCGGGATCGTGGCGTACGAGACTCCGTCGGGCGCCAGTCCAGACGATACGGGCCTGCAGACCCCGGGAAACGCGGCTCTCAGCGCCACGGCGCCGCGGGCTGAGGGACGTTCGGACGGCAGATCCCGGGATACGTGGCGTACGGCGCCACGCCGCGCTGCCCGGACTGGGTCTGGGCTGGGACGCATCGGGAACTGGTCCCGATGCCTCGGCGTCATGGGAACGGCGGTCGGGGTCCGCCTCGTCCCTCCCGCCAGGTACCAAGGTGAACCACATGCGATCCCTCCCTGTCATGGCACTGTCGCTGGCCGTCGTCGCGGTTGTCGCGGCCTGCAGCTCCGGCTCCGCCACGAGTCCCGTTCCGTCGGCCTCGCCGGCGCCCACTTCCTCCGCCTCGCCGGCCCATTCCGCGCCCACCGCCGCCGACCTGGACAGCAACACCTACATCGTCACCGGAGTCCAGGGCCACGACCTGGTCAAGGGTTCCGAGATCGCCCTCCGCTTCGAAGACGGCCGCCTTGGCATCAGCGCCGGCTGCAACCAGATGAGCGGGTCATACGCCATCACGGACGGCAAGCTCACGGTCGGCGCAATGATGACGACCGAGATGGCCTGCGAGGAGCCCCTGATGGCCCAGGACCAGTGGATCTCCGCCTTCGTCAACGGCGCCGCCATCACGCTCGAGAGCGACACCCTGGCCCTGGTCAAGGACGGGGTCACCGTCACGGCCACCGACAAGGAGGTCGCGATGCCGGACCTCCCGGTCGAGGGCACCGTCTGGATGGTCGAGGGCCTCGTGAGCAACCAGGCCATCTCCTCGATGCCGGCCGGTGTCGAGGCCTCGCTCGTCTTCGCGGACGGCAAGGTCGCGGTCGACGCCGGCTGCAACAAGGGCAGCGGCGCCGCCCAGGTCGGTGACAGCACCATCACGTTCGGCCCCATTGCGACGACGAAGATGTTCTGCGAGGGCGCCGCCGGCGAGGTCGAGCAGCAGGTCCTCGGCGTTCTCGCGGGCGAGGTCACCTACACCGTCGACGCCGATGCGCTCCAGCTGCGCGGCGCCGGCGGCGGCCTGGACCTGCGCGCCACGCCCTGATCCTTCACCCGAGGCGACATCAGGCGTCCGGCGCGTCTCCCTTCGGAGCCGCGCGGGCGCGGCCGCTGCGGAGGAACACCCGCCAGGCGCCAGTCGACCACAGCGCCCAGGCCACCAGGATGGGCTGGAAGAAGAGCCTGACCAGGCGCGCATCGTCCGAGGTCAGTCCGAACCCATCGACCTGGTTGACGTACTGCGAGATGTTGCCCGGGAAGATGAGGACGAAGAAGGCAGCCGTCGCAAGGCCGGTCAGGACCCGCTGCCGGGGCAGCAGGATCAACGCCAGGCCAAGCGTGATCTCGGCGACCCCCGACAGGACAACGACGAGGTCGGGGTCCAGGGGCACCCACGGCGGTACCTGGGCGAGGAACTCGACGCGCGCGACGGTGACGTGGGCGATCCCCGCGAAGACAAGCAGGACGCCCAGCAGCACGCGGAGGACCATCTGGGGGACGCTGGAGCGGCCCGCTGAGAGCTCATGGATCCTGGCAAGCATCAAGGTGCCTCGTGCGGGGAGTTGTCGATTGAGTCTGGGCGTCGCCGCGGGCCCTCAGACCTCCAGCGGATACCCCGTGATCCGTCGGATCTCCTCGTACAGCGGCTGCAGCCGTGCGTACAGCGGCAGGTACACACTGCGGTACAGGTCCTCGTAGAGCGCGTCGTTTACGGGGTCTGGATCTCTCGTCTCGACCACCCGCGTCATCGCTGCCACGGCAGGCGGTCCACGTCGGGCAGCGGGCTCGTGCGCAGGATCACGTCGGTCAGGATGCCGACGCTGGTGCCCCCGCCATAGGGGATCAGGCGGGCGCCAGCCGACTTCGCGTGGTCGATCAGGCGCCGCACGTCATCGTTCTCGGCCGGGCGGGCAACCGCGTCCGGGACGGCGCCGAGCCGACCCGAGCGGAGCGCGACCAGGTCCGGGAAGGACTGGCCGCGGGCACGGCGGACGCGGAGCTCGGGATCGGTGTCGAGGAGGCCGTCGACGGGATCCAGGCGCGCCGCGGAGACCCCCGCCACCACCTCGGCCAGCGTCGCGTCCCGGGTGCCGGTCGCGGGGCCCAGGGTCTGCTCGAGGAAGCGCCGCGGCGAGGTGCCGAGGTGCGTGTCGTCCGCCTCGTCGCCCCAGCCGTTCCAGCGTCTCATGTGTGCATCCTGCCCCAACGGGTTGAGCCGCGGGTCGCGATCCCGCGCCGGTCGCTGGTCTCGCCGGCCTCCTGTTCCTGCCGGATGTCCGTGGAGCGGACCGTATCTGGCCTTCCACCGCCGGCGGGCCGGTGGATACCTCGCGCCGTGGCGCGTGCTTGGGCTGTCCGGCGCGTCGGGCGGCGCCATGCTCGCTGTGCTGCGGTGACGACGCAGCCAGGAGTCACATCCGCGTACCTGCCGTGGAGCTGACCGCCGATTCCGCGCGGATCGAGGCCGAGCTCCTCGTGCAGGTGGCGGGATCGACTCCGGGGCGCGTCACGGCCCTGTTCCGACCCCGACATGAGTCGCCGAGGCCACGGGTCGCGGTGCCGCGTCTCAGACTGGCGGCCAGGGGAGCGCGGGCCAGCGTGGATCGGGCTGCGGGAACGCGCCCGCCTCGAGCAGCCGGTCGATGCGCCGGGTCGTGGCGGCCACCTCGATCGGATCGAGGAGCTCGCGCAGCTCGGCGCCGAGGGAGCCGTCCAGCCCGCGACGCAGCTCCAGGAGCACGGCCAGCTCGTCGTCGTTGAACGGCTGGCCTCGCCAGGTCCAGAGCACGGTCCGCAGCTTGGGCACGGGCGAGAACGTGACCCCGTGGTCCACGCCGTACACGTGCCCGCCCGGCACGGGGACCAGGTGCCCGGCCTTGCGGTCGGTGTTGTTGACCGCGGCGTCGAATGCGGCCATCCGCCGCAGGCGCGGATCCTCGTTCACGACCAGCGCCACCGGGTCCACCGTGTCATCGGCATGGATCCACAGCTGGACCATGCCCTCGCCGAACGGCCCGTCGCGCAGCACGGTCGGCGGCACCAGCTCCCAGCCCGTCGCGCGGGAGACCGTGAAGGCCGCCACCTCGCGTCGCGCCAGGGTGTAGTCCGGAAAGTCGGCCAGCGGCCGCTCGCCCATCACGGGCTTGTAGATGCAGGCAGCCTCAAGTTCCCCGCGCCGCGCCACGCACAGCATCGCGTTGTTGGTCGACGCCCAGAGCCTGCCCACGAGCTCCAGCTCGCCCTCGAGCAGGAGCGACAGGGCGTCATCCACCGACAACACCGGCATCGGCAGGCCCAGCTCGTCGACGGATGCGGCCTCCTCCTCGCCGTCGTCGTCGCCCTCGGCGTCCGCCGGCAGGACCTCCTCGCCCTCGTCGATCTCGGCGGCCATCTCGGCGCGGACCTCGTCTTCCAGGGACGCGGGGAGGTCGGGGGTGGGGCCGTCGGACGTGGATCGATCGGGCACGAGACGAAGCGCCGCCGTCAGTTCAGCCGGTGACCGTTCCGGCGCGGGCAGAGGTGTCCCTGCGGGTCCAGGGGCTGGCCGCACAGGGGGCACGGCGGCCGTCCCGCGGCGACCAGGCGCATGGCCCGGGCGATGAACTCCTGCGCGTAGGCCGGGGTGATCCGGATGCGAAGGAGGTCCGGCCCGTCCTCGTCCTCGTCGTCCACGAAGGCCTCGTCCTCCTCGGCCTCGGCGTCCTCCTCGTCGACCTCGACGAGCTCACGGGCCTCGAGCACGATCATGTCGTCGGTCGCGTCCCAGCCCAGCGACAGCGTCCCGACCCGGAACGCCTCGTTGATGGGCTCGTCCATCGCGGCGGTGTCGCCGACGAGACCCTGACGTTCCGCGGTGCCCTCGATCCCGCGCCGTTCGAGCTCTTCGAGCAGGTCACCCAGGCGCTGCGCGAGCACCGCGACCTGGACCTTCTCGAGGGCCACGGACACGATCCGGGTGCCGTCGCGGGCCTGGAGGAAGAACGTCCGGTTGCCGGGCGCGCCGACCGTGCCCGCGACGAAGCGGTCGGGGGTGTCGAAGAGGTAGCGGCGTCGAGGCATCAGACGGCGAAGGGTACCGGAAGCACGCTCAGTCGACCTGCACGGACACCGAGTGGTACCCGCGAGCCCCGTCCGGGTCCGGCCGGGTGACCCGCTCCTCCTGGACCACGCCGTCGCCGTCCGTGGCCCGGACCCAGAGGGTGTGGCGTCCCGCGACGGCGGGCCAGGCGAACCGCCACTGGAGCCACGTCTGCGGCCCGAGCGGCGCCGCGAGCGTGGCCGGCTGCCATTCGCCGTCGTCCACGCGGACCTCCACCTTCGAGATTGCGCGGTCCATGGCCCACGCCACGCCCGCGACCTGGACGGTGTCGCCCTGCCGGTGCTGCGCGTTCGGCCTCGGGAGGTCGATGCGGGACTGGGTGAGGATCGGGGCCTCCTTGGCCCAGCCGCGGGGCACCCAGTAGGAGTCGAACGCCTCCCAGGTGGTGAGCTCGATCTCCTTGAGCCACTTGGTGGCCGACACGTAGCCGTAGAGGCCCGGGACGATGAGCCGCGCCGGGAACCCGTGGGCGGCGGGCAGGGGTTCGTCGTTCATCTTCACCGCGATCAGGGCGTCGCGGGGCAGCTCGGGAGCCGTGACCCACTCGGTCGGGAAGCCGGCCTCCCAGCCATCCACGGAGCGGGGGACGATCTGGGTCGCGCCCGTCTGCACGCCGGCCATGTCGAGGACGTCGGTGAGGCGCACGCCGGTCCACTTGGCGTTGCCGATGAGGTCGCCCCCGACCTCGTTGCTGACGCAGGCGATCGTCACGTAGCGCTCGATCAGCGGCAGCTCCACGAGCTGCGGGAAGCTCAGCGTCACCTCGCGGTCCACCATGCCGTGCACCCGAAGCGTCCAGGCGTCCACGTCCACCGTCGGCACGACGAGGGCGGTGTCGATGCGGTAGAAGTCCTCGTTGGGGATGACCAGCGGCGTGATGCCCTCGATGTCGAAGGCGTTCTCCGGAGCAATCGACGGGGCGGGGTCGACGGTCTCAGGGACGGTGACCACGGCGCTCGCGGCCGACGCGGCCCGGGCGTCCAGCATGGCCCGGCCGATGCCCTGGCCGACGAGTGCGAGGGCGCCCAGCACGCCGGCCCTGACCAGGAACCCGCGACGGACCGCGTCGGGCGCGATGGGCGACCCATCAGCCGAGATGCGGGGCCGCGCGGCATCCAGCAGGAACTCCAGCACGAGGAGCCCCGCCGCGACCTGGAGCGCGGCCGACAGCAGGACGAATGTCTGCGTGGCCGTCGGGTCGCTCAGGGACGCGGCTGTGCCCACTCCCACCAGCCCCACGATCAGCAGCGAAGCGAGGAGAGTGCTCCGTCGGGCCAGGAGCCCGATCACGGCCCCGGCGCCCAGCACCGTCGCCGCGACCAGCAGGTTGAGCGCGACCTTGTTGTTCGTGCCGAAGAGGGCGACGATCACCTCCTTGGACCCGGGTGGCGCGAGGTCGATGACGGCGGTGCCGACAGCGATCAGCGGCGATGGGGTTCCCGCCGTCAGCGCCGCGACCAGTTCGCCCGTCGCGAGGGCGGCCCCCGCCGCGATCACGCCGGAGAGGGCCGCGGCGCCCCGGGAGGGGAGCGCGCGATCGGCGAGTGCGGTCGGTTGGGCGGACGGGGTGGCGTCGGTCATTGCTCTCTACGTTCGCTGGTGGGGCATGATCGGATGATCGGGCACCCGGACGATGCCTGTCGCGAGTGACGGTTCCGTGACGCGGCCCGGCAACGCGGCCCGGCGCTGGGCACCGGTGGCGCGCAGGGGCGGCTACCATCGGGACGGCGTCGGGATCCGCTCGACGCGCCCATCCGAGGTGCCCCGTGACGCTCGAGCCTCGCTTCGGACTGTTCATGAGCCAGGCGAGCAAGCCCTGGCCGCAGGTGCGCGACGAGTTCGTCATGGCGGACGAGCTCGGCTTCGACCACGCCTGGCTCGTGGACCATCTTCTCGACACCGACGGCCCGCCCGAGCTGCCGTGCCTCGAGGCATGGACACTGCTCGCGGCGCTCGCCGCCTCGACGACCAGGATCCGCCTCGGCGTGCTGGTGTCGTCCAACACCTTCCGCAACCCGGCGCTCCTCGCCAAGGAGGCCGTCACGGTTGACCACGTGAGCGGCGGGCGGCTCATCCTCGGGGTCGGCACGGGCTGGCACGCGGACGAGCATCGCCGGTACGGCTTCGACCTGCCGATGCCGGTGGAACGGGTGGACCGGCTCGAGGAGGCCGTCGAGATCGTCGTGCGCCTCCAAGAGGAGCCCCGGGTCACCTTCGCGGGCCGCTACTACCACCTCGACGATGCCGTGTTCGAGCCGCGCCCCGTCCAGCGGCCGAGGATCCCGCTGCTGATCGCCGCCCATCGGCCGCGGATGATCCGCCTCGCTGCGCGGTTCGCCGACCAGTGGGACACGTTCCCGGAGTTGCCCGGATCGGCGACCGATGGCATCACGACGTCGGTCGGGGAGCGGATCGCGATGCTCGATGCCGCCTGCGCCGCCGCCGGGCGTGACCCCGCGACGATCCGCCGCTCCGTGTGGGGGACGCCGGACGCGGTGGCCAGCGAGGCCGCCTTCGAGGCCTTCGCGCGTCATCACCTGGACCTCGGGTTCACGGATATCTCGGTCGTGCCGAAGGGCGTGCCGGAGGCGCGGCTGCGGCGCATCGCCCTCGAGATCATCCCGGCCCTCCGCCTGGAGTTCGGCCCGGGATAGTGCGCAACCCTGGAATCTGCCCCCTCGCCCAGCGGACCCGCGGCCGGCATCGGCGGCCCTGCGTCAGCTTGGGGCGGCGGTCGGCTCAGGCGGCGGCACTTGCGTCGGCTCCGGCGTGGGCACGGGCGTCGGCTCCAGCGTGGGCACAGGCGTTGGCTCCAGCGTGGGCACGAGCGTCGGCGTCGGCTCCACCGACGGTTCCACCGATGGCTCCACCGACGGCTCGGCGGAGGACGACGGCGATGGCGACGGACAGATCACCGGCGAGGCGAGCGGGTCCAGTGACGCAAACGGGTCCACGGATGCGAACGGATCGGGCGACGCGCACGGGTCGATCGACACGCTCGGCGACGGCGAGGCGCACCCTGCGCCCTGGCCCATGAGCGGGCCCCACGACCGGCCATAGGGGTTGAAGGCCGGATTGTAGAAGTAGGCCGTGCGCGTGTTCTCGGGTCCGCCGCGCACCCCCGCACCTCGCTCCGCCCGGGCCATCCAGCCCTGGTTGGCCGCCATCCACGATTCGTGCTCGTCCTCGAAGCCCGCGCTGGACAGCACGGCCTCGCCGCAGCGCTGGTCTGCCGGGACGTTCTGCTGCGGTGTCGTGCCGTCGAGGAACAGCTCGGTGACCTTCTTGCCGCCCGCGGCTGCGAGGCCCGTCCACGGGTCCACCGCCGCCTCGGCAAGCGTGTCCGGCGTGCGGAAGGCGTTGATCGACCAGCCCTCGGTCGCCTCCTGGAGGAAGCCCTGCCAGACGTGGGCCGTCACGTCGATCGAGAACAGCGGATCCCTTGCCGTCGAGACCATCGTGTTGTCCGAGTTGCCGTTCCAGGCGGCGACCGCAAGGGCGTACTCGCCGTTCGCCCGCTCCTTGGTGCTCGGGGCGCCGATGTAGCCGTACGCATTGAGGTCACGGGCGTCGTTGTTGGTGCCGGTCTTGAGCGTCGCGGGTCGCCGACGTTTCCCCTCGGTGATCTTGAACTTGCCCCAGAACGGGTTCACCTTGGGGTCGGTGTTGCCGGCGAGGATGTCGGTCATGATCCCGGCGGCCCCGGTGTCCACGACCTGCTCGGGCTTGGGCGTCGTGGCCGAGCCGATCAGCTCGATGCCGGCGCCGTCGGTGACCGTGACGATCGTCGTCTGGTAGACGAGCCTGCCGCCGTTCGCGAGCGTGCCGTAGGCGCGGACGAGGTCCTTCACGTGCACCTCCTCCACGCCCAGCGCGAACGCGAGCCCGGCATTCACCTCGCCGTTGCGGAAGGTCACGCCCATAGCCTCCGCCTTCGCCTGGACGGGGTCGTTGCCGATGACGGCCAGCGCCTTGACCGCCGGGATGTTGAGCGAGAACTGGAGGGCGTTGCGAACGCGGACCGGCCCGCGCTCGAGGTTGTCGGCGTCGGTCGGGGTGTAGCCGCCGCCGAAGTCCGTGACGACGTCCATGAACATGGTGGCGGCGGTGAGCTGGCGCGCGTCGATGCCGGTCGTGTAGACCACGGGCTTGAACGCAGATCCCGGCTGGCGCCAGCCGTCCGCGAGGACGTCGAAGCGAGGCTGGAAGCGCTTGCTCCCCTTCGACGCCGTCGGGTTCGCGGAACCCTGGTAGGCGACGATCTCGCCCGTCACGTAGTCCATTGCGATCAGCGCGCCGTTGCGCAGCTTCTTGTCTCGCAGGTTTGCCATCCACGGCTCGTACGGAAGTCCCAGCGCCTTGGCGGCCGCCTTCGGCGACTTGGCCTGGGGGACGATCACGGCGGCCGCGACCCATCTCTCGGCCATCACCTGGAGCTCGAGATCGATGGTCGAGACGATCTCGAGGCCGCCGCGCTCGAGGACGGGGCACGTCTCGGCATCCTCGCCGCACAGCCGCTCCACGAGCTCGCGCCGCACCTGGCGGACGAACTGGGGCTGCTTCCACTCGGTCGAGCGCTGGGCGGCCAGGACCACCTTCTCGGCCTTGGCGGCCGCGAAGTCCTCCGTGCTGAGGGCATCGCCGGTCAGTGGCGTCTCGCCTGCCGCCATCTGGTCGAGGATGAAGTTGCGGCGCTGGACGATCCTCGTGTCCACGGGGACGACGAGCTGTGTTTCCTCGCAGGTCTCCTCGTCGGCGGCAGGATCGACGCACTCCACGACCGCGTTCTGGACCAGGTCGTCGCGGCCCGGTGCCTGGAGGAGCGCGGCCAGGATCGCCGATTGGGCGAGCGTCAGGTCCGCCAGCTCGACGCCGAAGTAGCCCTTCGCGGCGGCCGCCACGCCGTACGACTCGTTGCCGTAGTAGTTCTGGTTGAGGTAGGCCGCCATGATCCGCTGCTTGCCCTCCTCGCCGGGGAAGGACTGGGTGAC
This sequence comes from uncultured Chloroflexia bacterium, assembly GCA_963754485.1. Classification (GTDB taxonomy): domain Bacteria; phylum Chloroflexota; class Limnocylindria; order Limnocylindrales; family CSP1-4; genus CAIXZV01. The sequence goes on along the minus strand of CAVWFY010000011.1, from coordinate 76,482 downwards.
GCGGATCGACTGGATGATCTCCTTGAGCTTCCGGCTGGCCGTGACCTGGGTCTCGGCGGTTCCCTCCTCGTTGAGCAGTCGCTGGCGGACGAGCTGCTGGGTGATGGTGGATGCGCCGCGGGTGCGGCCGCGGACCGCATCGAAGCCGGCCGACATGATCCCGACCGGGTCGAAGCCCGAGTTCTCCCAGAATGACCGGTCCTCGACCGCGGTGGTGGCATCCACGAGGACGGGCGGGACCTGGTCGAAGGTCACGACCTCACGGTTGAACTCCCCGAAACGGGCAAGCTCGACGGTCTTCGTCCGGTCGTAGACGGTCGACTGTTCCGGCAGCTCGATGCGCTCGAGGAGCGACGGCTCCGGCAGGTCCTGGACCAGCCCCGTGTACGTGGTGATCGCGAAGGCCGCGCCCGTTGCCCCCAGGGCGGCCAGCGCGGCGAACAGGACCAGCCCCATGGTGGCAGCGACACCAATGCCGCGGCGTGCCCGTCGCCGGGGCGTGCCTGCGGGGTAGCCGTTGCCTGCGGGGTAGCCGTTGCTGCCCGGGTCGTCGCTCATCGCCCGAGAGTGTGCGGCGGAACGCCCGATCGTGCCAGAACCCGGGGTGCGGGAGCGGCTGCGACGCCCCGCGCCGCGGCGACGCCGACCCGCGACCCTACGCCCGGGCGAGCGCCTGCAACAGCCGGTCGACAAACGCCGACTGCGCGGGGTTGAGGCGGCGGCGGGCCTCGGCGGGGTCCGCCCACAGGACGCGGTCGATCTCCGGGACGGTGATCCGGCGGCCGGACTTGGGGGGCCACTCGACCTCCACCGTCATGCTCCTGATCCGTGCCGGATCCAGGTCGCCTTCGACGGCCCAGGCGTGAACCACCTTGCCCGAGCGCATGCGGACCTCGCCGAGATCGATCGGGCTGGTATCCGGCGGGCGGTAGCCGGTCTCCTCCTCGAACTCGCGTCGCGCGGCATCGAGGAGATCCTCCCGCTCGTTGGCTGCGCCCTTGGGCAGCGACCAGGCGCCCGCGTCGCGGCGCGACCAGATCGGGCCACCTGGGTGGGCGACGAGGACCTGGATGTCGTCGCCCCAGCGACGGTAGAGGAGGAGGCCGGCGGACAGCTTGGGCATGGGCGATCCGGAGCAGATGCGGCGCACACAGAAGCGCCCGAAGGAACCGTACCGCACCTCCACGCCCGCGACATTGCCAAGCAAGCTCGGCCCTGCCGCAGCGGCTCCGGTCACCTCCGCCTCGTCGACCTTGCGGCCTCCGCTGCGGCGGTCCGGGGACCCGGTCCGATCATCACTGACCAGTCCGGCGTCGGTGCCACCGGCCCCTTCGGGCAAGACGAACCATATCGGCCCGGACCCAGGGGTGCCAAGGGAGTTGTCCACGAGATCCGGTTGCCCTGCGGCAACGTTGTCCACGTTTCCCGCGCTCGCGTGGACAACCTGTGGACAGGTTGGGCCGCTACCCCTCGTCGGCGACGACGCCGCGGGCAGCGCCTGCGGGAGCGACCTCGTGGTGCCGGAGGCAGCGCGCCTCGTACGTCTCCACCGCCCGCCCATCGAACCCGCCGATGACGATCAGCGGGTCGTCGATCGCGGCCGGACGACCCCCAACCAGGCGCTGGGTGCGCGTTGCCGTCTCGCCGCACACCACGCAGATCGCCGTGAGCATGGTGATCTGGTCGGCCATCGCCAGAAGCATGGGCATCGCCCCGAACGGGCGTCCCGCAAAGTCCGTGTTGAGGCCGCTTGCGATGACGTGGCGTCCGCTCTGGCGGAGCGTGTCCGCGACGCCGGACAGGCTGGCGTCGAAGAACTGGGCCTCCTCGATGCCCACGAGGTCCACGTCCCGCTCGCGCGCCAGCGACAGGATCGCGACCGGCTCGCCCTTGGGCACCAGCACGGACGGGAAGCGCGCATGGCTCCGGCTCTCCGCGTAATCGCCGGGCGTCCGGTCGTCCACGTCGGGGCGGAGCAACAGGATCCGCCGCTTCGCGATCTCGGCGCGGCGGAGGAGGCGCAGCAGCTCGTCGGTCTTGCCCGACGACATGCAGCCGGCGATGACGTGGAGCCAGGGATCGGCGCGATACAGCACGTTCCGAATCTACCGGATCACGTCCCACCTCAGACCCCCGGAGTCGCCACGCGGCCACGGGAGTAGCCTTGCGGGCGATGAGCGCGATCACGGTCGATGGCCTGACCAAGCACTACGGGCGGGTGCACGCTCTCGAGGACGTGAGCCTCGAGGTCGTACCGGGCGAGATCTTCGGCTTCCTCGGCCCGAACGGCGCCGGCAAGTCCACGCTGATCCGCCTGCTCCTGGGCTACCTCCACCCCACGGCCGGGCGGGCCAGCGTGCTGGGGCTCGACATCGTCCGCGACTCCGTCGCGATCCGGGCCCGGACGGGCTACCTCCCGGGCGGCATCGCGCTCGACGACGGCCTCACCGGCGAGCGGTACCTGGACGACCTGGCCGCCCTCTCGGGGCGATCGCCGGTCCGCCGGGCCGCCATCTGCGAACGCCTGGAGCTCACCGACCGCGTCCTCCGCCGTCCGATTCGCGACTACTCCCGGGGCATGCGCCAGAAGGTGGGCATCGTCCAGGCCCTCCAGCACGACCCGGAGGTCGCGATCCTCGACGAGCCGTCCGAGGGCCTCGACCCGCTCATGCAGCGCGCCTTCTACGAGGTGCTCGAGGAGGTTCGCGCGGCCGGGCGCACGGTCTTCTTCTCGTCGCATGTGCTATCGGAGGTGGAGCGGGTCTGCGACCGGGTCGCCATCGTGCGCGCCGGCCGCCTCGTGCTCACGGAGGACGTCGCGGAGCTCAGGGCGCAACGCCGTCGCCGCGTTGAGCTGCGCTTCGAGGGACCTGCACCGGACCTCGGACGGCTGGACGGCGTGAGCGAGCTGGCAGTTGGGGATGGTGTCCTGTCCTGCGCGCTGGCCGGTGATCCGCGAGCGTTCCTCGAGGCGATCCGCGGTTCCGCGGTGACGGACCTGGTCATCGAACCCACCCGGCTGGAGGATGCATTCCTGGAGCTGTACGCGGGCGAGGAGGCCGCCGAAGCCGCCGAAGAGGCCGCCGAAGGGATGGGCGACGTGGCGGCCGGCGGGGCAGCCGGCGGGATCGGGACCCCGGGCGCCCGATGACCGGCCCGTTCAGCCTCCCGCTCCTGCGCCGCACCTGGCGCGCGCAACGATCGCGCGTGGCCCTGGTGTGCCTGGCGCTTGCGATCTGGGCGTTCCTGATGCCCGTGATCTACGCGACCTTCGGGCGTGAGTTTGCCGTGCTCCTCGACACAGGGATCATCCCGGACGCCTTCCTGCGCCTGATGGGCGCCGACCCCTTCAGCCTCGCCGGCGCCGTGGCGCTCGGCTGGGTCCATCCCATCGGCATCGGGATGTTCGTGCTGTTCCCCGTGGGCCTGGGCGCCATGGCGATCGCGGGCGAGCGCCAGCGCGGGACGCTGGAGGTGCTCCTGTCCCGCCCGCTGTCGCGACGTGCCCTGTTCGCGACCCATCTGCTGACGCTGGTGCTCATCGCCGTCCTCACCACCCTCGCGGCGCTCGCGGGAACCGTTGCCGGTGCGGCGGCATACGGGGTGGTGGACGAGCTCGACGCGGGCGCGCTGGCATTCCTGGTCCTCAACACGGTGGCGCTGCTGGCGGCGCTCGGGGCCATCTCGCTCGCCGCATCGGCCTCGTTCGACCGGCTTGCCGCGCCGGTGGGCATCGGCATCGCGGTGCTGCTCCTGGGCTACGTGCTGGAGATCCTCGGCACGCTCTGGCCCGACGCGGCCTTCCTCCAGCCGCTCTCGCCCTTCCACTACCTGTCGCCGCTGGACGTGCTCGCGGGGCGCGGCAACCCATCCGACATCGCGGTGCTCGCCGGGATCGCGGTCGTCGCGACGGCGTACGGCCTGTGGCGGTTCCCGCGGAGGGATCTCGCCGCACCTTCCTGACGCGGGGAAGTCGTGACTCGTATCGGAGTCGATCCGGCCACCCGCACGAGGAGCTCGGCCTCGATCCGTACGGATTTCGCGTCGACCCCTGCACCAGCCTCCGTGGATTGACCCCCTGGTGAGTCGCCGGCCGAGTACGCTGCCGGCCTATGAGCGACTCGCACCCGGCGCCGCGCTCCTTCGTCCCGGACGGCTTCGTGCCGCCGCCCGGTCTTGACCACCCCGACTTCAGGCTCAGGCCCCTCGGGCCGGAGCACAACGCCTCCGACTACGCGGCCTGGACCTCGAGCGTGGACCACATTCTCTCGACCCAGGCTTCGCCGAGATGGGCTGGCCGCACCCGATGACGGCAGCGGAGAACCTGGCCGACCTCGTCCGCCATGCCGCCGACTTCGCGGAGCGCACGGGGTTCACCTACACCGTGCTCGAGCCCAACGGAGACGACCCGCCGACCGTCATCGGCTGCGTCTACATCTACCCGGCCGACGGCTTCGATGCCCGCGTCCGCTCGTGGGTCCGGGCGGTCGACGCCCGGCTCGATGCCGTCCTCGCCGGCGCGGTGTTGGACTGGCTGGCCGACGCCTGGCCGTTCGAGAGCGTGGACGACGCGGGACGCACCACCGGCTGAGGCGCCATCCCGCAGCTCCATCATGGGCGGCATGACCGACCTGACCGCCCCCGTCGCCATCGGCTTGAGCCTGCCGACCTGGCCGCGCGCGGACCGCACCTACGCGACCTGGCCCGAGTTGCGCTCGCTCGCCCGCGAGGCCGAGACCATGGGCGTGGACACTCTCTGGGTCCCGGATCACCTCCAGCGCGACCTGGCGTCCGGGGAGAGGATCGGGTTCTGGGAGTGCTGGACGATCGTCACCGCGCTCGCCGAGGCGACGACCACCGTGGGCATCGGGCCGCACGTCGCCTGCACGGGGTTCCGCAACCCGGCGCTGCTGGCCAAGATGGCCGCCACCCTGGACGAGGTGAGCGGTGGGCGCCTCGTGCTCGGCCTGGGCAGCGGGGTGCCGGAACGCGACACGAGCTGGCGGGCGTACGGATTCGATGCCGTGCGGCCCGTCGCCCGCTACGCCGAGGCGGTCGAGGTGGTCGTGCGCATGCTGCGCGAGCCTGCCCTGACCTTCGAGGGTGCGTTCTTCCGGACCGATGACGCTCAGATCATCCCGCGCGGGGCGGGCGATCGGGTGGCGCGACCGCGCCGGGCGGCGGGCCGCCGGTGTGGGTGGCCGGGCTGGGTGACCGCACCAGTCGCGTGGCGGCGGCCTTCGGCGATGCCATCAACGTGAACCTGCCGCTGTGCGGGCCGGCCGACATGGAGCGCGTGGTCGACATTGGGCGACGCGCCTGCGATGCCGTGGGCCGCGATCCTGCGACGCTGGAGCTGACCGGTTGGGCGCGGCTCGTGCTCGACGAGACCGGCACGGCGCTCGCACGCGACGGCTGCCTGTCCGGCTCACCTGCCGAGGTGGCGGCTACGGTGCGGAGCTTCGCGGACGCCGGACTTCGCCACCTGACGTTCTATGTCGGGGCCCCGGACGACCCGAGCCGGCTTCCGGCGCTCACGCCCGAGACCCTGGCCAGGTTCGCCCCCGTCCTGGAGGCCATCCGCGCAGGCTGATCGGCCCCGGCGGGATCGCGCACCGGACCGACGCCGTGCGTGAGGTCCCGGTAGCCTCCAGTCCATGTCCGCCAGACTGCCCGCCCTGCTCGTCCTGGCCGCCGGCGTCCTGTTCGGGACCGTCGGCACCGCGCAGGCGCTTGGGCCGGACGGAACCACCCCCATCGGCGTCGGGATCCTGCGGATCGAGATCGGGGCGCTCGCGCTCCTGGCCGCCATGCCGCTGTTGGGCGCGTCGCCACGACGTCTCGTCGCGTTGTGGCGCACGCCGGCGATGCTCGTGACCGCCCTCACGGCGTCCGCGTACCAGCTCTGCTTCTTCGCCGGCGTCAGCGAGGCCGGCGTGGCCCTCGGGACGCTGGTGGCCGTGGGCAGCGGCCCGCTGTTCGCCGGGGTCGTCGGCTGGGCGGTGCTGGGTCATCGCCCCACCCGTGGCTGGCTCGTCGCCACGATGGTGTGTGTTGTCGGGCTCGTGCTCCTGTCCGCGCCCGACCTGGCAGGGGGCGGCAGCGCCATCGGCCTCCTTCTGGCCCTGGGCGCGGGCCTGTGCATCGCCGGGTACAACGTGGCGGCCAAGCTGCAGCTGGACCGGGGCGTCAGCGCGCTCGAGGTCCCGGCGGGCAGCTTCGCGCTGGGTGGCCTGCTGCTCCTGCCGATCCTGGTGACGCAGCCTCTGGGCTGGCTGCTCGAGCCCGCGGGCCTTGCGCTCGCGCTGTACCTCGGGGTGGCCACGATGGCGATCGCGAACGTGCTGCTCGCACGCGGGATCCGCGGCCTGACCGCCGGTCCCGCGACCACGCTGATGCTGGCCGATCCCGTCGTGGCCACCGTCCTGGGGGTCGTGGTCCTGGGTGAGACGCTCGCGCCCGTGGCGGCCGTCGGGATGCTGCTGGTACTCGCCGGGCTCCTGCTCCAGGGCGCGCTGGTTGCGCGTGCGGCGCCGGGCGAGCCGGAGCCCGTGCCGCTGCTGTAGGGTCCGCTCGAAGCGGGCGGCCGTGATCCATGCAACGATCGCCCGATCGCCACCCAGACAGGACGGCGGCGCGAGAGGAATGACAGCACCAGTGGGGGACGAGACACCGGGCGGCGCCTCCCTCGCCCCCGTGGGCGAGCACCGTGACGACGCTGGAGCCCGAGGCGCCATGCCCGTTGCTATCACCCTGCTGAGCGCGCTGGTCCCGGGACTCGGTCATCTCGCTCTCGGCAAGCGCCGGATCGCCCTGCTCTACCTCGTGCCCACGCTCGTGGTGACCCTGTTCGTGATTGCCTGGATGGCGGGCCAGGGCATGTACGGGGTGGCCGCGGCGCTCGTGGTGCCCAGCGCGCTCACCTTCCTGTTCGTCGCGAACCTCCTCATGGCCGGGTGGCGCACCTCGGCCGCAGTCGAAGCGGTCGGGCGGACACACCCGGGCCGGGCGGCGGCGGCGGGCTCGGCGGCGGTCCTGATCCTGCTCGTGGGCATCCCGCACCTTGCGGCCGCCAATGCGATCCTCGCCGCGCAGAGCTTCCTGGACGAGACGTTCGCCGGGGCGAACCCCACCGCGGGTCCGGATAGCGCCGCGGTCGACACGCCGGCCCCGGAGTTCACGGAGCCGCCGGAGGAGACCGAGTCGCCGCCCGGCCCGTCGCCCACACCGTCGCCATCGACTTCCCTTGCGCCCACGTCGTCGCCCACGCCGACCATCGCGCCCTACCCCACGGATGGCGGCAATGGGACCCTCCCGGCGTTCGGGGCCGCGGTGCCCTGGGAGCGGGCCGATCCCGAGGCCCCCTGGGGCGACGACGGCCGGTTCGACCTGCTGCTGATCGGGTCGGACGCGGGGTCAGGGCGCTGGAGCCGCAGGACCGACGTCATGCTCCTGGTGGAGGTGGACGTCGAGACGGGCAAGGTCGCGATGATCGGCGTGCCGCGGAACCTCCAGAACGCCCCGTACCCGCCCGGGCCGGCGCGCGACGCCGCGGCCTGCGGATGCCAGCCCGGCCTGATCAACGAGATGTACGTGGAGGCCACCGGTCGCAACCCCGGGCTCTGGCCGGGCAAGGGGGCGGTCAAGGGCATCGGCGCCGTGCGGTCCGTCGTGAGCACGCTCACGGGGCGGCCCATCGATGCGGTCCTGATCGTGGACCTGATGGGCGTTGTACGGGTGGTGGACGCGATGGGCGGCGTGGATATCGATGTCCCGGAGGCGGTCGTGGACGACACCTATCCGGACCCCGGTCGCGGCAAGATCAAGCTGCGCATCAAGGCCGGCCAGCAGCACTTCGATGGTCGTGAGGCGCTCGCCTACGCCCGGAGCCGCCACATGGACAGCGACTATGGCCGCATGGAGCGCCAGCAGATCCTGTTGCTGGCCATGCGCAAGCAGTTCGGGCCAGCCGCGATCCTCAACGCGCCGGCGCTGTTCGCCGCTGCCAAGAGCACGGCCTGGACGGACCTGCCGCGCGAGGCCCTTCCAGCGCTCGTCGAGCTGTTCGGGAGGACCGCCGACGCCAAGGTCAAGCAGATGCGCATCGTCCCGCCGACCTACCCGTCCTGGATGACCGCGGCGTGGGTGAACAGGATCCGCCAGGACGTCGCCGACCTGCTTCCGGGAACCCCGGATCCGCGGAAGATCACGGTCCCGCGGCCAGTCGCCACCCCGCGCCCGACGCCCAAGCCCACGCCCCGGCCCACGCTCCAGCCGTCCCAGGGCCCGACCGACCCGCCCTCGACCGAGCCCACCACCGTCCCGCCGCCGACCGAGCCCACCCCCGAGCCACCCCCGGCCGAGCCGACGCCCGCACGGTGACGGTCGGCCGCCGCAGGTGCCGTCTGCCGACGGCGAGGCACTCCCGGATGCGTGGTCGCGCCGCCGCTCGGCTACGATCCCGTCGCCAACGGACAGCAAGCGAGGCCGGACGCCTCAGATCGGCGCAGCGAAGCTCACAACGACCACCGAGAGCGACGCGAAGATCTCGACGATCCCGACATGGATCGGTCGCAGCTGCCTGGCGCCGCCAGCCATGCGCCGCTGGGCCAGCGGCAGCGCAGCCGCCCGGACGGCGAGGCCGGCAGCCACCACGGCGTATGCGGCCGGCAGGAACAGCGCCGCGAGCACCACCAGCAGCACGTGGAACGCCACCGACAGGGCCGCGAACGCGTCGTTGCCCCGCTCGCGCAGGACGCTGCGGACCACCAGGACCGTGCCCAGCTGGTAGCCGGCCGCGACGGACGTGTAGGCGATGACGCGCTCCGGATCCCAGGTCCCAGAGACCCAGGCCGTCATCGGCACCAGCACCAGCGCCTGCGCGACCTGCGCAAGGCTGTTCGCGAGATCGCGCCGGGTTCCCGGCCGAGCGCCCCGGAAGACGAGAAGCCCCGTCGGCACGACGACGACCGCGGCGAGGGCCAGCGGCGGGAACGCGACGAGGAGGATGACTCCGAGGACGACGGCGACCGTTCCGTAGACCGCGATCGGCAGCCGGTAAGCGGGTGGGCGGCGGCTCCGTGCCCAGGTCTGGGCCGTGACGGAGGCGAGGTAGGCCGCGAGGGCCGTGATCGCGACGACGAGTTGCCACGGATCAGGGGCACTGGCGGCCACGCCGAGTAGGACCGGGAGCAGGAGCATCGCCCAGGCGCCGTGCTGGCGGGGGATCCAGAGCCGGTGGCCCGCGATGGGGCGAGCCTCTGGGCGCGGGTCGGGGGTCACCCAAGCACGCTAGCACGAACCCCTGCACGGACCACCCGACGACGTGCCATGCTGGCGCGACGCAACGCCGCCGCCCCGCGACGCCCGATCCCGCGCACGTCCCATCACCGAGGACATCGCGATGACCATCGAGGCCTCGATCGCCGCACCGGCCGACGTTGCGCGCCCCACCCAGCCACTGCCCGCGGGCCAGCTCGTCCGGCTGTCGCTCTACTGGCTCGGGCTCTCGTGCGTGTTCATCGGCCTCTCCACGATCCTGGGAGGCCGGATCATCTACGAGGGCCTTGGCGACGAGACGATGAAGGCGACCACGCTGTTCATCCTCGGCTTCATCGGCACGATCATCGCGGTCATCGTCCAGCCCACCATCGGTTCGATCAGCGACTACACCGTCAGCCGCTGGGGCCGCCGCAAGCCCTACATCTTCATCGGCAGCACGCTGGACGTCGTCTTCCTCCTTGGCATCGCGACCTCCAACACGGTGCTCGCGATCGCGGCGTTCATGGCGCTCCTCCAGTTCAGCGCCAACTTCGCGCAGGGCCCGTTCCAGGGCTACATCCCGGACCTCGTGCCGGAGAAGCAGGTCGGCATCGCATCGGCGCTGGTGGGGCTTTTCCAGGTCCTGGGCAACGCGGCTGGGTTCGCGATCGGGGCGATCGCCGTCGCGACCAACAGCTTCTGGCTGGGGACGATGGCGCTGGGCGCCCTGGAGTTCGTGACGATGCTGGCCGTCGTCATCCGGGTGGACGAGGGGCGCACCCCGAAGTCACGACAAGGCCGGAGCTGGCGATCCATCGGGGCGGAGGCGTGGGGCACGGACATCCTGCGCGAGCGCTCCTTTGTCTGGCTCGTCTGGTCCCGCTGGTTCGTGCTGATGGGCATGAACATGCTCATCAACTTCGCGATTTTCTACTTCGCGCAGTCGTTCAGGATGAAGCAGGAGGACACCGGCGGACCGATGCTCGCGGTGCTGGCCGCCACGGTCGTGGGCAACGTCATCGCCGTGGTGCCTGCCGCACGTGTCTCCGACCGAATCGGGCGCAAGCCGGTGATCTACGCGGCCTGCGCGGTGGGCGCAGTCGGCCTGGGTATCGTCGCCGTCGCCCCGGCACTCCCCGTCACGGTCCTCGGCGGGCTGATCATGGGCGCGGGGTTCGGCATGTTCCTGGCGGTCGACTGGGCGTTGCTCACGGACCTCGTGCCGAAGGCATCCGCGGGCCGCTACATGGGCATCAGCAACGTGGCGACCGCAACGGCAGGCCTCGTGGGCCTGGCCATCGGCGCCGTCGTGATCGACGTCACCAACGCGGTGATCGGCGAGGGGGTCGGGCCCCGAATCGCGATCGGGCTGTCCGTGCCGATGCTGGCGATCGGGGCGCTGCTCCTGCGGCCGGTCAAGGAGCCGCGGCGGGGCGGCGAGGCGCTGGAGCCGGTTCCCGCATAGCCGGACAACGCGCTGTCCGCTCGGCGGCGCCGGTGGCGCGCCCCGGTGATCGCTGGTAAGGTGCGCCCCGCAACGGTCCACCGACAGGGGTATTCAACTCCATAGCGCCGTCCGGCAGGTCTCCTGCCGCGCGATCGACTGCTGAATGTCGGTTGCCCTTGCGCGCTCTCCCTGGTCGGGGTCACGGGTGAGCTCCCTCTCTTCCTGCGTCGGGCGGCGCCGTCCCATCGCCACGTGCGGGTTGACCGCCGTGTGCTGGTAGAGAGGAGCATCTTGGCTTCCCGCACCTCCGGCCTCCGGGCCTCCGCCCTCGCGCTGCTTGTCGCAGTCGTGGGCATCTCCGCCCAGGCAGCACCCGTCACGGCCACCGATCCCGCTCCCTCCGACACACCGTCCGAGCCTCCGTCACCGACGCCGAGCGACACCCCGGTGGCAACTCCGTCACCGACGCCCAGCGACACCCCGGTGCTCCCGGCGCCCGAGTTCGTGACCCCGGATCCCGCAGCCACTCCGGACGTCGCCTCGGTGGTGGCGCCCATCGCGCCCGCTCCGCGGCCGAACTACGCCGCACGTGTCGTCCGCATCGCGCTGGCCCAGCGGGGCGACAGGTACGTCCGGGGCGCAACCGGTCCCAACGCCTTCGACTGCTCCGGCCTGGTGCGCTACTCGTACCGCAAGGCCGGCGTGGGCGCGAAGCTCGGTGGTGGCAACTCCGCCCGCGGCATGCTCCGCTGGGCGCGACTCCGCGGGCTGACCGGCAAGCGCAACCCGCACGTCGGGGACATCGTGATCTACGGCAACGGATCGCACGCCGCCATCTACATCGGCCGTGGGCGGGTCGTCCACGCCCTCAATCCGCGGCTCGACATCCGGGTCACCCGGCTCCATGCGATGCGAACGCCGTTCACGACGTTCATCCACATGGACCGCCGCATCGGGGGCTAGCCGGCCGCCCCCGCGGTCTCCCCGATGACAGCTCGTGCGTAGTCACGGACGGTGGTCATCGGGACGGGGATCACCCGGAGGGTCGACGCCATGTCGATCCGGTCGCCGCCCGCCACGGCCCGCATGAGCCCCGAGAATGACTGGGCCATCGGATCGGTCGCGGCCTCCTGCTGCGCCTGGAGCGCCTCGACCGGCACGTGCTGGGTCTCCAGCGGGCGGCCTCCGATCTCCTCGAAGATCCGGACCACCTCCAGCGGGCTCAGGGCGTCGGGGCCGCCGAGCTCGAGCGCGGTGTTCCGGGCAGCCGGCGCATCGATGCTCCGGACCGCGAACTCGGCGACGTCCCCGACCGCGATCCAGCTCACCGGCTCCGCGCCGGTGCCGTAGATCGTCGCCTTGCCGTTGGCGGGGTCGAAGCCGACCATCGGGCTCAGCCAGGCCTCCATGAAACAGCTCGGGCGCAGGATCGTGTAACCCAGGCCGCTGTCGATCAGGTGATGCTCCACGGCTCGCTTGGCTTGGGTGAGCGGGGTGTCGATGTCGAGGTTGCTCGAGAACGACGTGTAGGTGAAGTGCTCCGCGCCCGCGGCGATCGCGGCGTCCACGAGGCGCATGGTTCCGGCCGCGTCGGTCGTCGTGATGTCGTTCTGTCCGGGGACGTACGAGTACGGCATCGAGGCCGCCGTCGTGATCACGGCCGAGACGCCGCGACACGCCGCATCGAGCGACGCTCCATCCCGGAGGTCCCCGACGACTGTCTCGACGCCCAGGGCCTGCAGCGCGGCCACCTTGTCGGGCGCGGACGAGTCCCTGACGAGGGCTCGCACGGGTTGCCCGGAAGCGATGAGGCGGCGGCAGATCTCGCCGCCGACAACGCCAGTCGCTCCGACCACGAGGATCATCCTGGTTGCTCCTTCCTCGGCGGGCACGACCGCCCCTCGAGGACACGCACCCGGAGGACCTGGTCGTCCATGGGAGGGATCGCGGGCGACCCGCTGATCATGGGTGGAGCCTACGAGGCAGCCCCGGAAGAAGCACGTGCCGAAGGACATCGGCACGGTCGCGAGGTGGGACGTGGGGAGATCTGGTCTCCCCGGCCCTACCTGCGAGCCCGTGAACGCCGCCTGAGCACGCTCACCACGACTGCGACCGCGATCAGCGCGCCTGCCGCATCGATGGCCACGTCCACCGGCGATGGATAGCGCCCGGACACGCCGCCCTGGTGGAGCTCGTCGCTGACCGCGTACAGGATCGCCAGGGCCAGCGCCCATGCCCAGGGCCGTCGCAGGCGGGTCGTCGTCGCGAGCGCCCGCCAGAGCAGCAGCGCGAGGATCCCGAACACCGCCGCGTGGCCCAGCTTGCGGACGACGAGGTCGAGCGTGGCGTCCGGGACGAACACCAGGTCCGACTGCGCCGAGGCCAGGAAGATGAGCGCCGCCCACGCGACCACCGGCGTCCAGGCCAGCGCCAGGCGTCGGTGGCTCCAGGACCGCGATTCGCTCGACGTCGCCATGCCCCGGAGGATACCGATGGTGGGCGTCCCGACAGAGGGCGTGTTCACCGACGCAGCGGCGGTCCTGACGATCGACCTATCGAGCCGTCAAGGTCGCCAGGTCGCGCGCGATCTCGTCCGCCCAGGCATCGATCGCCGCCCAATCGCGGAAGTCGCCTCTCGGGAACGCGTTCCGCGCCGCGGGCAGGAGCGTGACGATCCGCTCGGTCATGCCGATCGGCTTCGCCGCGGGGTCCATGGCGCCGAAGAACACCTTCTCCCCGCGCGGGTGGATCGCGTCGCGGAGCTCTGCGAACTCCTTCGGCACGGTGGTCTCCAGGACGTCCCGGCCCTCCTCATCCACCGTGTCGGTGCCGATAGGCCCACTGCTGAACAGCCAGGTGGGGCGCTCAGCGAGCAGAACCTGATTCTTGCGAACAAACGACGTGGCGTCCTTGAGCCAGTGGAACATGTACGCGGCGCCGCCGACCACGAAGGCGTCGTACCTCGATGGATCGCTGACCTCGGCTGCCGCGAGCAGCGCCACGTCAGTTCCGCCAGCGCGGAGCCGCTCCGCGATCCGCGCGGCGATCCCCTGTGTCGACCCGTGACGGCTCGCGTAGGCGACGAGGATCTGCATGGTCGAGGCTCCTGGAGTGAACGTAGACCCTGCGAGAGTCCGGGCGTCGGCGCCCGAGGAGAAGGGCCAACTGGACCGGGAGGCGGTCGCCGGCCTCAGGAGACTGGGGCTGTGAGGGCGAGGCCCGCGGCCGCGAGGTCCGCATCGAACGCGAACGCACGCCGGATCCCATGCCGTGCTGCGAATGCAAGGGTCACGCGATCCACGAGGCTGGTACCGCCGCCGATCCCGCGGAAGTCCGCCAGGGATGCCTCGTGGAGCAGCCGATCGACCATCTCGACGCGAATGCCTGGCAGGAGATCATCCACGAGCGCGATGGCTGCGGCGGGCCCGAGGCGGGATCGGACGAGCGCCACGCTTTCGATGACCACGTAGGCATGGGTCACGAGATCCTCGTCGTCCGGGTCGGTCCAGAAGGCGACCGCGGCCCCGTGGTGCGTATCGCGCCGGTCGAGCAGGGCGAACAGCGCGCTGGTATCGACGACGACGCTCACCACGGACCCTCGCCCAGGAGCTCGTCGTGGTGTTCGGAGATGTCGCTTCGGCCCGAGTCGAACGCACCGACGACGGCCATTGACCGGAGTCGCGCCGCCCGACGTGCCTCCAGCTCGTCTGGGAACGTGGCATCCACTGCCTCCCGGACCAGGGCCCCGACGCTCATGCGCCGGCGCGCGCCCTCGCGCCCGAGTCGCGCGTGCTGGGAGTCGGTCAGGCCGATCGGGATGCGCCGCACCGAAATACGATACCACATGAGACCTACCTGATATCAGTCGATGAAGGTTCTGATGGATGCGGAGTGTACGAACGACCGATCACCCGCGGCTTGCGCTTACATCGGGGCAACCGTCGGGCACGATGGGTCCATGCGGATCCTCCTCTGGCACGGGTACCTCCTCGGCGGCACCGGCTCCAACGTCTACACGCGGCAGCTCGCGCGCGCCTGGATGCAGGCGGGACACGACGTGACGGTGTTCAGCCAGGAGCCGCGACCCGAGGCATACGACCTGGGCGGAGCCCGCGCCGTCCGCCCCGACGTCGGCGGCCTGCTGCCGGTCTTCGTGCTGGACCGGTACGAGGGCTACAGGGTCAAGCTGGTGGGGGACTGCACGCCCACGGAGCTCGACGGGTGGGTGCAGGCGAACGCACAGGTCCTCGTCGAGCACCTCCCGGCCGACATCGTCTTCTGCAACCACGTGCTGTTGGGCGGACCCGTTGGTGCGGCGACCGGTGCGAGGTTCGCGGTGAAGGCCCACGGCTCGGAGCTGGAATACGCGATGCGGGGCAATCCGGCGCTCGCGGCATGGGGGCGCGACAGCCTGCGAGGGAGCTGCCGCTGTCTACGTCGGATCCGCTCACATCCGGCGCGTCCTGGAGGACGTGTGCGGTCATGTCGATCGGGTTCACGAGGTCCCACCCGGGGTCGACATCGACGACTGGGTGCCGCAGGAGCGGGCGATGGCCCTCGCCGCCCTCCTGGCCGAGGCGCGCAGCGACTCGCCGAACCCCGGCAATGCCGAGGAGCGGCTGCCCGACGAGGGCAATGCCGGGCGCTTGGAGCGGTTCCTGGCCGGCGACCGCCCGACTGTCGTCTACTTCGGCAAGCTGATGCGCAACAAGGGCGTCCACGTGCTGCTCGAGGCGCTCCGCGGCGTGGATGCCCGCGCCGTGATCGTCGGGTTCGGCGAGGACCGTGCGGAACTGGAATTGCTAGCCGGCGGCGACGTCCTGTTCACGGGGCCGCTCGAACATCGGCACCTCGTCCACCTGCTCGCCCTCGCCGACGCGTGCGTCGTCCCGTCGATCTTCCCCGAGGCGTTCGGCATGGTCGCCGCCGAGGCCGCCGCGACCGGGTGTCCGCCGATCGTGGCCCGCCACTCCGGGCTCGCGGAGATCGCCGCCGGGCTGGCGGAGACCTACCCGCCGGCGCTGCGCCACCTCGCTGGGTTCGCCACGGGCGACACGGACGACCTGCGGGCGAAGCTGACCGAGCTGCTGGCGCTGGAGCCGGCGGACCGGGACGCGATCCGCGAGGCGGCCCGGCGGGCCACGGTGGAGCGGTGGAGCTGGACGAGCGTCGGCGCAACGACTCCTGGGGCCCCTCACGAACTGAGCGTTCCGGTCGTCGCTTCGCACCACGCGTCGAGCGCCCGGGTGGCCGCGTCGGCCGTCGCCAGGACGGGGATCCCGGCGGCGCTAAGCCGGTCGACGAACGCGCCGTACAGCGGACCCGCGTCCACCACGCAGACCCACGGCTTGGTCGTCTCCCGCCACAGGTCGGCCAGGGTCGAGGCGATCGCGCCCGGGCGGTCCAGGTCCTCGTCGTGGCCCGGCCCGGGCTCCAGCGTCTCGATGGTGTCCGTCATCGGGACCACGCCCACGATCCCGACGTCGGTCTCGTCGGCCTCGAGGATCACCCGCGCGACGGCCGCGGTGATCGCGGCGTTCGCGATGGGCGTCAGGTCCAGGGGGTTGTGGAGGTCCACCACGGACACGATCCCGGTGGGCTCGAGGATCGCCAGCAGCCGCGCCTCCGTCTCGGCGGCGAACCGGACCAGCTCCAGCGAGCCCGCGTGGTCAGCGATCGTCACGCACTCCGAGCCCGCGTTGCTCGTGGCGCCCAGGCGGCGGCCGCGGGCCGGCCGGCCGTCGAGCAGGGTGAACGTCCGGACGAGGTCGTCGAAGGCGGCCGGGGTGTCCGCGATTGTCACGCCCGCCGCGCGGGCCAGCTCCCGGGTCACCACCGCGTCGCCGGCGATCGCCGCCGTGTGGCTCGCCGATGCGCTGGCCCCGGCCGCCGTCCGCCCGGCGCGGTAGAGGATCACCTGCCGGCCGGAGGCCGTGATGCGCGCCGCAGCCTCGAGGAACCGCAGGCCGTCCAGGCGCGTGAAGCCCTCCACGTACACGCCGAACACGCGGACCTCCGGGTCATCGGCGAGATGCGCCAGGAAGTCGCCCGCCGTGAGGTCCATCTGGTTGCCGATCGTGATCACGTAGCGCGGGTCGAGCGGGGCCATCCGGGCCAGCCGGGTGATCGCGAAGGCGCCGCTGCCGGTGATCAGGGCGACCGGCGCCGGCCGCGACCCGACGGGCAGCTTCCAGCGGGGGATGAACAGGGTGTCGTAACGGCCCGGTCGGGAGCGGATGCCGAGGCAGTTGCCGCCGTTGATCACGGGGCCGCCCGACTCCCCGCCACGGGCATCGGCCAGCGCGGCGCGCATCCTCGCCGCGAGGGGACCACCGCCCTCCGTCTCCTCGAGGCCGCCCGGGATCACGATCAGCGACTCCGCCAGGTCGCGCTCGATGATCTCCGCGACGAACCCCGGCGTGGCGGCCGCCGGCAGCACGACCACGAACAGGTCCACCTTCGCGGGCAGCGACGCGAGGTCCGCCACGCAGCGGACGCCGTCGATCTCGCCGGTGCCCGGCTTCACGACGACGACGTCGGCGGGGTCGAAGCCCTCGCGCAGGATGTTGCGCAGGATCACGCGCCCGGGGTTCGACCCGGACGACACGCCGACGATGCCGATCGAGCGCGGGGCCAGGAGTCGGGCCACCTTGTGCAGCGGCCGCGGCGCGCGGGCGGGCCGCGGGCCGTCGCCCAGCGTGACCAGCACGTCGAGCGCGACGAGGCCGTCCGGCGTGACCGCGGCCGGGTTGATCTCGATCTCGAGCAGGTCGTCCGGGGTGAGCTCGGTCGAGCCGGAGCAGTTGCGCGACGGCCTCCTCGAGGAGCGCGGACGGCAGGCGCGGCGGCTGCCCGCGGACGGAGGTCGTGGACAGCCGGACGGCCGTCGAGCCGGCGATCGCAGACCCGATGGCGTCGGGCGGCGTCAGGGTCGGTGAGACGATGGCGACCTCGCGGCCGGGCCGGAGGTCCGCAGCGAGGGCCTCGGTGAGGACACCGCCGGCCCCGACGGCGACGACCGGGCCGAGATCGTCCGTCCAGCGGAGCGCGAGCAGCAGCTCACCGCCAGGACCCGCGTCGTGCGCGACGAACTCGGCGACGGTGAAGCCCTCGGGCGGCTCCTCGAGGCGGCTGCGCATCGCCGCCATCGCGGCCCGGACCGCCGCCGGATCGCGCGGCACCACGGCCACGCCCCCGACCTCGGTCTTGTGCCGGACGCTCCCGGACACCACCTTCACGACGACGCGGTCACCGGGGAAGCGTCGCCAGCAGGGCGTCATCGACCGCGGTCTCGTCCGCCACGAGGAGCCATCGCGGCACCGCGATCCCGGCGGCGGCGAGCAGCGCCAGGCCCTCAGACTCGAGGAGCGTCGTTCGGCCTTCGGCACGGGCGGTTTGGAGGATCGCCCTGACGGCGGCGAGGTCGGGTTCCGGCTGCCGAGCGCCGACGGTCGGCGGGGTGGGGGACTCAGGCTGGGTCATGGGGACAGGGTGCGCCCACCGGGCCGCGGCGCGCAAGGTCGTGACGGACAATGGCAAGCAAGCACATCCCTACGTCTGTGCTGGCTGCCCGACCGCTCGGCGCGGGGGTCGGTGCCGGCGCCCGGGGGTCGACCGGGCCTGTGGCGGGGCTACGGTCCGCTCCCCGAACATTGCCCCCGCCCAGGGACTCCATTCGTTCGGTGAGCCAGCTCGCAGCGAACAGGTCGGTCGCGTGGCGCCCTGCTCCATCCGCTCACCGGACCGTAGAACCGCCCCATGCCCCCAGGCATGCGCCGGACCGAGGCCCCGTCATGCCACGCGGGGCTCCTCCGGCCCTGCGGCCAGCGGCATGGGTCAGCACAGACAACGGGATGCTTCGGGTGGGCGCGGGAACGGCCGCGTTGGCGGTGGTCGTCCTCGTCAGTGCCCTTCGGCCGCCAGGCGCTCACCGGCCTCGACCCGGATCGAGAGCCGGTTCTCCGCCGGCGTCAGCGGGCACGAGAAGCGCGGGTCGTAGACGCAGGACGGGTGATAGGCCAGGTTGAAGTCCAGCGTCCACGTCCCGTCGTCCTCGGGTTCAAGATCCAGGTAGCGGCCTGCACCGTACGTGGCTCCGCCGCTCGTCGCGTCCAGGAACGGCACGAACAGTGAGTCCTGACGCTCGCCGTCGGCGCCGGCGAGCCGGTAGGCCGTTAGCGCGTGCCCAGGCCCGGCGAGGTCGAAGTGGAAGACTCCCGCCCGCTCCGCCGGCCGCAGTCGTCCGTCCGTCGTCGGGATCTCGAAGCGGACGGGCTCGTCGCCGGTGTACGGCTCCAGCGCGAGGTCGTCCAGGATCCACGCCTCGTCCACCGGGAAGTAGGCGAGGCCCGGCGAACGACGCCCGGTCGGCCGCCGGGATGGGGCTGCCCGTGCCGGTCCGGAAGTACGCGTCCTTGTCCGCGCGGTACTGCGTGATCGCGTCCGAGTAGGACAGGGTGTGGTGATGCTCGGCGTGGTCGGTCACGGGGGCTCCTTCGGGGACGCGGCGAAGGCGCGCAGCATCGCACGGACTCGGCGGACACACGCCGATAACGACCGGCGCCCTACGATGGACGGGCTGCACCACACGCCCCGGAGGACCGATGACCCCGCCCGAGATCCGATCCTGGCTCATCGACATGGACGGCGTGCTGGTCCACGAGGAGACCGCGATCCCCGGAGCCGCCGCCTTCCTGGCGCGCCTGGCCGAGGTCGGCATGCGGTTCATGGTCATGACCAACAACTCCATCTACACGCCGCGGGACCTCGCGGCGCGCCTGCGCGCCAGCGGCCTCGACGTCCCCGACACCAGCATCTGGACATCGGCCCTGGCGACCGCGCGGTTCCTGCGCAAGCAGCGGCCCGGCGGGTTCGGCGTTCGTCATCGGCGAGGCCGGCCTGACGACCGCGCTGCACGACGCCGGCTACACGCTCACCGAGCGCGACCCCGACTACGTGGTCCTGGGCGAGACGCGCACCTACAGCTTCGAGCGGGTGACCCGCGCGATCCGGCTCGTGGCCGCGGGTGCGCGGTTCATCGCCACCAACCCGGACCCGAACGGCCCGACGCCCGAGGGCCCGGTGCCCGCGACCGGCGCCGTGGCCGCGCTGATCAGCCGCGCGACCGGCGTGGAGCCCTACTTCGTCGGCAAGCCGAACCCGCTCATGGTCCGCAGCGCGCTCAACGCGCTCGACGCCCACTCCGAGGAGGCCGCGATCATCGGCGACCGGATGGACACCGACATCAAGTCGGGCCTCGAGGCCGGCATGCACACGGTGCTCGTGCTGACGGGATCCACGGCGGCGGCGGACGTGGACCGCTACCCGTTCCGGCCGTCACAGATCGCCGACTCGATCGCGGACCTCATCGAGGGCCTTCGGCCGGCCTGAACCCTGGCACCATGAACGGCGCACGGCGAGCCACGGCGCACCCGCGCACCAGGAGCAGGCCCGCCACCACGGCCGCCATCGCGTACCCGGCGAGCAGTAGCTCGTGGGGGAGCGCTGGCCCCGGGCGTGTCGGGCCGGATCGCCCCGTTGAGGACCCGGAACGCGAGGAGCCCCGTCGCGAAGACCAGCGCCGCCGCGCCCGGGCGTGCGCCGCGCCGCCCCACCCAGACGGCGACCACCGCACACAGCACGGCCGCCCCCGCCTCGTAGAGCTGGGCCGGGTGGACCGGCTCGACGCTGGCCCACGAGCCCCAGCATCCCGCCCTCGCCGGAGAGCACCTGGTTGCTCCACGCCGGTGCTCCCGTACGGGAAGGTGACGCCCCACGGCAGCGACGGTGACCTCACCCGGGCAACACCCGTTGAGGAAGCAGCCGATGCGCATCAGCACGAGCCCGGAGGCGACCGCCGGGACCACACTGTCGGCGAGTGCGCCCGGCGACGCCTCGAACCATCGCGCCAGCGCCAGCGCCGCCGCGCACGCCCCCGCGAACCCGCCCGCGAGCGCGAACCCGGCCGGCTCCAGGGCGGTGATCCGGCCCGGCTCCAGGGCGTAGGCGCCCCAGTCCAGCGCCACGTCCAGGAGCCTCGCCCCGATGAGCCCGGCAGCCACCGAGCCCGCGACAAGCACGACCGCCCGGCCCCGCGACAGCCCCACGCCGGGCCCGGTCGCCGCCCGCACGGCCATGAGCGCCCGCCACGAGCGCGGCGAGCACGAGGAAGGTGCCGTACGCCGGGAGGATCACCTCCCAGCCCAGGACCTCGAACCGTGCGAGGACCGGTTGCACGCCCTAGGACCGCGTGCCGGTCCAGACGGCCTTCGCCGAGAACCCCTTGCCGCTCATCGTCGTCGTCCCGTTGATCGTGTACGCGCCGCCCTCGCCGGCCGTGACGCGTCCGGACATGGAGCTCGTGGCGCCGCCCGAGGCCTCCACCTTGAAGGTCAGCACGGGATCCGCGTAGGTGACCTTGAACGTCTGGGGCTCGGACTTCAGCGGCTTGCCGTCCGGGCCCTTGACCGACGACATGTTGATCTTCATCACGGCCGTCCCCTTGCCGGCGGCGTCGACCTTGATCTCCATCGTCATCGGCAGCGCCTTGCCCTTGATCGCGTCGAGCAACGCGACCGAGCAGCCCTGGTCCTCGGCCTCCTTGAGCATCGCCTCATCGAGCGTGACCTCGGTGAGCGTGAAGGTGCCGGCGTAGGAGCCGTTGATCAGTGTCGCGTCCCACCAGTTCGCCGTGTACGGGACCTGCCCGTTCTCGTCCCACATGAACGCGCGCGGGTCGCCCGGGTCGGGGCGGATCAGGCCGGCCGCCTTCATCGCGTCGTCGAGCTTCTGGAGGTTGCCCTCCTCGTCCACGAGGTACGGCTGGCCGCCGATGATCACCTCACCCCAGGCGTGCGGCGAGTTCTTGTCGCCGGCGTACCCGAAGACCGCCTTCGCCGGGTAGCCCAGGTTGCGGAAGATCGACACCATCGCGTTGGTGACGTCGGTGCAGTCGCCCTTCATCCCGCCCGTGGTGAGGTACGCGCCCGGTGCCTGCCAGTTGGAGCCCGTGCCGGCCGAGTAGGTCTGTCCGCGGACCTGGCCGTCCGCGCCCGTGACGCGGATCGGGGCACTGCCGCTCGTGTTCGCCTTGAGGTAGCCCTCGAGCTTCTGCTTGTCGCTGATCGGGACGCCACCGACGGTCGTCGTCTTCGCCGCGGCTTCCACGTTCGGGTCCTTTGGGGCGACCCAGCCGCCGGCCTTCTTCTCGATGATCGGGTCGGTGTAGGCCTTCTCGCCATACCACCACTTGATGCCCTGGTTGATGGCGATGCCGGCGACGGTGGCGACGGCGATCGTGGTGATGATCTCGCCCTCGAACGCGTCCTGCGTCACGGTCACCGTGTGGGCCGCCTCGTCGACGATCCCGCCGAGATAGGCCCAGCGCGTGCCGGACCAGTAGGCGACGGCGACCCCGTCGTAGCCCTCGGGGATGGCGGCCGGGTCGTAGGCCAGCGTCACGGTCACCGGCGACGAGAACGCCACGCCGGCCGGCCCGAAGTCGAGCGGGGAGCCCAGCGGGACCGCGGGCAGCGCATCCGGCTCGTCGCGCGCGTACGGGTTCTGCTGGAACGGCGCGTCGAGGCGCGTGATCTCGCACCGTCGTGTCCGTCCGGCCACGGCGCCCGCGGGCACGACGACGCGTCGCGCCCTCGGCGGCGAGCGTCGCACCATCGGTCGGGATGGCCTGCGAGACCACGACCTCGTTCGGGACGTCGATGACGGTGGGTCCGTCGGCAGGCGTCGCGATCGCGGGACCGCCGGGGAGCGGCGTGATCGCGGCGGCCGCCGGAGGCGACCGCGGTCTGCGCCGGGCGTGCCGTCCGTCGCAGCGCCCGGTCGCCGGGCCGTAGTCGTGCCGCCGCAGCCCACGACCAGGTGATCCACCAGGCCGACCGCGAGGAGTCGCGACGGACGGGTCGGGGCTGCGCGCGGCAGGTGCATCGAACGCCTCCAGGTCGGGACGCACCTTCATCGCGACCGCCGTCGCTCGCCGGACGGGCGAGGTCGCGACCACCATCGTCCGCAGGATTGCCGCGCAGCACCATGGCCCGGAAGTGCCGTTCGTCTGCTGGGACCGGGCCGTACCTGGTCGCGTCGCGCGTCGACTGGATCACTGGTAACCTGCCCCCGTCAAAGGGTCTATCGACAGGGGTTTTCAGCTTCATAGCGCCGTCCCGGCAGGACTCCTGCCGTTGCGGTCGACACTCCGTCGATCGTCCCTCCCGCGCTCTCCGTCTCCGGATGATGCGCACGATCTCCCTCTTCTCCGCGCCGGGCGGCGCCGTCCCATCGCCACGTCGGGTTGACCGCCGTGCCCTGGTAGAGAGGAGCATCGTGCAGCTCACCGATCCCATCCCGTGCTTCGGCGGTCGTCAGCGCCCTGGGCGAGCATTCCACCTCGCCTGCCACCAGGTGCGTCTCACCACTCCACCCGCGCCGGCACCGAGGGTGCCCCGATGATGGGGAATCGCCTCCCTGTCGGGCTTGGCTCTCGCGGTGGGCGCTGGCACGACCCGGAATTCCGCCGCGCCTATCACCGGGCCTGGCGGGCAGCGCATCCCGACTATCGCGAGCGTGAGGCGCTTCGCCGAGCGAGGGAGCGGGCGCGGGAGAAGGGCGACCCGGCTGACATCTCGGTTACCCCCAGCTCGCGCCCGCTCCCGCTCTCGGCGGCCCACTGTGGCTGCGACTGCGGGTGCCGCGAACATGTCGTGGTCGTGTGCGGGTTCTGCCGGGAGGACATGCACGGTCACGACGCCGCATGATCGCCTGACGGGATCCACGATTGCGGCGGACGTCGACCGCTACCCGTTCCGGGCCCAATGGCGCTGGCATGTGAAGCGTCGGGGCCCCGACGATGAATCCGACAACGTCGAAGGGTCGCATGGATCACGGGAGGTCGAGACGGTGACGGACAGGGTCCTGGTGGCATACGCGAGCCGGTTCGGGTCGACAAAGGGGATCGCCGAGCGGATCGGCGAGGTCCTGGCGGGGGCCGGTCTGGTGGTCGATGTGCGGGCGGCCGACGAAGTGGAGGCCGTGGACGGGTATCGCGCGTTCGTCATCGGGAGCACCGTGGAGGGCGGCCACTGGCTCAAGGGGGCGTCGGCGCTACTGGAGCGGCACCACGTGGCACTGGGGTCGCACCCGCTGTGGCTGTTCAGCAGCGGTCCGCTGGGCGATCGATCCGTCAGTGCCCCGCAGCCGGATCCCAAGGAGGTCGCGGCGGCGCGGCGGAGCCTGCGGCCGCGGGACTGCCGCGTGTTCGCGGGCGCCTTTGATCGCGCGACATCGGACTTCAGCGAGATGGGGCTCGTCGAGCGGACCGTGGTCCGCAAGTTCCTGCCGGACGGCGACTGGCGGGACTGGCCGGCGATCGAGGCATGGGCAGCAGGGATCGCGCGGGAGCTGGCGGCGGCTCCGGTCCGCTGACCGGAGCCTGAACGGGCGCCCCGGCGCGATGCTGCCGGATCGTGGACGTGATCCCGGATCTCGTGGAAACTCATCCCAGACCAGGCAGCACCAAGGAGGCAGGCGAGGTGGACGGGAGCGCGATCGCCCTCATTGCGCTCGTCCTGGCGGCCTTGACGGCGGTCGTGGTGCCCTACGTCTTCAGGGCTCCCGGGCGTGCCCTCCGCAAGCGGTTCATCGCCCTCGGCACCCTCAAGGGCATGACGCGCAGGGAGATCGTGAAGGCCGCGGGCGAGCCCGGTACGGAAACGCAACTCCCGGACGGTCGCACGCTGCTCCAGTGGCGGGCGACGGGTTACCACATCGCGCTCGTGTTCGAGACGAACGGCCGCTGTGTCGGCGTCACCCACGAATACGGTCGACGGGTGGCGCGCAAGTAGTCGGGCGACGACTAGCTCGCTACGGCCTTGCCAGCACCCACTCGGCGAGGTCCGCCACCAGCTCGGGCGCCACGTGTCCTGGCTGGGCGTACTCCGCGGGCCTGCTGGGCCCGGTCCCGGCCAGGAGCAGGTGGTTGAGCGACGGGTACTCGCGCACGGTCACGCCGGCCTTGTCCCCCAGTCCCGTCCGCCAGGCCGCCAGCTCAGCCGGTGGCACCTGGTAGTCCCTGCCGCCCTGGGTGATGAAGACCGGGATGGACAGGTCCCTGGCGGTCGCCGCGGGGTCGTAGGCGCGGAGATCCAGCCAGTAGGCGGCCGGGATCCCAAGCGGCAGGCTGGACGCGGGCGTCGCCGGCGAGAGATCGGCTGACTCGACGAGCGCCACCTGGGCCGGCAGGGCGGCCAGCATCGCCTTCGCCGTGGGGTCGGCCCCACCCGCGTCAGAGGCGAGGTATGCCAGCTGATCCTCGACCAGGCGCTGGAGCGGGCGGGCGTTCGCCTCGAGCAGCGCGATCCCGGCCAGGCGCCCGTCCGCGTCGGCGGCGATCCGCGGGGCGAGGTATCCGCCCAGGCTGTGCCCGGCCAGGAAGACGCGCCCAGGATCGATCCCCGGCGTCTGGCGGAGGAGCTCGACGGCCGCGATCGCGTCGTCGGTCACTTCCTCGCGCACGGTGACCGTCTCGACCTGCGCAGCCATCTCCGTCCCGTGGGCCTTGGTCCGCTTGTCGTACCTGAGCACGGCGATGCCGTTCGATGCCAGGCCCCAGGCCAGGTCGCGCAGGGGTGCGTTCGGGCCGATCGTCTCGTCGCGATCCTGGGGACCGGATCCCGCCACGAGCACCACGGCCGGGAACGGGCCACTCCCCTTTGGCATCGAAAGCGTGCCCGGCAGGGTCCACGGCGCGCTGCCCACGGTGACCCCGGTCTCGGTGAAGGCGTCGGGCTTCACGTACGCCGCGGCCGACCCGGCCGGAGTGGGGGAGAGGGCCGTGGGCGCGGCGCTCGAGCCACCGGGCGGTGACGCCGCCGGACCCGGCTCACCGAGATGGAGCCCGGCCACAAGTCCCTCGGCGTCCACCGTCACGACGAGCGGAACCGTGGCGTTCGCGAAGTACGTCGTGACCGTCGCGTTGACGAACGGGGCAGCGTCCTTGACGGCGACGTCACCAACGCCCGTGAACGCTCCGAACTGCCCCTCGAGCTGTCCCCACAGCTGAGTCAGTGCGGCCGCCGGCGCGGCGCCGCGCATGGTGGCGTCCTCCATCTCCTCGGCCGCGGTCGCGTCGCCCCGTGCGAGGGCGCTCACGAACGCGAGGCCCACGACGCCTGCTGCCGATGTCTCCTGCGACGGGTCTGGCCCCGGTGTCGCCGGTGCCGGTGCCCCGGGTGAACCAGACGCGGCCGGTGTGGCTGATCTCAACGAAGGTCCGCTCGCGTCAGGCGCGCAGGCTGCAACCAGGAGTGAGGTGACGGCGAGGATCAGGGCGTTTCGGATCACCATCATGCGTCCATCATGCTCCGGTGCTCCCGCGGTTCCCAATTCCCAACGGCCCGCTCGACCGGCCCTGATGGACCCCGGCATCGACGCGACGGCACCTGAGAATGGCGATGCACGCCCGGACCCGTGGTGGTCGGCGCGAAGGAGGTCAAGGTGGTTGCACGGGACATTCGTCGAGTCCTGATCGTGGGCAGCGGCACCATGGGCATGGAGATCGGGTTCCAGTGCGCGCTCTACGGCTGCGAGGTCGCGCTCTCTGATGCCGACCCTGCCGCCCTGGCCACGCTTGGCGACCGCGCCCGGGCCTACGGGCAGGAGATCGTTGAGGCCGGCTTCCTCGACGCCGCAGGCCTCGATGGGGCGCTCGCGCGGATGACGCCGGTCTCCACGACGCTCGAGGGTGCCGCCGATGCCGACCTCGTGGTCGAGTGCGTGCCGGAGGACCCCGCGCTCAAGGGGCGCGTGTTCGCCGAGCTCCACGCGGCCTGTCCGCCCAGGACGATCTTCGCGACCAACACCTCCAGCCTGCTGCCGTCCATGTTCGCGGCCGCGACCGGGCGTCCGGATCGCCTGGTGGCGTTCCACTTCCACCTCCCGGTCTGGCGCTCGAACGTCGTGGACGTGATGCCGCACGCCGGGACGGACCCGGACGTGACCGAGACCCTCGTGGCGTTTGCGACGCGCATCGGCCAGGTCCCCATCCGGGTCGCGCGCGAGAGCCACGGCTATGTGTTCAACGCCATGTACAACGCGGTCAACCGCGAGGCGATGACGCTCGTCGCCAATGGCGTCGCGTCCGTCGAGGATGTCGACCGCGCGTGGATGGGCATCTTCAAGATGCCGGTCGGGCCGTTCGGGATGCTGGACGAGGTGGGTCTCGACACCGTCTGGCACATCACCGACTTCTGGGCGCGCACCCTGGGCGACGAGCAGCAGCGGCGGAACGCGGACATGCTCCGCGGGTACCTGGACCGCGGCCGCCTCGGACGCAAGAGCGGGGCCGGCTTCTACGACTACCCGGAGCCGGCATATGCCGGACCGGGGTTCGTGTCAGGCGGGTAGGGCTGGGAATGCGCCACGACGGGTCCCTGATCGCATCCGACAGCTCCCACGGCCCGTCCCCGGTGGCTCGCCACGGGAACCAGCTCGCCAGCGACCTTCGGTCAGCCGGATCCCGGCGGGGGGAGCCCCAGCAGCTCGCGGATCCGGTCGGCATCCATCAGCCCGGCGCCGCCGTCCTCGCCGGCGCGTCGCTTCATCCAGGCCATGTCGTCGAGGAGCGCCTCCACCTCGCGGCGCCCGGCGGGGTCACCGATGGCCTGGCGAGGCGTGCGGCCGCCGAGCGCCGGGATCGACTCGTCCACCCAGCTCCGCTCGAACCGGCGAACGGTCTCGTCCAGCAGTGCAAGGACCTCCGGCTGGCTTGCGAGGTCCTCTGGCAGCCCGGCGAGCGGGCCGGTGCCCCCGCGGACCGGCCTGGTGCCGCCACCGGGGCCCTCGCGACCGCCGTCCGCTCCCAGCGCCGCCACCACCTCCTCCATCGATTGCTCCCGCCGCTCGACGAGCAGGGCACCGGGCGCCGCCGTCTCGAGCAGCCGGATCATCGCGTCCGCCCGGGCCCGCGAGTTGGCGTTGATGGTGGCGACATCGCCCTCGATCTCGATGGTGCCGCGTGTCCATACCTGCCCGCGGCGGTCGGTGGTGGCCATGAACCGGCCGGGCTCACCCTCCTCGAGATCGTGGGCGAGGGCCTTTCGCGCGGCCGCCGGGTCCGGGAGCTGATAGGTGACCGTGACGAATCGCATCGGGTCGCCGTCCATGTTCTGGAGCCGTGGAGCGGGTTCCGGCAGCGCCATGTAGCGCAGGAGGCCCAGGACGTCGCGCTCCCGGACCAGCGACGCCACGGCGAACCGCTTGCCGCGCGGCACGAGGACGCCGTCCGACGGCGCCGTCCCACCCCGGCCGTCCGGCCGGAGGCGCAGGAGGACGAGATCCAGGGCGGAGACGCTCCTCGACAGGGACCGGTCGCGGACCTCCACGGGAGGTCCGTCGTCCACGGTGTCGCGCAGGATGAGACCCGTGCCGGGTGACGTCGACACGACCTCGTAGAGGCCCAGTCGCGTGTCGATCCAGGACGCGGCCAGCTCGCGCTCCGGGGCCGGCAGGAGCGACCCCCGCAGGTCGAGGAACCGTTGCAGCCATCCGCGCTCCGCCAGGAGCACCTCCATGGCCACGTCCGGGTTGTCGTCCAGGAGGCGCGACTCGGCGTCGGTGAACCAGGGCTCCTCATGCATTGGCGCTTCGACGGCGCCGCCACCCGCATCCGGGTAGCCCAGCGCCTCGTGGACCAGGGTCTCCAGCGCCCGCTCGGCGTCCGGGCGGAGCATGAAGCGGGCAAGCTTGGGGCGCAGCGCCGCGACCGGGTCGGGTTGGCCCGCCGTCATCGGCCGGTCGAGGTGGCAGGCCTTGTACTTGCGACCGGAGCCGCACGGGCACGGGTCGTTGCGGCCGACCTTGGGCAGCGCCGGGCCGACGAGCGAGGCCACCCAGCGGCGGTCCGGCTCGTCCTCCGGAAACTCCAGGCGCCGCATTCGGGCGAGGGCGGGGGCGTAGTCGCCGCGATCGATCTCGAACCCCAGCAGGCCGAGGTCCGCCTGCACGCACCAGCGGTCGACGGCGAGGGCTTCCCGATAGCGACGTTCGGCAAGCGCGACATCCCCCCGGGACTCGGCGATCGCGCCCAGCAGGTAGGCCGGTCCGGCGCCCTCGGGCCGGCCCGTCGTGGCGGCCCAGAGGTCGGCCGCGAACCGCTCGAACCGGGGGTCGGTGGTCGCGTAGTCCGCCAGCGCGAACGCGACTCGCGGGATGCCCACGAGATCGGCGAGCTTGCGGCGCATCGAGACCGACGCCGACGGCGGCGTGCCCACCGGATTTGGGACGTCCCACACGACGAACAGGTCCAGCGCGACGCCGAGGGCCCTGGCCTCCGCGCTTTCGAGGCCGTGCTGGTCGATGAGCTCGTCGAGGGTGCTGTCGTCGAAGCCGGGCGGCTCGTCGTCGACATCGTCGGCCTCGGCCTCGGGCTTGCCGGCGTCCAGCTGGTCGAGCGCGGGCGTGCCGTACCGGCCGGGCGCGTCATCGTCATCGGCGTCGTCCAGTGCGTCGTCGTCGTCACCGAGGTCCGCCCCGGCCCAATGACGGCGCATTCGGGCGGTCACATCGTCGAGCGTCTCCCAATCGGTCTCGGGCAGCCCCGCCCAGCCGCGGTGGTGCACGATCCCGCTGCCATCGAACACCTCGGACAGGGGAGGCAGTGGACGGTCGCCGCCCCCGTCCGCGGCGACGAAGGCCGCGACCAACTCCAGCACCCCGACGAACGGCCCGCCCAGCGGACCCCTTTCGGTGCGCCCCAGGACCTCACGGGCGATCGCGACGAGGCGCCTCCCACGCATCCGGTCGGCAGCGGACGGCTCCGGGATCTCGCGCAGGTGGACGGCCGCGCCCATCGCCGTGGCGGCCACCAGGGTTCCGGCCGGGAACCCCGGCCAGCCCGCAGGTCCGCGCAGGGCGAGGCCCGTGTCCACGCCGGTGGCCAGGAATGCTGTCCGGCCGCGAATGACCTGCAGCCGGGTGCCTTCCGGCGTCTCGAGGCCGCCGATGATCAGCGGCTGGAGCGTTCCAAGATCGATGCCCACCGCGAGCGTCCCCGAGGCGGCCTCATCGGGCGTGATGCGGTGCGTGACTGGAACCGCGGCGACCCGCTCGCGGAGCACCCACCCGTCGGTCCCCACGGGCACGAACCGGCCGTCCCACCGGAGCGACCGGCGCACGGATGCCTCGGGGTCCTTCGCCTTCGTCGCCCGTCGGGCCACGGCCACGGCGGCGATCTCCGCGGTCGTTCTGGTCGGGTAGGCGCGAAGGACACTGATCGCGACCTCCGCAAGCGTCTCGCGGGCCATGTGCACTCCCTCCGCAGCATCGGGCCGGGTGCGTCGTGGCCTTCGGCCGATGCTGGCTCGGCCATTGTGCCGCCCCGACGATGCGCCCGGCGGGTGAAGCCTGATCGCACCCCTGTTGGACAGACTCCATTTGACGGACTTCCCCGGCACATCGAGTGCCTACGAGGAGCCCGCCGAGTACACGGTCGAGCCCGCGACGTGAAGCCCGACGAGCACGGTTTCGAGGACGCGATCACCGGCTGGCTCGCCGCCGCCGGCACACCGTGTGTTGGCAGGGTCCGCGCTACCCCCGGGCCTGCACCTTTGCCCAGGTGTCCTTCAGGGTCATCGTCCGGTTGAACACCGGCGCTCCCGGCGCCGAGTCCGTGTCAGCGCAGAAGTAGCCCAGTCGCTCGAACTGCACCGTCTCGCCGACGGGCACCTCGGCGAGGGACGGCTCCAGCAGCGCGCCCGTGAGCACGGTCTCGGACTGCGGGTTGAGGTCGTCGAGGAGGTCCCGTCCATCGGACCCCGGGTCCGGCCGCGAGAACAGCTGGTCGTACAGGCGCACCTCGGCAGGGATCGCGTGTGCCGCGGATACCCAGTGGAGCGTCGCCTTCGGGCGCCGGCCATCGGGCGAATCCCCGCCGCGGGTGGCCGGGTCATAGGTGCAGCGGAGCTCGATGACGCTCCCGTCATCGTCCTTGACGACGTCGTGGCACGTCACGAAGTACGCGTTGCGCAGACGGACCTCGCGCCCTGGCGAGAGCCGGAAGAACTTGGGCGGCGGCTCCTCCATGAAGTCGTCGCGCTCGATCCACAGCTCGCGCGAGAACGCCACGAGGCGTGTCCCCGCGGACGGGTCCTCGGGGTTGTTGACGACCTCCATCTGCTCGACCTGGCCCTCGGGGTAGTTCTCGATGACCACCTTGACCGGGTCGAGGACCGCGAACCGCCGCACGGACGTCCGGTTCAGGACGTTGCGGATCGAGTGCTCCAGCATCGCGAACTCGTGGACGCTGTTGTCCCTGGCGACGCCCACTTCATGGGCGAAGTCGCGAATGCCCTCGGCGGGGTATCCGCGCCGGCGCAGGCCCGCGAGCGTGGGCATGCGGGGATCGTCCCAGCCGCGGACGCGCCCGTCGTTGACGAGCTTCAACAGGAAGCGCTTGGACAGGACGACATACGTGAGGTTGAGCCGCGCGAACTCGTACTGGCGGGGGACCGACGGCACGGGCAGGTTCTCGATGAGCCAGTCGTAGAGGGCCCGGTGGACGTCGAACTCGAGGGTGCACAGCGAGTGCGTCACGCCCTCGATGGCATCGGACTGGCCGTGCGCATAGTCGTACGTGGGGTAGATGCACCAGGCATCGCCCGTCCGGTGGTGGCTCGCGTGCACGATGCGGTAGAGGACGGGGTCGCGCAGGTTGATGTTGGGCGCGGCCATGTCGATCTTCGCACGCAGCACCCGGGCGCCGTTCTCGATACTCGCCGGCGCGCATGCGTGCGAACAGGTCCAGGTTCTCCTCGACGGAGCGGGTGCGGTAGGGCGAGTTGGTGCCGGGCTCCGTCAGCGTGCCGCGGGTCTCGCGGATCTCGTCGGCGGTCAGGTCGTCCACGAACGCCTTGCCGTGCTCGATGAGGTGGACGGCCCAGGCGTACAGCTGCTCGAAGTAGTCCGTGGCGTAGAACAGGTTCTCGCCCCAGTCGAAGCCCAGCCAGCGGATGTCGGCCTGGATGCCGTCGATGTACTCCTGCTCCTCCTTGACCGGGTTCGTGTCGTCGAACCGGAGATTGCAGGTGCCACCGAACTCGGCCGCGACGCCGAAGTCCAGGCAGATGGCCTTGGCATGGCCGATGTGGAGGTGGCCGTTGGGCTCGGGTGGGAACCGGGTGACCACCTTGCTGACGCGGCCGGACGCGAGGTCGGCGGCCACGATGTCGCGGATGAAGTCGCGACCGTTCCGGCGCAGGGCCGGGGGTCAGGGTGGTTTCTGCGCTCACCGTGGGCGCCTCCGTCATCGCGATAGGGGAGGAGACGCCGCTCACGCGGTGGCGCACCACACTCCCGGAAGGAGTTGGCTGGCGCGCTAGGATTCGAACCTAGAACCCCCTGATCCAGAGTCAGGTGCCATACCGTTAGGCCACGCGCCAGCGACCGTCGCGTAGTTTACCCCATCACGGGGCGGGGGCGTCCATGAAGGCCTTGTTGGCCAGCTCGACGTAGTAGCCCACGCCGCCCTCGTCGTCTTCCGGGTAGGTGCCCACGAGGAGCTGGCCCACGCTGGTCTGCGCGTTCTCCTTGCCCAAGTTCTGGGCGAGCCAGGTGGCGGCCTCGGTGCCGGCGTTGGCCCCCAGCATCGCGCCCAGGAACCCCGCCAGATGCTCGTACGCATCCTTGGTCGTGGGACCGTCCGTCCCGGCGAGCGTGATGTAGCCCGCAAACGCGTCGCCCGTCACCCCTTCGTCGTTCACGACCAGGGTGATGATCGCGGTGGGGGCATCGCCTTCGCCTTCCTTGAGACAGCGCACCTGGGTGTAGCCGACGGCCTGGCTGCTGGGCTTCGGATCCTCACACACGAACCCTTCGCCCACGTAGTAGTCCAGCACGTCGCCGGGCGGAAACCCGAAGCCGCCGAGGTCGGCGGGCGCCGTGGCGGGGGCATCCGCCGGAGAAGCGTTCGGGGCTTCGGACGGCGAGGCGGCCGGCTCCGAAGTGGCCTCCGTCGTGGGGTTGGGGGTCGCGGCAGCGGGCGCGGGCGTGGGAGCCTGGGCCGACGGGGCGGCCGTCCCGGATCCGGTGGCGCCGCAGGCTGCGAGGCCGATGGCCGCGACGAGGCCGATGACGGCGAAGCCGCCGCCTCGGCGGTCGATGGTGGTCATGACCTCTCCCTGTGTCGGGACCGTGGGACGCCGGCGGCGTGGTGACCCCGCGCGGAGAGTACCGGAGCGAGGCGGCGCCTACGCGGGCTCCACGACGGGGAAGCCCTCGCGCTCCGCGGCTCGCGCGAGCCGGTCATCGAGCGTGACGAATGGGAGCGTCTCCGGGCTCCCGTCGGCCGCGATGACGGCCGCGGCAAGCTGGAAGGCGTCGGCGGCACGGAGTGGGTGCACGCGCAGGTGGCGCTCGGCGACCTGACGGAGCCGTGACGCCGGAGTCAGCTCCTGCCAGTGCTCGGCCAGTTCCTCGAGGCGGGCGAAGGCATCGCCTAGCTCACTAGGCGCGACGTGACCTTCCCGGTCAAGGCGGGCCAGCGCAGACACGCACTCGGTCCGTGTCCCCCACCACGTGATGACCTGGCGATCCTGTTCGAGGAGCGCAATGACGGCGGAGCTTCGTGGCTGCGAGGCGAGGACGGGCACGATTGCCGAGGCATCCCAATACCTCACCACCCGGACCGCCGTTCCTCGAGCACATAGTCGACGAGGCTCACGCCGTCCGGGAGCCGGGGTCCGGGCGTCCGAAGGAGGTCCATCGGCACTTCGCCCTTGCCACGCTTGATGAGCCCCGAGCGTTCGAGGCGCGCGAGCCGGTCTTCGACATCGATGCGCCCGCTCACTGGTTCGAGAACAGCGACGGGAATTCCGCGATCCGTGACCACGATGGACTCGCCCCCCTTGACTCGGTCGATGAGCGCGGACAGGCCGTTCTTGACTTCGGAGATGCTGGCGGATTCCATGTGACTATTATGGCCAGATGGCGAAGGTCGGTCAAGCTTCCATCCTGGGCCGGGCCACCCAGGACCTAGCCGGCCCACCCCAGGCCGAGCCGCGCCATCGTCTCCGGGGTGGGGTTGCCGCGTCGCGGCGTCCCAGCCGGCCAGCCGGTAGTACTCGTCCAGGGCGCCCTCGATCACCGCGTGGTCCAGTGCGACGCCGCGGGTCGGCCCCGTGCCGGTGAGCGGTCTGAAGAACTTGGCCGGCAGCCGGTCGTCCTTGCGATCGAGGCCCTCCCGGGCGTTGAACGCGCGCATCAGGTTGATGCGCCGCTCGCCGATCTCGAGCAGCTCCTCGAGGTCGAAGTCCTCCCAGCCGGTCACGGCCCGGACGAAGTCGACCGTCTCCTGGGGCCCGAACAGCTCCCACGAGGGGCCCCACACGAACTGGCACAGCGAGGCGGTGTCGAGGAACGAGTAGAACTGCTGGGTCCGCAGCGCGTAGCGGACCTTGTCGGGGCCCAGCGAGTCGTAGGGCATTGTCTCGGTGAACCCGAGCAGCGCCTGCCGCTCCATCCCCAGCTCGCCGGCACCCTCCTCGATGTTCGGGTCGTGCTCCGACGACTGGTGGTCGGCGCCGAACGGGTTGACCGCGTAGATGACCCCCAGCGAGCGCTTGGCCTGGGGCATGTGGGCCGGCGCCTCGGCGCCCTTGACCGTGATCAGGAACTCGTGCCCCTTGCCCAGCAGGTCCGCGGCCCTGCGGGAGCCGTTGGCGAGGACATCCCCGATGCCCTCCCGGGCCACGATCATCTCGAGCAGGCGGATCATCGCCGCGGCGTCCCCGAACGGGGCCGGGAAGCCGATCTCCGCCTCGGACAAGAGGCCGTGCTCGAAGCACTCCATCGTCCAGGCGATCGTGGCGCCCGTGCCGATCGTGTCCAGGCCGTGCTCGTTGCAGATCTGGTTGGCGAGCGCGATCGCGTGGAGATCGCCGATGCCGCAGTAGGAGCCGAACGTGGCAGCCGTCTCGTACTCCGGACCGCCGTGGCGCTCCTCGACGGGCCGGCCCTCCCACTCGGTCTCCACCGCCCGCTTGCAGCGGACGGCACACGAGTAGCAGGTCTCGCGGTTCTTGAGGATCGTGGCCGTCATCGTGGCGCCGCCGATCTCCTCGTAGTGCTCGAACTGGCCGGCGTTGTAGTTGAAGGTCGGCAGGCCGCCGGCCGCGTGCTGTCCCTCGAGCACGCCCTCGGTGCCGTTGATCCGCAGGTCGAGGACGTCTCCGTTGTTCGGGATCTCGTTGGCGCCCCACTTGGCGAGCTTGCCCAGGGCCGCGGTGTCGGCGAAGGGCAGCTTCCTGCTGGTGCCGCGCACGACGATCGCCTTGAGGTTCTTGGAGCCCATCACCGCACCCATGCCGGTGCGGCCGTTGGCACGGTTCGCCATGTTGATGATGGCTGCGAGCCGGACGAGCTTCTCCCCGGCCGGGCCGACCTGGGCGACCTGGACCTTGTCGTCGCCGAGCTCCGCCTTGAGGGCGTCGTCGACCTGGGACGTGGTCCTGCCCCACAGGTGACCGGCGGGGCGCAGCTCGGCCTCGCCGTCGTGGATCCACAGGTAGACCGGCTCCGCCGCCCGTCCGGTGATGACGAGTCCGAGGAAGCCGGCGAACCGGAGCTCGGCCGGGAAGAAGCCGCCGGCCTGGCTGTCGCCGATGCCATCGGTGAGCGGCGAGCGCGCGTTGACGGTGACCCGGCTCTGGCCGGCGATCGGCGCCCCGGTCAGGAGGCTGTCCATCACGGTCAGGACGTTGGACGGATCGAGCCCGTCCGTGCCCGGCTGCATCCCCTTGAGGATGTAGTAGAGCCCCATCGCGGAGCCGCCGAGGTAGGTCCGGAAGAACGACTCGGGCGGGTACTCGTCCTCGAGCGTCCCGGTCGTGAGGTTGACGTGCAGGATGCGTCCGGTGACGACGCCTGGCATTCGGCTGCCTCCGCTTCCCAGCGATGGCCGGTCGCGAAGCGCCGGACACCCGCTGACCCGGCGAGTGTACGGCGGGCACGGGTGGCCCGGTACGCGTTGGATGCTCTGTCCCATGCCCCGCGCCGGGGTGTCGGCCGCGTCGTCAGCCGGCGGCGACCGCCGTGACCACCGGCTCCCCGGCGCCCCTCGCCAGCCCATCGGCCAGCGCGGCGCCCAGCAGCCGCGTGAGCTGGTCCCACTCGATCAGGAAGCCGTCGTGACCCTTGGTGGTCTCGATCTCGACATAGGTTGCAGCGACGCCCGCAGCCGCCGCCTCGCCCACCAGGGTCCGGACCTGGTCCGGCCCGTAGAGGATGTCGCCCTCGATGCCGATGCCGGTCAGGCCTGTGCCGGCGGTCGCCAGCGCGCGGAAGGCCTCCACGATCCCGCCACGGTCCCGGCCCACGTCGTGGCCGTCCATGACCCTCACCAGCACGCTGTACGTGTCGGGGTCGAAGCGGTCGAGGATCTTGCCGCCCTGGTGGTCGAGGTAGGACACGACCGAGAACCGGCCTTCCTCCTGGACCTCGCGGCCGAAGCGGCCGTCGAAGTCCGCCGTCGAGCGATAGGTCGTCATCGCCAGCTGGCGGGCGAGCGACAGGCCCTCGTGGCCCAGCCGCTCGAATGATCCCGAGCTGGATGTGGTTCCACGCGATGGCCATGGGTCCCGTGGCCGCGGGAGCCCCGATGGGGACCACGTGGCGCACGGCGTGGGGTCGCTCCAGCGCGACCTCCAGGCTGATCATGCCGCCGAGGGACCCGCCGGTCACGAGCGCGAATTGGCGCGATGCCGAGGGCGTCGGCGAGCCGCCAGATGGCCCGGGCCTCGTCGCGCGCGGTCGGCTGAGGGAAGGCGGCGCCCCAGGCCTTCCCAGTTGCCGGGTTCGTCGTGGTCGGCCCGGTGGACCCGTATCGGCCGCCCAGGAGGTTCGCGCACAGGACGCCGACCCGTGTCGTGTCGAAGGCGCGGCCGGCCCCGATGAGCGGAGCCCACCAGTCACCG
Source organism: uncultured Chloroflexia bacterium (assembly GCA_963754485.1). GTDB lineage: Bacteria > Chloroflexota > Limnocylindria > Limnocylindrales > CSP1-4 > CAIXZV01. Next base: position 39,801 of record CAVWFY010000011.1, on the reverse strand, counting down.
GCGGCGTCCGCGGAGCCGGTGAGCGCATGGATGACCAGCACCTGCGGAGCGTCGGGGCCGGTCCCGTCGTGCCGGTACGCGATGGTCAGGGGCAGCGTGGCACCTCCCTCGAGGGTGAACGCCCCGAGGTCTGCGGCCTCGATCCGCCCGGTCCCGAGGGGAGGCCGGGCGGGGTTCGGTATGGCGGTAATGGGTCCGGGCCCCGGGAGGACGGTGCCTCCCGGGACGCTCGTGTTGCCTGGCGCCATGGCGCGCCTACCTTGCGGCGACCGGCTCGGCCGTGGACGCGGTCGCAGCGCGGAGGGCCTGGTCGAGGTCGGCGAGGATGTCGTCGATGTGCTCGATCCCGACGGACAGGCGGATGAGGTCCGCGGTCACGCCGGTGGAGGCCTGCTCGTCGTCGGTCAGCTGCTGGTGGGTCGTGCTGGCCGGGTGGATGACGAGGCTCTTGGCGTCGCCGACATTGGCCAGGAGGCTGAACAGCTTCACGCTGTCGATGAGCTTCCGACCGGCGTCCGCGCCGCCCTTGATCCCGAACGTGACCAGGCCGCCGAAGCCGCCGCTGAGGGTCTCCTTCGCGACCTCGTGCGAGGCGTGCGACGCGAGACCCGGGTAGTTGACCCACTCGACCTCGGGGCGGTCCTGGAGCCACTGGGCCACGGCGAGGGCGTTCTCGCTGTGGCGCTGGATCCGCAGCGGCAGCGTCTCGAGGCCCTGGATCAGCTGCCAGGCGTTGAACGGCGACAGCGCCGCGCCCAGGTCCCGCAGGCCCTGGACCCGGAGCTTGAGGATGAACGCCAGCGGGCCGAAGGCAGCCGCGTAGCTCACGCCGTGGTAGGACGGGTCCGGATCGACGAAGTCCTCCTTGAATCGCGGGCTGTTCGCCCAGTCGAACGTGCCGCCGTCCACGACGACGCCGCCGATCACGGTGCCGTGCCCGCCGATCCACTTGGTCGCGGAGTGGATGACGATGTCGGCGCCCTGCTCGAGGGGCTTCGCGATGAGCGGGGCGCAGGTGTTGTCCACGAACAGCGGCAGGCCGTTGGCGTGGGCCACGTCCGCGACACCCCGGATGTCGGCGACGTCCAGGCGCGGGTTGCCGATGGTCTCGAGGTAGAGAAGGCGGGTGTCGTCGTCGATGACGGCGGCGTAGTTCTGCGGGTCGGAGCCGTCGACGAACCGGACCTCGATGCCCAGCTTGGGCAGGGTGTAGTGGAACAGGTTGTAGGTGCCGCCGTAGAGGCTGGAGCTGCTCACGATGTTCTGGCCGGCACGGGTGATGTTGAGGATCGCGAGCGTCTCCGCCGCCTGGCCGGACGCGAGCCCGAGCGCCCCCACGCCGCCCTCGAGCGCCGCGACGCGCTCCTCGAACACGCCGGTGGTGGGGTTCATGATCCGGGTGTAGATGTTGCCGAACTCCTGGAGCCCGAACAGCCTGGCGGCATGGGCGGCGTCGTCGAAGACGTAGGAGGTCGTGGCGTAGATCGGCACCGCGCGGGCGTTGGTCGTCGGGTCGGGGACCTGGCCGGCGTGGAGGGCCTGGGTCTCCGGGCGAAGCTCGCCGAGGCCGTTGGGGTTGAAGCTCATCTCGTTGTTCTCCGGGTGGTTGCGGGGGTGGGTGTCGTGTCGTCGAGGGGCCCTGGGTGGGTCTGGCTCGGCGGCTACCCGTCGCTTGGCCCGGAGAACAATGAAGCCGCGAACCTCGCTGGTTCGCGGCCCCGGGACCTCGGCTCCGAGATCCCCGCTGTCACTGGCTGAAGGTCAGCGCGGAGAAACTCGGCGCCCGTCCTCCGAACGACGGGGCCGCCCACGCATGCACATCAGCCAGGAGACGGTGGTGTGGCTCATCAGGCTGCGGAGGATGCGGGACGAGCGCGGTTGACGTCAAGTCCCGGCGTCGCCCGCAACCGAAACGCAATGGTCGGGTGTCAGCCGCTGGTGCCGGCACCCGGCGACGGCGAGGCGTCCGGTGGTCTTGTCCTTCCCGAACCATCCGCCTCCCTGACCCTGGCCCTTGCCGCCTAGGAACCCGCGGCCGAGGGTCTTGAGCTCCTCGGTCGTGATCTTGCCGTCGTCCATCAGGCCGGTCATCGTGCGCAGCGGGCTGTCCGCGGGCAGCTTGTCGAACTCCTCCTTGGTGATGACGCCGTCCGCGAGGAAGCCCTTGCAGCTGCTGACGGTCCGCCTTGGCCTGCTCCCTGGCGGCCTTGCGGGTCTCCGGCGGGCCTCGCGCCGGACCGTCCGCTCCGCCTTGACCGCATCGAGGATCGCCGTCTTCTGCGCGGCGGTGATGGTGCCCTTGGTGACGAGGTCGTCAAGGACGTCGGTGAGCGCGGTGTCCTTCTTCACCGGCTTGACGCGTCGTGCCCGCGAGGGAGTGGGCGTGGGCGACGCGGCGGCGGGGACGGTGTGCGTCGGGCGCGGCCGGCTGCCGGATGTCGCCATGACCACGCCGGCCGCCCCGACCAGGAGGACGATCGCGAGCGGGATGCCGATGGTGGTCGTGTTGAGCTTCACGCGGTGCCTCCGGTGAGCGTGCGCGTCCACGGGTGACGGCGGGTGTGGTCACAGGCTGGGCTCCGGACTGTACGCCCGCCGGAGCTGGCTGTGAAGCTGCTGTGAAGGCAAGCCGCAGCACGAACGTCGCGCCGCCGCCCGGCGTCGCCTCGTGCCACAGCCGGCCGCCGTGGGCGGCGACGATCGAGGCGACGATGGACAGGCCCAGGCCGGTGCCGCCGCTGTCGCGCGAACGGCCCGGGATCGACGCGGTAGAAGCGGTCGAACACGCGGGGGCCGTGCTCGGGGTCGATGCCCGGACCGTGGTCGACGACGCGCAGCTCGGCATCGGCTGTCGCCGGCCCGGAGGACGACCTCCACCGGCGTCCCTGGACCGGCGTGCACGCGGACGTTCGCGAGGAGGTTGTCCACGACCTGGCGCAGGCGGTCCTCGTCGCCGGGACCGACGACGCCGGGGTCGATCGCGCCCACGACCGGGCGGTCCGGCTCGATGCGCCCGCAGGTCGGCCACGGCGTCGCCGGCGATGCGGGTCAGGTCCACGCGGTCGCGGCGGAGCGGGCGTCCCTGGTCCAGGCGGGCGAGCAGCAGCAGGTCCTCCACGAGGCGCGCCATGCGCCGGCTCTCGGTCCCGATCCGGTCCATCGCCGTGGCCAGCTCCGCAGGGTCGGAGAGGCCGCCCGCGCGGTAGAGGTCCGCGTAGCCGCGCACGGCGGTCAGCGGCGTCCGGAGCTCGTGCGAGGCGTCCGCGACGAACCGCCGGAGCCGGTCCTCGCTGCGCTCCTTGGCCTCGAGGGCGTCCTGCTGCTCGTCGAACGAGGTCCTCGATCTGGTCGAGCATGGTGTCGAAGGCCGTCCCGAGGCGCCCGACCTCGGTGCCGTCGTGCGGGACGCCGGCCCGGTGGGACAGGTCGCCGGCGGTGATCTGGTCGGCGGTCCTGTGCGATCCGCTCGAGCGGCAGGAGCCCGCGCCGGATCACGAACCAGGCAACGAGCAGGAGCGCGATCATCGCGAGCGCGCCGACCGTGAGCATGGTCCGAACGAGCGCCCGCTCGGCCGCCTCGATGCCCGACCAGCGGCGCCGCGACTGACGAGGATCACGTTCGCCTTCTGGCCCTGTTCGGTGAGGACGCGGTACTGCATCGAGCCGTCGACCGAGGGCCGCTGCTGGATGGGCCCGTAGGCGTCGTGCCGGGATGCCGGCCGGGTAGGCGGGGAGAGCCGGGCAGGGGATCGGGGTCGTCGGCAAAGCCGGACGGGAACGCCTTGCGTCACGTTGCCCCGCTTGTCGAGGCGCATGACGGCCAGGCGGCGGCCGGCCTCGGTGTCTGAGCTCGGTCGAGGTCGCCGAGCCGCTGGATCCTGGTCGCGCCGTCGGTGAGGGACAGCAGCTCCCGGTCCACGCGCTCGACGAGCGCTGGCCCGCGTCAGCTGCACCAGCAGAACGCCCGCGACGACGAGGGCGATCGCGAGCGTCAGCGCCGAGCGAGACGAGCAGTCGGGCGCGCAGGCTCAAGGTCGGCTCAGGCGCCGTCGTCGGCGCGCAGCACGTAGCCGAAGCCGCGCACCGTCTGCAGCAGCCGCGGCTCCGTGTCGTCGAGCTTGCGCCGGAGGTAGCTGACGTACGTCTCGACGACGTTGTCCTCGCCGTTGAAGTCGTACTGCCAGACGTGGTCGAGGATCTGCTGCTTGGACAGCACCCGCTCGGGGTTGAGCAGGAAGTAGCGCAGGAGGCGGAACTCGGTGGGGGAGAGGACGACCTCGCGGCCGGCTCGCCAGACCTGGTGGCGATCCTCGTCCATCTCGAGGTCGCGGTAGCGCAGCCGCGCGGCGTCGGCTGGTCGTCGACGCTGCCACCGCACCCGCCGCAGCAGCGCGCCGATGCGCAGCGTCAGCTCCTCCAGGCTGAACGGCTTGGTGACGTAGTCGTCGCCGCCGCGGACGAAGCCCGTGACGCGGTCGTCCTCGGAGTCGCGCGCGGAGAGGAAGATCACCGGGACGAAGTCGCGCGCGGCGCGCAGCCTGCGGCAGACCTCGAACCCGTCGATGTCGGGGAGCATCACGTCCAGGACGACGAGGTCCGGGGCGGCCGTCGCGGCGGCGTCGAGCGCGGCGAACCCGGATGACCGCCACGGTCACCTGGTAGCCCATGTAGCGCAGGGCGGTGGCGAGGAGCTCCGTGATGGACGGCTCGTCGTCGACGACGAGGATGTGGGCGGGCGTGGCGCTCATGCTCGTATTCGACGCTCCATTCCTGAGAGGTCGCTGTGAGTCTGCCGTGAACCCGGCGATGGCGCAACGGGGCCCGTTGCGGCGTGACGGGGCGTGACGGACTCGCGGCGCCCGTGCATGATCCGTACATGCCAGACCTGCCCGTGTCGTTCCGTGCCTACGTCGTCGACAAGCCCGAGGGCGGCGCCTTCACGCGTGGCCTCCGGATGCTCACGCCGGCGGATCTGCCGCCCGGCGAGGTGACGGTCAGGGTCGAGTGGTCCGGCGTGAACTTCAAGGACGGGCTGGCCGCTCGCGAGGACGGGCGCGTGGCCCGGGGATATCCGCTGGTCCCGGGCATCGACCTCGCCGGGACCGTGGTGGCCTCGGAGGACGACGGGTTCCCGGTCGGAAGGAGCGTCCTGGCGAACGGGTACGACATCGGCACCGCGCGCCACGGCGGCTTCGGCGAGCTGGCACGGATCCCGTCCGGCTGGGTCGTGCCGCTGCCGGAGGGCCTGACGACGCGCGACGCGATGGCGATCGGCACGGCCGGCTTCACCGCCGCGATGAGCGTCCAGGCGCTGGAGGAGCGCGGCCTGCGTCCCGGCGACGGACCCGTGCTCGTGACCGGGGCATCGGGCGGCGTGGGATCCATGGCCGTCGCCATCCTGGCGTCCCGCGGCCACGAGGTCTGGGCGGCCACCGGCAAGCCCGACGAGGCCGGGCGCCTGACCGACCTCGGTGCGGCGGGGATCCTCACCCGCGAGGAGGTCACGGCGCCCGGGTCGCCCCCTGCGACACCGCGCGCTGGGCGGGCGCCGTGGACACGGTCGGCGCGGCGACGCTGCCCTATGTGCTCCGGACGCTGAGGGTCGGCGCGGCCGTGGCCTCGTCCGGCAACGCGAGCGGCGCGGAGCTCGTGACGACGGTCTTCCCGTTCATCCTGCGCGGCGTGGCCCTCCTGGGCATGGACTCCGCGAACATGGCGATCGGTCCGCGGCGGGGGCTCTGGAACCGGCTCGCGACCGACCTGGCGCCGCGCGGCCTCGACGCCGGGATCACCGAGGTGGACCTCGACACGCTGGAGCCCGCGCTGGACGCGATCGTGGCGGGCCAGGCTCGCGGCCGCTGGGTGGTCCGCGTCTCGGGCTAGTCCAGTTCGCCGCGAAGCTGCGCCAGCGCCCGCTCGATCGGCTCCCGGGCGGATGTGGCTGGGTATGGTGCCCCGGCGATCGCCGCCTCGACGTCCAGGTCGCCCGCGTGCACGCGCGCCGCCAGCGATGCGATGGTCCGGAACTGGGCGAGCGACGCCTCCACGAACGTGCGCCCGGCGTGGTCTCCGTGTCCCGGGCTGACCACGGTCGAACCACCCGTCAGCGCCAGGATCCGCTCGGCGGTCGCCGGCCAGTCCATCGGGTAGCCGTCCCCGAACCAGGGCGGCGCACCGTTCTCGAGGAGGTCACCGGCGCACAGCACGTCGGCGTCGGGGATCGAGACCACGATGTCGTTGTCGGTGTGGCCGCGACCGAGGTAGGCGAGCCGGATCTCGCGCCCGCCGAGGTCGAGGGTTGCGGCATCGGCGAAGACGCGCTCCGGTGGGTCGAGTACCACCTCCGCCAGCTCAGAAGCGAGGGCCGGCATCTCGCGCGACGCCTTCTCCCGCTGGGTTTCACCCGTCAACTCGATCATCGTCCGGCATCGCTCGTGGCCCCAGATCACGGCCGGCCGGAACATGGCGTTGCCGAAGACGTGGTCGTAGTGCCCATGGGTGTTGACGACGATACCGACGCGGGGCGAGCCGAGGTCGCGCAGGTCGTCGAGGATCTCGCGCGCCTGGGCCAGCGTGGTGCGCGTGTCCACGACCAGCGCCGTGTCGCCGCCCAGCACCGCCACGATGCCCTGATCGTAGAAGCGGTAGCGCCGAACGAAGACGCGGTCGCCGATCTCGAGCCAGCGCGATGTCATGCACGGATGGTATTCGCCTCGACGCGCGACGGATTACGCTGCGCCCAGGAGGCACGCATGACCGTAGTCACCGCACCCGGCCCCGAGCCCGCGACCGCGACTCGAGTCCACCCGTCGCTCGGCACCGCCCGCTCGGCGGACGGGACGATCCTGCGGACGATCCACTGGGAGGCTGCCGACGAGCCCTGGGCAGTCGCCGAGATCGTGCATGGTCTTGGCGAGCATGGGGGCCGATACGAGACGGTCGCGGTGGCGTTCACGGACGCCGCCATCGACACCTGGTCGTACGACCAGCGCGGAAACGGCGGCTCCGGCGGTCTGCGCGGCCACGTCGACAGCTGGTCCATCCTCCACGACGACCTCCAGGAGCGGCTGACATCGCTCCGGGATGCGTACCCGGGCAAGCCGCTGGTGCTCTACGGCCACTCGCTCGGTGGCCTGGTCGCCTGTGGCTATGTCCTGCGCGGGCAGGACCGCCCACTCCCGGACGTCCTCGTGCTGAGTGCACCGGCCCTCGATGACAACCAGCCGGGCTGGCAGCGGCCGATGGCCCGCTTGCTCAGCGGCGCCGTGCCGAAGCTGAAGCTCGCGAACGGGGTCCCCGACGACGCCCGCTCGCACGACCCGGCGGTCGACGCGAAGGTCCACGTGGACCCGCTGTGCGGGAGCTCATCCACGGTCCGAACCGGGGCCGAGGCCTTCAAGGAGCAGGATCGGGTCCGGGCGCTGCTGGCCGGTCTCGACTCCATGCCCGTGCCCACGTACATCCTCCACGGCTCGGCCGATCCCATCGTCCCGCTCCGGGCGACGGACGTCTTCGACGACAAGGGCAACGCGACCCGTCGCGTCCACCAGGGATTGCGGCACGAGCAGCACCACGAGGCTGAGCACGAGGCGGTCCTCGGCGAGGTGGTCGCGTGGCTCCGTGAGACGCTGCAGGCACCGGTGATGCCGCCAGTCCCCGCGGCGGTTCCCGAGGAGGTCGCCCCGGCGGGCGCGGTGTAGACTCCGCGCACAACCGCATATCCGCCTCCGGGGAGCGCGCGACGCGCTGAGAGTGTGGCCAGTGGCCACAGACCCGCGGAACCTGATCCGGTTCGTACCGGTGTAGGAAGCAGGCCCGCTCGGTTCCACGCCGTCCCCGGCACCCGGGGGCGGCGATCCTGTCTCCTCGAGGAACCGCGCGAACATGACCATCCGCTTCCGCCGCTCCCGCGCCACGCTGCTGGCGCTGCTCGTCCCCGTTCTCGCCCTCTCCGGGTGCGGGGGCGGGTCGTCCAGCCCGACCACGCCATCGGCATCGGCTTCGACCCCCGCACCGGCGGTCACACCCGCGACGGTTCGCCTCGCCCTCGACTGGACCCCGAACACGAATCACACCGGGTTCTATGTCGCGCAGGCCAGGGGCTGGTACGCGGATGCCGGCGTGGAGCTCGAGATCCTCCCCTACGGCGGCACCGCGCCCGAGGCGATCGTCGCCGCACGCCAGGCCGAGTGCGGCATCAGCTTCCAGGACTCGATGACCTTCGCAGCCGCGGCCGGCGTCCCCGTCGTGAGTGTCATGGCGATCCTCCAGCACACGGCCCAGGAGATCGCGGTCCTGGACGCCTCGCCGATCCAGCGGCCCAGGGACCTCGACGGGCGGACCTACGCGGGCTTCGGCTACCCGAACGAGGTGCCAACGCTCCAGGCGGTCATCAGGGACGACGGCGGCACGGGCGAGTTCGACACGGTCACGCTCGACACCGCGGCGTACGAGGCGCTGTACAACAAGCGGGCCGACTTCGTGATCACGTTCAGCGCCTGGGAGGGCGTCGAGGCCGCCCAGCGCGGCATCGCACTCCGGACGTTCAAGTTCACCGACCACGGGTTCCCGGACTTCTACCAGGTGGTCCTCGCCTGCGACCGCGATTGGCTGGCGGCGAATCCCGCGGCGGCCAGGGCCTTCGTGGGCGCGACCGTGCGCGGGTTCGAGCTCGCCGCCGCCAGCCCCGACGAAGCCTCCGAGATCCTGGTCGCGCAGAACCCGGGGATCTTCGACGCCAACCCGGAGCTGCCCGCCGCCTCCGCGCGGTTCATGGCCGAGCAGGGGCTGCTCGTGGACGCGGACGGCAAGGTGGGCGTCCAGACCCTGGACCAGTGGACCGGCTACGCCTCGTTCCTGTACGAGCAGGGGCTCCTGGCGGACGCCGGGGGCAAGCCGCTGGCGGCCCCGCCGGACTACGGCGCCCTGTTCACGAACGACTTCCTGCCGTGAGATCCGCCGTCCCGTGATGGATCGCCGGCTCGTGACGGATCGCCTCCCGCCCCTGGTCCTGGTCCTGACGATCCTCGTCGCCTGGGAGGCGTATGTGCGTCTCGCGGGGGTCTCGCCCGTGGTGCTTCCGGGGCCGACGCGGATCCTGGAGTCGCTCTGGACCTTCCGCGACGACGCGCTGCGGCATTCGATCCCGACGTTTGTAGAGACCGTGCTGGGCTTCGCGCTCGCCGTCGTGCTCGCGATCGCCGCCGCAGCGGCGATGGACCGCGCGAAGACCGTGCGGCGGGCCGTGGAGCCCCTGTTCGTCACGTCGCAGACCATCCCGGTGGTCGCGCTGGCGCCGCTGTTCCTCCTGTGGTTCGGGTTCGGGCTGGCGCCCAAGGTGCTGGTCGTGATCCTGGTGACGTTCTTCCCGATCGTGGTGGCCCTGCTCGACGGCTTCCGCAGCACGTCGCCCGAGGCGGAGGACCTGCTGCGGAGCTACGGCGCCACGGACGGCCAGGTGTTCCAGAAGCTCCGCTGGCCGGCGGCGCTGCCGTCCTTCTTCATCGGGTTGCGGATCGCGGTGGTGTACGCCGTGATCGGGGCCGTGTTCGGGGAGTACGTCGGGGCGCGCGAGGGCCTGGGGATCTGGATGCAGATCAGCCAGAACGCCTTCCGGACGGATCTCGTGTTCGCGGCGATCCTGGTCACGTCGGTGCTGTCGCTGTCGCTGTACGCGGTGGTGGGGATCGTCCGCCGGCTCGCGATCCCGTGGGCGCCGGGGGTGCGCCGCGAGATCGACCTCGAGGACCGGCCGTTCGCCTGATCGAGCCCACCGCCGCGGCCCCTTGGTCGCACCTGGATGTGGCGCACAATCGGTGCCACATGCCGGACGACAGGTAGCCGCCCCACGGCCGGGCGCGAACGGAGCAGCAGGTGACCGATCCCGTCGAGCCCAACTCGGGCCCGCTTGACCGCGCGGCCGTCGCGCGAGCGGTCCGCGATCTCGATCTGGCGGACCTCGCCTCGCGCCTGTGGTACGCGGCTGGAGGTGAGGCTCCCGTATCCGTCTATCTCGCCCACGCCTTCGCCATCGCCCCGGACCTGGCGCTGGCGCTCGTGGACGTCGCGACTGGTGGCCCACCGGAGCGGACCGACCGGTACACGATCCCGTTCGTGCTCCGGGACGGCGTGGTGCGCGAGGCGGCCGAAGCCGACGGCGCCTGGCGGGCACTCGCAGCCGCGATCGCGGCTGGTCGCACGATCCCGGGGATGACCCGCGACGGCACGCCGGAGACCCCCGGAGCCGACGGCGGCCAGGTGGACGCGGCGCTGGTCTGCCGGCCTTCACCCGGGTTCGTGGACGCCTCGGACGGGGTGGTCGACGAGGTAGGGTCGGCGGCTGAAGCGCCGCTCGATCGCGACCGGGCCACCACGTCCGTCGTGATCGGCGGCCGGCTGCTGCTCAAGGCGTACCGGCGAATCCAGCCTGGCCTGAACCCGGACCTCGAGCTGACCGCCTATCTCTCCGAGGAGGCGGAGTTCACCGGTGTCCCGCGCCTCGCCGGCTGGGCGGAGGCGGTGACCCGCGACGGCGGCGTGGCCACCGTGGCGATGCTTCGGGCCTTTGTACCCGACGCCGAGGACGTGGAAGAGCGGACGGCGGAGTTCCTCGCGGACCTCATCGCGGCACCGGGCAGCGTGTCGATCGAGTGGGCGACGGACGTGGCGGAGGACGTCGGAACCCTCGTCGCGGGGCTCCACGCGGCGCTCGCCTCGCCGCCGGCCGATGCCCCGGACCTCGCGCCGCGAGAGGCGACCCACGACGAGCTGAAGGCCTGGCGCTGGGATGCGCATCGTCAGCTCAACCTGGCCCTCGACGCGATCGGCACGGTGGACCCAGCGGCCGCGGCCGAGCTGCGGCGTGACGCCCCGTCCATCGCCGCGCGCGTGTCGCGGTTCGAGGCCGTGGCCGCCGCCCCCACGGTGATGCGCATCCACGGCGACCTCCACCTGGGCCGGCTGCTCGTCGCCGAAGACGGCTATCGCGTGGTCGGCTTCGAGGGCGACCTCCTCAGGTCGCTCGAGGACCGCCGCCGGCCCGATTCCCCGCTGCGGGACGTCGCCTCGGTGCTGCGGTCACTGGACCACGTCGCGCGCGATGCCCGCCGTCGGGCCGATGCCCGGACCGGTGGAGCCATCGCGCGCCCACGGCTGGACATCGATGCCTGGATCGAGCGTGCACGCTCCCGGTTCCTGGCCGCCTATGCCGATGGTCTTCGGCGATCTGGTGTGCCGGTGACGTTGGACCTCGACCTGCTCGACGCGTTCGAGGTGGCGCGGGAGGTTCGGGAGCTCGCGCATGCAGCCACGGTGGAGCCGGCCCGGCTGTGGGTTCCGCGGGAGGGCATGCGCTGGCTTCTCGAGCACGGAGAGCCGGCCTGATCGCCTTGGTCTGTCAGGTGATGCCCAGCAGGCGCGCGAGCACCGCTCCAACGGCGATCGCCAGCGCCACCGACGCCAGCGAGATCCCGACCGCGGCCCGTGTTCCCAGCTCTCCACGCAGGGCAGCGAGCGTCGCGATGCACGGGATGGACAGGCTGGCGACGACCGCATAGACGAACAGCTGCGCCGGGGTCATCAGCTCGCCGAGGGACGCCTGCCGCCCGAGCTCCACCGCGGCGAACACGAGCAGCAGCTGGAGCGCCAGCTCCTTGCGCAGGAAGGCGAATGCCATCGCGACCCCGGCGATCGCCGGGAGCCCCAGGACAGACTCGGTGGCCGGGCCGATGGCATCTGCGATCGTCTGCCAGGCCCCGGTCTCGTAGATGAGCCCCAGGGCGAGGGACCCGATGAGCATGATCGGTGCGGCCGTGAGCACGAAACCCTTGAACCGCCACCAGGCCTTGTTCGCGACGTGGCGCGGGATCGGGGCCCGTAGCGGGGCCAGCTCCAGGATGAGCGAGGGCTGCCGGCCGGGGATCATCGCGTTGGCGCCCAGGCCCGCCGCGATCGCCGCCACGCCCACCACGCCGAAGGCCGCGAGCGCGACCGGGACGCCGGCGAAGGGCGCGAGGGCGGCGATCACGACGGCGGACCGCGCGGAGCACGGGGTCAGGGTGACGAGCCAGGCGGCGAGCAGCCGCTCCCGGCGGGTGCGCAGGACGCGCGTCCCGTAGATCGCCGGGACGTTGCAGCCGGCGGCCGCGAGCAGCGGGATGGCCGCCCGGCCGGGAAGTCCCAAGGCGCCGAACACGCGGTCCATCAGGACGGCGGCGCTGGTGAGATAGCCGGAGTCCTCGAGGGCGGAGAGCAGGAGGTAGAACGTGAGGATGTAGGGAATGCCAACGGCGAGCATGCCCAGCATCCCGCCGTCGAGCGCCCACAGCAGCGAGCTCGAGAGAACGGGCACCGGCACGACGGCCGGGATCGCGGCGGCGAGGAACGGTGACACCGTGGCGCCCCAGGCCGCGCCGAGGGCGGCCGCAAGGAACCCGCCGACGTAGATCACGGCCAGGAGCATCGCGACGCTCACGAGAAGGAACGCGGGGATGCCCGGCCACGGTGAGGTGGCCCAGCGGGCGAGGCGGTCCGCGAACGGCTCCGGGACCTCGGCCCGGCGCTCGACCTGGGCCGTCCATGCGGCGGCCACCGCCCAGCGCGACGGCTCGAGCGCGGACGCCAGCCGGATCGACGCCCCGCCACGCGGCGAGACGAGCCCGCCGAGCACGCCGGCATGGAGCGGCTCCAGCGCGGCGGCGGCCCCGAGGGACCGCGGTTCTGTCCTCAGCAGCGCAGCCTCGTTCGAGAGTTGCTGTTCCAGCGCGTAGGTGTACACCGGGGCCGGGATGGTCGCTCGCGGAGAGCTGCCGCCTGCCTTCACGGCCCGTCGCACGGCGGCGAGACGTACCGCGTCGCCCAGTGCGGCATCGACGTTCTCGCCGGTCCGCCCGCAGGTGGCGTGGGTCGGCGCGTTGAGCAGTTGGCCGAGGCGCCCGGCATCGACGGAGATCCCGCGCTTCGCAGCCTCGTCGATCAGGTTGACGGCGAGCACCACCGGCAGGCCGAGGTCACGGCAGGCCAGGGCGAGCGGCAGGTGCCGGGCCAGGTTGCCGGCGTCCGCCACGACCAGGATCGCGTCCGGGGCGGCCCCGAGGAGGTACGTCCAGAACGGGTCGTCGCCGGCCGGCTCGTCGTCCAGCGAACGGGTCCCCGGCAGGTCCACCAGCCAGGCCTCGCGTCCACCTGCCGTGACGAGGCGCCGCTCGAGGCCCACGGTGGTGCCGGGCGCGTTGGCGGTCTCGACGAAGCGGTGGCTGGCGCGCGCGAGGAACGTGGACTTGCCGACGTTGGGCCGGCCGACCATGGCCACCACCGGCCGGCGGTCGGCTACGTCGCTCAGGACCGGCACCCGTGGGTGCGGGGTGGCAGGTCGACGTCGTCACCGGGCCGACTCGTCGGATGCGGTGAAGGGGCGGGTCTCGACCTGCGCTGCAATTCTGGCGGAGAGCGCGAGCCGCGCCCTGCCGAGTTCCACGACGATCGGGCCGCCCAACGGGGTGCGGGCCGCGACCACGACCACGCTGCCGGCCAGGATGCCCTCGCGCTCAAGCTCCGGGCGATCGGGGCCGTTGATGCCCGTGATCACCCGCCGCCAGCCGACGGGGGCCTTCGAGAGCGGGAGGAACGGCTCGGCAGCAGTCGCGTCGAAGGGCGACGAGGACTGGGAAAGGGGGAGGGACGCCATGGCGGACAGTACACTGGATCAAGCCACCTTGATCACAGGGACCAAGGTCACCTGTATCGGATGACTCCCAGGTCCAGATGGCCCGTCGAGGCCCGGGACGTGTCGGTCCGAACCTGGGTGAAACGTCCGGCAGAAGCCGAGGACGGGGTGGTCCTTGCCACGTCGGCGTCGGTGACGGCCCGGCTGCTGGAGGACGAGATCCACGGGGCGGAGGCCGAGCTGATCGACGCGGCCCGCGCCGAGGCCGAGGGCACGCTGCGGATCACCGGCGATCTGCTCCTGACCCGGGTGTCGCGCTGGTACGCTGCCATGCTGGGGCTGCCGGACTGCGTCACCGGGGCCCACGCCGCGGCGGCCCGGATGGGAGAGTGGCTCGGGACCCACCGCCCGGTGCCGGTCGTGGAGCCCGCACCGGCCGGATGAGCCCGGCGTGGCCTCACAAGCCTCGTTCCCCGGCATCGGGCGTCCGGCGCGCGGCGGCCCCTGGCTCGCGTGGCCTCACGCGCCACGTTACCCGGCACGGGTGCCAGCGACACCGGGAAGCGTGGCGTAGGGCGCAACGTCCACGGTCGGGACGCCTCAGGCATCGTCGTGATGCCGGGAGACGTGGCCCAGGGCGCCACACCGAGAGATTCGTGCCGCCGGACCAGCCGGGACACTGGGATTCGTGGCCCCGGACGCCACGCGGGCGATCCCGTCAGTCCTGGCCCTCGACCGTGACCTCACCGGTCGAACCGTCGATCAAGCGTCGCCCATCGCCGCACGCAGATCCGGCAGCCGCGCGATGGTCTCGAGGTCGAACGGCGTCCGAAAGACCAGCACCGGGTGCGCGAAGCCCACGCCGGCCAGGCGCCGCAGCGACCCGGCCACCATCTCGACCGGGCCTGCGGCATCGAGGTGGTCCTCGCCCTCCTGCGTCCGGTGGGTGCGCATCCAGCCCGCCCATGCCCGCTCAGCCTCGGCGCGGGTCGGACGGATCACGACGTTGACGTTGACCGTGCGCTCGATCTCGCGCTCGTCCCGGCGCACCGCCTCGCAGGCCGCCCGCAGGATCGCGTCGGACGCCGCCAGCTCCGCGGGCGAGCCGTAGGTGTTCCACATATCCGCGTACCGGGCCACCAGCGGCAGCGTCTTCTTCGGGCCGGACCCGCCGATGAGGATGGGGACCCGCACCTGGAGAGGTCGCGGGGCGCACACGGCCTCGTCGAAGCGGTAGAAGCGGCCCTCGTGCGTGACGGTCTCGCCATCGAGGAGCCGGCGGATCAGCGGGACCGCCTCGCCAAGCCGGTCCAGCCGCTCTCCGAAGCCCGCTCCGAAGTCGAACCCGAACGCCTCGTGCTCGCGGGCGAACCAGCCGGCGCCCAGGCCCAGGATCATCCGCCCGCCGCTGACGTGGTCGAGCGTCGTCGTCATCTTGGCCAGGAGGCCCGGGTTGCGGAGGGTGTTGGCGACGACCATGTGCCCCAGCCGTGCCCGCTCCGTCACCGCCGCGATCGCGGCGAGGGTCGTCCAGCCCTCGAACTTGGCGTCGCGCCAGTCACCCTCGTCCGAGAGGAGGTGGTCGTCGATCCAGAGGTCGTCGAAACCGGCCGCCTCGGCCCGCAGCACCGCCTCACGCAGCTCGGGCCAGCCGGTCCGCTGCACCCAGTACGCCGCCCCGAACCGCATCATGCCGCCGGGCCGCCGAAGCGGTGAGTCCGGAAGACCCAGAGCTCTGTCCCGGGCTCGCGCCACGCGTCGCCCCGGAGCCCCGCCTTCCGGCAGCATGCGACCAGCATGTCGGTGGGTCCGCGCCCCACGGTCTCCGCGACCTCGGGCAGCAGCAGCCCGCGCCGCCCGCCCCGGCGCACGACGATGCCGTCGATCCCCGGCCGGAATGCTGACGGATCGGCGAGCTGCTCCAGCGGTCCCAGGATGGACACGTCGATCTCCATGGCAGCGAGCTCGCCGGGCTCCACGCCGAGGAACCGGGGGTCGCCCCGGGCGGCCCAGCGCGCCGCCTCGACCACGGACGCCCAAGCCGGGTTGTCGGCATCGAGGTTGCCCATGCATCCCCGGAGATCCCCGTCCTCGGTCAATGTGACGAACGCCCCGGCCCGACGGTCCGGCAGCGGTTCCGCGGCGAGGGCCGCGTCCAGTGCCGTTCCCGGCAGTGCGCCCGCCGCGACGGCCACGGCAACCTGCGCCAGGCCAAGGAGGCGGGCACGCTCGGCGGGTGGGATCACGACGGGCGGCGGGCCATCGGCGTTTACGGGCTCCACCTCCTCCGAGGAGCGGGGCTCCACGCCGACGGTGGAGCCGGGCGTTGACGCGTTGTCTGGACGTGCCATGGCTCGGGCCTCCGATGGAATCGTGCGCCGCGGTGACCTGCGAGGACAGGGCGGAATTGCCCCCAGACGGCTCCCGCCGGCACTGGAGCGGCCGGCCGGCGGGCGCGAGACTCCGGGTATCGACATGCCGCTGCTCAATCGATCCCACGCCGACGCAGTCCCGACGATCCTCGCCCAGCCCTTGCCCGACGGGAGCGTCCGCTGCGGGGTCTGCGCCCACCGCTGCCTGGTACGGCCCGGGCGCTATGGGATCTGCGGCGTGCGCGAGAACCGTGACGGGACCCTGTGGTGCCTCGCATACGGGGCCGTGGCGGCAACTGGCCAGGACCCGATCGAGAAGAAGCCCCTGTTCCACGTGGATCCGGGCTCGCTCGCATACTCGATCTCCACGATCGGCTGCCCGTTCCACTGCGTGTTCTGCCAGAACTGGGAGATCGCCCAGGCTCCGCGCCTTGGCCTGGACATTCCACAGCGGCGCCTGTCGCCGGAGCAGGTCGTCGAGAACGCGGTTCGTGTCGGTGCCAGGTCCATCGCCTACACCTACGTCGAGCCGACCGTGTTCCTGGAGTACGCGCTCGACACCGGCCGGCTCGCGCGGCGGGCGGGCCTGCGCAACCTGTTCATCACGGACGGCTATGCCACCCCGGAGGCCGTCGGCCTCCTCGCGGAGGTCCTCGACGCGGTCAACGTGGACCTCAAGAGCTTCGACGACGCGTTCTACCGTCGCCTGTGTGGCGCCAGGCTGGCCCACGTCCTGGACGCGATCGTTGCCTACCGTGACGCCGGCATCTGGCTGGAGCTGACCACGCTGGTCATCCCCGGCCGCAACGACGGTGATGACGAGCTGCGGGCGCTGGCCGGCTGGATCGCCGGAACCCTGGGGCCCGACACGCCGTGGCACCTGAGCCGGTTCCACCCGGCCTTCCGGATGCGGGACGTGCCGCCCACGCCGCCCGCCACCCTCCGGCGCGCCGCGGAGATCGGACGGGAGGCCGGCCTGCGGTACGTCTACGTCGGGAACGCGCCCGAGCTCGAGATGGAGGACACGCGGTGCGCCGGCTGCGGCCTGCTGCTCGTGGAGCGGACCGGCTACCGCTCGCGGTCGGCGCTCGGGTGGGATGGGGCATGCCCGGGATGTGGGCGGGTCGTCGCCGGACGATGGGCGCCCACCGGGGGCGGGGCGGCGAGCGGGCCAGCGAGCGGGGAGGAGGCGCCGCGATGACGGGGCCGGTGCGCCCGCCCGCGGTGGCGGGTTCGTTCTACCCGGGGGCGCCGGGGGAGCTCAGTCAACTCGTGGACGCCCTGTTCGCGGCCGCCGCCGACCTGCCCGGCAGCCAGGCCGGAAAGCCCGGGGCCCCGGCCGACGACGCGGACCGCCCGGACCTGCCGATCGGCATCCTGGTGCCCCATGCCGGCCTCGTCTACTCCGGCGTACCCGCGGCCGCGGCATGGGCCTGCCTCCGGACGCCGTCCGGCGACACCGGCGACCCAGGCGGTACCGCCGACACGGGCGATCCCCTGGTCGTCGTGCTCCTCGGGACCAACCACCGCGCCGGCTGGCTCGACGGCGTCGGCGCCTGGGAGGCCGGCGCCTGGGCCGTGCCGTCCGACGAGGTTCAGGTCGACGCCGCGCTGGCCGCCGAGATCGTTGCCCTCGGGACCCCCTTCCTCGTGGACCGCGACGCGCACCGCGACGAGCACTCGCTCGAGGTCCAGCTGCCGCTGCTGGCCGCCTCGGCCCCCTCGGCGAGGATTGTGCCGCTTGCGGTCTCGGCCGGGACCGGGCGGCGGGCGATCGAGGCAGGTGCGCGCCTGGGCCGACTGCTCGCGACGCGTCGAGCCAGCGGCGCACGGATCGTCCTGGCGATCAGCTCGGACATGGCGCACTACCCGCCGGCCGGCGCATGTGTGCGAGCCACGGAGGCACTCCTGCCGGCGATCCTGGGCCTCGACCCGGCGGCCCTCGCGGCCAACGAGGCGGAGATGCGGGTCGCCGGGATCCGCGGGCTCGCCTGCGGCATGTGTGGGATCGAGCCCGCCGTGCTCGGCCTCGCGGCCCTGCGGGCGATGGGCGCCACCGCGGGTACGGTGCTCGCCGCCTCGACATCCGCGGACGCCGGCGGACCGCCGGACCGGACCGTGGGCTACCTGGCCGCCCGCTTCGACGCCCCGCCCGCATCGTAGTCAGCGTATCGCCGCGTGCACCACCCCGACTGCCCCTGTCGCCGACCGCCCGAGCCTGCTGGAACATCATCGAGGGGCTGATCGCAGTCATCGCCGGTCTTGCGTCGGGCTCAGTCGCGCTGCTCGGGTTCGGCATCGACAGCTTCGTCGAGTCCGCGTCTGGCTCCGTCATGATCTGGCGCCTCCTGGCCGAACGGAACGCTGGTGAGGACGACGAGGAGCGGATCGAGCACGTCGAGCGGCGCGCTCAGAAGCTCGTGGCGGGCTCGCTCATCCTGCTCGCGGCGTACATCGCCCGGGACTCGATCACGTCGCTTATCGCGGGTGAGCGCCCGGAGCCATCCGCCGTCGGCATCCTGCTCGCTCTCGCATCGCTCGCGGTCATGTGGTGGCTGGCACGCGAGAAGCGGCGCGTCGGGAGGGCGTTGGGAAGCCGCGCGATGACCGCGGACGCCTTCCAGACCGACGCCTGCTTCTGGCTGTCGCTGTTCCTGCTCGTCGGGATCGGCGCGAACGCGCTGTTCGGCTGGTGGTGGGCCGACCCGCTGGCCGCGCTGGCAATGACGTTGTTCATCGGCAGGGAGGCACTGGAGGCGTGGCGTGGCGAGGATGACGATGACTGACGGCAGTGGCGGGGGCATCCCACGCTATGTGGCGGCCAGCCTCAACGGTCACACCCGTGGGTGGACGGAATGCGGACTCGGGATGGAGATCGCGCGGATGTGCGCCGTCGCCTGATGCCCAGTGACCAGCGCGGCACGAGGGCCGCAGCCAGCCACCCGCGTGATCTACGGTCGCAGCCGGGCGTGTCCATCGCGCAGCTCGAGGAATCCCTCTCGCTCCAGGCTATCGACGGCCGCGGCGATCGCCGCCCTGTCGTGCGTGCCCACCTGGTCCGGCAGCGGTAGCCAGGCACCCTCCGGCGCACCGGTGAACGTGGCGACGAGGCGGCCACGGAGCCATCGGTTGGTGCGATGGAAGGGCAGCGAGGGAGGACGGGCACTCTCCGCTGGCAGCTGGCCGCGTGACGCGCACAGCTTGAAGAGGGGACAGGTGCCGCACCGGGGCGCGCTCTTCGTACAGACCCCCGACGCGAGATCCATCACGGCGTTCAGCCACCGGCGGGGATCGTGCCGATCAACGAGCGCATCGGCCGCGGCCTGGACCTCTCGGGATCGGCCCTCGATCCCGGCCACCCGGCTGACGACGCGCCGCACGTTGACATCGAGCGGTGCGACTGGCACGCCGAAGGCGGTCGCGGCAACCGCGCGGGCGGTATAGGACCCGATGCCGGGGAGAGCCTCCAGCTCCGCCACCGTTACCGGCACCTGCCCGGCGTGGTCACCGACGATCAGGCGGGCGGCCTCGCGCAGCGCCAGGGCCCTGCGGTTGTAGCCCAGCCCGGCCCACGCCGCGAGCAGGTCCCGTGTCCCGGCGCCGGCGAGCGCGGCGGGTGACGGCCACGTGTCGACGAACCGGCGCCATGCCGGACCAACGCGCTCGATCTGCGTCTGGTGGGACATGACCTCGGCGACGAGGAGCTCCCACGGCGTCGCTGCGTCCCGGATGAGCAGGGATCGCTCGGAGTCCGCGTGCCAGGAGTAGAGGCGCGCGACGAAGCGCCGACGCGTCAGCGGAACGCGTGCCTGACCGTCGGCTCGCCCCTTGGCCACTGCCCAGTGCTCTCCCTGCTGCCGACTACGACCGCCCGATGGCCATGGGGCCTGAGCGGGATGTTGCTGCGAGGGAGCATTCCACACGCTCGTGCGATGTGCCCATCGGTTCACAATGTGCCCATGACGTGGGATCTCCAGCGCTTCGTCGATGCCCAGGAGCATGTGATCGACGGCGCCCTGCGCGAGCTCCGCGCGGGTCGCAAGACCGGACACTGGATCTGGTTCGTCTTTCCGCAGGTCGCCGGGCTGGGCCACAGTGAGCTGTCCCGCTACTACGCGATCGGCTCGCTGGACGAGGCGCGCGAGTACCTCGCACATCCGATCCTTGGCCCACGCCTGCGCGAGGCTGCCGCGGCCGTGCTGGCCGTCGAGGGCCGTACCGCGGAGGTGATCCTTGGCCCGGTCGACGCGGCGAAGGTGCGGTCGTCGATGACCCTGTTCCACCGCGTGGCCCCAGACGAGCCGCTGTTCAGGGCGGTCCTGGAGCGCTACTACGCCGGGATCCCGGACCCGCGGACCGACGAGTTGCTGGGACACCCGGCGCCCGACTGACGGCACCCGTCGGGCCCGCCCCCGAACCTCTCACCTGCCGGCCCGAGCCATGCCCCGCAGAGCCGAGCCGCCCTGTGGCTCACTGCCAGGTACCGATGGGATCGGTGTTGTCACGCCACGTTACGGTCCGGGCGGGGCATGGACCCTCGCGGACGGCGGTTGGCCGCACGACCGGCGGTCCCAGCTCGCACCGTCCTGGGCCAGGCACAGGTGCGCTGCGTGCAAGGCCATCGGCTCCTGGCCCAGGACCGATGCGATCGGTACATGGCCGCATCGAGTGCGCCCAGGGCGGGCGAGTACGCACCTCACCTGTCGATGGCCAAGTCGCAGCACGGGGGCAGGGTTAGCACCGACCTGGGCGGTCCATGGCAGGAAGTCCGCGCGCGCCATAGCCACTGGTTCGCGCACGGTACCCTTCGGGCGTGCCCCCCCGAAACCCGCCTCTGCCGGCCGACGACCCCGATCTCGCCTCGCTGACGCTCGACGAGCTCGAGCTGCGCTGGTCTGCGTCCGCCGCACGCACCGCGATCACCGCAGAGGCGATGACCGGGGCGGACCTCAAGGCGCAGGCGTTGGGAACCCCTGGTGCAGGCCCTCATGGAGCACGCGGGAACGGCCGTTGCAGCGGCGGCACGGGCCCTCGTCGCGTTCAACGGACGGGAGGACAAGCCGGTCCTGATTCTCGCCGGCCCGGGCAACAACGGCGGCGACGGGTTCGTCGCCGCGCGCGTGCTTGCCGGGTGGGGGACGCCCGTGATCGCCGTCCTGATCGCCGCAGATGAGCGGCCCGGCACCCCGGATTCGCTCCGGAACTGGAAGCGCCTGGACGGCGTGGACGGCGTGACCCGGATCCACGCCCCGGTCGCCCGGGACGTGGCGATCCTGGGCCAGGGCATCGAGAAGGCGTCGATCGTGGTCGACGCGCTCCTGGGCACGGGCGTCCGGGGCCAGCTGCGGGAGCCGGTTCGCACCGCCGTCGAGATCATCCGCAAGGCGAGGGAGGCCGGGATCCCGGTCCTCGCCGTGGACACGCCCACCGCGGTGGACCTGACGTCGGGCGACCCGTCCGATCCCGTCGTCCGCGCGGACCTGACGGTGACCTTCCACCGCCCGAAGACCGGACTGCGCACCCGCATGGGACGCGCGCTGGCCGGACGGATCCTCGTCGCCCCGATCGGCATCCCGCCCGAGGCGGACCGGGGCTAGCGAGTGGCCGACGTGCGCCAGCCCGGCCTGCGCGAGGTCCTGCTCGCGGCCGCCGCCGTCGTGCTCATCGTGATGCTCGCCGCCGGTGCCACGGCCCTCCTGCCCGGCGACGGGCAGGCCCTCGTCTTCCACACGCCGCTGCTGATCGTCGTGCTCATCGTCGGGACCGGGCTCGTCCTGTGGCGGATCATCCGCCGCCCGGGAGCGTGAGAGGGCGCCCGCCGCGAGTTCGCGGTTCCGCTGCCAGCCTGACCCGTCATCCCCCGAAAGGGCAGCGAAATTGGGTATCGCCACGGTTGCGAATAGCCCGTATGCTCCCTCTGCGCGCACGCCGCGCATGCTCATTTGGATCGCACGTTCGACACTTGGTCTCCTCCGGCAGCACAGCATTCGAGGACCCGGGCAAGAGGCGGCGAAAACTGGAGGAGATCGGCACGTGGCCGACAAGACCCTTTCCTGTTCGGACTGCAACATGGAGTTCGAATTCTCGGAGCGTGAACAGGCCTTCTACGCCGAGAAGGGATTCACGGAGCCCCGTCGCTGCCCCTCGTGCCGCGCCAGCCGCAAGGCCGCGCGCTCGGGTGGTGACAGCGGGTACGGCGGCAGCAGCTCGTACTCGAGCGGCGGCGGCTACGACTCCGGGTACGGCGGTGGTGGCGGCTATTCCGCCGGCGGCTACAGCAGTGGCGGCGACGGTGGCTACGGCCAGCGCAGCAGCGGGCCCCGCGAGATGTTCTCGGCGACCTGCTCCTCGTGCGGCAAGGAGGCCAAGGTGCCGTTCCGCCCGACCAACGGCAAGCCGGTCTACTGCTCGGACTGCTTCCGCGCCCAGCGCGGCGGCTGAGCTCCAGCGCCTCACGAGCCGGGCCGCGGTCTCTGCGGCCCGGCTTTCAATTCCCGGTGGGGTCAGGGTCACGGCAGTCCGCCCGGTGTAGGATCGGTCCGATGCCTGAACCCCTCACGCGGCACCGCGGTCCCTGGTCCGCCCTCCTGCCCGTGACCACAGCGGAGATCACCTGAGCGATGGCCGTCGGATCCTCGAACGACTTCGACCTCATCATCCTCGGCGCGGGCACTGGCGGGTACGCCGCGGCCTTCCGCGGGGCCCAGCTCGGGCTGCGTGTTGCCCTCGTGGACGAGGACAAGATCGGCGGCACGTGCCTCCACCGTGGCTGCATCCCCACCAAGGCGATGCTCGAATCTGCCGCGTTGGCCGAGCGGATCCGCCACGCCTCGGACTTCGGCCTCCGCCTGCCCGGCGCGGCCGAAGTGGACTTCGCGCAGATCGCCAAGCGCCGGGACCAGATCGTGACCCGGATGTGGAAGGGCGTCGGCAGCCTGGTCAAGAAGAACGACGTCACCTGGATCGCCGGCCGCGGCCGGCTCGAGGGCCCCACCAAGGTGCGGGTCAGCCTCGCGGGCGAGGACGGGACGCCGGGCGCCGGAGGCGAGCGCGTGCTCAACGGCACGGACGTGGTGCTCGCCACGGGATCGCGGGTGAAGTCGCTGCCGGGCATTGTCCCGGATGGGACGCGGATCGTGACCAGCGACGACGTGCTCAGGTCCACGACGATGCCCGCCAGCGTCATCGTCATCGGCGCCGGGGCGGTCGGGGTGGAGTTCGCATCGCTGTACCACGACCTGGGCGCCCAGGTCACCCTGCTGGAGTACCTCCAGGCCGTCGTGCCGCTCGAGGACCACGAGGTCAGCAAGGAGCTGGAGCGCAGCTTCACCCGGCGCGGGATCAAGGTCATCACCAGCGCGCGCTTCGACGCCGCGAGCGTCATCGCGGGCGACGACGGCGTGCGTCTGACCGTCGGGCCCGAGGGCAAGGAGGCGGCCGAGATCTCCGCCGAGATCCTGCTCGTCGCGGCCGGCCGGGCCACCAACGTGGAGGACGTGGGCCTCGAGACGACGGCAGCCGAGGTCGACCGGGGCATCGTCAGGGTCGACGGCCACATGCGCACGAAGGAGCCGCACCTGTACGCGATCGGCGACATCGTGGGCGGACTCCAGCTCGCGCATACGGCCGCCCACGAGGGGATCATCGCCGTCCATACGATCGTCGGCGACCCGGACGTGCACGCCATGGACTACGTGAAGCAGCCCCGGGCCACCTACTGTCGCCCCGAGATCGCCTCGGTCGGCCTGACCGAGCGTCAGTGCGAGGAGCGCGGCCTGCCCGTCAAGATCGCGAAGGTCCCGTTCCAGGCTGTCGCCAAGGCGCTCATCGGCGGCGAGTACGAGGGCTTCACCAAGATCATCGCGCACAGGGAGACCGACGAGACGCTCGGGATCCACATCATCGGCCCGCATGCCACGGACCTCATCGCCGAGGGCTCGCTAGCGTTCCAGCTCGAGGCCACGCCGTGGGAGATCGGCGCCACCACGCACGCGCACCCGACCTACTCGGAGATCCTCGGCGAGACGGCCATGGCGGTCGACGGCCGGTCCATCAACTTCTAGGCCGAACCGCCGGCCGGTCTCCGCGGGCCCGGTGTCCGCCGGGCCGGTTTCCACCGGCCCACCCGCCGACCCACGGAGGACGCGATGACGGTCACGGACCCCGGCGGCAGCAGCCAGGCGAGCGCGCTTGCCGCCTCGGTCGGCCTGACGGACGCGGATCTCGTGGCGATGTACCGGACCGTGGCGCTGGCGCGGGCCGTCGACGAGCGCATGTGGATCCTCAACCGCGCGGGCCGGATCCCGTTCGTGATCAGCGGCCAGGGGCACGAGGGAGCCCAGGTCGGCCTTGCATGGCCGCTGCGCAGGGGCACCGACTGGATCGCGCCGTTCTACCGGTCGATCGCCACCTGTCTGGCCTTCGGCATGACGGCCCGCGACCTGATGCTCGCCCAGTACGCGAAGGCGTCCGATCCGGGCTCGGGTGGGCGCCAGATGCCCGGCCACTACAGCAGCGCCGAACACAACCTCGTCAGCGTCTCCTCGCCCGTGGCCACGCAGATCCTGCACGCCGTCGGGATCGCCCTGGCGGCCAAAATCCGGGGCACGAACCAGGTCGCCGTGGCGATCATGGGCGAAGGGAGCTCGAACCAGGGCGACGTCCACGAGGCGCTCAACTTCGCCGCCATCCACCGGCTTCCGTTCGTGTTCATCGTCGAGAACAACGGGTACGCGATCAGCGTCCCGGTTGAACGCCAGGTCTCGGTGAGGGACGTCGCGATGCGCGCCTCCGGCTACGGCATCCCGGGCGTCGTGGTGGACGGCACGGACGTGCTCGCCTGCTACGCCGCGGGCCGCGAGGCGGTGGACCGGGCACGCAGCGGCGGCGGGCCGACCCTGATCGAGGCCAAGGTGACCCGCCTCACCGCCCACAGCTCCGACGACCAGCAGACCAAGTACCGCTCCGAGGACGACCTGGCCGAGGGTCGCGCCCACGACCCGTTGCCGATCTTCCGGGCGCAGCTCCGCGAGGCCGGCGTGCTCACAGACGTTGATCGAGTCGGTCCTCGCGGCGGAGATCGCCGCCCTGGTCGAGGACGCCACTGACTTCTCCGAGTCTGAGGCGGACCCGGATCCGGCGACGGCCATGGACTGGGTCTTCGGGGACATCGCGGACAACGAGGCGCCGCCGCCCTGGCACCCGGCGCCGGGCGCGAGCAGCGTGGCGCACGGCTGATGGCGATCCGGACGTTCATCGAGGCCATCCGGGACGGCATGGCCGAGGAGATGCGCCGTGACGCATCGGTCATCGTGCTCGGCGAGGACGTCGGCCGGAAGGGCGGGGTCTTCCTCGCGACCGATGGCCTGTGGGCCGAGTTCGGCGACGACCGCGTGATCGACACGCCGCTGACGGAGTCGATGATCGTCGGAGCCTCCATTGGCGCCGCCCTCAACGGGCTGCGCCCCATCGCCGAGATCCAGTTCGCCGACTTCATCTTCCCGGCCTTCAACCAGATCGTGTCCGAGGCGGCGCGGATGCGCTACCGCTCGCTGGGGCGGTACTCGGTGCCGATGGTGATCCGCGCCCCGTTCGGCGGCGGCGTTCATGGCGCCCTGTACCACTCGCAGTCCGTGGAGGCCTTCTTCACCCACATCCCGGGGCTCAAGGTCGTGATCCCGTCCACGCCATACGATGCCAAGGGCCTCCTGCGCTCGGCGATCCGGGACGACGACCCGGTGCTGTTCCTCGAGCACAAGAAGATGTACCGCTCGGTCCGCGGCGACGTGCCGGCCACCGACTTCACCGTGCCCCTGGGCCGGGCAGCCGTGCGACGTCCCGGTCGCCAGGTCACGGTCGTGGCCTACGGGCTGATGGTCCACTACGCGCTGGAGGCGGCCGAGCGCGTGGCCGGCGAGGGCATCGACTGCGAGGTCATCGACCTGCGCTCGCTGCGGCCCCTGGATCGCGAGACGCTGCTCTCGTCCGTGCGCAAGACCGGCAAGTGCCTGATCGCCTACGAGGACAACCGGTTCGGCGGCTACGGCGCGGAGATCGCGGCGATCGTCGCGGAAGAGGCGTTCGACTACCTCGACGGGCCGGTGTCCCGGATCGCCGGGCCGGACGTGCCGGCGATGCCCTACAACCACGCCCTCGAGGACTGGTTCATGCTCAGCCCCGCCAAGATCGCGGACGCGATCCGCAGGCTGGCGGCGTACTGATGGCGGACCTCCCGGTGGTCGACCTCACCGGCATCGAGGCGCGACTCCGGGCCGATCCTCGACCCGTACCGCGACCGACTCGAGTTCGGCCACGATCTACGGGATCCCCATGTTGCGTCGCCCCGGTGCGAAGGCCCATGACTGGTTCGCCTTCGTCAAGCCGGCGTCGAAGCACGTGGGCTTCTACCTGCTGCCCGTCCACACGTACCCGGCGCTGCGCGAGGGGCTGTCGCCGGCGCTTGCCAGGCGGCTGACCGGCAAGTCGACGTTCACGTTCAAGGCCGTCGATGAGGCTCTGGTCACGGAGCTGGAGGGCGTGGTGGCTCGGGCGTTCGAGGTCTACATGGCGGACGCGACCCCAGGGTAAGCGGAGTCAGCGATCCTCGGAACCGCGGCGATCGAGTGGCAGACAAGCGGCCTCCGCCATGCTCCGTGAATGGACGACGACCTGCGGCTTGGACGCCGCTTCCGGGCACTGCGCCACCGGTTGGGCTGGCGTCAGGGCGACGTGGGCGAGGCAGCAGAGGTCAGCCAGGACACCGTCTCGCGCACGGAGCGCGGGCGGATCTCCGGGGTCTCCGTGCCTGCGCTCCGTCGCCAGGCCGCGGCGCTGGGCGGGGAGCTGCGCATCGAGCTCCTGTTCCGTGGGGGCGAGCTGGACCGGCTGATGGACGAAGGTCACGCTGCGCTGGTGGGTGCGGTGGTCGCGCGGCTCGACTCGCTCGGCTGGGAGACGCGGCCCGAGGTGTCGTTCTCCGTCTACGGCGAGCGGGGATCGATCGACGTGGTCGCCTGGCACGCCGCGAGCGGCACCCTCCTCGTGATCGAGGTGAAGACGGAGCTCGTGTCGATCGAGGAGACGCTCCGTCGTCACGATGTCAAGGTTCGGCTGGCCGCCGGGGTCGTGGCGGAGCGGTTCGGCTGGAAGGCCCGGCGGGTGGCACGGCTCCTGGTGCTCCCGGACGGGTCGACGGCCCGCGCCCAGGTACGCCGGAACGATGCCGTGCTCCGGGCGGCGCTGCCAGTGCGGGGTCCGGCGCTACGGGCCTGGCTGCGGGCACCGTCCGGGTCCGTCGAGGGCCTCGCCTTCGTACCGTTCACGCGTGGCGAGCGTGGTAGCCGGCCTCCCGCCGTCAGGAAACGGATCCGGCGGCGGGCGGAGGCGCCTGATAGGCCCTCCTGACCGCCGCCACGCGCGTCGCACGCGCGTGGCGCGTGTTCGGCGCAGCGCCCGACCAGCACCTGCACCTAACACGCTGCTGGCGCGTAGGCGGCGCCCACTTGGCCTTCATCAGGGGCGAGCACGCGTGCAGCGCGTATCTGGTTCGCGAGGCCCTGGACCTCCCGGATTGCACGCGTC
Source organism: uncultured Chloroflexia bacterium (assembly GCA_963754485.1). Classification (GTDB taxonomy): domain Bacteria; phylum Chloroflexota; class Limnocylindria; order Limnocylindrales; family CSP1-4; genus CAIXZV01. Next base: position 12,186 of record CAVWFY010000011.1, on the reverse strand, counting down.
TGGAGCGTATCCGGCGCGTTCTCGATATACGGGGAGCGGGCCGGGAGGCGCGGCGCGGCGGGATGCGCGACACTAGGCCGAACGCTTCGTCGCGTCCCCACGCGAACCGCACCCATCGGAGGAACAGACCCAGTGGCCAAGGTGACGATGCCCCAGCTTGGCGAGAGTGTCGCGGAGGGGACGATCGGACGCTGGCTCAAGCAGCCCGGTGACACGGTCGCGAAGTACGAGCCGCTCGTCGAGGTGATCACGGACAAGGTGAACGCCGAGGTCCCGTCGCCGTACGCGGGCATCCTGCGCGAGATCCTGGTGGAGGAAGGGGCCACGGTCCCCAACAACGCGGAGATCGCGGTCATCGAGACCGAGGACGACGCGCTGGTCGGTGGGTCGTCCGTCGCGGCAACCGCTGCCGCCCCGGACCCTGCGTCGGTTGTGTCGTCTGGCGAGCCCTCTCCCGTCCAGCCGGCTCTGGTACCGGCCGTCGCCACGCCGGCGGCCGCTGAAGCACCGACGCTGACACCCGCCGTACCCGCACTCGCCGTTCATGACCCGAATGCCCGCATGACTCCGGCGGTTCGCCGCCTGCTCCGGGAGCACGGCCTGGAGGCCGCCCAGATCGCCGGCACCGGCGGCGGCGGCCGGATCACCCGCGAAGACGTCCTGGCCCATGTCGACGCCGCCCGTACCGGGGCGGCTGCCGCGGCTCCTGCGGCCACCACGACCGCACCGACCACACCCGCCCCCGCCGCGACGCAGACAGCACATGTCCCCGCCATGAAGGCCATGCCCGGCGCTCCCATCGGGTTCCCGGCCGGCGCGGACGAGGTCCTCGTCCCGATGACCCAGATGCGCAAGGGCATCGCCGCGCAGATGACCCGGGCGCTGGCCGCTCCGCACGCCTACGTGCAGATGGAGATCGACGCGAGTCGCCTCGTGCGCCTCCGCGAGAGCATGAAGAAGGCCTACCAGGCGAAGGAAGGTGTCGGCCTCTCCTACGTCCCGTTCGTCGTCAAGGCCGCGGCCGAGGCGCTCAAGCGCAACCCCACCTTCAACGCCCACTGGACTGACCTGGGGCTGCTGGCCAAGCGACGGATCACGATCGGCGTGGCGGTCGCCGTGGACGACGGTCTCATCGTCCCGGTCATCCGCGACGCGGACACGCTCTCGATCCACGGCCTCAACCTCGCCATCGCGGATGTCGCGAACCGCGCCCGGGCGAACAAGCTGCGGCTCGACGACTTCGGCGGCGGCACGTTCACCGTTGACAACACGGGCTACCTGGGCACCAACCTGGTGATGCCGATCCTCAACGTGCCCGAGGTGGGCATCGTCACCATGGAGGCGATCACCAAACGGGCGGTCGTGGTCAGCGGCGAGGACGGTGACGTGATCGCGATCCGCCCGATCATGAACATGGTCCTGGGCCTGGACCATCGCGCGAACGACGGCGCAGGGGGCGCGGCGTTCCTGCGCGACATCAAGGTCTGGCTCGAGTCTGTCGGCCCGGAGACCTCGGTCTACTAGCCATGGCTCGCGAGCTCCCCGTCTTCGACCCCAAGCCCGCCCACGCGCACGCGAGCGCCCTGGACATCTCGATCGCGATGGGTGGCGGCCAGGGGCTGGTGGAGGCGCCTGCGGCCGTCGGCACTCGACCCCTGCGCCGCCACCCGGACTGGATCAAGTCCCGGATGCCCTCCGGCGACAACTACCATGATCTCAAGGGCCTGCTGCGCGACCTGAACCTCAACACGGTCTGCGAGGAGGCTGTCTGCCCCAACGTGGGCGAGTGCTGGGACCAGCGCACCGCGACGGTAATGATCCTGGGCGACGTCTGCACCCGGGCCTGCGGGTTCTGCGCCATCAAGACCGGCCGGCCCACCTGGTTCGACGACGATGAGCCACGCCGCGTCGCGGAGGCGGTCAGCGCGATGCGCCTCGACCACGTCGTGGTTACCAGCGTCGCCCGTGACGATCTCCCCGACGGTGGCGCCGGTGCGTTCGCGGCCACGATCCGCGAGATCCGGGAGCGGAGTCCGCTCATGGGCGTGGAGGTGCTGATCCCGGACTTCAACGGCGAGGAGCAGCCGCTGCGCACCGTGATGGAGGCGGGCCCGGACATCCTCAACCACAACCTGGAGACGGTGAAGCGACTCCAGCAGCCCGTCCGCAGGCGTGCGCGCTGGGACCGCACGCTGTCCGTGCTGGAGCGGGCCAAGGTCTACGCCGCCGAATACGGCAAGGAGGCGCACACCAAAAGCAGCCTCATGGTGGGCCTGGGCGAGACCCGCGAGGAGATGACGGAGGCCTTCGAGGCGCTACGCGCGGTGGACTGTGACATCCTCACGATCGGCCAGTACCTGCGGCCGACGACCGAACACCTCACCCTCGAGCGCTACTACACCCCCGACGAGTTCGCGGACATGAAGCAGGAGGCCCTGGCGCTCGGCTTCAGGCACGTCGAGTCCGCGCCGCTGGTCCGGTCGAGCTACCACGCCCGGGACCAGGTGCCCGGCGCGGAGCTGCGGAACCTGCGCCGCCAGGCAACGTTGGATGCCGAGGGTCGCGTCGTGCCTGGGGCTGCCACCGGCTGAACCCGCCGCCGACAGAACCCGGCCCCTCACCGGCAGGGTGTCGACGACCCCGTCCGCTGCCTGCCGACCGCATGTGGACCGCCCGGAATATGGGTGGCGTCCGTGGTTCCTGATCGCCATCTGGATCAGGACCGGCCCTTCCACGAGGGGCTCGGGACCCGAAAGCCGACCTTGGCTGCGCGAGCCCCTCGTGGCCATGGCGAACCCGATCCAGATCACGATCACAGCGAGGCCAGACGACCCGGGCGCCAGGTCCAGGGCGGGATGCGGTGCCTACCGGCGAGCGAACAGCGACACGGGACACCCGGCCCTGATCCCGGCAAGGTGTCGACGACCCCCTCCGCTATCCTTCGGGCATGGCCTCCTCCCTCAGCCGCAAGGTCCCGCTCGCCGAGCTCCACTGCCACCTGGGTGCGGCCGTCACGCCGGCCATCATGTGGTCCATCGCCCATGCCCAGGGGATCAAGCTCCCGACCCGCGACTACTGGGAGTTCCGTGACCTCATCACGGTCCACCCGCGCCGGCCGAAGAGCTTCGACGGCTACCTCCAGCTGTTCCACTGGACGGAGCTCATCCAGTCCAGCCCGATCGCCGTCGAACGTGCCGTCTACGAGGTCATCGGCGGGGCGTACCGCAAGAACAACGTCACCACCACGGAGCTCCGCTTCAACCCGATGAAGCGGAACCGCGGCGGTGAGCAGGACCTCGACCACATCATCGCGGCCGCCATCCGGGGCATGGACAGGGCAACGCTCGAGTACCCGGTCAAGCCCGGGCTCCTGTTCTGCCTGGACCGCGCCTTCCCCTTCGAGCTCAACGAGATCATCGCGGAGAAGGCGATCACCTGGCGCGATCGCGGCGTCGTCGGCATCGACATCGCCGGGCCCGAGTCGGCGACCTTCCGCGTCGCGGACTACCGCAGGCTGTTCCGGCGGGCCCGCCAGCACGGCCTGGGTATCACCATTCACACCGGCGAGTCCGGACCCGTGGAGGAGATCGGACGGGTCATCGAGCTCCTCGAGCCGGATCGCATCGGCCACGGCGTGAAGGCGGCCTACGACCCGCGCACGATGGCGATGATCCGCGAGCGTGGGATCGTGCTCGAGATCTGCCCCACATCGAACCTCAACACGGGCGTGGTCTCCGGCTGGGACGAGTTCCGCTGGATCTTCGACCAGTTTCACCGCAACGGGGTCCGCTACACGATCAGCACGGACGGTCCGGAGATGCTCAAGACGTACATCCGCGACGAGCTCGCCACCCTGGGCCGCCTCGGGATCCTTTCGCTCGCCGAGCAGGAGCAGATCGCCGCGACGTCGCTGGCGGCGTCCTTTGTCCCCAACGTGTCCGACGTGGCCAGCCCCGTCCTCGAGCCCGCGCGCCGCAAGGTCGTGGAGCGCGAGGAGGGCTAGCGTCCAGGAACGGGCGCCGGGTTCAGGCCGTCGGCGTCGTCAAGATCCGGTACTCGCAGCAGCGATCACCGGCGGCGATGTGCCGCTCGCGGACGAGTTTCACGCCGAGGACCTCGCGGAACAGCTCGAGCTCCGCGCGGCACGCAACGGGCATCCCTCGGGCAACATCGAGGACGGCGCAGTTGTGCTCCAGCAGGCGAATGCCGGCTGCGTCGACGCGCGCCTCGGCGACATAGCCCAGCTCGTCCTGCAGCCGCGCCAGCTCCCGAACGCGATCCTCGAGAGGAGCGTCGGACGGGAGCGAGGCGTCCATCTGCTGGCGGAGCCGTGCCTCGGCCTGGCGGCGGCGGGCCGCGAAGACGTCCTCGACCAGCGTCTCGCCACCGACCTCGAGGATCGCGGCGAGCAGCCCTGTCGCCAGCCCGTCGTAGTTGGACGGGAACAAGCCCTGGGCATCAGGGGTGATGTCGTAGAGGTGCCGTGGCCGCCCGACGCCGTGCCGCACCGACGTTCGGGTCACGAGTCCCGCGGTGTCCAGCGCCCGCAGCTGTTGCGCCACACCGCTCCGGCTCGCGCCGATGGCGGCCGAGATCGCGTCCGGCACGGAGGGACCTGCGCGGCGCAGGTGCAGCAGGATCGCGCGTCGCAACGTGGACGCGGCGATCCCGCTCCCGTTGCCGTTTCCGTTGGCGTGCGAGGTGGACTGCGGGACGGCTGGCTCGGACATGCGTCGCAGAGGCTAGCAAGAACCGGCCGCGAATGCCGGGGCCGGGCTCGGCCCCGCCGAGCCGTCTACCCGTCCACGACGACGAGGCGGACCATCAGCCGGTACTCGTTGTTGCGGCCGACGCAGGTCTGGAGCGTCATCGAGGGAACGGACTGCGAAGCCCAGGCCCAGGCGGCATCGGTGGTTGGTCGGGTGAGCTTCCACCACTTGACGGCGTACTGGCGCACAGTGCCATCGGGGTTGGCGTACCAGGCTTTCATGCCCTCGGACAGCCGTCCGCCGACGTAGGCGTCGTGCAGTGCGTTCATGACGCCGGAGGCGTGGCCCATCAGGTAGACGTTGTTGGAGCCGGCGCAGCCCCAGCGGTACATGTAGTTGTCGGGTGTACGGCTGCGCTCGCACGGGAACCATCGCACCGACCTGCTGATGCCCAGCGACGGGATCCAGACGTGGTTCCTCCCCGAGTAGGAGGTGCTCGATGCGTCCGAGGAGGCGCTCCTCGCCTTTGCGGCGGCCTTCGCCTTTGCGGTGCTCCTCGCCTTTGCGGCGGCCTTCGCCTTCGCCCTCGCCGCAGCAGCGACCTTTGCCTTCGCCGCAGCGGCGACCTTTGCCTTCGCCGCAGCCTCAGCGGCGTGTCTCGCCTTCGCCGCAGCCTCAGCCGCCGCCGCCTTCGCGACGGCAGCCGCGATGACATCCGGCGTGGGCCGAGTGGTCGACCCCTGTGCGGCGCTCGTACCCGACTCGGGCTCGACGACACGAAGGGCGCTCGCCGGAGCCGAGAACGCGACGGCGGCCGTGCCAACCGGACCACCGGCGGGCGCCGCGATCGCCTCCGCGGCCAGGACCTGCGCGACGGGTGGGACCGCCGGGAGCTCGTGCGTGACGGTTCGCGTGGCCGCGGCGGCGGCTACGACCGAGACGGCTTCGACGGCCAGGATGACCGCGAGGAATGTTGAGATGGCGCGTCGGGTGCGGGTCGAGACATCCATGCCCCGAGGATCTCCGGCACCCGCTGGCGCATCGACGGCCCGGTCGTCACGCCGTGCATGGGAGGGCGGTCACGGTACCGGTGCGGTCGAGTGCGGTCGCGTGGGGTCCGGCCCAGTACTCGAGCATGACCCCCAATGCGAGGTGCGGTGCCCCTGGGTGCGGTGCGCTGGCCCGGACCGTGGTGGGACCCGGTGCGCGCGCGCGACGTCAGCCGCCGGTGCCGGCAGCCAGCTCAAGCGTGCGGCGGAGGGCGGCCTCGAACTCGGGCGCCCACGGTCCCTGGCCGGCGACCACGTACGGTGATTGCTCCACCTGCTCGAACGTATCGGCGTTCGTGACGTACGCCGCCGCACACGGGCCGATGCTCGCGCGGTTCCGCTCGAACGCCGCCCGGTTGCGGAAGACGTACAGGTAGAGCGTGACCGGCTCGGTCTGGTCGAGGCCGGCTGCCTCGAAGCGGATGGCCGTCTTGCGGAGTTCCTCGTCGGCGCACCCGGATTCACCCGAGATCCAGTCCCTTGCCTCGATCCCAGCGGCGTTCAGGCGGCCAGCGAGGCCCGGGAAGTCCGTCGGCGTCGCCGGGGGCGGCGAGGATGAGATCGTCCCGCAGCCGGCAAGCACCAGGATCACCCCGAAGAGCGGGACAAGACGCCGGAATTGCCGTCCGCCGGCAGAGATGCTGGTCACGCGTCCGAGGCTAGCACCGGGACGCTCCTGCCGCCGCCTGGGCCCTCAGGAGCGGTTGCGGCGCTTGGCGTCGCGCAGCCGCGCCAGGGTCTCGTCGGACGCGCCGGGCGAGGACGGCGGCGCTGCGGGCGGGGCCGGGGGTGGCGAGGCAGCGGGTGGCGGCGTGGCTGCAGGCGTCGGGGTCACAGCCGGCGATGCCGTCGTATCCGCACCGGAACCCGTGTCCGCACCGGAACCCGTGTCCGCACCGGAACCCGTGTCCGCACCGGAACCCGCGGCCCGGTCAGTGGCCTCGCGCAGGATCGCGCTGCGCGCGCCCGCGGATCCGGCGCGCTCCCGGGCCGCCAGCATGCTCTCGGACGCCTGCGTGCGCGCCGCGACACGCCGGCCGTCGAGCCTGCCGGAGACCCAGCGTCGGCCGTCGGCGAGCTCCCGGCGACCCAGCGAGACGCGCCGCAGTGCGATGTCCAGCGGCCACAGCAACAGCGCGACAACCAGGAGCCAGGGCCACATGTCCGTGTAGAGGCTCGTCGTCTGCAGGTCGTGCACCCAGACGTCCGCAGGCAGCTCGACCTGCTCGCCACCGGTCGCCGCCCTCATCGCGGCCAGGAGCGGCTCGTTGGCGCCCAGGAGCCGGTACTCGGCCGCGGTCGGCGCGACGAGCCCGAGCGTCCGGCCCAGCGCCGCCGCCCCCGGCCTGGTCTGCGTCACGCGCACCGCATAGGCGCCGCTCTGGAGCGACGCGACCGGCGATTCGTACACGCCCGGCGCCACCTGCGAGAGGTTCACGGCCGCGGGGTCGAGATCCGGTCCCACCAGGGCAACGCTGGTGGCGTAGAAGTCACGCGGCGAACCGTCGGCATTGACGCTCTCCACGCGCAGGTAGGTGCGCCCGCCTCGATCGACGAACGCCGCCTCGATGCCGCCGCTCTCCTCGCCCGGGAACGTCCAGCCCACCATCTGGCTGGCGAACTGCGAGAAGCCCTTCCAGCCGATCCAGCTCTTCGCCCAGCGACCCGTCGTGTCGGAGGTCCAGGCGACGGCCCGGCCGAGGCCGTACTGCCACTGCACTAGGAGCGGATCGTCGCGAGCGGTGACGAGGACCGTCTGGGCGGCCGGCTTCGCCGTCGTCCCGTTGTAGCCCAGCAGCGACGGAAGCCCACCCTCGATGCCGCGCAGGATCGGTGACGACGAGGTCAGGATCGGGAAGAACCTCTCCTCCACGATCTGCTGCCCGGAGACCTGCTGGGTCTCTTTCAGGAAGATGTCAGGGATGGCGGCGGCGTTTGGGGCGGAGTAGTAGCGGCCGCCGCCGTTCGCGGCGAGCTGCTGGAGGAGTCGCTCCTCGTTGGCTCCACCGCCCGCGCCCACCGCGGAGAGCGTGATCCCGGCGGACTTCATGCGCCCGAGGATCTCGTCGTACTGGCCGCTGCTCGACCATCCGTCGGTCAGCAGGATGATGTGGCGGCGCGTGGCCGTCGCGGTCTTGAGCGACTCCACCGCCTGGTCCAGGCCGGCGTAGATGTTCGTCTGGCCCAGCGGTGCGATCCCCGAGATCGCGCCCTGGAGGTCCGTGATGCCGCCCAGAGGCGCGGTCTTGACCACCCAGTGCGCCTGCTCGTCGAAGGCGACCACGCCCAGCTCGTCGCGCTCGGTCAGCGCGGATGCCGCACGGAGGATCGCCTCCTTGCCGATGTCGACCTTCTTGACCCCCGCGATCCCGGTCCCGCCGCCCATGCCGCCGCCGAAGCTGTTGCAGTGGCACGCGTCCATCGACCCGGACTTGTCGATGACGACGACCAGTGCCACGTCCGGCTGCTTCTGCCGGTCGCGGACGCCCATGTCGACCGGGAGTGCCTCCTCGAGCGGTGTGTCGGTGTAGCCGCCCGCACCGTAGGCGCGCGGGCCGCCCACCACGACGAGGCCGCGGCCGAGGTCCCGCACGTAGACCTGGAGCGCCGCCAGCGCGGCGTCGGTGAGGCGGAGCCGCGGCACATCGACGAGCACGACCGAGTCGTAGTCAGCGAGCCCGGCGAGGTCCGCGGGGAGGGCCTCCGGGATCACCGTATCGACCGTCTGGCGCTCGGTCTCGAGCGCGGCGACCAGCTGCGCGGCGACGTCCTCGTCGCCCTTCACCACCAGCACGCGGGGCTCGCCCTTGACGATGGTGTTGGCATCCGCCCTGTCGTTCTGGTTGAACGTGTCCCGGGCGGCCTCCATGACGATCCGGAAGCGCAGGAACCCGGCCTCCTTCGTCGTGAACAGGAAATCGATCCGGTTGGCACCAACCTCGAGATCCACGGGCTGCGTCCCGGCCAGCTCCCCGTTGACGAACAGGCGCGCTGTGGCGGGCTGCGCGACCGTGGACGTGATGTCTGCACTGACCTGGACCTTCTCGCCCAGTCGCGCCGTGGACGGCGAGGTGAGGCGCTCGACGAGGACCTCCTCGGCGCCATCCAGCCCGGTGAGGTGCGTCTGGACCTGGATCCCGCGGGCTGCCGCCAGCGCTGCCTCCGTCTGGCCGGAGCCCGTCGTGTCGTTGCCGTCCGAGAGGAGGACGATGCGCTTCTGGGCGTCGTCCGGGAACAGGGCCCCGGCCAGCCGGAGCGCAGCACCGATGTCGGTCGCCTCGCGGACGGGGGTGGAGGCGATCCGGTCGAGCTCGGCCAGGTCGGACGGGAGCCGCTCCACGAGTGCGTCCCCGCCGAAGGCGACGATCCCCGCGACGTCCTCGTCCTCCTTCGCCGCGAGGCTCTCCCGCAGGTATGCGAGTGCCTCCTCGCGGCCCGCCGTCCCCACCGAGTCGGACAGGTCGACGACGTACACCACGGCCAGGCGGTCCACCGGCAGCACGAGCTGGAACCCGGCGAGGGCGAACACGAGCGCGGAGAGCAGCGCGATGCGGATGGCCAGCGCCGCCCGACGCCGCCCCACACCCAGGCGCCGCCGGGACGCCGCGTGGAGCGCGATCACCACGCCGAGGAGCAGCGGGAGCAGCAGCAGCGCCAGCGGCACGTCGAAGCTGATGCTCATCAGGCGCCCCTGCCCGCCGGTCTGGACCCGCGGAACCGTCCGGCCAGTCCGCGCCGCAGCCGCGCGAGCGTGTCGCGCTCGTAGACGAGCCACTCGAGCGTCAGGACGAGCAGGGCGACCAGCACCAGGGGGATCCAGATCTCGTCACGCGCGTTGGGCCGCGCCTCGGCGGCCACGCCGGCTCCGGTCCCGGGCCCCGGGCTCGCGGTCGCCTGTCCCAACGCCCGGAGCCGGGCGGGGTCGCCGGGGGCGATCCGCGATTCATCGACGTCGAGAAGCCCCACCGCGAAGCGCACCGGAGCATCCGGATCGGCGGGGCGGAACGTTGGCGTCGCACCGGCCGATGCCGGGGCGGCGGACGGGACGGTGGAAGGCGACGCGCCGGGGCTCGATGATGGTGCGGGCGTCGCGTCGGGATCCCCGATGGGGGTCACGTTGTAGACACCCAGGAGGTCGGTGCGGGCAAAGGTCACGGATCCCGCGCTGCCGGTGGGAGCCACGAGGTCGTCCGTCGTGCCGTCAGGACGCGTGACCCGCACGCCGATCGCGCCGTCGGGGATGGCCAGGGTGACTGGTGCGCCGGGCGCGATGACCTCGAGGGGCGTCTCGGAGCCGCCCAACAGCTCACCCGCGAGATTCGCGAGCAGGACCGGGAACGCCACCTGGAGCGGCAGGTCCGAGCGCCGCGGCTCGAAGGCCATCACCGCCGCCGGGCGGCCGGCGAGCGTCCCCGCGTAGAGGAGCGGCGCGGTGCCGGGCCCCGGGATCACCGGCCGCGCCCACGCAGGCAGCTCCATCTTCTGCGCCTCGCCGACGTGGACCGTCGTGAGGTCCACGTAGCGCAGGATCGGGTCGGTGGTGTCCAGGCTGCCGATGCCCGGGTTCGTCAGCGTCCCGGTCACGGTGCCCAGCGGAGAGGTAGACGGCGGCGCGATCGCGAGGATCGGATTCGAAGGCAGCTCGTCAGGCAGGAAGCGATTGAAGATGACGAGCTCGAATTCGGCCAGGCCAGTGAGAGTGTCCCAGTCGCTGCCGGCCTGGTAGTAGAGCTCCGTATCTGGCAGGTAGGTGAGGGCGGTCTCGAGGTAAGGGTCTGGTTCACCCGCGAGGAGGATCTGGCGGGGAGCCATCGGCGGCACGATGGCCCACGCGCGGTCGTCCACGGCCAGCGCGTCCGGCGCGGCTGTGCTCGTCTCGTCGCGGGCGACCAGGCGGACCTCGATCACCGACGCCGGGTTGTCCGGGTCGTCAATGTCGTCGATAGAGATGTCGGTCTGACGCTGCGGGTCCAGCACCAGGACACGCGAGTCGCGCAGCACGCCGTCCGCGTACAGCTGGACCCGCCGCTCGGCCATCTGGAGACCCAGGTTGGCGATGGAGATGAACGCCGAGTGCGAGAGGCCGCTGGGCGCCGTGCGCACGGCCAGCGCCACGATCGCCTCGTTCTTCGCCTCGCGGCCCACCTGGAGCACGCGAACCGGCGCCTCGAGCGTCCCCGACGGCGGCGTCGCGAGCGCGGCATCGGTCGCCACCAGGATCTCCGCGTCACCGGAACGCGCCGCCAGCGCGGAGGCCAGGCGCAACGCATCGCCCAGGTCGCCGACATCGGAGGTGGGCGGGATGGCGTTGATCGCCTGCTTCACGTTGCCCAGGTCGCTGGTGCCGTTGGCGATGCACAGGTCATTCCATTGACATGGAGAATCTTGCGGGTGTCACCACTGTCGGCCAGCTTGATGCGGCAGTCGCCAGGGCACGGGAACGCGATGCCAGCCCGATCGTTCCGCCTGCTTCGGCAGGCGGAACGATCAGTTGAGTCCCCCATAGTGGTGTAGCGCGCGGTGGCCGGCCCGTCGTGGACGACGAGGCGCGGTCACCGTGTGATCCTTCGAGGAATCTCTCACATCCCACTCGAAAGGCATCATCACGATGACCGCACCTCATATTGTCGACCCTGCCCGCCTGCTCGGTGAAGCCCTCGCCGACGCGTCGCCGGATCTGATGCGCAGCCTGCTGCAGACCATGATCAACGCGCTGCTGTCCGCGGACGCGGACGCCGTCGTCGGCGCCGAATGGGGCCAGCCCTCCAGCCCGACCGGGCCGCGCAGCGCAACGGCTACCGGCACCGCGACCTCGACACCCGCGTCGGCACGATCGACGTCGCGATCCCGAAGCTCCGGCAGGGCACCTACTTCCCGGAATGGCTGCTCGAGCGCCGCAAACGCGCCGAGACCGCGCTGATCACCGTCGTCGCGGACTGCTACCTCGCCGGCGTCTCGACCCGCCGGATGGACAAGCTGGTGAAGACCCTCGGGATCCACTCGCTGTCGAAGTCGCAGGTCTCCCGGATGGCCGCGGACCTCGACGAACACGTCGACCAGTTCCGCCACCGCCCCCTCGGACGATGCCGGCCCGTTCACGTTCGTCGCCGCCGACGCGCTCACCATGAAGGTCCGTGAGGGCGGCCGCGTGATCAACGCCGTCGTGCTGGTCGCGACCGGCGTGAACGCCGACGGGCACCGCGAAGTCCTCGGCCTGCGGGTCGCAACGTCGCGAGACCGGAGCTGCCTGGAACTCGTTCTTCGCCGACCTCGTCGCCCGCGGCCTCGGCGGGGTCCGCCTCGTCACCTCCGACGCGCACGCCGGGCTCGTGGAAGCGATCGCGGCGAACCTGCCCGGCGCGGTCTGGCAGCGATGCCGCACCCACTACGCCGCGAACCTGATGGCCGTCACCCCGAAGAGCCTCTGG
>CAVWFY010000010.1:0-38102 GCA_963754485.1 uncultured Chloroflexia bacterium | reverse complement strand
GGGGGCGCGCGGACGCGCCGGCGCCGTACGGGTGGCCGAGTCGGGAGTCTACCCGCTCTCGTCGCCGGCGTCGAACCGGAAGGCGCGGAGGGCTTCGAGACGGGGATCGACGGGCCCGTCATCGTGGCCGTGGCCGGGCTCGAGGCGCTGGCCGCACTCGACGCACAGGCCGGGACAGTCCGGCTCACACAGCGGCGCGATCGGCTCCCCGAGACAGATCGCCTCGGCGACGAGCGGCCGCAGCTCCAGCTCATGATGGTCGGTGAGGCGTGCGCCCTCAGGGTCGCCATCCTCCTCGAGCGGGACGGGGGCTCCGCTGGCCAGGTCGATCGACGGCAGGACCTCCTCGTCGATCCGGAGCCGGAGCGGGATCAGGACCGGCCGAAGGCACCGGGCGCACTCCGCCGCGATCGTGGTGCCCAGGTTCGCCGTGACGACCAGGCCGCGATTCGTGCGCGACAGGCGGAGACTGCCGTCCACTGGCTCGGCGAGCACGATGCCTTCACCGGGATCGACGGACACGCCCTCGATCACGTAGTCGCGGATCGTGCCCGGCAGGTCCGCCATCAACCCGGACACGGCGAACGTGAGGGGATCCCCGTGGGTGTCCACGGGGTAGCCGTGCGGGCCCGCGCCGGTCATCGCCGAGCGGCCGTCGAGACTCCCTCTGCCGCGTCCAGCTCCTGGTCACCGTAGCCGGCCGCGGGCGCATCGACGTCATCCTCGACGTAGAGGGGCGCGGGCTCCTGGGCCTCGAGGTAGGCGGTACGGCGCTGGTCCAGCATCTCCAGGCCGCGCGTGATCCCGCTCAGGGTGTGCGTGATGTCGGCCTCGAGGCTGCCCAGCACACCGGCGGCGTACTCGTCGGCGCCGTGGCGCACGTCGGCCGCCTCCTCCTCCGCCTGGGCGACGATCCGACGGCTCTCGTCCTCGGCGGCCTCGGTCAGCCCCCGCTCCCCGATCAGGTATGCGGCCTGCTCCTGGGCGCGGGCGACGATCCGCTCGGCCTCCTCCTGGGCCTTCTCGATGATCCGGCCGCCTTCCTGGTTGATCCGCTTGGCGGCACGGACCTCCTCGGGCACGGCGACACGGAGCTCGTCGATGAGATTGAGCGCGGCGTCACGGTCGATGATCGCGTTCTTGGTCATCGGCAGGTTCTTGCCGTTCGCGATCAGCGACTCGAGGCGCTCGACGAGAAAGATGATGTCCAGCGGACGGCCTCCCCTGGGCTCCACGCCCCGGCGGGGCGCTGGTTGGATTATGGCACGCCCGGCGGGCCGACCGGCCGCTAGGATGACCCGTCGCGCCGCGCGAGCCTTCCCGCCAGGGCGGCGACGGCAGGCGAGGGCAGCATCTCCGACACATCGCCCCCGAACAGGGCGATCTCCTTGACCAGGCTGGAGCTGATGAAGCTGTGCTGGAGGCTGGTCATGAAGAACACCGTGTCCACGTCCGGGGCCAGCTGCTGGTTGTTGTGGGCGAGCTGCAGCTCGGTCTCGAAGTCGGCGATCGCACGCAGGCCGCGGACCAGGAACGCCGCGCCGACCTCGCGGCAGAAGGCGACGGTCAGGCCGTCGAACGTCGCGACCTCGACGCGGCCCGCGAGGTCCGGCTCCGCATCCAGGACCGCACGGATGACGGCGACCCGGTCCTCGGCGGACAGCATGGGGGCCTTGCGCGGATTGCCGAGCACCGCCACGACCACGCGGTCGAAGACGTGCGAGGCCCGCCGGATGACGTCGAGGTGCCCGTTGGTGATCGGGTCGAAGGACCCGGGATAGACCGCGACCTTCACGCCTCGCCAGCCTCCTGTGATCCCCTGCGCCGGTAGAACGTCAGCGCCGTCTCGCCGAAGCGCCGCTCCCGTTCGGATGCTAGCAGCCCGATGCCGGGCGGCGGTGCATCGCGCCAGAAGTGCTTGGCCACGACGACGCCTCCCACGCGCACGACGGGACCGACGATCTCCAGCACGCGGACGAGCGACGCCGTGTCGGCGTACGGCGGATCCACGAGCACGACGTCGAAGCGGACGGCCGCATCAGCCCTGGCGGCAGCCGTGAGCCACGCCAGCGCGTCCTTGCGCACGATCGTCGAGCCGGCCTCCAGCCCTGTCCGCCGCAGATTCTCCGCGATCACCCGCACGGCACCCGCGTCCCGCTCGATGAACACGGCGGAGGCCGCGCCCCGGGAGAGGGCTTCGATCCCACCAGCGCCGGATCCCGCAAACAGGTCGAGGACCACCGCTCCTTCGAGCTCCGGCTCCAGGATCCCGAACAGCGTCTGCTTGACGCGGTCCGTGAGCGGTCGCGTGCCGGGACCGGGTGCGGCGAGACGGACGCCCCGCGCGGACCCCGCGATGACGCGGCCTGCATCGACCATCTCAGGCGGCGCTCGCCGGGTCGCCGTCGTGGACGCGCTTGAGCCAGCCGTCCGCCAGCTCGCGATCCAGGTCGGGATGGGCGTCGAGCCGGCCAGCGTCGTCGAGCAGGCGCTCGGCCCACTCGCGGGCACGCGTCGCGAGGCCGCGGTGCTCCTGGCTGGACAGCGTCGCCACCCGCAGTCGCGGCAGCCCGCTCTGCGCGAGGCCGAGCACGTCGCCCTCGCGGCGGAGCTCGAAGTCCTTCTCGGCCAGCTCGAAGCCGTCCGCGGTCCCGGCAACGGCCTTGAGGCGCTCGTGCTCGGTGGTGCCCTCGGCGGCTGTGCTCACCAGGACGCAGTAGGAGGCATCGGTCCCACGGCCCACGCGACCCCGGAGCTGGTGGAGTTGGGCGAGGCCGAACCGCTCCGCCCCCTCGATGACCATCAGCGACGCCTGCGGCACATCCACGCCGACCTCGACCACCGTCGTCCCGACCAGCACGTCGAGGCCCCCGTCGCGGAAGCGGGCCATCTCCGTGTCCCGGTCCGCGGGCCGCAGGCGACCATGGACGAGCCCCACCTTGAGCGGCGCGAGCAGCTCCGTCAGCCGGGCGAACTCCGCCTCGGCCGCGGCCGCCCACACCGTCTCGACCTCCTCGTCGGGAAGCTCGTCGTCGCCCATCCAGCCGGCGTCCCCTGTCCCATCGGCGGGCACATCGTCGACGGCTGAAGCCGGCCCGATGCGCGGGACCACGACGAATGTCCGGCGGCCCTCAGCGGCCTCGGCTCGAACGCGCTGCCACGTGCCCTCGAGATCCTCCGGGCGGCGGATGCCCGTCCGGATCGTGATCCGCCCCTCGGGCGCGGTGTGCAGCGTGGACACGTCGAGGTCCGCATACAGGACCTGGCCCAGGGTGCGCGGGATCGGCGTCGCGGTCATGAGCAGGACGTGCGGAGCCCCCTTCCTCGCCTTTGCCTCCAGGGCGCCGCGCTGCTCCACGCCGAACCGGTGCTGCTCGTCCACCACGGCGAGCGCGAGATCGGCGAACGCCACGGCCCCCTGGAGCATCGCGTGCGTCCCGACGACGACCCGTGCCTGGCCGGTGGCCAGCGCCTCGTATGCGCTCGTGCGTCCCTTTGCTCCGAGCGAGCCGGTCAGCAGGATCACCTCGATCCCGAGGTCCTCGAGCAGCCCACCGACAACGTCGTGGTGCTGCCGCGCCAGGAGGTCCGTGGGGGCGAGCAGCGCGGCCTGGCGCCCGTCGAGCGCCGCAGCGGCCAGCGCCCAGGCCGCCACGGCCGTCTTGCCGGAGCCGACGTCACCCTGCACCAGCCGCAGCATCGGCACGTCACGGCCGAGGTCGTCGCGGATCTCGTCGAGGGTCCGTACCTGGTCCGGCGTCAGGAAGACCCGCTGGCCCACCTTGCGCGAGATCGCGGCCTCGAGGGACGCCCGGACCCGGCCGTCGTCCGCCGGCGAGACCGGGACCGGTTCGGTGTGCGCGCGACCGCGAGCCCGCCGCCGCCCGACCATGCCCAGCTGGAGCGCCAGGAGCTCGTCGAAGGCGAGCCGGCGCAGCGCAGCGTCCCGTGCCTCGAACGTCGTGGGATAGTGCGCGGCCTCGAGGGCCTCCGCGATCTGCGGCAGGGCCTCACCGGCGCGGATCTCGTCCGGCAGGTACTCCGGGTACGCGTGGCCGGCGGCATCGAGGGCCTGGCGCATGGCCGCCCGCAGCCGGTTCGCCGTCACCCCGGTGGTGAGCCGGTAGACCGGCACGATCCGCCCGACGTGGAGCAGGTTCGACGCATCGGCAGGCTGGAAGTCGGGGCCCTCGAACACGACCCCGCCGTAGCGGTGCCTGATCTTGCCCGACACCAGCAGCTGATCGCCGGGCCGCACGCGCCGCTCGACGAACCGCCGACCGAACCACGTCGCCGTCGCCGTGCCGGAGCCGTCCGCGAGGTGCGCGGTCGTGACCTGGACCTTGCGCCGCCAGGACTGCTGGACCCCGATATCGACGACGGTCACCCGGGCCGAGGCGACGGTCCCGTCATCGAGGTCGCGCAGCTCCGCGAGGCGCCGCAGCTCACGCAGGTCGTCGTACCGGCGGGGCAGGTGGAACAGCAGGTCCCGGACGGACTCGACGCCGAGCCTGCGGGCGTGCCGCCGGAGCGACGAGACGCCGGTGATCCCGGACAGGCCCACGGGCGAGGCGAGGATCTCGACGGGATCTCGCGGCGCGGCGGCGACCTCCGGCCGGAGCGAGCGGCTCCCGCGGGCAGGTCCAGCTCGCCTGCGCTCGCTCACTCGGCGGAGATCAGGTACCGGTAGTGGGGCTGCCCGCCGTGGGCGAGGTCCACGCCCTCGAGACCGGGGGCCGCCTCGCTGATGCGCTGGGCGAGAAGCTCGGCCGCGTCGAGCGTGGCGTCCTCACCGTAGTAGATGGTCACGACGGCA
Source organism: uncultured Chloroflexia bacterium (assembly GCA_963754485.1). GTDB lineage: Bacteria > Chloroflexota > Limnocylindria > Limnocylindrales > CSP1-4 > CAIXZV01. Next base: position 33,286 of record CAVWFY010000010.1, on the reverse strand, counting down.
AAGCCGGGCTCCAGCCGCGCGAACGCCGCCAGGACCGCGCGATCCGGATCGTTGTCCGCCGCGAGGAGTCCGTCGTCCGGGTCCAGCACGATGGTCTGGCCCTTCCTGACCTTGTGGCCGGTCACCGTGGCGTCCCGGACCGCCTCGGTGACCTGGAGCGTCTGGAGGGCCCGGCTGGCGGTGGTCATGGTGGCGGCGTTGTCGGCCGCAGACTGCGCCGGGTCCAGCTCGAACAGCGCTGCGACCCCCTCCGCCACGTTGCGGGTGGGCACGATGTGGATCGGCCGGTCGGTCATCGACGCCACCTGGCGCGCGGCAAGGACCACGTTCGGGTTGTTGGGCAGGATCAGGAGCTCATCCGCCTGGGTCGCCTGGACCGCCTCGAGCAACTCGCCCGTCGATGGATTGGCACTCTGGCCGCCGCGGACGATGCGGAAGGCGCCGTACTCCCGGAAGTGCGCGGCAGTGTCCGTGAGGATCGCCGCCAGGCCGTCCGACGGGGCGACGGCGACGACGCCAAGCGGCAGGCGCGTGGCGGGGTCGGCCTCGGCCTCGGTTTGCGGCGCTTGGGCGCCGGCCTCCCTGTGCGCTTCGGCGCCGGCCTCGGCAAGCGCGGTGGCGGTCGCGGCGACCGAGGAGCCGATCCCGCCGGCCTCGCCGACGAAGGCCGCGGCCTTCGCCTCCCGGACATCGTGCGCCTGGCCATCGAGGTTCTCGATGGTGATCCTCGACAGGGCGCCCAGTGACAGGCCATACGCGACGACGGTGTCGGGCCGCTCGTTGTGGACATGGATCTTGGCCATGTGCGCGTCGCCGGCCACGAGCACGGACTCGCCGATGGTCTCGAGCTGGGCCTGGATCGCGGCCAGGTCCAGCGGCTGGCCCGGTCTGGCGCGAACGAGGTAGACGGTCTCGTACCCGAACGCGGTCGCGTCCACCTGGGCGGTGACGGCCTCACGGCGGGGGCCCCCGGCGCCGGCGGCGGGCGTGATCGCGATCCCGGCCGATCGGCCCCGAGCTGCCTCAAGGGCGCCCTGGAACAGCCGGAACAGGCCCTGGCCGCCTGCATCGACGACGTGCGCCTCGCGCAGGATCGGCAGCAGCGACGGGGTCTTCGCGACCGACTTCTCGGCCGCCTCGACGACTGCGGCAAGGACGCTCTCGACGTTGTTGTCGCGCTCGGCGGCGATGACGGCGGCCGCGGCGGCCTCGCGGATCACGGTCAGGATCGTGCCTTCGACCGGCCGGGCCACGGCCTTGTACGCGGTCTTCGCGCCAAGGTCCAGGGCGTGGGCGAGGTCCAGCCCGTTGAACCGGCGCTTGCCGACCATGCCGGCCTCGATGCCCTTGAAGATCTGGCTGGTGATCACCCCCGAGTTCCCGCGGGCGCCCATGAGCGCCCCGAACGAAGCGGCCTGTGTGATCCGGTCAGCGTCTGCGTTCGAGCCTGCCTTGTCCGCCTCCTCCAGGGCCGCCTTGACCGTGGCCAGCATGTTGGTGCCGGTGTCCCCGTCCGGGACCGGGAAGACGTTGAGGGCGTTGACCTCGTCGACGTGCACCTCGAGGCGGGCGACCGCGCTGCGGAGCGCCGCCAGGAAGCCGGCGCCGTCGCAGGATCGACGCGGCATCAGGCGACGTCCGTCCCGCTGGCTGCGAGGTCCGACGGGCCCGGATCCGCCGGGAGCGACTCGGCAGCGGGCGGAATGCCGTGCTGATGGACCAGGCGGCCGATCCGGATCGACACGCGGTCGGGCTCGCGGTCCAGGGCGTGGCGCAGCGTGTAGCGCACCGACGACTCCACCTGGCGGGCCACCTCCGCGATGGGCAGCCCGTAGGCGACGGTCAGGCGGAGGTCCACCGTGAGCTCGTCCTCCACCTCGACGCGCAGGCCGGGGTGCGCGAGGCCCAACCGGCCGAGGATCCGGCCCACGGGACCGCCACCGGCGAACCCGGTGACGCCATAGGCGGACAGCACGGCGGTCCTGACAAGGTCACGGACCGCACGCTTCGTGACGAGCGAGCGGCCGGGCAGCGGTTCGGTCACGCGGGCGACATCCTCCTCGCGGGCGCGGTTCCTGCGCGTCGGCGCGGGTCGCGGCAACACCCCTCCGAAGGCACCCGGAGGCTGTGCTACGATACCACCCCGCTCGCGCCGGTCCCCGGTGCGTGCACGTTCTCCGGCCCATTCGAAGGATCCAACCAGACCATGGCCCGTGCTTGCGTCATCTGTGGCAAGGCGTCGATGGGCGGCTTCAACGCCCAGTCGTCGGGGATGAACCGCGTCCGCGCCCACCGCCGCTACCAGCCCAATCTCCAGGTCACGACGCTGCCCGCGAAGAACGGCGGCACCGAGAAGGTGCTTGCCTGCACGCGCTGTCGTCGGACCCTCACCAAGAGCGCCCGCTAACCCTTCGCAAAGGGTTCAACCGGGAGCCGGTCGCGATCGTCGCGACCGGCTTCGCTGTGTCCCGGACCCCTGATCCGGCTCAGGCCCCCCGGTCCGCCGTGTCCAGCCAGATCGTGAACGGCCCGTCGTTGACCAGCTCCACGTCCATCTCTGCGCCGAACTCGCCCAGCTGCGTCCGGATGCCCTCGACCTCCATGCCGGCCGCCACCCGCAGCCAGAGGACCTTCGCCAGCGCCGGCGTGGCCGCATCCGTGAACCCCGGCCGCCGGCCCCGGCGAGTGTCCGCGTAGAGCGTGAACTGGCTCACGACCAGGGCCTCGCCGTCCACGTCGAGCAGCGAGCGGTTCGTCCGCCCCTCCTCGTCCTCGAAGATGCGCAGCTCGCAGATCCGGCGCGCCAGCCAGTCCGCCTGCGCCTCGTTGTCGCCACGTCCCACGCCCAGGAACACCAGCAGCCCGGGGCCGATGGACCCCGTGACGCGCTCGCCGACGCGCACCTCGGCGCGGCTGACCCGCTGCAGGAGCGCCCGCACGCCCGGTGCCTAGTCCAGCAACGTGGCGGTGCGGGCCGCGGACGCGATCGAGCGGATCCGCTCAACCTCCACGGTCATGTCCGCTGCGCGGTAGAGCGCCGAACCGGCCACGATGACGTCGGTGCCGCCGCGCCCGATGACCTCGGCCGTCCCGGCCTTGCCGCCGCCGTCCACCTGCACCTCGCAGGCGCCATCTGGGGCCAGCCAGGCGCGAGCCGGGCCAAGCTTCGCCTCCGCCACGTCCGTCATGAAGGCCTGGCCGCCAAAGCCGGGCTCGACGGTCATGACCAGGACGATGTCCAGCACGTCCCGGTAGGCGTCCAGGGCCGCAAGCGGTGTCCGGGGCTTGACCGACAGCCCCGCGGACCGCCCAGCCTCCCGGATGCGCTCGAGCGCAGGGCGGACCTGGGGGGCATCCACCTCCACATGGAACGTGATCGAGTCACAGCCGGCATCGAGGAACTCGTTGGTCCAGCGGCCCGGCTCGGCGATCATGAGGTGGGCGTCGAACGGCAGGTCGGTGACCCGGCGGACCGCCTCGATCGTCTTCCAGCCGAACGTGATGTTGGGCACAAACCGGCCGTCCATCACGTCGAGGTGGATCCGGTCCGCGCCCGCGGCCTCGGCCCGGCGGATCTCGTCACCCAGCGCCGCCAGATCGCTGTCGAGGATGCTGGCCGCGATCAGGACGCCTGCAGGTCGCCGGCTCGGTGTCTCCACGGTCATGACTCCCCCACCCCGGCCGGGACGGGCTCGCTGCTGCGCTCGCCACGGAGGGCCGCGGCGCTCTGGGCGACGAGCTTCTCACGCCGCCGCTGGACGACGATGGGCGTCGGCTGGTCCGCGTGCTCCGCGGCCAGCTGGCCGCAGGCGGCGCCGATCTCCGTGCCGCGGTTGAACCGGATCGTGGTCGCGATGCCCGCCGCCCGGAGACGCTCGGCGAACCGCTCCACCCTCGGAATCGGCGTGCCGGTCCAAGGCGTGTGCGCCACGGCGTTCATGGGGATCAGGTTGACGTGGGCGTGCTCACCCCGGAGCAGACCGGCCATCGCATCGGCATCGAGATCCGTGTCGTTGATGCCGTCGATCATGGTGACCTCGTAGGTCACCCGGCGCCCCGTCACCTGCGCGTGCTCGCGGGCGGCGGCCACCACCTCCTCCACCGGCCAGCGCCGGTTCAGAGGCACGAGCACGTCCCGGAGGGCGTTGCGCGCCGCGTGCAGGCTGATCGCCAGGGTGAACTGGGGACCGAGGGCGGTCAGGCGCCGGATGCCGGGCACCACGCCCGACGTGCTCACGGTGATGTGGCGCGCTCCGAGGCCGAACCGCTTCGGGTCGTTGAGCGCGGCGATGGACTCGAGCACGCGGTCCAGGTTGAGGAGCGGCTCGCCCATCCCCATGTACACGACGTTGGTGAGGTGCTTCCCGTCCACGGCCAGGCGCCGGGCCGCGTTGCGGACCTGGTCCACGATCTCCGCGGTCTCGAGGTCCCGCTCCATGCCCAACTCGCCGGTCGCGCAGAACGGACAGCCGACCGCGCAGCCGGCCTGCGAGGAGATGCACAGGGTGTGGCGCTCGCGCGAGTCGGCCCGAGCCGGGTAGTGCATCAGCACCGATTCCACGAGCAGCCCGTCCGAGAGGCGGTGGACGGCCTTCTCGGTGAGGACCCCGTCCGTGAGGCGGATCTCGCTCTCCTCGACCGTCTCGAAGCGGAACGCAGCCTCGAGCTCGTCGCGGAGCGGGGCCGGCAGGGTCAGGACCCCGGCGAAGGCGGTCTGCTGTCCGTTCCACGCCGCGTCCAGCACCTGCCGGGCGCGGTACGCCGGATGGCCACGCTCCTTGAACCAGGCGCCCAGCTCGTCGGGGGCAAGCCCGCCGATACCCGGCCGCTCGTCGCGCGGGCGGCTGGCGGAAGGGGCGGGTCGGAGCCCGAAGAACGGGATCACGACCGGCTTCTCGAGGGTCATCGTCCCGATGATGACACGGTCGCCGCGTCCGACTGGCGCCTGCCACGCAGGTAGTCGGCTCCCGACATCGAGCGCCGCCCGGACGGGATGACCGTGAGGAGCACGAGCCGGCCGTCCGACGTCGCCAGTGCCGGCAGGTCGCCTTCGACCACCATCCGCCCCGGCGTGTCGCCGGTCGCCGACGCGGCCACCGATGCGGCGGTGACGATGACGCGCTCGCCACCGGGCTCGATGAAGGCGCCGGGCCACGGCAGGTAGGCCCGGACCTGGCGTTCGAGCTCCACGGCAGATCGACCGGGATCCAGGCGGCCGTCCTCGCGGCGCAGCGGACGGGTGAGCTCAACGCCATCCGCGGGCTGCGGCGACGCGGCCAGCTCGCCCCGCAGCCAGGCCTCGAGGCTCCGGGCCAGCAGCTCGCCGGCGATGTCCGCGAGGCGTCCCTCAAGGTCCGGGGCGCGCTCGGCGCCCGTGAGCGGCACGTCCAGGCGCGCCACCACGGGTCCCGTGTCGAGGCCTGCGTCCATGCGCATCAGGGTCACCGCCGTCTCGCGGTCGCCGGCGAGGATGGTCGCCGGGATGGGCGCAGCCCCGCGCCACCGGGGCAGCGCGGACGGGTGCAGGTTGAGGGCCCCGTGCGGCAGGTCCAGCAGGGCCGGGGGCACGATCTGGCCATAGTCCGCGAGGACGGCGAGCCCGGGCGCCAGGGCCAGGATCTCCGCGATCGCCTCCGGTGCACGCAGCCGAGGCGGGGTGAGCACCGGGCCCAGGCCCAGCTCCGCAGCAAGCGCGCCGATCGGGGTCGGGGTGAGGACCTGCCTGCGCCCCACCGGGCGTGGCGGCGCCGTGACGACGGCGACCAGCTCGACCGCCGGGTGCTCCGCGAGGCGACGGAGCGCCGGCAGGCCGAAGACACCGCTGCCGAGGAACACGGTCCGGACTCGGTCCCCGACGGACGTTCCGAGGACCGAGGCCGCTCGATGGAGGCCATCGGTCCGAGGGTTCACGCCAGGGCGCTCGTGGCCCCGCGGACCTCCGCGTCCTCGTCTTCGTCGTGGCCTACCGGGATGAGCTCGTCCATCGAGTCGAGGTAGTCGATGTAGAGCTTGCCGTCGAGGTGGTCCAGCTCGTGCTGGAGCGCCCGTCCGAGGAGCCCGGAGCCGGCGACCTTGACCTTCTTCCCCACGCGGTTCCGGGCCACGACCCAGACCTTCTCACGGCGCGTGATGTAGGCGACGTAGCCCGGGATCGACAGGCAGCCCTCCAGGTCGCGGTCGTCGCCGCTCGCGCGCACGATCTCGGGGTTGACGAGCTCGTGGAGCGTGCCCTCGACCTCGATGACGCAGGCACGCACGGCCTCGCCCAACTGCGGAGCCGCGAGGCCGACACCGGGGGCGTGGCGCATCGAGTCGGTCAGGTCGTCAAGCAGCTCGTGGAGGAACTTGCCGAAGCTGTCAACGGTCTCGCCCTTGAGGCGCAGGCGCGGGTCACCGAGGAGGACGATGGGTTTGACGCTCATGGTCGGGCGAGTATAGCCAAACGACCGTCGGGACCCTGCGGACCGACGGTCGTCGACGAGTGGCGAACCGGTGTTCGGGACTAGAGCTAGAGAGCGGTGTCGTTCGACTCCCCGGTCGTCCGCTCCGGCGCGGCGTCGGCAGTCGCATCCGCTGCGGCGGCGTCGGGCTCAGCGGTGGCATCCGGCGCCGCGGCCCGGTGCGCGGCGGCGTCGGGCGCATCGCCGTCGGCAGCGTCCGGGGACCGCAGCTCGGCGGCCACGGACTGGGCCTTCTCCGCGAAGCGCTGGCCGTACTCGGTCGTGAACACGGCAGCCCGCTGCGCGGCCGGTCCTGCCTTGACGGCGGCGACGGCGACCAGCTCGGCGGCCTTCGCTCCGACCTGGCGCGCGACAGGAGCGGCCTGGGTCGAGATCTGCTGGATCATCGCCTCCAGCTGGGCCATCCACTCGCCACCTCGAGCCGCGCCCGGGGCTCCCCCGACTTCGGGCGGCGTTTCGGACTGCGCTGCGGGCGGCGCATCGGGGTTGGGCTCGTCGGCGAGAGGCTCGGGGCCGGGGGCCCTGGTGTCGCTCGGGGTCTGGTCGGTCACGGGGTGCCTCCTCGTGGGCGGGGTGCAGGCATGACGGCGGTGGTACCCGCCCATTGTCGCCGGTCCGCCGGTTCGCGCACGTGCCGGTCGTCCGTAGTGCCGCGCCGCAACAGCGGAACCCTCACAGCAACGACTCGGGGTCCACGTCGATGCTCCACGGGGCGCCCGGCACAGGGTCCAGGATCGCCACCGGGTCGGCGCCGCGCAGGATCACGTGGTATCGCCAGCGGTCGCCACGCCGGGCGACGTACGCCGGGACCGGCCCGGCCACCTGGACCCGCGAGCCGCGGTCGATGGCCGCCGCCCGGAGCCGCTCGGCCATCGCCTTCGCCACCCGCTCCGCCTCCTCGCGCTCGGGCAGGCCGACCGTCAGCTTCACGAGCCGTCCGAACGGCGGTGACCCGAATCGCTCGCGGAGCGCGAGCTCCTCGTCATAGAAGGCGGCGGCATCGCCATCGACCACGGCGCGGATCGCCCGGTGCTCCGGGCGATAGGTCTGGATGAAGGCGATCCCGGGACGACCCCCGCGGCCCGCGCGGCCCACCGCCTGGGCGAGCAGCTGGTAGGTCCGCTCCGACGCACGCTCGTCCGGAAGGTTGAGCGCGATGTCGGCCGACACGACGCCGACCAGCACCACCTCCGCGATGTCGAGGCCCTTGGCGACCAGGCTGGTCCCGACCAGCACGTCCGTCCGGCCCGCGGCAAAGGCGTCCAGGACGCGGTCGGCGGCGCCCTTGCGCTCGACGATGTCGCGGTCCAGGCGTGCGACCCGGAGACCCGGGAACCGTTCGCGCACCTCGCGCTCCACCCGCTCCGTTCCCCCTCCCAGGTAGCGGATTCGGGGCGATGCGCACCCGGGACAGCGGGTGGCGACCGGCCAGGCCCGCCCGCAGTGGTGGCAGCGCAAGGTCGTCCCGGCCCGGTGGTAGACGAGCGGGCGGTCGCAGTCCGGGCAGGCCTGTACCGCACCGCAGTCCCGGCACATGACCACCGTTGCGGTCCCGCGGCGGTTCAGGACGAGGATCGCCCGGTCCCCGCGCTCCGGGTCCAATCCCGCCAGGGCCGCGGCAAGGGCGTCCGAGATCAGTCCCCGGTTCCCGGCGGCCAGCTCCTCGCGCATGTCCACGGCCGTCACCACAGGCTCCGTCCCGGCGGCACGGACCGGCAGCACGGCCCGACGGTACCGCCCCGACCGTGCGTGACCCATCGTCTCCACGGAGGGCGTCGCCGAGCCCAGGACCACCACGGCACCCGCGAGCCGGCCGAGATTCAGCGCCGCATCGCGGGCCTGGAACCGGGGCGTCCGGTCACTCTTGTAGGCCGCGTCGTGCTCCTCGTCCACCACGATCAGCCCCACGTCCGCCAGCGGCGCCAGGAGGGCCGTCCGCGTCCCGACGACGAGGTCGGCCTCGCCCGCGCGGATCCGGCGCCACTCGTCGGCTCGTTCCCCCTCGCCCAGCGCCGAGTGCAGGACGGCGACCCTGACGGCGAGGTCCGCCCGCAACCGGTCCACGATCGGCGAGGCCAGCGCGATCTCGGGGACCAGCAGCAGCGCCGGCCGGCCGGCGGCAAGGGAGGCCGCGATGGCCTCCACGTAGATCGCGGTCTTGCCGCCTCCGGTGACCCCGTCGAGCAGGATCGGGGTTGGATCGCCCACGGCCAGTGCGTCCAGGACCAGCCGGACCGCCGCGGCCTGGTCCAGCGTCAGCGAGGACCCCGGCGGGCGCGCGCCACGGGTCGGGGCAGGGCGGCTCGCAAGGGGCCGGCGCGGACGCTCGCGCACCTCCGCTCGCAGGAGCCCGCGGCGGACGAGGCCGGCGATGGACGACGAGCCGTGTCGCTCGACGACCGGCGCTGCCGGTGCGCCGTCCTCCGGCATCGGGTCCAACGACGCCAGCTCCGCGAGAGCGGCCTTCTGGCGCGGGCCTAGCGGCCGGCCCGGGACCCTGTTGCCCGCCGCGAGCGCCCCGGCCGTGACCAGGCCCTCGGCCGTGACCCACAGCCGCCGCTCGTAGCGCGGACCCACGGCCGCGCCGAGCAGCGTCCAGGTCAGGTCCACGAGGCCCTCGTCGGCGAGCGCGCGAAGGCGGCGCAGCAGGGCGGCACGGCCCTCGGCGCTCGAGAGGTCACGGACGGCACGAGCCCGCCCGGCCAGCTCGTCAAGCAGGTCGACCTCGGGCGGGGGCAGCCCCGGGTCCTCCAGGCCCATCCGCGCCTCGCCGGCCGGCGTCACCTCGGCCATCAGCTCCAGCCGTTCGAGCATCCCGGGCGGCAGCATCGCGCGGATCACGACAGCCAGGGGAGCCAGGTACCGCGCGGCCAGCTCCGAGGCAAACGCCAGGGAGAGCGCCGGCAGCAGCGGCCCATCGGAGCGGACCCGGGCGGCGATCGGCCGGACGCCGCCTCCCTCGGGCGCCACCCCATCGCCCACCACGATGCCGATCGCCTGGCGACCTCCACGGCCGAACGGCACCAGCACCGCCTCGCCGGGCTCGAGGTCCCCGAGACCCCCGGGGGCGAGATACGTGTACGTCCGTGGACCGGGTCCGGCCGGGGCGTCCACGGCCACCTCGACCAGGCGGCCATCGAACGGCGCGGGCGAGGGCCCACCGAGATCCAGGCCGAGCGTGGGCGGCACCGCGCTGCTCTCAGCCGACGCGGATCCGCCGGTCCGCGTTGCGGCGCTTCTCCTGCTCGATGATCGCCTCGATCTCCGCGGCCGTCCGGTCGACCTCGCCGGTCTCGTTGACCACGACGCGGTCGTAGTCACCCTGGCGTGCGAGCTCGATGGCGGCGTTGCGCTGCCGGATCTCCAGCTCGTCGGCAGTCTCGGTGGCGCGGGAGCGGAGGCGCTGGAACAGGGCCTCCAGCGACGGGGGCACGAGGAACACGAGCAGCGCCTCGGGCACGCGCTGCTTGACCACCATGGCGCCCTGGACGTCGATCTTGAGGATCACGTCATTGCCCCTGGCGAGCGCCGCCGCCACCTCGCGACGGGGCGTCCCGTACCAGTTGCCGTGGACCTCGTTCGCCTCGAGCAGCTCGCCGGCCTCGCGCAGGTCGTGAAACTGGACGGGCGTGAGGAACTGGTAGGAGACGCCGGGAACCTCGCCGGGTCGCGGTCCGCGCGTGGTGCAGGTCACGACATAGTGGTAGTCGGGCTCGCGCGGCCGCTCGCGGAGCGCGTCGATGATGGTGTCCTTGCCCACCCCGGATGGGCCGCTGATGATCACCAGCAGCGCCCCCGGTGCACCGAGCAGGGCCTCCGGTCCGGTCATGCGCTGCCTCCCGTCGCCCGCCGCCCGGCCATGGATCCGGCCGCCCGAAGGCTCTCCAGCACCGATTCGAGGGCATCCGGGAGCGGCGCCTCCACCCGGACCAGCTTCGACGACGACGGCGACACGAGCTCCAGCCGCCAGGCATGGAGAAACAGGCGCTCCAGCCCGTCCGGCCCCTTGCGCGAGGTCCCCGTCCCGTACACCGGATCGCCCGCCACGGGGTGACCCAGGGCTGCCAGGTGGACGCGGATCTGGTGCGTGCGACCCGTGACGAGATCGAGCTCGAGGAGCGTCCAGCTCGCGAAGCGCTCGCGAACGCGGTACCCGGTCGTGGCCGCCCGGCCGTCCGCCACGACGGCCATCCGCTTGCGGTCCTTGGGGTCGCGCCCGATGGGGGCCTCGATCCGGCCCACGGCGGCGGATACCGGACCCAGGGCCAGCGCGAGGTAGGTCTTGCGGACCCGGCGCGCCTTGAGCTGCGCCATCACCGACGCCTGCGCGGCATCGTTGCGGGCGACGATCAGCAGCCCCGAGGTGTCGCGGTCCAGCCGATGGACGATGCCCGGACGGGCGACCCCCGCGATCCCACCGTAGTGGTCGCCGCGGGCCATCAGCGCATTGACGAGCGTGCCGCGCCAGTGTCCGGGCGCAGGATGGACGACCAGGCCCGATGGCTTGTTCACGATCAGCAGGTCGTCGTCCTCGTAGACCACGTCGATCTCGATCGTCGGATCCGGCTCGAGGTGGTACGGGATCTCCGCCGGCGGGACCTCCAGGGTCACCGCGCCGCCGCGGACCTCCGAGTTGGCGCGTAGCCGCCGGCCCTGGTCGTCGACCAGCAGGCCCTCGCTGATGAGCTTCTGCACGTACGAGCGCGAGAGCCCGGTCCGGTCCGCCACGAAGCGGTCCACGCGGCGCACGACCTCGCCCTCCGGGACCTGCAGGCGCCGGGGGCCCGGCACGATGGATGGCGGCCGCGGTTCGAGGCCGAGACCTTCCCCGGGGTCGTCGTCCGGCTCGAGGTCCTCGTCCTCGGGCAGCACCGGGGGCTCCGCCGGGTCAGTCATCGGCACCCCACTGGGCGACGCGCGGGAACACGGCCATCACGATCAGCAGGACGATCGCCGTCGTGATGCAGGCGTCGGCGAGGTTGTAGGTGTAGAACCGCCAGCTGCCGATGCCCATGTCGACGAAGTCGACGACGTAGCCGTAGCGCAGGCGATCGACCAGGTTGCCGATGGCGCCGCCCAGGAGCAGTCCCAGCGCGATCGTCGTCACGATCCCGTGCCCCGCCTTCGCGTGGTACACGACGATCAGGGCGGTCACGCCGATCGACACCACGGCGAAGATCGGCGCGGACTGCGGCAGCATGCCGAACAGGATCCCGGAGTTCTGGCCGTGCACCAGGCGCAGCCACTCGCCGAGGACCACCATGCCCTCGCCCGGATCCAGGTTGGCCACGATCCAGGCCTTGCTCAGCTGGTCCAGCACGACGACCACGATCGCGATCCCGGCGAACAGCGCCCAGCGACCAACGGACGGGCCTCGCCAGGCCCTCGCCGGTGCCGCCGCGACCTCCTCGTCAGCGGCGATCCCCTGGTCGTCGGCGATCTCGACGGACTTGTCGTCGGCGATCCCCTGGTCGTCGGCGATCTCGCCGCCCTGATCCGGTGTCGTCATCGGCTCAGGCATCCCCGGTCCGGCGGAGGGCGATCCGCGCCTCGCCGCGCTCGAGGCGGACAGTCGCAGCCGGCAGGTCGGACGGCGGTGCCTCGCGTCGCAGCTCGTCGGCGAGGGTCTCTCTCGTGACGGAGGCCAGGTACGGCTCCATCTCGGCACCGATGCCGTCGGCCCAGAGCACGATCCGGTCGTCGAGGTCCAGCTCGGCCTCCTTGCGCAGGTCCTGGACCGCGCGGGTCAGCTCGCGGGCGTCGCCCTCGGCGATAAGCTCCGGCGTCAGCGTCGTGTCGATGACCGCCACCAGGCCGTCGTCGTGGGCGACCGCGGTGCCCGGGCGCGGCGTCGCCTGGATCTCGACCTCGTCGGCAGCGAGGATCTCGCCCGCGATCGTCACCGTTCCGTCGGCATGGATCTCGAACTGCCCGCCGCGGGCAGCGGCCATGACCTCGGGGATCTTCGCTCCCAGCCGCCTGCCGACGCGCGGCAGCAGGACCTTGACGCCTCGGTCCACCAGCTCGGACTCGTCGCCGATCAGCTCCACCACCTTGACGTTGGCCTCGACGCGGACGAGCTCGAGCAGCGCATCGAGCTCCGCCAGCTCCCGGCCGGGCAGCGCGAGCCAGAGCCTGGCGAGCGGCTGGCGCATCTTGAGGCCGGCCTGGCCGCGCAGCGTCCGCGAGAGGTCCACGGCCCGTCGGGCGACGGCCATCGCCTCCTCCAGCGGCTCGTCGCGAAGCGGTGCCAGCTCCGGCGCGGGCCACGGCGTCAGGTGCACGCTGTCCGGGGCGGTGGGATCGCCCTCGACCACAAGGTTCGCGTACATCGACTCCGAGAGGAACGGCAGGATCGGCGCGACGGTGCGCGCGAGGGCGACGAGCGCCTCGTGGAGCGTCGCGAAGGCGGCGTCACGGTCCGCGCCGGCACCGCGGGACATCCTGCGCCGGGAGAGGCGGAGGTACCACGTCGAGAGGTCGTCGATGTGGGCGGCCACGACGCGGGTGGCGGCCTCGGCGTCGTAGTCCCGGAGGCGGGCTTCGACCTGTGCCGCAACCCCCGCCGACCGCGACAGGATCCAGCGGTCCAGCGGCGGCCGGTCCGCCACTGGCGGGGAACCCGCCGCGGGCCCCCAGCCGGCGAGCCGGGCGTAGGTGACGAAGAACGCGTAGACGTTCCACAGCACCAGGAGGCCACGACGGGCCTCGTCCGCGGCGTGCCAGCCGAACAGGATGTTGTCGTCTGGCCGTGCCGACGCGTACATCCAGCGCATCACGTCCACGCCCATCCGCTCGGCGGCCTCGTCGAACTCGATGGCGTTGCCCCAGCTCTTGTGCATGGGGCGGCCGTCCTCGCCGAACAGCGTCGCGTAGCCGAAGATCGTCCGGAACGGCTCCTCGCGGCGCAGGACCGTGCTCATCGCGAGCATCGCGTAGAACCAGTTGCGGAACTGGCCCGGGAAGCTCTCCGTGATGAAGTCGGCCGGGAACCACTTCGCCCAGGTCTCCGGGTCCTCCCGGAAGTGCATCGTGGAGAACGGCACGATACCGGCGTCCAGCCACGGGTTGCCGACGTCCGTGATCCGTGCGACGGGCTCGCCGCAGGACGGACAGGCGATCTTCACCTGGTCCACGAACGGCCGGTGCGGCGTGTGACCCGCGAAGGCGTCCCAGCCTTCCACGGCGCGCGTCTCGAGCTCCTCGCGCCCGCCGATCACGTCGAACGCGCCGCACGCCCGGCAGTCGTAGATCGGCAGCGCCAGCCCGTAGTAGCGCTTCTTGGAGATCATCCAGTCGCGCATGTTGAGGAGCCAGTCAAGCTCCCGCTCGTAGCCGAAGCCCGGGATCCACCGGATCCGGTCCACGACCTCCATGATCTGGTAGCGGAGCGAGGCGTCGACCTCCTCCTTCGTCAGCTGGTCCCGCGGCCGGTCGTAGACCTCGCCCATGCTGATGTACCACTCGTCCACGAGGCGGAACAGGAGCGGCGTGCCGCAGCGCCAGCAGTGCGGGTAGCGGTGGCCGTACGGCTCCACGTGATAGAAGAACCGCCGCTGCTCGAGGTCGTGACAGGATCGCCTCGCTGATGTCGGGGGCCTCGCGGCCACTGAGCCAGTCGAACCCGTCGTAGTACCGCCCGTCCTCGTCGATCGGCCCGATCACCGGCAGGCCGATCTCGCGGGCCAGCTGGTAATCCTCGGCGCCGCAGCCCGGGGCGATGTGGACGATGCCTGTCCCCTCGTCCTCGCCGACCTCGGTCCAGGTGACCACGCGGTGCTCGTAGCCCGCCTCCGCAAATGCGTCCCGGACGGCGGGCAAGTCGTCGAACGGACCCGTGTACCGCCAGCCGACCAGCTCCGACCCGGCCCGCTCGTCCACGATCTGGAACGGACCGCGGAGCGCCTGCTTGAGGGTTCCCTTGCCCAGCCAGAAGTGGTCGCCGCCCTGGCGCACCTTGACGTAGCGCAGGTCCGCGCCCACCGCGGCGGCCACGTTGGCGGTCAGCGTCCAGGGCGTCGTCGTCCAGACCAGGAGCGCCTCGCCGGGCCGGTCCGCGAGCGGGAAGCCGGACGGTGAGCCCCGGATCCTCGCGGTCCTGGTAGCCCTCGTTCATCTCCATCTGCGACAGGCCGGTGCCGCAGCGCGGGCACCACGGCATCGTGTCGTGGCCCCGGTACACCCAGCCGCGCCGGTGGCACTCGGCGAGGAAGCCCCAGATGAGATCGTTGTTCTCGTTGCTGAACGTGAAGTAGGAGCCGCCCACGTCCGGCATGCCCAGGCGCCCGACGACCATCTCCACGGTGTCGGACACTGGACCGTCGGGGCCCTCGATCGTCACCTGCTGGGTCGGGTCCTCCTTGAGCAGGTCGCGCAGCCGGAGAAGCTCGGCCGGATCGTTCCAGTCCATCCAGTAGCCGAGCCGGATGCTCTGCTCCGTCTGACGTGCAGCGAAGGTGAGCACGCGCTGCTTGCACAGGCTCACGAACTCGGCGATGCCGTACGCCTCGATGTCGCGCTTGCTCTTGAAGTCGAGGTCCCGCTCGACGTTGACCTCGACCCACAGCCCCTGGCAGTCGAAGCCGTTCTGGTAGCGCTGGTCCTCGCCGAGCATCGCGTGGAAGCGCTGGTAGAGGTCCTTGTAGGTCCGGCCCCAGGCGTGGTGGACGCCCATCGGGTTGTTGGCCGTGATCGGGCCGTCGAGGAAGCTCCAGCGTGGATCGGCCCGCATTCTGTGCGCGGAGGCGCGCGAACGTCCTGCGCTCCGCCCATTCACGGAGCAGGGCGTGCTCCTGCGCGACGAAGTCGGGTCGGGCGCTGACGGGTCGGAACATCGGGCCTCGGTGGAGCGCCGGCACGGTCCTTGGGCGGGCCGCGGCGGGTCACCAGTCTATCGGCAATGCCGTGCGGGGAGGGCGCGGGAGGACCCGCCTCCGGCCACGATCGCGGACGGCGGGTATCATTCCGCGCGATGTCGACTCCGAAGCGAGCGCCTCGCTCGCGGTCCGCGTTTGCCGCGGCCTTCCTGTCCCTGCTCTTCCCCGGCCTCGGCCACGCGTACGCGGGCGCCTATACCCGTGCCCTTGGGTTCGCGGCGGCCCCGCTGCTCCTCCTGGCCCTCGGCGGCGGCATCGTGCTGCGCACGGACCGCGGCCAGCTCGCCGGCATGGTGGCCAGCGAGGGCGCCCTGATCGCCATCTTCGTCGCCAACATCCTGGCCCTGGCCTACCGGATCATCGCGGCCGTGGACGCGTGGCAGGTCGTCCGCTTCCTCAACGCCGCCGACGCCTCCGGCGGCGGCCGCCTGGGCCGGGCCCGGATGCCCGTGAACCCCCTCTCGATCGCTGGCCTGGTCGCCGTGATCCTGGTGATCGCCGCCGGTCACTTCGCCGTGGGGCGATATGACGTCATGGCCTACGGGCTCGTCAACTGCATCTTCAACGACGAGGGCAGCGAAGGCTGCGGGAACGCCACCGACCCGCCCACCGCCCTCGGATCGCAGGGCCCGGAGGACAGCGCCGATCCGGCAGCGTCACGAGATCCCGCCGCGAGCCCGACCGCCGTCATCCCCACGCCCGACCCGTCGGCCCAGGGCACGCTCGCCCCCACCCTGCCGCCGTGGGATGGCAAGGAACGGCTGAACATCCTGGCGATCGGCGTGGATGCCCGGGAGGGCGATGGCGCCAGCTTCAACACCGATACCCTGATCGTGGTGTCCATCGATCCCGAGACGAAGCAGGTCGCGATGTTCCAGGTGCCGCGCGACATGGTGGACGTCCCGGTCCCCGACAACGCCCGCTCGCTGTGGGGCTCCGTGTACGGCGGCAAGATCAACAGCTGGTACAACCAGAATCGCAACCGGGAGGACCTGTGGCCGGGCAAGACCGCCCAGGCGCGGGGCTTCAACTCGCTCAAGGCCATCCTCGGCAAGCTCTACGGCCTGGACATCCGCTACCACGTCAAGGTCGACTTCGGGGGCTTCCGCGACGTCGTCAACACCGTCGGCGGCGTCCAGGTCAACGTGCAGATGCCGGTCTACGAGAGCCAGTACCCGGCCGGCGCGGGCTATCTCACCCGGCTGTACATCCCGGCCGGCCCGCAGCACATGACCGGTGGCGAGGCGCTCAAGTACGCACGGTCACGGCACCGTTCGACGGACTTCGACCGCGGGAGGCGCCAGCAGCGCGTCCTGCTCTCGCTCAAGGAGCAGATGAGCGTCCAGGCGATCATCGCCAACCTGCCGCAGCTCATCGACGACGTCGGCAAGTCCGTGAAGACGGACATCCCCACCTCGGAGCTGCCCAAGCTGCTCGCGCTCGCCGAGAGCGTGGACACCAAGGACATCCGTTCCTTCGTGTTCTCGCCGCGCTTCTACGCGACCGAGTACCTCAGCTCCCCGCGTGGCTACATCATCACGCCCAACGTAGTGCGCATCCGCAAGGCGGTCAAAGAGGCCTTCTCGGTGAGTCCCGAGCTCGCCGCGCAGCGCGACCGCCTGGGCTCCGAGGCGGCGGCGGTGTGGGTGTACAACGCGTCCGGGCGCACGGGCCTCTCGAGCCGGGCCGCCGAGTACCTCGCCTCCAGGGGGCTCGAGGCGTCGGCACCGAACAAGCGCATCGCGGATGCCCTCGCCACGACGAGGATCGAGGCCTACAACGGCGCAGAGGCGGCCATGCCCGAGACGGTGAAGTACCTCGAGGAGCTGTACGGGGCGACCATCGTCCCGGTCACCGATCCCGGCGTCGGCGTGGACTTCGTCGTCACGCTGGGCAAGAACGCTCCCGACAAGGAGGTCGAGGCCGTCGGCTGACGGCCCGGGTCGGGTCGACCCACGACGGCGCCCGGCCGTCCTGCGGACTACCCCTCGATCGCGGTGAGCCAGTCCCGGTAGGCCGGGTCGTTGCCGCGGACCGCCGCGAAGTAGCGCTCGCTGATGCTGCGGCTGACCGGCCCGATCGCGCCCGTCCCCACCGCGCGGTGGTCGAGCTCGATGACCGGGCTCACCTGCACGCCCGTTCCGCACAGGAACACCTCGTCGCAGACGTACAGCTCGGAGCGATCCACCGAGCGGACCTCGGTCGGGATCCCGAGGTCCGTGGCGAGGGTCAGGATCGCCTTGCGGGTCACGCCCTCGAGGATGTCGTCCGACACCGGCGGCGTGATGCAGCACCCCGTCGCGGACCATGAACAGGTTCGCCGCGGACGCCTCGGACGCGTGGCCGTCGGGCGTCATCACCAGGGCCTCGTCGAAGCCGTTGAGCTCCGCCTCGGACTTCTGGAACGCCATGTTCACGTACCCGCCGACGATCTTGCCGCGGGCCGGCAACGCCTCGTCCGCGTTGCGCCGCCAGGTGGAGGTCATGACCCGGACGCCCTTCTCGATGTCGATGTAGTTCCCGAAGGGCGACGTGATCACGTACAGCTCGTGGTCGAGGTGGTGGAGCCGGACGCCGATCGCCATGGTGCTCTTGTAGAACGAGGGGCGGATGTAGACGTCCTCGCGGTAGTGATTGCGGCGGACCGTCTCGAGGACGATCTCGATCAGCTCGTCCACCGGAGGAAGGTTGTCCATCAGCAGCATCTTGGCGCTCTTGCGGATGCGCTCCATGTGCTCGCGGACGAACAGGACGTAGAGCGTGCTCCTGCTCGGCGTTCCAGTACCCACGGATGCCCTCGAAGGTCGCGGTCCCGTACATGAACGCGTGGGTCATGATGCTGACCTTGGCGTCGCGGAGCGGGACGTACTCCCCCTCGAAGTAGGCGATCAGGTCCTCGACGGAACGGGCCTCGGCGGGAGCGGCGTCGGCCGCGGTCGGCGCGGCGTCAGCGGCGGTGGCGGACGGCTGCTGGGTGAGCATGGGTCGGCTCCAGGTGACGTGCGGCGTCGCGCCGCGCCTGCCTCGTGACCCGCCGAGTCTAGCATCGGGCGATTCGCGCCCCACCGGGCTCGACCCCGGTGAGCCCGTCCGGCCCCGGGTCAGCCGAACGGCGGCACGCCCGCGATCGCGAGCATGACGATCGCGAGGTACACGAGGTACAGCGCTCCGCCGACGAGCAGGGACCGGCCATCGAGGCGCCCGCGGCGCCCCATCGGGCCGAAGATCGCCGCGACCGAGATGAAGGCGATCCCGGCCGAGAGAAAGGCGATCAGCGAGTCCTCGTCCACCCGCCAGGCGTCGCCGGCCAGCACGAGCGCGACGACCGTCGGGATGGCGGACTGGAAGACCATGGCGCCCGTGATGTTGCCCATCGCGAGCGTGTCCTTGCCCTGGCGCACCCAGATCAGCGAGTTGAACTTCTCCGGCAGCTCGGTCGCGATCGGGGCGATGACCAGGGCCAACAGGATCTCGCTGACGCCGAGCACGGCCGCCAGGCGATCCACCGCGCCGACGAACAGCCAGGCGCCACCGATGATGCAGGCGAGGGCGAAGAGCACCTGCAGCCCGACGACGCGGAGGCGGGGCGTGGCCGGGTTGCGCCGGATCCCCGGGCGGTCCACCCGGTGGAATCGCAGCGGCGCGAGCTCGTCCTGGTGCTCCTCCGCCTCGGCATCGAAGTGGACCTTCACGTACCAGGCGTAGATCCCGATCAGGACCGCCGCCACGACGAACCGCAGCCCACTCAGCTCCGGCGGCAGGAACGCGGTGCCGATGGCCAGCGCGTAGGCGACCACGAAGTAGCGGATGTCGTGGACGAGCACCGTCGTGTCCACGACCATGCGCGTCCCGGTCGCGCGGCGCCCTCGCCAGTAGATGACGCCCACGCCGGTGACGAACATGGCCAGCGTCGAGAGCATGAACGGCGCGCCCAGGATCGCCCCGACGCCCACGTCATCCGTGGCCTCGCCTCCCCCACCGAAGACGATGGCGATGATCGGGATCATCGTCTCGGGCAGGGCGGTGCCCACGGCCGCCAGGACCGATCCCACGGCGCCCTGCGCCAGGTTGAGCTTGCGCCCGAACCACTCGATCCCGTTGGTGAACAGCTCGGCGCCCGCCAGGATGACGCCGAACGCGATCGCAAGGACGACGATGTCCACGTCAGCTCCCCAGTCCGATGGCGGCCACGATCGAGGCAAGCACGACCAGGAGCACGAACAGCGAGATCAGCGCCATCCTGCGGTCGTGCACCGCCAGGAAGCCCACGCCCGCGACCATGACCCGCCCGATGGGCAGGGCGATGATCAGGACGATACCGGCCCACAGGAAGCCTGCGGGCTGCAGGGCGAGCATCTCCGCCGGAATCTGCGCAAGGTCGAAGGGCGGGATGGCGCCGTGGTCCAGGGGATCCGTGCCGGTCGCGAGCATGAGGACGACGCCGACGAGGACGAGGCCCATCGCCAGCCACAGGCCGACGACCAGCAGGCGGGCGATCAGCGCCTCCAGGCCATACGCGGCCCCGGCGCGGGCGGAGCCCGGCGCGGACGCGCTCACAGGCCCAGCGCCCTGGTGGCCATCTGGATGGCCGTGTAGACGAGCACGACGACGAACAGCCAGCGCAGGATCCGGATGTCGATGCGGTGCGAGACCCGCGAGCCGACGGACGCCCCCACGAACACGCCGAGCGCGATGGGTCCGGCGATGAACGGGTCGATCTCGTCGCGCAGCAGGTAGATCACGGCGGACGCGGTGGCGGTGATGCCCATCATCATGTTGCTCGTGGCCGTCGACGTCCGGAGTGGGACACCCATCACCAGGTGCATCACGGGCACCTTGATGATCCCGCCGCCCACGCCGAGCAAGGCGGAGTTGACACCCGCGAACACGGACCCCAGCATGCCGGCTGGGAGCCGGTGCACCTCGTAGCCGGGTCCCGAGAGCGAGGCGGAGAACGAGAGCTCCGCGCCGCTCGCGGCGGCGGGAGCCACGTCCAGGACGAGCGCCGGGTCCGCCGGGTCCCGCATGCCTGCGCCGGGCGTGGCCACGTCCGTCGCGCCGACGTCAACGTGCACCCTGGGTGGGTCCTTGCGCCTGGCCATCGACACCGCGACCCACACGAGCAGCACCGCGAACAGGCCGGCGAGCACCTGCTCGTCAAGCATGAACGCGATCAGGCCCCCGACGAGGGCGCCGGCGGCCGAGAACAGTTCGAGGGTCATCCCCAGCCGCAGGTTGGCGACGTGCCGCTGGAGGTAGACGGCCGCCGACGCGCTCGAGGTCACGATCACGGACACGAGCGATGCGGCGACGGCCTCGCGCAGCGGCACGCCGAACCCGAGGGTCAGGAGCGGCACGATGAGGATGCCGCCCCCGAGCCCCAGCAGGGATCCGAAGGCGCCTGCCGCGACTCCGCCACCGAGCAGGACCAGCCCGGCGATCACGGCGTCATCACCTCCGAGGGTCGAGGCTCCGCTCCCGCGAGCGGTCGCCCCGATGGGTCAGGGTCGGAGGTGCTGCGGCGCGTAGGGAAGCAGCGCCACGTGGCGAGCCCGCTTGAGGGCAACCGAGAGCTCGCGCTGGTGCGCGGCACACGTACCGGTCTTGCGGCGCGGCTCGATCTTGGCGCGCTCGGAGAGGTAGCGGCGGAGGCGGTTGACCTCCTTGTAGTCGATCGCGACCGTCTTGTCGGCGCAGAAGGAGCAGACCTTCCGGCGCCGGCGATCGCGGTAGTAGTCGTCGCGCTTCTTCGTGCGGGGGGGCATTGGCGGTATCTCCAGGATGTGGGCGGTTCACCCGCCGGGGCGGCCGCTCGGCCGCGGAAGGGTCGTCAGAACGGGAGGTCGTCGAGGTCGTCGTCACGCGGTGGTGCGGCCGGGCGGGTGGGCTTGACAGCCCCGCCACCACCAGGTCCGCCGGCGAAGCCGCCCGACGGGGCGGCGAACGAGCCACCCTCCTCGTCGCGAACGCGGGCGTCGAGGCTGATGACGTTGTCGGCGGTGATCTCCAGGGAGGTCCGCTTCTGGCCGTCCTTGGCCTCGTACTCGCGGGTGCGGAAGCGGCCCTCGACGAAGACCTTGTTCCCCTTGCGGAACTGCTCCGCAGTCCGCTCGGCGCGGTCGCCCCACACCGTGACGCGGAACCAGTCGGTGCCCTCGTCGACCCAACCGCCGCTGCCGTCGGGCTTGCTGTGGCTGACTGCGACGCTGAACTCCGTCACGGGGCGCCCGTTGGGCGTGTACCGCATCTCGGGATCGCGCCCGAGGTTGCCGATGATCATGACCTTCGCGAACGCCATCGCAGGCTCCTCTCGCTCAGTCGATGGCCGCGGGCGCGGCCTCGGTCTCGGACTCGTCGATCTGCTCGACGATCACGTCGTCCAGCTCGTCGTCCTCGGCGGGCGGGAGGTCGACATCCACGTCCTCGCCGTCCTCGGAGGCGGCCGCGTCGCGGCGCGCCTTGACCGGCTTGATGGCCCGGGTCACGAGGTAGCGCAGCACGTCCTCGGTGATGTGGAGGCTGCGCTCCATCTCGGCGATGGTCTCCGCCGGGGCCTCGAAGACGATGATGTGGTACGAGCCCTCACGGTAGCGCTCGATGGGATAGGCGAGCCGGCGGCGGCCCCAGGGCGCGACCTTGACGATCTGGCCGCCGGAGGCGACGACGTAGCGGGTGGTGCGGTCGATGACCGCGGCGGCTCGCTCGTCCGGCGCGTCCGGCTTGAGCACGAGCATGAGTTCATAGCGGCGCACGGGCTGCTCTACTCCTTCCAATGGGATCTGCCCCGGTGACGGCATGCCGGCACGGAGCCGAAAGGACCCGCGGAGGATAGCACGGGCCACTCCCGGAGCCGCCTTCCGACGCCCGTCCCGCGGCGTAGGACGGGCGTCTGCCGTATCCTCACGCCGTCACCGTTGCCCTTGGTGGCGCGTTCAACTCCGGGGAGAAGCGTGCAGCTCTCGATCCTGCTCCTAGCCGCCGACCGCAGGTCGGTGCAGCCACTGGCGACCGCGCTGACTGGCACGGGTCACAGCGTGACCGTCGTCACGCGCCCCGACGAGGCCGTCAAGGCGGCCCCCGGCTACAGCCTGATGATGATCGACTCCGTGACCGCGCCCGCCACCGTCGGCGACGTCGTCACGATGCTCCGTGCCGGCGACCAGACCTCCCGGCTGCCGGTCCTGGCCGTCGCCCAGAGCGGCCATCTCGACGAGACCATCGCTCTCATCGAGGCCGGGGCCGACGAGGTGATCGCCAAGCCGTTCGACCAGCCCGAGCTCATCGCCCGCCTGGAGGCCCTCTCGCTGCGGTCGCAGTCCACCGGCAGCGGACCCGGACCCGGCGGCGCCATCGGGGACGATGGCCGTCACCGCCTGGTCGCCGTGTTCAGCCCCAAGGGTGGCGTCGGCACGACGACGGTCGCGACCAACCTCGCGCTGATCGTCGCGGAGGCGCATCCCAACAAGGTGCTGCTCATCGACCTGGACCTCTCGTTCGGGCAGGTGGCCTCGCACCTCAACCTGCAGCCCAAGCAGACGCTCCTCGAGCTCGCGCGCGACGACGCCGCGCTCCACGAGCCGGATCTGTTCCGGACCTACGCCATCCATCACGCCAGCGGGCTCCAGGTCCTGGCTGCGCCCCCCACGCCGTCCCTTGGGGCACTCGTCACGGCCCAGCATGTCGAGCTCGCGCTGACACGTGCCCTCGAGGCCTACGAGGTCGTCGTTGTCGATGCAGGCACCGCCGTCGACAACCGGCTCACGTCGGTCTTCTCGATGGCGGAGACGGTGGTCGTGCCGGTGCTGCCGGAGATCCCGGCCCTCAACTCCGTCCACCTGCTGGTCGAGCAGCTGGCCGACACGGGAGCCCTCGGCGGTCAGACCGTCTTCGTCCTCAACAACGCCTTCGCCCGTGAGCTGCTCAAGCGGAGCGACGTGGAGACGGCGCTCGGTTCGAAGATCGGCGCAGACCTGCCGTACGACCCAATGGTCTACCTCAAGGCCGTCAACGAGGGCAACCCCGTCATCCGGAGCGCCCCCAAGTCGCCCGCAGCAGACAAGCTGCGCACCCTCGCGACCATCGTCTTCGGGGCCGCCCTGCTGCCGGTCGCCGGCAGCGTGGCCAAGACGGAGAAGAAGGGCCTCTTCGGCCGTCGCTGAACGCGGCCATGCCCCGCCGGGCGGGTGATGGTTGGTGGGGGCGGAGGGAGTCGAACCCTCACCTGTGCCGGGTTTAAGCCGGCTGCCTCTGCCAGTTGGGCTACGCCCCCGTGCGGTTCTTGGCCGTTCAGTCTGGGCGGTTCCTCAGTCTGTCGCGGGTTCCGGTGAACCCGCAGGCCGCTGCGGATCGGCTGCTGCCGTGGACTCCGGCGGCCCGGCCGGTACCGACCACTGCACCTCCGTGCTGCCCATCACCGAGAGCACCGTACGCCAGGTCGCGGCGACGACGCCCAGCGCCGGGACGACGAAGAACATCCCGAGCACCCCCGCGATCGCCGCACCGGCTGGGATCGCGACCAGCACGATCGCCGGATGGATGTGGACCGTCCTGCCGTAGACGATGGGGCTGACGATGTTGCCGGTCACCAGGTTGAACACCACCGTCCACACGACCATGATCGCAATATCCGAAGGAGATCCCGTGGCGATCGTGAGCAGCAGCGCGATCCCGGTCGAGATGAATCCGCCGACGTACGGGATGAAGCACAGGAAGAAGGACAGCACGAACACCGGCAGGGCGAGGGGGATCCCGAGCAGGAGCATGATGACGAGCTGGCTGCCGGCTCCCACGAACGAGATGGCCGCCGTGCCGCTCATGTAGCCGCCGAGCACCTCGAATGCCCGGCCCCCCGCGTCACGGACCCTGTCCTCGGCCCCGGGGCGTACGTGCGTCAGCAGGCCGTTCCAGAGCCCGGCCCCGTCCCGCAGCATGTAGAACGCGAGCAGGGTGGCCAGGACCGAGACCACCGCCAACGAGGAAACGGACTGCACGATGGCGGCAACGGAGGCCACGATCTTGTCACCGGTCTCGATGACGACCTGCACCAGCAGCCCGAGGTTCCCGCCTGCCGCCGTGTCGACCGTCGTAGCGCCGGCGATCGCCTGGTTCACCACGTCGGCTGCCACCCCCGCCAGTGCCACGATCGTCAACACGATGAGCGCCACGATCACGAGCGCCCCGCCCCCAACCGTGATCGCAGCCGCGCTGCCGCGTGATCGCCCCCGCCGCATCAGCACGCGCACCACCGGGGTGACCGTCGCCGAAAGGATCAGGGCCAGCACGATGGGGATCACGACCATGGGGACCGCGACGAAGACCGCCACGACGAGCCCGACGAGCGCGAGGCCCACGAGGAGCCGCCAGCTCCACTGCGCCGTGCGGTCCAGCCAGGCCGGCACCAGCCCGGGCAGCGGCGGGGGCGGTTCAGGCTCGAGGATGTCGGCCGTCGCGCTGGCCACCGCGAGGATCACGGCCGTCACCGGCACCGCCGCGAACAGCCCGATGATCCCGGCCAGCTGGAAGCCCGCGGGCAGCGCGATCAGCACGAGGGCCGGGTGGACGCTCACGGTCCTGCCGTACACGGTGGGCCGGACCCAGTAGCCGAGGAACATGTTGCGGATGCCGATCAGCACGAGCAGGATCAGCCCGGCCGTCGTCCCCTGCGTGGCCACGGTGACCAGGAGGATGAGCGCGGTGGTGACGATGCCCCCGAAGTACGGGATGTAGCCGCTGAGGAAGACCAGGACCGAGAGAGGCCATGCGAGGGGCACACCCAGCAGTAGCAGGAACACCAGGTCGGTGAGCGCGATGATCCCCGACAGCACCGTCGTGCCGCGCAGGTAGCCACCGACCCGGACGAGCGCGTCGTCCCCGGCCGCTGTGATCCGCTCCTGCTTCCGTGGGCCGAGGCCCTGGAAGACCCACATCCAGGCCTTGTCCCCGTCCCTGAGGAAGAAGAACACCAGGAACGTGGCGAGGATCATCACCGTCACCGCGCCTGCCACCGAGGCCACGATCCCGGCCACGAAGGCTCCGCTCACGGTGCCGCTCGCCTGCAGGACATCCTCTACGGCCGTGCCGACGAACGCCGGGATCTGCAGGGTCGCGAGGCTTGCCTGGAGCTCCGCGACATCGGCCTCGACCTGGCTGACGAGCGCGCCAACGTAGGGGAGAAAGGCGACGGCGAGGATGACCAGCACGGCGGTGATCGACGCCAGGGCAGTCACCCAGACCGTTCCGGCGGCCTTTGCCCTCGACCAGCCACGCGCCCGGAGTCGGAGCACCCACGGCGCGAACAGCGCGGAGACCACGACGGCAACCGCGATCGAGGCCGTGACGGTCCACAGGATGGTGCTCAGCAGCCACAGCACGACCACGAGGGCCGCGATCGCCACGAGACGCCACCCGAGCGCGGTCAGGTTGACGAGCCAGTCCGGCACGATGACGCTGGCGGCGCCTGTCTTTGTATCTGGTGCTGCCTCGTCTGTGCCCGCCGGCGGCAGCTCGTTGTCCGTCATGCGTCTCGTGCTGTTCGTCGCCAGTTGGTGTTCATGCTCGGTGTCGACCCTCTTCTCGCCCGGGCGCCGGAGCCGTCCCGCCACGCATCCGGGCCATCGGCGCGCCTCCCTGTGGGACACCGCACAGGGTATGCGACGTCGGCGCGCAAATGGTAGGGCGTGCGATGTCCCACGCGCATCAGCCGAGCGCGGGCCTCACCCCGGCCCGGCGTCCGGTCCGCACATGATGAACCCCGATCGGCCGGGCCGGTCGGCATCGGGACGCTGCCGTCGCCCGGAGGCAGCCTGGTTGTTGACGGCCCCCGCTCGCCCGGTGCGCTCCCCACCCTGCTAGCGGAACGGAGCGCCCGGTGCGGGGCCGGGGGCCGAGGTGAGAGCCCCGCCCTATTCGACGACCTCTGAGAGAACGTAGTCGCGGGACTCCCCATCGACGACATGAGAGAGGTTTGCCGTGAGGGCGGCCAAGAACTCCGGGTCCTTCCTGACGGTAGCGAACCGGGCCTCGATGTCCGCGCTGCTCTGGAACTCCGCCTCCCAGAACGCCTCGTTCAGGGTCCCCCAGTTTAATTCGTACAGCCGGTAGGCGGGATGCCCCAACCGGGTCAGGACCTCGTTCACCGCCTTCGACGTGGCGACGTACTCGTCCCAGTGACCGAACTTGACGATGTCGCGACCCATGTGCCGGACCATGGCGCACTCCTGTGCAAGGACAGCAGGTCGGTCTCGCCAGTGGCTCGGCGCGGTCCCGGCGACCGAAGGTGCGGACCGCGCATCGAAGCCTCCCGCTGGCGGGCACCGTACGTGGCAGTCGCGGATCGTGCGAGAGGCAAACGGCCCCCGGACATCCCGGTGCGAGGCGTTTCCCATCCTCCGAGGAGAGCGGAGCGCCCGGTGCGGAGCCGGGGGCCCTGGCCGAGCGTGACTAGCGACTGCCTCCCGGTCGGCCCGTCGCGCTGCCGTCGGTCACTCCCGATGGGGACCGTAGCCGGACCGGGGCCAACCGCCATGGGCCGTGCGCAGTCTCGCCCCAGCCGACGGTCTCAGTTCGAGGAGTGGAGGACGTACCTGATCGCGGTGAGCGGCCGCTCGCTCCAGTCGTATCCGAACCTGCCCACGAGAAGCACGGATCCATCGGGAAGCTGGAGGGCCGCGGACACCGTCATCTCGCCGGGGAGGTCGGCCCCCAATCGCAACTCGTTCCGGATAGGGTCGAAGATGCGCGTCGTCAGGACGGGTTCCCACCACCCGTCTTCGCCGCCCTCCTGCGGAATGGAGCCGCCCACAACGAAGACGCGACCATCGTCGAGCGGCACGAGCTCGGCCTCTTTCAGGGACCACCACTTCGTCGTCTCCGTCTCCGTCTCCGTCTCCGTGTCGCGACTCACGGCCGCCGCCGTTGGAAGGAACTGGGTCCAGCTGTTCGTGGCGGGATCGAACCTCAAGGAGCGGAAGATCGTCTGGCCGTGCTTCATCCACTCCGTCAGGCCGAGGAGGGCTCCGCCGTCCCCGAGTTCGACCGGCGATCCGAGCGAAGGCTCGCCCCCGCCATACGCGTGAACCCCCTGCCGGTCGAGGGTCTTGAGGTCGAGCGGTGGCAGCTCCCCGGTCTTCGTGAACGACCCGGTCGCCGGGTCGTAGATCTCGGCCGCGCCGCACCCTGCCTCGACGAGGTCGGTGACCATGATCCGCCCGTCGGCGAGCGTCGCCACGCCGGGTCCGCCCCTCGCACACGCCATCGACCGGGCCATCGTCGAGGTCCCGGTCGCCGGGTCGAAGATCTCGACCGTCGCATAGGGCACGGCGACCGGCTCCGGCACGGAGACGTCGGCGAGCTCGACGTCTGCCGAGTTGGCCTCGGGGTAGGCGGCCAGGACGACGCTCGATGCGTCGGCACGTACTTCCCCGTTCAGGAACGACCCGCCCGCCACGAGGACGCGACCGTCCGGCAGCAGCGCGACGCCGGGGTACGAGCGTGCCCACTCGAGCAGGCCGATCCGCTGCCACGTCGTCTCCACGGGGTCGAACCGGTAGACGCTCGAGAAGGAGACCCCGTCAGCGTTCACGCCACCGACCGCGAGCGCGCTCCCATCGCCGAGGGCGACGAACCCGAAGCCGGTGCGGACAGCGGGCAGCCCGGTCACGATCCGCCACGCGCCGGACCCGACATCGCGGATCGCCGCCCGTCGGCCGTCATCGTTCACGAGAAGGACATCACCGTTCGCGAGAAGGACGTCGCTTGTGCCGTAGCCCCAATGCTCGGTGTCGGGGTCGTCCAGCGCGATGCTCCCGTCGAACGCCCACGGCAGCGTCACCGGCGGAAGGGTTGGCTCGGGGGTTACCTGCGGGGTGGGAGCGACAGACGGCGCGGTTGTGGCCGCCGGCGCCGTGGTGGGCATCCTGGACGGACCCTCGGCGGTCGGACCCGGCCAGGTCTCGGCAGGGAGCGGGGTCCCCTGCGGTTCCGAAGGGGTCTCGATCGCCGGCGTGCCGAGCTGCGCCGCGCCCGGCGTCACGCCACTCGCCCCACAGGCTGCGAGTAGCACGACCATCGCGCCCACGCCTGCCACCCTGGCTCGCATTGTCCGCCTCCCGGGACGCCTCCGGGGCGGGATGGCCAGCTCCCCGGCCTGGTCGGACTCAGGTTCTCCGAGCCGGGCCGCCCATCCTTCGCGGATGAGACGCTCCTCCCGTCCCTGGTGCTGCGCCAGTGGCGTTGGTTGCGTCGTTGGACCGCATCGGGAGGTTCGATGGTGCAACAGCCGGCCCAGGCCAGTCTGGACCTCACCAGAGCAGGTCCGGCCAGAGCGTGAGGAGCAGCCGCCCGAGCAGGAACGAGGCCGCGTTGGCCGCCAGCGAGACGAGCAGCGCCCTGCCCGGCGAAAGCCCCCGGAAGACGGCCCAGTAGAAGAGCGCCTCGATGCCGACCGCCCAGCCCTCGGCCGCGATGACGTACTCGGGCGTCCCGACCAGGAACCACTGGGTGAAGATGAACCAGACCGCCGGGTGGCTGGCGAGGTTCGCGAACAGGACCAGGAGCACCAGCCGGGTCCGGCTCGGCTCGTAGCGGCGCAGCAGAAGCGCGGCGATCGGCAGCTCGACCGCGAGGGTGAGCAGGAAGGCCCTGAACCACGTGTCGGCCGGGAAGAACACGATGGCGCCTCTCCGAGTCCCTGACCCAGCGGTGTTTCGGGACGTTCCCGGCGGCCAAGATGTAGGGCCGCGTGGCAGAGCCGCCCGCCTCGCCTCGAAGGATCGGCTGGACGGATCTCGAGCGCCAGAGGCAGGCGGCCCCCGTCGCCCGCCGCCGGTGCCGGCCAGCCCGGGCCTATCAGTTGTGCGGCGTGAACTTGACAGCGACGGTCGCGTCCCCTAGGTCGATCTGGAGGTAGTAGTCGCCGGGAGCGATGCCATAGACCTCGGAGGTTGCCGTGTTGCAGCCCTTGACCTGGATCCCGGTGACGTAGCTGCTGTTGTCCGCTCGCTTGAGATACACAGCCGTAATGGCGGACGCGGACGCGCAGGTCTCGGAGGTCAGCGTGATCGCCAACGTCGCGCGTGCGTTCCAGAGTCGGAACGGCGTGGTTGCCTTGTTGGACGAGGTCGTGACCTCGACCGGAGGGGCCACGGCGGGTGGCGGAGTGGGGAGCGCGGTTCTGACGAGCGAACACTTCACGACAGCCTTGGTGCGGAGCGCGTTGCTCCACTTGACGGACAGGGTCGTGGGGCACGTCACCGTGAACGTGTCGCCCTTGTGCATGGATCTGGTGGCGAGCGTCAACGCCGTCGCCGGGAGGGTGACAGCTATCGCAAGGATGATCCCGAACAGAACTGCGTGTGCTCGATGGTTCATGCCGCCAGACCGGCGCATGGCAACCCTCCCGGGACGGCTCGCGCGGGTCGGTCTCGCCATTGGCTCAGTGCAGTCCCGGCGACCGTTGCATGGACAGCGCGTCATCGCCTCCCGCAGCATGGAGACGCTGCGCGCCCGCATCTGTTACAGCAAGACCCGTCCGGCAGGGTGCAGCGTCCCAACCCGAACGGCCCCCGGCCGCCCGCTGGCCCTGCTGATCGGTCAGGCGTGGTACGGAGCCGAGAGCGGGGCGATCCCTCCACCACGCGGCGGAGGGATGCTCCGGCCCGGGCCGTCACCCCCCGACCAGGGTGCCCGTGTAGGTATTGGTCAGCTGCCCGTTCACCCAGAGCGTGGATGTGCCGCTGCCGCTGCCGGAGAGGCCGCGGTACGGGCCGGTCCCGCCCATGACGGTCCAGGTGAACGTCTCGCCGTTGTCGTTCACCTTGACCTGCAGCCTGACGATGAAGGTCTGGCTGCCATCGGCGCAGACGAACGCCTTGACGACGTCCCAGCCCCCCTCAACCGGGTTGAGGTAGACATCCCGCACCTCCCCGGTCGGGCAGATCAGGTGGCTGGTGACGGCGGGACCCGTTGCCTCGAAGGTGCCGTAGCTGTGTCCCTGGAGGTTGGAGAGGGTCATCACCGAGGTGATCGTCACGCGCTGCGGCAGCGGCGCGCTCTGGCTGAACAGGCCGCACTTGCGCGCCGACGCCGGTCCCGATCCGGATCGCGATCGTGCCGGCCGTCGTGGCGGCGGTGATCCTGGCCACCTGGCCGGCGGTCAGGCTGCTGGTCCGGGCCGCCGTTCCGGTGCTCGTGGTCCGGATCGAGGGCAGCGTCAGCAGGACCGCGCCGACGGAGCTGCAGGTCCCCTTGTGGAGGACCACAGGGTGCAGGGTCGAGGCCTTGAGCTTCGCGAGCTTGAGGGTGATCGTGCCGGTGCCCGTCGTGTAGGCCGAGATCGCCGCCTTGCCGTTGACCCCCGCGCTGCCGATCTTCGCGCTCCAGGCGGCCGAGACCGTCGCCCCGCTGGCGGCCACGGGTCCCAGGGCGAGGAGCGCGGCGATGCCCAGCGCCAGCGGCAGGAGGACGCGCCCGCCACGCCTGCGAGTGTCCGCGGTTCCCATGACCCCTCCGTCCTCACTCCGGGACGCACCACGCGGGTCGGTCTCGCCAGTGGCTCGGCGCGGTCCCGGCGGCCGGGGTGTGGACCGCGTGTCAGAGCCTCCCGCTGCGGGAGAGACGTTGCGCGCCCACATCTGTTACAGCAAGACCCATCCGGCAGGTGCATCGACGCACCGAACCACGAGGGCGTCGATCGCAGTCATGGTCTCGGGCCGGAAGTAGCACCGGCGGCGTAGGCGGCCGACGGACGAGCCGTTCGGGATGAGCTGCGTAGGCGGCGTCGAGGGTGACCTATCCGGACCCTGAATAGGAGTCTGGGGCCCCAGGCAGTGTGCCCGGGGCCCCAGCTTGTGCTCGATTGGAGGCGACGATCGGATTCGAACCGATGAATAGAGGTTTTGCAGACCTCCGTGTTGAGCCACTTCACCACGTCGCCAGAGTGGCGCCGGTCACACTGTCGACCGGCCGAAGGAGTTTGGCTGCCCCTCGAGGATTCGAACCTCGGCTAACGGATCCAAAGTCCGCTGTCCTACCGCTAGACGAAGGGGCAGCGGTGTCGGTTCTGATACTCGTGACGGGGAGGAGTGGAGCGGAAGACGGGACTCGAACCCGCGACCCTCACCTTGGCAAGGTGATGCTCTACCAACTGAGCCACTTCCGCTCGATGACCGACCTGGGTATGGTGCCGAGAGCCAGATTCGAACTGGCGACACCGCGATTTTCAGTCGCGTGCTCTACCAACTGAGCTATCTCGGCCCGGTCCCGGGTCCCCGCGGGGCCCCGTCGGCGCGCCGGAGAATAGCACGTCCCCGAACGGGCGGCAACCGCACCTGGCTCACGGAAGCAGCCCTGGGCCGGGGTTTCGGAGCAGCGCAGCCTGCGCCACCGGATCCAGCACGAGGGAGGCATCGGCCACTGGCGGCTGACTCGTGAGCGCGCGCAGGCGGTTGATCCGGTCGAGGGCGGGCGGATGCGTCGAGAACAGCGATCGGCTGGTCCCGGTGGCGGCCTTGATCGGGTTCTCGAAGTAGAGGTGCTGGGTGGCCCGGTTGGCGACCTCCAACGGCTCGGTGTCGAGGCTGATCTTCGCCAGCGCCCGCTCCAGCCCGTACGGGTTGCGGGTGAGCTCCACCCCCGAGGCGTCCGCGAGGTACTCGCGCTGGCGGCTGACGGCCATCTGCACCAGGCGGGCAGCGATGGGCGCGAGGATCGCGAGGATGAGCGCCGCGACCATGATGATCGCCTGTATCCCACCGCCCCCGGAGTCCGACGACTCCCGTCTCCCGCGCCTCCCCGCCCCGCCCCAGAAGGAGAAGCGCAGGAAGAAGTCGGCGAGAAGGGCGATCGAGCCCACGAGCACCCCGACCATCAGCGAGAACCGGATGTCGAAGTTGCGCACGTGGCTCAGCTCGTGGGCCATGACGCCCTGGAGCTCCTCGCGGTCCAGCTTCTGCAGCAGGCCGGTGGTGATGGCCACCGACGCGTGCCCGGGATCGCGCCCCGTCGCGAACGCGTTGGGGGCGGTGTCGTCGATGAGGTACACCCGGGGCATCGGCAGGCTGGCCGCCACCGCCAATTCCTGGACGACGTTCCACAACTGCGGCAACTCCTGGGCGGTCACCTCGCGCGCTCCCGACGACGCGAGCACGAGCGAGTCACCCCGGTAGTAGGTCGCGATCGACGCGACGAGGCCCACCCCGATCGCGATGGCCAGCGACGGCAGCGCGGCGCGCGGATCGCCCGTCACTGCCCACCCGATGAGCAGCCCGAGCAGGCCCAGGAGCAACACGACGGCCAGGGCGAGCAGGACGGAGTTCCGCTTGTTCGCCCCGATCTGGCCGTAGAAGGTCGATGCCATCGCTATCAGGCGGCTGCCCGACGCACCGTGCTCAGCCGAGGGTCAGGTCGACGTTGGGGACGGCCTCGGCCTCGGGCTCGGCGTCGAAGAACTCGCGCTTGGTGAAGCCCAGCGGACCGGCGATCAGCACGCTCGGGATCGTCTGGATGGTGTTGTTGTAGTCCAGCACCGTGGCGTTGTAGTGCTGGCGGGAGAAGCTGATCTGGTTCTCCGTCGTGGTCAGCTCCTCCTGGAGCTGGATGACGTTCTGGTTCGCCTTGAGGTCCGGGTAGTTCTCCACGACCGCGAACAGCGAGCGCAGCGCACCCGTGAGCATGTTCTCGGCACTGGCCTGCTGGGCGGGGCCCTGGGCGCCGGCCGCGACCGCGCCGGCGCGAGCCTCGGTGACGCGCAAGAGCACGTCCTGCTCGAAGCCCATGTAGCCCTTCACCGCCTGGACGAGGTTCGGGATGAGGTCGTGGCGGCGCTTGAGCTGGACCTCGATCTGGCCGAGCGCCTCGTCGACGCGGTTGCGCCGCGTGACGAGCCCGTTGTAGATCCCGACGAAGATCGCCACGATGACGACGACGATCACCAGGACGACGATCAGTTCCATC
>CAVWFY010000009.1:0-75516 GCA_963754485.1 uncultured Chloroflexia bacterium | reverse complement strand
CCTCGTAGAGCAGGTACATGGTGCCACCCAGGGCGATCGGGCTCACGAGATCGCCGCCCGGCGTGATCCCCGCCGAGAACACAGCGATCGCGAGCAGCGCGATCCGGCGCGACGCGGCAAGCCGTTCCGAGGTCACGATCCCCACCCTCGAGAGGCCGTACAGGATGATCGGGAACTCCAGGACCAGCCCGAAGGCGAGGAACATCGTGGTCACGAAATCGAAGTACGGGCCGGCAGCCAGGTTCGCGACCAGCCGATCGTCGGTGAACGAGAGCAGGAAGGTGACCGCGAACGGAAGGATCATGTAGGCCAGCCCCACGCCGAGGGCGAAGAACACCAGCGCGAGCGGAATCCAGGGGCGGACGGTCCGCTGCTCGGAGGCCGTGAGGCCGGGGGCCACGAACGCCCAGATCTGCCACAGGATGACGGGCATCGCGAGGATGATCCCGGTGACGATGGAGATCCGCAGGGCGATCACGAAGGCGTCCCCGGGCCCGAGGACCTGGACGATGCCGGTCGGGAGCGGGTCGAGCAGGACGTTCCGGATGCTCTCCCAGAACCAGAAGCCCACGGCGCTGCCAAGCGCGACGGCGATGATCACCTTGACGAGGCGGTCGCGGAGCTCGGCGAGGTGACCGACCAGCGTCATCTCGCCGCGAGCGGAGGCCGGAGGAGCTGAAGCGGCGGGCGTCTCGGGAACGGGACCCTCTTGGGGCACGGGCAGGGCGCCGTCGTGAGCGGCCTCGACGTCGGCCATGCGGGGGTCCGGCGGGTCCGGAGTCGTTACGTGGACGGGGTGGGCTGCTGCTCGTCCACGGGGGCGAGCTCGGCGGCCGTCTCGGGCGCGGTCTCGGGCGCGGTCTCAGCGACGACGGGTGCTGACTCGACCTCGACGGCTGCGACGGGTGCGGCCGCCACGGCCGTCGCGATCGGTGGAACGGGGGCGGCAATCGCAGCCGGCTGCGCGGCTTCGGCGGCCGGCGTCTGCGCCGGGGCGGACGGTGCGGGGGCGGCGGGCGAAGGCTCGAGGCTGGTCGCCTCCTTCACGTCCGTTGCCGCCTTGCGGAACTCCCGGATGCTCTTGCCCAGCGCGGATCCGACATCGGGAAGCTTGCCCGGGCCAACGACGAGCAGGGCGATGATCAGGATGATGATGAGCTCACCGGGACCGATCCCGTTGATGAACGGCATGACCTGCTTCGACCTCGTTGCAGGAGCGGTTCCACTCCGTGGGTTGGCGGGCGTCAGGGTAGCACAGCGAGGCGCTCGGCCCAGCCGGCGGCGGCCTCCGCGAGCCGCTCTCCCGGGTCGTTGCGACGGCCCCCCGTGGAGGCATCCAGGGCCGCCAGCGCGATGCCACGCGACACGTTGACGAGCAGTCCGCCGCCGGACCTGCCCCCCGCCGGAGCCGCCGTGGCGGGACCATGGGCGAGCACGGGCTGCGCCTCTCCCCCCTGGGCACCGACACCCGGGACGAGGAACGCGAGACCCGGCGCCAGCGCCCGGATCGAGGCCATCTCGGACGGAGCAGTGGCGCCAACCACGAGGCCAACCGTGCCGCCCGGACCCCACGTCGTCACGAGCCGTGCGACACGCGCCCAGAGCGGCTCCGCGGGGTGCCCCGTTGCTGGATCCGGCGCGACCGGGAGGCCCTGCAGCTCGCCGGCACCCGGGTTCGACGTGCGGCACAGGACATACGCGAACCGGTCGCCGCGCTCGATGAGGGGCGCGATGGCCTCCGCTCCCAGGTAGGGGTTGACGGTGATGGCATCCGCGCCGAGGACGTCATAGAGGGCCACGGCCTGCCTCGCCGCCGTCGATCCAATGTCCCCGCGCTTTCCATCCACGACGAACGGGACGTCGTCGGGAACCATCGCCCGCAGCCGCTCGAGCGCGGCCACGCCCGCGGACCCGTGGGCTTCGAAGAAGGCGAGGTTCGGCTTGATGGCCACGGCGTGCGGCAGCGATGCCTCGACGATCAGCCGTGCGAACCGTTCCAGGCCCCGCAGGGTTGGCGCGAAGCCCGACGGCAGGGCGTCGGGATCAGGGTCCACGCCAACGCACAGGACCGTCCGGGTCACGGCCGTCCGCGCCGCGAGTCGCTCGAGGTACGGCGCCGTCACGAGGCTGCGGGAGACCCGGCCGGTGACGCTGAGGGGGCAACGGTCGCTCCAGGAAGCTCGTCGGCGGACACGAACCAGTCCGGTCGTGAGACGCTGTCGAGCCCGGCGTTGGTGGTGAGGTTCGTCGTCTTGCCCGCCGCCCACGCGGGTGCCGAGCCCTCGAGCTGCACCATCCGCAGGTCCACCACCTGGCCCGACACGTGGAGGTACGCGACCTGGTTGCCGGCCGGCGACCAGGACGGGCCCCAGCTGTCGCCGTCGCTGGTGAGCTTGAGGATCTCCGCACCGCTGGCGGCGTCCAGGATCACGACGTCCGTCCCGAACGAGCTCGTGCGGGTGGCGGCCAGGTACTTCCCATCTGGCGAGTACGCCGGGTGCAGGTAGCCTGGACCCGTGACCGCTTTGGCCTTCTTCGTGTCCGGTGTGTAGACGTAGATCCGGGGCGTTCCCTTGGCGCCGTCCCGGTCGGCCCGCACGTAGGCCAGCCGCTCGCCGTCGGGTCGCCAGGCCGGATCCTGGTGGCCCAGCGGCGCCTTCTGGTCCAGGCCCGGATTGCCGATCTTCTTCGACTTGAGGCTGTAGAGCTTGAGCGTGACGTCGCTGCGACTCGGATCCGGCAGGTCGCTGGTCATCGCGATCGTCGTGCCGTCGGGCGACACGACGGGATTTTGGATGAAGCCCATCCACTTGAGCTTGCCCGGCGGGTCCACGAGTCCGTCGAGGACCTTCGTGACCTTGCCGCCGTCCATCGGGACGCGCATGATCGAGGGGACGTCCATCCGGTACTTGCGCGTCTGGCCATCGACGAGCCACGCCCCGTCCATCTTCCGGGTCCTCACGAACACAACGGCAGCCCCATCCTCGGAGAACGACGGCATGGAGTCGTTGCCGTCGTCGGTGAGCTGCGTGGCCTTGCCGTCTGCCTGGAGCCAGATGTTGCCCGCCTTGGCATAGACGAGGGTTCCCGGGATCTCGAGCCCGGGCTCCTCGGTGGGGACGACGACGACGTCCGACGGGGTCGGCGTCCTGAGGACCGCAGGGTCGTCGGTCGCTCCGGGTTCCGCGTTGCCGTTGCCGGTGCCTCCCCCGCCGAACGGCAGGCTCCCGTTGACCAGCGACAGGCTGACGATGCCGATGACGACGAGGCCCACCATCGACAGGATCGCGGCCAGCGGCGTGCCGGAGGGCAGCAGGCCGTACGGGTCCTTGCGGCCGGGGGGCCGGGCGGCGCGAGGCCGTTCCGGGCCCGGTGAGCGGGTCATGCGATGCCCCCGGAGACGGCGACTGCCCGGCCGGGACCCACGGGCACGCCGGCCAGCCCGGCAGCTCGGTCGAGGACCTCCCGAGCTCTCGGATGGGAACCGGACGGGGCCACGTCCCGAACCTCGAGCTGCAGCGTCTCAAGGCCGCCGAACGCCCGGCTGGCGAGGCGTGCGACGACGTCCACGCGGTCGCCCTCGGCGAGTGCCGCGGCGAGATCCGGCCGACCGAAGGCGATGCCGTCGATCACGTCACGTTCACGGCGCAGGACGAGCTGGGTATGGCCGCCGCTGGCAGCCCGGACACGCTGCACGGTGAGCCCGAGGACGGCCACCAGCGGCTCCGGGTTCCCGGGACCGCAGGGGGCGAGCCGGGCGAGGTCACGGTACAGCGAGTAGTCGACGTAGGCCGCCGGGAGGGCGAGGTCCACCGCGAGCGGTGTCCGCGGGTCCACCGTCCCGCCGGCCGCGACCAGGGCGAGGAACCGCTCCGTGAACTCCGGCCAGCGGTCAGCCGGCAGCTCGAAGCCGGCGGCGGCCGCGTGCCCGCCGAAGCGGACGAACAGGTCCCCGCATGCGGCGAGGATCTCGGCGAGATTGAGCCGCCCGTCGCTCCGGCACGAGGCACGGATGACATCGCCGATCGGCGTCCCGATCACCGCGGGCCGGCCGGTCTGGTCCGCGAGGCGCCCGGCGACAAGGCCGATGATCCCGACGGACCAGGGCCCGTAGAGCAGCACCGCTGGGGCGTCAGGGCCACCGCCGACGGTGACCTGGGCGGCGGCCGCTTCGCTCTCGGGCACGAGCGCCACCTGTCCGGGTGCGGCGGCCGGATCCGGCAGCCCGAGCGCCGATCGCGCCTCGGCGATCGCCGAACGCATCATGTCCCGGCGGGTCACGTTCGCAGCCTCGAGGGTCGCGGCGAGACCGGCCGCCTCTGCCGGCGTCTCCGCGAGCAACAGGCGGGCGGCGTCGAGCGCCTCCCCCACCCGTCCCGCCGCATTGAGGCGCGGGGCGAGCACGAAGCCGACGGTCTCGAGGTCCACCGACGCCTGGGCGACACGGGCACGCTCGAGCAGCGCGGCGATCCCCGGACGTGGCGCCGCGCGCATCCGCTCCAGGCCGAGCCGGGCGATCGCCCGGTTCTCGCCCATGATCGGGGCCACGTCCGCCACCGTCCCGATGGTGGCCAGCTCGGCCAGGTCCAGCGCGTCCGCCTCGGCAGCCGCGAGCTCCCCGAGGAGCAGGCGTGCCACCGTGAAGGCCACACCCGAGCCGCTGAGCTCCGGATCCGGGTACGCGGAGTCCGCGCGGTGGGGATTGACGATGGCGACGGCTGCCGGCAGCACCGGCGGCAGGTGGTGGTGGTCCGTCACGATCACATCGATCCCCCGGGCACCGGCCTCGGCAATCTCGGCGACGCTCGTGGAGCCCGTGTCCACCGTGACGATGAGCGTGATCCCCGCAGCCACGGCGGCGTCCACGGCCGCGAGCGACAGGCCGTGTCCCTCGTCGAGGCGTGACGGGACATAGGGCGTCGTCTCGATCCCCAGGCGGCGGAACGCGATCACCAGCTGGGCGAGGCCCGTGAGGCCATCGGCATCGAAGTCCCCGAAGACCATGACGCGCTCTCCGGCCGCGCGGGCGCGAGCGATCCGCTCGAGCAGCGCTTCGGCATCGGGCAGCAGACGCGGATCGTTGAGCCCCGCGATGGCGGGACCGAGAAATGCGGCCAGCGCCTGGGGGTCCGCGATCCCGCGACGGGCCATCACCGTTGCCGCGAAGGTTCCGACGCCCTCGGCGCGAGCCGCGGCACGAAACTCCGCATCCAGCCGGAGCGGATCGGGGAAGACCCAGCGATGGCGTGCGTCGATCATCGTCAGCAGGATGCCATGGGCGGCTTCGCCGCGACTTGCAGGGCCCGTGGCGCGGCGCTACCCGGGTTGCGCGAGGAGGATCCGGGTCCCGGGGACGGCCGGGTCCCGGGGATCACGTGGTGGCGCGGCGACTCGGGCGAGCCGCGGCGTCACGGAGCCGTCGGCGGTCCTCCCACTGGTGCCAGACCACGAGGAGGGGGCTCGCGTTGAAGATCGAGGAGTAGGTCCCCGAGACGATCCCGATGAGCAGCGCCAGCACGAAGGTGCCGATCGCGTCGCCCGCGAACAACAGCAGCGCAAGCAGCGTGATCACGACCGTGAGGCTGGTGGTGATCGACCGGCCGAAGGTCTGGAGGATCGAGTGGTTGACGATCCGGTCGAACGGCTCGCCGACATGACGGGCGCGGTTCTCGCGCACCCGGTCGAAGACGACGATCGTGTCGTGGACCGAGAAGCCGATGACCGTGAGCATCGCGGTCACGAACAGGCTGTCGATCAGCATGCCGGTGAAGGTGCCCATGATGGCGAAGGCGCCGACGACCACGAGCACGTCGTGCAGCAGCGCGATCAGCGCAGTGACGCCCATCTTGAAGTCGCGGAACCGGTAGGTGATCCAGAGCATGATGCCGATGGCGCCGAAGAAGATCAGGGTCAGGGCCTGCGTGATGAGGTCGCTCGAGACGACGGCGCCCACCGCGGCCAGCGACTGCTGCTCGGCGATCGGGCCCAGCGCCTCTTCCAGCGCCACGCGCACCTCGCCCAGCTTGCCCGAGGTCGGTAGGTCGCTGCCCGGGACCGCGCCCGGCGCGGCCGACGGGGAGGCGGACGGCGACGCCGATGCGGCGGGGCTGGCCGATGCAGATGGCGATGCGGCGGGGCTAGCCGATGCGCCAGGGGAGGCGGATGGAGCAGCGGACGGGAGCGGCGCGATTACCGGTGCAGGTGCCGAAAGAGCCGCTTCCTTGGTCCGGATCTCGATGAAGCCGTCGCCGGTCTTCGTCGCCGAGGAGTCGAAGCCCTGGCTCGCAACGACGTCCTGGACCTGCGCCGGGGTGACGTTCCCGTCCTCGAACCGGATGGTCCAGACGGTGCCGCCCGTGAAGTCGATGGCGAACTGCAGGCCGACTTTCCCCCCGTCACGGGACCCAGGAGCAGGAAGATCAGGCCCGGGATGGTGATGAGCAGCGAGAAGGCGAAGAACCAGTTCCGCTTGCCGATGATGTCAAACACGTCCGCGCGCCTCTCCTCGGACGCCGCGACCGGAGGCCGGACGGGCCAGGAACTCCTCTTCCGTGACCCCGTACAGCGACGCCTTGCGGGCCCACGGCTGGGCGACCACGATCCGTAGCACGGTGCGGGTGACCGTGACCGCGGTGAACAGGGAGACGAGCACGCCGATGATCAGCACGAGGCCGAAGCCGCGGATGGTCGACGAACCGAACAGGAACAGGATCGTCGCGGTGATCAGGCTCGACACGTTGGAGTCGAGGATCGAGTTCCAGGCCCGGTTGAAGCCGGCCTCGATCGCCGACGGCAGGCTCTTGCCCAGCCGCAGCTCCTCCTTCGTGCGCTCGAAGATCAGGATGTTGGCGTCCACCGCCATGCCCACCGAGAGCACGAAGCCCGCGATGCCGGCCAGCGTCATGGTGACCGGGATGAGGCGGAAGATCGCGAAGACGATCAGCGTGTAGAAGATCAGGGCGCCGCTGGCGACGACGCCGGGCAGCCGGTAGTGGACGATCATGAAGAACATGACCATCAGGATCGCGATGGCACCGCCCAGGAGCATCTGACCCAGGAACTTGTCACCGAGCGTCGGGCTCACGGTCGTGTTCGCCAGCTCGGCAATCGGGAACGGGAGCTGGCCGAACTCCAGGATGGTCACCAGGTTCTGGGCCTCCTGGAGCGGGTAGCCGCCGATGCCGCCCTGCGAGATCTGGACCTGGCCATTGGGGATCGAGTCCTGGATGACCGGGGCGCTGATCACCTCGCCGTCGAGGACGATCGCGAAGTACGTCCCGACATTGGCCGCGGTGAAGTCCGCGAACTTCTGCTTCCCCTCGTCCCCCAGGGTGAAGTCGACCGTCCGCTGGCCCGTCTGGTCCGCCCCGATGCTGGCCGCGGAGACCTGGTCGCCCGAGAACAGGACGCAGTTGATCGTGTTCTCTGCGTCGCACCGCTGCGCGATCCACGCGGGATCCAGCTTCTGGCCGGCGCTGGCCGGCGTGCTGCCGAGCGGGACGAAGTCGAGGCGGCCGGTCGTGCCGACGAGATTCCGGATCTGGTCCACGTTGGTGACGCCGGGCATCTCGACAACGATCCGGTCGTTGCCCTGCACGACGACCTCGGGCTCGGTGACGCCGGACTTGTCGATCCGGTTGAGGATGATCTGGCGCATCACGGCCAGGTCCGCTGGGCTGGGCACCTTGCCCTCGGCGGGGAGCACCTGGTACTCGATCCGCAGCCCGCCCTGGAGGTCGAGACCGAGCTTCGTCTCGAGGGTGCGACCCTCGGTCGTGCCCATCGACGGCAGGGGCACGGCTACGAAGCTCAGCACGAGGGCGAGCAGGCCAATGACGATGATCAGGATCGGGGCAGCGCGACGCATCGGGGCGGGATGATACAGGGGACCGCCGATCCGCGTGGCGCGGACCGGTGGCCAGCGACCGGGCCCGGGTCTCGGCGTGCGTGGGCGGTGACAGCGGGGCCCGACCACCACGCCTGACCGGGTGGCCTCGATCACCCGACGGGGTGCGGTCCTCCCGTGATCCCGGTCGCCCCGGAGCGCGGCCCGCGGAAGTGCGTCCACAGGTAGGCGGAACCCAGGAGCAGCAGCCCGACGCCGGCCAGGACCACGGCCCGGTAGGCCACGTCCATGGACGCCATGTCGATGATGGCGACCTTGGCGACGGCGAGTCCGAGGAGGCCGAAGCCCGCGTGCCGCAGCATCGGGCGGTGCCGGACAAGACCGACGACCAGGGCCGCCGCGCCGATGAGCGTCCAGGTGACGGTGAGGGCGGTCTGCGCCTGCTTGGCCAGCTCCTCCACGGCCGTCGAGCCTCCGACCTGGCGCTGGAAGAGGCTGACGACCGCGATGGACATCGCGTACACGAGGAGCATCCCGGACGTCACCTCGAGCCATGCCCGCCACCTGGCGAACACGGGGTGCCGCGGGGCGAGGTACGCCCCGAGGGCGAGGGCAACGAACGCGAGCGGCCACAGCGCGAGGAGCTGTGCGCGCTCCTCGAGGGACGTGTCCACGACCCACAGCCGGTCCGGGCGCGCGACGATCCCGAAGGCGACACCGGCGCCGCCGATCCACAGGATCGAGGCGACGCCCGCGTACGCAATCCCGCCCCGGCGGTCCCAGCGGATCGTCCCCAGGGCGGCGACCGCCAGCGCGACCCAGAGCACGACCACCAGGTCGGCATAGACCTCGAACGGCACGACCCAGGCGGCCGTGACGATCGCTGCGATGACCGCAACCCGCCGGAGCGCCATCGGCGCCAGCCAGCGGGCCGCGGCGAGGGCTGCCCCGGCGAGCAGTGCCGCGACGAGGGCGCGCTCGTCGCTGAACGGCACGGAAGGTGGCGTGACCTGACCCCAGCCGGTCGGATCGAGGAACGTGGCCACCGCGTACATGGCCGATGCTGTCCACGCGACGGCTCCGGCGGCGGTGGCGGATAGTGCGAAGGAGACGAGGCTCGACGTCGTCGCGAAGCGCTCGTCGTCCGGGAGCCGTGCCAGCCAGCGGTCGAGGACCACCCCTGCGGGCAGCAGCGCGGCCAGCAGCGCGACGAGATCCACGCCCGTGACCTGGAAGGCGAACGCCCACGCCGCCAGCAGGATTCCCAGGCCGGCGAAGCCCGAACGGAGCCAGCGGACGGGCACGAGCATTCCCGCGGCCACCAGTCCCGCGAGGACCACCGCGAGCGACAGGCAGGCCGGGTTGAGGAACGGGGATGCCGCGAGGGTACCGAGGTCCTGCGGCCGGAACTCCGTCGAGAACAGGAGCACCACGGCCATCAGCCCGGGCCCAACGGCCGCGACCGAGGCAGACCAGCCGAAGTCCGCCCAGCCGGAGACCGGCTCCAATCCGTCCGCGGTGGACAGCCGGGCGACCAGGCGGTCCAGGAGGAGCCCGGCCAGCCCGGTCAGCACCAGCCCCGCAGCCAGGGCCGGTCCCGTCGCCATGAAGGTCATGGCGTAGGCGACGAGGAGCACCCCGACGCCGGCGAACACCGACCGGATCCAGCGGACCGGGACGAGACCACCCGTGAGCGCGAGAGCGAGCAGCACGGCGAGCAGCGAGCCGCCCTCGGGGTTCAGCAGCGGCGGCGCGAACGTCGTCGCGGCCGGGATGCCGGCCTCCCGCAGCGGATACTCGACCACGACAAGGTGCGCGATCGCCATCCCTCCGAGGATCAGCGCCGCGCCCGCCGACCAGATGTGACGCCGGCGCACCGCCAGCCAGGCAAGCGCCACCGCCTCGGCGGCCCACGCCACCGGGACCGCGGGCGCACCCAGCTGCACGAAGGCCGCGATGGCCACGAGGGCGACACCGGTGCCGGCGACGAGGTTGCCGAACAGGTGCTCCCACCCTTGGCGGAACAGGAACCAGCCGCCCACGAGCAGGTGCGCGAGCGAGGCGAGCGCAATCGCGGAGCCCCGCCAGGCGTCGAGGCCGCCGTCGAGGACGACGAAGATGCCCCAGAGCAGGAACGTGGCGTTGGCGAGCACGAGGATCGCGCTCGACGGCCGCAGGTCGTCTCGCCGGATGCGCACCTCCTCGCCGGCCGCGGCGATGATGTTGACGAGCCAGAAGCCGGTCAACGCGACAACCGCCTGGGTCGTGTCGGGATCGCCCGACAGCCAGTTCGCCAGCTGCGGTGCCGCCAGCACGAAGGCCAGCGACGGGAGCCAGCGCCACGAGCGGAAGAGCGAGACCGCCGTCGAGCCCACCAGCGTGACGGCGACGAACAGGAGCGTGAGCAGGGTGGGCGACGCGCCCATCACTGGCGGTGCGATCAGCGCGGCGACCAGCCCGAAGGCGGCCACGCTCCGCGCGTCGTAGCGGACGGCGACGGCAGCGGCCGCGATCGCGGCGACGAGTGCCCCCGCGAGGCCCGCCTCGGGGGGGATCAGCCCGTACAGGCGGGTGGCCGCGAACAGCGACACGGACACGATGCCCAGGCCGACACCGGCGAGGACGTTGCCCACCAGCGGGTTCTTGCGGGCCAGCAGGACCGCCCCGGCAGCAAACGCGACGATACCCGCGGTCAACCCGATGGCGACCCGCATCGGCTCGGTGATCCAGCCCCGGCTGAAGGCGAGGCTGAGGAAGAAGATGGCGGCCGCGACGAGGGCGATGCCCCCGACCCACGCGAGCGCACGCCCGGCGAACCGCTCCTCGAGGTCCTTCAGGGAGATCGGCGTCCGGGTCGCCGTGGTGGACCAGGCAGCCGTGGTGGACCGGGCAGCCGTGGTGTGCCAGCCCTCGGAGAACGAGGCAGACGAGGGCGGGACGACCGGTGCGGACAACGCCTGGGTGGTCGGCGCGACGATCGGCGGGGCAGGCCGGGCCGACGGCACGAATGCCGGGAGCGGCGCGTGAGCGGGAGCTGGGTCCCTCGACGGGGCGTGCATGGTCGGCGGCAAGGGCGGAAGCGGGAGCGCCCTGGTCTCGACAGGCGGCTCGTGGCGTGCCTCCGCCGGCGCCCCCTCCTCGAA
Source organism: uncultured Chloroflexia bacterium (assembly GCA_963754485.1). Classification (GTDB taxonomy): domain Bacteria; phylum Chloroflexota; class Limnocylindria; order Limnocylindrales; family CSP1-4; genus CAIXZV01. The sequence goes on along the minus strand of CAVWFY010000009.1, from coordinate 64,527 downwards.
CCTCGCCAGCCGGCGCTCGAGATGCCGGACGCGCCGCTCGAGCGACTCGATCCTGTATTCACCGCGGTCCATCGCACGCCCTCCCGGTCGATCCCCGGAACCTAGGACGCCGGTGGACGCGAACCGTTACATCGGCTCCGCGATCAGGCCCATCGTGGCGCCCGGACCTGCAGGCGCAAGAGGCATCAGGCCTCCAGGTGGGCCTTGATCCGCTCCGCCAGCGCCCGGCCGATGCCGGGGACCGCCGCGATCTGCTCGACCGGGGCCTCGCGCACCCGCTTCGCCGACCCGAAGACCTTCAGCAGCTCGCGCTTGCGCTTGGGGCCTACGCCGGGCAGGTCGTCGAACGCCGATTTGACCGCCTTCCGGTTGCGCAGGTTCCGGTGGTAGGTGATGGCGAACCGGTGGGCCTCGTCGCGCAGGCGCTGGACGAGGTAGAGCGCCTGCGAGGTGACCGGCAGCACGACCGGCTCATCACGATCCGGGAGGATCAGCTCCTCGCGCTCCTTGGCCAGGCCCGCCAGCGGGAGGTCGCCGAGGCCAAGCTCATCGAGGACCTCCTTGGCAGCGCTCACCTGGCCCCGGCCCCCATCGACGATGACGAGGTCCGGCATCGCCCAGCGACGCTCCTCCTCGATCCCCTCCTCGCCGGCCCTGGCGCCGCGGAAGCGGCGGCGAAGGACCTCCTGGTGGCTGGCGAAGTCGTTCGAGCCCTGCACGGTCCTGATCTGGAACCGCCGGTACTCCCCCGTTCGCGGCCGGCCTTCCTCGAACACCACCATGCTGCCGACCGATTGCGCCCCCTGGAAGTTGGAGATGTCGTAGCACTCGATCCGCATCGGCGGCCCGGGGAGCCCCAAGGCCGCGGCCAGCTCCTCGAGTGCGCCCGAGCGTCCGGCCTTCGTCGGCCAGCCAGCGCGCGGCCTCACGGGCCAGCGACTCGGCGGCGTTGCGGGAAGCCAGGTCCATCAGCTCGCGCTTCTCGCCCCGCTGGGGGGTCCGCAGGCGGACCGCGCTCCCCCGCCGGGTGGCCAGGAATGCCTCGATGTCCGCGGTATCGGTCACGGAGCGCGGGACGAGCACCTCGCGCGGGACGCTGGTGGCCCGAGCGTAGTACTGGAGCAGGAACTGGCCGAGCACCTCGTCGTCGGGGACGTCGTGGTGGGCCTCGAGGAAGAACACGTCCCGGCCCAGCATCTTGCCGTTGCGCACGACGAACAGCTGCACCGCGGCCTGGTCGTCCTTGCGGGCCATCGCCACGAGGTCCAGCTCCGTGCGGGCGAAGGCGGCCATCTTCTGGCTCTCCATCGTCCGCTCGATGGACCGGATCTTGTCCCGGACGACCGCCGCCTTCTCGTACTGCTCCCCTTCGGACGCGACGTGCATCTCGTGGCGCAACCCCTCGAGCAGCGTGTCGGCGTTGCCCTCCAGGAACAGCTCCACCTGCGCGATGTCGCGGCGGTACGCGGTGCGTGCGATGGCCTCGATGCAGGGGCCCTGGCAGCGCTTGATGTGGTACAGCAGGCAGGGCCTCGCGAGGGCCCGCTCACCCTCCCGGATGTCGATCGTGCAGGTCCGGAACGGGAACAGCCGCCGGACCAGGTTCATGGCCTCGTCCACGGAGCTCGCGGACGCGTACGGCCCGAAGTAGCGCGAGCCGTCGTTGGGCAGCTTGCGCGTCCGCTCGATGCGCGGGAAGTCGTCCCCCAGCGTGACCTTGATGTACGGGTAGCTCTTGTCGTCCTTGAGGCGGACGTTGAAGCGCGGCTTGTAGCGCTTGATGAGGTTCGCCTCGAGCAGCAGCGCCTCCGAGACCGAGTCCACCTCGGTCACCTCGAGATCCACCACGCGGCCGATCGCCTCGCGGATCTGGTGGTACCCGCCGCGGGCGCTCGGCGCCTGCTTCTGCCAGTAGCTCCGCACGCGACTGCGCAGGTTCTGGGCCTTGCCGACGTACAGCACCTCGCCGCGCGCGTCCTTCATCAGGTACACGCCGGGTCGATCGGGCAGGGTGGCGAGGGTCGCCTTGAGCTCGGGGGTCACGCGGCGATTATCCGCGGGAAGTCGCGAGACCGGCGCCCGAATCGGACGCCGGTCTCGCTGGCTGGTGGCGTCGCGCAGTCGCCCGTACGGAACGACGACGATCCGATCTGCTCGGACCGCGGGGTGCGATGCCGGCCGGGTTCGTTGACGACGAGGAAGTTCTCGAACGCGTCGTGTCCACGTTGCCGGCGACCCGGTCGGTGCCGTCCCGTCGAAGACCGTGAAGTTGTCGCCACCGTCGACAAGGAAGCTGTTCACCGTGACGCGGTAGGTCGCGGCCGGGTCGAGCGGCACGCCGGCGAGTGTGATGCCGCCGGATCGATTCGCGCCGACTGCGGCCGACGTCGTCGCGGGTGTAGGTGAACCCGTCGGACACCTGGAGCGATCCCGATGCCACCGCTGAACTGCTGCTCGAGCACGGCGTCCACCTGTGCTCCGGTCAGGTCTTCATGGTGACGAGGCTGTTCCCGAACGGCTGGACCGTGAACGCCTCGCCGTAGGTGACTTCCCCAGGCTGCTCCCCGCCGCTGATCTGGGGATACAGGAGATCAGCCGCGGATCCCGCCGGCGTTCATGAACGCGATCTGGGAGCCGGTGCCGGCCTGCTGGGCGTCGTAGTTCTGGGCATCGGCGATCCGATCGCCGAGCGGCGACTCCCCATCGTTCCGGCCGCAGCGGAGATCATGCTGGCCGTGATCTTCCCGATCACACGGTTGGCGACGGAGCGCACGACAGGGTCTTGTACTTCGCTGATCAGAGCGGTGATCGTCGGCCGCCTTGGTGACGTCGCGGGTGACGATCCGTTGTTGACGCTGATGCTGACCGGGTTCTTCGTCGCGCGACTGAGCGTCATGTCAATGTCCGTGACCAGGCGGCCCTGGTGGGCGGCACCGGTGACGACCTTGCCGTCGATGACGCAGTTGACGGCCCAGTTGGTGTGGCCGGTGATGACGACGTCGATCTCGTCGTCATGCGCTCGACGATGGCGGCAGGTTGCGTCGCTCAGGTTGCCGCAGGAGTTGATCGCCGGTCGCTCCGTTGCGCGGGTTGCCGGCCTCGCACCACGCCGCCCTCGTGGAGCAGCACGATGATCGTCTCGACGTCCTGCTCCCGGAGGATCGGAACCAGCGCGTTGACGCTGTCGGCCTCGTCGAAGAAGTCCACGGACGAAGATGCCGGCCTGAGAAACGATCGAAGGTGTGCCCTCGAGGGTCATGCCCACGATGCCGACCTTGACGCCCCTGAACTCCTTGATCGCGTACGGCGGGAAGATCGTCTCACCACTGTCCTTGTAGGCGACGTTGGCGGCGAGGAACCGGAAGTCGGCGCCGGCGAACCGGCATCGTCCCGTCCTGGCAGCCGTCGGCTGGGTGGCAGCCGCCGTTCTGCATGCGCAGCAGCTCGTCGACACCCTCGTCGAACTCGTGGTTGCCCACGCCATTGAAGTCGAGGCCCATCAGATTGAAGGCCTCGATCGTCGGCTCGTCGTGGAACACGGCCGAGACGAGCGGCGTGGCGCCGATGAGGTCACCGGCGGAGACGAACAGCGTGTTCGGGTTCGTGTGCCTCCAGCGTGCGGACGTGCGTCGCGAGGTACTCGGCCCCGCCGGCCGGAATGCACCCGGGCGGGAGGCACGTCTGGCTCGGGGAGGTGCCCTGGAGCGCACCGATCCGGCCGCCCGAGCTGCTGGGCGGGACTCGAGGTTCCCGTGGAAGTCGTTGAGCGCGAGGACCTGGACCTCGGTGGTCTGGGCATTCTGCTCGGCCTTCGACCCGTCACCGGGCCTGGCGAGGGCCGCGGGGGCGGTGACGGCAACCAGCATGCCGACGGCGGCAAGAGCCGCGAGACGCGAACGCTTCATCGATAGGGGTTCTCCATGGGACGGGACGGGTTGGCACCGGACCCTACCAAACCCAACCGCTCCACGTCACTCTGCTTTCTGTGCCGCGGTGCACTCGGGCACCACCTCGACGCCCAGAGATCGAAGAGCCCGCCGGCGGGGCCGACGGGCTCTGGATACTGGCTCGAGATGAGGATTCAGTGGTGGCGGCGAGGCCGCCCCGGTGGCTAGAGGTGGGCGATCACGTACTTCGCGTCGTTGATCAGCAACGTCGCGGCCGAGGGCGAGATGCTCTTGCCGCTCTGCGCCTTGACGAGGCTGATGAACGCGTTGAGCTGGTTGGTCGCCGCCTTCTTGTTGCCGGCGGCGATGGACTTCTCGGCGACGGTGAGCTGACCGAGCAGGCTGTCGCGGACGAGGGCCTTGGTGATCTTGCCCTCGGCATAGAACCGGTTCACGGATGCCTTGAGGCTTGCCACGGTGGCCGTGACGCTGAACGTGACGGACTTGGCCGCCGTGTTCCCGTAGAAGTCGGTGGCCGTGACCGTGAGCGTGTGGTCGCCCAGGGCGAGCGTATGCAGGTCGATGACCTGGCCATTCGAGACGGCGGCCGCATCAAGCGTGCCGGCAAGCGTCTTCACGCCGGATGGGGCGGCGAACGACGGCGTGGTGCCATCGCTACCGTCAACGGCGCTGAAGTCGAGGGTCAGCAGGCCCGGGTGCATGTAGGTCGTGGCAGTCGGCGCGTTGATCGTGACGACCGGCGCGACCGTGTCGCCAAAGAGAAGTCGCCCTTCGATGACAGGCGAGACGGTGCCCTTGGCCGTGACGTAGTCGATGACCGCATCGCGGACGTAGAACTGGGTGTCGTTGACGATCTGGTTGATCGGCCAGAGGCTCACTCCGGCGTCGTTGAAGTTGCACGATCCGGCCACCAGGTAGTTGACCGTCGAGACCCTGTAGAACTTCGTGGCGTTAGCGAAATCGACCGGCGCGCCGTCGATGATCAGCGCCTTGACGTTCGATCCGTCGGGCAGCGCGGGCGAGGTGTCGTTGTAGTAGATGCGCCCGATCGAGTTCGTGTCGATCATGCAGGTCGTGTAGTACGAGTACCCGCCATAGCCGGGCACGTACTTGTAGTAGTAGTAGTTGCGGTAGGCGCGCTCCAGGACCGCCTTGATCTGCGGTCCGTTCATGTCCAGCACCACGAGCGAGTTCTCGTACGGCATGAGGGTGAACATGTCGGACACCTTGAGGGTTGCCGGTGCTGACGGCGTCGCGAGCGGGGCGATGGCCTTGTTGGTCATGGCGCCCGACAGGTGGACGTCGACCGGGATCCCGTTCTTCGTTTCCAGCTCATAGACGGCCGCGTCGGCCTGCAGGTTGGCGCCGTTGGTCTCCTGGGTGAAGGCCTGGAGGGCGTCGATCGGGACGGTCGTCTGGCCGATGACCGTGTTGTTGTAGGTGGCCAGTGCAGCGACGTACGGGTCGATGATCGCCTTGGTGGCCGCGTCCTCGGGGGTCGCCGTCACGACGGACAGGTATCGCCCGGTCCGGGAGACGACGTCATAGCCGCCGCCGGCCTTGGCACGGAACCCCATGACGATCTCGCCGAGGGTGTTGTTGTAGCGGTAGGCCTGGTTGATGACCACCGGCTTGCCGTCGGGATCCGCCACGATCGACGGCAGGTACTTGTAGTCGCCGTACCCGGACGCCGGGTTGGTGTGGCTGTGGGACCCGACGATCGCGTCCAGGCCAGTCACCGTCTTGGCCATGTTCGTGTCGACGTTCTTGTCGACCTCGACGCTCTTCGGATCCTCGGTGAACCCGATGTGCGTCAGGGCGATGAGCGCATCGTTCGTCGGAGCGCAGGGCAGTCGAAAGCTCCTGCGCCTTGGCGATCGGGTCGCTGAACGTCAGGCCCGGGATGTTGCTGGGCAGCTCGTAGTTCGGGACCCGGTGGTTCGTGATCCCGAGGATCGCGACCTTGATCCCCTCGGGTCCGAGCGTCTTCTCGACGTACGGCTGGACGCCGACGCCCTCGTTGGCGGCCGCGAGGCCATAGGTGCCGGTGTCTCTCCACGTTGGCGCCGAGAACAGGGAACGTGGCCTGGCCCATGACGCCCTTGAACACATCGCTACCGAAGTTGAACTCGTGGTTGCCGAGGTCCATCGCGTCGTAGTTCATCGAGTTGAATGCGGCGATCAGCGGCTGCGGCTTGAGCGCGTCCGGCAAGACGGTTCCGTCTGAGGCCTTCCCGGTATAGGACGGACTTGAAGTAGTACATCATCGAGTCGCCCTGGATGTTGTCACCGCCGCTGAGCAGGAGCGTGCGGTCCGGGTTGTGGAGCCTCTCCTGCTTGATCAGGGTCGCCAGCTGGGTGTAGCCGACGTAGGTGCCCTTGGCGAGGTTCCCGTGGGAGTCGTTGTGGTGGAGGATCGTGACCGGGACGATGCTGCCGCCGGCGTCGGTGCCGTCGCGGACGATGCGCCCGTCGAGCGTCCCGTCGCCGTTCGGGCCCTTGTAGGCCGTCTCCGGCGTCCCGTAGTTGGCCGACACGTACGCGTTGACGGCATTGAGCATGTCGCCCCAGTACGTGATGTTCTTCATGTACTTGAAGGCGTTGTAGCCGTCGCCGCCGGCCGGTGCCAGGAACTCGTTCGTCCCGACCTTGTAGGTCTTCTTGAGATCGAGCGGGTCGCAGACCTTCGTGGTCTTGTTGGTGACGCAGACGTCGAAGGCGCCCCACGCGTAGGGCTGCGGGCCCGGGCTTCGCGTCCTTGTACGAGAAGTACTTGTACTCGAGGCCCGCCGGCTGGATCATGCCGGCGACGTTGGGACCGTAGTTGACGACCTCGAGGATCTGGGCCCCGGTCATGGTCCCGACCGCGGTGGCGTTGCCGAACGGCAGGACGGTGAACATGTTGCCGTACGTCAGGAGCGCCGGGGCGTGGGTGCCAGCGACGCAGCCGGTGCCGAGCCACTCGATCCGATACTGTCCCAGCACCAGTCGGTCGGATGCCGCCGGCGTTGTTGAAGAACAGGTCGACGTCGTTCTCCGGGCGCCGCGTCCGTGTTGAGGTAGCTGTAGATGGCATCGTCGATGAACGTGCCCATCATGTTGTCGCCGGTCGTTGCTGCGCCCGAGGTCGACGGCGCTGTAGCCGACCGGCGTGTTGACGAGCGCGAGGTAGTCGGGGTCGGTCGCGTACGACGTCATCAGCGCGTCGATCGTCGGATCCTTGGTGCCGGCCGCGAAGTTGGACGTGACGACATGGCACCACCTCCACCGAGACTCCTCCCGCGGGCAGTGACCGTGATCGTCGGCGCGGCCGACCGTTGCGTGCCGTTGTAGTGAGCGCCTGCCACCGATCGTCCGTTGTAGCCCTGACGACCGTGGTCTGGCAGCCAGGGTTCGCTGTGGACTGTGGCCGCCGAGGATCAGGTTGACCGGCTTGCCCGCCGTGTTGAGCTTCGCGGCGAGGGTCTCGTCGCCGTAGACCGGGATGCCGTAGCCGTAGCCGCCATCCGCGAAGCCGAGGTGGCTGAGCACCACGATGACGTCGGCACCTGCCGCCTTCATCTGCGTCGTAGTAATGGAGGATCGACTCGGCCGGGTCCTTGAAGCACAGGCCGGCGGTCGCGGTCGACACGGTGATGATCGGGCGTCTCGGTGGTCGTCACGCCGATGAAGGCCGACCTTGACCGCGTTCGGGGCCGTGCCGACCGTCTGGACCTCGTAGGGGGCATCCGCGAAGTCCGGCGTCGTCCAGCCGGCGGCCGTGCAATCTGCCGGGTCCTTCTTGACGATGTTCGCCGTGACGTACGGGTACGTCGCCTCGGTGGTCCGGTTGGCCAGGTTCACCTGGCCCCAGTCGAACTCGTGGTTGCCGAAGGTCGCCACGTTGTAGCCCATCGCGTTGTAGGTCGCGATGGTGGGGATGCCCTTGCCCGTCGCCGTGCCGTCACCCAGGTTGGACAGCAGGCTTCCCTGCATCTCGTCGCCGGCGTCGACGAGCAGGACGTTGGCCGCACCGACGGCCGTACGGACGTCATTGACCACCGTCGCAACCCGGGCGCTGCCGGGGTTGCTGTCCGGAGCCTCCAGCTGGCCGTGGAAGTCGTTCGTGTGCAGGATCGTGAACGTGACCGGGCTGGCAGGGGCGGCGCTCGCTGGCGCCGCAACCGCCGAGGCCAGCAGCGCCGCGGTGACAAGCAACAGGATCGGCCGGGAACGTCTCACGGGGGCACCTCCGAGGACGAGGGCACGCGGGGACGCGCCTGGCCCGCCCTCTCCGCGGACCAGCACAAGGGCACGGAATGGACGCTAGCCCCGCGACCACTCGCCGGGCACGGCCGAACGGCAGTGGGATTCACCCCGATAGGCACCATCGAATCGCGGGGTCGCCGTATGCGGTGCGTTGATGCACCGGCAAGCGGTTGATAAGCGGCGACCGCCACCATTTCGCTGGCCATGACAACCGTTCCCCATCCGTCCGTCGCCGAGCGCCTCGCGCGGCTCGCCCCGGACCAGCGCGCGGCCGCGACCGCCGCCGCCCGGCCCCGTGCTGTGCGTCGCACCCGCGGGTTCCGGCAAGACGACGACGCTGGTCGCCCGGGTCGCGTGGCTGGTCGACGGTGGCGCCGATCCCGGGTCCGTGTGCATCGTCGCGTTCAACAAGCGCGCGGCCGAGGAGCTCGCGACACGCCTGGACGCCGCGCTGGCGCCACTGGGCGTCGCCGCCGGCTCGGTGCGCGTGCGGACGTTCCACGCCCTGGGGCGGGAGATCCTGCGTGACGCGGGTGTGGCCGTGGAGCCGCTGGCGGACCGGGACGCGGTGCTGCGCGAGCTGTTCCCGGGCATCACCAGGGCAGACCGCGGCCGGCTGGACCTCGCGTTCTCGCGGCTCAAGCTGGACCTTCGCGTGAAGGCGGCCGAGGTGGCACAGGATCCAGCACCCGGGCCGATCGCCCGCGCCTTCATCGCCTACGAGGGCGCCGTCCGGGAGTCGGGCGGCGTCGACTTCGACGACCTGCTGGTCCGCGCGCTCGACAGCCTGCGCAGGCGGACGCGCGGCTGCTCGCGCGCTGGCGGTCGCGCACCGCGCGGCTGCTGGTGGACGAGGCCCAGGACCTCGACCGAACGCAGCTGGAGCTGGCCCTGCTGCTGGCCGCGCCCGCCAACGACGTCTTCCTGGTCGGCGACGACGACCAGACGGTCTACTCGTGGCGGCTCGCCGACGTGCGAAGGGTCCTCGGGCTGGCCGCCTCGCTGCCGGGCCTGCGGCGGGTGGACCTGGAGACGAACTACCGATGCCCGCCGCCGGTCGTGGCCCGCGCCGTGCGGCTCGTCGAGCACAACCGGGAGCGATTCGCGAAGCGAATCCGGGCCGGATCGAGAGCGGGCGGGCGGATCATCCTCGCCCCCGATGCCGCCGACGACATCGTCCGCGTCCGGCGGGCGATGGCCTCCTGGCCGGCGGACGACACGACCCGCGCGGTCCTCGCCCGCACCAATCGCGAGCTGCTGGTTGCAGTGGTCGCCGCGCTCGATCTCGGGATCCCGTTCCGGGCGCCGGATCTCCCCCTCGCCCTCGAGGATCCGCGCCTGGACGGGCTGCTGGACAGCGCCGAGGCTGAGGCCGGGGCGGAACCCCCTCGGGCGCCCGACCCCAGTCCCCTCCCCGCCCTCGGCCGGCTGCGGGCCGTGCTGCGCGACGACGAGGCTGCCTCGCCACCCGACGACGCGGACGAAGCGACCGAGGGCGACCTCGTGACCGCGCTCCTCGGTTGGGCCGCCGCCCACCCGTCGATCGCCGGCCTGCGGGCTGCCGTGGCGGAACGGCGCGCCCGGCTCGCGGAGCTCCGTCGTGACGACGCGGCGCTGACCCTCGCGACCGCCCATGGCACGAAGGGCCTGGAGTGGGACCACGTACTGGTGCTCACCGACGGTTTCCCGGGGCGCCGGGCGGTGAGCGACGCCACGGAGCCAGAGCGAGCCCTCGAGGAGGAGCGGCGCCTCGCGTACGTCGCGTGGACGCGGGCCCGCCGCTCGCTCACGCTGCTGTACGACCGCGAGGCGCCCTCGCAGTTCCTGCGCGAGGCGTTCGATCCACCGGAACTGGCGTCACCGATCCGCGTCCGGGCCGCCTGACGATAGACTCCGGCGATGAGCCGACTCCCTGCGCTGGGCCCCCGCGGCGAGGGCTGGGTCGTGATCCAGTTCCTGTTGCTCGGGCTCGTCGTCCTGGCGGGCGTCGCCGGGCCCACTTGGGTGGGGCCGTTCTCGACGGTTGCCCGCGTGGCCGGGTTTGCGCTCGTGATCGCCGGGCTTGTCCTCGCCGCCCGCGGCCTCCTGGACCTGCGCGATGCCCTGACGCCGCTCCCCCACCCCCGCGACGGTGCGGAGCTGGTGGACACCGGCAGCTATCGCCTGGTGCGTCACCCGATCTACGGCGGGCTCGTGCTCGCGGCGGCCGGCTACGCGCTGGTGGTGGGATCGCCGCTCGCACTCGTCGGCGCCGTCCTGCTCCTCGGCTTCTTCCGGCTCAAGTCCGGACGCGAGGAGGCCTGGCTGCGGGAGCGCTACCCGGCCTATGAGGCCTATGCAGCCCGCACGAAGCGGATGATCCCCTGGGTCTACTGAGCTTCAGCCGGCCAGGTCGCGCCGCGCGAGCTCCTTGAGCAGCCTGTCGATCGCGTCCAGGAACGGCTCGGTGACCTCGCGGGGCGCGACGTCGCGCACGGAGTCCTTCGGCCCGTAGGCGGCTCGGGCACGGAGCGCGGAGCGGCGCAGGTCGGCGATGTCGTCATCGCGAAGGTGGTCCGGGAGCGGCTCGAGGTAGGTGGCCCAGCGCGCGTTGCCGGCCTCCCGGACGGCCGCCAGCAGTCGGTCACCGGCACGGGCAGCGGTCAGGGCCGCCTCGTCGATCGTCGGGCGCTCGTGGCGGGCGGGCCCGCGGCGGGTCCGCGGACTGCTTCGGCCGGTCGTCACGACCCGGGAGCACCGTCCGGCACGCCGAGTGCCGGGGGACGCACGAGCACCAGGCCGAGGCGCTTGCGCTCGGACCCGTTGACGAGGATCCGGAACGAGTAGTCGCCGGGCGTGGGGAACGTCAGGTTCCAGAGGTCGATGCTGAAGGTGAGGATCGCGTCCCGCGCGTCCGGCTGGCCGTGCGCCATGAGGCTGCCCGTCGCGCCGGCGACCTCGGCGCCGTCGGGGTCCAGGAGCACGATCCGCAGTTCGTGCTCACGCTCCGTCTCGGGCGACGTCACCACCAGCCCGACGACCAGCGCGAGGTGGGGGTGGCGCAGCGGGAACGTGCGCCCGCCGATCCGCGTGATGCCGCCGCCGAGCACGTTGAACTTCTGGCCGGGCTGGGTCTCGGCCGCGTCCGCGAGGAAGGCGAAGTCGATCTCGGGCATGGATGCGATGGTAGCCCGGCCGGCTCGCCGTCGTGGAGCCGTCGTTCGCGTCGCCGTGACCCGTCATCCGGTCAACGGGTCGCGCGATTCCGGTTGACCCGAACAGGGAACGCCCTGAGCGACCGCGGTCGCATTCGGGGACGTCGCGGTGGACCGAATCCCGGTGCCAGTCAGCCGATTGCAGCTAACAACGTCCGACGAGACTGCACGCGGCGAGGCGCCCCAAGGCAGCGGCCGCTCACAGGAGGATCCAGATTGAGCTCCTGTTCGGACCATCCGGAATTCGAGCGTTGAGGCCCAGTGCGGCGGACCTAGGCTCGCTGCCCTCGGCAGCGCGGGCTCAGGGTGAGCGGCTCGTCGGGACGGGCGCCCTATCCGCTCCCGCCGTCAGGCGTCCGCGCGGCGTTCGCCCGCGGACCTGGTCGCCGCCACCCGCTTGCGCGCCGGCGGGGTCTGCGCGGGCGGCAGCGGAGCGGCCGTGAAGCCCGGACCGGGCCGCCCGGCCTCGTCCGCGAAGGTGACGTCGCTCAGCGGCACCAGCGGCTCGCCGCGGAGCACGCGCGCCAGGTACTCGCCGGTGGCGGACCCCGCGGTCGCCGCGACCGTCTCGGGCGTGCCCTCGCCGATGACGAGCCCGCCCCGCCGGCCACCCTCCGGGCCCAGGTCCACGATCCAGTCCGCGGTCTTGATCACGTCCAGGTTGTGCTCGATCACGAGCACCGTGTTCCCGTTGTCGACCAGCCGATGCAGGACGTGGAGCAGCTTGTCCACGTCCGCGAAGTGGAGGCCGGTCGTGGGCTCGTCCAGGAGATAGAGCGTCTTGCCGGTCGCCCGCCGCGACAGCTCCGTCGCCAGCTTGACGCGCTGGGCCTCGCCGCCCGAGAGCGTCGTCGCCGGCTGCCCGAGGTGGACATAGCCCAGGCCCACGTCGAACAGCGTCTGGAGCTTGTTGCGGACGTTGGGCACGGCGCCGAAGAACTCCAGCGCCTCCTCCACGGTCATCTCCAGGACGTCCGCGATGTTGCGACCCTTGTAGTGGATCTCCAGCGCCTCGCGCCCGTAGCGCTTGCTCTTGCAGACCTCGCACGGGACGTAGACGTCGGGCAGGAACTGCATCTCGATCTTGATGATCCCGTCGCCCTTGCAGTTCTCGCAGCGGCCGCCCTTGACGTTGAAGCTGAAGCGCCCGGGCATGTAGCCGCGCAACCGCGACTCGGGGGTGCCGGCGAACAGCTCCCGGATCGGACCGAACAGGCCGACGTAGGTGGCCGGGTTCGAGCGTGGCGTCCGCCCGATCGGGCTCTGGTCGATCTCGATGATCTTGTCGATGTGCTCGACGCCCTCGACCGCGTCGTGCGCGCCCACCGGCAGGCGGGAGCCGGTGAGGTCCCGGGCGAGGGCCCGGTACAGCACCTCGTCCACCAGCGTGCTCTTGCCCGACCCGGAGACGCCGGTCACGGCGATGAACGTGCCCGAGCGGGAACTGCACGTCCACGTCGCGCAGGTTGTGCTCGCGGGCGCCGTGGACCGAGAGCTGCTTCCCGTTGCCGTCCCGGCGCCGCTCCGGGACCGCCACGGAGCGCTCGCCGCGCAGGAACGCGCCGGTGATCGAGCGCGGCTCCGCGAGGACCACCTCCAGCGGACCGTTCGCGATGATCTCGCCGCCGTGCTCGCCCGCCCCCGGCCCGATGTCGATGACCCAGTCCGCGGTCCGGATCGTCTCCTCGTCGTGCTCCACCACGAGCACGGTGTTGCCCAGGTCCCGCAGCCGTGTCAGCGTGGCGATCAGCTTGGCGTTGTCGCGCTGGTGGAGCCCGATCGACGGCTCGTCGAGGATGTACAGGACGCCCATGAGCGTCGTGCCGATCTGCGTCGCCAGCCGGATCCGCTGGGCCTCGCCGCCCGACAGGCTGATGCTCGCCCGATCGAGCGTCAGGTAGTCCAGCCCGACGTCCACCAGGAACCCGAGCCGCGCCACGATCTCCTTGAGCACCTGGCGGGCGATCGTCCGCTCGCGCTCGGTCACCCGGTCCGACAGCTCGGCCGCCCAGTCCAGCGCCTCGGTGACGGACAGCGCGGCCACCTCGGAGATGCTGTGCCCATCGACACTCACCGCCAGCACCTCCGGGCGCAGGCGCCGGCCGCGACAGGTGGGGCATGGCTTCTGGACCATGAACTTCTCGAGCTCGGTCCGGATGTACTCCGATTCCGTGTCCTTGAACCGGCGCTCGAGGTTGGTGACCACGCCCTCGAACGTGGCGACGTAGCTGTTCTCGCCCCGCTCGTGGCGGTACCGGACGACGACCTTCTCGTCCTTGGGGGCGTAGAGCAGGAACTCGATCGCCTCCGTCGGGAGATCTGCCACCGGCACGTCGATCCTCCAGCCACGCGACGCGAAGACCGCCTCCGTGATCTTCATCCGCCACGAGATCTCGGTGGGCATCTTGTTCCACGGGACCAGCGCCCCGGCCTTGATGCTGCGGGTCTTGTCCGGGAGCACGAGGTCCGGGTCGATCACCAGCTGGGTGCCGAGACCGGTGCACGTGGGGCAGGCGCCGTGGGGCGAGTTGAACGAGAACGAGCGGGGCTCCAGCTCGTCGATCGTGGTGCCGTCGTAGGGGCAGGAGTAGCGCTCGCTGTAGCGGCGCTCCTCGAACTGGGCGGCTCCCCGTCGCGCGGCACGGGTGCGATCACCACGACGCCCTCGCCCAGCCGCAGCGCCGTCTCCACCGAGTCCGCGAGGCGCGAGGTGTCCGGGTCCGGGACGGCCCGCCCGGTCTCCGGGTCGATCGGCCGGCCGGCGACGTCCCGAGCCCAGTCCTCGGGCGCCTCCGCGCGGCGCACGACGAAGCGGTCGACGACGACCTCGATCGTGTGGCGCTTGTACTTGTCGAGCGTCGGGGCCTCGGCGAGGTCGTACTGGACGCCGTCCACGCGGACGCGGACGAAGCCCTGCTTGCGGGCGCCCTCGAAGACGCGGTCGCCCTCGGTCTTGCGGTCCTTGATCAGCGGGCCCAGGACGAGGAGCCGGGTCCCCTCGGGCAGGGCGAGCACCTGGTCCACGATCTGGCTGACCGTCTGACGCTCGATCTCGCGCCCGCAGTTGGGGCAGTGCGGGTGGCCGATGCGCGCGAACAGCAGGCGCAGGTAGTCGTAGATCTCGGTGACGGTGCCGACCGTGGACCGCGGGTTCTTGCTCGCCCCCTTCTGGTCGATGGAGATGGCCGGCGACAGCCCGTCGATCTGGTCGACGTCCGGCTTCTCCATCTGGCCCAGGAACTGGCGGGCGTAGGCGGACAGGCTCTCCACGTAGCGGCGCTGGCCCTCGGCGTAGATGGTGTCGAAGGCGAGGCTTGACTTGCCGCTCCCGGACAGGCCGGTGATCACGACCAGGCGGTCACGCGGGAACGTGACGCTGACGTCCTTGAGGTTGTGCTCGCGCGCGCCGCGCACGACGATCCGATCCTGGGGCACCCGTGCAGTCTACCCCGTTATCGCCAAACAGAACACGCGTTCATGTCGGCAGGGCCCGTGCCCCGGGCGCGGCCGCACTCAGGAAGCGGCCGGCACCTCGAGCGAGTCCTGGCAGATCTTCCACGCCCCGTCTTCGCGGACCAGGCGCACCGTCTGGTCCACCGGCACGTCCTGCCCGAAGGACTCGAGCGTCTTGAGCAGGGCGTCGAGCTGCTCGTCGGTCATGGTCGTGCCCTGCTGATCCAGTACCTGGCGCAGGACGGGTCGCATCGCGACCGCGTCGAAGGTCACCTTGAGCGTGCCCGTCACCGGGACCTCCGCGACATCGCCGTCGATGACGGCATCGCCCGCCTTGACGTCTCCCACGCCGAGCTGGACCGCGTCGAGCAGGGCCTGGGTGTCGAGGCCCGGCAGCAGCTCCTCGCCCACCGCGCCGGGGAGGCCCAACTGGTCCCGGATGCGGTCCTCCTGGCCGGCGCAGGCCAGCGGGCGGAGTCCCTCGAGGTCCTTCGCGGCGACCTTGGCCAGTGCGTCGGTTACGACGAACTCCGGGCCGTCGGAGGGCGTCGGCGCACAGGCGGCAACGGCAAGGGCGAAGGCGGCGGTGGTGACCGCGCCTGCCAGGCGGCGGCGAAGGGACGGTGTGACGGGCGAGCTCATGGGCACAGGCTACTCCGGCGCGACATAACGGGCGCCCGGCCGGCCCGCCGCACGCCGGCCCCGGCGGCCTCAGTAGCCCCGCGACCGCCGGTTGGGCCGTTGCCCGGTTCGCTTGCGAATGTTGGGTGTCACAGTGACGTCCCAGGTGGGTCGGTCCAGCCAGCGGGCCTGCCAGCCACCATCGTCGTCCTCGTGCTCGTCGCGGATCCCGGGGAACAGCTCGTTCGCCGTCCCTGCGGTCTCGCCATCGCCCAGCGCGGGCTCCTCGCCGGCCTGGAGGACGCGCACCTCGGTGACCTCGAAGGCGTCTTCGGGGTCCTGCCCGCCCCGGCCGCCCTTGCCACCCTTGCCACCCGGCCGGTGGGCTGCCGCGCGCTCCTTCGCCGGCAGCAGGGCATCCTTCGCGGCTCGCTCCGCCGCCCGGGCGACGACCACGGACGCATCCTGCTCCAGGACCCGCAGCCGGATCTGCTGGATCTCGTCCCGGATCGCGGCGGCACGCTCGAACTCGAGCTGCTTGGCCGCGGCCTTCATCTCGGCCTCCATGCGGGCGACCAGGCGTTCCACCTCGGCCTTGTCGGCCGCGGCCAGCTGCTGGTCCCGGCGTTCCGAGGTGTACATCACGGTGTTCTCGGCCACCGCGCGCAGGCGGTCGTTGATGTCGTGGATGCCCTTGATGATCGTGGTGGGCTCGATGCCGTGCTCTGCGTTGTACCGCTCCTGTACGACACGCCGCCGATCGGTCTCGTCGATGGCGACCCGCATTGACTCCGTCACGCGGTCCGCGTACATCACGACCTCGCCGCCGGTGTTGCGGGCCGCGCGGCCGATCATCTGGATGAGCGACCAGGCGCTGCGCAGGAACCCTTCCTTGTCCGCGTCGAGGATCGCCATCAGGGTCACCTCGGGCAGGTCCAGGCCCTCGCGCAGGAGGTTGATGCCGACGAGGACGTCGTAGACACCCAGGCGCAGGTCGCGCAGGATCGCGACGCGCTCGAGGGTGTCCACCTCGCTGTGGAGGTACTGGACCTTGATGCCCAGCTCCTTGAGGTAGTCCGCGAGGTCCTCGGCCATCTTCTTGGTCAGCGTCGTGACCAGGGCGCGCTCGCCCTTCTCCACGCGCGAGCGGATCTCCTCGAGGAGGTCGTCGATCTGGCCCTCGGTGGGCCGGACGGTGATGGGCGGATCCACGATGCCGGTGGGCCGGATCAGCTGCTCGACCGTCTGCTGGCTCTTCTCGTGCTCGTAGGGGCCGGGCGTGGCCGAGACGTAGAGGGCCTGGTTGACGTGGACCTCGAACTCCTCGAACGTCAGCGGCCGGTTGTCCAGCGCGGACGGGAGGCGGAACCCGAAGTCGACCAGGATCTCCTTGCGGGTGCGGTCGTTCTTGTACATGCCGACGACCTGGGGGATCGTCATGTGCGACTCGTCCACGATGAGCAGCCAGTCCGGTGGGAAGTAGTCCAGGAGCGTCCATGGACGGCTGCCCGGCTCGCGCTGGCTGAGGTGGCGC
The DNA here is from genome assembly GCA_963754485.1 of uncultured Chloroflexia bacterium. Taxonomy (GTDB): domain Bacteria; phylum Chloroflexota; class Limnocylindria; order Limnocylindrales; family CSP1-4; genus CAIXZV01. The sequence goes on along the minus strand of CAVWFY010000009.1, from coordinate 47,569 downwards.
GAGTAGTTCTCGACGCCGGAGCAGTAGCCCAGCTCGCGCAGCATCTCGAGGTCGAAGGTGGTCCGCTGGCGGAGGCGCGCGGCCTCGAGCGCCCGGCCCTCGGCCTCCATCTGGCCGACCCGCAGCTCCATCTCGGCCTCGATGTCGGCGACGGCCTGGCCGAGCTTGTCCTTGGGCGTCACGAAGTGCGTGGCCGGGAAGACGTTGAGCTCCTTGCGCTCCGCGAGCAGCTCGCCGGTGAGCGGATCCAGCTCCGTGATCCGTTCCACCTCGTCCCCGAAGAACTCCACGCGGACGATGATCTCGGCGCTGGCCGGACCGATCTCCAGCGTGTCGCCCCGGACCCGGAAACGGGCGCGGGACAGGGCGGCGTCGTTGCGCTGGTACTGGAGGTCCACGAGGTGGCGCAGGACCGCGTCGCGCCGGTACTGGCCGCCGACCTTCAGCCGCAGGATCGTGGCGCCGTAGTCCACCGGGGCACCCAGGCCGTAGATGCACGACACCGACGCGACGATGATCACGTCCCGGCGCTCGAACAGCGCGTGGGTTGCCGCGTGGCGGAGCCGGTCGATCTCCTCGTTCCGGCTGCTGTCCTTCTCGATGTAGGTGTCCGACCGGGGCAGGTACGCCTCCGGCTGGTAGTAGTCGAAGTAGCTGACGAAGTACTCGACCGCGTTGTCCGGGAAGAACTCACGGAACTCGCTGTAGAGCTGGGCGGCCAGCGTCTTGTTGTGGGCAAGGACCAGCGTGGGCTTGTTGTGCCTGACGATGGTCTCGGCCATCGTGAAGGTCTTTCCCGAGCCCGTGACACCCAGGAGCGTCTGGTGGCGGAGGCCGCGCGCGAGCCCATCCACGAGGCGATCGATCGCCTGCGGCTGGTCTCCGGTGGGCTCGAACGGCGCTACCAGGCGGAAGTCGGGCACGGATCGATCCTACCACGGCGGACACCATATCGAACGCCCGTTCTACGGCCGTGCAGCCGGTCGTGTGGGGGCAACTGGTACCAACGGGGAGTCGTCGCGGGTGGCGCGGGCGGGCACCGTGCATAGCGGCACGCCGCTGCGCGCGCCCTCACGACCTGTCGCGGTCAGGCGGCACGGACGGCGTCCAGGAACCAGCCGGAGCGGGCGCGGCACAACCTTCGATCGGCATCTGGCCGACACCTCCGGGAGAGCTCGCGATGGAGATGGAGTACAAGGATCCGTCGAAGAGAGGGCGATGGGTCGTGCTCCTGGGCGTGGTCCTCGCGGTCGTCGCCGGTGCCTCAGCCTTCTTCCTGATCAACAACGCCCAGCAGCAGGCCGGCACGTCCGGTCTCAAGACCGTGTCCGGCTACGTGGCGGCGCGGCCGATCCTGGCCCGCGCACCGATCCTGGCCGAGGACATCGTGCTGCGCAAGGACATCCCGCTCGACGGCACCAACGGGGGCGCGATCGACGATCCGACGCAGCTCGTGGGACGCCTGCCCGCGGTCGATGTCGCCACCGGGCAGCTGCTGACCTCCAACCTGCTCGCCTCCGGGACCGCGGGGTTGGGCTTTGCGATCCTCAAGCCCGAGGAGACCGTCGGCCCGGATTCCGAGGCCTGGCGCGCGGTCTCGATCACCGTGCCCGACGACCGTGCCGTCGGCGGCGTTCTCGGGGCCGGCATGAGCGTCGACGTGTTCCTCACGGCCAGCGTCACCGTGCCCGAGGCTCCCCTCGAGCTCCCGGCCGCGCCCGGTGGTCTCGGAGCACCCGGCTCGTCTGCCGCCCCCGCCGCCACCCGGGCTCCGCGCGTGAGCCTGCTCGCGGGCTACGAGAGTGGCGAGTCGACGAAGATCACCTACCAGGGCGTGAAGATCCTGTCGCGCGCCGGCACGTACTACATCCTCAAGGTCCCGCTCATCGTCGCCGAGGAGATCAGCCACCTCCAGGCGGCCGGGAGCGCGCCGTTCAGCCTTGCGCTCCGGCCCGACCAGGACCAGCGCAACCTCGACGTGTCGGCCCTGGGTGCGACGACCAACCGGATCGTCCAGCGCTACGGAGTCCTGATCCCCGAGACCTATCCGACCCTCGGTGGCCCGGTCCCGTCGAGCCCGCCGATCCCGGCCATCACGCCGCCGCCGGACGCCGGGGCGTCGGCTGCGCCGTCGGCAGCACCGGGCGGCTGAGCGTCCGGGGTCCCGCGGGCGGGTAGGCACGGCCCGATCCTGCCAGGCGCCGCCGGTCCGCTCCCTCTCCTACGCGCGTCGCTGACCCGGCGCGCCTCCCAGCCGCCCGGCCGAGCCCGCCCGCCCGGCCGGGCGGCCTCCTGCTCAGCCTGTGGCGGCCAGCGCGGCCCCGAACGCCGCCTCCACGGCTCGCCGGGTCTCCCCCACCCCGCCGGACGTGTCCAGCACGCGGGTCGCGGACGGCCGGAGCCGCTCGGTCATCCCCTCCTGCGCGGCGATCCGCTGGTCTGTCTTCGGGGCCGGGCGTCCCTCGCGCCAGGAGCCGCGCGCGCTGCACTGCCGGGTCGCAGGTCACGAGCCACACCTCGTCGCACAGCTGTGCGAGCCCGCCTTCGACGAGCTTGATCGCCTCGATCACCACGGCCGGGGCCGTGTCGGCCTCCGCGGCAGCGATCAGGTCGAGGATCCGCGGCCGGACCGCCGGGTGCACCAGCGCCTCGAGATCCCGCAGCGCTGCCGGGTCCGCGAACACCAGCCGGCCGAGGGCCGCCCGGTCCAGGGTGCCGTCGGCGGCGGTGACGGAGGCCCCGAACCGACCCAGGATTGCCGCGTGGACCGGCGTTCCCGGGGCCGTGACCTCGCGTGCCACGCGGTCCGCGTCCACGACCCGGGCGCCACGCTCCGCCAGCCACCGGCCGACCTGCGACTTGCCGCAGCCGATGGGCCCGATGACGCCGATCCGGATGGTCCGCGCCACGGTCCTCACGGGGCCACCTCCTCGAGCTCGAGCCACGCATCCTCCGCCTCGGCGAGCGCCCGGTCCACGTCCGCCAGCTCGCTCGTCACACGGCGCATCTCCACGAAGTTGGCGGCGATCGACGGTGTGCCCATCGCCAGCTCCAGCTGGCTCTTGCGCAGGCCGAGGCGCGCCAGCTCCGTGTCGACCGCCTCGCGGCGGCGCCGGTAGGCCTCCTTGGACAGCTTCGGGCGCCGCTTCGGCCGGTCGGCGGGGGGCGCCGTCGGTGTCGTCGCCGTGCCGACAGCCGTCTTCGTACCCGAGGCGGTCTTCGTGCCCGCGGCCTGCACCGTCGTGGTCACGGCGCCCTTGCGACCGGTGGGGGCCGGAGCCGCTCCCGGGTGCGAGCCGGGATGGCCCGGTGCCCCGGGTCGGAGGCGGTTCTGGCGCCGGCTCGCCTCGGCGGCCACGGTCCAGCCGTCCGCCACCGCCTGGCGCCAGGCCCGGTAGCCACCGTCGAACGGCACCGCCATTCCCTCGTCGACCACCCACAGCCGCTCGCAGATCGTCTCCAGGAGCCGGCGATCGTGCGAGACCACGAGCAGCGTCCCGGGCGTCTCGGCAAAGAAGGCCTCGATCGCCTCGCGGGCCGCGATGTCCAGGTGGTTCGTCGGCTCGTCGAGGAGCAGCAGGTTTGCGGGCAGGATGCCGAGCAGCGCGAGCTCGAGGCGCGACCGCTCGCCGCCCGAGAGCGCCCGGACCTCCTTGAACACGTCGTCGCCGCGGAACAGGAACCGGGCGAGGTACCCCCGCGCCTCGCCTGGCGTGACCGGGATGGCCTCGATGATCGCGTCCAGCACCGTGGCGCCGGGGATCGCCGCGTCCCGCAGCTGGGCGAGGTAGCCCGGCTGGACCTGGTGCCCGAAGACGATCATCCCGTCGAGCGGCGGCAGGTCGCCCGCGATCGTCCGCAGCAGGGTCGTCTTGCCGGCACCGTTGGGACCCACGATGCCGATCCGCTCACCGCGCTGGGCAGCCAGGAACGGGGCCCTGGCGACCGTCACGGGCTCCGGCGCCTCGGAACCATCCGGGTTGAGGGCCCCGCGGCCCGGCAGGTAGCCCACCGCCATGTCGTCCATGCGCACGACGAGCTCGCCGGACCGAACGGGACCGCCCGCGATCGAGTGTCCGTGGAGCCGCAGCGTTCGGGAGGACTTGCGCGGCGCCTCGATCCTGTCCGCCTTGAGCTTCTCGAGGCGGGCCTCGTGCTCGTGCATCTTGGTGTGCTTGCGCTGACTCCGGTAGCGCTGGACCAGCTCAACCTCGCGCTCCATGGCGTCCGACTGGGACTCGGCGTCCTTTTCGGCGCGCAGGTCGCGCTCCACGCGCTGGCGGTGGTACGAGGAGTAGTCGCCACGGAACACGGTCAGGCGGCGGTCCCGCAGCTCCCAGACGCGGGTCACGGTCGCGTCCAGGAACGCACGGTCGTGCGACGCGACGAGCAGCGCCCCGATCGCCGGCGGAGGTGCTCCTCCAGCCACTCGATGGCGTTGATGTCGAGGTGGTTCGTGGGCTCGTCGAGCAGCAGCAGGTCCGGGTCCGCGACCACCAGGCGCGCGAGGGCGGCGCGGGTCTGCTGGCCGCCCGACAGCGCCGTCGGCGGGCGCAGCCACTCGTCGCGGGCGAAGCCAAGGCCCGACAGCGCCTCGTCCACCCGCTGGTCGAGCGTGTAGCCGCCCAGGACCTCGAATCGATGCTGGAGATCCGCGTACCTGTTGCCGCCGGCATGGCCCCCGTGCTCCAGGTGCTCGAGCTCCGCGGCCATCTTCTCGAGGTGCGCAGCGCCATGCCTGACCGCGGCCCGCAGGTCCGGGGCGGCCATGAAGGCCTCGTCGAAGTGCGCCTCCTGGCTGAGCAGCCCGAGGGACAGGTGACGGCGGCGCGTGACCGTGCCGCGATCGGCCTCGTCGCGCCCGGACGCGATCCGGAGCAGCGTCGTCTTGCCGGCGCCGTTGGGCCCGACGAGGCCCACGCGCTCGCCCACGGCGATGGCGGCGTCGATCCGGTCCAGGATGACGAAGGTGCCGATCTCCCGGACGACGCCCTCCAGGCGGACCAGGCTCACTTGGTCGCCCCCGAGCCCGGCTCGGTGCCTATCCCGCCCCTGCGGCCTGCGCCGTCCCGGCCCTCGCCGCGGCCCGCCGGGCGGCGGCCGCTGCCTTCGTCCGCGACGACCGTTCGCGGGCCACGACGGCCTCGTCGGTCGTCCTCCCGAGCGAGCCCTCGCCGTCCAGCTCCACCCACCGTCGGCCCCTCCGGCCGGACGCGACCCGCCCCGGCCGCGGGGTCATCGTCGCCAGCAGCTTCGCGGCCGCCGGGCGCTCCGCAGCGGGGAGCCGCTGGCAGAACGAGCAGAAGTGCGTCGCCCGGATGCCGATCACGATCCGCCGGATGGGCCGGCCGCAGCGCGGGCACGGCAGCCCGGTGCGCTGGTAGACGTCGAGCCGCTCCTGCATCTCGCCGTCGCCGTCGGGTGCGGTGTAGTCGTCGATCGAACTGCCGCGCCGATCGACCGCCTCACCCAGGATCGCAAGCACGTTGCGGTAGAGCGCGCGCTCGTCCCCCGGACGCAGCGACGCGGCGGACCGGAGCGGGTGCAGCCTCGAGCGCCAGAGCGCCTCGTCGGCGTAGATGTTCCCGATGCCCACGACGAACGACTGGTCCACGAGCAGTGGCTTGAGGCGGGCGCGCCGGCCCCGGAGTCGCGCCCGCCAGGCGCGCAGCGTGAAGCGCGGGTCGAGCGGCTCGGGGCCCAGGTCGTCGAAGGGATCGTCGTCCGCCGCGTACAGCCCGATCCGCCCGAACTTGCGGACGTCCCGGAAGCGGATCTCACGGCCGTCGTCGAGCACGAGGGCGGCGCGCTCGTAGGGATCGACGGGGACCGCCGCCGGCACCACGAACAGCTGCCCGGTCATCTTCAGGTGGACGGTCAGGAAGGCGCCGCCGTCCAGGTCGATCAGCACGTTCTTGCCGCGGCGCCCCACGGCCTCGATGCGCCGGCCGGTCACCCCGGCGATGAACCCCGCCGGGTCCTCGTCACGCAGCGTCCGAGGCCAGGAGACGCGCGCGCCGGAGATCCCCGGTCCGGGTCCCGCGCCATCGGGCAGCAGGTGGCGCCGGAGGTCGCGGGCAACGGTCTCGACCTCGGGTAGCTCAGGCATCGCCGGAGACGATAGGACACGTTCGCCGCCGACGCGCCCCCGCCCGCGCGACCAGCCGGCCTCAGGCACCATAGCGGAGCCCATGACATCCGCTGTCTCGCCCGCCCTCGCACCCGCCTTCGTGCCCGCGATCACGACCGTCCGCGCCCGTGCCGCCCGGATTGCCGTGAGCGCGCTGTTCGTCGCGAACGGCGTGATGTCTGCATCGATCCTGCCCCGTCTCCCGTCCATCAAGGACAACCTCGGCCTGTCCAACGGTGAGCTGGGTGCGGCCGTGGCAGCGATGCCGGTTGGCGGCCTGATCGCGGGGGGCCTCGTGGGCCTGCTGATCGCGCGGTTCGGGAGTGGCCGCGTCGCGACCATCGCGGGCCTGCTTGCGGCAGCGACGCTGGTGACGGTGGGCCTGGCGACCTCGTGGCTCACGCTGGCACTCGCGATGCTGGTGCTGGGCATGTTCGACGCGACGATGGACGCATCGATGAACGCGCACGGCATCGGCCTGCAGCGGCAGTACGGACGGTCGATCCTGCAGGGCTTCCACGGTATGTGGAGCGTCGGCAGCCTGGCGGCCGCGGCCGTTGGCGCGATCGCGGCGGGGGCCGGCGTGCCGGTCTCGATCAGCCTGGCTGCGGCGGCCGTGGTGACGGCTGTGATCGTGCTCGTGGCGAGCCGCTGGTTGCTCCCCGCGAGCGTCGCCGACGCGCCCCACGACACCGCGGGCGACGAGACCATCCACCTCCGAAGCGCGCCCCGGCTGCTGCGGGTCCTGCTCCCCATCGCCCTGCTGGGCATCCTGTGCGTGACGATCCAGGGTTCCGCGGCCACCTGGAGCGCCGTGTACCTGGCCGAGGTCCTCGGGCAGCCGGCCGGCATCGCGGCGTCGGCGTTCGTGGTCTACATGGGCGCGATGGTCCTGGGCCGCCTCACCAACGACCGGTGGGTCGACCGCTGGGGCAGCACGGCCGTCGTGCGTGCCGGGGCGGTCATCGCGTCCACGGGGCTGGTCCTCGCGATCGTCGCGGCACCACTGGCCGCGCCGGTGCTGGCCTTCGCCGGGTTCGGCGCGGTCGGCCTGGGCTCATCGCCGATGTTCCCCGTCATGATCGGCGCGGCGGGGTCGCGGCCCGGGATCCCGGCGGGCCACGGCGTCGCGCTGGTCGCCTGGCTGGTCCGGATCGGGCTGATCTTCGCGCCGGCCATGGTGGGCGCCGCGGCCGACATCTGGGGCCTCGCCGCGGCGCTGGCCATCCCGCTGGTCGCGGGCGTCGCGATCGCCCTGGCCGCCCCGGTGCTCACGGGTGCGCCCCGGGAGGGTGGGCGGTCGCCGGAGCGATCTGGCTGAGAGGCCGGGCGACGCCGCTCGTCGCGGCCGTCCACCCAGCGATGCTCAGCATCGGCAGCGCCGTGCGCCGACGTCAGCCGATCACGAAGTACCCGAAGTCCACCGCTCGCGCTGCCGGACCCGTCAGAACGACGTCGAACGTGCCTGCTGATGGATTGAGCTCCACGTGGCTGAACGCTGACGCCCTCTTGCCGCTCGGGTTTCCTTGGAGCGTGACGAGGACGAGCGCAAATCCACTGAGGCCACCGGGGGGCATCACGGTCGCCCGAGACCTGCCTGCGATGATGGTCCCACGATCGGCGCTGCTGAACGCCACCTTCCCGATGACGCTAAGGGCACACACACCGGCACTCTCGGCCAACACGCCGATCCCTGCGTCGCTGATGCCGTGCACCCCAGTCCCGTCAGCGGCATAGCCGCGGACGCCGATCCCGGTGCCGCTCTGGCCGTCGATCCCGGTGCCCGAGCCGTGAGTGCTGTCGGGCGTGACAACGTCCTCGACCATGCTGTTGGCGAGGATGCCCGCGCCGTTGTTCACACCGTGAACGATCAGGGCCGCCGGGAGCTCTCCGCCCTCGACGCGAAGGCCCCCGCCCTGGATGCTCGTCGTCTTGGTCGATGACTGGTAGGTGCCGAGAATCACCGGGTCAAGGTCGGCGGCCTGCGCCGGAAGTGGCTGCGCAAGGCGGCCCACCGCCACACCGGCCACCCCCGCCGCGGCGCCCGCGAGAAGGGCGCGCCGGGACCGGACCTTCGTCGTCTCGATGGCCATGGTGACGATCGCCTCCAAAGCGGGCATCCCCCGTCGTGAGGATGCCGCCGCGCGCCAGACGGGTCGGTTTCGCTAGTGGCTCGACGCGACCCCGAGCGGCCAAGGCGTGGGCCGCGCGTCAGCGCCTCCCGTGGTGTGAGGACGGTATTCGGCCGGTTGGTCCCCGCCAAGGGCCGTTGGTCGCGAGTCGCTACGAGGACTTGGATTGGAGCGCACCGACAGCCACGGGCGCTGTCCAGAGTGCGACGTCCCTCCGTGAGCGGGTCCTTGGCGACCTGCAGCGAGTCGAACACCTGCCTGGACACCTTGAGAAGCGTGGCACGCGGTCCCGATCGCGCCGCAAGCTCATGGTCGCATCGTCTCCAAGCGCGGCCGTCAGGATTGATTGAGGGCGACAGCGCTGGCATCACGGGCGGTGCTACTGCGAGCCACTCCCGCACCCAGAGACGTGCCGGAGCCCCGATACGGCTGGTTTGATCACCGCTCGTGATCAATTGAGTCACAACGAGTTCTTCTGGGCGGGCGACTCGCAATCTGGGGCCGATCCAGCACCCGTGGTGATACCGGCGGGCTCAGGCTGCGCTGGCAGGCGGCGCCAGCGGGCTAGGCACCCGCTACGCCTCGAGGCCCGCGGGCACCTCGTCGGCCTCGGCGAGGACCGCGTCCCGGCGCGAGACCGGCGTCATGCCCTCCCAGGAGTCGCCCACCTTCGCATCGACGGTGAGGGGCACCGATAGTGGCAGCGCGCCCTCCATCGCCTCGCGCAGGACCGGCACCAGGCGGTCCACCTCGTCCCGCGGCACCTCGAGCAGCAGCTCGTCGTGCACGGACAGCAGGACACGAGCCTTGAACCCGCCCTCGCGCAACGCCCGGTCCGTCCGGATCATCGCGATCTTGACGATGTCCGCGGCCGTCCCCTGGATGGGCATGTTGATCGCCATCCGCTCGCCGGCGGCCTTGAGCGCCCGGTTGGACGACGTGAGCTCCGGGATCTGGCGCTTGCGACCCAGCAGGGTGGCCACGTACCCCTGCTCCGCCGCCGTCTCGCGGATATGGAGCATGTAGCGGCTGATCCCGCTGTACGCGGCGAAGTAGCCGGTGATGAACTCCCGGGCGTCCTGCTGCGAGATGCCGGCCCGGCTCGACAGCCCGAAGTCGCTCATGCCATAGGCCAGCCCGAAGTTGACCATCTTGGCCATCGACCGCTCGTCGCCGGTGACGTCTTCGGGTTCCTTGTGGAGCACGCGGGCAGCGGTCTCACGGTGGATGTCGGCCTCGCGCGCGAACGCCTCGCGCAGGTGCTCGTCGCCCGACACGTGGGCCAGGATCCGCAGCTCGATCTGGCTGTAGTCCGCAGTGACCAGCGTGGTCTCGGGCGACCCGGCCACGAACGCATGCCGGATCCGGCGGCCGAGCGGGGTCCGGATCGGGATGTTCTGGAGGTTGGGGTCCGACGAGGACAGGCGCCCGGTGGCTGCCACGGCCTGGTGGAACAGCGTGTGCAGCCGTCCGTCGGGCCCGATCAGGTTCGGCAGCGCCTCCACGTACGTCGAGCGAAGCTTGGTGTACGTGCGCCAGTCCAGCACCAGCTCCACGACCGGGTGGACCCCGCGCAGCTCCTCGAGAACGGTCGCGTCGGTCGAGTAGCCGGTCTTGGTCTTGCGGCCCTTCGGCAGGCCCAGCTCCACGAACAGCAGCTCGCCCAGCTGCTTGGGGCTGCCGATGGTGAACTGGTGGCCGACGACGGCGAAGATCTCGGCCTCGAGGCGCGCGATCTCGGCCGCGAACTCGCGCTCGAGGGCAGCCAGCGCGTCCTGGTCCAGCGCGATCCCCGCGGCCTCCATGCGCGCGAGGATCGGGATCAGCGGCAGCTCGATCTCGGCGAACAGGCGGTCCACGCCCTCGTCGCGAAGCGACTGCTCGAGGGATGCACGGACCGCCAGCACCGACAGGGCCTCGAGGCCGGCGGAGGCGCCCGCGGACAGCCCGGCGGCCGTCGGCGGCAGGACGAGGTCCACCCGCTCCGCGACCACGTCCGCGATCTTCTGGGCGCGCAGGGCGGCGTTCACGAGGTAGGCCGCGACCTGGGTGTCGAACGCCACCGGCTGCGGAGTCGCATCCGGATCCTCGGCGAAACGAGCAGTGAGCAGCGGCTTGACGTCGTGGCCCACGAGCGGCGTCCCCAGCCGCTCCAGCAGGTGCCGCAGCGCGATGGCCGCCGCGGGCCCCTCCGCCGCCACGGACCTCCCATCGGCGCCGGCCACGGCGAGTGCCAGCGGAGTGCCCGCGAGCGGCCGCGGGTCGTCGACCACGAGCGCGACGCCCACGGCGTCCTGCTCCCGCAGCCACGGCTCCAGCGTCGCCACGCGCGCCTCGTCGGCGGTCTCGATGCGACCGGGGTCCACGATCGCGGCGGCGAGCGCCCCCGACACGTCACCCGACGCCTGGGCGAGCGCCTCCGCGCGGGCCTCCACCGCCGGCGACGTCTCGGCGACGGCGTGCGCCGGGGTGCCGGAGCCGCCTCCCGACACGACGTCGAAGTCCATCGAGAGCTGGAGCGACCCGTCATCGACGGATGCGGTTCCGCGGCCCGAGCCGCCACCCGGCGCGGCCCCTCGCCCGCCGCCTCGCCCCTGGGCCGCCGGGAACCCGGCGTCGCGCAGATCGCGCATCGCGCCAACCGCGTCCTCGGGTCGCTCGCCGGTCAGCGGCGGCAGCCGGTCGATGAGCGTGCGGAACTCGAACTCGCGGAAGATGCGCACGACGGCCTCGCGGTCGTACTCCCCCACCCGGCCGCGCTCCGGGTCCAGCACGACATCCACGTCGCGGACGAGGCGCATCAGCTCGCGGCTCTCGAGGACCGTCTCACGGTGGTCGGCCAGGAGCGGCCGCAGCTTCTCGGGCACCACGTCACCGATGTGCTCGTAGAGCGTGTCGAGCGACTCCCACGTGGCGATCAGCTTCGACGCGGTCTTCTCCCCGACTCCCGGGATGCCCGGGATGTTGTCCGTCGGGTCGCCCTTGAGCGACTTGTAGTCCAGCATCTGGTCCGGCCGCAGGCCCCAGCGCTCGTCGATCTTCGCGAGGTCGTAGGCCACGGTGTTGGCGACCCCGCCGCGGAGGCTGACCATCAGCCTCGTGCGCTCGGTGACCAGCTGGAGCATGTCCAGGTCGCCGGTGAGGATCGTCACCTCGAGGCCGGCGGCCTCCGCCTGGCCCGTGAGCGTCGCGATCACGTCGTCCGCCTCGAAGCCCTCCCGCTCATAGACGGGGATGCCCAGGGCCTTCACCACGTCACGGACCTTAGGGATCTGCTCCCGCATGTCGTCCGGCATCCGCGTCCGGGTGGCCTTGTACTCCGCGTACCGCTCGTGACGGAACGTTGGCTTGCCCAGGTCGAAGGCGACCGCGATGCGGTCGGGGTGCACGTCCGCGATTGCCCGCAGCACGATGTTCGTGAAGCCGAACACGGCCGTGACCAGCTCGCCCTTCGATGTCGTCAGGGGCTGATCGATCAGCGCGTAGTAGCCGCGGTAGATGAGCCCGTTGCCGTCGAGCAGCAGGAGGCGTTCCATCGGCTCCGAACGTGCGGGTTGGGACGCAGCCAGTGTAGCCGCGCGCGTTCTCGGGGTCCGACCCCCACGAAACCGCGATCACATGCGCACATCTTCTGCACATCGGCTTGCGATCGTGGCGCCTGTCAAGCAAGCCACACTGCCCGGACCGCCGGGCCGCACCACATCGGAGATCCTGACATGCGCGGACTGATCGGAGTCCTGTTCACCGGCGTTCGTCGCCCTCGTCGCGGGGGCCATCGGCTTCCAGGCGGGCATCGCGTCCAACATCGGCGCCGCCGGCGGTGCCGTATATCTCGGGGGCGGAATTCCCGGCCTCGGCTTCCTGTTCCTCCTGTTCTTCATCGGCTTCCTGCTGTTCGCCATCGGCGGCCGGCGGCGAGCCTGGGCCAACGGCCCGATGGGCAGGCCCCGGCCGCTGGGGCGGACATGGGTCCTTCGAGGACGGTGATCCGCGGCGCCAGTGGGTGGCCGATGCCCACCGCCGCCTGCACGAGGAGGAGTCCTCCGCGGCCAGGACCACGGGCGCCACTCCGGAGGTGCCGACCCCCACCGACCGCCCCGCGGCCGGCTGACCACGCTCTCCCACGCCGGGCGGGTATCCTCGCCCGGCGTTCAACCCGTCTCCGGAGCGTCATGCGCACCATCCTCGTCGTGGAGGACGAGCCGCAGATCGCCGGCATCGTCCGCGACTACCTCGAGCACGCCGGGTTCGCCGTCATCGCGGCGGGCGACGGAGCGGCCGCCCTCGCGCTCGTGCGCGCGCGCCGCCCGGATGCGCTCGTCCTCGACCTGGGGCTGCCGAGGGTGGACGGCCTCGACGTCATCCGCGCCATCCGTCGCGACTCGCGCGTGCCGATCCTCATCCTGTCCGCTCGCGGCGACGAGACCGACCGGGTGGCTGGCCTGGAGCTCGGCGCCGACGACTACGTGGTCAAGCCGTTCAGCCCCCGCGAGCTCGTCGCGCGCGTCCGGGCGGTCCTGCGCCGGGCCGACGCCGTCCCCCTCGCTGACGAGCGCATCGAGACGGGTGACCTCGTGCTGGACCTTGTACGTCGCCGGGTCACCGTCGCCGGCCGTGCCGTCACCCTGACACCAACCGAGTTCGAGCTCCTCGCTACGCTTGCCCGCGAGCCCGGCCGCGTCTGGACCCGCTCCCAGCTGCTCGACGCCGTGCACGGGTTCAGCCTCGAGACGTACGAGCGGGCCATCGACGGCCACGTCCGCAACCTGCGCCGGAAGCTCGAGCCGGACGAGACGGCACCTCGCTACGTCCGCACGGTGCACGGCGTGGGGTACGCCCTCGTGGAGCCCGACGCGTGAACCCTGGCGGCGCACCGTGGGGTCGCCCTTCCCGGTGGGGTGGCCGCCGCCGCCATGGCAGAGGTCCCGGGCCGGCCGGCGGCGCCGGGATGGTCGGCTGCATGGTCCTGGGCCTCGTCCTGCTGGTGGGCCTCGTCTCGACCCTCGCCACGTGGGTCGCGGCCTCTCTGCTCGGCTTCCTCGCCCCGTCGGCGACGCCGTCGGCCGTCACGGCGGTCGCCGTGCTCGTCGTGCTGGTGCTGGCGATCCTGGCTGGGATCCGCGTCTTCGGATCGGCCGTCCGGCCGCTGGCCGAGATCGCCGACGCGACCGACCGCCTGGCCGACGGCGAGCCCGGGGTGCGGGTTCGGGTACGCGGGCCACGCCCCGTCCGCGGCCTCGCGGCCTCGTTCAACACCATGGCGGAGCGCCTGGACCGGTCCCGTGACGAGCGGCGCGCGATGCTGGCCGATGTGACGCACGAGTTGCGAACGCCGATCACCGTCGTCCAGGGCGGCCTCGAGGCGATGCTCGACGGCGTGCACCCCATACGACGAGGATCACGTCGCCCCGCTCCTCGCCGAGACGGCCGTCATGGGACGCCTGCTCGACGATCTGCGGACGCTGTCGCTCGCCGACGTCGGGGCGCTCACGCTCCACCGCGAGCCAGTGGACCTGGCCGTCCTGTCGCGCGAGGCCGCGGCCGTCCAGGGGACGGTCGCCGCCGCGAAGGGTGTCGCCCTCACGGTGACCTGTGACGAACGCCTCGTGACGAGCCTGGACCCCGTGCGCTACCGCGAGATCGTCACGAACCTCGTCGCCAACGCGCTGCGCCACACACCATCTGGCGGGCGCGTGGAGGTAGACGTTCGGGCCGTCGATGACGACGCGATCCTGACCGTCCGCGACACTGGCGAGGGGATCGCGCAGGACGACCTCCCGCGCGTGTTCGACCGGTACCAGCGGCACGCGGACTCGGGCGGGTCTGGCCTGGGGCTGGCGATCGTCCGCGATCTCGCGGAGGCACACGGCGGATCGGTCACGGCCGAGAGCGACGGCGTGCCGGGGAATGGGGCCACCTTCAGGGTTCGATTGCCGCTGCGGGACTGAATCCTCCGTCAGGCCACGCGGCGCGCAACAAGGCGCAGGCCACCGAGCAGGATGCCCACGAAGAGCATGAGCGCTGCCAGCGGTGCCAGAGTGTTGCCGTTGACCGGCGCGGGTGAGACCGGCTGAGCGGTAGCCGCCATCCGGGAGCCCTCGCCCGGGGACGCCTCGCCGTTGTTCGCCTCGGAGCCCGCGACGGTCATCTTGGGGTCGCCGGACGGGACCTCACCGGCGATGTCGCCACCGGTAGCAGGGATCGGGCTCACGCCGGGGCTCGCCATGGCGGCGTACGGGGCCCTGGGCTCGACCGGGGCGGTCGGGGCCGCGGCCGTGCTCCCGGGTGCCATCTGCGGCGCCATCTCCACAGCCACCGCATCGCTCGCGTTCGCGCCGGCTCCGCCGTCGTCAGGCGCAGTGGCCGCGAGCGGGACGCCGAACGATCCCGCGACCAGGAACCCGGCCAGGCCCAGGGTGGCGAGGCCGGCGCCCACGGGACCCGCGAACGCGAACTTCGGTCCCGCGAACGGGGCGAGCAGGCGGCGCCAGCCGGCGGGCCGGAGCGAGGCGGCCTGCTCGGGGGTCAGACGGAAGTCGCGGGTGCGGGCCGGGGCCGGAAGGTCGGGCAGGGCCGCGGCGATCGCCCGCAGGTCGTGGTGGAGGGCGGCGCAGTCCGGACAGCCGGCAACCATGGCCAGCGCGTCGTCGAGCTCGGGTCCGGTGGCGTCGCCAGCGGCATAGGCGGCGATCGCGAGCGGGTCGTGGTCGGCGTGGCTGGGCGGGAGGTGCGGCATCTCCCCCTCCAGACGACGGTAGGTCCGATGCGGTTCCGTCAGCCCTGTCGAGGCTCCGTCAGGCCCGAGCGACCACGCGGCGGCCGGCGTACCGCAGCCCTGCCAGCGTGACGCCGAGCAGCAGCGCAACGGCGGAGAGCATCGGGACCACCGGCACGGGTTCCGTCTCCGGGGCCACGCCCGACGCCATCTTGTCGACGTCGACGGCAGCCGTAGCGCCGGGACCAGCCTCGGTGATCGCGACTTCGCCCTGGGCATCGCCCGCGGGCGCCTCGGTAGCGGGCACGGCACCCGCGGGTGCCTCGACACCAGGAACGGGCACGTTGCCGGGAGCCTCCGCGGCGGGCACCGCCACGACACCCGGGGACTCGGCCGCAAAGAGCTCAGCTCCGGTGCTGGCGTTCGTGCGCTCGACGGTGGCCGCTCCGCTGGCCGCCGCCGCTCCGCCGTCGGTGGGCGCCGTGGCCGCGAGCGGGACGCCGAACGATCCCGCGACCAGGAACCCGGCCAGGCCCAGGGTGGCGAGGCCGGCGCCCACGGGACCCGCGAACGCGAACTTCGGTCCCGCGAACGGTGCAAGCAGGCGGCGCCAGCCGGCGGGCCGGAGCGAGGCGGCCTGCTCGGGGGTCAGACGGAAGTCGCGGGTGCGGGCCGGGGCCGGAAGGTCGGGCAGGGCCGCGGCGATCGCCCGCAGGTCGTGGTGGAGGGCGGCGCAGTCCGGACAGCCGGCAACCATGGCCAGCGCGTCGTCGAGCTCGGGTCCGGTGGCGTCGCCAGCGGCATAGGCGGCGATCGCGAGCGGGTCGTGGTCGGCGTGGCTGGGCGGGAGGTGCGGCATCAGTCGCCCTCCCCCCGGAACAGCCCGATGCTGCCTTCGAGGCGATCGCGCAACGCCAGGCGGCCCCGGTGGATCCGCGACTTCACCGTCCCGAGCGACACCCCGGTCAGCTCCGCGATCTCGGCGTAGTCGTAGCCCTCGACGTCGAACAGGACGATGGCCTGGCGCTGGTCCGGCGTGATCGACCCCAGCGCGGCATTGAGCACGCGTGTGCGCTCGCCCTGCATCGCCGTGCGGACGGGGTCGGCGTCGTCGCCGGCGGGCGGCTGCCAGCTCTCATCCTCGAACTCGGGATACGGCTGTGACGGGCGGCGCTTCTTGAGCCGCTGCTGGTCCATCGCCGCGTTGATGGCGATGCGGCTCAGCCACGAGCGGACGCTGCCGCCGCGGAAGGAGCGCATGTTGCGGTAGGCGGAGAAGAACGCCTCCTGCACCGCGTCGCCGGCCTGGTCCCGGTCCGGAACCATGCGCGCGACGAGCGCGAACAGGTGGTCCTGGTAGCACTCGACGAGGTCGTTGAAAGCATCGAGGCTGCCGTCCCGCGCCCGCTCCAGCAGGATCAGGTCGCGGCGCTGGATCGGATCCTCGACGGCCTCCGACGGCCGGGCGTCCTGCACGACGGGCGCGACCCTCCTGGCGACGATGGTGAGGCGCGGCGAGTCTAGCATCGGGGTGCGGTTCCGCGGGCATCGTCGCAGGGACGCCGGACCCGCGCCCATGGTTCCCGCTCCGCTACGATGGCCCGGCCAGGCGAAGTGGCGGAATGGCAGACGCGGCGGTCTCAAACACCGCTGAGGGCAACCTCGTGTGGGTTCGAATCCCACCTTCGCTACCAGCATTCGCAACAACGCATCCGCCCCCGATTTCAGCACGCGCCTCACCGATCGGCACGGCCATGTATGCCGACGGCACGATCAGGGCCATCGTCGCCAAGTGGGGCCTGACCGACGCCGTCGAGCTGCTCAAGTATGGCGTGCCGCCTCAGCCCCCCCCCCGACTCGGCACCGTACCTGACTGATCGGCAGGGCCAGCGGACGACCGGGTGTGCAACGGATCGGTCCCTCCGGCGTCATCAAGGCACACGCGGGACCAACCCGCCAAGAGGTATGCCAGGGCCCACCCAGCGACAGAGGTGGCCAGGATGTCGAACCCGGTAGAAGGTGCAGAGGTTCAGCGGCCCCGGCTGCGCCTGATCGCGCTGGGGACTCTCGTCGCGATCGTCGCGCCAGCCGCCCAGATCCTCGTCGCGTGGTTGTGGGATCAGGGAGTCATCAGCCCGGAACCGAACGGGGTCTTCGTGCAGACCCTCCAGTTCGGCTCCATGCTGGAGTGGCTGCTCGCCCCCCTGGGCATCTACCTCATCGGCGTCGGGTACCGGCTCGCGACGCCGGTGCGGTGGATCGTGCTGTTCGCGCTCTGCTCACCCGTGATCGCGGTGCTCTGGTTCCTCGGGGCGGCGTCGCTGGGCGGTCTTGCCGGAGAACCGTTCTAGCCCGCTGAGGGCCGTTCGCCTCTCGCCAGACCCGCGACCAGCGCCCACGGTGGCACTCCAGGGAGGGTGCGATGCGTGCACGACGTCGATGGATCGCGGTGGGGCTGGGGGTCGTCCTGGCAGTCGGCTTCGCGGGGTATGCCGGTGCGGCCTACCTCGGCTACAGCCGGCTGACGCCTCCCACTCCCCTCTGTGGCGGCAGGTTCCCGGGCTACACGCCGGCGAGCTTCGGCACGGAGGGCATCTCCAAGAAGCTGACGGAGGGCGGTTTCGACACGAGGCCGTACGCCATGCCGGGCTACCAGGACGTCAGCTTCCCGAGCCGCGACAGGCGCCAGCCGCGGCTGACGATCCGGGCCTGGTGGGTCCCGGCCGAGGGTGCCAGCGCGCCTGCGGTCATCGTCGTCCACGGCATCCATAGCTGCCGCCACGACCCGGTCGTCCTGCTGCCGGCGGGGATGCTCGCCCGCAACGGCTTCTCCGTCCTGATGATGGACTTGCGCGACGAGGGTGACTCCGACTTCGAGGATGGTCGGTCGGGCTGGGGATCGGAGGAGTACCTCGACGTCCTCGGGGCGTGGGACTGGCTCCAGTCGGCGCAGGACCTCCCGCCGAGCCAGATCGGGCTGATGGGCGAATTGCTCGGCGCGTCCTCGGCCATCATCGCGATGGGCCAGGAACGGGCGATCGCTGCCACCTGGGCGGACAGCGCCTTCGCCGACGTGGGGGTCGTGTTCGACGAGATCGCCGTCGGGCAAGGCTTACCGACCTGGCTCCGCCCGGGCGTCATTGCGTGGGCGAAGATCATCGCGAACGACGACCTGACCGCGCGCATCCCGGTGGACGAGGTCGGAAGGATCGGGGCACGGCCGCTTGCGATCGTCCACGGCCTCGCCGATGTCAACCTTGACTGGCATCACGCGAAGGATCTCGCGGCCGCGCACGCGACGTTCGTTCCCGGCTACGAGCCCTGGCTCGTCCCCCGGGCGCTCCACCTCCAGGCCGCTTTCGCCGAACCGGCCGAGTACGAGCAGCGGATCGTCGAGTTCTTCCGGGCGAGCCTCGGGTCGCCCGAGGGGCACCGACCGTGATGAACCATCCGAGCTCCGTCAACTGGTTCAGGGCCGTGGTGTTGCCGATCCTGGGCGTAGGCGTGCTCAGCGGCTGTGGGCCTGATCGGATCACCGTGCCGCCCGGGGCCTAGGTGGTTCATAGCGCCAAGCCCGAGCATTCGCTGAACAGACGCGGGCCCATCTGCCACAGAAGTGGACCGGACACGTCTCCATCGGGGCTGACCGGAACGACGCGTTGACCCTCGCCCTTGAATTCGCCGCGCCGCACCACCCCGGGTGGTCCGTGGCAGCAAGGAGGTGACATGAACAGCCGACGAACAGGCAGCAGCACAGCGCTTCTTGCCGCGGGTGTCATCGCAATCCTGACGGTCGGCTGCGCGGCAGCTCCATCAGGGACAACCCCCTCCAGTGCTCCCATTCCGGAGGCCCCGTCGGTGGCCCCCGGCACACCAGCGGCACCACCGACCTCACCCGCCGGCCCCGTGAACCCGGAAGACGTCGTCATGGAGCAGCTGTTCCTGGCCATCGGTAACCCAGATACCGGATCTACATCAGAAGCCTGGACGGCCTTCAACGAGACCCTCAAGGCGGCGGTCGGCGGCCAGGTGGACGCAGCACGGATCCGTGACACTGGCCAGTTGGTGCTCGACCACCTTGAGGCCGCGCAATCTGCCCTGGACGCGAGCTCACCGGCGCCGACCGCACAGGTCGTGCCGGCGCCCTCGCCGCAACTCGTGCCCTGGGACTGGAAGCAGGAGTGGGGCGCGATGCTGACGGCCGTCAGCGGGGGCGTGGTGGCCATGCGCGATGGCGGTCTCATGGGCGACGTGAATGCGATCGCCCTCGGGTCATCACGCATGAACAACGCCCTGCTTGACCGCTTCTATCCTCCAAACACCTGGACCATGCCCGATGGCCGCGTCCTCTACGCCTCTGGCACCCGGCTCACCAATCCGACCGGCAATGCCTTCGACCGCCAAGCCGATACTTCCTGGAGCGCCGGCGATCGTCCGTTGCCCGGTTGGATCGAGATGGACCTCGGGAGGCCGATCACGATCGAGAAGGTGCGCCTCCTGACCTCCCAGCCTGTCGATGGTCCGACATCTCACCAGGTGACCGGCCGCACGGCGGACGGCAAGGATGTCGTCCTCGCCGAGTTCGCCGGAACGACTACCGACAGCCAGTGGCTGGAAAAGGCCACGACCCAGCCGGTTCCCGACATCCGCTACGTCCGTGTGACAACGACCGCCAGTCCGACGCTGGCTGCCTGGCGCGAGGTCGAGATCCTATCGCCGGATCTGCCACTGCCGACGATGATCGCCATGCTGACGCCACCGCCGGCGCCCAGTGCAGTTCCGGTCGAGAACCGCCTCGCCGACGGCCGCGTCATCCGGGCTTCCTCGGCCACCCCTGCCGGCCCGCCGACCGGACCATTTGACGGCAACCTCGATACCACCTGGAACTCCGGCGGCTTTCCGGTGGCCTGGATCGAGATCGACTTCGTCAAGCCGGTCACGCCCACGACCATCAGGCTGATGGCTTCGCAGCTGCCCAATACAGGCCACACCATCCACGATGTCTACGGACGGGCCGATGGCCAGATAGAAGAGGTGATCCTCTACAAGTTCGACGGCACCACCAACAACGCCGAGTGGATGTCTTGGCCCCTCGCCGACTCAGGGCCGATCCGCTACCTGCGGATCGAGACCACCTCCAGTCCGTCGTGGGTCAGTTGGACCGAGATCGAGGTCTCCGTAGCGCCGTAGGGCACGACTCGAGTCGGGGGGCGAGGCCGGTCGCACACACCCCCCCTGCGCTGGGGCGGGCAGCGGTCTGCCACCGGGCTCGCAGCGGCCCGTCAGTAGCTGTTCGAGGCGGTTCGAGGCCGTGCGACGCAACCTTCGGTAGACTCCGTCGACACGCTGAGCAGCCCGATCCCCTCGCCCACCCTCCGGAGTCCCGATGAGCCTCTTCCGCAACATCTTCAACATGGACGCGCCAGCGCCGCAGGACGCGCCCGCCAGCCCGGACGCTCCCCTGCCCAAGCTGGAGGCGGGCGAAACCGATAGCGTGCGGATCCTCGCGGCTGCGTTGTCGGCCATGCCCCCGGCTCGAGCGCGGTACGTGGCCGCCTTCGCCTACCTGCTCGGCCGCGCCGCGAACGCCACGGGCGGGATGAGCGACGCCGAGCGGGCGGCGGTCCTCAAGATCGCCGAGGCCGGCGGCCTGGAGCCAGCGACCGCACCGATGGTCGTCGATCTCGCCGCGACGCTCGCAGGCGACTTCGGGGCCACCGAGGACTTCCTGGTCACGCGCGAGTTCAAGGCGATCTCCACGATGGAGGAACGCCAGCGCCTGATCCGCTGCTGCTTCCTGGTCATGTCCGCCGACGATGAGATCGACGCGACGGAGTCCTGGCTCGTCAACCGGATGGCCGAGGAGCTGGACGTCGAGCGCCCGGACCTCAACGCGATCCGCGTCGAGTTCTACGACCAGATCTCCGGGGTTCGCGCGGCGCGCGAGGTCGCCCAGACCGGAGACACGACTCAGGCCTGATCCGGAGCTGGGTGGTCAGCCCAGCTGGAGCTCGATGACTCCGTCGCCCGCGCGGCGGCGTACCTCGGCGATCAACTCCGCGTCGTAGGCCACGCCCCGCAGTTCCATGGGCAGCGCATCGCCGCCTGGCGCGGGCACGTGCACGACCACCCTCGTCGCCCCCGGCCGCTCGCGGAGCACAGCCTTGAAGGCGTGCATCGCCGACACGACGCGGTCCGTCCCGGCGCCGCGAGCGAAGCGGACGTTTAGCACGGCCCCGGGTGCCGCCTCGATGGGTCGGGACGGGGCCTGGGCCGCCGCCACGGCCCGGGCTCCGGCCTCCTCGGGGAGCGGCGTCTCCTCCGCGATCTCCGCACCGCCGGCACCGGTGGCAGT
Organism: uncultured Chloroflexia bacterium; assembly: GCA_963754485.1. Classification (GTDB taxonomy): domain Bacteria; phylum Chloroflexota; class Limnocylindria; order Limnocylindrales; family CSP1-4; genus CAIXZV01. The sequence goes on along the minus strand of CAVWFY010000009.1, from coordinate 26,237 downwards.
GACGAGATCGGGCGGCTCGGAGTAGGTCGGGACGGGGGTTGCCGGCGTGGCGCCGCCGTTCGTCCGGGCGCCGCCGTTCGTCCGTGCGCCGCCGTTCCCGCCCCCGCCGTTCTGCCCTCCACCGGGTCCGCGCCGGGACCGCTTGTCCAGCGACCCCACCTCGCGTGCGAACGCCTCCGCCCCGCGCTCCTCGGCCGCATCCCAGTCCCATACCGAGTCGGCCAGCAGCGATGCCTCGTCGCCCCGGTGGTCCACGCGCCCGGCGACCAGGAGGATCGCGCCGTCGCGCCATGTCCCCATCGTCGTCTCGTAGGTCTTGGGGAACACGACGACCTCCAGGGTCCCCTGCAGGTCCTCCAGGGTGACGACCGCCATCGTGGCGCGCGCCTTGGTCATCACGGAGCGGACCCCGGTGACGATGCCGCCCAGGACCACCCGCTGGCCGTCGAGCGACTCGTCGCGCAGGTCTCCGCTGTAGGCGGTCACGTAGTTGCCCACCCGCTCGGCCACCTCGCCCATGGGGTGGTCGGAGAGGTACAACCCCAGGAGCTCCTTCTCCCAGCGGAGGCGCTCGCGGACCGGGGTCTCGGGCGTGGACGGCAGCGGACGCTCGAGGGTGGCCGCCTCGTCGCCGCCGATGTCGAACAGCGACGTCTGGCCGCTGATCCGGTCGCGCTGGGCGGCCTGGCCGGCGGCGAGCGCATCGTCGAGACCCAGCAGGATCTGCGCCGGGTGCCCGAAGCAGTTGAGGGCGCCGACCTTGGCCAACGCCTCCAGCACCTTGCGGTTGGCCAGGCGCAGGTCGACGCGGGTGCAGAAGTCCGTCAGCGAGCGGAACTCGCCGCCCTCCTCGCGGGCCTTGATGATCGACTCGATCGCGCCCTCACCCACGTTCTTGACCGCGAGCAGACCGAACCGGATGGCCCCGTCCTCGACCGTGAAGCCCAGGTGCGAGCGGTGGACGTCCGGCGTGCGGACGTCGATGCCCAGGCGCCGGCACTCCGCGATCGCGGCCGCCACCTTCTCGGCGTTGTCGCGGAACGCAGACAGCACGGACGTCATGTAGTCGACCGTGTAGTTCGCCTTGAGGTACGCCGTCTGGTAGGCAATGAGCCCGTAGCAGGTGGCGTGGGCCTTGTTGAACCCGTAGCGCTCGAAGGGCTCGAAGGCCTTGAACACCGCGTCGATGGTCCGAGCCGGGACGCCCCGCTCGGCCGCCCGCTCGACGAACGTCTCCTTCATCGACCGCAGCACCGACGACTTCTTCTTGCGGATCGCGTAGCCCAGCATGTCCGCCTCGGGACCGCTGAAGCCGCCCAGGGCCATGGCCGCGGCCATGATGTCCTCCTGGTAGACGAAGATCCCGTAGGTCCGGTTCAGGAACGGCTCGAGCAGCGGGTGGAGGTAGACCACCGGCTCCTGGCCGTGCTTGCGCCGGATGTAGGCCGGGATGTTGTCCATGGGACCGGGACGGTAGAGCGCCACCATGGCCGCCAGGTCGAAGACCGATGACGGCTGCAGCTCGCGGACGTAGCGACGCATGCCCGCGGACTCGAGCTGGAACACGCCGGTCGTCTCGCCGGAGGCCAGGAGCTCGAACGTCTGCGCATCGTCGAGCGGGATGTTGTCCAGGTCCACCTCGACCCCGCGGTGCTCGCGGATCAGGTCCACGGCCTTGCGCAGGATCGTGAGGTTGGACAGGCCCAGGAAGTCGAACTTGAGCAGGCCCAGCGCCTCGATGCCGTGCATCTCGTACTGGGTCATGAGGGCGTCGGAGTTGGTCGCCTTCTGGAGCGGCATGAGCTCGGTCAGGGGTTCACGCGAGATCACCACGCCGGCCGCGTGGGTGGACGCATTGCGGGCGACCCCCTCGAGCTGCTGCGCGAACCCGATCAGCTTGCCGATCTGGGGGTCGCCGTCGTGCATCTCCTTGAGCTGCGGGCTGAGCTGCAGCGCCTCGGAGAGCTTGATGCCCAGCTGGTTGGGGACGGCCTTGGCGATGCGGTCCACGTCCCCGTAGCCCATGCCCATCACCCGGCCCACGTCGCGGATCGCCGCCCGGGCCAGCATCGTGCCGAAGGTGATGATCTGGGCGACGTGGTCCGTGCCGTACTTGCGGCTGACGTAGTTGATGACCTCGTCCCGGCGCTCGTCCTCGAAGTCCACGTCGATGTCGGGCATCGTCACCCGGTCCGGGTTGAGGAAGCGCTCGAACGGGAGCCCGTAGTGGAGCGGGTCCACCGGCGTGATGCCCAGGGTGTAGGTGACGATCGAGCCGGGTGCGGAACCGCGGCAGGTGGTCGCGATCCCCTGCTCCCGGGCGAAGCGGACGAAGTCGGCGACGATCAGGAAGTAGCCCGCGTAGCCCATCGAGAGGATCACGCCCAGCTCGTAGTCCAGCCGTGCCTGGAGCTCCGGCGTGATCGCGCCGTAGCGGCGGACGAGGCCGGCCTCGCACTCCTTGCGCAGCCAGCTCTCGACGGTCTCGCCGTCGGGCACCGGGAAGTGCGGGATCCGCAGCTCGCCGAGCGGCAGCTTGAGGTCCACCATCTCTGCGACGCGCCGGGTGTTGAGAAACGCCTCGCGCTGGTCCGGGAAGAGGCGGAACATCTCGGCCGCGGTCTTGAGGTAGAACTCCTTGCCCTCGAAGCGCATCCGGTTCTGCGTGTCGAGGTTGCTCCCGGTACCGACGCAGAGCAGGACGTCGTGGGCCTCGTGCTGCTCCTGGTGCACGTAATGGAGGTCGTTGGTGACGACCAGGGGCAGGCCGGTCTCGGGGGCCAGGCGGAGCAGCTGCTCGTTGAGGCGGCGCTGTTCGGGGATCCCGTGATCCTGCAGCTCCAGGAAGAACCGGTCCTTGCCGAAGATGTCGCCGTACTCGCCGGCAAGCGTGCGGGCCAGCTCCCAGTCGTCCACCTCGAGGGCCTTGGGGATCTCACCGCCGAGGCAGGCGGACATGCCAACGAGGCCCTGGCTGTGCTTCGCCAGGTGCTCACGGTCGATACGGGGCTTGTAGTAGTAGCCGTCGATGTGGGCGTCCGTGACCAGCCGGCACAGGTTCTGGTAGCCGGTCATGTCGGTCGCGAGCAGGAGGAGGTGGAAGGGCTGGCTGTCGGCCTTGCCCTCCTTGTCCGTCATCGACCGCCGGGCGACATAGGTCTCCACGCCGATGATCGGCTTGATGCCCGCCTTGGTGGCCGCCTGGTAGAACGCGACCGAGCCGTAGAGCGCCCCGTGGTCGGTGATGGCGAGGCTGTCGAACCCGTGCTTGACCGAGGTGTCGACGAGGTCGGTGATCCGCCCCAGCCCGTCCAGCAGGCTGAACTCCGAGTGGGTGTGGAGGTGGACGAAGTCGTTCGGGGCGATGGTCACGGGACGTCCATGGTAGCCCGAGCGGCAGGTCGCAGAGCTACCAGGAGGCCGGCCCGGTGGGACCCTTCCACGTCGGCCAGCGACGGGCGGACGGAGTGGCGTCGTTCGTCACGCTGACGAAGGGTGCGCCATCCCGTCCGCCCTCATCCCCCCTCAGCCGGCGGGCGCCTGGCCCCCCGCGGCCGCCGCCTGGTCGATGTAGCGCCGTACCGGACGCGCATCGATGCCGAGCTCGCGCAGGGCCTCGTCGCGCACCGTGGTCGGGGCAAGGTCCGACGCGAGGGCCATGCCCATGAGCGACGCCGTGACTGGCTTCACGCCGCGCATCACGGTCCGGCCGACCCGCATCATCAGCCGCGGGACGTGGCTCGTCTTGATCGCCCTCCCGAGGACGCGCTCGAACGCGGCGACGGCCTCGTTGGGCGACATGGCCTCCGGCCCGCCCATCTCCACGACGCGCGGCGGGTCCTCGGCCAGTGCCAGGCGAACCATTGCCTCGGCAACGTCGCCGATGCCGATGTAGGCATGCGGCGACTCGCCCCTGCCGTACACGGTGACCTTGCCATGCGGCCAGTCGAACCCGACGGCGGGCGACAGCCAGACCTCCTGGAACATGTCCGGGCGCACGATCACCTCGTGCATCCGCGATGCGCGGAGCCGCCGTTCCGTGGCGAGCTTGGCATCCGTGAACGGCGTCCGGGCCACGCCGAAGTCCCCCAGCATCGACGCGAACACGAACCGCTCCACGCCCGCCTGCTCGCATGCCGCGATCAGGTTCGCGTACCCGCGGTCGTCCACCTCCCGGATCGACAGATCGGCATCGCCCGCGAGCACGCGCGAGATCGAGTTGGCGGTGCTGATGACGGTGCCGACGCCGGCGACGGCGACGCGCAGGGACACCGGATCGCGCAGGTCACCCACGACATGTTCGATCCCGGTGCCGGCCGGAGCCGTCGCGGCGTGACCCGGCCGCACGAGGGCGCGGAACGGGATGCCGCGAGCCTGGAGGCGGCTCGCGATCGCGCCTCCCAGTGCTCCGGTCGCTCCACACAGCAGGATCTGCGGCTCAGGCATGATGCGGGTACCTCCGAGACTCGAGGCCGACGCGGGACGGCCCCCCGGGCTGCGCCTCGCGGGTGGGCTGGCGTGGGATCCTCACGGCTGCCGCCGACAGGATCCGGGCGTACGGGAATGCCGCGCGCCGGCAGGCTTCCTCGACCAGGCCCGCGGAGGCGGCCGTGAAGCGGCACAGGCAGAGGTCGTCCTCCGCGACGACGAGCGTCGCCCGGTGGCGGACCTGGAAGCCCTCGGCACGCATGGCCTCTGCCGCGTCGCGCGTGCGGGCGACGCCTGCCCGGATGCCGTCGGGCGGCATGCCGGGCAGGTAGCGTTCCACGAGGAAGGTCGGCACGATCGCGTCAGCGCGCGGGCGTCAGGAGACCCGTGATCTCGATGAACCACCCTTGCGGATCCTCGTACTCGCAACGCACGAGACGATCACCATGCCGGGCCGCGAGCGGCTTCGACAGGTAGGTTGTGCCCTCGAACGTGAAGACGAATGGCACGAGCACAGAACCCGACCCGACCACGTGGAACGGGACGATCGCGGGCGTGGTGAACTCACTCGGCGGCATGATGATCGACAGCGTCATCTTCCCGCTGTCGCAGGTGAACTCCCGCTCCCTCTCGACCCCCCAGTTTCCGTCGGCCGAGACTGCCGGAACCATCATCGCCATGACCGCCACCGCGAGCACGACGGCTCGCACAGTCCGCTTCATGGGAACCTCCTTGGGCGCCACCAGTGGGCGTCCGTCCGGCATCGACGGTAGGCCTCGGGCCGAGGCCGAACAACCGGACATCGTTCGGGGTTTGCCATGCAGGCGGTCCGGGCGCGGTGGGTGACGAGGCGCGCACCGCGAGCCCGGACCGGTCAGTCCGGGGCGATCGCCCTTCGGCCGCGCATGTGGATGACGAGCTCGGTCCGCGAGGAGGCGCCGGTCTTCGCGTAGACCTTGGACAGGTTCCACGCCACCGTCTTGGGGCTGATGCCCAGGTCGGCGGCGACCTCCTTGTTCGACCGCCCGGCGGCGACAAGGTTCGCGATCCGCCCTTCCACCTCGGAGAGGTCCCTTCTCTCCGTCCGGCGGCCGCCGATCCGGGCTGCCTCGGCGCGCGCGCGGGCCTGCCACAGGACCGCCCCCGTCTCCTGGAACGCGTCGCCCGCGCGGGCCAGCGTCTCCCGGGCCGCTGCCTTCTCGTGCCGCCGGCGTTGGAGCGAGCCCATGCCGAGGAGTACCCGGCCCAGCTCGAACGGGCGAGGAGACGGCAGCCCTGTGTGCACCTCGAGCGCCCGCTCGAACGCGGCAGCCGCCAGGTCGTCGTTCCCGACCGCGACCTCGATCAGGCCGCGACATCGCCACGCCGCCTGGAGCGCCCACCCACGGCCCAGCTGCGTGGCCGGCGTCTCGAGGCGCTCCAGCAGGATGAGTGCCCGTTCGACGTGGCCGGTCTCCACGGCGGCCTCGATCGCGTCCGGAAGGAACGTGAAGACGCTCGGCTCGCCGGGGTCGCGCGCGGCGAGGGCGTCCGCGGCCGGATCGAGGATCGCGAAGGCCGTGCCGGCATCACCCTCCGAGAGCGCGAGAAAACCGAGCATCCCCCGGTCGACGAGGCCCAGCCGGTATTGCTGTCCGGTCGCCGCGGCGTACGCGAGCACCTGCTCTGCGACCGCTCGGGCCTCCGCCGCCTGGCCGAGGTGCGCGAGGGCCTGCGCCCGGAGGTGGAGCGCCAGCGGTACGGCGGCCTCGCGGCCGGCCTGCAGCGCGACATCGTGGGACTGGTCGGCGAGCGCGAGCGCCAGGGCGAAACGGCCGGCCCGCCGCTCGATGAGGCTGGAGTAGGCAAGGAATGCCTGCGCTGTGACAGCGCCGGCCGCCTCGGCCGCCTGGGCGAGGTCTCCCATCGTGCGCCGCGCGTCCTCGATGCGGTCCTCATAGAGGGCGTGGAGCGCCGCGACGAACCGTACCGACCGCGGGTCGCGGTAGGACTCGCGTGGCCGCTCCAGCGCTGTCCCCTCGCGCAGCAGCGCGTCAGCGGCGGGGTTGCCCGTGATGGTGGCCACGTACGCGGCGACCGCGAGGGCCCGCAGCAGGACATCTCTCCTGCCGGCCTCGCGCGCCGCCGCGACGGCCGTGTCCGCGTGGGCGCGCGCGCTCTCGAGCTCGAACGCGTCGGCGAACGCCGACGCAAGGTCGGCGTTGATCCGGCTGCGCAGGCCGGGGTCCTTGGTCAGCGTAAGGGCCCGCTCGTACATGGGCAGCCCCGTCGTGACGCCGGAAGCCTGGGCGTTGACCTCGGCGAGCGCCACCAGTCGCTCGGCCTCGCGCTCACCGGCGGGCGTCCCCGGAGCAGGCGCGTGACCAAGGTCGGCGCCGTTCGGTGGCGCCGTCAGCAGGGAGACCGCGCGGGCCGGGTCGCCGGCCTCGAAGTGGGCGCGTGCGGCCCGGAGCCGGCGCGCATGGACGTCGAGCGTGCGCGCGGGCGGCGTGAGCTCGAGGGCGCGCTCCGCCAGCTCCGCTGCGACGTCGGGTGCGCCCCGGTCACGCGCGGCCGCGGCGGCCCGGTCCAGCGCTGCAGCGACTGGCGCGGCCGGACCGACGCTGGCCACCGCCAGATGCCGAGCCCGCTCCTCCGGGTTACGGGCGAGCGCCGCCAGCCGCTCGTGAAGCCGGCGGCGCTCGACGGAAGTGGCCATCGCGTAAGCCGTCTCCGCGAGGAGCGGGTGCGCGAACCGGACCCGCGCCCCGGTCACGATGAGGATTCCGGCAGCGACGACCTCTCCCAGCGCGGCCTGGGCGGCGTCCTGCCCGCCGGCCAGCCCGACCAGGGTTTCCGCGTCGGGCTCGGGGAGGGCCGAAGCGGCCAGCAGCAGGCCGCGCGCGGCGGGCGAGAGTGCCTCGAGGCGCCGTCGTGTCGCTGCCACGAGGGAGGCGGGCAGTGGAAGGCGGTCCGTCGACCCAGCGGGCTGGTCACGAAGGGCGCGCCCGATCTCGAGGGCGAAGTACGGGTTGCCGCCGGTTGCCCGGTGGACCCGCAGGAGCTGCGGACGCGAGAGGCGTACCCCGGCACGCAGGCGCAGGAGCTCGAACACCGCCCCCACCGACAGGGGTCCCACGGCGATCTCGCGCAGCGGCCAGGCGGTCATGGCGTCCACGAGGGCGGGCGGCGCCTCCCCGAGGTCTGCCCGGATCGAGGCGAGGACGATGATCGGGGAGTCTGCAAGGCGCCGGAGCGCGTAGGCGATGGCTGCCGACGAGGGCCCGTCCAACCACTGGGCGTCGTCGATGGCGACCACGAGCGGCGCATCGACGAGACTGAGGGACCGGAGAAGCGTCACCAGTCCGACGGCGATTGCGCGCGCCTCAGCGCCCTGTCCGCCGGGGTCGGCACGCAGCAGTGCCACATCAAGCGCCCGGCGCTGCGGTCCCGGTAGCGACGCCCATGCCGTGTCGTCGAGGGTCGACAAGAGGTCGCCGAGCGCCGCGTACGAGAGTCTCGCCTCCGCGCGTGCCGGCGACGCTTCGAGCACCCTCCGCCCGCGTGCCCTGGCTCCGTCGACGGCGGCGCGCCACAGCGTGGTCTTGCCCGCGCCGGCCGGTCCGACGAGGATCGCCCCCGTCGCCCACCGTGACTCGTCGTCCAATGCGGCATCGAGCTCCGCAAGCTCGCGGTCGCGGCCGATGATGGGCTCGTCCACACATCCTCCCGAGCGGGGCCGGGACGCGCGGCGCTGACACGATCCTACGCCGGGCGGATCGTCCCCTGCTCGTCCACGAGTCCAACGGCGGTTCGCGGCCGACGCCAGCCCGGCGGCCGTGGACGTCCGTCGCGACACCACTCCCGTATTGGGGCGCCAGAGGTGAGCGTCAGCCGCCGGGCGACACCGTCCGCAGGCCCACAAGCCGGGCCGCAGCGGCCTGGCGTTCGTCATAGGTCACGAAGCCGTCGATGGGTGCGAGGTCCACGGCTGCGGCCACGTGGATCGCATCCAGCGCACGCAGCGCGGGCTCGGCGAGTGCTCCGGCCGCGAGGAGCAAGGCGCGTTCGAGCGGCAGCATGGCAACCCCATCGAGGGTTTCATCGGCGCGCTGGATGAGGATGTCAAGGGTCAGCCTGGGGTCACGAGCTGCAGCACGCCGGATGGCCCGTGGCACCTCGGCCAGCACGAGCTCGCTCGAGACGATGTCCGAATCGGCCAGGAACGCCCGCAGCGCATCGCTCTCGGGTTCGTCCCTCACGAGCTTGACGAGTGCCGATGCATCCGCGTAGAAGAGCGGCAAGGCTCAGCGCTCGCCGCGCGTCTCGTCGAGGGCTCGGCTGAGCGCGTAGGGGTCGCCGCCCATGCGCAGCGGCGGTGGCAGTCCGCGTCGCATCGGTCGTGCGACACGCCCCTCGGCGATCAGGCGGTCGAGCGCCTCGCCAGTGCTTGGCGGTGGTCCCAGCTCCGCAACGACCCTGTTGCGGTCCGTCACGAGCAACCGCTCACCGTTCTCGACGCGACGCAGGTAGCGACTCAGGTTCTGACGCAGCTCGGCGATGCCAACGGTGCTCGACATGTACATGAATGTAGCACATCTACTGCCTCCAGGCGAGCCCCGGCCAGGAGTCCAACGGATCGAGCGCCCCTCACCCTCCTGACTGTGCGAGCATGCGTTTCATGCACGAAGGCAGGCTTGTTCGCCCCGACGGCAGGACCGTCGCCTGGAGCGAGTGCGGGCTCCTCGAGGGTCGACCTGTGCTGCGCCTGCCGGGCACGCCGGGATCGCGCCTGTCCCTACGGATCGACCAAACGCCTTGGGTGGAACGCGGCCTGCGGGTGATCACCGTCGAACGCCCAGGGTTTGGCGTCTCGACGCGACTCCCGGGCCGGGGCTTCGTGGAGCACGCCGACGACCTCGCCGCGATCCTCGACCATCTCGGCATCGGCAACGTCCCCGTGTACGGCGGGAGCGGCGGCGCGCCCCACGTCCTCGCCTTCGCCGCGCGACACCCGGACCGCGTCCTGGCCTGTGCGGTCGGCGACGGTGCCGCGCCACTCACCGACGACGAGGTTGGCGAGGAGGTCGACATCGTGGCTTCCGCCGACGGCCTTGCGCGGACGGGCGCGATGGAGGCGTTGCGGGCGCTGCTGGACGAGGCCCGGACGTCCATCCTTGCCGATCCAGTCGCCGGCTACCGCGAGTTCATGGAAACTGCCCCGGCCGCGGACCAGCAGATCATGGCCGACCCGGCCTGGCAGGCTGCCTTCACGCGCGGCACTTGCGAGGCGCTCGCACCCGGCATCGACGGGTGGCTCGACGAGGTGCTCGCCATGAACGGTGCCTGGCCTGACATCGACCTCGCGGCGGTAACGAGCAGTGTTACCTGGTGGCACGGTGACGCCGATCGCAACTGCCCTCTCTCGGCCGCGCGGCGGCTGGTCGGCCGGCTGCCCAATGCGCGGCTGATCGTGTCGACGGGATCCGGGCATCACATCGCCGACGGTGGTGAAGGCGAGATCCTCGACGAGCTGCTGGCGCGGGCCCGACCGGTCGTCGCGGCCGGCTGAGCAGCCTCGCGACCGGCCCAGGAACGAGGACGTCGGTGACGCGGTTGGCGAGGAACGATGCTCGGGCTCCGGGCCGCCTGCGCCGTCTCCTCATCGTCGTCCTGGCGGGCCTGCTGCTCGGCATCGGGGTCTTCTGGGCCGTGAGCACCGTCACGCAGCCGCGGCGGACCACGGAGGTGTACGACCCGCCGGTGCTCGCCGGCCAGCAGCTGTGGGGGGCGTGTGCCGGCGGCTTCTACGCCCGTCGCGGGGACACGATCGTGCTCACCTCGACCGGCCACTGCACCACCGAGGGCACCGTGGCCTACGACCCGGACGGGACGACGGTGCGCGGGGTCTTCGGCCCGGCCGCACGCGATGCCACATGCCCCTATCCCGGGCACAGGTGCGCGTCGTCCGATCTGAACTACCTGGTGGTCGCCCCCGACCGTATCCCCTGGGGGCACCTCAACGTCGTGGACCTGGGCACAGCGGGCTATCGGGTCATTCCGCCGGGCACGCGGCCGCTCGCCTGCGACAACATCGCGATCGGCGACCTGGTCGAGATCGACGGCCGCAACACCTACCGCAGCGGAACGGTGGCCGAGAAGGGCGAGAACCTCTACCCGGAAGACGGCGACTACTTCCCGTGCATGATCGCCGCGACCATCCAGGCGGGCGTCGGAGACTCCGGCGGTGCCGTCCTCGTGCGCGGGATCCCGGCCGGCGTGACGAGTCGCAGCTTCGGCGGCTCGCTCGGGTTCACGCCCCTGGCCGAGGGACTGGACCAGCTGGGGCTCGAGCTGTGCACCACGCCCGACTGCGGGCTCACCCCGCCCGTGCGCCGCTGAGCACGGCTGCGTTGTCGAGGCTACGCTGCGGTCGATGAGACGAGCCGCTGGACGAGCCGATCGACGACGGGACGTTCGAGGACTGGGTCTTCGAGGCGATCGAGGCCCTGCCGTCGGCGTTTCGCGACCGGCTCGGCTCCGTCGCGATCCTGATCGAGGAGTGGCCGAGCCAGGTCGAGCTCGAGCGCCTCGGCATTCCCGGCATGTACGGGCTCTACCAGGGCGTGCCGCGCTCGGCGCTCGGGGCGGACCACGCGACGACGCCCTCGCGGATCACGATCTACAGGGGTCCCTGTCTGCGCTCGTCGCGCGCGAGGGAGGGCGTCCGGGCGAAGGTGCACGAGACGGTCCACCACGAGATCGCCCACCACTTCGGCATCAGCGACGAGCGCCTGCACGAGCTGGCGCGGGAGCAGCGCGGCCACTGAGCCGCGACGACGTGGACGCCCGCATCCTGCTCGTCGAGGACGACCCGTCGATCCGGGAGGTCGTCGCGCTGGGCCTGCGCGGCACGGGCTTCACGGTGACGACCGCTGCCGACGGCGAGGAGGGCCTGGCTCGCTGGCGGGCCGACGATCCGGACCTGGTCCTGCTCGACGTCATGCTCCCCCGCCTCGACGGCCTCGAGGTCTGCCGGGCGATCCGGCGCGAGGCCACGACGCCCATCGTGATGCTCACGGCCCGCGCGGACACGATCGACGTCGTGGTTGGCCTGGAGGCGGGGGCGGACGACTACGTGCGCAAGCCGTTCGAGATGCCCGAACTCGTCGCGCGCGTACGTGCCGCCCTGCGCCGCTACCGCGAGGATCCCGGGCCGGGCGAGGCCGCGGTCCTCCGCCTCGGCCGGCTCCGCATCGACACGGCCGGGCGGACCGTGGAGCGCGATGGCGCCGACATCCCGTTGACCCGTACGGAGTTCGACCTCCTGGTCGAGCTGGCACGACACCCGGGCCAGGTCCTCACCCGCGACGTGCTGCTGGACCGGGTCTGGGACTACGACTATCTCGGCGACTCGCGCCTGGTGGACGTGGCGGTGGGCAGGCTCCGCACCAAGGTGGAGGCCGATCCGGCGAGCCCGCAGCTGGTCCTGACGGTGCGCGGTGCGGGCTACAAGGCCCCCCGGCCCGACGCGTAGGCGCGGCCCCGTGGTCATCGGCATCCGCAGCCGGGTCGCGCTCACGCTGGTGGCACTCGTGGCGGTCACCGTGGCCGCCATCGGCCTGGGGGTCTACGCGTTCGTCGACGCCTCGCTGCGCGTCCGGCTCATCGCCGACGCCCGGCAGCAGGTGGACTACAACCTGTCCGTGCTGCTCCCCGGCGCCGACCCCCGCCCGACGGACGCCCGCACCTTTGAGGCGAGCGGGCTCCCCACGGCCTTCGCGCTGCGGGGCTCCGGCCGGGTGCTGGCCGACTTCGGCGACGGCATGCCCTACGAGCCCGCGACCCTCACGGGAGCGCTTGCGGCGGTCTCGCCGGAGCTGCGGACCATCGTGGGCGGCGGGGAGCTTGGCTTCGCCTGGCAGGACCTGGTCGGCGAACCGGTCCTCGTGGTCGGCGGCCGCCAGGGCGGACCCCCGGACCTGTTCTTCGTGTTCTCGGCTGAGCCGGTGGAGGGGGCGCTTGCGCAGCTCCGGGCAGGGCTGCTCGTGGGTGGCGCAGTCGCGATCGGCATCGCGCTGCTGGTTGCCTGGATCATCGCGCGCTGGCTCCTCCGACCCGTGGCCGAGGCCGGGCGTGCAGCCCGTCGCATCGCCGGTGGCGACCTGTCCGCCCGGGTCCCGGAGTGGGGTCGCGACGAGGTGGGCAGGTGGGCCGCCGAGTTCAACCGGATGGCGGACTCGCTCGAGACGACCGTCGCGCGTCTCGAGACCTCGCAGCAGCAGAACCGGCGCTTCGTAGCCGACGTGGCCCACGAGCTGCGGACCCCGCTGACCGCGCTCGTGGCGGAGGCATCCCTGCTCGAGCAGGATCTCGACAGCATGCCGCCGGAGGCTCGTCGTCCGGCGGAGCTGCTGGTCGCCGACGTGCGCCGCCTGCGGACGCTCGTGGACGATCTCATGGAGATCTCCCGGTTCGACGCCGGCGCGGAGCTGCTCGCCACCGAACCCGTGGACCTCGGCCGCGTGGTGACCGGCGCCGTCGCGGCGCGCCTGCCCGAAGCCGCCGTCTCGCTGCCGCCGGCCCCGCTGGTCGTGGACTCGGACCCGCGCCGACTCGACCGGATCCTGGGCAACCTCCTGGACAACGCCCGGGATCACACCCCGGGCGCCCCGGTGGAGGTCGCGCTCCAGGCGACCCGCGACGGAGCGGTGCTCGTGGTGGCCGACCGCGGCCCGGGGATCCCAGCTGACGCCATCCCCCACATCTTCGACCGCTTCTACAAGGCGGATCCCTCGCGGGCGACCGGGAGCTCCGGCCTGGGCCTCGCGATCGCGGCCGAGCACGCGGCGCTCCTCGGCGGCTCGCTGCGAGCCCGAGCGCGCCCAGGGGGCGGGATGGTCTTCGTGCTGACCCTGCCTGTGACCGGATCGTTACCTGCGGGAGATGCGGACGACACGGGCCGGGCCCATGCTGGCGGCAGTTCCTGAACCCGTAGCGAGGACAGGACCGTGAGTACCGCCATCCGAACCACCGCTCTGTTCGCGCTGCTGGTGGCCGTCGCGCTCGCCGGTGGCGCCTGCTCGCCCGCCTCGGGGCCACTCGGGACGCCCGCGCCCCCGGTTGCCTCGCCCGCCTCCTCAGACCGGCTGGTGCCGACCGACGTGGCGCCGGCATCGCCATCACCGTCACCCTCCCCGTTGCCAACGGCCGTCCCATCGGCGCCGCCCAGTGAGGTCCCGGACGGGTCATCGATGGCCCCGTCGCCAATCCCGTCCACCGTGGCGTCCCCCACGCCCAGGCCGACCCCGAAGCCGTCGCCCGTCGCGACCACCATCGTGCGCGCCTACTTCGTCCTGGGTTCGTTCACCGGCAACGAGGGCCTCGTCCCCGTCTTGCGCGAGGTCCCGGAGACGAAGGCCGTCGCGACCGCCGCGATGACGGCGCTGCTCGCGGGACCGAAGGGCGTGGAGCTGGAGAGCCGGCCCGCGATGGTCACCGCGATCCCGGACGGCACGCGGCTCCGGGGCGTGACCATCGCCAATGGGATCGCCACCGCGGACCTGTCGAAGGAGTTCGAGAGCGGCGGCGGGTCGTACTCGGTGATGGCACGCCTCGCCCAGGTCGTTTACACCCTCACGCAGTTCCCGACGGTGGACGGGGTCCTGTTCAGGATCAACGGGATGCCCGTGACCACGTTCAGCTCCGAGGGAGTGGTCCTGGACGGCCCGGTTGACCGCGCGGACTACCGCGACATCCTGCCCGCGATCTTCGTGGATCGCCCGGCGTGGGGCGCCGCCGCGGGCAACCCGGTGGAGCTGAGCGGCATCGCGAACGTCTTCGAGGCCCAGTTCCAGGTCCAGCTGCTCGACGAACAGGGCAACGTCCTCGCGGACAGGTCCGTGACGGCGACGTGCGGCACGGGTTGCTGGGGCACGTTCAACACCAAGGTCGGCTACGACCTCGCGAAGGCGCAGTACGGCACCCTGCGGGTGTTTGAACCCTCCGCCAGAAACGGCTCCCCGATCAACGTCACCGAGTACCGGGTCTGGCTGACGCCGTAACGGTCATCCAGGGAGCCCGAGCCTCAGCGGTAGCTGGCAACCGCCTCGATCACCAGCTCCGCGAACGTGGCCCGGTCGATGTCCAGGGCGACGTCCACGTTCGGCGTCGCTCCCGGCTGGCCGCGGTCGTCCACGACGGTCCGGCCCCTGGTGAGCTCGCCGGTGGTCTCGACGTCCACGTGGTACCGGCGCGTGGTCACGAGGCCAGGCAGCGCGACGTGAGCGACGGCCACGGCGTCGTGGATCGGCGTGTCAGCGGTGCCGTACTTCTCGACGTGGAACCTCGTGAAGAAGCGCAACAGGTCCGCGAACACGTGGCCCACGCGCGTGCCGGTCGCGTCGAGCCGGTCCGCCTCGGGCAGGCCCATCAGCGCCTTGTGGGTGACGTCCAGACCGTGCATCGTGATCGGGAGGCCGCTCCGGAACACGATCCGCGCCGCCTCGGGGTCCACCCAGATGTTGAACTCCGCGGCGGGCGTCCAGTTGCCGGCGCCCATCGCCCCGCCCATCAGGCTGATCCCCGCGATCTTCTCGGCGATTGCCGGGTAGGTCCGCAGGAGAAGCCCGATGTTGGTCAGCGGCCCGACGGGGATCAGCGTCACGGGCGACGGTGAGGCGGCCAGGGTGGCGCGCAGGAACTCGAGGGCACCCTCGGGGCGTGGTTCGGAAGCGGGCTCCGGGAGGTCCGCCCCATCGAGGCCGCTCACGCCATGGACCTGGTGCGCCGTCTCGAGGGGCCGCACGAGCGGCTGATCGGGTCCCGCCGCGACCGGCACGTCGGTCCGGCCGAGCAGCGCCAGCACCCGCAGCGCGTTGCGCGTGGTGTTGGCGAGCGTGGAGTTGCCGCCGATCGTCGTGATCCCCAGCACGTCAAGCTCCGGGCGGGCCAGGGCCAGGGTGATCGCCAGGGCGTCGTCGTGCCCCGGGTCGCAGTCGATGATGACGGGGATCCGGGTGGTGGCGTCGGTCACGGGAGCCTCGCGAACGCGTCGATGAGCAGGCGGGTGAACCGCTCGCGGTCGATGACGATGCCGACGTCCGCGTTCGGCACCCGGCCGTCGCGGCGAAGCCGGTACGGGAGCCCGTCGCACACCGTTCGGCCGCGCGCGGGTCCATCGGTCGTGTCCACGGCCACGTGGTAACGCGCTACCGCGACGAGATCCGGGACCAGCAGGTGCGCGACCGCCACGGCGTCGTGGATCGCGGTCGTGGCGGATCCGGACCACTCCAGGTTGCGATCCAGGGCGTAGTCCGTGAGGTCGGCGGCGATCTGGCCGGAGTGCGTCCCCAGGGCCCGGAGCGCAGCGGCTGCCGCCCGGTCCAGCAGCGCCTGGTGGGTCACGTCCAACCCGATCATGGTGATCGGCACGCCGGAGCGGAACACCACGTCCGCAGCCTCGGGGTCCGCGACGATGTTGAACTCCGCCGACGCGGTCGTGTTCCCCTCCCCGATCGAGCCGCCCATCAGGCACAGGTGCGAGATCTTCGACGCGAGATGCGGGTAGAGGCGCAGCAGGAGCGCGATGTTGGTGAGCGGCCCGATCGGCGCGATCGCCACGGGCTCCTGGCTGGCCTCGATGAGCCGGGCTATCAGCGCCACGGCCCCCTCGGACCGGGCGGTCGTCGGAGCCGGGGGCAGGACCGTGGTCCCGATGCCGCTCACCCCGTGGACCTCGGTGGCTCGAACCACGGAGCCCAGCAGCGCGCCTCCGGCGCCCTCCGCCACGGGCACGTCGTCGCGGCCGTAGGCGTGCAGGAGCCGCAGTGCGTTCTCCGTGCAGCGGCTGACATCGGCGTTGCCACCCACGGTGGTCACGGCCAGGAGCCTGATCTCCGGCCTCGCCGCCGCGAGGCCGATGGCCAGCGCGTCGTCCAGGCCGGGGTCGCTGTCGATGATCAGCGGGATCGGGCGGTCGGCGGTCCCGAACGGCGCCGACCGCTCCCCTGCCCCGGCCCGGTGGTAGGTGGGGATGGCGTGGACCGGTCCCCAGTCCTCCATGTTGTGGCCGGCGCTCACTCGAGGCTCAGCCCTGGTCGTACGGCTGGCCCGCGGCGGCCGGGCCACGCACGCGACCCACCACGCCTGCCACGACCACGATCGTCGTGATGTACGGGAGGCTGTTGAGCAGCTGCGGTGGGACATCGACCCCGAGGATCGACAGGAGCGTCTGGGCAGAGTCCGCGAAACCGAATACCAGCGCCGCACCGAATGCGTAGATGGGGTTCCAGGCACCGAAGATGACCGCCGCGAGGGCGATGAATCCGCGTCCGGCACTCATGTTCATCTGGAAGCTGCCTGCCGACGCGAGGCTCAGCGACGAGCCGGCAATGCCGGCCATCAGCCCGGCGATGAGCATCGCGCGGTAGCGGATCTTGACCACGTCGATGCCGACGGTCCCGGCGGCCGACGGCTTCTCGCCGCTCGCCCGGAGCCGGAGCCCCCACCGGGTGCGGAAGAGCATGTAGGCGAAGGCCACCATCACGAGCAGCGTGAAGTACAGGTACGGCGTGCCCGAGAACAGGATGGGACCCAGCACCGGGAACTCCGAGAGCACAGGGATCTTGAGCGACTCGACCGTCGGCGGCGTGTTGAGCTGCGTGTTCTTGGACAGGACGCGCAGGAACAGGAAGTTGGTGATCCCGAGCGCCCCGATGTTGATCACGATGCCGGCGATGATCTGGTCGACCTTCCAGCGGATGCCGAGCCAGGCCAGCAGCAGGCTGACCAGCGCCCCGGCGATCGCCGCCGCGCTGATGCCGATGAGCACGGCGACGGTCGGGTTTGCGCCCTCCCCACCCACGATCATCGCCACGCTCGCCGCGACGGAAGCCACGCAGGCGCCGATGAGGAACTTGCCCTCGATGGCGATGTTGTTGATGCCGCTTCGCTCCGAGATGATGCCCGCGAATGCGCCCAGCGAGATCGGGGCCGCCAGCGACAGGGTGCCGCCGAGGACACCCGTCAGGTTCGCGGGCTTGCCGACGAGCATCGCGGCCAGCGCCGTGACGACCCAGAACGGAAGGATGATCCCCAGGGATCGTCGCCAGCGGAAGGATGCGCCCCTGACGAGCTGGAGGATCCCGGTGACCCCGGTCACGACACCGGTGAGGATCCACAGCAGCCCGACGGTGGTCGAGATCGTCATGCTCGAGCCGCCCTGCTTGTCCACCCAGAAGGAGAAGACGGCGGGCGTGTCCAGCGACGTGATCGCGAACTGGAGGGCGATGACGCCGAGGGCGGCGAGGATGACGCCCCGGATGCGGGCCGCGCGCAGGGCCTTGCGCTCGGAGGCGCTGACCTCGACGGTGACCTGCTCCACGGTGGGGGTTGCCGCGGTCATGCCGCACCGCCTTCGACCGTCGCCTTGTCGGCGCCTGGCATGCGCGTGCGATCGAACCGGTAGAGGACCCGGATCAGACCGGGCGCCGCCACGAACATGATCACGAGCGCCTGGATGAAGAACAGCAGGTCGAGCGGGATGCCGGTCTTGACCTGCATCAATCCGCCGCCCGTGCGCAGGGCGCCGAACAGCAGGGAGGCCGCCACGATGCCCGCCGGCCGGTTGCCCGCGAGCAGGGCCAGCGCGATCGCGTTGAAGCCGAAGCCCGAGCTGATGTCGTTGGACATCTGGGGGACGGTGCCGAGGACCTCCATCGAGCCGCCCAGGCCGGCGAGGGCGCCTGACAGCGACATCGCGAGGATGATCGAGCCGCCGGCGCTCATGCCCGCGTAGCGGGCCGCGTGCAGGTTGAAGCCAGCGGCTCGGAGCTCGTAGCCCTTGGTGGTCTTGAACAGGAACCAGGACACGACCACGGCCATGAGCAGCGCGACCGCGAACCCCCAGTGGAGCCGGATCGCGGGGAGGTCGAAGACCAGCGGGATGCGCACGAAGTCCGACAGCACCTTGGAGATCGGCTCCGAGCTGCCCTCCTTCCGCAGGAAGTCCGAGCGCAGGCCGAACAGGACGATCTGGAAGGCCACGTAGTTGAGCATGATGGTCGTGATGACCTCGTGCGCACCCGTGCGAGCCTTGAGGAAGCCCGGGATGAAGCCCCACGCCCCGCCCGTGATGATGCCCGCGATGACCGCCACCACGAGGATCAGCGGCGCCGGCTGGTCCTTGAGGGCGATCGCCGCGGCGGCGGCCCCGAAGGCGCCGAGGACGAACTGGCCCTCCACGCCGATGTTGAACACGCCGCTCCGGAACGAGATCGCGACGGCCAGGCCGGTGAAGATCAGCGGCGTGGCCGCGACCAGGGTCTCCGTGATAGGCCGGATCGCGGCGGCCATGGCGCGTGGCGTGGGATCGGCCAGGGCGACGCCGATCTTGGCCGGGTCGCCAATGGCGCCGATCAGCATCGAGTAGTAGGCGGTGCCGATGGTCGCGAGGGCGCCCGTGATGGCCCCGGCGGGGTCCGTGCCGAGCTTGGACAGGCTCTCGAAGTCGGTGATCAGGATGAAGAAGGAACCGACGATGAACGCGGTGATGACCGCGAGGATCGGGATGACCGCGGGCTTGAGAGCCCGACCCAGACGCCTCACTCGGCACCGCCCATCAGCAGGCCCAGCCTCTCGAAGGTCGCCTCCGGGCCCTCCAGGATCCCCACGATGTTGCCTCCCAGCATCACGGCCACCCGGTCTCCGACGGCGAGGACCTCGTCCAGCTCGGTGCTCACGATGAGGACGGCGGCACCGGCGTCCCGCTGCTCGACCATGCGCTTGTGGATGTACTCGATGGACCCCACGTCGAGGCCCCGGGTCGGCTGCGAGGCGATGACCAGCTTGACGGGCCGGGAGAACTCCCGGGCCACCACGACCTTCTGCTGGTTGCCGCCCGAGAGCGACCCGGCGTAGGTGTCGATGGACGGCGTCCGAACGTCGTAGTCCTTGACCGCGACCTCCGCACGTTCCGCGATGGCCTTGGCATTGAGGCTGCCGCGTTTGCTGTACGGCTCGCGGTGATAGGTGTCGAGGATGAAGTTCTCGGAGACGGTCATGGCGCCGATCAGGCCGTCGCGCATCCGGTCCTCGGGCACGTGGGCCACGCCGAGGTCCGAGACGTGTCGCGGCGACGCTGAGGTGGTGGTGTGACCATCGATCACGATCTCGCCCGAGTCCGCAGAGCGGAGGCCGACGATCGCCTCGACAAGCTCCGTCTGGCCGTTGCCCTGGACGCCGGCGAGGGCGACGATCTCACCCGCCCTGATCTCCAGGCTGACGCCCTTGACGGCCATGTGGTCCCGGTCGTCCCGCACGTGGAGGTCCGTGATCGTGAGCATCACATCACCCGGGGTCGCCGGGCCCTTGACGACCTTGAGCTCCACGTCCCGGCCGACCATCAGGTTCGCGAGGATCTCGCGGGTCGCGTCCCTGGGCTCGACCGTGCCGGCGACGCGTCCGCGCCGGAGAACCGTGATCCGGTCCGCAACCTCCAGCACCTCGTTGAGCTTGTGGGTGATGAAGATGACGGTGGTGCCGGCCTCGGCCAGGCCGCGGATGATCCCGAACAGCTCTTCCGTCTCGAAGGGCGTCAGGACCGCGGACGGCTCGTCGAGCACGAGGATGTCGCTCTTGCGGTAGAGCGCCTTGAGGATCTCCACCCGCTGGCGCACGCCGACGGGGAGGTCCTCGATCTTCGCGTCGGGGTTGACGTTGAGGTTGTACTGCTGGCTCAGCTCGACCACCCGGGCCCGGGCGGTCTTGCGGTCGAACGTGCCGACCGGCCCGCTGACGCTCTCGGCGCCCAGCGCGACCGCCTCGACGACGTCAAAGACCGGGACGAGCTGGAAGTGCTGGTGGACCATGCCGATGCCGGCGTCGATCGCCTGCCGAGGGTCGGTGAAGGTGCGAGGCGTCCCGTCGATCAGGATCTCGCCCGAGTCGGGCTTGTAGAGACCCGACAGGATGTTCATCAGGGTGCTCTTGCCGGCCCCGTTCTCGCCGAGCAGGCCGAGGACCTCCCCGCGGTCCGCGGAGATGGAGATCCGGTCGTTGGCGAGCACGCCCGGGAAGCGCTTGGTGATGTCCTTCAGCTCGAGGCGCATCGACGGCTTCCATCCCTCGTAATACAGTCCACCCGCCCTCGGGAGCCGAGAGCGGGCGGACGGTGGTGGCTACGGGTGGGCTGATCCGCCTACTTGAGGTAGTCGGAGACCTTGATTGCGCCGGACGCGATGTCCGCCTGCAGCTTGTCGACCTTGGCCTGGAGCTCCGGCGAGACCATGGACGCGAGGTCGTGGTACGGGGAGATGAGGACGCCCTTGTTGGCGAGGGTGCCGAGGAAGTTCTCGCCGCCCAGATCGCCGCCGGAGTTCTTCTTGATGGTCTCGAGCACCGCGACGTCGATGGCCTTCTGGGCCGACGTCAGGATCGCCTTGCTGTACTCGGGCAGCGAGAGCGCCTGGTCGGAGTCGACGCCGATCGCATACTTGCCCGCGGCAAGCATGGCCTTGATGGAGCCGTTGCCGGTGCTGCCGGCGACCGGGTGGACGATGTCTGCGCCCTGGTCCATGAGCGTCTTGGCGAGCTGCTCGCCCTTGGCCGCGTCACCCCAGGGGTTGTCACCGCCGACGAATGTGCCGGTCTGCTTTGCGGCATCCCAGCCGAGAACCTTGACCGCAGTGCCGTTCTGCTCGTTGTAGATGTTGGCGCCCGCGACGAGGCCGTCCATGAACCGGGTGACGCCCGGGAACTGCATGCCGCCGTAGGTGCCGAGGATGCCGGTCTTGCTGACACCGGACGCGACGTAGCCGGCGAGCGTCGCCGCCTCATCGATCTGGAAGTCCAGGCCGGTGAAGTTGGCGGGCGTGGGTCCGTTCGCAGCCTCGTCCCAGGTCGCGTCGACCTGCGCGAAGGCAACATCCGGGTTGGCGAGCGTCGCGGCAACCGTCGCCTCGCCCTGGTTGAAGCCGATCGTGATGATCGACTGGCAGCCCTCGTCGAGAAGGCGCTGGATGTTCGCCGCGTAGTCCGTGGAGCCCTGCGCCTCGCTGAAGGCGGTCTGGTAGCCGGCCGCGGCCGCGTTCTCGAGGCCAAGCTTCCCGAGGTCGTTGAAACCCTTGTCGCCAAGGCCGCCGCTGTCGAACGCGACGCACGCCTTGTAGTCGGTGGCCGCGGGAGCCTCGGACTCGGGGGCCATGGACTCGGCCGGGGCCTCGGTGGCCGCGGGAGCTTCGGTGGCCGCGGGAGCCTCAGTGGCTGCCGGGGCAGTGGTGGCCGCGGAACCGCCACAAGCCGCGATAAGGATGGCCGACGCCGCACCGAGCGCGATCAGCCTGCGAGATACCTGCAACGTGTACTCCTCCTACGATCCCGGACACCCTCAGCATGGGGCCGGGCCAGCCGTACTGTAGCGCGGGAGTGCCATCATCCGTCGGGCTGCCCGGCATGATGGCCGCGATCCGGACGGCCGGGACGCCCTCGCCGCGGCCGCCCCCGGGTCGCCGCTCCACGTCACATACTGGTCCTGATCACGGCGGCCCCCTCCCATCGTCACGCGGCCGCATCCGGAGGACCAGATGCCCCAGATCCATCTCCATGCCGAGCCCGGCGACTACGCGCCGGTGGTCCTGCTGCCGGGGGATCCCAACCGCGCCACCCGGATCGCCGCCCGCTTCGACGGCGGCCTCGAGGGATCGCGGCTGGTCTCTCGAGCACCGCGGCCTGCTCGGGTACACGGGCACCGTTGACGGCGTCCTGGTCTCCGTCCAGACCACGATGATGGGCGCGCCCACGACGTCGATCGTGATGGAGGAGCTGCTCAACCTGGGCGTCACGACGTTCATCCGCGTCGGGACAACGGGCGGGTACGGCGGGCTCGGGATCGGCGACGCCATCGTGGCCCTGTCCGCCGTCGGGTCCGCGGGCATGGCAGCCGTCCTGGGCGGCGGCGAGCCCACCGCGCCGACCGCCGACTTCGACGTGGTCGAGGCGCTGGTCACCGCCTCGCGCGCCAACGGCCTGGTCACCCACGTGGGCCCGGTCGTGACGAGTGACGTCTTCTACGATCCACACCCGGACGGCGTGGCGCGCTGGGGCCGGCGTGGCTACCTGTGTGTCGAGATGGAGACGGCCGCCGTCTACCTGCTCGCGATGCGTGAGCGCGCGAAGGGACGACCGGTGCGTGCGGGATCGATCCTGACGGTGTCCGACATCATCGTCGATCAGTCCGTCGTGCAGGAGGTACGCACCGGCGGCAACGAGACGTGGTTCCGGCCACCCGAGGACGAGGTCACCCGGCGCGTGGACCTCACGATCGGCGCCGCGATGGCGGCGGCGGCAGCGCTCGGCCGGTCCTAGCCCGGGTCCCGGGGCCTCACCGTGCCGTCCGGAATGTCGACGCCTGCGCCTACGCCGACGCCTGCGCAGACGCCTCCGCCGGTCCCGCCGCTCCGCGCCCCCACACGGTTCAGCTGGGTCGGGATCGCGCTGCTGGGTGGGGCGGCGGTGATCGCATTCGCCGTCACGGTCGGCATCTTCCTGCCGGCCCTCGCTGAGATCGGCCGGATGGGTCAGGAACCTGCGAGCCTGCCCCGCCAGCTCACCGTCTGCGATCGCACCTGGAACCGCGGCCCGGACATGACCGGCCTGACGGCGGAAGAGGTCTTCGCTCGCGACGACCGGGCACCCGTCGTCGTCACGGAGTCGGGTCCCGGGGCATGTCCCACCGCGGTGTGCGGCGCGGGTGCAGGGGCGAACGGGGAATGTGCCGCCGCGATCTACGTGCAGGAGGGCGAGGACGAGTACGTCCGCTACGAGCTGGTCAGCGACCAGTAGGGGCCCCGGCGCCTAGTCGACGTACGAGAGCCCCAGCCCGAAGTCGTCGATCAGATCGTCGACGTCCTCGCAGCCGACGGAGACGCGCACGATCCCACCGTCCTTCGGCCGTGGGTACACGAGCGTGAACACGTCGCCCAGGCTCACCGCGATATCGCACAGGGCGAGGTGATCCGTGAAGGCGGCCATGGCCTCCACCCCGCCACGCGGCTTGAACGTGACCATCGCCCCGAAGGTGCCGCCCAGGAGCCGGGCGGCCACCCCGTGGTCCGGGTGCGAGGCGAGGCCCGGGTAGCGGACCCACTCGACCTTCTCGTGCGCCTCGAGGAATGCCGCGAGCGCGGCCGCGTTCGCGGAGCCCTTGGCGGAACGGAGCGGCAGCGTCCGGACGCCGCGCAGGACGAGGAACGATGAGAACGGGCTGGCCGCCTGGCCGAACGTGTCCACCTGCTTGCGGATCGGGTCCAGGAGCGCCTTGGGGCCCGAGACCACGCCACTCACCGCGTCCCCATGGCCGGACAGGTACTTCGTGGCGGCGTGCAGGACGACGTCGGCACCATGCCCGAGGGGCCGGAACAGCGCCGGGCCCAGGAACGTGTTGTCCGCGACGACCAGGATCCCGTGGCGGTGGGCCAGCTCGGCGAGGGCCGGCAGGTCGGGCATCCGCAGGCGGGGGTTCGTGGACGTCTCCATGAGCAGGATCCTGGTGTCTGGCCGGATCGCGGCCTCCACGGCGGCGAGGTCGCACATGTCGGCGGTCGACACCGCGATCTTGCGGCGCGGCAGGTCGTCCTCCCACAGGACCCGGGTGATGGCGAACAACTCGTCCCCCACCACGATGTGATCGCCGGCGTCGAGGTGGGCGAACAGCGTCGATGCCACGGCCGCCATGCCGGACGCGGACACCACGCAGTCCTCGGCGCCCTCGAGCGACGCGACCTTCTCCTCGAGTGCCCGGTTCGTCGGATTGCCGGTCCGCGAGTAGAAGTAGGATGTCGGATCCCACTCGAGCGCCCGGTCGACCGCGACCTCCTTCTCGGCGGCGGTGTCGAAGGCGAAGGTGGCCGTGGCGAAGATCGGCGTGTTGTGGGCGTGCGTGGTGGGATCCGGCCGCTCGCCCGCGTGGATCGCCCGCGTGGCGAAGCCTGTCCCGTCCGTCCGTTCGCGCATGCCGCCCTCGTCCGTGTCCGTGCCTGCTGGCCCGAGCGCCAAGTCTAGGGTGACGGGCGGCCACGCGACGACCCGCCGGGGCCGTACGCTTCGCGCATGAACCGAACCGACTGGTGGACCACGCTGGACTCCTCCTCCGCCGCCGCGCTCGCCGAGACCTGGATCCCGGTCGGGCTGCCCGGGTTCGCCGGAGACGCCAAGCACCATCGGAAGGCGCTCATGGACGAGCGGTTCGGGCCTGATGGGTGGCGGCTCGCCCACGTGGTGCGCGGCCGCGTCGTCTCGTTCGACGTCGCCATCCTCGAGTACGAGGAGGCCTACCGGCAGTTCCTGCGTGATCGGCCGGCCCTCGTGCGGTTCCTCGTGGAGACCTGCGGCAACGTCTACGACGACCAGGTCGAGAACGTCTACGAAACGGACTACCACCAGCCGCACACGCTGCAGAACCACTACCAGGACATCTCTGTCCGGCGCGTGATCGCCGAGCTCGTGGACGACCCTGCGTGGCCCGATGTCACCGAGGCGGCCGCCGGCGAAGCGGACCTGACGGACCTGGGCACGGGCGTCGTGCACCGGGTGCCCCGGGCGCGCGGGTTCAGGGGTGGTTCGCTGCTGCAGATCCGGGAACCGATTTCGCCCGGGTACGTGCTCAACCCGGCCGTGGTCCCCGTTCATGACCCGACGCTGATCACGGCGATCCCGGATCGAACCGAGTGGTACCACGCGGAGGGCTGCGGGCACCTCTCGGTGGAGGCGTTCTGGCAGACCAGCAAGGTCGTCGAGGTCCGCTACGACCGGTTCCTGGCGCTCGGCGACGCGAGGCCGGAGCCGCTCGCGGGCCTGTGAGCGGTCGTGGGAGCACGTCCGTGAGCGGGTCACTGGGCTCATCCGGCGCAGGGGCCGGACCCTCGTCCCTGCTGCTCGGCGCCGCGAGCCTCGACATCTATCTCGGGCGGGACCTGGTGCTGCCCGGCGGCGGCGTCCTCAACATGGCCTGGCACCTGCGCGACGAGCCGGAGCCGTGGCACCTGCTGACGCGCGTCGGCGACGACCACCCCGACGTCTTCCTGGGCTTCCTGGCCCGCCACGGCATCGTGCATTCAGCGGGATCGATCACGGGACGGGGACCGTCGGCGTCCATCGACATCGTCATCCAGCCGGACCTGCAGCCGTTCATGGACAACTTCGTGGAGGGGGTCTGGGCGACGTACCGCTCCACGCCCGAGGAGGAGACCCTGGTCGCAGGCGCCCGCCGGCTCCACCTGGTGCTCGTGGAGGGCGCGGTCCGGGAGCTGGACCGGCTGCACGCCGCCGGCCTCACCGACGGCACCGAGGTCACGGCGGACTTCCTCGGCTTCCGGCACTACACCGTCGAGCGCTTCGCGCGGACGATGCGGGCGGTCGACGTCGGCTTCGTGGGCTGGCCGGGCGCGCTCGACGACCCCGTCGTGGCGGGGCTCCGGCGCGTGGCCCACGACCTGGCACGGCTCGTGGTCGTGACGCTGGGATCGCGCGGCGTGCATGTTTTCGACGGGCGGCCGGGTGGCGAGGACCGCTTCGTCCCCGTCCTGCCGGTCGCGGTCCGCGGCACGACGGTGGGCTGCGGCGACGCGTTCGTGGCCGCGTTCCTGGCGGCGTCGCGGCGCTCCCCGACGTGCTCGCTGCGGTCGAGGCGGGCAAGGCCGCAGGCGCGGCGGCCACGGCCTGGCGGCGTCCCCTCCCTGACGAGGCATACGGGCCCCAAGCCGTCGAGGCCCTTCGGGCGGCCGATGCCGCGGCCGGCAACCGCGCGCGGCCCTGAGTCAGTCGGTCAGCACCCG
>CAVWFY010000008.1:0-270073 GCA_963754485.1 uncultured Chloroflexia bacterium | reverse complement strand
ACACCTCCACGGAACACCTCCTCCTCGGCGTAGCCGAGGTCGGCGGCGAGGCCCAGCACCTGCTCGAGCAGCATGGCGCCGGCCGTGAGGCCATCCTCGGCGCCCTCCAGACGGTCCGTGGCAGCCAGCGCGTGACCAGCGCAAACCCCGAGGGCACCTACCAGGCGCTGGAGAAGTACGGCCGGGACCTCACCGCCGAGGCTCGTGCCGGCAGGCTTGACCCGGTCATCGGCCGCGACGAGGAGATCCGACGCGTGATCCAGGTCCTGAGCCGCCGGACCAAGAACAACCCCGTGCTCATCGGCGAGCCGGGCGTCGGCAAGACCGCCATCGCAGAGGGCCTCGCGCAGCGGATCGTGCGCGGCGACGTGCCCGAGACGCTCAAGGACAAGCGCGTGATCACGCTCGACCTCGGCGCGCTCATCGCCGGTTCCAAGTTCCGCGGCGAGTTCGAGGAGCGCCTCAAGGCGGTCCTCAAGGAGATCAAGGACAGCGAAGGCCGCGTGATCCTGTTCATCGACGAGCTCCACACCGTGGTCGGCGCCGGGGCGGCCGAGGGTGCGATGGACGCGTCCAACCTGCTCAAGCCGATGCTGGCCCGCGGCGAGCTCCACACGATCGGCGCGACCACGCTCGACGAGTACCGCAAGCACATCGAGAAGGACGCGGCGCTCGAGCGGCGCTTCCAGCCGGTGCTGGTGGACCAGCCGACGGTCGAGGAGACGATCTCGATCCTGCGCGGCCTGCGCGAGCGCTACGAGGTCCACCACGGCGTACGGATCACCGACTCGGCGCTGGTCGCCGCGGCCGCGCTGTCCGATCGCTACATCACCGAGCGCTTCCTGCCCGACAAGGCGATCGACCTGGTGGACGAGGCGGCGAGCCGGCTGCGGATGGAGATCGACTCCATGCCAGTCGAGTTGGACGAGCTGGAGCGCCGCCGGATCCAGCTGGCGATCGAGCGCGAGGCGTTGCGCAAGGAGAGCGACGAGGCCTCCAAGGCACGCCTCGATGCCCTCGAGAAGGAGCTCGCGGACGTCGCCGAGCAGGCCGGGGCCATGAAGCAGCGTTGGGAGGCCGAGAAGTCGGCTATCAGCGCGCTTCGCGCGACCAAGTCGGAGGTCGAGCAGCTGGCCGTCCGGATCGAGCAGGCCGAGCGCGAGGCGGACTACGGGACGGCGGCGGAGCTCAAGTACGGCAAGTCCCGCGAGCTCGCGGACCGGATGGCGGCCCAGGAGGCGACCATCGCGTCGCTCCAGGGTCCCGGCGCGCTGCTCAAGGAGGAGGTCTCCGCGGACGACGTCGCCGAGATCGTGGCGGCATGGACCGGAATCCCGGTCACCCGCCTCATGGAGGGCGAGCTCGAGAAGCTGGTCCACATGGAGGAGCGGCTCCACGCCCGGGTCGTCGGCCAGGACGAGGCGATCGCCGCGGTCTCCGATGCCGTGCGGCGGGCGCGCGCCGGGCTCAAGGACCCGCGGCGGCCCATCGGGTCGTTCCTGTTCCTTGGTCCGACCGGCGTGGGCAAGACGGAATTGGCGAGGGCGCTCGCCCAGTTCCTGTTCGACGACGAGCAGGCGATGGTCCGCATCGACATGAGCGAGTACATGGAGAAGTTCGCGGTCTCGCGGCTGGTCGGGGCGCCTCCCGGCTACGTGGGCTACGAGGAGGGTGGCCAGCTCACCGAGGCCGTCCGGCGGCGGCCGTACCAGGTGATCCTGCTCGACGAGATCGAGAAGGCGCACCCGGATGTGTTCAACGTGCTGCTCCAGGTGCTGGATGACGGGCGGCTCACCGACTCCCAGGGACGCACCGTGGACTTCAAGAACACCGTGGTGATCATGACGTCCAACATCGGGAGCCAGGAGATCGGGGGCTTCGCCGGACGGCCGGGCGGCGAGGACTACGAGTCGATGAAGCGCCGGGTCACGGACCAGCTGCGCGGCACGTTCCGGCCCGAGTTCCTCAACCGGATCGACGAGGTCATCGTGTTCCACGCCCTGACCGACGCGGAGCTCGTGGCGATCGCGGACCTGCTCCTGGCGGACCTGCAGGGGCGGGTCGCGGCCAACGACCTGGTGCTGGAGCTCACGCCCGCGGCCCGGAAGCTGATCGTGCGCGAGGGCACGGACCCGGCCTTCGGGGCCCGGCCGCTCAAGCGGACCATCCAGCGGCTGGTGGAGAACCCGTTCGCGCGGGCACTCCTCTCGGGCACCTTCCGGCCCGGCGACACCGTGACCGCGGACGCCGACGTCGTCTCCGACACGCTGCTGTTCTCGTCCGAGTCGTCGACCGTGGTGACCGATGCGTCCGACCGGCGAGACGCCCGTGGGCCGTGCGGGCGGGCGCGAGGGCGCCGGGCCCGGTGCTCGATCCAGTGGGCGCCGCTCCGCGTTCGACCTGCCGCCGATCGACGAGAGCGACGAGTCCGACGGCGAGTCCGGCGGCGGGCTGGTGAACTAGGCACGTGCGCTTCGACGAGGCCGTCCGACGCCTGGAGCCGCTGCCCGAGGTCCTGCCCGACGCGCCCGCGGCGCTGATCCCGGTCTTCCGCGAGAGCGGCGCGCCGAGGCCGCAGCCGTCCTGGGGCGCGTCCGATGTGTCGGCGAGGCCGGCGGCGGTGCTGGTCCTCATCTTTCCGGACGATGGCGGTGAGGCGCGCCTGGTCCTCACCGAGCGCGTCGACCGGGGCGGCCACCACTCGGGCGAGGTCTCGTTCCCGGGCGGGCGGTCCGAGCCGGACGACGCCGACCTCGTGGCCACGGCCCTGCGCGAGGCTGCCGAGGAGGTGGGCCTGGACGTCGATGCAGCCGGCGTCCGGGTCCTGGGGACGCTGTCGATGCAATGGATCCCCGTCAGCAACTACACCGTGACCCCGGTTGTCGCGGTGGCCGAGCGGCGTCCGGTGCTGGTGCCGCAGGCGACGGAGGTGGCCGCGATCCTCGAGGCACCCCTGGCCGCGTTCCTGCCCGGCGGTGAGCTGCTGTGGGTGGAGCGGCAGATCCGGGAATGGGAGCTGCGCTACGCCGCCTACCCGGTGGAGGGGCTGGCGGTGTGGGGGATGACCGCGCGCGTGCTCGGTGGGCTGGGGGCCTGGCTGGCGCGCGAGGACGGCTGACCCGCGAGCCCGGTTGACCGACGGGGCACGGAGCGGCGCTACGGGCTGGCGAGCGGACCGACGCGCCGCGCCAGACCCCGGCCCGTTCGGCGCGAGGCCACGGAGCGAACGGACCATGGCGCACAGAGGTGCGGCTGTTTGGCGAGCCAACCGTTGCCCCGCTGCGCGCCGGGATGGCGCGGGCCCTGGGTCCTAGAGCGGCTCGCCTTCGTCCTCGTCGATCTGGCGCTGCTGAGTGCTCGTCGGCCGCCCCACCAGGGATCCCTCTCCGCGGGTCACGGGCCGCGACGATTGTCCGGGCACGGGGATCAGCCCCGCACCACCCGCACCACCCACACCCTCCGCGCCCCCCGGTAGGGCAAGCAGAGGCCCGGTGAGCTCCACGACGATCGCCCGCATCTGCGTCCCGTCGGTCCAGGCACCATGGAGGACATCGGGTGGCCAGGCGGCCGCCTCACCGGCCTGGATTCGCGTGCGCTCCTCCCCGACGCCAACCCAGCCGCCGCCCTCGATCACGATGAGCCAGGTCCAGTTGGGGCTCGTGTGAGGGGCGATCCGCGCATGGCGCCCGAAGGCGAGCTCGCTGATGACGCCGCTCGGGCCGCTCTCGATGACCTGGCCCTCGATGCCGGTCGTGCCGGGGGGACCGTCCGGGCGCCGGTGGCCGACCCCGAACCGCCGGATGTCGATCGGCACGGGGCGTCCGTCCCTAACGGCGGCGGCGCCGGCGCGAGGACTTGGTGCGGATGGTGGTCTCGGGATGGGCGAAGCGCTGGCGCGAGTAGTAGCGCTGCTTCGCCAACTGCCGCTCGTACGCCGCGAAGTACGGCGGGAAGCGGACGAACCGGATCCAGACCAGCACCGCAAGGCCACCGACGAGCGTGCTCAGGACGAGGATGAAGTCGAACCGGAAGATCCAGTAGATGATCATCAGGCTGAACAGGATCACGTTCGTCCACAGGATCCACTCGTACATCTGGAGATAGACCGTGTGCCGGTGCAGCTGCCGGGTGCGGACGTTGTAGAAGATCACCGTCGCGATCAGCACGGCCACCGACGCGACCAGGATCGGCATGTAGAGATCGGGGAAGTTCGTGGCGTCGAACGACTCGAACAGATATTCCCAGGGCCAGAGCTGCACGCGTCTTGTCTCCAAAGCGACCGGCACGACCGGCCACGCTGATGGGCCGTCCGAGTATGCCACGGAGGCCACGGTATACTCGAGCCGACGACGCGCGCGCCCGATGGATTGGTTTCGGGACCCCTCCCGGATCCCAAGCCGCCGCGGGGCGCCAGGCCTGACGAACCGCCGGAGGAGGAACCGCGCCGGTGCGTGCGCTGCTCTCGGTCGCGAACCGCGACGGGCTGTCCGCGTTCGCGCGTGACCTCCAGGCGCTGGGCTACGAGCTCGTCGCCACGGACGGCACGCGCGAGCACCTCGCCGCCGACGGCATCGAGGCCGCGTCGGTGTACGAGCTGACGGCGGCTCCGCCCCTCGTCGGTGGCCAGGTCCGGACCTTCCACCCGCAGATCTACGCCGGCATCCTCGCGCGCCGCGATCGGCCGGAGCAGCTTCAGCAGCTCGTGGAGCAGGGCATCGGGCTCATCGACCTCGTCGTCGTCAACGTCAAGCCGTTCGCGCCCGAGGTGGGGCGCCACCAGATCGCCATCGACGAGGCCATCGAGCTCATCGACGTGGCGGGGGCGGCCCTGCTCGGCGCCGCCGCCCGCAACGCGGCGGGCGTGGTCGCGGTCCCCGCTGCGGCCCACTATCCGGCAGTCCTCGAGGAGCTGCGGACCCTTGGCCAGGTCTCCGCCGACACGCGCTTCCGCCTCGCCGCCGACGCCTTCAGCACGGTCGCCGCGTACTACGCCGAGATCGCCGCCTACTTCAACCAGATCAGCAACAACGTGTACCCGGGCAGGCTGGCGCTGGTCCTCGAGAAGGTGGGCGACCTTCCGTACGGGGAGAACCCCCACCAGCGTGCCGCCTTCTACCGCGAGACCACCCACCGCTCCGGCTCGCTGGCCGACGCGACCCAGCTCCACGGCGCGCCGCCCACCTTCAACAACCTGATGGACCTGGACGCCGCCTACCGGATCGCTGCTGATTACACCGGGCCGACCGTCGTGATCACCAAGCACACGGACCCGGTGGGGCTGGCGTCGGCCGAGGAGCTGGTGGAGGCCTACCGGCGGGCGCTGGACACGGATACCGTGTCCTCGTTCGGCGGCATCGTGGGCGTGAACCGGGAGCTGGACGGCGCGACCGCGCGCGAGATCGCCGCGAACTCGTACGAGGCCGTCATCGCCCCGGGGTTCAGCCAGGCCGCGATCGGGATCCTGCGGGCCAAGCCGGGTCTTGAGCTGCTCTCGGTCCCGGCCTCGCCCGTGGACGGCATGCGGGATTACGGCATCGCGAACCTTGACTTCAAGCGCGTCGGAGGCGGCCTGCTGGTCGAGGCGCTCGACCAGGTTGATCTTGACCGCGGCCAGCTCCAGGTCGTGACCCGGCGCCACCCGACCCTCGGCGAGCTCACGGACCTGCTGTTCGCGTGGCGCGCGGTGCGCCATGTCCGCTCGAACGCGATCGTCCTCGCGCGAAACGGGGCGACCGTGGGCATCGGGGCCGCGCAGGCGAGCCGCAACACGTCCGTGGACATCGCGCTGCGGCGCGCGGGCGCGCGGGCGAAGCTGTCCGTGATGGCCTCCGACGCGTACTTCCCGTTCCCGGACGGCATCCAGGTCGCGGCCAACGCGGGCATCACGGCGATCATCCAGCCCGGCGGCTCGATCCGGGACGAGATGGCGATCGAGGTCGCCGACCGCCACCACCTCGCGATGGTGTTCACGGGTCGCCGCCACTTCCGGCACTAGCCCCCGCGCGAGGAGCTGGGCCGTGGAGCGGCCGATTCGGGGGATCAGCTCCGCTGGCCGAGCGGCCGTTTGACCCCCGGTTGAGTCGGTGTGAGGAGCCGCAGCCAACCATCCCCGGTCCAGGTCGCGATCGGTCGGGCGGCATCCCGCCCCTCCATGCGTCGCTGCCGGTTCGCGGCGGTGGCCACGGTCTCGCCCCAGCCCGGCGGCACGAGGCCCGGCGCCAGGTCGGCGAGTGGCGCAAGCACGAACAGCCGGCTCCGTGCCTCGACGTGCGGCACGACCAGCGGCAGCGAGGCCTTGGCCGGGTCGTCGCTCCGCCCGGCCGGCGGTCGCTCCACGTCCACCCGGTGGCACCCGAAGACCAGCAGGTCGAGGTCCACCTCGCGCGGCCCCCACCGCTTGCGCTCCTGCCGTCCGAACGCCCGCTCCAGCCCCTTGAGCGCGACGAGCAGCGCGGAGGCTCCCGTGACGGGATCCGGCCCGGCCGGCACATCCAGCGCGACGACGGCGTTGCGGAACTCCGGCTGGTCCGTGATCCCCACGGGCTCCGTGGCAAAGAGCCGCGACACGCCCTTCAACCGGACCCCGGGGAGGACGGCCAGCGCTCGTACCGCGGCGGCAAGCGTCGTCTCCGGATCGCCCAGGTTGGCCCCGAGCCCGATGTACGCCCGCACCCGCGCCACGGCACGCCGCCTTCCGATCGCTAGACTCGGGCGCGATGCCGCCCGTGACCGTCCTCGTCCTCGCCCCGCTGCTCGCCGACGACGCGGGTCCACTCGAGCGCCGCCTCGACGACGCCCGCACGGCTCTGGCCGAGCATCATCGCCACGCGTTCCTCGCGGCGGGCGCGGACGAGGTCGTGGTCCGCCGCGAGCCGCCCGACGATACCCCATTCGGCGCACGCCTCCGGCGGCTCGTCGAGGAGCTCGAGCCGGCTGGACTGGTCGTGCTCGGGGCGGGATCGGTCCCGCTGGCGACAGCGGCCGACCTGCGGGCGTTCGTCGCCGCTGCCGCGACCGACGACCCGGGCGCCCTCGCCAACCACCGCTACTCGGCGGACATCATCGCGATCGCCCGTGCGGCCGCCGCCCTGCGAGCCCTCCCGCCCGACTTCGCGTCCGACAACGCGCTCCCGCGCTGGCTCGCGGAGGTTGCCGGGATCCCGGTCCGCGACCTCCGTGCCACGCGCCGTCTTGCCATGGACATCGACTCACCGCTGGACCTCCTCCTGCTCGAGGGCTGGCGCGGCGCTCCGAGGCTGCCCCTTCCCGAGGACGTCGATTCGGGGCCTGTGAGGGACCGTCTCGCCGCCCTGCGACACCTCGCTGCCGACCTCGGGGCCGAGCTCCTGATCGCGGGTCGAACGTCCGCCGCGGACCTGCGCTGGCTGGAGCGGTCGACCCGCTCCCGGACGCGCGCGCTCGTCGAGGAGCGGGGCCTGCGAACCGCGGGGATCGGCGCGACCGTGGGCCGCCCCAACCGCCGCCCGCCCCGGAGTCTCCTCGGCGACCTTCTCGACAGGGATGGACCCGGGAGCCTGGGCCGGCTCACGGCCGCGCTGTGTGAAGGCGCGCTCCTGGACAGCCGCGTGCTGATGGCCCACCACTACGGGGGCGACGAGCGCGGCTGGCCGCCCGCCGAGGATCGATTCGCGAGCGACCTCCTCCTCTCCGACAGGGTGCGCGACCCGTGGCTGGCCGAACTGACGGCTGCGGCCGTGGAGGCGCCGGTCCCCGTCCTGCTCGGCGGGCACGGACTGGTCGGTCCGGGCCTCCGCCTCGCGCTCGGGCTGGGCACCCGTGGCGGGGATCGAGGCTGGGCCCGGGCTCGGGATCGGCGCCGGGGCTAGGATCCCCACGATGGATCACGTCGACCACCCATCCGTCGCTGCCGCCTACCGGCGCGAGGCGCTGCCGGATCCCGAGGCCGTCGGCGAGGACACCGTGCTGGCCGACGCGATCCGCGAAGAGATCTCGGAGCGCGGCCCCATCACCTTCGCGCAATTCATGGAACGGGCCCTCTACGAGCCCGGCCACGGCTACTACCGCCGACCGGTGCCGGGACCCGGGACCGTCGGTGCCGACTTCCTGACCGCCCCGGAGGCCCATCCGATCTTCGGCGCGGCGATCGGCCGGCTGCTCGAGCAGGCGTGGGACGCGCTGGGTCGCCCCACACCGTTCACGGTCACGGAACCCGGTGCCGGCACCGGGGCGCTGGCGTCGGGGCTGCTGGGCGGGCTGCGCGACCTTGGCTCACCGTTGTACGAGGCCATCCGGTACCGCCCGGTCGAGGTGGAGCCGGCCCGCATCGACACGCTGCGCGAGCGCCTGGCCGCCGACGAGCTGGACGGGCCCCTGGCGATGAACGGCGGTCATGACGGCGCCGAAGCCAGGACGGGCGCGGTGGTCGCGAACGAGGTCCTCGACGCGCTCCCGGTCCACCGGGTCGTTGGCCGGGACGGTGGGCTGCGCGAGCTCCTGGTCACGCTGGACCCAAGGGGTGACTTCGCCTGGCTCGAGGCCGAGCCCACTACGCCGGCCCTCGCGGAGCGTCTCGCCGCGGAGGGCGTGGCCCTGGGCGATGGACACGTCACCGAGGTCTGCCTCGCCCTGGACGCCTGGCTCGTGGACGCCACCCGCCACCTGGCCACCGGCCTGCTGGTCCTCGTGGACTACGCCGCCGAGCCCGCGGAACTCCACGGCGCCGCGCACCCCACCGGTACCCTCCGGGCGTTCGCCCGCCACGCGGTTGGCTCGGACCCGTTCCGCCACATCGGCCGCCAGGACCTCACCGCCACCGTGGACCTGGCCTCGGTCCGGTCGGCCGCCCAGCACGCCGGCCTGGTCCCGATCGGCGAGACGACGCAGGCGGAACTCCTCGCCCGGGCGGGCACGATCGACCTGACCAACGCGTACCTGCGTCGGCCCGGAGCCACCCTCCAGGACGCGCTCGCCCTGCGGTCTGCGGTCGCCCGGCTCATGGACACCCGCGGCATGGGTGGGTTCCGCGTGCTCGTCTTCGGTCGCGGGCTGCCCGATGGCCTCTCGCTGGCGTCGCTCGAGCGCGTGCCGCGCCCCGGCGCATGACATCCTGCTCATCGGGATGGGGCACCGGACGAGCTGCCGGACGCTGGAAACGTGGGCGGCGCCGCACGGATGACGGGTCCGACAACGGGCCGGACGGCCTCGCCGGACGGATCCTCCTCGCCCACGGGCGCTGCTAGAATGACCGCGCCGTGCCGCGTCTCCGCGGGCGGGATCATTGCCACGCCCTCGAGGACCTCGTGACCGGGATCTGGTACGTCGTCGGGTTCGTTGTCGCCGGCACGCTGTTCGTGTTCGGCACGATCGGGCTCGCCTGGCTGATCTCACACCGTACCCGCGGCGATGCGCACAAGGGCTATCCGTACGAGTCGGGCATCGACACCTACGGCGACACCCACGCCCGCTTCGGCATCTCGTTCTACATCTACGCCCTGATGTTCGTCGCCTTCGACATCGAGGTGATCTTCATCTTCCTGTGGGCGCTCATCTTCCAGCAGGCCCAGGACCCGCTGCGACTCTTCGTCACCATGCTCGTCTTCGTCGTGATCCTGCTCTTCGGGCTCGCCTACGCCTGGCGCAAGGGGGTGCTCACGTGGCGTTGACGCCTGACGGCCCGGACGAGGGCACGGACGAGGGCACGGGCCTGGACGTCGGGCCCGAGGCCGGCCTCCAGGCGCCCCCCGACGAGCGCGTGCACCCGGCGTCCCTCGTCGCCGCCTCCCCGGCCGACCTCATGGCCCCCATCGTGGTCCCCAACACCCTGTGGACCTCGGCCAGCCCGGGCTCCTACGCAAGCACGGCGCCTGCCTTCACGCACCTGCGGGAGCTCGCCCACGACGAGCTCGCCAACGCCGACACCGCGCGCTGGGGCCAGCTCGAGGTCATCCCCACCAAGGCGGACCTGCTCGTCGATCTCATCCGGATGAACAGCCTCTGGCCGCTCCTGTCGGGCCTGGCCTGCTGCGCCATCGAGATGATGTCCGCGGCCACGTCCAAGAACGACATGGACCGCTGGGGCATGTTCCCGTTCCGGGCGAGCCCCCGCCAGGCGGACGTGCTGATCGT
The DNA here is from genome assembly GCA_963754485.1 of uncultured Chloroflexia bacterium. Classification (GTDB taxonomy): domain Bacteria; phylum Chloroflexota; class Limnocylindria; order Limnocylindrales; family CSP1-4; genus CAIXZV01. The sequence continues at coordinate 259,966 of CAVWFY010000008.1, read as the reverse complement.
CGCCGGTACGCTGACCACCAAGATGGCCGGCCCGCTCGTCCGTCTCTGGGAGCAGATGCCGGAACCCAAGTGGTGCGTCGCGATGGGCGACTGCACGTGCTCCGGGGGCCGCTACAAGCGCAGCTACTCGACCATCGAGGGCATCGACCGGCTCATGCCGGTGGACGTGTACGTCCCCGGCTGCCCGCCGCGCCCCGAGGGCCTGATCTACGGGATGATGAAGCTGGGCCAGCTCGTCAAGGAGCGGCGCGGCCAGTGGCCGGACCGGCCCATCGGCCCCAACGTGCCCCAGGACGTCTAGGCATGGACCGCCAGTTGCGCAGACGCCTCGAGGCGCGCTTCGCCGACAGGGTCACGGGCCCCGTGCGCCAGCGCCACGACGAGACCGAGCTCCGGATCGGGGCCGCCGACCTGACCGAGGTGATGACGGCCCTGCACGACGAGCCGGAGCTGGACTTCGCGGTCCTGGCCGACCTCGCCGGCGTGGACACCGGCAACCAGATGCAGGTCGCCTACCACCTCTGGTCGGCGACGACGCCGGACTGGTTGCGCGTGATCGCCGACGGCCTGCCGCGCGACAACCCGCGGATCGCCACCCTCACCGGCCTGTGGCCCGGTGCCGAGTGGATGGAGCGCGAGACATACGACATGTTCGGGATCATCTTCGAGGGCAACCGCGATCTGCGCCGGATCTACATGCCCCCCGATTACACGAGCTTCCCGCTGCGCAAGGACTTCTACCTTGCCGACGACGCGGCGCGGTCCCCGGGCGGCGGGGTCCGCCACATGGAGCAGACGCACGCCCCGTCGCAGGCGACGGAGCGCGTGGTCCGCCGCACCGTGAAGGCCTGAGCGATGACGACACACTCGCCCATCGGCCAGCACGCGTCCGAGGACGATCCCCGGATCATGCTCGACAACCAGATCGGTGCGTTCGAGGCCGTCCCGCCGTACCCACCGCGCACCGAGCGCGAGGCCGAGTTCTACAGCCTCCGCGACGGCGAGATGTTCCTCAACATGGGACCCCAGCACCCGTCCACGCACGGAGTCCTGCGGGTCGTGCTCAAGATCAACGGCGAGCAGGTCGTGGACCTGGACCCGGTCCTCGGCTACCTCCACCGCGGCGTGGAGAAGCTGTGCGAGACCTCGGACTACCACCACATCATCAGCCAGGTGGACCCGCTCGAGTACGTGAGCTCGCTGTTCATGGAGTGGGCGCCGGTGATGGCGTTCGAGAAGCTCCTGGACGTGGGGGTCCCGCGCCGCGCCGAGTACATCCGCGTGCTCACCGGCGAGCTGCTCCGCGTCTCCAGCCACGCCCTCTACCAGGGCTGGATGGCGCTGGACCTCGGCGGGCTCACGCCCATCCTGTACAGCTTCATCGAGCGCGACGAGATCGTGGAGATGCTGGCGGCGATCACCGGCCAGCGGATGCTGTTCAACTACTTCCGCATCGGCGGCGTGAACGGCGACCTCAACCACGAGTTCATGTCCCGCCTGGGCGACTGGATGAGCCGTGCCGCCAAGCAGCACGAGGCCAGCATCGGGCTGCTCAACGAGAACGAGATCTTCGTCCGGCGCATGCGCGGCATCGGCAAGCTGGACAGGGACACCGCCCTGCGCATGGCCGTCACCGGCCCGAACCTGCGCGCCGCCGGCGTCCCGTTCGACGTCCGCCGCGCGCATCCCTACTCCGTCTACCCGGAGCTCGAGTTCGACATCCCGGTCCGTGGCACCAGGGACGGAGGCGACTCGCTGGACCGTTACCTGCTCCGCCTCGACGAGGTCCGGGAGAGCATCCGGATCATCGACCAGTGCCTCCACAGCATGCCCGACGGGCCGGTCATGGCGCGCCTCCCGCGCCTGCTCCGCCCGCGGCCGGGCCGGGCCTGGGCGGCCGTCGAGGCCCCGCGCGGGCTGTACGGCACGTACGCCATCTCGGACGGCACGGACCAGCCGTTCCGGATGAAGATCCACGACCCGTCCTTCGTCAACATGCAGCTCGTGGGCATGCTCATGAAGGGCAACCTGATCGCGGACACGATGGCCGTCATGGCGTCGATCGACCCGGTCATGGGCGGCATCGACAAGTGATGCCCGCGCTGCGACGGCTGGGCGCGATGCGATGACGACCCTCAACCCCCCCAGCCGCGGCCTCACGACCCTGGGCAAGGTCATCGTGCCCCTGCTGCTCCTGGTCCTCGTGATCGGGCCGTTCCTGACGGTCCTCGGCGCGGTCTACGTCGGCCCGTTCGTGCTGGACGTGCTCGGGTCGAACATGGGGGTCGTGCGGTTCGTGGTGGCGATCACGGCCATCCTGCTGTTCAGCATCCCGGCCGCGTTCATCATCATCTACATGGAGCTCAAGGTCATCGCCTACATGAACACCCGGGTCGGACCCAACCGGGTCGGGCCGGGTGGCGCTGCCCACTCCCTGGTCGCCGGCCTCAAGGTGCTGTCCAAGGAGGACTTCTCCCCCGCCAACGCGGACCGGATCGTCTTCACCTGGGCGCCCGTGCTCGTGTTCCTCACCGCGGTGATGGTGTTCATGGTCATCCCGTTCGGGCCGGGACTCGTGGGCCAGGACTTCAACATCGGCCTGCTCTACCTGTTCGCGGTGGGCGGCATGACCGTCGTGGGCCTGCTCCTGGCGGGCTGGTCGTCGTTCAACAAGTACTCGCTGCTGGGCGGCATCCGCTCCGCGGCCCAGTCGATCTCCTACGAGCTGCCCGCTCACCCTGTCGGTCGTGGGCCTGATCCTGCTTGCCGGCACGATGAGCCTCAACGGCATCGCGGAGCAGCAGGAAGGCTGGTTCACGAACTGGTTCGTCTTCCGCCAGCCGCTGGGCGCGCTGATCTTCTTCATCGCCGCCACGGCGGAGGCGAACCGGACGCCGTTCGACCTGACCGAGGCGGACTCCGAGATCGTCGCCGGCTTCGCGACCGAATACTCGGGCATGCGCTTCGGGTTCCTGTTCTTCGCCGAGTACGTGAACGTGTTCATCGTCTCGGCGCTGCTGGTCACCCTGTTCTTCGGGGCGTGGAACGCGCCGATCAACACCAACGACCTGTTCGCGCTCGTCGGGCTCCAGCCGCCCACGGTTGCGCTGGACCCAGCCTCGCTGGGCGTCGGCCTCCTGATCCTGGTGGCGGCCATGCCCCTCGCCCTGACCGTGCTCTTCGCCCTGCCGTTCTACCTGACCCGCAGCCACATGCCCGCCTGGCAGGCGCTGATCATCGGCTTCCTCCTGTTCAACCTGGTGGCCATTGGCGGCGCCATGGCGCTGGCCTACATCGGCTGGGACTGGTTCGCCGGGCTGATCTGGTTCATGGTCAAGTCGTTCATCTTCGTGTTCGTGTTCGTCTGGATGCGGGGCACCTTCCCACGAGTGCGCATCGACCACCTGATGGGCTTCGCGTGGAAGTGGCTCCTGCCCGCCGCGCTCTTCAACCTGTTCCTGACCGCGACGGCGATCGTCGTCGTGAAGAGCCTGTGAGCGTCCGATGAGCGTCATTCCCGGCATGGGCCTGGTCCGCGGCATGAGCCTGACCCTGCGGCGGTTCTTCCAGCCCAAGGCCACCATCATGTGGCCCGAGCAGCACGCCGACGTCGCGCCCAGGTTCCGCGGCCGCCTGCAGCTGCTCTACGACGAGTACGGCACGCTCAAGTGCGAGACGTGCTTCCAGTGCGCCCAGGCCTGCCCCATCGAGTGCATCGACATGGGCGGCGTGGACACCAAGGGCCGCTTCCACGTCCACTGGGGCGCCCCGGAGACCTACGGCGAGCGTCGCGAGGAGTCCGCGCTCCGGCGGTCCGGCCGACCGGTGGCCGACCCCGCATTCATCCGCTTCGACGGCATCGACCTCGAGCCCCTGGACGCGATCCTCGAGGCCCATGACTACGACCCGAAGCAGATGCTGGCCATCCTCGAGGAGACCCAGGCGGAGTACGGGTACCTCCCGGTTGCCGCGCTCAAGCACATCTCCCGGGTGACCGGCGCCTGGTACGCGATGATCTACGGCACCGCGAGCTACTACCGCCACCTGCGCTTCGAGCCGCCCGCTGTTGAGGCACCCGTGGCCGGCGAGGCGCACCGCGCCGACGAGACGGCGTTCCGCTCCGCGTTGGACGTCTCCCTGGGCTACGGGGGGCGGGCCAACTGATGGGCAGCTTCCTCGCCACGCCGGGTGATTGGCCGAGCGTCCTGCTCGAGCGTGTGGCCGCCGTCGCCGCCGACCCGTCCGACCTCGACGCCGCCGTCCGTGCCGGCGCCTTCGAGGGTCTCCGGCGGGCGGTCAGGGACCATGGCGCCATCGGGAGCATCGCCACGATCGCCGGCTCCGGTCTCCGGGGCCGCGGCGGGGCCGGCTTCCCGACCGGCGAGAAGTGGCGCGCCGCCGCCGCGCAACCCGCCGACCAGCGCTACGTGATCGCCAACGGCTACGGCGCAGACCCGGCGGTCCAGGCCGACGCGGCGCTGCTCGCCGCCGACCCGTACGCCGTGATCGAAGGGCTCGCGATCGCGGCCTTCGCGATCGGCGCCAGCGAGGCGATTCTGGCCGTGCGGGCCGACGACCCGGCGCTGGTCACGATGCTCGAGGGCGCGGTCCTCGCGGCCGAGGAGGCGGGCTTCCTGGGCGAGGACGCGGCCGGGTCCGGCCACCGTGTGAACGTGACGGTCCGCCCGGTCCAGGGCGCCTACATGCTGGGCGAGGAGACGGTCCTCATCAAGGCCCTCGAGGGCAAGCGGGGCCAGCCCGACCAGCGCCCGCCGTACCCCACCGAGAAGGGGCTGTTCGACAGGCCCACCGTCGTCAACAACGTGCAGACCCTGGCCGCGGTCCCGTGGATCATGGTCAACGGCCGCGAGGCATTCGCCGCGATCGGCGCAGCGTCCAGCCCCGGCACGGTCCTCGTCCAGCTGCGCGGCCCCGAGGGTGGCGGGATCGCCGAGGTCCCGCTGGGCACGCCCCTGCGCGAGCTGGTGCGGCTCGCGGGCGGCACCGGGGGTCGCGAGCTCAAGGCCATCCTGGTGGGCGGACCCACCGGCGGCATCCTGCCCCCGGACCTCCTGGACACCCCGTACGAGTTCGACGCGCTGCGCGAGGCGGGCGCCCACGTGGGCTCCGGATCCGTGGTCATCGCCGACGAGCGGGCCTGCATCGTGGACCTCGCCCGGCTCCTGACGAAGTTCTCGGCGGACGCCGCCTGCGGCAAGTCCATCCCCTGCCGGATCGGCCTGCGCCGCCTGTACGAGATCGGCGACCGCATCGCCGGCGGCACGCCGAAGCCGACCGACCCGGCCCTGCTGGTCGACCTCGCGCACGACATCGCGGCTTCGGCGCTGTGCGACCACGAGCGGCTGGCCACCCTGCCCTTCACCAGCGCAATGCGATACTTCCGGTCCGAGCTCGACGACCACCTCCTTCGCTCCACCTGCCCGGCCGGCGTCTGCACGCCGATCGCGGTGGGCGCCGGTGCGACCGCAGCAGGATCCAGCTGATGGCCGACCTCATCATCCGTCCCGAGACGCCGCTCGACCGTCCCCGGGAGGTCCGCCCGGACACCCCGCGCGTCTACGACACCACGACGCCGCGCGAGGACTCCCTCGCCGAGCAGCTCATCACGACGCAGTCGCCGCAGCGACCGCAGAGCACGCCCCGGATCCGGATCGAGGTCGACGGGCGGGTCGTGGAGGGCTTCGAGGGCCAGACGATCCTCGAGGTCTGTCGCGACAACGACATCGAGATCCCGACGCTGTGCTACGAGCCCAAGCTGCCGGGCTTCGGCGCCTGCCGGATGTGCGTGGTCGAGGTCGAGGGCGAGGACCAGCCTCCCATCTCCTGCTCCCGCGCGGCCGAGGCGGACATGGTGGTCCGCACCCAGACCGACGAGCTGCGCCGGATCCGCAAGACCAACCTCGAGCTGATCTTCAGCGACCACAACGCGTACTGCCTGCCGCCGTGCCAGAACAAGTGCCCCAGCCACATCGACATCCCCGGCTTCCTCAAGGCGAACGCGGAGGCCGAGTGGCGCGAGTCGGTGCGCATCTTCAAGCGCACGATCCCGTTCCCCAGCGTGCTCGGTCGCGTGTGCCCCGCCCCGTGCGAGGAGCACTGCCGGCGCGACGAGGTGGACGAGGCGATCGCGATCCGCGACAGCCATCGCTACGCCGGCGACCAGGTGATCAAGGCGATGCTCGACGAGGGCATCGACCCGCCGCTGCCGTTCGAGAAGCAGGCCCCGTCGGGCCGGCGCGCGGCGGTCATCGGGTCCGGGCCGGCCGGCATGAGCGCGGCCTTCTACCTGCTGCTCTCCGGCCACGACGTGACGATCTTCGAGCGCGACCCGGCGCCCGGCGGCATGCTCCGCTACGGCATCCCGCAGTACCGCCTGCCCAAGGTGGAGGTCCTCGAGGCCGAGTACGAGTCCGTCACCCGCCTGGGCGGGAAGATGCGCTGCAACATGGAGCTGGGCCGGGACTTCACGCTCGACGACCTCCAGAACCAGGGGTTCGACAGCGTCGTCATCGCCATCGGCTGCTACGACACCAACAAGCTGGGCATCCCGGACGAGGATGCCGACGGCGTCATCGACGGGCTGGAGTACCTGCGCACGGCCACGCTCGGCCTGCCCTACCCGGGTCACGTCGGCACCCGGGTCGTGGTCGTGGGCGGCGGCTTCACCGCGATGGACTGCGTCCGCACCTCGGTCCGCCAGGGCGCCGGCGAGGTGACGCTCGTCTACCGCCGCGACATGAAGGACATGCCCGCGTCCAGCGAGGTCCACGAGGCCATCGAGGAGGGTGTCACCACCATCTTCCAGGCCGGCCCGACGCGCGTGATCAAGGACGAGAACGGCACCACGACGGGCATCGAGTTCATCCGGATGCAGCTGGGCGAGCCCGATGCGTCCGGTCGTCGCCGCCCGGAGCCGGCCGCGGGCACCGAGTTCATCATCCCCTGCGACCGCGTCCTGCTCGCCATCGGCCAGGGTCCTGACCTGCGTTGGTTCGGTCCCGGCAACGAGGGTCTCTCGGCCACCCGCAACCGGCGCCTCCAGGCCGACGCCGTCACCTTCGAGACCGGGCGCCCGGGCGTGTTCGCCAGCGGCGACGTCCGGATCGGCGCCGCGACCGTGGTCCAGGCCATCGCCGAGGGCCGTCGCGCCGCCTACGCGGTGGACGCCTACCTGCGGGGCAACGACCTCGCCGCCATCCGGACCCGCCAGACGCTCGCCGAGCCGCAGCCGGAGTTCCTCTCGATCGTGCCGTTCACGGGCGAGATCAAGGAGCCGCGCTACCGCCTCAAGGCGCTCGAGGCCGAGGCCCGCAACGCCAGCTACCTCGAGTACGAGATCCCGTACTCCCGCGACGAGGCCGTGGCCGAGTCCACCCGCTGCCTCCAGTGCACCTGTGAGGCCATCGGGTTCTGCGACCTGCGCCGCCTGGGCATCGAGTACGGCACGACGCTCAAGACCCTGGAGAAGAACTTCCACCAGGGCGCCGGCTACCGGTCCGTCACCGAGAACCGGTTCACGGGCGTCAACCACGACTACGTCCGCGACGACAGCCACGCGTTCATCCTGCGCGAGCCGGCCCGCTGCATCGACTGCGGCCGGTGCGCCAACGTGTGCGCCGAGGTCGTGGGCGCCGCCTGCTACGACTTCATGCGCATCGGCTTCGACACCCTCGTGACGACGCCGCTGGACATGAGCCTCAACGACACGCCCTGCGTGTCCTGTGGACGCTGTGCCGAGACGTGCCCCACCGGCGCGCTGATGCCCAAGCCGCGGGTCCTGCAGAAGTACGAGGTCGACGAGAGCCGCTGCATCCTGTGCGGCATCTGCGTCGACGCCTGCCCGTACGACGCCGTCCGCGACAGCGACCAGTTCGAGCTCAGCCACACGTCCCGCGAAGAGCCGATGATCGACCTCCTCGCGCTGGCCGCGGTCGAGCGCGAGACGGAGATGAGCTACATCCGCCGCGAGCGCGACTGGGCGGAGCGTGCACGGGCCGAGGGACGCATCCTCGACGAGGCCCGGCTGCTCCCCGTCCTCCCCGCCTCGCTCGCGACCGGGAACGGGAACGGAAACGGAACCGGGAACGGACACCACCACGGGTCCGCGAACGGGTCCGCCCACGCCCAGGAACGCTGAGAGGACCGCGTGACGCTGCCGGAGACGATCCCGCTGCTTGGGTTCGGGTGGGATGACCTGCTGTTCATGACCTTCGCCGCCATCATGGTCGGGTCGGCCCTGCTGGTCGTGGTGATGAAGGACATCATCCGCTGCGGCCTGGCGATGATCATCTGCTTCGCGGCGCTCGCGGGCCTGTACGTGTTCGCGGGCGCGACGGTGGTCGCCGCCGCGCAGGTGCTGGTCTACATCGGCGCCATCAGCGTGCTCGTCCTGTTCGCCATCATGCTGACCCAGACCAAGGCTGGACCAGCGTCCCTGGTGTTCCAGACGCAGGCTTTCCCGGCCGCCATCGCCGCGGCGGTGCTGGCCCTCCTGATGGCGGTCGTCGTGGCCTCGACCGACTGGGGTGAGACCGGCAGGCGCATCGCGACCAACGCGAACGACCTGGCCCAGACGCTGTTCACGGACTACACGCTGCCCTTCGAGATCGTGAGCGTGCTGCTCCTGGCGGCGGTGATCGGCGGGGTCTTCCTCGCCAAGCGCGAGACGGGGAGCACCGACTGATGCTCTCCGGCTTCGACGGCATCTCGCAGAGCCTGGACGCCTACCTCGTCCTCGCCTGCCTCCTGTTCGCGATCGGCGCCTTCGGCTTCCTGGCCCGGCGCAACGCGATCAGCATGCTCATGTCCATCGAGCTGATGCTCAACGCCGTCAACCTCGCGATCATCGCGTTCGGGGCCTTCACGCTCAAGCTGACCGTGGACGCGTCCGCCATCGCGCTGATCGTCATCGCAGCCGCGGCGGCGGAGGCCACGGTGGGCCTCGCGATCGTGATCGCGATCTTCCGCAACAAGAAGACGCCACTCGTCGACGAGTACGACGCGATGCGGCAGTAGGCGGCGATCGAAATGCACGTCCTCCCGAGCCTGATCTTCGCGGCGGTCGAGGCCGAGCCCGTCGGCGTGGCCGCGGATCCCGGCATCTACGGGATCCTGATCCCGCTGATCCCACTCCTGCCCATCCTGGGCTTCGCCTTCACGGCCCTGTTCGGGCGCCGCCTGCAAATGCGCTTCGGGCGCACGGCCGCCGAGATCGTCCCGCTGGCGACCGTGGTCGCGGTGTGGATCATCGCGATGGCCGTGGTGATCCCGGCTCTGACGCACGCCGAGCCCTTCGGCGAGCACGGCCTGGACATCACCCTGTGGACCTGGATCCCCGCCGGCGACTTCGTGGTCGACATGGGCTTCCACGTGGACGCCCTGACCGCCTGCCTCCTGATCGTCGTCACGACGATCGGCATGCTCGTGCACCTGTACTCGGTCGGCTACATGGCGCACGACAACGCCACGTGGCGCTTCTTCGCCTACCTCAACCTGTTCATGTTCTCGATGCTGGTCCTGGTCCTGGCGGACAACTGGCTGCTCGTGTTCGCCGGCTGGGAGCTGGTGGGCCTGTCGTCGTACAGCCTGATCGGGTTCTGGTACCAGAAGCGGTCCGCGGCGCTGGCCGCCAAGAAGGCGTTCATCGTCAACCGGGTCGGCGACGTCGGGTTCGCGCTCGGGATCATGGCGATCTTCGTCAACACCGGGACGCTCAACATCGCCGACTCCCTCGAGAAGCTGATCGCGCCGGATGCCACGAACGTGATCCCGATCGTCGTGGTCGCGCTGCTGGTCTTCGCCGGCGCGATGGGCAAGAGCGCCCAGTTCCCGCTCCACGTCTGGCTGCCGGACGCGATGGAGGGCCCGACACCGGTGTCCGCCCTCATTCACGCGGCCACCATGGTCAACGCCGGCGTGTACCTCGTGGCCCGCGCCAACCCGCTGTTCGCCCACGCGCAGGAGGCGATGGTCGTGGTCGCGGCCATCGGCATCTTCACGGCCATCCTCGCCGCGTCGATCGCGCTGACCCAGACGGACATCAAGCGCGTCCTCGCCTACTCGACGCTCTCGCAGCTGGGCTACATGTTCGCGGCCCTCGGCATCGGCGCCTGGGTGGCCGCCATCTTCCACCTCATGGCCCACGGCTTCTTCAAGGGCCTGCTGTTCCTCGGTTCAGGCTCCGTGATCCACGCGGTGGACGGCGAGCAGGACATGAACCGGATGGGCGGCCTGTGGCGGAAGATCCCCATCACCCACGTCACGATGCTCATCGGCACCCTGGCGATCTCCGGCATCCCACTGTTCGCGGGCTTCTTCTCCAAGGACGAGATCCTGGGCGAGGCCTTCAAGTTCGGCGACTACTGGGTCTGGGGCATCGGTGTCGTCGTGGCGGGGATGACCGCCTTCTACATGTGGCGCCTGATGGGCAAGACGTTCTACGGCGAGTCGCGCGTCGACCCGCACGTGGAGCCGCACGTCCACGAGTCTCCGTGGACGATGACCCTGCCGCTGATCCTGCTCGCCATCCCGTCGGCGTTCCTGGGCATCGCCCTCGGGCTGCCGCTCGGGGCCTCGACGATCAAGCACTGGCTCGAGCCGGTGTTCATCGAGTCGGAGCTCTACCAGCACGGCGAGGCCGCGACCTACCAGCTGTTCGGCATCGACGGCTACCTGATCCTGTCCAGCGTGTTCGTCGCCACGCTCGGCCTGGTCGCCGGCATCTACCTGTTCGGCGTGGGCAAGCGCCGCGTCAAGCAGGAGCGCATCGACGCGCTCGTGAACGCCAACGGCGCGACGAGGTTCCTGTACCGCGCCTCGCTCAACAAGTGGTGGTTCGACGAGCTCAACGACCTGCTGTTCATCCGCATCGGCGGACGGGTCGCCGCCGCGCTCTGGTGGTTCGACACCAGGATCGTGGACGGCACCGTCAATGGCATTGGGACCGTCGTCAAGGACGCCGGCGGGGGGCTGCGGAAGATCCAGACCGGGCGGGTGCAGAACTACGCGCTGGGCATCGCGATCGGCCTGCTCGTGATGGCCGGCTCGTTCCTGCTGATCGTGGGGCAGCCGCGATGACCTGGCTCAACGACCTCCCGATGGTCACCCTCGTCACGTTCCTGCCGGCCCTCGGTGCGCTCGTCATCGCCTTCACGCCCACGGGCCGCCCGAACATGGCGCGCTACCTGGCGCTGGGCTTCGCGCTGGCGGCCTGGGTCGTCTCGCTGGTCATGCTGGCGGGCTTCGTCGCCAGCGACCCCGCCTTCCAGTTCACGGAGTCGCTGGCCTGGATCCCGACCTTCGGGATCAACTATGCCGTGGGCGTGGACGGGCTCTCGATCGTGCTCGTCGTCCTGACGACGACGCTGACCTGGATCAGCATCCTGGCCTCGTTCGGGCCGATCCAGTACCGGGTCAAGGAGTACATGATCTCCTTCCTCGTCCTGGAAGTCGGCATGATCGGCGTATTCGTGGCGATGGACCTGTTCCTGTTCTACATCTTCTGGGAGCTGGTCCTCGTGCCGATGTACCTGATCATCGGGATCTGGGGCGGCAAGAACCGCATCTACGCCACGATCAAGTTCGTCCTCTACACGCTGGTCGGCTCACTGCTGATGCTGGTCGCGATCCTGGCGACCGCGTACACCTACCAGAGCGGGCACGGCGGCAGCTGGGAGGGCGCCTTCGACGTGCAGGCGCTGGCCGACTACGCGGCGACGGGCGCGTTCGGCGGCACCTTCGGGCTGATCGCCTTCGGTGCGTTCTTCCTGGCGTTCGCGATCAAGGTCCCGATGTTCCCGTTCCATACCTGGCTGCCCGACGCGCACGTCGAGGCGCCGACGGCCGGCTCGGTCATCCTGGCCGGCGTGCTGCTCAAGCTGGGCGGCTACGGGTTCATCCGGTTCGCCCTGCCGTTCTTTCCCGAGGCGGCGCAGGCCTGGGCCCCGCTGATCATCGTCCTGAGCCTGATCGCGATCATCTACGGCGCCATCGTTGCGCTCGTCCAGCCCGACCTCAAGAAGCTGGTCGCGTACTCGTCCGTCTCGCACATGGGCTTCGTGACCCTCGGTATCTTCGTGTTCCAGGAGCAGGGCATGCAGGGCGCGATCCTGCAGATGGTCAACCACGGCCTCATCACCGGCGCCCTGTTCCTCCTCGTAGGCGTGATCTACGAGCGCACCCATGACCGCACCATCGCCAAGATGGGCGGCCTGGGCAGCGCGGTCCCGGTCTACGCGGCGGCATTCGGGTTCTTCGTCTTCGCCTCGGTGGGCCTGCCGGGCCTGTCCGGCTTCGTGGGCGAGTTCCTGACCCTGGTGGGCACGTTCGCGGCCAACCCGGCTGCGGCGGCAGTCGCAACGTTCGTGATGATCCTCGCCGCCGGCTACCTGCTCTGGATGCTCCAGCGAGTGCTGTTCGGCGAGCTCTCGGACTTCCTGAAGGGCCTGGGAAGCCACCTGACCGACATGCGCCCCGTCGAAGCACTGACGCTGGTGCCGCTCGGGGTCCTCGTCGTGGTCTTCGGCCTGTGGCCGGGCCTGATTCTCGACCTGATCGCCGGCTCCGTCGACAACGCGCTCGCCGCCGTCTCGCAGGCCGCACCCGTCGCCCTCGGCCTGTGGCGGTAGGAGGACACCCGTGACCTTCCAGGACGCCACCGTGTTGGCGCCGTTCATCGCCGCCATCCTGGTCGCCCTCGCGATTCTCACGGTCGACTTCATCTTCCCGGGTCGCAAGGCCCCGGCCCTGATCACGACGTTCATGGGCCTGGCGCTGATCGCCGTCCTGGTGCTGATCACCGGTCAGAGCACGTTCGAGGCCTTCGGCGGCGCCTACGACGTGGACCCGCTGACCACGTTCCTCGACCTGCTGTTCGTCTCGATCATCGCGCTCACGATGGCCTTCGCCCCGGACTACCTCGAGGAGCGGGGGCTGCCGGTGCCGGAGTTCGCCGCCCTGCTCGTGTTTGCGATGTCGGGCGCGATGCTCCTGGCCGCCGCAGGGGACCTGCTGGTCCTGTTCCTGGGGCTCGAGCTCATGGTGCTGCCGGGCTACGTCCTGGCCGGCTACCACAAGACCGACGGGTACAGCACCGAGGGTGCGATCAAGTACTTCCTGCTCGGGTCGTTCTCGAGCGCGATCTTCCTGTTCGGCCTCGCGTTCGTCTGGGGCATCACCGGAACCACGAACATCTCCGAAGTCGCGGGCTTCATGGGTCAGGTGGCCGGCGGGGCTATCCCGATGTCGCCGGGCCTCGGCCTGGCCCTCGCGTTCATGACCACGGGCGTCGCCTTCAAGATCGCCGCGGTGCCGTTCCACTACTGGACGCCGGACGCGTACCAGGGCTCCCCGACCCCGGTCACGGGATACCTCTCCGTCGGCCCCAAGATCGGGGCGTTCGCGCTGATCATCCGGCTGTTCGCCGAGGGCCTCGCGGACCTCGCGATCGACTGGAACATCGTGTTCATGGCCCTGGCGGCCCTCACGATGACGCTCGGCAACCTGGTCGCGCTCCAGCAGGACAACGTGAAGCGGATGCTCGCGTACTCGTCCATCGCGCACACCGGCTACATGCTGGTCGGGTTCGCCGCCTACGGCGCCGGGAATGTCGCTGGTATGGAGGCCCTGCTGTTCTACGGCGCCGCGTACGCGTTCATGAACCTGGGCGCGTTCGCCGTGGTCGCCGCGCTCCAGCGGCGGACGGGCGTCACCAGCAACCTGTCCACCTTCGCGGGGCTGGTTCGCCGCGAGCCGGCGATGGCCTGGCTGCTGACGCTGTTCCTGCTCAGCCTGACCGGTATCCCGCCGACCGTGGGCTTCTTCGGCAAGTTCCTCGTGATCTCGGCGGCGGTCGAGGTCGGCGGCCCGCTGACGGCGCTCGCGATCCTGACCGTCCTCAACGCCGCGGTCGCGGCCTTCTACTACCTGCGCGTCGTGGTCTACATGTTCATGCGTGACCCGGCCGGGGAGCTCCCGCGGCTGCGCCACGGACGCCTCCTGTGGGCTGGCCTCGCGGTCAGCACGTTCCTCACGATCATCCTGGGTGTGTTCCCGAACCTCCTGCTCGAGATCGTCGGGGTGGCAGCGGCCGCGATCTAGCGTACGGAGCCCGGTCTGGCCGGGACGGGATCGAGCGCCGTGATCCGGCGTCGGGCCGCTAGGGTGTGACCGTGACCCCCGGCAGGATCGTCTGCAGCCCCCGGGCCATGATGTCGGGGCCGATGCCGCCCAGTGCCCCGTCCCGCACGATCCCCTCTTCGTCGATCCAGAAGTGGACCGGCAGCGCGATCGCAGCCCACTCGGCCGAGGCCTTGCCGTCGCTGTCGAGACCAACCGGCAACGCGAGCCCAAGATCCTTGTAGAAGGCTGCCACCGCCGCCTCGTCCTCGCGCACGTCGACCGGGAGGATCACGAGGCCCGTGTCCTCGTAGCGCGCCCCGAAGCCGGCCATGGCCGGCAACTCGTCCACGCAGGACGGGCACCAGGTGGCCATGAAGTTGACCCACACGGGCTTGCCCCGGTAGTCGGCGAGGTCGACGGTGCCGCCGCCGGCCAGCGGCAGGATGAGCGGCGGGGCGGGTTCCCCGATACCGAATGCCTCGGCCTGGCTCGGGGCCGCCTGGGACTCGGCCGCGGGCGGCATGGTCGAGGCAGCCGGTATCGGCGTCGGCACGACGGGTGACTCGGGCGGCGTGGTCGAGGCTGCGGGCGCGGGCGTCGCCGCGCGGGCACGGTCGAGGCTGCGGGCGCCGGCGTGGCAGCCGCGGGGCTGGGCACCAGCGCGATGACACCGCCCACGATCAGCCCGCCGACCACGAGGCCGGCCATGAGACCCAGCGCAATGACCGTCTTCCCGCCCATCCGTTCGAGCGTACCAGCACGAACGGATAGGAGCAGGGTTTGCAACGCTCGACTAGGATTCGCCGGCCATGATCTCCGCCCTCTCCGCCATCGGGACACGCCTCGTCCCCGCGCTGCTGACCGCGGCCGGGGTGGTGCTGATCACCGGCGGCCTCCTCTCCTACGCCGACCCGACCGTCGCGGGGGGTGCGCCCGTCGAGCCCGCGGTCGTCGAAACGCTGGACCCTCCCGAGGCGGTTGTCAGCCCGTCGCCGTCCCTGCCGGCCAGCAGCCCGTCGGGGCCAGTCTCGCCCAGCGCCTCGCCAGCAGGCACGCCACCCGCATCGATCGTCCCGGATCCGACGCCGAAGGCCGATCGGGCCTTCGCCACGCGGGTTGTCGTCCCCGCGCTCGAGATCGATCTCCCGGTGATGAAGGGCAACGACGGCTATCCGTTCTGCAACGTCGCCATGTACCTGCACACCGACGACGCGGAGGACAAGGACGCCTTCGGCCAGCCGGGCGAGGGAAGGGCGACGTACCTGTACGGCCATGCCCGTGACGGGATGTTCGGCCCGATCTACGAGCTCGCGATCCAGAAGAAGCAGGCCAAGAAGATGCTCGGGATGATGGTCCAGGTCTACACCAGCGACCTCAAGGTCCACCTGTACGAGATTCGCGAGTACCGGCTGCACGCGACGGACCTCGATGGCCCGCTGTCCGCCACCGGCGAGGAGCTCTGGCTTCAGACGTCCGAGGGACCCAAGGGCACGCGCGGCAAGACGCAGCTGCGGGCCGTGCCGATCTCGGTCGCGGATGCCGACCGCGAGGACGCCCTTCGCAAGCCCAGGCCGGTGAAGTGCGGCTGAGCGATGGCGCGCGGGCGCGCGGACCCGATCTGCGCTAGATCCAGTCGATCCGCCGCAGGAAGACGGCCGTCGCCACCGCCCCCGCGACCACGAACGCGACGACCGTCCAGAACCCGCCCGCCTCACCACCGGCGAGCGCCGGACCGGCCTCGCTCATGCCGAAGAGCCCGCCCACCGCCCCGATGCCCGCGAGGATCACGGTGACGCCGGTGAGGCGCTTCATGATCGTCGAGAGATTGTTGTTGATCGTCGAGAGGTAGACCTCGAGCGTGCCGGCAACGAGCTCGCGGTCGTTGTCCAGCTCGTCCGTGACGCGGATCAGGTGGTCGTAGACATCGCGGAAGTAGATGATGTGCTCCGGCTTGACGAGGTCGAGGTCCCGGTTGGTCAGCTGGTTGAAGATCTCGCGGGCGGGCGACATCGCCCGCCGCAGGCCGATGAGCTGGCGCTTGAGCGCGAACAGCCGCTCCAGGGTCCACTTGGTGGGCTTCTCGATGACGTCGTCCTGGAGGGCGTCGATCTCGTCCTCGATGGCGTCCAGCACCGGGAAGTAGTCGTCCACGATGCCGTCCGTGAGGGCGTAGAGCAGGAAGTCGGGGCCGCGGCGAAGCACGTTCGCCGGGTCGCCGCGAAGCTGGGGGAGGGTGAACGGATCCCAGCCCGGTTCGTGGACCGTGAGCAGGGACCGGTGGTTGAGCACCATGTCGATCTCCACCTCCGTGATCTCGCCCTCGTAGGCGATTGCGAAGATCACGATGTGGATGGCCCCCTCGATCTCCTCCACCTTGGCACGCTGGTTGCGCTCTGCGATGTCCTCCGCGATCAGCGGATGGAGCGCGAGCAGGTCCGCGACCTCATTGACCTGGATATGGGATGGGGCGGTGACGTCCACCCACAGGAGCGCCTCGGGGTCGGCCAGGCAGGCGGCCACGTCGTCGCGACTCGCGATGACCCGGGTGCCTGCAGGCGACCAGGCGACGCCCCGGATCCGCGGCCAGTCGGCGTCAGGCTCGCGCAGGGTCGTGGTCAGTGGCTCCATCGGGCTCCGTTGCTCCGCTCGGGACCGGCTCACGCCCGGCCGCGCCGAGCATACGCCGCCGCCGGCCCAGCAGGAGCGACGGCGGGATCGCCGCGGCCGTGACGAGGGCTGCGACCATGAAGATCCCGACCATGATCCGCGCGGCCTCGCCGGCGGCCCACTGCTCCAGCGCCTCCACGACCAGCCCGTCCCGCAGCGGGCGGTCGCGCAGGGTCTCGGGGATGTAGCGCAGGTACGCATCCGCCGACGCGTACACCTGGTCGTACAGGCGGTCGATGGTGGTGGAGCCGTATGCCGTCAGGATCGCGAGGCCCACGGCCATGCCGATCATGCGGGCGACCGTCACCGTGGACGAGGCCGCGCCGTACGCGTGCACGGCCACCGCCTCGACGGCTGCCGTTGACCGGGGCGTGACCGTGAGCCCGAAGCCGAACCCGAACAACCCGAGCGAGAGGGCAGCGCTCTCGACGGTGGTGGCGGGTGTCCAACCCGCCATCTGCCACAGCCCGACGATGCTGGCGCCCAGCCCGACGACCGTCACCAGCTTGAGCGACAGGATCCGCACAGCGAACCCCGACAGCAGTGCTCCCACGGCCGTCGCTCCCGCCAGCGCACCCAGCGCCAGCCGCTGCTCGTCGGGTCCGCCGTACAGCACCCGGTCCACGAACACCGCGGCGCCTACGATCGCGGTGGCGAAGCCGTACCCCGTGAGCAGCGAGACGAGCGCCGCCGAGGAGAACGACGCAGACCGGAACAGCCGCGGGTCCAGGAACGGGTCGGGGACACGGAGACCGCGCACGATCGTCGCGGGGCCGGCGATCACCGCCACGACCACCAGGACGAGCGAGATCGTGGCCGGGTCCACGCCGCCGTCCGGACTCGCCTGCGACCCCAGGAGCGTGAGGGCACCCAGGGCACCTACCAGGAACGCTGAGAACAGGACCGCCCCAACCAGGTCCACCCGGCCCTCGCGCCGCGGGGTCTCCCAGCCGCTGCTCGCAGCCCAGGCCACGACCAGTGCCGCGAGGCCGACGGGCACGTTCACGTAGAACACCCATCGCCAGGCCGGGGCAAGCAGCCCGGCGGCAGCCGACTGGGGCTCGAACCCCATGCGCGAGAGCGCGGCCTCAGGGTGCAGGGCGCCCAGGATCGCCGCCCCGAGGACGGGGCCCGCGGCCATGCCCAGGAACGTGAGGGCACCAACGACACCCAGCGCGCGGGGACGGGATGCGCCCGTGAACAGGTGGGACGCCGCGGAGGTTGCCACCGGCACGAGCGCACCACCACCCACGGCCTGCACGAGGCGCGCGACGATGAGGAGCTCGAGCGAGGGTGCGGCACCGGCGAGGAACGAGCCCAGCGTGAAGATCACGAGAGCCCAGAGGAAGAGGCGCCTGGCGCCATAGAGGTCCGCCAGCCGGCCGGCCACGGGCATCGTGACCACGTAGACCAGGAGGTAGCCGTTGATGATCCAGGACGCCTCGCGCAGGCGGGTCCAGTCCGCGAGGTCCGCGACGATGGCCGGCAGGGCCACCGCCGTGATCATCAGCTCGAGGCCGGCGAGGAAGACCCCGGTCCCGAGAATGGCGAGGAGGATGAGCGAGTCGCGCCGCGAGAGCCGGTCCACCCTGCGAGTGTACGGGGCGCGAGCCCGAAGGCCCCGCGGGGCTGGTTGCGGTCCGGCGATCAGCCCTCGGGCTGGGAGTCCGGCTGGATCTCCAGCTTGCCGTCATACCAGGCGGCGAAGGCCATCGGGGCGATGGCGATGAGGGTGACGATGGAGCTGATTGCGATGTCGTAGAGCATGGGACGTTCCAGGTTGCGATTCGTAGTCTTGCGGCTACTGAGGTATCCACCTCGCCTACTATTCAACGCCTTCTAGGTCAGATTGTCACCGTGTCATAGGGAACCGACGCGGTTTCCCTTTGGGTACGAGGTTCCTGACCTCACCTGCGATGACCCGGTCCGTCCGGGCAGGCGCCCCACCCGCTGCTCGAACCGCGAACACGCCCCAGCTCCGCGATCCACGAACGGATGAGATCGGGGTCCGCCATGCACTCGCCCACGGCGGGAGACCCGAGTTGACAAGCGACCCACCGGTCCATAGCATCAACGCCCGTTGATATAAACCGGCGTTGATACGTCGGGACGTCAACCGCCATCGCAGGTCCCACCGGCGCATGTCCCCCTCCCCCGCGCGGATCCGGAGCACCCTCGCAGCGGCCGTCGACCAGCCAGACGACCTCCGCGAGCTGCGCCGCTTCCACAAGGTGCTGGCGGACGTCAACCGGCTGCGAATCTGCCGCGTGCTGGCGGAGGGTCCCGCCACGGTCACCGAGCTCATCGACCGCGTCGGGCTCTCCCAGCCTCTTGTCTCCTGGCATCTCTCCAAGCTGCGCGAGGTCGGGCTGGTCTCCGCGCAGCGGAACGGCCGGGAGACCATCCACACCATCGAACCGGAGGCATTCGCGATGTTCGCCAACCGCCAGGCCAGGGCCCTCGGGCTGGGGACAGCCCTGACCCGGAACGGATCGGTCTCGTGAGCGGGTCGTTCGTCTCCCCCGAACTGCGGGCGAAGGTCCGCGGCCTCGCGGAGCCCGTGGGCCGGCTCTTCGTCCGCCTCGGGCTCTCCCCCAACGCGATCACCGTCATCGGCTTCGGCATCGCCGTCGTGGCTGCCGTGGTGGCCGGCCTGCAGGCCTGGCTCCCTGCCGGACTGCTGATCATCTTCGGCGGCATCTTCGACATGTTCGACGGCATGGTCGCCCGAGCTACCGGGAAGACCAGCAAGGCCGGTGCCTTCATGGACTCCACCTTCGACCGGTGGGGTGAAGGCGTCGTCTACGTCGGGCTCGCCGCCGGCTGTCTGTTCGCCGGCTTCGACCTCGGTGTGATCCTGTCCGCCGCGGCCATGGCCTGTGCGTTCATGGTCAGCTACACCCGCGCCCGTGCCGAGAGCCTGGGGTTCGCCCCCGGCTCCGGGATGGCCGCCGTTGGCCTCGCCCCGCGCGAGGTCCGTCTCGTGATCCTCACCATCGGCGTCTGCCTCGCGGGCGTGAACATCGGGATTCTCGGGTTCACCCTCGGCCTGATCACGGTGCTCGCCGCGATCACCACCGTCCAGCGCATCCTCGTCACGCTCCGGCAGGCATCCCTCGCCGAGTAGCGGTCGACCCATGGAGTACCCAGTGACCAAGAACGAGACCGCGCCCGCCAAGGCGGACCGCACGGTGCGCGTCGCCGTCGTCGGCGTCGGCAACTGCGCAAGCAGCCTCATCCAGGGCCGCTACTACTACGAGAACGCAAAGCCCACCGACTCCATCCCCGGGCTGATGCACGTGAAGCTGGGCGACTACCACATCCGCGACGTGGAGTTCGTGGCCGCGTTCGACATCGACAGGGAGAAGGTCGGCAAGGACGTCTCCGAGGCGATCTTCTCGGGCCAGAACAACACGATCAAGTTCATGGACGTGCCCCACATGGGCGTGACCGTGGACCGTGGCATGACCCACGACGGGCTGGGCAAGTACCTGTCCCAGGTGATCGAGAAGGCACCCGGCCCAACGGCCGACATCGTGGGCATCCTGCGGGATCGCCAGGTCGACGTCATGGTCTCGTACCTGCCCGTGGGTAGCGAGGAGGCCACGAAGTGGTACGCGGAGCAGGCCCTCGCGGCCGGCGTGGGCTTTGTCAACGCCATCCCGGTGTTCATCGGCCGTGAGCCATACTGGCAGCGCCGCTTCGCCGAGAAGGGCCTGCCGATCATCGGCGACGACATCAAGAGCCAGGTCGGCGCGACGATCTCCCACCGCGTGCTGACCCGCCTGTTCATGGACCGCGGCGTCCGCCTGGACCGGACGTACCAGCTCAACTTCGGCGGCAACACGGACTTCATGAACATGCTCGAACGCGAGCGGCTGGAGTCGAAGAAGATCTCCAAGACCAACGCGGTGACGTCCATGCTGGACTACGAGATGGCGCCCGGCGACGTCCACGTCGGCCCGTCGGACTACGTCCCGTGGCTCAAGGACCGCAAGTACTGCTACATCGTCATGGAGGGCACCACGTTCGGAGACGTTCCGCTGAAGGCCGAGCTCAAGCTCGAGGTCTGGGACAGCCCCAACAGCGCGGGCGTCATCATCGATGCCGTCCGGTGCCTCAAGATCGGGCTTGATCGCGGCCTGAAGGGTACCCTTGTCGCACCCTCGTCCTACTTCATGAAGAGCCCGCCGCTCCAGCTTCACGACGACGTGGCGCGCGAGCGGGTCGAAGCCTTCATCCGGGGCGAGGACAACGAGACGCTCACGGGGACCGAGGTGTCCAGGAAGGACGCCAAGGCGCTCGCGACCGCAGCGAGGACGAAGGCTCCCGCCACCAAGTGACCCAATCCAAGCGGCAGCTCGAGGCGCCCCACCGGCGCCTCGAGGCCACGCCCCCGCGCTTTGTCGAGAAGGCGGCGGTCATCGGCTATCGGTCGGGGTCCGCCGTCCTTGCGCTCGTGCCGCCCGCGATCTCGCGCGGCGTGATCGGCGGCGCGTCGCAGCTCTCGTATCTCGCCTGGCCGGCCAAGCGCCGGTCGTCCAACATCAACTTCGGGCACGTGCTGGGCCTGCCGCCGTCCGACCCGAGGGTCATGCGGATGGCACTGCGTGCCTACCGGGAGTACGCCCGCTACATGGTGGAGCTCATGCGGCTCCCGAGCAGGCCCATGGAGGAGCTGGCCGACGGCATCGAGGGCGATGGCGTCGACAGGATCGTCGGCTACTGGGAGGACTCGGGTCGCGCGATGATCGTGATTGCCGGGCACGTCGGCAACAACGAGGCGGTCGCCGCCGCCATCGCCAGCCGCGGTCTCCCCGCCAACGTCGTCGCGGACGACTCCTCCTTCCCCGAGATCTTCGAGATCCTTCGCCAGCAGCGTGAGTCCTGGGGTGTCCACATCATCCCGTGGCGCAACCTGCGCGAGCTGTTCACCGTCCTGCGCCGGAAGGAGATCGTGGCCCTGCTGGTGGACTGGGGCTATCGCAGCGACGGGATCCCCGTGAAGCTGTTCGGGTCCTGGACCGCGCTCCCCGCCGGACCCGCCACGCTGGCCGCCAAGACGGGCGCGATAATCGCGCCGATGGCGATCCGGCGGACGAAGGGCGGCAAGTTCCGCATCGAGGCGCCCGGGAGCTTCACCGTCGACTCGTCGGACCCGGCGGAGCTGCAGCGGGCCACGCAGCGCATCGCCGCGGCCCTCGAGACCATCGTCGGCTCCGCGCCCACCCAGTGGTACAGCTTCAAGCCAGTGTGGCCCACGGACCCGGCCGAGGCCGTGGACCTGGAGGCCAGGGCCCGGGAGATGATGGCCGGACGCCCGGATCCGGGTCCATCGCGGCTGCCGGCCCCTGGCCCGGCGAGCCCGGACGGAGCCGGCGCGTCGTGACCGGCAGCGGGAAGCAGGCCGCCCCGGCCGCAGGCTCGAGGACGCTGCGTGGAACGCTGCTCCTGGCCGCCACCCGGATCGTGGCTGCCCTCCCCGAGGCGCCCCTTGTCGCCGCGGCCGAGAGCATTGGTGAACTCTGGTACCGGCTCGCGCCCGGTCGGGCCGCCCAGGCACGCGCCAACCTGCGCCGTGTGTGCGAGGGACTGGGTGCGCAGGGGCGCGGCAGTCGCCTCGCGCGCCGTGCCGCCACCGACCCGGACGCACTCGAGCTGCTGGTCCGACGCTGCTTCCGCCACACCGTCCGCTACTACCTCGAGGTCGCGCGGATCGGCGGCGTGGACCTCCAGCAGGCCCTGGACCGGGTCGTCGTCGAGACGCCCGACACCGTCCGCGAGGCGCTGCAGACCGGCCGGCCGGTGGTGGTGGTGGGCATGCACTTCGGGGGCATCGAGTTGCCGGCAATCGTGGTCGCCCATCTCGTCGGCCATCGAGTCAGCGGTCCTATGGAGACGGTGGCCGATCCCGCGATCCAGCGCTGGTTCGAGACCACGCGGGGCCGGGTCGGGGTCACCATCGTCCCGGTTCGGAACGCGCGACGGACTCTCCTCGCCGCCCTGCGCCGGGGCGAATCCGTCGGCATGGTCAACGACCGCGACATCTCGGGCTCCGGGATCCCGGTGCCCTTCTTCGGCAGCCCGGCACCGATGTCGCCCGGCCCAGCGCTGCTGGCAATCGAGACCGGCACGCCGGTCTACGCGGCCGCCGCGCGGCGGATCAGCGGAGGGCGCTACGCGGGCAAGGTGATCGCCGTCCCGTTGCCGGTCGAGGGCACCCGCCGTGAGCGCATGGTCGCGCTCACCGCCGCCATCGCCGCAGCCTACGAGACCATCCTGGCCGATGCGCCCGAGCAGTGGTGGGCAGCGTTCCACCCGATCTGGCCAGACCTCGTCGTCGGGTCCGGCAGCGGGGCCGAGGGCGGGTCCGGCCACGGGTCCGTCGGCGAGACGGGCCACGCGCCGCCAGCCTCCGACCGGTCGGAGACCGCCCCTTGACCCACGAGCCCCTCGTCCGGCTGGGCCGCGCCGACATGCACATCCACACGCTCGCGTCGGACGGCACGTCGTCGGTTCCGGAGATCCTGGACCACGTGGAGGCGCAGGGCTTTCTGGACGTCATCGCCATCGCCGACCACGAGCGGATCGACGCGGCAGTCGCCGCGAGGCACATGGCCGAGGACCGCGGCCTGCGCACCCACGTCGTCGTGGGCGAGGAGATCAGCACGCGCGGCGGCCACCTGCTCGGCCTGTTCCTCGAGCGGCCGATCCCCTCGCTCAAGGCGCTCGCGTGGTCCATCGAGGCCGTCCACGACCAGGGCGGGATCGCCATCGCCGCCCACCCGCTCGTGCCCTTCCCGATGTGCGCCCAGGGCTCCGTGCTGCGGCGCCTGCTGGCCAGCGACGACCCGGCCGTCCGCCCGGACACCATCGAGACCCTCAATCCCACGGCGCTGGGCAAGTACCGCCACGATGCGGTGGTGCGCTTCGCGGACGAGCATCGTCTGCCGCATGCCGGCAACAGTGACGCGCATGCCACCTCGGCGATCGGCGCCTGCTGGACCACGTTCCCGGGCCGGACGCCGGAGGACTACCGCCGGGCCCTCGCGTCGGGTCTGACGGCGCACCATGGCGGCTTCCACGGCTCGTTCGACCAGGTGGGGGTGTACGGGCGACAGCTGCGCAAGTACGCGCGCGGGTGGCGGGCAACGATCGGCGGCCAGGTGCGCCGCGATGGGACGGGCCGGGATCTCGGATACCCCGGCGGCACCCTGCGTCCGCCGCGCTACGATCCGTCCATGGGACCCGAGGGTGACGGAGCGTGAAGATCGGCCTGGTCTCGCCGTACGTCTACCCGCTGCCGGGCGGCGTCACCCAGCACGTCCGGTTCCTCTACGAGAACCTCCGCCTGCGCGGCCACGAGGTCCGGATCCTGACCTCGTCGCACGGCCTCCAGCGTTCATCCGAGGGGGACGTCATCCGCCTGGGCAAGGGCTTCTCGATGCCGGCCAATGGATCCGTGGGGACGATCACGCTCTCGCCGCGCTACGTGTCCCAGGCGCACGATCTGCTGGAGCGGGAGCGGTTCGACGTCCTCCACTTCCACGAGCCGTTCGTGCCGTTCCTGTCGCTGGTGCTCCTCAACCAGAGCCAGAGCGTCAACATCGGCACCTTCCATGCGTACGGTGGCTGGTCGCCGGCCTACGAGTTCGGGGCCCGGGCGCTGCGCGGGTACGCGGACCGGCTGCATGGGCGGATCGCGGTGTCGGCGGCGGCGCGCCACTTCATCGACCGCTACTTCCCGGGTGACTACAAGGTGATCCCCAACGGCGTGGACATGACGCGCTTCCGGGGCGCCGTGCCGCTGACACGGTGGCAGGACGGCACCCGGAACATCCTGTTCGTGGGCCGGTTCGAACCCCGCAAGGGTGTGCTGGACCTGCTCAAGGCCTACCGGATCCTGCGCCGGACCGGCTACGACTGCCGGCTGCTTCTCGTGGGCGGAGGGCCGCAGGAGCGCGAGGCGCGGCGCTACGTGGCCACGCGGCGATTGCAGGGCGTCGAGTTCCTCGGCCGCGTCTCGGACGACGAACGGAACCAGTTGTTCCGGACCGCCGACGTCTTCTGCTCGCCGGCCACGGGACGGGAGTCGTTCGGGATCGTCCTGCTCGAGGCGATGGCGGCGGGAGCGCCCATTGTCGCCTCCGACATCCACGGCTACAAGGGCGTGGTCCGGCGTGGGCGTGAGGCACTCCTCGTCCCGCCCAAGGATCACAAGGAGCTCGCGGCGGCCCTGGGCCGCCTCCTCCGGGACCGCGAGTTGGCGGCGTCCATGGCGGCGTCGGGCCTCGTGCGCGCCGAGGAGTTCAGCTGGCCGCGCGTGACCGCCAAGGTGGACGAGTACTACGGCTTCGTGATCCGCCGGCTCGCCGCCACGGGCGCCCTGCCTGCCCACTTCAGCGCGCCGATCCCGCCGTCACCACGGGCCGCTTCGGGCGCGGGCTGAGGCTCCGTCCTCGAGGCCTGCTCAACCGGGACCGGCCTCCCCACTGGGACAGGCGGCGTCGATGGGACCCGCGGGACCGTCGCCCTCCCCATCCTCCCCGGTGCCCGGAGCGGCCGCCTGGCGCCATGCCCATGCGGAGTAGGCCACGACGCCGCTGGCCACGACCAGGAACACCATCAGGATCGCGAACTTGGGGTCCGCGAACGAGATCGCCTTGGCGCGGTCGATCGTGTCCACGCTGAACTGGAACGCGTAGAGGTAGGTGGGCAGCAGCCCCTGGTAGGCGTTGACGATCGTGGACGGCATCGCGAGCGCCGAGATGTTCGGGTAGAGGATCACGAACCACGCCGCCGTCACCGCGAGCAGCCCGGCCACGAACCTGCGCGCGTCGCGCGCCGTCAGGACCTGGATCGCCATGAGACCCAGGGGGACGGCCACGATGAGCGCGATGATCTCGGGGACGACTCCGTTGATGGTGAACAGCGGATCGCCGTCCGGGAGGAGGCGCGAGACGGCCAGTGCGGCGCCTCCCGCGGCAGCGGTCAGGACGAGCGGCAGGAGGTCATGGATGGTCATCGGCCGACTGCTGGGTCGCGGTCGCCCGAGAGCGATCAGCATCCACACCAGCGCCAGCACGGTGATCACCGACACGACCACCATGGCGGCGGTCGCCGGGGTCACGACCAGGTTGCCCGGGTTCCCGTTGCAGGCCTGCGAGCCGGCATTGACCGACTCCACCCCCGCGAGCGCACACAGCGGGTAGCGCAGCAGCCACAGGATCACCGGGCCCATGATTGCCACGGCCGCCGACGCCCGGACCAGGAGCCACGTCCGCCGCGAGGCCCCGTGCCAGATCTCCGCGACGAAGTAGCCGAGGGCCATGATCACGAACGGCAGGCTCGTGTAGTAGTGGTACTGGAAGGCCGCTCGGTCGATGCGGGCCCACGAGACCCACTGGGCCAGGAACGCGATCAGGATCAGTGCCAGGGCGAGACTTCGGCGCCGGTAGGCCTGGAACGCCACGAACGCCATCGCCGGGATACCCAGCCACCAGATCACCGTGTTGCCCGCGTCGTAGATGGCGGCCGAGGTGGAGTAGGCGTAGGAGCCCTGGTAGAACCACACGGGCTTGAGGTTGAGCGGCCAGGCCCACCACGGCGAGCTGGCGGCATGTGCCGCGGTCAGGTTGTTGTGGTACTCGTACATCCGCCTGGTGAGCTCGACGAGCGTCTCGCCCGTGTTGCCGGCGGGCCAGCCGTCGACGATCCGGTGGTTCTCGATCAGGGCCCACGGCACATACGTGAGGACGTAGACCGCCAGCGGGATCACGAGCAGGCACGCCGCCAGCCACGCGGCCGGCAGGCCGAGACCCCAGCCAAGGCGAACCCAGCCTTCGGGAGCGGGCGAGGCCGGCGGCGGACCCCCGACGGCGTCGGGGTCGGGAGCCGGCTTCATGGGGCCAACCCCGAGCCTCCCACCCACGTTGAACGCGGCGTACGCCAGCAGGCCGACCAGCACGAGCGCGAAGCCTGCCTGGACCGCGCTGAACTGGACCGGGCCCAGGACGATGTTCTCCTCCGCCCTGCCCATGGCCATCCCGGTGAGAGCGATGAGGATCCCCGCCGCGGCCGGTGCGGCGACGGCGAAGCGCATCTCGTCGTCCGACCAGGCGACCGGGCGGTAGACCGTCAGCACGACCGTCGCCAGGGTGAGGCCGATCATGATCAGGATGAACGGCAGGTTCCCGGCCCCACCGCTGTCCACGGGCACGGCGAGGCCCATCCAGCCGAGGACGCCGGTGATCCCGATCATGCCGACGATGAGCAGGATCCGGCCGAGGGCCGAGCGGATGAGCACGAGGATCCCCAGCGCGCCGATCGCGTAGGCGGCGACCCACTTGGATGCGAGTGCCAGGCCCAGGAGGACGCCCATGGCGGGCATCACGACCCAGAACGAGCGCTTGACGCGTTCGGGTTCCAGCCACAGCCACGCGAACAGCAGGTAGGCGGCCAGGATGAAGAAGGCCGTGTACACGTCGTTCATCGCGATCCTGCTCTGGACGAAGAGCATTCCGTCCAGGAGCGCGAACAGCCCGACCAGCACGCCGACCGTACGGCGGCGGAAGAGGACCCGCGCCAGCAGGAACAGGACCGCCACCGTGAGCGCGCCCATGATCACGCCCGGCAGCCGCCACGCAAAGGCGTACGACCCGACGTCGAGCGAGACGGCCTTGCCGCCGGCCTCGAATGGGAGCAGCGAGCCATGGCTTGTGGAAGGGAAGTCCTTGTTGTGATCCAGGACCATCGCCGTCGGCGCGAACGGCAGCCGGTGGTCCGCGAAGACGCTCTTCCCATGCGGCTCGATGACGTACGCGGTCGTCCCGGCATCGTCGGGCGTCGTCCCCAGCACGTACACGAGCTCCGCCGCGGCGTCGTAGATGACCCGCGTGCCGCTCCCTGGCAGCGGGAAGTCCTCGCGGACCTCGGGCCCGTTCTCCGCGCGGTCGCCGGTGATCGAGATCACGGTGATCTCGGGGTCGCCGGTCGTGTCGTCCGTCGACGTGACGTACAGCTGCGTCCCGTCGTCGACGCCGCTGACCTGGGCCAGGCCGGCGGCGCCGCCCTCGAGCTCCACCGTCGCGGTCGTCGCGGCGGCGACGTCGACGAACGTGACGCCAGCGCCGTCCGCAACGGCCATCGTGGAGACCGGCTGGAACTCCACGCCCGCGAGCTCGCCCGCATCCATGGCGACCTTGAGAGCCGTGCGCTCCTCGGTCGTCGTGACGACGTCGAGCCTGACGGTCTCCTCGTCGGCCATCCTGAGATCGGCGAGGTATGTCGCCTGGTCGCCGCCCAGGATCTCGGCCAGCTTCGCGGCCGCCGCCTCCGGGTCCTCCACGGCCGCGGGCAGGACGAGGAGGGCGGTCACGTCGTCCACGGCCGCCAGGTCCCTGGCGCCCGCAAGGACCGCCGTGCCGACGACCTCCGCCGCGTCCAGGTCCACGACCACCACGGTGCCGTCCGCCAGGATGACCGCCGCGTGGGAGCCATCGCGGTAGGCGGCAAGCCGGGTCACGGGTGCCCCGACCGTGGTCACCGGGAACGGCGTGATCTCGGGGTTCTCCGGGTCGGCCCCGGGGTCGGCGTCGAGCGCGGTGGCGTCGATGGCATACAGGTCGCCCGCGTCCGTCCCGACCAGCGCCTGCAGTCCGGTCTCGTCGAAGGTGACCGCGCTCGCGCCCGGCAGAGCCCAGCGCGCAACGACGCCCCGGGTGGTGGTGTCGAAGGCGACGAGCTCCGAGCCGGTCGCCACCCAGACGCGATCACCCGCACGGTCGCCAGAGCCGGACGGCTCCTCGCGGCGCGGCTCGATCGCGGCGTCCCGCACGGGCACGCCCAGGTCGCTCGCAGACGCCACGTCGTGGCCCGCGAAGGCGACGATCCCGGCGGCCATCGCGTACTTGGCGAGGTGTGGGTGGGTCCACTCGTAGATGTCGTGCGAGATGTCGTAGCGCCAGGACTGGAGGAACTCCGTGGCGGTGCGCGCGTGATAGACCTCGTCGAAGTGCATCCGCGCGGGTTCGCCCAGCCGGTACGTGCGCAGGACCAATGCACCGACCACGAACACGATGAGGAGGAACAGGTCCAGCCTGTCCAGGCGCCCTCGTGGCTCGCGGTCGAGGCTCGCAGATCGGTCGGGGCGGAAGGGCGTCTCACCCACGCGGGCGCGCAGCCACGCGATCGGTCCCATCTCCGTCCAGGACGGTCGGTCGTACCACGCGGGCACGAGGCGGGTTGCGGCAACGGGTGCCGCGCGCACTGGTTGGCCGCCTGCGGCGGGGGCGGCATCCGGGCCATCGGCAGGGACGACCTCCCCCGCGGCGCCCTCGCCCAGCGCGGCACCCGCGGCACCCGCAGCGGAAATGCCGGGATCGGTCGCGAGCAGCTGACGCGTCTCCGGCCCTGGCGCGAGGGACTCATCCTCGACCCGGCCGCGCTCCAGCTGGGCGGCAAGCGCCCGGCGCGCGCCCGGACGCAGCTGGAGGACGCCCCAGATGAACGCCGCCGAGTGGAGCAGGGCCACCGTCGTCACGCCGAACGGCGATCGGATCGCCCCGCCGATCCCCAGCCAGTCCGAGACCCCGGGGTTGTCCGGGTAGAGCGCGACGAGGACCACGTACATGTTCAGGAACGTCGCGATCCCGGCCACGACGTAGGCGACCCGCCAGCGCATCGAGAAGGCGAACAGGATGGCCGCCAGGCCGAAGAATGGGAACAGGTAACGCTCGTGGACGCGCGTCGGGGCGGCGAAGAAGGCCAGGGCGAGCACGCTGACGCCGACCAGGATCGTCAGGCGGTCCGGATGGCGCGCCACCACCCAGGCGACGACCGCGGCCGTGCCCAGGAGCAGCGCCGCGCCCACCAGCGCGGCCGGGACCGGGCCAACCGCGCCCCAGGCCGCCGCGTCCGGCACCGGCGAGTCCGGCATCCAGAGCGCCCCACCGGCGGTGGCCACGCTCTGGCCGTCGACCGGGAACAGGGCCCACCAGTTGTAGGCGTTCACCGACAGGTAGGGGTAGGTCGCGGCCGTGCTGAACACGAGCCGGAGGAGCGAGCTGTCGAGGAAGGGGGCGGTCGATGAGACCCCGACGACCGTGAGCCCGAACGGCGCCGACAGCGCGACGGTGGTCAGGAACCCCGCCGCGCCGGTGGTCAGGATGCGCAGCCACCCGATGTCCCGGAACTCGAAGGAGAACCCGCGCCTGGCCGGCTCGCCCTCGTCGCCGTAGCCGCCCTTCGGCCACAGCGCCCGCCGGATCACGACGACGGCCACGATCGGCACCAGGATCGCCAGCTGGGGCTTGATGAGGGCGGCGACCACCGCGAGGACGGCGGCACGCTCATGGCGGCCCCGCCACAGCTCGCGCACGCCGAGGAGCAGGAACAGCGTCCCGAAGCTGTCCACCTGGCCCCAGATCACCGAGTCGAACCAGGTGATCGGGTTGAAGATGACGACCGCGGCGGCGATCAGCGCGCGGCGCCGGGTCACACCCAGCTCCAGCGCCATGGACGCCACGAGGTAGCCGAGCAGGACGTCCGTGATGATCGCCGGCAGCTTGATCAGGCTGTCGGTGATGTCCGTGGCCAGGCCCGCGGCGCCGAGGACCTCGCGCAGGGCCCCGATGGGCCACAGGGCGTAGAGGTAGCCGGGCGTGTAGTCGGCGTACGAGGCGTTGGCGTAGAAGCCCCACGGGCCGTGCTGGGCGAGGGTGTCGGCCCAGTAGTTGAACAGCCCGAGGTCTGCTCCAAACCCGGAGCCGCGGAGTCCATCGATGCCGTATGCCAGAATCAGCCTGAAGATCAGGCCGATCGCCATGATCGTCGCGATCTGCAGGCCGATGCCTCGCCGGGGGGCGTCGTCCGTCGTTGACTCCCGGTCGGGCATACCCGAACCCAGAGCGGTCACGGGGAGCCTCCTACGCAAGGTGAAGGTGCCGCCGAGTATAGCCGAGGGGCCCGAGAGGACCCCCGGGGTCACTCCTGCCATCCACAACCCGGTGAGCTGGCTCATCGGGCTGGGCTTCGTGCTGGCCGCCTTCGCCCTGTACTGGGTCTCGAACCCCGAGCACTACAACCTATACAACCATTTCGTCTGGCAGGCCGACGCCTACCTCCAGGGGCGCGTCTGGTTCCCGCACCCGGTGCTCGCGGGCGACGACCTGCCCGAGAACTGGTACCTGCAGGACGTGTACCCACTGACACTCCCGGACGGGACACCGGACGGGCGCGTCCTGCTCCCGTTCCCCCCCCTGCCGGCGATCCTGCTGCTGCCGTTCGTCGCGGCCTGGGGGCTTGCTGCCGACCAGGAGGCGATCGCCATCGGCCTCGGGGGCCTGGGCGTCGGTCTGGCCTGGTGGATGCTGGGCGGGCTGCGGCTGCGCGCGTCCGTCCGGGCGCTCACGACAGGGATCTTCGCCACCGGCACCGTCTGGTGGTGGGCGTCGGCCGTGGGCAGCACCTGGTACCTCGCCCACCTCGTGGCCGCCGATATCGCGCTCATCGCCGTGGGGATCGCCCTGCGCCGGGATCCGACGGCCGCCGACGAGCGCCCCTGGGACGAGGCTGTCCCCGAGGACAACGATCCGACGGACTCGGTAGCGGGCCGCGTGCGTCGCTCCGTGTGGCCCCTCGACCGCTCCCAGGTGCTCGTCGGGTTCCTGCTCGGCCTCGCGGTCACCGCCCGGCTGCCGCTGATCTTCGCCGCGCCGTTCTTCGTCATGGTGGGCGGCGGCGGGACGCGCGGGCGGCGCCTGGCCTCGGCCGCCGTGGGCGGGTTCCTGCCCGTGGTGGTCCTGCTCGGCTACACGTTTCTGACGACGGGCTCGCTCCTGCACCCGGGCTACGACTACCAGTACCGGCTGGAGGCCGAGGGGTATCCGACGCTGGGCTACAACCCCGCCTGGTCGGTGGAGGATCCGCGCTACGTGCCACAGAACCTCCAGATCATGCTCGGGGCACTGCCCGAGGTGTCCCCGGACAAGTTGCCGAACACGCTGGGCATCGCCGAGGACGTCCCGCTGTGCACCGATCCCGGAGCGCAGCGCTCGCTGTTCGACATCGACTGTCCCCTCGTGATCCCCGTCGATCTCGGGACCAGCATCCTCCTCTCCGCCCCGGCGCTGCTCCTCGCGCTCTTTGCCTTCCGCCGGCGTGGGCGGACCCGCCTGGGTATCGGCACCGCGGTCGCGGTCGGCCTGATCGCCGTCTTCAACCTCAGCCACTTCTCGCAGGGCTGGGTGCAGTGGGGTTACCGGTTCTCGCTCGACTTCCTGCCCTTCCTCCTGCCGATGGTTGCGCTGGGAGCCGCGCGACCCACCGATGGGCGTCCTCGGCTGATCGCAATCGTGCTGCTGGTGGCGGGCGGGCTGATCAACCTGTGGGGCGTGACCTGGGGCCAGCTCCTTGGCTGGTAGCCCGCCGGGCGGACGGCTGAGCGCGCCGGTCGAGACCCTCCTCGCAGGGCTGCTCGTCGCAGGGGCAGCCCTGCTGGTCTACTGGTCCACGCTCCTGCCCGGGGTCTTCGCCTGGGACACGGCCGAGGCCCAGACCGTGCTGCCGCTCATGGGCACGATGCACCCCACGGGCTTCCCGGCTTACGTCCTCGTGGGCTGGCTGGCGTCCGTCGTCCTGCAGCCGCTGGGCGACGAGGCCTTCCGCATGAACGTGCTGTCCGCGTTGCTCGTTGCGGGTGCGGCGGGGGTCACCGTCCACCTGCTGCGCCGGCTCGGCGTGCCCCTGCCGCTGGCGGTGGCGGGTGCCGTGGGCCTGGCGCTCACGCCCATCGCCTGGGGGATCTCGGCTGCCGCCGACGCTCACGCCCTGCACCTGCTCCTCGTCGCCCTCCTCGTCATCGCCCTCGTGCGCTGGGACGGCCTGGTGGCCAGGCGGAACGCGACACCGGGCGATCCGGCGGCGGCGCGCCGCGCGGACCGTGGGATCGTCCTGGCCGCCGCCCTGTTCGGCGTGGCGCTGGCCAACCACGGCCTGGCGATCCTGCTGATCCCCGCCGTGGGGCTGTACGTCCTCGCGGTGGACCCGGAGGTCGTGCGCCGGCCCCGCCTGGTCGCCGCCGCCCTGGCGGCCTGCTTCGGGATTGCGGGGCTGCTGTACCTGGAGCTGCCGCTCCGTGCGGGGCCGTTCCCGGCGCCCCTGGTCTACGGGCATCCCGAGACCTGGAGCGGCTTCTGGGACATCGTGCTGGCCCGCCAGTTCCAGGGGGACATCCAGGGGCTCGCGGACCTGCCGGCCAGGGCGGCGGCCCTCGCCCGGTTCGCCGCGTCAGAACTGGGCATCCTCGCCTGGCTCGTGCCGCCCGCGTTCGTCGTGACCGCCCTGCGCCTCCCGCGCTACGCACTGCTGTCGGGCGTCGCCGTCGCGGTCACCTCCGTGTTCGCTGCGTCCTACGTGAATGCCAGCATCGGCCGCTACTACCTGGGCCCGGCGCTGTTCGCCTGGTCGTGGCTCGCGATCGCGGCCGGCACGATCGTCGAGGCCGTCCTCGCCCGAGCACGGCGTCCATCCGGCACCGGCCGTCTCGGGGTCCGCACGTCGGTCGCCCTGGCCATGGCGCTGGCCCTGCTGGTCCCAACCGGCCTCGGGCTGGAGGAACGGTGGCGGGCCGCAGACCGCTCCGGGGACACGGCCATGGCAACCTGGCTCGACGATGCCATGGGCGGCCTGGCCCGGGATGCCGTCGTGGTCTCGTGGTGGTCGTACTCCACGCCCCTCTGGTACGGCACCCTCGTCGAGGGCCGCCGACCGGACCTGCTGGTCGTGGACGACAGCGACATCGTGAACGAGAGCCTGGGCAGCGTCGAGGACGTGATCGACCACTATCTCGGCATCCGGCCCGTCTACGTCATCCGGGCCACCACCGCAGACCTCGAGGCACTGGCCCTACGCTATGTCCTGGAACCCGTCGGCCGGCCGACGGGCGTCTACCGCGTCACGGGAACCCTGGAGACCCAGCCATGACCGCCCCCGCAGCAGCCCCCGGCACGGCCGCCGCGCCCCATCGGGTCGCGCGCCTGTCGTACTTCTTCCCGGCCCACAACGAGGAGGCGAATCTCGAGGGGCTGGTCCAGGAGGCCCTCGAGACGCTGCCCTCCATCGCCGAGACCTTCGAGATCATCGCCGTCAACGACGGATCGAGGGATCGCACCCGCGAGATCGCGGACCGCCTCGCCGCCGAGCACCCGGGCGTCGTGCGGGCCGTCCACCACGACGTCAACCGCGGCTACGGCGGTGCGCTGCGCTCCGGCTTCGAGGCCTCGCGCTACGAGCTCCTCGCCTTCACCGACGGCGACCGCCAGTTCCGGGTCGCGGACATCGCCCGCCTGACCGAGCGCCTCGCCGCCGCCGACCGCCCGGATGTGGTCGTCGGGTACCGGATCAAGCGGGCCGACCCGATCATCCGGATCGTGTATGCGCGGACGTACAAGCTGGCCAACCGGATCTTCTACGGCCTGCGGGTGCGCGACGTGGACTGCGCCTGCAAGCTGTTCCGCCGCGAGGCGCTCGAGGGCGTCCGGGTCGAGTCCGGCGGGGCCTTCTTCTCCGCGGAGCTCCTGGTCAAGATCGCGGAGCAGGGCCGCTCGGTCGTCGAGGTCGGCGTCCCCCACTACGCGCGCACCGCCGGCTCGCCGACGGGTGCCCGACCGTCGGTCATCGGGCGGGCCGTGAAGGACTTCTGGATGCTGCGGCTGCGCCTCTGGGCGAACGCGGACCGGGCCCGGCGCCGGGGCAGTCCGATCCTGGGCGGCTAGCCGGACGAGCTGGCCCCGCCGCCGCGGGGATCGCCGCCATCCGGCTCGAGACTGTTGACGAACTCGCGGAAGATGTCGAGCTTCATGGGGTCGAGAAGCTCTCCCGTCGCCTCGAGCGAGCCCGCCGCAAGCCGGCTCCTGCGTGCATCCCGGGCCTCCTCGCGAGCGACCGACCCTTCGTCGCCCTCGTCGTCGTCGCCCTCGTCGTCGGGCAGCGCCGCGGCCTGGTCCAGCACCTGCGCCGACGCGTAGATCGGGCACTCGAGCCGCACCGCGAGCGCGATCGCGTCCGAGGGCCGGGCGTCCACGTCCTGACGGCTGTCCGCCGCGACCAGTTCCAGTCGGGCATGGAACGTCTCGTCGGCGAGCGACGCGATGACGACGCGGTCGATGCGCACGCCGAGCGAGGCCAGGGTGGCGACGAAGAGGTCGTGGGTCAGGGGCCGCTCCGCGGAGACCCCCTGCAGGCGCATCGCGATGGCCTGGGCCTCCCAGGGGCCAATCCACACGGGAAGGATGCGGCCGGCGCCAACCTCCTTGAGCAGGAGCACGTGGCGGCCCGTTCGCATGTGGACGCGGACGCTCTCGACGATCATCTCGAGTTCGGGTGCGCGGTCGGCCGCCATGGCGGGATTATCCCACGCATGGACCGCCTCGGGGTTCGAGGCGGTGGCGAGGCTCGGGGCAGGGCGCCCGTCAGCGGAGAGCAGGCGACGGGGGTGGCGGGGGCGGAGGGCCAGCGTCGGGTCTCGAGATGGGCGCGGGCTCAGCCGCGCGACCGGGCGCCGGATCCGGCGCGCCTGCGCCCCGGCGGTAGCGCAATGGGATCGCCATGGCCGCGCCGGCCAGGAACCCGCCGATGTGCGCCCAGAACGCGATTCCGACATCCGTTCCCGCGGCAGGCCCCAGCGAGACAAGCCCGTCCATCAGCTGCAGCACGAACCAGAAGCCGAGCACGATGATCGCGGGCACGGCGATCAGCTCGTAGAAGAAGACCAGGAACACCAGGGACTGGATGCGGGCCCCGGGAAACAGCACCAGGTACGCGCCCAGCACCGCCGAGATCGCGCCCGACGCACCGATCATCGGGATCTCGCTCGTCGGCTCCACGAGCACGTGCCCGGCGGCGGCCGCAATCCCCCCGACCAGGAAGAAGGCGACGAACACCGGGCGCCCCAGCCGGTCCTCCACGTTCACCGCGAAGATCCAGAGGAACAGCATGTTGCCCATCAGGTGCAGCCAGCTCCCGTGCAGGAAGACGTGGGTGAACAGGTCCAGCGTCGGTCCCGACAGGTAGTCGCCCGCCTGGAGCGCGGCCACGAGATCCGCCGGCACCAGCCCGCGTCGCTCGAAGAACCGGGCGAGTGCCGCGTCGCCGCCCTGGGCGAGCAGCACCAGCTCCCACCCGAAGGCGATGCAGCACATGGCCAGGATCGCCGCCGTCACCACCGGGGTCCGGCGAGGGGGCCGTGCGTCGCGGAGCGGCAGCACCTCGGTGGGTCAGGCGCCCGGGCGCGTCACGGCTTGGGCGTCTTCTTGGGCCTGGGCGTCTTCGTGGGCTTGGGTGTCGGGCTGGCCGTGGCGGTCGGGGCGGGCGTCGGCGTGGCGGCGGGGCCCTCGGCGGGCGTCAGCACGGCGCTGTGGAGTCCGTTGCTGGAGATCCACCAGGCCGTGGCCGGTGCCTCTTCGTCTGCTCCGGGCAGCACGACCATGTCCCGCAGGTCGCGCCAGCCCTGGTCGCCGTCGGCCAGCTGGTACTGCGCCACGTACTTCCCGTCGGCCTTGTTGAAGGCGACGATCCGGTGGTTGGTGCGGTCGAAGGCGTACAGCAGGCCGGCGCGCTTGCTCGACGAGCCGTCGGGCAGGTCCGGCGACGAGAGGAGCACGTAGCTCGGGTTGGGCCGGACCTGCGTGTCCTCGGGCTCCGAGACGCTCCAGCCCGATGCCGGGATCACGCGCGAGACCGCGCCGTTCTCGGCCACGAAGATGTCGCCGTCGAGGAGCAGGTCGGTGATGCCGTCCACCGGGCGGTCGGTCGGGAGTCGGCGCGTCGGCTTCCCCTGGTAGCCCGATCCGTCGCTCGAGGGTGAGACGACCATGATGTTCTGCTCGGAAGGATCGACGACGTAGAGCTTGTAGAGCGCGGCATCGAAGTTGGCCACGAACGTCGACATCACCTCGATGTCATCGCCCCAGGTGGCCGAGTCCTCGACGTTGATCTTCGCGAGCGTCCCCTTGCCCTTGTTGGGCAGCGGTCGCCAGCGCCACAGGTTGTTCTTCGTGTCCAGGAACACGACGTCGGGACCGCCCGTCGTGATGACCTTGGGGTCCGCGACCCTGGCGCCCGATGCCTTCTGTCCGGACGCGGCGACAGGGGAGGCGGTCTGCTTGGCGAGGTCGATGCGCCAGACGGTCTTGCCGGCGCTGTCGAGCACGTACGGGGCGCCGTCGTTCCCGCGGACCAGGCCCTCGAGCAGCACGGGCGTGTCGGACGGGAAGGTGAAGGCGGTGCTGGAGCGGACCGGGACGACGCCGTAGAGGCGGTCGAGGCCCTCGCTGACCTCGGCGCGCAGCGCGCTGACCTCGACGGCTGGATAGCCGGCGGCCTGGGCCTCGTCCAGCTTGCCGTAGGCCGCGGTCAGGAGCTCGAGCGCCTTGGACGGATCGTCGGCGATCAGGTCCACGCCGGGTCCGGACACGCTCGCAGCGGCCTCCTCCGCCTCCTGGAAGGCCCGCTGGGCCACGGAAAGGCTCCGGAGTGGCTCGGTGGGCGATTGCTGTCCCGCGACGGCGTACACGCCCAGGACGAGCCCTCCGGCCACGGCGATGAACGCGAGGACGGCGACGGCCGCGCGTCGCTGGGTCTCCATGCGGCTCGTCGCGGCCGTGACCTTGCGCGTTCCGGGCCTGCGGTGCGGCAGCATGTCCTGGATCGACCAGACGAAGCGCCCGAAGCCGCTGCCGGCCGCGTCACGGGCCCTGGCGGCCCCGACGCCCATGGCGGCCGCGGCGCCAACGGCTGAGTCGGCCAGCGGGATGGGGCCCTTGTCCGGTGCGCCGGCGAGAGGCTCGGCCGGGCGGACCGGCACGAGCGACCGGGCCTTGTAGGTGGCCCCCACCTCGCTGGCCTCGAAGGCGAACGCGCCGTCCGACCCCTTGCCGTCCGCGGCCACGAAGCGCGCGTGGAGGTGCTCGATCGCCGACTGCGGGTGGAGCGTGACGAGAGCGTCCTTGAGAGCGTCCGACCCGATCCTGCCCATCACGTTGGCCGAGACGAGGCTCAGCGAGTCGCCCACCTGGAGCTCCCCACGCCAGACCTCGGGCTCCAGGCCCTCGGCGGGGAGCCCGCGCTCCCGGTTCGGGTCGGGCAGGGTGGAGAGGCGGGCCTGGCGGATGAGGTAGGCCTCGGCCGGGCCGACGGTCGCGACGTAGAGCTCGCGGCCGCGGACGACCGCCACCGCCACCCCGATCGGGCCCGCGCCGTCGACAGCCTGCGCCAGGCCGTACTTGTCGCGCTGGTGCGCGAGGCGCTTGTTGGCGACACCCAGGACCTTGGTCAGGCACTGCCGGATGCCGGCCGACTCGTCGTAGTAGTACTCGTTCCTGATCGTGTCCGCGACCATCCGGGTCGCCTCGCGCGCCCGATTGCCCGGGATGGTGCTGGTCACGAGCAGGTACAGGTTGCCCTTGGTGCGCCCGACGGATCCCACCGACGGCTCGACCACCACGATCGTGTCGGGCGAGTCGGGTAGCCGGTCCTGATCGGTGACGGCGCCGAGCTTCAGCTGGAGACGGGCGGGCAAGAAGCGAGCCTCATGGGTTGAGCGACGCGCGCGGGGGCAACTCGTGACGCTCCCCCTCGACAGCGGGAGCAGATTATACGCGCGGCGGTCGTGGTCCCCGGGAGTCGCGCCCTGGCTCGCCCGCCAGCCGCAGGAACCGTACGCTTGCGCCTCCCGGCGCGGCTGCGAAGGCAGCGAGGAGCTCCACCGCCCGCATCCGCAGCTCGGCCGCCACGATCGGCTCGTCCACCGCCACGACGATGGCCCCGGGCTCCAACCGAACGAGCCGGCACGCACCCGCGGCGGGCGGCACGTGCTCGGCCACGAGGGCGTCCCACGTCGCGATCGCGCGCGCGAGCCGCAGCTCGTCCTCGAGTCCGAGCTGGCGGGCCGCCTCGGGCAGGAGGTCGCCGATGCGGTCGGGCCGCCGGCGCCTGCCGGGGGCCTCGGGGTCCGCCCCGCGATCGCGACCCGGCGTCATCGTCCGCTCCGCTCCAGGTGCGCGGCCCCGTCCTCGGCCGTCGTGACCGCCCAGGCCGTCCCGACCGAGCGCAGGCCGGGGTCCAGGTCCTCGAGCGTGGTCGTGGTCACGAACGCCTGCGGCAGCGCGGCGATCCGCCTCACCAGGTGGGCCCGCCGCTCCGGGTCCAGCTCCGAGAAGACGTCGTCGAGCAGGAGCAGCGGCGGGCGGCCGTCCAACGCCGTGAGCAGGTCGACCTCCGCCAGCTTGAAGGCCAGGATCGCCGTCCGCTGCTGACCGCGGGACGCGAACGACGCGAGCGCCCGACCGCCCATCTCGAACACGATGTCGTCGCGGTGGGGACCGATGAGCGTCGAGCCGTTCCACACCTCCTTGTCGGCCGTCTCCGCGAGGCGTCGGCCCAGGGCGTCACGGACGGACTCGCCCGCGTGCTGCGGCGCATTGGTCGAGTACACGAGCGCGAGGCTCCCCGTGGCGGCTTCGTCGGGGGCGATCTCGGCGTGGGCGGCGGCGAGAGGGCCAGCCATCTCGGCGAGCAGCCGGTGGCGCTCCTCCCGCACGGCCGTGCCGGCCTCGAGCAGGGCAGCGTCCCAGAAGCGCAGCTCGGCGCGCGTCGCCTGCTCCTCGCGGATGAGCCGGAGCAGACCGTTGCGCTGCTGGAGGGCCCGCCCGTAGGCCGCGAGGTCCCGGCCGTAGGCCGGCGAGCGCTGGCCGGCCACGCGGTCGAGGGCCTCCCTGCGCAGCGACGGGGAGCCCGCGACGAGCAGCATCTCCTCGGGGGCGAACAGCACGGTCCGGAGCACGCCCGTGAGTGCGGCGGACCGGCGCGCGACCCCGTTCACGCGGATCCGCTTGCGAACGCTTCCGCCCGCGGTCTTCACGAGCGCGACCTCGAGGGCGTCACGCTCGTCGGGCGGCGTCCCGGCCCGACCCACCCGCGCCTCCACGCGGGCCAGCTCGCGGCCCCAGCGCACGAGCTCGCCGTCGGTGCTCGTCCGGTGCGAACGACCCCAGGCCACAAGGACGATGGCCTCGAGCAGGCTCGTCTTGCCGGCCGCGTTGGGGCCCCACACCAGCTGCGGGCCGGTGTCGAACATGGTGTCGAGCGCTGCGTACGCACGCAGGTCGCGGACGGACAGACCCCGGAGGATCGGGGCGTCCCGCTCCTCCGACTGGATCGGGGCGGTCGCCGGGTCCGTCAGGAGGTCGTCCGCACGGGCATCACGACGTGGACGTAGTCCGCGTCGCCCACCGGCCGGAAGACGCCCGGCGAGAGGGGCCCGTTCAGCTCGAGCGAGAACCGGTCGGCACCCACGTTGCCCAGCACGTCGGCCAGGTAGCGGGCATTGAAGGCGATGGTGGTCGGGTCGCCCTCGACCGTGCCTTCCACGTCCCCGGTGTAGTCGCCCACCTCGGCCGTTGCCGTGACCGTGACCGCCGCGCCGTCACCGCCCACCTCGAGCTTGACGATGTTGGCCGACGAGCTGGCGATCAGTGCCGCGGGGCGGACCGCCCGCAGGAGCTCCTCGCGGTCGAACTCGGCGTGGCTCGTGTGGCTCGCCGGAAGGACCTGCTGGTAGTTCGGGAACTGGCCGTCGATCAGCCGGGAGACGAGATCGATTCCGTCGACGTGGAACAGCACCTGGTTGCGGGCCTGGGCGAGCACCAGCTCCACGGCGTCCTCGGTGTCGGCAAGGATCCGGCTCAGCTCGGTCAGGGCGCGGGCCGGGATGACGACCGAGACCGCCTCGACGGGATCAAGGATGTCGATCGTCCGGACGGCGATCCGGTAGTTGTCGGCGGCTGCGAGCGTCAGGCGGCTGCCCTCGAAGCGGGCCAGAACGCCGGTCAGGATCGGCCGTGCCTCGTCGCTGGCCGCCGCGAAGATCGTCTCCTCCAGCGCCTTCTTGAGGATCTTCTGGCTGATCCGCGTGGTGGGGCGCTCGCCGGCGGTCTGGATCGTGGGGAACTCGTCCGCGTCGATGCCCTTCACGTGTGTCGCGAAGCGGCCACAGCGGAGGTGCAACGTGTCCGTTCCCTGGAGCTCGAGGTCCACCTTCTCGGAGCCGGGCAGGCTCGAGACCAGGTCGGTCAGGAGCCGGGCCGGCACGGTGGTGGCGCCGTCAGTCTCGATCTTGCCCGGCACCCAGTAGGTGATCCCGATCTCGAGGTTGGTCGCGGTCAGCTTGAGACCGGCATCCTCGGTGCGGAGCAGGACATTGGCCAGCACGGGCAGGGTGCTGCGGCTGGAGACCGCCCGCGAGACCACGGACAGGCCGCGGGCCAGGTTCTCCTGCATGACCGAGAGTTTCACGTCGGGTTGTCTCCAGTTGCGGACGAAGCGCCGCGGGTCGGGTCCTTCACCGGGTTTGCCGACAAGTCGGTGGGCGGACCACCTCCCGCGCGGGGTGGATCTTTGGTGGAGTGATCACCTTATCTTCTCACTCCGTCATCACCGTCATATTGCCGTGGATACGGGTGATTGTGACGCTCATTCGTGAGGGCCAGCGGTGTCGGCGGGCCGGGCGTATCTGTGGATCATCAGGCAGGACCGGGGGACGGGCCAGCGGCACCAGCGTGGATGGAACGGGACGCCGCCGGCCGGGCGTCCACCGCGTCGGCCGGCAGGCCGCAATCGCCAACGCGCCCATCCCCGATCCGCCGCCCGCCGTCCACGTTCCGAGGCGGTTCTCCACCCCTTCGGGCACCCGTCCACAGCGGGCGGCGGGCGATAGGGGCGCTACGGCACCAGGCCCCCGCCGGCCAACCGCCACGGCCGGCGCGTCTCCCGCTTCAGGCTCAGGAACCGCCCGAGATCGCCCGCCACGATGGACTGCCCAGCCCGGGTCACTCGGAGTAGATCAGCTCCCGGACGGCTGCGACCTCGCGACGCATCTCGTCGTTGACCTGCATCTCGCGGTTGATCTTGCCGCAGGCGTGGAGGACCGTGGAGTGATCCCGCCCGCCCAGCTCCGCGCCGATCCGCAGGAGCGAGACATCCGTCTCCTCGCGCATCAGGTACATCGCGATCTGGCGCGGCACGACGATGCTCTTCTCGCGCTTCTGGCCCTGGAGGGCGTCCATGCCCACCCCGTAGTACTCCGACACCGCCCTGGCGATCCGCTCCGGGGTGATCTGGCGCTTCTTGGGGTTGTAGAGCACGTTCGACAGGACGGCCTGGGCGAGCTCGATGGAGATCGGCTGGGCGCCCATGGACGCGTAGGCGACGATCCGGTTAAGGGCGCCCTCGAGCTCACGGATGTTGGACACGACCTTGCGCGCGATGAACTCCATGACGTCGGAGGCGATCGGCGTACCCTGCTCCTCGGCCTTGGCGCGGAGGATGGCGATCCGCGTCTCGAGATCCGGGGCCGTGAGGTCCGCGATGAGGCCCCACTCGAACCGCGAGCGGAGGCGCTCCTCAAGGGTCAGGATGGCCTTCGGCGGCCGGTCCGAGGACAGGACGATCTGCTTGCCGTCCTCGTGGATCGCGTTGAACGTGTGGAAGAACTCTTCCTGGGTCCGTTCCTTGTCCGCGATGAACTGGATGTCGTCGATCAGCAGCAGGTCGATCCGGCGGTAGCGCGTGCGGAACTCGTCGATCCTGCCCTGTTGGATGCTGGTGATGAACTCGTTGGTGAACTTCTCGCTGGTCGCATAGACGACCCGCTTGCGCGGGAACTTCGCCGCGACCGCGTTGCCGATCGCGTGCATCAGGTGGGTCTTGCCGAGGCCGACGCCGCCGTACAGGAAGAGGGGGTTGTAGGCGTGGCCCGGGCGCTCCGCGACCGACAGCGACGCCGCGTGGGCGAGGCGGTTGGCGGACCCCACGATGAAGTTCGAGAAGGTGTAGCGGACGTTGAGGTTGGTCGCGCCGCCCGCGGGGCCCTCGGGCGCGCCGACCCGCGTGGGCTCCACACGGACGGGCTGCGCGGCGACCGCGGCGGCCTGTGTCTGCGCCTCGCCGGCACCCGCTACGACGAACTCGACCTGGACGCTGTAGCCCACCACCCGGGCCAGCGTCTGCGAGATCAGGGAGCGGTAGCGGGTCTCGAGCCAGTCCTTGGCGAACCCATTGGGGACCGCGATCCGGAACCGCTGATCATCGACGTCCACGAGGTAGGTGTCGCGCAGCCACGTCTCGAAGTTGGCGGGCGACAGGGAAACCTGCAGCTCGCCAAGGGCCGCGCGCCAGACCTGCTTCGCGTCCATTCGTTCGATCGGGTTCCTGCTTGACGGGCGGTGGTGGATGGCGTTTGAATGCGAGCGCAACCGGAAGAGACACCGCGGGACGAGCCCCGGGGCGCCGTCCCGAGGAGTGCTGCGGGTCCTCCGGGGAGGCTCCCCGCTGGCGTCCCGGTGCCTCAGGGCTCGGGAACCATACACCGGCCCGGCGAGGCGTCGCAAGGTGATTCCGGCATACTCCCTAGGGGTATCGTGCAGGACGATGGGGATTCGGCCGCAAGCGGCCCGCCGGGAGGACGAACGCACGGTCCGCGGACGCCACACGTCCCGCATGATGCCACCGGGCGGGCGCGGCGCGGCCCATCGGGGACCCTGCTGGCGATCGTCCACGGCGCGGAACGCGTGCTCCGCCACGCGGCACCTGGTGCTGCCACCGGGAGGTGGGGTGACGTTTGACGAACCTGCCGCCGGCGCCATATCATCCCGCCCGACGAACACGCGCCGTCGCGCCTCCAGGCGCTCGGCGCGTTTGCGTGCCTCTAGGGGTCGGAGCTTCCGGGTCCCAAGGCTGATGGAGAGGATCACGGACAGTCCCGATGGGCAAGCCGACGTTTCAGCCCAAGAAGCGCCATCGCGCAAAGGAGCACGGGTTCCGCGCCCGCATGAAGACGGCGGGCGGGCGACGCGTGCTCGCGCACCGGCGCGCTCGGGGCCGCGAGAAGCTCTCGGCCTGACCGGCGGTCGCAGTCACAACTCGCTGCGGCTCGTCATGCTCTCCCGCCCGGGCGACTTCGCCAGGCTCGCGGAAGGTGGCGTCGCAAGGGCGCACCCGCTGCTGGTCGGGCGCTTCGTCCGGACCGACCTTGACCAGACCCGGTTCGGGTTCGCGACCGGCAAGCGGCTCGGAGGAGCCGTTGTCCGGAACCGCGCCCGGCGCCGGATCCGCGAGGTGCTAAGGGTGATGGCGCCCTCGTTCCAGCCCGGCTGGGACGTCCTCATCATTGCCCGGCCCGCGATCGTCGGGGCCGACCAGGACGCACTGGTCGGGGCATTGGACCGGGTCCTCCGTTCGGGGGGCGTGCTCGGAGGTCTGACGGAGTCGTGAGCCAGATCGGCGTCGCGGTCGGGGTGGGCTTGATCCACCTGTACCGGCTCGTGTTCGCGTGGCTGCCCTCCAGCTGCCGGTTCGAACCCTCCTGCTCGCGCTACACCGAGCAGGCGATCCGGAAATACGGGCTGCTGCGAGGCTCCTGGATGGGAGCCAGGCGCATCGGCCGGTGCCATCCCTGGAACCCGGGCGGCTACGACCCGGTCCCCTAATGGATAGAAGAACCGCGTGACCCGCCTCCAGCAGCTCCTCGTCCGGCTGGCGCCGCTCCTGTTCCTCGTCGGCATCGCCATGATCGTCAGCGCCTGTGTTCCGGGCACGACGGCCCCGGGTGCCTCGGACGGCGCATCGCCCAGCTTCAGCCAGGCGCCCCTGGCGCCCGCCCAGCTGACGGGCAACCCGATGGACCTCCTGGCGTGGCTGTTCACGCCGATCTTCCAGGCGCTGTTCATCGTCCTGGTGGTGCTCGACACGGCGACGAAGGTGATCTGGTCCGAGGGCAACATCGCCATCGCGATCATCCTGCTCACGGTCATCCTCAAGGTCGCCACGACCCCGATCACGAAGAAGCAGCTCGTCTCGTCGCGCCAGACCCAGCTGCTGCAGCCCGAGATCAAGGACATCCAGCGCAAGTACAAGGGCGACCGCGTCAAGCAGCAGGCCGCCACGCAGGAGTTCTACAAGCAGCGCGGCATCAATCCGGCCGGTGGCTGTCTCC
Organism: uncultured Chloroflexia bacterium; assembly: GCA_963754485.1. Lineage (GTDB taxonomy): Bacteria > Chloroflexota > Limnocylindria > Limnocylindrales > CSP1-4 > CAIXZV01. The sequence continues at coordinate 215,112 of CAVWFY010000008.1, read as the reverse complement.
CGGCGCTGCTCACGATGGGCCTGCTGATCCCGATGTACTCGGTCATCAGCCAGGGCCTCACCAACTACGACATCACGCCGATGCTCCAGGTGTTCGGGTTCAACCTCGCGGTGCCGCTGGGCATCGTCTGCGACCCGGCGCCGATCTTCAACGCCGCGGGCCAGGTCACCAACCCGTGCCTCAACCCGATCGCCTTCGGCATCAACTGGTCATACCCGGAGCCGGTCACCACCGGCCTCCAGATCATGGGCTTCGGGATCAGCATCCTGGCGATCATCTCGTCCCTGATCCAGCTGGTCGCCTCCCGCCAGATGCTGGCCCCGCTCGACCCGCGCATGGCCGACGACGCCAACGTCAAGGTCCAGCGCCAGATGGCCTACTTCCTGCCGCTGATCTCAATCGTGTACGGCGGCTTTCTGCCGGCCGGCCTGTTCCTCTACTGGATCTTCTCGTCGATCATCCAGGTCGGCCAGCAGTTCCTCGTGATGGGCTTCGGCGGGACGTTCCCGCTGTTCGGCTGGTACCCCGAGTTCGCGCGGAACCACACCCCGCGCTACCACGTGACCCTGCCCGAGCCCAAACCCATCGAGCCCGGCACACCCACGAGCGCGGCGGAGCGCTCGAAGGCCCTCGACCGAGACCTCTCGGTCCAGTCGACGATCAGGCCCAACCGCACGCGGAGCGGCCGACGCGGGAGACGACGCTAGACATGAGCGAGTACCAGGAATTCACCGGCAAGTCGGTCGAAGAGGCCATCAAGGGCGCCTGCGACCAGTTCGGGGTCGGTCTTGCTGACCTCGACTTCGAGATCCTCACCCCCGGTAGCCGCGGGGTCCTGGGCATGGGCGCCGAGCTCGCCCGGATCGTGGCCGCGCCGCGCAGCGCCCTCGGGGGCACGGCTCCCAAGCGCGAGGCGGCCGAGTCCAAGCCCCTGCCGACCCCGCCGCCCCGCGAGGACCGCGGCCCGCGCCGCGAGTACGGTGATCGTCCCTCGTCGGGCGATCGCGACCGCCCCCCGCGCCGCGACTACGGTGACCGACCTGCCGGCGACCGCCCCCCGCGCCGCGACGACCGCCCGGCTGGTGATCGGCCCCCCCGCCGCGAGTACGGCGACCGTCCCGCCGGTGATCGGCCCCCTCGCCGCGACGATCGTGGCCCCCGGCGCGACGCCGTCCCGAACAAGGGTGGTTCCGAGCTCTCCGCGGCCGAGGTCGCGGCCGTCGCGACGGCGCGCGGCTCGCTCGCCATGGAGCGTGCCGAGCTCGAGGCTGCGGAGGCGACCCCCGAGGCGCTGGCCGCCGGCAAGGAGATCCTCGAGACCGTGATGCACCACCTCGGCTTCGAGAGCGTGACGGTCGAGATCCGCGAGGGCGAGACGAGCCGGCTCAACGTCGTCGGCGACGGCCCCGACCGTGAGGCCCTCGGCTCGTTGATCGGTCGCAAGGGCGAGCGCCTCTCGGCCCTCCAGCACCTCGTCAACCTGATGCTGTCGCGCCGCACCGGCCAGTGGACCCGCGTCCTCGTGGACGTCGAGGACTACCGGGGCCGCCGTGAGCGCCAGCTCGAGGACCTTGCCGCACGTGCCGCGGGCCGCGTCGTCGAGACCGGCAAGATGCTCCAGCTCGAGCCGATGCCGGCCCTCGAGCGGCGCTGGATCCACCTGGCCCTGCGCAACAACCCCGACGTCTCGACGCAGTCGATCGGCGAGGAGCCGAACCGCCGCGTTGTCGTCCTGCCGCGAAACGTCTAGGAGCGGTCCCGCGTCGTAACGGGAACCAGGGGGCTGCTCCCGGCCCCGCTCCCGGCCCCAGCTCCGGGGACCCTGCTACGATCCGCCTCCGTTCCAGCTTGAGACCGACCCGATGACCGACGAACCCGTCCTCGCCTCTCCCTCGCCCCGCGGCCGATCGATGGTGGCAAGGTTCGCGATCGCGTTCCTGCTCGGGGTCGTGCTCGTGGTCGGCGTCGGCAGCGCCAGCCTCTACGCGTACGGCCAGCAGTACACCGGCAAGGTCCTGCCCGGCGTCCTGGCCGGCGGGGTCGACCTCTCGGGCCTGACGCCCGAGGCCGCCACTGCTGCCATCGCCGACGCGTACGCGTCGCTGGGCGCGGGTGCGATCACGCTCGCTGGTCCCGATGGCGAGGCGACCATCGGCTACGAGGAGATCGGGCGCGGACCGGACACGCTGGCGATGCTCGCGGCGGCCCTCGCGGCCGGGCGCCAGGGCCAGCCCGTCGCGGACCTCATCGCGGCTCCGCAGACCGCCCTCCGTGGCGCGAGCGTGGACGCGATTGTGACCTATGACCCCACCGCCCTCGAGACGGCCGTCGCCGCCATCGCCAGGTCCATCGACCGCGAGCCAGTGAGTGCCACCCTGGCGGTCAACAAGGACGGTTCCTACGCGACGACCGGATCGGTGGTGGGGCGCACCGTCGACCAGGCCGCACTCATTGCCTCGCTCGACGAGCAGCTCTCGGAGCTGGGTGCGCCGGGCGAGATCCGCGCGGACATCCCGTTCACCACGCAGACTCCGGACACGGAGACGGCCGACGTCGATGCCGCGACCGCCGCCGCCGACCGGATGGCCCAGGACCTCGTGCTCACGCGCGGCGACCAGACGTGGACGCTGTCGGGCGCGAAGCTCCGCGAGCTGATCTCGTTCTCACCGACCGCGGACGGCGGCTTCGTGCCGGTCGTCGACGAGATGGGGATCGACCCGCTGATCAAGCCGATTGCCAAGGATGTGAACCAGAAGGTCGCGAACGCCGGCCTCAAGCTGTCCGGTGGACGAATCGTGGTGGGCGCCGGGAGCAAGGAAGGCCGCAAGCTCGATGTCGAGGCGACCCGCGCGCTCGTCACCGGCGCGCTTGCCGCGCGTCAGGCTGGGACCCCCGACGGCACGTTCGAGCCCGTGGTGGCCGTGACCGAGCCTGCCCTCACGACGGCCGAGGCCAAGGCCGCTGCCCCGAAGATGAAGGCGCTGCCCCAGGGCAGGTGGACGACGCCGTTCCAGGTCTACGAGCGCAACGGTTTCGGCGCCAACATCTGGATCCCGGCCAAGCTGATCAACGGCTACGTCGTCGCCCCTGGCGAGAAGTTCGACTTCTGGAAGGCCGTGGGTCCGGTGACCCGCGCGCAGGGCTACAAGTCCGGTGGCGCGATCATCAACGGCCGGACCGAGCCGCTGGGTGCGCTGGCCGGCGGCATCTGCTCCTGCTCCACCACGCTGTTCAACGCGGCCCTTCGCGCCGGCTACAGGATGGAAGCCCGCCGCAACCACTACTACTACATCGACCGCTACCCGGTCGGCCTGGACGCCACGGTGTTCATCTCCGGGGGTGGCTCCAAGCAGACCATGAGCTGGACCAATGACACCGAGTACCCGGTGCTCATCCGCGGCATCAACACCCGCAAGGGCAACAGGGGGTACGTGACGTTCCAGCTGTACAGCGTGCCGGTTGGGCGGAGGGTCGCGATCAGCGTCCCCACCATCAAGAACCGGCGCACGGCGACGGACACCGTGCAGTACACGTCCAGCCTCCGCGCTGGCCAGTCGGAGCGGGTCGAGTACCCGGTGAACGGCTTCGACGTGTGGCGGACGGTCACGGTCTACGAGAACGGCAAGAAGCTGCGCTCGAAGACCTACTTCACGCACTACGCGACCGTGACCGGCATCCTCCTCAAGGGCAAGGGCGCCGTCGCGCCCAAGCCCAGCCCATCCGCCACCCCGTAGCCCCGCCCGCTCGCGTCGCCTGATGCGGTCCAACGCGCCGTGGTGGCAGCGCGGCGTCGTGTACCAGGTCTACCCGCGGTCGTTCGCGGACTCGGACGGGGACGGGATCGGCGATCTCCCCGGAATCACCGGGCGGCTGGACTACCTGGTGGCACTCGGCGTCGACGCCCTCTGGCTGTCGCCGATCTTCCGTTCGCCGATGCGTGACTTCGGGTATGACGTCGCCGACTACCGCGACGTGGACCCGCTATTCGGCACGCTCGAGGATGCGGACAGGCTGATCGCCGCAGCCCACGAGCGGGGCATCCGCGTGGTGCTGGACTTCGTGCCCAACCACACCTCCTCGGATCACCCGTGGTTCCTTGACGCCAGGTCATCGCGGGACGCTGCGCACAGGGACTGGTACGTCTGGCGCGACCCTGCCCCCGGCGGCGGCCCGCCCAACGACCTCGTCGCCCAGTTCGGCGGGCCGGCCTGGACGCTGGACAGGGTTTCGGGCCAGTACTGGTATCACTCGTTCCTGCCCGGGCAACCCGACCTTGACTGGCGCAACCCGGCCGTCCGGGCCGCGATGCTCGACAACCTGCGCTTCTGGTTCGACCGGGGCGTGGACGGGTTCCGGATCGACGTCCTGTGGATGATCGCCAAGGACGACGCCCCGTGGCGCGACGGACCCGTGGCGGACGCGCCGTCCGGCTTCGGCGGCGACCCCCGGAACGCCCTCGAGCACGGCGATGGGCCGGCGATGGACGAGTGGCTTCGCGAGCTGCGCGACGTCGCCGACGAGTATCCGGACCGGGTGCTGATCGGCGAGGTCTACATGGAGCCGCGCCGGGTCGTGCGCTACTACGGCCCCGGCGGACACGGCGCGCACCTCCCGTTCAACACGGCTCTCATCACGTTGCCCTGGACTGCCGGGGCGATCCGCGCAGCGGTCGAGGCGTACGAGTCGGCGCTCCCGGACGCTGCCTGGCCGACCTGGGTCCTGGGCAACCACGACCAGTCGCGGGTGGCGACACGCCTCGGTGCCGCGCAGGCCCGCGTGGCGGCCATGCTGCTGCTCACGCTCCGGGGCACCCCCACGCTGTACTACGGCGACGAACTGGGGCTCCCGGACGTTGTCGTGCCGCCCGACCGGGCCGTGGATGTCGCCGGGCGGGACCCGGAACGCTCGCCGATGCCCTGGACCTCGGGCTCCAACGCCGGCTTCACGGGGGGCGTCCCCTGGCTGCCGATCACGGACAACCCGGGCCTGTTCAGCGTCGAGGCCCAGGAGCGCGCGCCGGCCTCGATGCTCGCTCTGCACCGGCGGCTCCTCGCGCTGCGGCGTGCCGAACCGGCGTTGCACCTTGGCTCATGGGAGGGCTTGGCCGCACCCGCGGGCGTGGTCGCCTACGCGCGCGAGCACGGTGGGACGCGGTTCCTGGTCCTGCTCAACCTCACGGGAGACCCCGCCGCCGTGCTCCTGGACGGGGCATGGGCGATCGAGCTCTCGACAGCGCTGGACCGGGAGCCGGGCTTGCCGGCCGACCCCACCCTGGTGCTGCGCGGCGACGAGGGGATGATCCTGCGGGCAGCGGTTCGCCGGTGACCTTCGACCTCTTCCTCCGCGGCCTGGCGATCGGCTTCGCCGTCGCGTTCGCGCTGGGGCCTATCGGCCTCCTCGTGATCCGCCGGACGATCGACCGTGGCTGGTCCTACGGCTTCCTGTCCGGCGTGGGCGTCGCCACGGCCGACGCCATGTATGGCGCCATCGCGGCCTTCGGCCTCACCGCCGTCACCGAGCTCCTGGTGGGTGTCGACCGGGCTCTCGGGATCATCGGTGGCGCCGTCCTGGTGGTGCTCGCGGTGCGGTCCCTGCGCTCGGCCCTCACCGCCACCGGTGATACCGCAGCGCTCTCGGACGAAACGCGGGTCAGGGGTCCGATCGCCGGCTGGGCGTCCATGCTGGGCCTCACGCTGACGAACCCGGCCACGATCCTCGCCTTCGCGGCACTGTTCGCGAGCATCGGGGCCGGGACGGGAGGCGCGTTTGGCGCCGTGGCGGTGGTGGCGGGCGTGTTCCTGGGTTCCGTGGCCTGGTGGGCGCTCCTGACCGGGCTCGTGGCAGGCCTGCGCGCCCGCCTGACGCCGGGCGTGGTCCGCTGGCTGAACATCGTGTCGGCCGTCGCGATCGGTGCGTTCGGGGTCATCGCGATCGCCATCGGCCTGGCGGGCTGAGTCCCGCGCTGACGCCGGCGGGTTGACGCGCCGGCGACCCACGCTTCCGGCGCCTCCCCTACGATCGGTGCATGCCCGCCCGCCGTCTCCCCGCCGCCGCCGTCTTCGACTGGGACGGCACGCTCGCCGACACGATGGCGATGATCTACCGCGCCAACGTGGCCTCGCTGCGCCACTACGGCCTGACGATGAGCCGGGAGTGGTTCCGCGAGCAGTACACGCCCGACTGGCGCCGCGGTTACCAGGAGCTCGGGATCCCGGAACACCTGTGGGACGAGATGGCCGGCCGGTGGGCCGCCGAGATGTCCCGCATGCGGCCCCGCGCGATGCCCTGGGCCCGCGGCGCACTCCGCGACCTGCGCCGCCACGGCGTGAAGGTAGGCCTCGTGACGGCATCCACACGCGGCGTGGTGGAGCCCAGCATCGAGCGCCTCAACCTCGCAGGCGTGTTCCAGACGGCCTGGTACGCGGACGACGTCGAGTTCTCCAAGCCCCACCCCGAGGCGTTGATCCGCGCGCTGGACGACCTGGGCGTGGCCGCAGGCGACACCGTCTACGTGGGCGACACCATCGTCGACCTCGAGATGACCATGGCGGCCGGTGCCGCGTTCGTGGCGGTCGGGACCACGATGTCCCCCGAGGCATTCCGCGGCGTGGGGGTGGAGCGGGTCTGGCCAGGCGTCGGAGCCTGGGCGGATGACCTGCTGGGCCGTCCGTCACGCCGAGCCGGGACGGTCCCAGCGACAGTGGGCTCCCGCGGTCCGCGGACCGGTCCGATCGGCACGGCCGGTGCCGGAGGGCGGCCGGTACGATCGAGGCCATGACCCGAGCTCTCGCTGCGTTCGACGCCGTCACCGAGCGCCTCATGCTGCCCCTCACCGTGCTGGGTCTCGTCGTCGGGCTGGCTGCCAAGGTCGCTGGCAACGATGAGCTGGCGTGGTGGTGCTGGACGGTGCCTGCCGTCCTGGTGGGGCTGTGGCTCGCCATCTCGATCGTCCGCGACCTCCTCAAGGGTCATGCCGGCGTCGACGTGATCGCGGTCATGGCGATCGGCGGGGCCCTGCTGCTGGATGAGTCGCTGACCGCGTCCGTCATCGCGGTCATGCTGGCGACCGGAGACTGGCTGGAACGCTACGCGGAGGGCCGCGCCCACCGTGAGCTCTCGGCGCTCGTGTCGCGCGCCCCGCGCATCGTCCACCGGCATGAGGACGGGTCCATCGCGGACCGGGGCATCGCGGACGTCGCGGTCGGCGACCGTCTGCTCGTCAAGCCCGGCGAGGTCGTGCCTGTCGACGGCAACGTGATGGGCGCCGCAGCGACCCTCGACGAGTCCGCGCTGACCGGCGAGGCCCGCCTCGCGACCCGCGATGCCGGCGATCCCGTCAGCTCCGGCACCGTGAACGCCGGCGCCCCGTTCGACCTGGTGGCGACCGCCACCGCGGAGCACAGCACCTACGCCGGCATCGTCCGTCTCGTCGAGGAGGCCCAGTCGTCCAAGGCGCCCTTCGTGCGCCTCGCCGACCGCTACGCGCTCCTGTTCGTGCCCCTGACGCTGGTCATCGCGGGCTATGCCTGGGTGACCTCGGGCGACCCGGTGCGCGCTCTGTCCGTGCTGGTCGTGGCGACGCCCTGCCCGCTGCTCCTCGCGGCGCCCATCGCGATCGTGGCCGGGATCAGTCGCTCTGCGAAGCGGGGGATCATCGTCAAGGGCGGCGGCGCCCTCGAGGCCATCGCGCGGGCACGCGTCCTCCTGTTCGACAAGACCGGCACCCTCACCGCCGGTCGGCCGCACCTCGCCGACGTCGCGGCGGCGCCGGACCGGACGCCCGAGGAGGTGCTGCGCTACGCGGGCTCGCTGGAGCAGGTCTCACCGCACGTCCTGGCGTCGTCGATCGTGTCCGGCGCCCGCGAACGAGGCGTGACCCTCGCCCTCCCCGAGGAGGCCGAGGAGGTGCCGGGTGCCGGGATCACCGGGCGCGTGGACGGACGGCTCGTCCATGTCGGCACCGCCGACTTTGCCACCGACGGGGGTCCGCTGCCGGCCTGGGCGCGTGACGTCCGCCGGCGGGTGAACCTGGAGGGGGCGACCGGCGTGTACGTCGGTGTGGACGGCGTGCTGGTCGGGGCCCTCGTGCTGGACGATCCGATCCGGCCCGAGACGCCGCGCGTGATCCGCTCCCTGCGCCGGGCCGGCGTCCAGCGCATGGTCATGGTCACCGGCGACCACCACGGCGTCGCCGACATCGTCGCGGCCGCCATCGGCGTTGACGCGGTGCTGGCCGAGCGCACCCCCACCGACAAGGTGGACGCGGTTGCGCAGGAGAAGGCCGACGCCAACGGGATCCTCGTGATGGTGGGCGACGGTATCAACGATGCGCCTGCGCTCGCGAACGCGGACGTCGGCGTGGCGATGGGGGCCCGGGGCGCGACGGCCAGCTCCGAGGCCGCCGACATCGTCATCACGGTGGACAGGCTCGACCGCCTCCCGGAGGCCATCCTGATCGCGCGCCGCGCCCGCTCGATCGCGCTCCAGAGCGTGATTGTGGGCATGGGCCTGTCGCTGGTCGCGATGCTCTTCGCCACGACCGGTGCCCTCCCCCCGGTGGCCGGCGCCATGATCCAGGAGGCCATCGACGTCATCGTCATCCTCAACGCGCTTCGAGCGCTGACCGGCGGCACGGAACGCGTGCCCAAGGTGCCCGGCTGGACGGAGCTCTCCGCCCGGCTGCGCGCCGAGCACCGCGAGCTGGCGCCCGCCATGGCGCGCATCCGGCCCCTGGCGGACCGGCTGGGCACCTTGCCGCCGGCCGAAGCGCTCGTGGAGCTCCAGCGGACCCGGACCTTCCTGCTCGAGACCCTCATCCCGCACGAGGAGGCCGAGGACCGCGACGTCTTCCCGTTCCTGGCCAAGGCCGTGGGCAATGACGACGTGACCGCGGCCCTGCACAGGACCCACACGGAGATCTTCCACCTGATCCGGTTCACGGATCGCCTGGTGGCCGAGGTGCCGCCCGAGGGACCCGGACCCGAGGACCTCACCGACCTCCGGCGCGTCCTGTACGGCCTCGACGCCATCCTCCGCCTGCACATGGCCCAGGAGGAGGAGCTGTACCTGGCGTTGGGCGACGAGCACCCCGAGGCGTCCGAGCCGATCCTGCAGCGCGCATAGAGGCCTGCGCGGCGCATGCGGGCCGCGGAATCGTCAGACGGCCGGTGCGACGCCCCCGGCGGCATCACGGATCGCGCACGTCAGGCGGTGCGTGCGGAGCGCGTCCCGGTAGGAGCTGAACAGCCGCGAGGCGTCGCCGTGGCGGATGGCGTCCAGGAAGGCGCGGTTCTCGTCGCGGAACGGGTCGTTGCCGGTGGGCACATAACGGGTCGCGGTCACGCCCCACAGGCGGCTGCCCGTGAACCCGTCCGTCGCGGTGACCGCCTTCGTCCGGGCGTCCTCGTACAGGACCCCCTGCTGGCGGACCGTGATCGCGAGGTCATCGGCGAAGAGGCGGATCTCCTGCGCGCTGGTCCCACCGAGGATGCACGTGGCAGTGAACGTCCCGACCTGCCCTGCGTCGTAGCGGAGGATGGCGGTGCTGACGTCCGGGACGTCCATCTCGGGGAAGTCCGGGTGGGGGTGCAGGTCGGCGGTGGCGGCCACGACCGTCGCCTCGCCCAGGAGCCTGCGCGAGAGGTCCACGAGGTGGGTCGCCTGCTCCACCATCTGACCGCCGCTGGTCGCGATGTCGCGCCACCACGCGACGCCCGGGAGGTTGTCGTGCCAGTGGCCGTTGAGCAGCTTGACCGGACGGCTCGCGATCACGTCCTCCAGCTCGCGGAGCGTGTCCATCGCGCGCCAGTGGTAGGCGACGCCCGCGATGAGGCCGGCGGCGTCGACCGCGGCGCTGATGCGCTCCGGCGTTGCAGCGTCGGCGGCGAGCGGCTTCTCCACGAACAGGTGGACCCCGCGCTCGATGAGCCCCAACTCCAGCGCGCCGTGGGCGTCGGGAGTGACGCAGACCCAGACCGCGTCCGGCCGCTCCGTGTCCAGTAGCCGCTCGAGGTCGTCGTACGGGCGCCCTCCGAACCGGGCGGCGGCGGCTTCGGCCTTCGGCAGGCTGCGGGACGCGATCCCGACCAGCTCCGCCCCGGGCTCCGTGCTGAGCACCTCGAGATGGCGCTGGGCGATGAAGCCCGGTCCGATGAGCGCGACGCGCAAGCGATCCACGATGGTCTCCTCGTTGGCTGATGGGGTCGATTATCGGGGTTGGGATCCGGCGCCTACCATCGGAACCATGGATTCCCGCCAGCACCAGCCGGTCCCCGAGTCGATCGACGACCTGTCGGCCGACGTGGCCCGCGCGCTCCCCGGCCGCCCGATGCTCGCGCGGATGTTCCGCGCCTGCTTCCGGAACGCGCTGGAGACGACGGTGTGCCGCCTCCCGGACGGGACGGCCTTCGTCCTCACTGGGGACATCCCGGCGATGTGGCTCCGAGACTCCGCGGCGCAGGTCCGGCCGTACCTGGCGCTGGCTGCCACGGACGCGTGGATCGCCGATCTGCTCGAGGCCGTCGTCCGGCGCCAGCTGGCGTTCGTCTGCCTGGACCCGTACGCGAACGCGTTCAACGTCATGCCCGGACCACCGGGCGACCGTCGCGACCGGCCGCTGCCCCACCCGGAGGTCTGGGAGCGCAAGTACGAGGTGGACTCGCTGTCGTGGCCGCTGCTCCTCGCCCACGACCTGTGGCGGGCGACGGGCCGCACGGGGCACCTCGGCCAGGGCTTCGCGGACGCCTCAGCCCAGATCCTCGCGACATGGCGGACCGAGCAGGACCACGAGCGACGATCCGCATACCGGTTCCTGCGCCCGGGCGCCCCGCCGATCGACACCCTCGGCCGGAATGGACGCGGTCCGCTCACCGTCCCGACCGGCATGACCTGGTCCGGCTTCCGGCCGAGCGACGACGCCTGCACCCACGGGTACCACGTGCCCGGCAACATGCTTGCGACCGTGGGCCTGGCGGCCCTGGCGGCGATGGCCGAGGCGACCGGGCGGAGCCCGCTGGCGGCCGAGGCGACGTCGCTGCGTGCGGAGATCCTGGCCGGGATCGCCGAGCACGGCTGCGTTGAGCACCCGGATCACGGCAGGGTCTGGGCCTACGAGGTGGACGGACAGGGCGGCGCGCTCCTCGCTGACGATGCCAACCTTCCCAGCCTCCTCGCCCTGCCCTACCTCGGCTGGTGCGCGGCGGACGATCCGGTCTACCGGGCAACGCGACGCCTCGTCCTGTCCGGGGCGAACCCGTGGTTCGCCCGGGGAACCGTTGCCGCCGGCATCGGCAGCCCGCACACGCCACCCGGCTGGGTCTGGCACCTGGGCGTCATCGCAGAGGCGCTGACTGCGCCCGATGCCGACGATCGCGACCGCCTGCTCGATGTCCTGGAGTGGACGCATGGCGGGACCGGCCTCATGCACGAGTCGTTCGACCCGTCGGATCCGCGGCGGTTCACGCGTCCCTGGTTCGGCTGGGCCAACGCGCTGTTCGCGGAGCTGGTCCTCGCGCACACCGGTCTGGGTGGCCCGCTCGCGACGCTTCGCCCCGCCACCTGAACCGGGGCGACCCCCGGTCGCCGGGATGGTCAGGCCGGACAGGCAGCTCCGGTGGCCCGCAGCCGGAGGCGCCAGGCGGCGGTCACCACGAGCAGGGCGAGGGACGCGGCGCCGATCAGCGGCTGGATGGGCGCGTAGACCGACATCGCCCCCGAGGTACCCAGGAGCACGAGCGCGATCTTGTTGCAGACCGGGCAGCCGATGGCGAGGAACGCGCCGAACCCGGCGAGGCTGCCGAGCGTGGTGGATCGCCCCCGGGCCGCGGCCGCCTCCGCTGGGCCCAGCGGCACCAGCCGGATGGGCGACGTCGTCACCGGCGCCGTGTAGGTCGCCATGACGATGCCCATGAGCGGCGCGGAGACCAGCCACACGCCGATCGCAAACACCTCGGGCGGGATCTGCCGCCCGAACACGGGGTTCGGGATGATCGCCGTGACCAGCCCGAACGCAACCCCGGACACGACCGTCCAGAAGGCGGCGTGGAGCAGGAGGCGCCGGTCGAGGAGCGCGAGAAGCGGACAGGAAGCGGGCACGGGTTGTCTCTCAGCCGGTGGTGTGGGGCGACCGCCACCATACGGCTTATTGCGTACTTGCGCAAGTACCACAATGGATAGCGGTGGGAACCTGCAGCAGTGAGGCTCGGTCAGAGTTCGGCGGCCGCGGCGCCACACCGTCTCGGCCCTCTGCGTCTCCACGGGGCACCACATCGCATGGCGCGCAATACTCCGCTCCTGCAGGGGCATGCTCGAATTGACCGACCACGACCCGAGGGCGGATCTGCCCGTCCCCAAGCGGCGACCCACCGGCGGCGGCCACGCCCCCGGTGCCGTGCCGCGCCCCGTCGTGGAGCCTGGGGTGGTCTACGAGCCCCCGCCGCCGCCCCGGATTCACGGCGACCCGGCGATGCGCAAGGACCTCGGCTTCGTCGCGTTCGTGATGGCCGCCCTCATCATCGGCCTCATCACATGGAATGTCGCCGGCGCCTTCACGAGCGAGGCGTTCAGCCCGAAGGCGACCCAGCCCGTCGCGGTCATCGGCTCGCGATCGCCCCGCCCGGCCCCCAGCGCATCCACGGCGGCCTCGCCGCCGGCCCCGGCCTCCCCATCGGTGGTCCCGTCGCCCACGCCGACCCCCAAGCCCGCCCGCAAGCCCGTGAACGTGAAGATCGAGCCCAAGCCCGCCGCTGCGTTCGTGTCCGAGGCGAAGAACACGTGGTGTGCCGCGGCGGCGGTCCAGATCGCCCTCAACGTCAACGGCCCGGCCGGCCGTATCGACACCTCGCGTCCCCGACAGGCGCGGATCCGCGAGTTGCAGGTCGACCTGACGACGCGCAAGGACAGCCGAAACGGCGGCGCAGGCCCGCTGGGCATGGTCGCCTCGCTCGAGGAGTTGGGCAAGGTCGACTACGAGCTGCGCATCTATGACACGCGGGCGGAGGCCCTGCGTGCCTCCGCGAAGGCGATCAAGCAGACCGGTCACGCGGCGATCCTCCTCGCCTGGCGTGGTGCCCACGCATGGGTTATGACGGGCTACAGGGCCGACGCGGACCCGACGGTCTTCGCCAACGCCAAAGTCACCGGGGCCTACATCATCGACCCGTGGTACCCGCGCGTCTCCCGGATCTGGGGGCGGTCGGACAAGGCCGGAGTGTTCCAGGATGCGGCCGAGATGAAGCGCAACTACCTGCCCTGGAAGCGTCCCGAGGGCCGGTACCCAGGCCGCGACGGCAAGTTCCTGGCGCTCATCCCCGTCAACTGACCTACGGCGCAAGCTCCACGGTCCCCGAGGCGAGGAGCGCGTTCGAGTCTGCGTCGCGCAGCGTCATCGTGTAATCGCCAGGCTCCAGCCCGCACTCGGGGGCCGTCGTGTCCGTTGTGGTGACGCGGAAGGTGCCGTCCGGCGTGAGATAGGGCTCGAGGGTGGCGCGGGTAGTCGTGGAGCTCGCTCGCACTTCACCCTCTGGCCCGCCGACGCGCCACTCGATGCGGATCTCCGGCGCGCGGGCAGGAATGGGTGCCGTCCAGACGCGCTCCGAGCCGTCGCAGCGCCACGCGGCGGGCTGGAACGTGATCGCACCCGGGCCGCCGTTGCTGCCGAACACGACGGCCGCGAGGACGGCGCCCAGGATGATCCCGTTGAGGATGAGGGCCCGCTTCACCGGGAAGCCGCCGTCGCGCTCGGGACGCTGGGGCGCGGCCCCGACGGAGGCAGCCGGCGCGTCCGACCTTGGCCGCCGGGCACCGCACCGGCCGCAGAAGTCGTCCTCGGCGGCTCGGTCCGCGTCGCAGCGGGGGCAGCGCCAGGGGTCGAGGACGGCGGGCGTGGTCATCGGCCCCATGATCGGGTGTTGCGGCCATCCGTGCCGGGCGCCCTGCCGGGTACGCACCCGAGCGCTTGATCGCGGACGGTATGATCCGCGCGGCGGGTGGTCCCCTCAGGTTGGGCGGCACCGGCCGGGAGTGAGGGGTATGGATCCATGTCGATCGAGGGCATCGTCGTCGGCCTGCTGGGGATCGTCCTCGGCGCCGTGTTCTGCTTCGCCGGGTTCCGGTGGTTCCTGCTGCTGCTGCCGATCTGGGGCCTGTTCGTCGGCTTCATGACCGGCGCCAGCGCGATGTCGCTGCTGCTCGGCGAGGGGTTCCTGGCCAGCGTCCTCGGGATCGTCGTCGGCGTCGTGTTCGCCGTCATCTTCGCGCTGCTGAGCTGGTTCTACTGGTGGGGCGCCGTGGCCGTGCTCGGCGGAGTCCTGGGCTATGCGGTCGCGCTCGGCCTGCTCGAGGCCATCGGGTTCAACGCGGACGGCTTCCTGACGGCGATCATCGCGATCGCAGCAGGCGTGGCCGTCGCGGTCGTGGCTCTCGTGGTGAACGCGCCGAAGTACGTCGCGATCATCCTGACGGCCTTCGCGGGGGCGTCCTGGCTGACCGCCGGCATCGCGCTGGTCCTGGGCATCATCAAGACGGACGAGCTGGGGGCGGGACCGCTCGCGGCGGTCTACCTCCAGGGCTGGTTCTGGATCCTGATCTGGGGCGTCGTCGCGGCCGCCGGCGTCATCGCCCAGATCCAGATGACCAAGGCTTGGGAGCAGGACCTGGTCGTCAGCTACGACTCCCGCCGCCCGTTCTGACGGGAGCCACCGCCTGATCACGCTGCGTCGCGGGCGTCGTCCGCGGCGCAGTACCGCTCAGCGTCGCCTGGCGGCGCGGACAAGGCTCCCACCGGCGACCAGCGTCCACGCGACGAGGCCGACGAGGACAGCGACAACGACCGGCGCCGGAAGGGCCGCATTCCATGCCCACAGCCCGACCGCGATCGGCAGAAACAGGACCCATGCCGCGATCCGGGCAACCGGGTCCAGGCCGTTCAGCCATGCCCAGGCATCTGCGAAGGCTTGACCACCCGCGATCAGGCCGAACGCGAACCCGACCCAGAGCACGCCGAACACGAGCACCGCGTAGGTGCCCAGGGCGAGCTGGAGCCGCCGATCGCGCGATTGCCCAGGGTCAGCCACGGGACACCCTGCCGATCGTCGGCAGGAACTCCCCGGCGATCGTCCTGAAGCGCTCCACGGCGTCCGGCCGGAGCCAGTAGTAGACGTATGACGCGCGCCGCTCCGAGCGCACCCAGCCGGCCTCCCGCAGCACTTTGAGGTGGTGACTGACCGTTGGCTGGGCGACGTCGCAGCAGGCACTGAAGTCGCAGGCGCAGACACCCTCGCCGCTCGCGAGCTGGCGCAGGATCGAGAGCCTGGTGGGGTCCGCCGCTCCCTGCAACAGCAGGGCATCCGGGTCGACGAGCCGCTTCATGCCCCGCATGGTATTGACAAACATCGATATGGTCAAGTATCAATAACGTGACAGCCCCACGAGGCACCGACCAGCGCAAGGAAGCAACCAATGACCACCGAGTCCATCCACGACGAGGTCCGCGCCCACTACGCGGCCGCGGCCGTCCAGGCGAGCGAAGGCTCGTGTTGTTCCGCCGAACCCGAGACCTTCGGATCCGGGCTGTACACGGCCCTCGACCGCGCGGATCTCCCGGATGCGGCCGTCCTGGCGTCGCTCGGGTGCGGCAATCCCACCGCCGTCGCCGAGCTCCACGAGGGCGAGCGCGTGCTGGACCTGGGATCCGGCGGCGGGATCGACGTCCTCCTGTCGGCGAAGCGCGTGGGTCCCAACGGGCGGGCCATCGGCCTCGACATGACCGATGAGATGCTCGCCCTGGCCCAGCGCAACGCGGCCGAGGCCGACGCCACCAACGTGGAGTTCCTGCGCGGCCACATCGAGTCCATCCCGCTGCCGTCGGCGTCGGTGGACGTCGTGATCAGCAACTGCGTCATCAACCTGGCCGCCGACAAGCCCGCGGTGTTCCGGGAGATCGCCCGGGTCCTGCGGCCGGGCGGGCGCATGGGCGTGACCGACATCGTGGCCGAGGACCACCTCACGCTCGACCAGCGGGCGGAGCGCGGCACCTTCGCAGGCTGCATCGCGGGGGCGCTCTCGTTCTCGGAGTTCCGGGCGGGGCTGGAGGCCGTCGGCCTCAGGGAAGTCTCCCTCACGCCCATGCATGCGGTGGCCGACGGCATGGTGAGTGCGATCGTGCGGGCGACCAAGCCAGCCGGCTCCCCGTCGGAGGTCCCAGTGGCTTCGGCGGCAATCGCCTCGACCAGGGGCGAGCTGCCGCTCGCGAGCTCGGGCTGCTGCGGCGGTGACGGCTGCTGCTGATGCGTATCGAGCGGTCGACCCCGGCCGACGTCCCTGGCGTCGTGGCGCTGCTCGCCGCCGCAGGGCTCCCTCTCGAGGGTGTCGCCGAGGCGTTCGCTACGGGGGTCGTCGCCCGTGACCGAGGCATGATTCTCGGAGCGGCGGCGGTGGAGCCGTATGGCCAGACCGGCCTGTTGCGGTCCGTCGTCGTGACGGAGGCTCGTCGTGGTACCGGACTCGGGCGCGAGCTCGTTGTGGCCGCCGAGGCGCTCGCGCGGGACGAGGGCATCGAGGAGCTCTACCTGCTGACCGAGACGGCCGCTGACTGGTTTCCGCGACTGGGCTACGAGGCGGTGGATCGCGAGGAGGCGCGGGCAGCCGTGGGCGAGTCCGTCGAGTTCACGATGGTCTGCGCGACGACCGGAGTGCCGATGAAACGCTCCCTGGGCTGAGGCCCGCTCGCTCGCATCACCCGTCCTCGGATCGGGCCAGCATGGCTCCATCCTCGCCGGGGGGGTTGATGGCGGTCCCCGAGCTGCGGCCATCCACGACCGGGTCCACGGACTGCGTGTCGGTGACGTCCCAGGGCTGCGCGGCCGACACCGGTACGGCCTGGGTGGCGGGTGCCACGGGTGCGACGCTGCCGTCGGGTGCATCGGCTGCGGCGGTGGGCCCTTCGGCCCCGTCGCGGCGGATCGACGACACCAGGAGCGCAGCACCGAGGGCGAGGATCACCGCGGGTCCGAGGATGGCGCCGCTGACCCAGCCGGGCAGCATGGCGTCGGCCAGGGCAATGACACCGACCACGACGAGCACGACCCCGACGATGGCGCCCGCTCCGATCCCGCGCCCCTCCGCCCGCCGACGAGCACGCGGGTCGGTGGCAGCGTTGGCGGCTGGCTCGGGGCCCCACGCAGGCGCTGCGGGTGGCGTGGTCCAGCCGGCGGAGGCGCCGGGAGCCGCGGACCAGCCCACGGGCGCGCCTGCCGCGGGCCAGCCGGCAGGTGCACCGGGCGCCGTCGCGTACGGCGCCTGCGGGATCACGAGCGCGAGGACGAAGTACGCCAGCAGGACCAGCCCGCCCGACGCGATGGCGACGAGGATCCAGAGGATACGGACGACCGTCGGGTCGATGTCGAGATACTCGGCCATGCCGCCGGCCACGCCGGCCAGCTGACGATCACGACTACGGTAGAGACGACGCGGGTTCACTTGGATCCTCCCTCGGGATTGATGGTCACGAAGCCGATGCCCGTATCGATGGCGAGGCCGACCTTGAACGGGATGGTGTCGTCCCCGGGCGTCTCCCAGGCGCTGCCGCCCCGGCGAACCCAGGCGTCGTCCAACCACCGCCCGGGCGAATCCGGCAGCGCGACGATCGACGCACCGAGCGCGAGACCGGGCACCAGGGCGGCGAGGATCCCGGCTTCCAGCCCGGCCCGTGAGCGGCGGAGCACCAGGCCGACGCCGATCGCGATGACGGCGAGGGGCCACAGGGCCTCCAAGGTGTCCGCGACGGCCGTTGGGTCGAGGACACCCACGGCGGTACCGAGCGTCACGGCGCCGGCGGCGACCAGGAACACCCCGGCGTACAGCGTTCCGCGTCTGACGGTCATGTCATCCACCCCTTCGGGCAAGTCGTGGCGTGCGACCCGCCGTGCGGGCCCCGCCGGGCATCTGCGTTGATGCCCTGACTGTGCTCCCGGATGCGCGCCGCTCCCAGCCGGGCAGCGGGCATCTTCGGGGTGGGGGAATCCCTACCGTCCGAGGCGTTCGGTGGAGGGGGGCGTCACGGGCGACCCGCGACAACGGCGCGACCCTGACCGGTCGCGCGCGTATGTGGTGGTGGAGATGGGGGAGAGTCGAACTCCCCGTCCAGAACCCTTCGCCAGGACCCACTACGAGCGTGTCCGATGCTTTTCGTCAGCCATCGGCGCGCCCATCGGCAGGCTCACCATCGGCCCATTCCCGTGTCCCTAGATCGGGCTTGGCTCCCGGCTACGTGACCTCACCGGGGTTGCACCTTCGCTGAGTGACACTTCCACGGCCCGCGAAGGGGAGGCCGCTTCCATGCTCACCTTACCGCCTAAGCGGCGAGGGCGAGAGCAGGCTGCTTGTTGGCAGTTACTTCGTTTTGCCGCCGGTTTAACGAGGCCTGACGGCACCTCGGCTCGCGTTCCCTGGCAGCCAAGCCCTGTCGAAACCACGCATCCCCACAGGACCGAACCACCGTTCGGGGGCCGAATCCTAGCACCGGTGTCGATAGGGGTCGAACGCCGGACGCGTGCGGCCCCCCGACTGGCTCGACCTTGATGCACACCTGCAACGACGTCTCCTCCGTGCCGGCCGTCATGCCCGTACACTCCGTCGAACCGCAGACGCCCGTCCGCGTTCCCCTGCTGCCACGGTGACCCATGCCCGACGACGTCGTTCCCTCCGTCGTGATCCCCGCCCTCGACCGTCGCCTGCTCGAGGAGCTGGAGCCGGAGGCCGGGCGGCTGCTCGATCGCCATCTCAGGGTGACCCAGGAGTGGTTCCCCCACGACTACATCCCGTATCGCCTGGGACGCGACTTCGACACGGAACCCTGGACTCCCGACCAGCCGCGGCTGACGGGAGTCGCCCAGACGGCATTCGAGATCAACCTTCTCACCGAGGACAACCTGCCCAGCTATCACCGCCTGATCCACGGGATGTTTGGCCGGGGCGATGGTGCGTGGCTGACCTGGGTCGGGCGCTGGACGGCGGAGGAGGGGCGTCACGCGATCGTGCTGCGCGACTACCTCACCGTCACCCGCAACATCGACCCGGTGCTGCTGGAGCGCGGGCGGATGAACCAGCTCGAGCGCGGCTACGACATGGCCTCGCCGGACACGCTCCACGGCCTGGCCTACGTGGCATTCCAGGAGCTGGCCACCCGGATCTCGCACCGCAACACCGGGCGCTATTCGGACGATCCCGTCGCGGACAGGATCATGATCCGGATCGCGGCCGACGAGAACCTGCACATGATCTTCTACCGCGACATCCTCAAGGCCGCCCTCGCGCTTGAGCCGTCGGCCGCTGTCCGCGCGATCACGGACGAGGTGCTCGCCTTCAAGATGCCGGGCGCCGGGATCCCGAACTTCCTGCGCAAGGCCGCCGACATCGCGAAGGCCGGCATCTACGACCTGCGCGTCCATCGCGACGAGGTCCTGCTGCCGATTCTCAAGTACTGGGGCGTGTTCGAGCTGACCGGGCTCGACGCGGCGGCCGAGGAGGCGCGCCGTCGCCTGGCGGAGCACCTGGAAACGCTGGACGCGGCCGCGAAACGATTCGAGGAGCGGCTGGCGCGTTCTGGCGTGCCGCGCATCGCACCCGCCGGGTAGGGTCCGGCGGTGTGACCGCAGGCGGCTGGTCTGCGCCAGCCCCGTGACGCTGCGCACGACCCGATGGTTGCACGCCCAGCGCTCGTTACGTGCTGCCGTTGGCCCCCGGGTCTCCCAGTCACCGTAGTCGGCCGTCAAGGGTTGGCTCCGGGACTGCCGGACCCCTGAGCGGCGCTGAACCGGGAGGTCGGGCGTCAGGTCTGGGCCTGGCAGGCCCCGAGCAGCATCGAGAGGCGTGCCACCGGCGACTACTGGACCCCGGACAACGCGCCGGCGTCGCTGGCTCGAGACCTACCAGAGGTCCCCGACCGTGTATCCCTCGGGGAACGGGTCCGTGGGATCCACCACGTAGCTCGCGAACCCGGTGATCCACGCCGTCCCGGTGATCGTCGGGACGACCGCGGTCCGCTCTCCGACCCGCGTCTCCTCGACGAGCCGCCCAGTGAACACCGTCCCCAGGATTCCCTCGTGGCGGAAGTCCTCGCCCACCGCCAGCCGGCCCTTCGCATGGAGGACGGCCATCTTGGCGCAGGTGCCGGTCCCGCACGGCGAGCGGTCGATGACCCCCGTCCAAGTCGACGGCCGCGACCAGTCCAGCGCCCCGGTCGAGACCGTGACCACGTTGCGCCACGAGTTCCTCGGGTTGTGCGGCGGCCCGGACAGCTGCCCGATGGTGATCCCGGCAAACCGGGGCTGTTCGGGGTGGATCACCGGCAGCTGCTCCGCGGCGGCGGCCTTGATCATCTCGGTGACCCGGGTGATGTCCCGCCCCTCGTCTGGGAGGAGCGCGAACCCCAGTGCCGCGGCATCCGCGATGACGTAGAACATCCCGCCATACGCCACGTCCACCACGATCGTGCCCAGCTGCGGCACCTCGATCGGGGTGTCCAGGTGGGTCGCGAAAGCCGGCACGTTGCGGAACGTGACTCCGGTGACCTTGCCGCCGGCGCACGTGGCCCGGATCCGGATCAGCCCGGCCGGCGCCTCGAGCGTGAACTCGGTGACCGGCTCCGTCATCGGCAGCATGCCGGTCTCGAGCAGCGCGGTGGCCACGCAGATCGTGTTGGTCCCCGACATGCCCGGGTACTCGACGTGCTCCATGATCACGTACCCGGCGTCGGCGTCGGGGTGTGTCGGCGGCAGGATCACGTTCGCGCACAGGGCCGGGTAGCCGCGTGGCTCGCGGAGCATCAGCCGGCGGAGTCCGTCGCCGTGCTCCTCCAGGTGGCGCGCCTTCTCGAGGATCGTCGCGCCGGGAACGTCCAGGACCCCGCCCACGATGACGCGTCCGGGCTCCCCCGCCGCGTGCAGGTCAACCGCCTGGAGCATCCGCGCGAGCCGCATCGATCCCTCCTGCGCCGTGGGCGCCGCCGTGCGCCCGGGTGAGCTACCGCCGCCGCGCGTCGGCGACCTGGCGCTCCATGTCCCGCTTCGCGTCCCGCTCCGCGATCTCGCGCCGCCGGTCCCAGGTCTGCTTGCCGCGGGCCAGGCCAAGCTCCATCTTCGCCCTGCCCCGCGACAGGTAGATCGACAGCGGCACGATCGTCAGCCCCTTGGCCTTGGTCTTGCCCAGGAGCTCGTCGATCTCGCGGCGGTGCAGGAGCAGCTTCCGGGCGCGCTTGGGCTCGTGGTTGAAGCGGACGTCCGTCGTCCCCCACGGTGCGATGTGGAGGCCGATGATCCAGGCCTCGTCGCGCTCGATGCGCGCGTAGGCATCCGCGAGGCTCACCTTGTGGTCGCGGACGCTCTTGATCTCGGTGCCGCGCAGCACGATGCCGGCCTCGAAGGTCTCCTCGATGCTGTAGTCGTGGTGCGCTCGTCGGTTTCGGGCGATCGTCTCGCCCATCGGGGGCTCCTCTCGTGGGGTGGAACGGTCAGTGTCGCACGAGCGACATGAGGCTCCGGACGCACGAACGCCGGCCCGTTGCCGGACCGGCGTTCATTTGCTACCGACCACCCGTCGGGATCGCAACTAGGCGGCGATCTCCAACGAGGTGGTGCAGCAACTTCGACTGTCTATCACTGCACATCACCTCCTTTCGTTCGAGAGCGACCCTACCCGATCCTGCGGAGGCGCGCAAGCGTCGAATTTTCGGGTCGCTCGTCAGCCGCCGGCGCTGAGCGCCTCCAGCGCGGCGTCGAGCACGGGGTCGTCGCCCGGCTTCGCCGGCTGCTCGTCCACCACGACGTCTGGCGTGATCCCCTCGCCGTGGATCCAGGTCTTGTCGGGCGTCAGCCACTTGGCGATGGTCAGCCGGAAGCCGCCGCGATCGCCCTCCAGCTGGGTCCACTGCTGGACGGTGCCCTTGCCGAAGGTCTTCGTGCCGACGATGGTTGCCCGGTCACGATCATGCAGGGCGCCGGCCACGATCTCGGATGCCGATGCGGTTCCGCCGTCCACGAGCACCGCGACCTCGATCTCGTCGGCGACCGCCGCCCCGCCCGGCTTTGCCGCCGTCTCGACGAGCGCCCCGTCGGCGTCCTCCTCCCAGAAGATCGTCCCGCCGTCGAGGAACTGGCTGGCGATGTCGCGGGCGGCCGTCACGAACCCGCCGGGATTCCCGCGCAGGTCGACGATCAGCTTCTTGCGGCCGGCTGCGATGTCCTCTGCGATGGCCCCGTCGAACTGCTCCGCGGCGTGATCCGAGAAGCCGGACAGCCGGATGTAGCCCACGGAACCGTCGGCCAGGTCCTCGGACACCACCTCGGGCGAGACGATCACCGCCCGCACCACCTCGATGTCCCGGGGAGCCTCGCCGTTGCGCTCGATCGTCAGCACGACCGGTGTCCCCTTCGGCCCGCGCACCTTCATGCGGGCCGCCTCGAGGGTCTGGCCATCGACGATGACCCCGTCGATGTGTGTGATCACGTCGCCCGGGAGCAGGCCAGCCTTCTCGGCCGGCGCGTCCCTGATGGGTGCCACGATGACCATCCGGCACGCCGGCCCGAGGTCGACGCAGGTCGATGAGGCACCGCTCGCGTCCACGGTGCCGATCGTCGCCCCGATCCCCTCGAACTCGCCGGCGATGCCCTGGAGGCTGGCCTTGAACTCCTCGGACGTGAGGTACTGCGAGTAGGGGTCGTCCAGGGCCCCGATCATCCCCTTGATCGCGCCCTCGACGATCGCCTTGCGATCCACCTCACCGCCCGCGTACCGCTCCGTGACGGCCCGGTAGGTGTCCCAGAACGGCTGGAACATCTCGCCCTCATCGACGGGTGTGCCCGGGGTCATGGCGACCTGGCGACCGAGCGACCAGCCCGAGAGGAACAGCGCACCCCCGGCGAGGATGGCGACGAGGCTGACGGCGACGATGGCGACGCCGGTCCGGCGGCCCGAGCGGGTGCGCACGGGCTCGACAGCAACGGGCTCGGCGTTGGGGATGGGATCGAGGGACATCAGGAGGTTCTCGAGCGGCTTCTCAGATCCGCGGCACGGACGCGGGCCGCCAGCGTACCGCCGCCGTCGTGAACCCGCCCCCGGCGGGCTCGCAGGGACCGGGCCGGGACCTGGGCAGGAGCCGTCTACCGGATGAGGTACGTCCGCACGGACACCCACGACCCCAGCACGCCGAGCCCCAGGCCCGTCGCCAGCACGATCACCGCCGTGTCGCGACCCAGCGTGCCCAGCTGGAGCGGCAGGATGTTGAAGAAGCCCACCATGGCCGCTGACAGCGGGTCCGCGGCGATGACCAGGAGCGCCAGCGTGATGAGTGCCCCGAGCAGACCCACGAGCGCCCCCTCGAACACGAACGGCCAGCGGATGAACGCGTCCGACGCCCCCACCAGGCGCATGATCTCGATCTCCTCGGCTCGAGCCACCACGGCGAGCCGGATCGTGTTCACGATGATGAACAGGACGATCAGGCCGACCACGACGAGGAGCACGCCGCCGCCCGTCCGCACGACGCCGGTCACGGTGGTGACCCGCTCGACCAGGGCCTCGATGTTGAGCACGTTCCGGATGATCGGGTCCTGGCGCAGGGCCTCGGCCACGACCTCGAGATCGCCCGGGCTCGTCAGCTTGACGTTGAGGCTGGCGTACAGCGGGTTCGACTCCAGGTACTTCGTCAGATCCTCGCGACCCTGGGCCTCCTGGGCCAGGCGGAAGCGCTCCAGGGCCACCTCGCGGGTGATGAACTCGACCGACGCCGTCTCCGGCATCGCGCCGATGCGCGCCACGAGCTCGTCGACCTGGTCCTGCGTGGCGGTGTTCTCCACGTAGGCCACGACCTCGACCTTCTGCTCGACGAACGAGAGGCTGGCCAGCAGCACGTTCTGGAGGATGAAGAAGCCGGCCAGGAGCAGGAGCATGAGCACCATCGTCAGGGTCGCGGCGAGGCTCATCAGCGCGTTGCGCCAGAACCCCTGCCACGCCCGGCCGATGGAGAACAGGACGAAGGGGATCACGGCCGCCTAGTCCTCACGGTGGTAGGCCGCGCCGGTCTCGTCGCGGATGACCCGGCCGTCCTCGAGCGCCACGACGCGCTTGCGCAGCGCGGTCACGACCTCCGCCTGGTGGGTCGCCATCAGGATCGTCACGCCCAGCTCGTTGATGCGCAGCAGCAGCTGGATGATCTCCCAGCTGATCACCGGGTCCAGGTTCCCGGTGGGCTCGTCCGCGATGATGATCCGCGGGTCGTGGACGAGGGCGCGGGCGATCGCCGTCCGCTGCTGCTCGCCGCCCGAGAGCTGGGTCGGGATCTGGTCGGCCGCCTCGGTGAGCCCGACCAGCGCGAGGACCCGGTCCACCGCGGGCCGGATCTGCCGGCGGGGCGTGCCGGTGACCTCCAGGGCGAACGCGACGTTCTCCCAGACGGACTTGCGCGGCAGCAGCTTGAAGTCCTGGAAGACGGTCCCGATCTTGCGCCGGATCCGCGGCACCTGGCGGCGCTTGATCCGGGCGAGGTCGTAGCCGTCGATGACGACGTCGCCCTGCGTCGCCAGCTCGTCGCGGATCAGCAGCTTCATGAGCGTGGACTTGCCGGCGCCCGACGGCCCGACGAGGAACACGAAGTCGCCCTCGGGGACCACGAGGTCCACGTCCTTGAGCGCCTCCTTGCCGTTCGGGTAGCGCTTCGTCACGTCGTGGAGCACGACGACGGCGTGGTCCGTCTCCGGCGGGCGCGCGCGCCCGGTGAGGCGGTCGATCAGCGAGGGGTGCGTGGGAGACGCGTTGGGGGTCGGGCCCTGGGTTGCGGTCATGCGCTCACTGGTGTGGGGATCGCGGTGACGACTCCGACCGAGGGCACAATCGAGGGAGCCACGTTCGCCTGAGGCTAGCACCGGCGCGTCGATCACGCCCGTCCGCGCGCGTCCGGGACCGGCACCTAGACCAGTGCCAGCGAGATCGGCACGTAGCGCTCGAACGGGTGGTCCGGGCGCGACCAGCAGATCAGCCCCGGGAAGCCGTCGAAGCGCAGGCCGGCCTCGAGCAGGGCCCGCGTCGCGCGGTCGGCCGTCCCCGGGACCCACATCGCCACCGCGCCCAGCATCGGCGTCTCGCGCACCGCCACGCCCAGCAGCGCGGGGTGCAGCGCGGGGTCGAGCGCCGCGACCGGCCCCAGGCGTCCACCCCCGGACCCGTACACGTACCCGTGGACCCGCCCGGTCCCCCGCTCGCGGACCAGGAACCCGGACCGGCCCTCCCGCCGCAGGTACGCGTGATCGGCGGGATGCGCGGCCCCGATCAGCTCGCGGTCGAGCCCGTCCACGGCCTCCGCCAGGCGACGGTGGCCGGCGGGTCCCTCGGCGGCCAGCGCCTCGAACGGCACCGCCTCCAGCGACCCCGGGAGCGGTGGCACGGCGGACCAGCGCCGCACCTCCCCGATCAGCCGCCAGGCCGGGATCCGGGGCACCATGCCCCGCCGGGCGTACAGCGCGTTGGAGATCGGCTGCGCCGCGTCCGTGCACATGCCCCAGGTGTGGATCCCGGAGTCGAGCGGCGCGTCCGGGCCGGGCACCGCCGGGCCGCCCGGATCGACGTCGCGCGCCGGCCTGGGCGCGGTCCATCAGCGCCTGCCCCACGCCCGCCGCCTGGACCCCGGGCCGCACGAAGAGCATGGCCAGGAACCACAGCCCCTCGCGCAGGGTCGCGCACGAGAACCCGGCCACCGTCCCCTCGCCGTCGACCGCCACCCAGAACCGGGCCGGGTCCGTCGCCAGGGCATGGGCCAGGAGCCGGCGGAGCGGTGCCAGGTCGTCGGCCATCGGCGGCTGCGCCAGGCGCGCCTGGTAGTCCTCGATCGCCGCCCTCCAGGTCAGGGTGCACGCGTCGAGGTCCTCGGACCGGCCGGCTCGGTACGTCATCGGCCCCGCGCGAGCCACGAGACCGGCCACCGGGCTACTCGTCGCTGCCGTCGGCGGAGGGTGGCCGCCCGGTGGCCAGGCGCTCCAGCTCGGCCTGCATGAACAGGTCGAGGTCCCCGTCCAGGACGGCCCCGGTGTTCGACGTCTCGTGGCCGGTCCGCAGGTCCTTGACCATCTGGTACGGGTGCAGCACGTAGGAGCGGATCTGGTTGCCCCAGCCGGCCGTCACGTGCTCGCCGCGGAGCTTCTGCAGCTCCTCCTCGCGCTTCTCGAGCTCGAGCTCCAGGAGCCGGGACTTGAGGACGCGGATCGCGATCTCCCGGTTCTGGGTGGCGGATCGCTCGTTCTGGCAGGAGACGACGATCCCGGTGGGGATGTGGGTCAGGCGGATGGCCGACTCGGTCTTCTGGACGTGCTGGCCGCCCGCGCCCGACGAGCGGAAGGTGTCGGTCCTGATCTCGTCCCAGTTGAGCTCGATCGCCACGTCGTCGTCCGCCTCGGGCATGACCTCGATCAGGGCGAACGTCGTCTGGCGCCGGTTCTGCGCGTCGTAGGGGCTGATCCGGACCAGGCGGTGGACGCCGCGCTCGGCGCGCAGCCAGCCGTAGGCGAACCGGCCCGTGAACGTGACGGTCGCGCTCTTGATCCCGGCCTGGTCGCCCTCCTGCGAGTCCACGACGTCCGCCTTGAACCTGTGGCGCTTCGCCCACTGGAGGTACATGCGCAGCAGCATCTCGGCCCAGTCGGTGGCCTCGGTGCCGCCGGCCCCGGCGCTGATCGACAGGACGGCGTTCTTGGCGTCGTAGTCGCCGGAGAACAGGAGGAGGGTCCGCTCGCGCTCGAACTCCACGCGCAGGGCGTCGGCCTCGCGCTCGAGGTCCGCGAGCGTCTCGGCGTCGGGCGAATCCGCGAGGAGATCCAGCAGCTCCTCGAGGTCGATGGCGCGCTTCTCGAGCGCTCGCCAGAGGGTGATCTCGTCGCGCAGGCCCTCGGCCTCGCGGGTGACCTTCTGCGCGGCACGCTGGTCGTCCCAGAAGCCGGGCTCGATGGCACGCGCGTCGAGCTCCGCGACGCGCTGTTCCTTGGCGGCTAGGTCAAAGACGCCCCGAGGTCGACCGGATCCGCTCCGCCAGGTCGCGAGTGGACGCAGCGTCCACTACGGGCGCACCCGGAGGTCCTGGAGCAGGATCGGACGGAGCTCGATCAGCCGAAGGGCTGTCTTGCTCCGGGCGACGACGGGGTTCACGCAGGGGCAATACGAGTTGTGGGTGCAGACGCCGCAGTTGCCGTCGCAGTCCAGCGCGGCGGCGTAGCTGCAGTTGCGGCAGTCACGTTCGCAAGCGATGAGATCCACGAACTGGGCTTCCTCAGCCTGCTTCACAGTCCCTCTCTCCTCGTCTTTCGCTGTCGAACGTGGTGACGGTGCGGGACGGAGCGCCGAGAGAGCTCGGGCACGATGGGGCGACGACGCCTGTCCCTTGGGTCGAAAGACTGTGGCCGAGTATAGGGGCCGGTTCGACGCATTCCAAGGGGGGCGGAGGCGGAAACGCAAGGAATTTCACGCATTGCGCCCCGTTTTCGGGGTCGATCCGGGTCCGGCACCGTGATCGTTCACGGTCCGCGGCCCCGTGCAGGCTCCAGCCGGGCCGCGAACCGGGCTCGCGAGGGACCTCGAGGCCGCGACACCGGGAAGGCGTCAGCCGCCCGGCTGTTCCACCTGCGGAGCCCCGCCCGAGACGAAGTAGACGGCCAGCGCACCGAGCTCGTGGGCGATCGCCTGGACCTGGCGCACGGGGTCCGCCTGGATGGGCGACGTGGGCGTGGGCGACCCGTAAGGCATCGATCCCCAGGTCGTCGGCGATCCGCAGCACCCGCAGCATGTGCGTGGGATCCGAGACGAAGACGGCGCTCTCCATGTCCCGGGCACGCAGCTCCCCGGCCACGGCCGACAGGGAGGTCAGGGTGTTGTGCGCCTGGTCCTCGCCGAAGATGGCCTCGGCCGGGACGCCGTTCGCGATCGCGTACTCGCGGGCGACGGCCGCCTCGGTCGTGCGATCGCCGGGCAGCTTGCCGCCGGTGACCACGAAGGCCCTGGCCAGGCCCTGGTGCCAGAGCGCGACGGCGTGCTCGAGGCGGGCCTCGAACACGGGCGAAGGCCGGCCGTCGTACTGGGCGGCGCCCAGCACGACGATGGCATCGGCGGCGCGCTGCTCGTCGCTGCCGCCCTGCCGCCAGATCTGGAAGGTCGCGACACCGGCCGCGACGGCGACCGCCAGGCCGCCAATCAGGAAGAGGCGCACGAGGTCCCTGGTCCGGTCGCGGGTCAGGCCCCGTGACACTTCTTGTACTTCTGGCCCGAGCCGCACCAGCACGGTTCGTTGCGCCCGATCCGGGCCCCGGACGGGGTGAACCCCGGCCGCACCGATCCGCCGGTCACCTGGGCGTCACCCGGGACCTCGCGCGCGCTGCGCATCGGGTCGGCGGGGAGGCCGCGTACCGCGGACGGATCGGCGAGTCCGGCCGTGGGCTGGCGGAGCGCGGCCTGGCCCGCGGCGAGCGGGGCCCGCGGTGCGTGGGTGTGGCCGACGGCCGTCGCGGCGCCGTTGGTGGCGCCGTCCGTCCCGCCGCCGCCCGCAGCGACGCGTGCCGGCTGGCCGGGGCCGGGGAGCGGCACGGTCTCCGGCTCGCGCCGGACGGTGACCCGGAAGATGGTGGTGGCGACCTGGCGCCGGATCAGGTCCGACAGCTCCTCGTAGAGGCGGAACGCCTCCTTGCGGAACTCGTTGAGCGGATCCTGCTGGGCGTAGCCGCGCAGGCCGATGCCCCGGCGCATGTCGTCGAGCTCGGTCAGGTGCTCGACCCACAGGCTGTCGATCGTGCGCAGCAGCACGAACCGCTCCACCTGCGACCAGACCTCGTCGCCGTGCTCCTGCTGGCAGCCCTCGAGGCGGGCGTCCGCCAGTTCCCGGATGTACTCCACGAGCTCGTCGCGGGATCGCCCGGCCTCGTCGAGCGCCTCCTCGGAGGTCTCCGGGCCGTCGAGGCCCATCGCGCGCAGCGCGGCCGTCAGCCCCTCGAGGTTCCACTCGGCCGGCGACATCCCGCCGAGATACTGGTCGCCGATCGCCTCGACCTCGTCGTCGAGGAACCCGCGGACCGTCTCGGTGAGGTCCTCGTTGCGCAGGACCTTGTCGCGCTCGGCGTAGATCGTCTCGCGCTGCCGGTTGATGACGTCGTCGAACTCGACCACGCGCTTGCGGATGTCGAAGTTGAAGCCCTCGACGCGGGTCTGCGCGCTCTCGATGGTCTTGGACACGAGCCGTGACTCGATCGCGACGTCGTCCTCGAGACCCATCCGCTCCATCAGGCCCGCGACGCGCTCCGACGCGAACCGCTTCATCAGGTCGTCGTCGAGCGACAGGTAGAAGCGCGAGGAACCCGGGTCGCCCTGGCGGGCGGCGCGGCCGCGGAGCTGGTTGTCGATCCGGCGGCTCTCGTGGCGCTCGGTGCCGATGATGTGCAGGCCGCCCGCCGCGACCACCTTCTCGTGGTCGACGTCCGTGATCGCCTTCGCCTCGGCCATCGCCGCGTCGTAGGTCTCCTTGTCCACCTCGGCGGGGTTGAGGTCGCGCTTGTGGAGGATCTCCGACGCGAGCCCGGCCGGGTTGCCGCCGAGCTGGATGTCCGTGCCGCGGCCGGCCATGTTGGTGGCGATCGTGACGTTGCCGCTGCGGCCCGCCTGCGCCACGACGCCGGCCTCGCGCTCGTGGAACTTGGCGTTGAGGGTCTCGTGCCTCACCCCTCGCCGCTTGAGCAGCGTCGAGAGCACCTCGGACTTCTCGACGGACACCGTGCCCACGAGGACGGGGCGCCCGGCCTGGGTCATCTCCTCGATCTCGTCGATCAGCGCGTTGAACTTGGAGGCCTCGTTCTTGAACACGAGGTCCGGGTAGTCGTCGCGGATCATCGGGCGGTGGGTGGGGATCGCCACGACCTCGAGGTTGTAGATCTTGTGGAACTCCTCGGCCTCGGTCATCGCCGTGCCGGTCATGCCGGCCAGCTTGTCGTAGAGGCGGAAGTAGTTCTGGAACGTGATCGTGGCCAGCGTCCGGGACTCGCGCTGGACGCGCAGGCCTTCCTTGGCCTCGATCGCCTGGTGCAGGCCCTCGCTCCAGCGCCGGCCCGGCATCTTGCGGCCCGTGAACTCGTCCACGATGACGATCTCGCCGTCCTCGACGATGTAGTCCCGGTCGCGCTTGTACAGCGCGTGGGCCTTGAGCGCCGAGTCGAAGTGGCGGGCGAGCCGCGGGTCCGCGTCGTACAGGTTCTCGATGCCCAGGAGCTGCTCGATCTTGTCGATGCCCTCCTCGGTGGGGCTGACGGCCTTGTCCTTGAGGTCGACGAAGAAGTCGCCGCCCTCCTCGTCGCCCTCCGGCCGGGCCTTGAGGCGCGGCACGAGGCGGGCGAAGGAGAAGTAGAGGTCCGCCGACTCCTCGGCCTGGCCCGAGATGATGAGCGGGGTCCGCGCCTCGTCGATGAGGATGTTGTCCACCTCGTCGACGATCGCGAAGGACCGCTCGCGCTGCACCCGGGCGTCGAGCTGGTCGACCATGTTGTCGCGCAGGTAGTCGAACCCGAACTCGTTGTTGGTGCCGTACGTGATGTCGGCCGCGTACGCCTCCCGCCGGGTGACCGGCTTGAGGTTCATCAGCCGCTCGTCCGTCGTGGGGAACCCGGGCTCGAACAGGTACGAGGTGTCGTGGGTGATGACGCCCACCGACAGGCCCAGGAACCGGTACGCCGGGCCCATCCACTGGGCGTCGCGGCGGGCGAGGTAGTCGTTGACCGTGACGATATGGGCGCCGCGCCCGCTGAGGCCGTTGAGCACCGCGGCCAGGGTCGGGATGAAGGTCTTGCCCTCGCCCGTCCGCATCTCGGCGATCTTGCCCTGGTGGAGCGCGATGGCGCCCATCAGCTGGACGTCGTACTGGCGCATGCCCATGGTCCGCTTCATGGCCTCGCGGCCCGCGGCGAACACCTCCGGGATGACCTCGTCCATCGCGGCGCCCAGGCGCTCGTTCTCGCGCTTCCGGCGGGCCTTGGCCAGGTCGCGGCGGCGCTCCATGTCGGGGCTGTGGAGCTCGTCCTCGGACGGCTCCTCCGGCTCCGCGGCCTCGAGGACCTCGGTCCGGATCAGGTCGATCCGCTCGCGGATCTCCTCGTCGGAGAGGGCCTCGTACTCGGGTTCCAGCTCGTTCGTGCGATCGATGAGCGGCTGGATCCGGGTCAGCTCGCGGTCGTTGTTGTCGAAGAATCGGGAGAGGAAGCGCATGGCCGGCTGAGTATAGGGTGGAGGGCGCGTGAGGCCCGCGATTTGCCCGGCCGCGGCTGGCGGCGTCAGGGGTTCGGGGCGACCTCGGTGCCGGAGTCCGCATCGGGCACCACGAGGTCGACCGGGAAGCGGCTGGAAGCCGGCGTCGGGGATGGCGACGCCGTCCGCCGACGCGCTCGATCGACGAACGGGGCCACCTCGACCGCTGGCGCCGGGACCGGGACCGCCACCCCGCCGCCCCAGGCGTCCTTGACCCACGGTCCGCCGTTCGCGCCGTTCCAGCCGGCGGCCACGCGTGTGCCCTGGGGGAAGGCGATCGCCGTCAGCGCCGCAAGCGCGAAGACGAGGGCGGTGCCGCCGCCGAGGATGCCGGTGCAGACCAGGATCCGCTTCATGATGCTCCCGGGACGCCGCCTCGCGCGATCGGGTTCCCCTCGGGCCTCAGGCGCCGCCGAGCCTCCACAGGCCCGAGGCGTAGCCGGCCACGATCAGCCCGAAGGTGATGAGCCCCGAGGACCACCCAGAACGCCACCGACCGCGCCGTCGACGTCGGGTTCATCTCGGGGTTCGCGAGCTCCGGCAGGCGGCCACCCCGCAGCGCCGCGCCCCAGCGCGGGGAGCGCAGGGTGGACCGGTAGTTCTGCTCGGTCCCGGCCCGGACCTCGAGGCCGCCCTTGCCGTCGGGGCGATGGAGCTGCAGGCTCATGGGTCTCCGTGTGCTCGCGGGTCAGGCGCCCGCCGGCGCGATCAGGGGTGATGGTACGTCGTCGCCCTCGCCCGGTGGGGCCATCACGCCCACGCCGTCCTCCCACAGGAGCATCTCCTCGGTGAACGAGAGCTCGGACGAGAACAGGGCGCCCACCGACTCCCCGCGGTGGATCCGCTTGATCGCCTCGCCGATCAGCGGCGCGACCGAGAGGACCTTGATCCGGGGGATGTGCTTGTCGGCCGGGAGCGGGATGGTGTCCGTGATGACCACCTCGACCAGGTTGGAGCTGGAGATCCGGTCGATGGCCGGGTCGGACAGGACGCCGTGCGTGGCGCAGGCGTAGATGTCCCTGACGCCCTCCTTCTCGAGGGCCCGGGTGATCTCGATGAGGGTGCCGGCGGTGTCGATCTCGTCGTCCACGATGATCACGCGCCGCCCGTGGACCTCGCCGATGACGTTGATGACCTCGGCCCGGTCCAGGTTGCCGTGGCGCCGCTTCTCCACGATGGCCAGGGGCGCGTCGAGCAGCTCGGCGAAGGCCCGGGCGCGCTTGGCGAAGCCGAGGTCCGTGACCACGACGCAGTCCTGGAGGTCGCGTTCGATGAAGTAGCGGCTCAGGAGGTGGACGGCCGTGAGCTCATCGACGGGGATGTTGAAGAAGCCCTGGATCTGGCCCTGGTGGAGGTCCATGGTCAGCATCCGGTCCGCGCCGGCCACCGTGATCATGTCCGCGACGAGGCGGGCCGTGATCGGGACGCGCGGCTGGTCCTTCTTGTCGGAGCGGCCGTAGGCGTAGTAGGGCACGACGGCCGTGATCCGCCCGGCGGACGCCCGCTTGAAGGCGTCGATCATGATCAGCAGCTCCATGATCGACTGGTTGACGGGACGGCACGTCGGCTGGACCAGGAAGATGTCCTTCTCGCGGACGTTGTCCAGGATGCGGACGAAGATGTTCTCGTTCGCGAACTCGAACACCTCGGCGCGTCCGGGCTCGGACGCCAGCCAGTGCGCGATCTTCCGGGCCAGCTCCGGGTTGGCGTTGCCGTGGTAGATCTCGTACTGGTCCGCGTACACCTCGGCCTCCCTGGCGCCGAAGGGGGTCATGACGAGCGTCCCGTTCCCGGACCCTCACCCGCCGGTCCGCCACCGTCGGGCTGGGGGTCGTCATTGTCGCCGATGGCACCCCGGTCCGCCAGCCCCGGACGGAAGGCCGCGATGGCCGCGACCGTGTCGCCGTCGCCGAGCCGCATCACGATCACGCCGCGCGCCTGCGACGAGTAGCGGTTGATCGTGTTGGTCTCGGTCCGGATGACCTGGCCGCCGGACGAGATGAGCACCAGCTCCTCGTCCAGCTCGGTGACCTGCTGGACCGCGCTGACGAGGCCCGTCTTGCGCCCCTCCAGGGCGATCAGCCGCACGCCCTGGGATCCGCGCCGCATCGTGCGGAACTCCGTGAGCCGGACGCGCTTGCCGTACCCGGTCTCGGTCAGGACCAGGAGATCCGATTCCGGCTGCACGACGCTCATGGACACCACCTGGT
This sequence comes from uncultured Chloroflexia bacterium, assembly GCA_963754485.1. Lineage (GTDB taxonomy): Bacteria > Chloroflexota > Limnocylindria > Limnocylindrales > CSP1-4 > CAIXZV01. Next base: position 181,594 of record CAVWFY010000008.1, on the reverse strand, counting down.
CCGCCCTTGTTGGCGAGCCGGATGCCGATCACGCCGCCGGCGGGCCGGCCCATCGCCCGCACGTCGCTCTCGCCGAAGCGGGCGATCTTGCCCATGGCCGTCGCGATGATGACGTCGTCGCCGCCGCCCGACACGTCCACCCAGGCGAGCTCGTCGTCGTCGTCCACGCTGATCGCGATGATCCCCGTGGAGCGCACCCGCTCGAACTGCTCGAGGGCGGTCTTCTTGATCACCCCGCGCCGGGTGGCCATCACCAGGTAGTGGCCGGGCTCGAAGTCCGGCAGGCAGATCGTGGCGACCGGGACCTCGCCGGACTCCACCTGGACGCCCGGCAGGTTGATGATCGCCATCCCCTTGGCCTGGCGGCTGGCATCCGGGATGGAGTGGACCTTGGCCGAGAACACCCGGCCGCGGTTCGTGAAGAACAGCGCCCAGTCGTGGGTGTTGGCGACGAGGAGATGCTCGATGGCGTCCTCCTCGCGGGTCACGTGGCCGATGATCCCCTTGCCGCCGCGGTGCTGGCGGCGATAGGTGGCCACCGGCTGGCGCTTGATGTAGCCCCGGCGGCTGATCGTGACGACCACGTCCTCGTCCGCGATCAGGTCCTCGTCGGTCATCTCGCGGTTGGAGTCGTCCACGACGCGGGTGCGGCGCTCGCCGGCGTACTTCCTCTTCAGCTCCGCCAGCTCGTCCTTGATGATCGCCAGGACGCGCGACGGGTTGGCGAGGATGTCCTCGAGCTCGGCGATGACCTGGATGACGGCGAGGTACTCGTCCTCGATCTTCTGGCGCTCGAGGGCGGCCAGGCGCGCGAGGCGCATGTCGAGGATCGCCTGGGCCTGCAGCTCCGAGAGGCCGAAGCGGTCCATCAGGTTGTTGCGGGCGCGCTCCACGTCGGCCGACTCGCGGATGGTCTTGATGACCTCGTCGAGGTTGTCGAGCGCGATCTTGAGGCCCTCGAGGATGTGGGCCCGGGCGCGCGCCTTCTCGAGGTCGTACTCGGTGCGGCGGCGGACGATCTCGCGGCGGTGCTCGACGTAGTGGCCGAGCACGCTCTTGAGCGGCAGGGTCTGGGGCTGGCCGTCGACCAGGGCCAGCATGTTGAGGTTGAAGGTCGTCTGGAGCGCCGTGTGCTTGAACAGGTTGTTCAGCACCTTGTGCGGGTTCGCGTCGCGCTTGATCTCGATGAAGATCCGCATCCCGTCGCGGTCGGACTCGTCGCGGAGGTCGCTGATGCCCTCCATCTTCTTGTCCTTGACGAGGTCGGCGATCTTCTCCAGCAGCGACGCCTTGTTCACCTGGTACGGCAGCTCGGTGACGATGATCGCCGTGCGGTCGGCGCGGCTCTCCTCGAACGCGACCTGCGCCCGCATGACGACGCGCCCGTGGCCGTGGGCGTACATCTCGCGGATCGCGTCGATCGTCTCCTGCTCGCCGGTGAGCGGGTTGCGGCGGGTCTCGTAGCGGAAGATGGAGGCGCCGGTCGGGAAGTCGGGCCCCCGCACGAGGCCGCACAGGTCGTCGTTGGTGATCGACGGGATCGTCGATGTAGGCGACCACCGCATCCGCGATCTCGCCCAGGTGGTGCGGCGGGATGTTGGTGGCCATGCCGACCGCGATCCCCGACGAGCCGTTGATCAGCAGGTTCGGCAGCTTGGCCGGCAGGACCGACGGCTCCTTCTGGGTGCCGTCGTAGTTGTCGACATAGTCGACGGTGTCCTTGTCGATGTCGGCGAGCATCTCGGAGGAGATCGCCGTGAGGCGCGCCTCCGTGTACCGCATGGCCGCCGCGGAGTCCCCGTCGACCGACCCGAAGTTGCCCTGCCCGTCCACCAGCGGGTAGCGCATCGAGAAGTCCTGGGCCAGCCGGACCAGCGCGTCGTAGAGGGCGACGTCGCCGTGCGGGTGGTACTTGCCCATCACCTCGCCGACGATGGCCGCGCACTTGCGGAAGGAGCTCGTCGACGAGAGCCCCATCTCGCCCATCGTGTACAGGATCCGGCGGTGGACCGGCTTGAGGCCGTCGCGCACGTCCGGCAGCGCGCGAGCGACGATGACGCTCATCGCGTAGTCGAGGTACGAGACGCGCATCTCGTCCTCGATCCGGATGGCTCGGATGTCGCCCAGGTTGTCGGTCACGTGGTGGATCTCCTCCGGGGATCAGCGGGCTCGGGTCAGGTGCGGTCGATGATGGGGCGCTCGGCCGGCGGAACCGCCAGTCCGTACGCGAGGAAGTCGGCGGCCCGCGCCGAGGCGCGGGACGTCGAGGGGGCGCCGGGGCGCCTGCGGATGCCGGCGAGGGCGTCCCTCAGCTCCGCCGCGAGGGCGCGCAGGCAGCTTCTCGCACGTGTCGCGGATCACCCACGCGCGGTAGCCGTCGTCGGTGGCGCGGGCCGCGCGGGTCTCGGCGCGCAGGAAGGCGGCCGTCGCCGGCAGGTCCACGGCGGCGAGGGTCCGCAGCGCCCACGAGAGCGCCTTCTGGACGTCGGGCTCCGGGTCGCCGATGAGGTCGCCCACGATGGCCAGGCCGTGGCGGACCACCTCGGGGGTGCGGCCGGCGGTCCGGTCCGTGTGCGGGATCGTGGCGATGGTGGAGCCGGCGAGGCGCCGCTCCCAGCGCGACGGCGAGTAGACGAGCTGCTCCAGCTCCGCCCAGCGGTACGGCTCGGCGAGAATCCCGCGTGCCGCGACGTGCGCCAGGGTGTCCACGCAGATCCAGTTCCCGGCCGATCGGCCCTCTGCCCGCACCAAGCTGCCAGGTGCGCTCCGGGTCGTCGACGATCGTCCGCTCGAGGAGGCCGTACGCGATCCAGTGGAGCTCCAGCAGCGGATCGCGGACCAGGTGCCCGGCGACGTCGAGGACGCTCGCCGGGCGATCGCGGCGGGTTGCGGCCCGCAGGCCGCCCGTCACGGCGTGGAGCAGCGGCTGGCGGACGCCGAGACCGGCCCGATGCCCGGGGCGACGTGGTGGATCCCGGCCAGGTACTCGGGGTCGGCCAGGGCCTCGAGCCCGGCGCGCAGGGCGACAACGAGGCTGGCCGGATCGTGGATGAGGTCGCCCACCTCGCGGCCGAGAGCCTGCCGCCTCCGCCTTGCGGTCGGCGACGAACGTCCGTGCGCGCTCCGTCGCGCGCGCGCTCGGGGTGGCGCTCGGCGCCGCGGTCGGTCTGCCCGCGGTCATGCCCGCCCCGCCGTACGGGGTGGTCCACTGCGTCGGGCGTGGCGACCCCGTCGGGGACCAGCGTGAACCCGTAGCGTGCCTTGAGCTCGTCCTTCTTCGCCTCCGAGGCGCCGACGAACGTGGCTTGCGACCGGGCGAGCAGCGTGCCGTCCTCGCGATCGAGGATCACGCCCTCGGCCTCGACCAGGCGCCTGCGGGCGGCCAGGACCCGGCCCTCCGCCCGGATCGGCCGGCCGATCGGGACCGGGCGCTTGAACTCGATGCTCATGCGGGCTGTCACGCCCCACATGTCGTGATCGATCAGGGCCCAGCCCATGACCTCGTCCAGGATCGTGGTCACGATCCCCCCGTGTGCGATGCCCTCCCAGCCCTGGAACCGGTCGGCCAGGACGAGCTCGGTCCAGCACCGGTCGTCGGCGGCGTGCAGCTCCAGCTGCAGCCCGTGGGTGTTGAGCGTCCCGCAGGCAAAGCAGTTGTGGGGCGCCAGCCCGATCCGCTGGCCCCCGATGCGCACGTCCCGGACGGCGGGCTCAGATGTCAAGGTTGCGCACCTTGCGGGCCTCCGCCTTGATGAACTCCTTGCGTGGCTCGACCCGCTCGCCCATCAGCTTGGTGAAGATCTCGTCGGCGACGGACGCCTCCTCGACCTCCACCCGCAGCAGCGTCCGCGTCTCCGGGTTCATCGTGGTGTCCCAGAGCTGGTCCGCGTTCATCTCGCCGAGGCCCTTGAACCGCTGGACGCTGACGTTCTTGGTCGTGAAGCCCTTCACGACACCGTCGAGCTCCTTCTCGGACTTCGCGTACTTCGTCACCTTGCCCGTCGAGACGCGGTACAGCGGAGGCTGGGCGATGTACAGGAAGCCCTCGTCGATGATCTCCTGCATGTGCCGGTAGAAGAACGTGAGCAGCAGGGTTCGGATGTGGGCCCCGTCCACGTCGGCGTCGGTCATGATGATGATCCGGTGGTACCGGAGCTTCGCGATGTCGAAGCTGTCGCCGATGCCGCCGCCCAGGGCGATGATCAGCGGCCTGACGTTCTCCGAGCTGAGGATCTTGTCCAGGCGCGCCTTCTCGACGTTGAGGAGCTTGCCGCGCAGCGGGAGGATCGCCTGGAACCGGCGGTCGCGGCCCTGCTTGGCGGACCCGCCGGCCGAGTCGCCCTCGACGATATAGATCTCGCTCTTCGCCGGATCGCGCTCCTGGCAGTCCGCCAGCTTCCCGGGCAGGGACATGCCGTCGAGGGCGCCCTTGCGGATGACCAGGTCGCGGGCCTTGCGCGCCGCGTCCCGGGCGCGGGCCGACATGAGGCACTTCTCGATGATCCTGCGGCCGTCCGCCGGGTTCTCCTCGAGGTGCTGGGCGATCGCATCCGCGAGCGCGCCCTCGACCTGGCCGGCGACCTCCGCATTGCCGAGCTTCGCCTTGGTCTGGCCCTCGAACTGCGGCTCGGTCAGCTTCACGCTCACCACCGCCGTCAGGCCCTCCCGGACGTCGTCGCCGGAGAGGTTGCTGTCCGCCTCCTTGAGGACCCCGGCCCGCTTCGCCCACTCGTTGAGCGACCGGGTCAGGGCGCGGCGGAAGCCCGTGATGTGGGTGCCGCCGTCCACGGTGTTGATGTTGTTCGCGAACGCGAGGACGTTCTCCGCGTAGGTGTCGTTGTACTGGAGCGCGACCTCGATCGTGGTCGAGCCGTCCCGCCGCTCGCAGTAGATCGGCCGGTTGTGGAGCGCCTCCTTGTTCCGGTTGAGATGCCGGACGAACGAGACGAGGCCGCCCTCGAAGTAGAACGAGCGCTCGCGGTCCACGCGCTCGTCGCGGAGCGTGATCCAGACGCCCTTGGTGAGGTAGGCGGACTCGCGCAGGCGCTGGGAGACCGTGTCGAAGGAGAAGTCGACGGTGTCGAACATCTCGGCGTCGGCCTGGAACGTCGTCCGGGTGCCCTTGCGGGTCCCCTGCGGGCCGATGCGCTCGACCTTCGTGATGGGCTTGCCCCGCGCGTACTCCTGTGCCCAGACCCCGCCGTCGCGGGCCGTCTCGACACGCAGCCAGGACGAGAGGGCGTTGACGACCGACACGCCCACGCCGTGGAGGCCACCCGAGACCTTGTAGCCGCCACCGCCGAACTTGCCGCCCGCGTGGAGGACCGTGTGGACGACCTCGAGCGCGTCCTTGCCGGTCGAGTGCTTGCCGACGGGCACGCCTCGGCCGTCGTCCTCGACGGTGACGCGCCCATCGCCCTGGAGAAGGACGGTGACCTTCGTGGCATGGCCAGCCATCGCCTCGTCGATCGAGTTGTCGACGACCTCCCAGACGAGGTGGTGAAGGCCACGGCTGTCCGTCGAGCCGATGTACATGCCGGGGCGGCGGCGGACGGCCTCCAGCCCCTCGAGGACCTGGATGCTGGCGGCCCCGTACTCGCTCCCGGGTGCGGGCTTCGCCTTGCGTCCGCCGGCGGCGCGGCCGTTGCCCGGGGCCGTCGCCTGCTTGTCGCCGACGTCCGTCACTCGTTTCCTCCGATCAGGCGCTCGTACAACCGGCCGAGCTCCTCGTCGCTGTAGTACTCGATGACGATGCGGCCGCCCTTGCGCGACCTGCTGAGGCTCACCTTGGTCCCGAGCCGCTCGCGCAGATCCGCCTCAACGCGTTCCAGGTCCGGGTCCAGGCGGCGGGTCGCAGCGGTCGCGGCGGTCGCGATCCTGGGCTCGCGGAGACGGCGCACCAGCTCCTCGGTCTGGCGCACGGAGAGTCCCTGGCGGAGGACGGTGCCCAGGACGTGTGCCTGGCCCTCGGATGCCAGGCCGCCGAGCGCCCGCCCGTGGCCCTCCGTGAGGCGCCCGTCGCTGATGGCGGCCTGGATGTCCGGGATGGAGGTCGAGCAGGCGAAGCGTGTTCGCGACGGTCGCGCGGGCCTTGCCGACCCGTTCGGCGACCCGTTCCTGGGTCAGGCCGAACTCGTCGATGAGCTGGCGATACGCAAGCGCCTCGTCGATCGGATCGAGGTCCGCCCGCTGGACGTTCTCGACGAGGGCCACCTCGAGCTGATCACGGTCCGCCAGCTGGCGGACGAGCGCGGGGATCCGCTCGAGGCCTGCAAGGCGCGATGCGCGGACGCGGCGCTCGCCGGCGACGAGCTGGTAGCCGTCGAGAGTCTCGGTGACGAGCACCGGCTGCAGCACGCCGTGCTCGCGGATGCTCGCGGCGAGCTCCTCGAGCCCCGCGTCGTCCATGTGACGACGCGGCTGGTGCGGATTGGGCACGATCCGCGCGAGCGGCACGTCAACGACGGCCGCAGAGCCCGGCGGCCCGCTGCGGAATCAGCGACGAAAGCCCTCTTCCGAGGGCCGTTCCCGTGCGGTCCGGCTTCACGGTCACGCGACGGCCCCCGCGTAGGCGGCGCTGCCCGGTCCGCGGCGCGCTCGGAGCTCCACGGCGAGCGCCCGGTAGGCCTCGGCGCCCTTGGACTCCGGCCGGTAGAGGGCGATCGGCAGCCCGTGGCTCGGCGCCTCGGACAGCCGGACGCTGCGCGGGACGATCGTGTGGAACACGGCGTCGCCCAGGTGGCGGCGCACCTCGTCCGCGACCTCGGCGGAGAGGTTGGTGCGGGCGTCGAACATCGTGAGCAGGACCCCCGAGATCGCGAGGTCCGGGTTGAGGTGGTCCCGGACGAGGTTGATGGTGGCGATCAGCTGCGTCAGGCCCTCCAGCGCGTAGTACTCGCACTGGATGGGGATGAGCACCGCGTCCGTGCCGGTGAGCGCATTGACGGTCAGGAGGCCGAGCGACGGCGGACAGTCCACCAGGACCCAGTCCCATGCCTCGCGCTCCGAGGTGATCGCGCGCCCGAGGCGGCGCTCGCGACCGGCCTCGCTCGCGAGCTCGATCTCGACGCCGGCGAGCGAGATCGACGACGGGACGATGCGCAGCCGCTCCACCGGAGTCTCGACGTGCAGCTCCGCGAGCGGACGACCGTCCACGAGCGCGTCGTAGACGGAGCCCCCGAGCGAGGCGCGATCGACCCCGAAGCCGCTCGTGGCGTTGCCCTGGGGGTCGAGGTCGATGACGAGGACGCGGTCACCGAGGAGAGCCAGATAGGTTGCGAGATTGACCACGGTCGTGGTCTTCCCGACGCCGCCCTTCTGATTGGTGCAGGCGATCGTCTGGCCCACTCAGCCTCCACTCCGAAGCAAGATCATGAAGCACGAATTCTATCATCGAGGCCCCCTTGGACGGGTTCCGGGCAGATTGCGGAGGGGCGCCGGACGATGATGCCGGGCACGCCTTATCTGCCGCTCAACGGCGGTTTCACGTGAAACATCTCCCGCGTGGCTGTCAGGCGGCTGGCGGACGTTTCACGTGCAACAACGCTGCCGGCTGCCGCCTTCGTGCACCGATCCCGATCCCGGCATTGCCGATGTGCGCGATTGCCCGTTGCCGGGGGCCGTGGGATACTTCTGGCCGCGCTAGCTGTCACCCGTCGTCGCGGTCGTCACCGTCTTTGCACCCGACCGTCGGCTTGTCAGCCGAGGATCGAACGCCTACATGCAACTTGTCATCGCCGCGGCACTGGCCGTGGTGGCCGCGCTCGCGGAGTTCACGATCGTCCCGTATCTGAAGATCGGTGACGCCGTTCTTCAACCGGTCCTGGTCTTCGGTGTCATCTGGACCATCGCCGGCGGGCTCGAAGCGGGCCTGACCTGGGCCTTCGTCGGTGGCCTCGCCCTGGACATCCTTGGACAGCGGCCACTCGGGTCCTCGGCGTTCGCGATGCTCGTGGCCGTCGGCCTGGCGTCCGTCCTCGGCGGCCTCCTGAGCCGGGTCAAGATCATCGCCCCAGTCATCGCCACCGCCATCGTCAGTCCGGTCTACTCCATGCTGTTGCTCGTCTCGATCACCGCGCTGTCCTCCGTGCCGTTGACCTCGGCCGCGTTTGACACCGTCCTGCCGACGGCGATCTACAACACGGTGCTCGCGGCGCTCGTGGGACCCCTGACCGTCGCCATCGTCATGCGGCGCCAGGCCGCAGAGCGGGTGGACTGGTGAACGAGTGGCTGGTCGCACCCAACCGCGAGCGCGACCGCCGGCCGATCCGGTTCCTCGTCTTCGGGATCATCACGATCCTCGTGTTCGGGACGCTGACGACCCGCCTGGCCTACCTCCAGATCACCAACGGCGATGTCGCCGCCGTCCGCGCTGAGGCGCAGCGGACCGAGGAACAGCCTATCCCCGCCACCCGAGGCCTGATCTTCGACCGGCAGGGTCGCTCCCTCGTCAATAACGTCGCCACCTGGGCCGTCAAGATCACGCCGTCCGACCTGCCGTTCTCCGAGCGAGACGACGTCTCCCAGCGTCTCGCCAACCTGCTCGGCATGGAGGCGTCGGAGATCCTCACCACGCTTGACACCGCGCCCGGCTCCCGGTTCGACCCGGTCCGCGTTGCTTCGGATGTACCGGATGAGACGGCCCGTCTCGTCGCGGAGTCGTCCGATGAGCTGCCCGGCGTGAAGGTCGTCGTCGAGACGCGGCGCGAGTACCCGGACGGTCCGCTACTGGCGCACATCCTGGGCTACACGGGGCCCGTGGACGGACCCACGTACGAGAAGCTGCGCAGCAAGGGCTACCTCACGGACGACCTGATCGGGAAGACGGGCGTGGAGTCCACGTTCGAGTCCCAGCTCCGCGGGACATACGGCATCCAGGTCGTCGAGAAGGACGCGACCGGCAAGGACATCCAGGTCCTGTCCAACAAGCAGGAGGCCGTCCCGGGCGCCTCCCTCACGCTCACGATCGACAAGACCATCCAGGCCGAGGCCACGCGGGCGCTCAAGTGGGGCATGAAGGCCGCGGGCCTCAAGCGGGGCGTGTTCATCGCGATGAACCCGCAGACCGGTGAGGTGCTCGCCCTGGTCAGCCTGCCGAGCTATGACAACAACCTGTTCGCCCGCGGGATCTCCACCAAGGCGTTCCAGAAGCTGATCAACGATCCCAACAAGCCACTCACGAATCATGCCGTCCAGGCCCACTACCCGCCTGGTTCGACGTACAAGCTCGTGGCCGGGACAGGCGGCCTCCAGGACAAGAAGATCACCGCCAAGACCAAGCTCCGCACGAGGGGCTACCTCACGCTTGCCGGCGCCCGCTTCTACGACTGGAACCGACGGGGGTTCGGCCTCTGCGACCTCAACTGCGGCTTCGGCCACTCCTCGGACACGTACTTCTTCCAGGTGGCCGGCATGCTCGGCGCCGACCGCCTCGCGCACTGGGCGCACATGTACGGGTTCGGCAAGCCGACCGGCATCGACCTGCCCGGCGAGGTGGCCGGCATCGTCCCGTCCAACCAGTGGAAGATCGACGCGCTCGGCCAGCCGATGTTCGGGGGCGAGGTCTACCAGGCCGGCATCGGGCAGGGATACGACGTTGTCACCCCGATCCAGCTCATCAACGCCTTCTCAGCCCTTGCCAACGGCGGCAAGCTCTATCGGCCCCAGCTGGTGCGCGAGGTGGTCGGCGAGGACGGCAAGGTCATCTCGTCCTTCAAGCCCGACCTGATCCGCAAGATGTCGGTCTCCCAGAAGACGCTGCGCGAGATGCGCCTCGCAGCGCGGTCGACGGTCACCCTTCGCCACACCTACAACCTGGTCGACATGCCGGTGAAGGTCGCCGGCAAGTCCGGAACCGCGGAGTTCGGCACCCGCGACAAGAAGGGCCGCCTCCCGTTCCACTCCTGGTTCGTGGGCTTCGTCCCCAAGAATCCGTACAAGGCGGATTTCACCAAGCCCGATTCGCAGCTCGCGTTCCTCGCGTTCGCCTACGACTCGCGCACCAAGGGCAACGCGGGTACGGAGATCGCCAAGGCCTTCCTGCAGTACCACTTCGACATCAAGAAGGACTACCTCAACCGCGACCTCCTGCGACGCGGCAACTTCTACCAGAGCAACTAGGCGGAACCACGAATGCGCGTGATGCGGGCCGAACCCGGGCGCTTCGCCGACCTGACCACGCGGTCGGTCGGCCGGGTCGGACGCGCCTACGACCTGCAGCTCACCGTGTACGCCGCCCTGCTCGCGGCCGTTGGCCTGGTGATGGCCTACACGAACAGCATCGAAGCCGGGACGATGGTCCTGGAGCCTGGAAGCATCTTCCAGCGAGCCCTGATGTGGACCGCTATCGGCCTTGTCGTGTTCCTCGTGATGACGGTCTTCGACTACCGCTGGCTCAAGACGCTGGCCTGGCCGTTGTACGTCGTCAACGTCGGCCTGCTCGTGATGACGCTTGCCATCGGCTCCGGCGTGGGTGGTTCCGCCCGCTGGGTGGAGTTCGGCCCGTTCACGTTCCAGTTCTCCGAGCTCGCCAAGATCCTGATGATCATCGTGCTCGCCACCTATCTCGGGAACCGCGAGGGCCGGCTGGACTCGCTGGGCGCCATCCTCGGGGCCTGCCTGCTGATGGTGCCGCCCCTGGTCCTGGTGATGATGCAGCCGGACCTGGGCACCTCCCTCGTCCTCGCCTCGATCCTCGCCGGGATGCTGTTCATGTCGGGCGCCAGCCTGCGCTGGCTCCTCGTCGGGGCCCTGGCCGTCCTCGCCGCGGTGCCGATCGCCTGGGCATACGTGCTCCGTGACTACCAGAAGGACCGGATCCTGTCGTTCCTCAACCCAGCGGCCGATACGCAGGGCTCGGGCTGGCAGGTCCTCCAGTCGCAGACGACCGTCGGATCCGGCGGGCTGCTGGGGACGGGACTGACGAACGGCGCGCAGGCCCGCGGGGGGTTTCTACCGGTCCAGGAGAGCGACTTCGTGTTCGCCGTCCTGGCCCAGGAGTTGGGCTTCCTCGGCACGCTCGTCGTGTTCCTGCTGTTCACGGCGCTGCTGTGGCGCATCCTCGCGTGCGCCTGGCGCTCGCGCGACCCGTTCGGGACGCTGTTCGGTGCGGGTCTCGCCTCGGCGATCCTGTTCCAGGTCTTCGTCAACGTGGGGATGGTCATCGGGATCACGCCGGTGACCGGCATCCCGCTGCCGTTCATCAGCCACGGCGGCGCGTCGCTCATCAGCCTCGCCATCGGGCTGGGCGTGATCCAGAGCATCAACCTGCGCCAGCACCGGGCCGAGTGGTAGCGGCTCGCCGGAGGCCGGGTCGCCTTCCCTGGCGGCCGCACCGCCTCCCTCGCTGGACCAGCATCGCGCTCGCCGCCGTCGGCCTCGCCCTCCTGGTCCCGACCGCACTGGGGGCGGTGGAACCCTCCGCCCCGCTCGGGCAGGCCGCACCGGCCGCCGGAGCGGAGGAGATCACCCAGGTCCTGTACGGCCTCTTCATCCTGCTGCTCGGCGCCAAGCTGGGCGAGGAGGTCATGCGCCGGCTCGGCCAGCCGGGCGTCATCGGCGAGCTGCTCGGCGGGTTCATCGTCGGGCCGTACGGCCTCGGGCTCGTGCAGCCGGGCGAGACCGCGCTCGTGTTCGCCGAGATGGGTGTCGTGATCCTGCTGTTCTCCGTCGGTCTCGAGGTCCGCACCGACGACCTGCTCAAGGTGGGCAAGCCCGCGATCCTGACGGCGATCATCGCCATGATCCTGCCGATCATCGGGGGGTTCGCGCTGACCTTCGCCCTGGGCGAGACCACCATGGCCTCGTTCTTCGTCGGCCTCGCCCTGGCCGCCACCAGCATCGGGATCACCAGCCGCGTGCTGCGGGACATGGGCGTGCTCGACCGCACCTTCGCGAAGGTGATCATCGGGGCTGCGCTCGTGGACGACATCCTGGCGCTCATCCTGATCGGGCTTGCGGCCGGCGCAGCCGAAGGCAACCTGTCGGCCAACACGCTGCTGGTGGGTGTCGCCGGGATCGGCCTGGTGGTGCTTGGGTTCGCGATCGCGAGACGTGCCCGCGGCCTCAAGTCCGAGGTCTTCACCTGGCCGCTGTTCGCCGACACCCCGCTCGTGCCCGCGTTCCTGATCATGCTCGCGGTGGCGCTCCTGTCCGCCGCGGTCGGCCTGGCGGCGATCATCGGCGCGTTCGTGGCGGGCCTGATCGTGGCCGAGACCGAGGCCGTCGACGAGATCGAGCGCGACATCAAGCCGCTCGCCCTGATCTTCACGCCCTTCTTCTTCGCGGTGACCGGGGCGCAGCTGGACCTCTCGGTGCTCCTGGACCCGAGGATCGCCGCGATCGCGGTCCTGCTCGCGCTCATCGGTGTCGCCACGAAGGCCGTCGGCGGGCTCATCGGGGCCTACTCGATCGGGCGCTGGGGGGCCACGACCGTCGGCTTCGGCATGGTGCCCCGCGGCGAGGTGGGGATCGTGGTCGCGAACCTCGCCCTCGTGACCGGCGTGGTGGACGAGGACCTGTTCGCGGTGATGCTGGTGGCGGTGGTGCTGACGACTGTCGTGGCGCCCTACCTGCTGGCCTGGGCGGTGCCTAGGGCGAAGGCGGAGACGGAACGCGCCGAACGTGGCGAAATGCCCGGGACGGCGACGGTCGCCTGAACAGCACCGTTCGTCTCCGGCGGGTTCGTGATCGTCCGGCGGGTCAGCGGCGGCGGAACAGCCCCCTGCTGCGGCTCTCAGCGCGTGGCGCACGGGTCCGACGGCCGTGCTGCCGGAGCAGGGCATCGATCTCGGAATGATACGTGCGCCCGATCGGCATCCGGTCCAGCCACTCCAGGTACTCGAGGTCCCTGCGCGCGATCTCGCCCAGCGTCCAGCCGTCGTAGCGTCCGAACGTCACGATGCTCCCTGACGGGTTGCCCGGCGGCGGTCCTGCCGCGCCCGTGCCCATGGTCTGCGTGTCGTATCGGTAGCCCGTGTCCGACCGTCCCGACGTCCAGTTGCCGGCGGCAGGACCGGCTCCGGGCTCGAACCTGCTCGTCGACGGGTCCGTAACACCCGGGAACGGAGGCTGGGACGCGGGATCGGGCGGAGAGGCGGGGGCGGGCGGCTGGTGGCGGGCGGCCGCGGCTTGGGCCTTGCCGTCGGCGGCCACGACGCGGGCGCTGGTCGCATCGGCGCGGGTGCGTGCCCGGTCGACCCCGGCCCGGCGCGCCGGGTCGCGAAGCACCTCCCAGGCCTGGTTGAGCTGCACCATCTTCTCGACGGAACCCGGGTCCCCGGAGACATCGGGGTGATACATGCGCGCCAGGCGCTTGTACGCGGCCTCGATCACCTCGCGCCCGGCCTCCGGGTCCACCTGGAGGATCTTGTACGGGTCCAGGATGCTCATGACCGGCTCATGCGCTGCGGTCCCCGCGCGACGATGCCCCCTCGTGGTGACGGCCGCAACGCGAGGCATAGCCAGGGATGGCCGAGACGGCTGGCTTCATCGGCGGCAGACTAACACCTGTGAACCCCGCTCCCGATGGCTCCAAGGTGCTACCCGAGGTCCCCCCGCAGGCTCCGCGCGAGCCGGTGCAGCGCTGGCGGCTCGTCCTCGCCCGCGACCCCGTCACGCCCGACGCGGCCCAGCGTGAGCAACTCGCCGCGTGGGAGGCAGCGTTCGCCGGGTGCGGGCTCCCGATTGCCGGGCTCGACGCCCCGAAGCCGCGTCCACGCTTCGCCATCGCGGCACCACTCGCAGCGACGATCCCGGGCGAGGGAGAGCTGCTTGACGTCTGGCTCGTTGAGCGGCAGCCCGCGTGGCGGGTGAGAGAGGCCTTCGGCGCCCACCTGCCCGCGGGGTGGCGCCTCGTGGACGCGTACGACGTCTGGCTGGGGGAGGCGGCGCTGCCGGGCAGGGTTGTCGCGTCGGTGTACCGGGCGGTCTTCGAGCCCGGGAGCGTGGCTACGCCGCGACTGGCGGAAGCAACGGCGGTCCTCCTGGCGGCGGATTCCCTGCCGCGCGAGCGGCGCAAGGGCGACAGCGTGATCGCCTACGACCTGCGCCCGTTCGTCACCGACGTCGAGGTGGCGGGGTCGGATGGCGCCACCGTGGTTCGGATGACCCTGCGCCACGACCCGGAGAAGGGTGTCGGCCGGCCGGAGGAGCTGCTGGCGGCCCTTGGGGAGGCAGCAGGCGTATCCCTGACACCGACGTCAATCGTCCGGGAGCGGCTCGTGCTGGGTGATCCACCGGCTCCGCCACCGCCGGTCGCCCGGAGGCGCCCCGCCGTGAGAGGGTGACAGAGTCGCTGTCCCCGATGACGCTGGCGGAGGCGCGGAAGGCGGCGGCGCGGAGGGCGGAACAGACCCTCGGCCACGTTGACCCTCCGCCACTTTGACGCCTCGAGCGCATCGGCCCTACACTCTCCGTTCGCGCCCGCGATGGCCGCTGGGCGCTTCACCATGTCCACGTCGCGGTCGCCCGCGGCCGCATCGCTCTTTCCGAGGACCCATGTACGCAGTCATCGAGACCGGCGGGAAGCAGTACCGCGTCGAGGTCGGCACCGTGCTCGAGGTTGAGCTGCTCGACGTCGAACCCGGCCAGTCCATCACGCTGGACCGGGTGCTCCTCGTCGCCGACGGGGCCGAGTCCGCCGTCGGCACGCCCATCGTCGACGGTGCCGCCGTCGAGGCCGAGGTCGTCGGCGCCACGCGCGGCGACAAGGTCATCGCCTTCAAGTACCAGCCCAAGGCCCGCCGCCGGGTCAAGAAGGGCCATCGCCAGAACCTGACCGTCCTGCGCATCTCCGACATCCGCCTCGGCGGCAGGAGTGCGGCGGAGGACGAGGCGAAGGCCGCGCCGTCCAAGGCGGACGAGAAGAAGCTCCTCGAGGAGGCCGCAGCTCGCCAGGCCGCCGAGGATGCCGCGCTGGCTGCAAAGCTCAAGGTCGCCGCCCCGGCTCAGGCCGACGCTGCGCCCGAGGCCGAAGCGGCCCCTGCGCCCAGGAAGACGCGCGCGAAGGCTGCCGCCCCCGCACCCGTCGAGGAGCCCGAGGCGGTGGAGCCCACCGAGCCGGCCGCCGCCGAGGAGAAGCACTCGCGGGCCTTCGAGATTCACGAGGACGAGGCCGGCCAGTGGCGCTGGCGCCTCCGCGCCCGCAACGGCGAGCTCGTCGCGATGTCCGAGCAGGGCTTTACCACGAAGGCCGGCGCCATCAAGGCGCTCGACGTGGTCCGGCGCAACGTCGCCGAGGCCGAAGGCCACGAGGAGGCTCCCACCGGCGACGCCGCCGCCGAGGCGAAGAACATCAAGGGCTTCGAGATCTACGAGGACGAGTCCGGCCACTGGCGCTGGCGCCTCCGGGCCGGCAACGGCGAGCTCCTCGCGGTCCCTGAGCAGGGCTTCTCGAGCAAGGCGGGCGTCATCAAGACGCTTGACGTCGTCCGGCGCAACGTTGCCGACGCCGAAGGTCATGTCGAGCCCGAGGCCGAGGAAGACAGCACCCCAGAGGCGGCGCCCAAGCGCTCGCGCACCAAGAAGGACGACTAGCGATGGCCCACAAGAAGGCAGGCGGCAGCGTCAAGAACGGCCGCGACTCCGCCGGCCAGCGGCTCGGCATGAAGGCCGGCGATGGCCAGTTCGTCACGGCCGGGTCGATCATCGTTCGCCAGCGGGGCATGACCTTCAAGGCGGGCGAGGGCGCGGGCCTGGGCCACGACTACACGATCTTCGCGAAGATCGACGGCAAGGTCCGCTTCGAGCACGAGACCCGCGACAAGAAGCGCGTCCGGATCATCCCGGTGGCGACCGAGCCGGTCGCGGCCGAGGCCTAGGACCGGACCGGTCCCGACAGCGGCGACCACCGGCGGGCACGGACCCGTGCGGACGGCGTCGAAGGAGCACACGTGAAGCCCAGCCTCCATCCCAAGTACTACCAGGCGAAGATCCACTGCGGCTCGTGCGGCACGGACTTCGAGCTGGGCTCCACCCGCGAGGAGCTCCGCGTCGACGTCTGCAGCAACTGCCACCCGTTCTTCACGGGCAAGCAGAACATCATCGATACGGCCGGGCAGGTGGAGCGCTTCCAGCGCCGCCTCGAGCGCCAGGCCCGCGCCTGACGCCCAGCCGGGCGTGGTTCCCGGCCTCAACCCCGAGATCAACAGGGACGGCGCCGCAGGGCGCCGTTTCCGATTCAGGACCCTCGTGCGGATCCAGGAACGTCGCCTGGAATCGAACGGCCCCGCCGGAGCGGGGCCGTTCGGCTGTGGCGGCGAAGCGCGGAGGAGCGACACCTCGCCTGGCTAGCTACTTGAACTTGAAGTTCGCGCTGCGAACCGTCCCGTCCATCAGCACCAACTGCAGCTGCCGGCAACTGCCGGCGAGGGTCTTGGTGGTCTTCCAGACATAGGCGTACTGGTTGGCCGCAGCGTCGTACTTGAGGCCGCTCGTCGTGCTCGCGTCGTACACCTCGATGTCATCGACGGGCGCGCCCGAGCTGCACGCGATCGAGACAACCCTGGGGGTGCCGTTGAGGATCGCTAGGCCCCGGTTGCCGCCCAGGCTGAACTTCACGGGGATTGCCTGGCCGGCCGTCGCCGTGTTGAGCGTCGGCAGGTTGTCCACGGGGGTGAAGAACCCCGTGAACGGCCAGATGATCCCGAACGTCTTCGTCGCGGTGCTCGCCGAGTGCGCGGCATCGCCGTAGAACTGGGCGCTGGCAGAGGCCGTTCCCGGTCCCGTGTTGCCCGTGTAGGTCACCGGCAGGAGTTCATTGAGCCCATCCGGCGCGGTTGCCCGGGCGGTACATGGGGTCTGCGCCGCCCCGGTGTAGATGACCGACGCGGGACAGGTGATCGTCACGGTGGAGCCTGCCGCCGTGATCGTGAACGGCCTGGACCCCGAGGCCGGTGTGGTGCTCGCATCGCCCAGGAACGACGCGGTGAGCGGGTAGGTGCCGGCGCCGGCCGAGAGCGGGAGCGACACGGTGACCCTGCCGTTCCCGTCCGTGGTCCCGCTGCGGGTCACCGAGCCGAGGCTCAGAGCGACCAACTTCCCGGACACCGGGTTGCCGCCGCTCGACAGGGTCGCGGTGGTCGTGGTGGACGCCCCGTATGCGCCGCTGGTCGGACCGGACAGGGCGATCGAGCCGGACGCGGGGGTCGACGCCGCCACGCCCGCCTGGTAGTAGGCGGCGAAGTTGTCGTTCCGGCTCACGAGGCCGAAGCCGTTGACCGCCTGGACGATGAACTGCGTCCCCGCGGCGAGCGCTCTCGAGCCCGTCCACAGGCTCGGGTCGGTCTCGCTGCGGACGAGATTGAACGAGTCCCACAGGCGGCTGCCCGGCTCCGTGAACGTCACCCAGACCTGATGGACGTCCGCCTTGGGGTCCCCGACGACGCGGGCCGTGATCTGGGTGCTCCCCGCCTCGAGGTCACTGGCGACTCCGTAGATCACGGGAGGAGCGGACTTGGCGCCGGCAGCAAGGCTGTTGCTGTAGAACAGGCGCAGCTTGAGGTTGTCGTAGAGCCGGAGCGTGACCGTGTCGCTGCCCGGTGCCGGGGCCCGGTGCTGTGCCGGGGTGGTGAACAGGGTGACTCCGCCACCTCCGCTGAGGGCGTCGAAGTAGTTGGCCGACCACATTTGGGCGGGGTAGAACGTCGGCGAGCTGAAGGAGGTGTGCGCCGACTGCAGCTCCGTGCCGGGGGCGCCGGTCAGAGGCGTGACTGTCGAGTCCGCGTAGCGGCCGCCGGTGAACCCGACCCCGCGCAGGACGTAACCCGCGTCACCCGCCTTCGCGCCTTTCGTGTAGAGCGGCAGGACCGGGGCGCCCGGCGTGGTCAGGACGCCGTCGCCAGGGCCTGTGTAGTACGTGGCAGAGAGCGTGCCCCCGCCCTGGACGTTGAGCGTCTTGGACTTCTCGTTGCTGGAGGTCGCCTGGTCCACGTCGGCGTAGCGCAAGCCGGTGGTCAGGGCAGGCTCGCTGGTGAACGTCCCGAGCGCGAGCGAGTCCGCACCCGATGGAGCCGGCATCCGCCCGGACGGCATGTTCACGCCGAGCATTGGCAGCCCGTAGAGCGCCGACTCGAGCAGAGACTTCTCGTGGAGGTCGCCGATCGCGGGGGTCTCCTTGAGGTAGGCCAACTTGGCCGCCAGCAGGGCATTACCGATCCCGACAGGGCCCGACCCGTAGCGCAACTGCTTCGAGAACTCGTTGTAGATCCGCTCGCTGTACTCGATGAAGTCGGTATCGCCGTACTGGTAGCCGGTGCCCAGGATCGAGGTCACCTGCCTGCGCGCGAACGCCTGCGACCAGTCGAGGGTGCGGGTGATGTTCGCGATGCCGTCGGCATCCACGATGTTGTAGCCCGAGTGGCAGCCAATGCTGAAGATGATCGTGTTCTTGAGGTTCGGTGTGGCCGCCACGAAGTCGTCGGTCGTCATGACCGTCGCGAAGTCGGCCGCCAGCGCGCTGTTCGCACTGAAGTGCCCGCCGAGGAACGTGATGTCGTTCCTGCGCCCCAGCAGCTCGGACTTCAGCGCGGTTGCGGTCCAGCCGGTGGCCGGCGATGCGCCGTACGGGTCGATCAGGGAGCGGCCGGCCAGGCCGGTTCCCGCGTCGAGGTTCGTCTTGACCGCCGTGGCGGCGTCCTCGATGAAGTCGTAGCCGGTCACGAGCGAGGTGCTCGGGGTAACAACGGTCTGGTCGAGGTAGGCCTGCGCCATGCCGGTGATCTCACCCGGGGTCTCCACGAGCCGCCCGACTGGGAGGTCCGGGATCGGGAAGTCGACGGGCCCGAGGGGGATGGAGATGGTCGAGCCGTAGGCATCCTGGCCGAGCACGTAGTTGCTGCGGAGGCTTGTCTCGGAGGCGGAGGTACCGAGGACCGGCGGGAAGTAGTTGACCTCCGGGCCGATCGATGACGTGTCCGGGTAGCGGAAGAACGGCAGGACGTTGTCGCCGCCGGCGAGGACGACGTACTTGACGCCGCCGGACGTGTTGCCGCTCCGGTAGGCGTCGACGACGTCCTTGGCCGCCTGGGCGACAAGGTTCTTGGCGTAGACGCAGCCCGGGTTGGCATCCGCCTGGACCTGGAGGTCGTGGACCCGACCAGATCCGGCGAAGTCAACGACGATCCCGTTCGTAGCGGTGGCCAGCTGGCCGAGCTTGGCGACCATCGCCGTGGTGTCGGCCGTCCCGAAGCGCGACGTGTCCGTGAGGATCACGGTGTCCTTGATATTGGGGCTCGGACCCGGCTTCGTGCCCTTCGGGCCGACGGCCGAGCACAGGTTTCCGTCAACCGTCACCTTGAGCGTGAACGGGCTGGCGAGGCTGGCCACGCCGTTCTTGCCGTTGACGCGGATGTAGAAGTCGCCGGTGCTGGTCCACGTGTTGGACGCCGCAAGCTCGTCGGCGACGCCCAGGTTGTTGGACCAGGCGATGAGGCTGTAGAGCTGGGCAGCAGAGAAGCTGTCGGCCGAGAAGCCCGAGCCGCTGAAGCCGGAGCCCGAGAACCCCGACCCGGAGAAGCCGGAGCCGCTGAAGCCGGAGCCCGAGAACCCGGACCCGGAGAAGCCGGACCCGGAGAAGCCGGACCCGCTGAACCCGGAACCACTGTAGGAATCGGGGCTGAACCCGGAGCCCGAGAAGCCCGAGCCGGAGAAGCCGGACCCGCTGAACCCGGAGCCCGAGAAGCCCGAGCCGCTGAAGCCCGAGCCGCTGAAGCCCGACCCCGAGAACCCGGAGCCAGCGAACTCGGCGCTCAGCTTGGTGAGATTCTGCTCGGTCGTCAGGGTGTCGTAGGTCTGGCGGATGTCCCGGAACAGGTAGACGTCGTAGTCCGCGGGGACGCCCGACAGGTCGAGCGAGACGCTGCCGCCCGGGGCGACCGGCACCTTGAACCAGCGCGCCGTTCCCGGCTGATCGATCCAGGTCCCGGAGGCGACGGCCGCACCGTTGCCGGTGATCGCGAGCGCTCGGGGCCAGGTGTCGTTGTCAGGGCTGTTCACCACGCAGGGCGAGTACCCGGAGCTCCTGCCGGCCGGGCCGGTCACGTGCGCCGCGATGAAGGGCTGCCCGGCCGCAGGCGCCCCGTTCACGGAGCCCGGCGGCGTGTTCGAGTTGAAGAACGCGTTGCCGTCCTCGTCGGTCGTCACGGAGATCGACCCGAAGTCCGCGGTGTCACCGGGGAAGACGCCGCCGGGGCAGGAAGCTGCCGAGGCGAAGCTGATGGTGTACTGCGTGCCAGGATCCGCGCTGATCCGGCCAGCGACGAGCGTCGTCGAGCTGCCGGGCGCGCTATAGGCGTTGGTGAGCAGCGGCACCCCCACCGTCGCGGGTGCGGGTGCAACGGTCACAAATAGCGTCACGGAACTGGCGACGGCACCGACGGCGCCGTTGACGGTCACGAGGTAGTTGCCTGGTGTGGCGTCCGCCGTGGCCGCAATCGTGACGGTCGAGGACTCCGTGGCGACGCCGTCGGTGCTCGCTGTCACCCCGGACTCCTCCGGGACGACGCTGGTGACGGCCACCGCGACACCGGTCGCTCCTCCAGTCAGGGTGACCGGGATCGTGATCTCCTCGCTGGTGCCCTGCGCCAGGACGAGCGGGTCGCCATCGCTACCACCGGCGCTTGGGACGCCGAACGTGAAGCCCGGCACGACGGGTTCGACTCCCAGATCGGGCACGACAGTCACGTCATCGAGGGCAATCCCGAAGCCGCCCGTGGAGTTCGTCGAGGCGAATTCCAGCAGGGTCGTGGAGTTCTGGGCCGTGAAGCTCGCCGCGCCGCGATCCCAGGTGATGTTGGGGAGGATCGCCTCGTAGGCGTGCGTGAACGTGCCGATCGTGGTCCCGTCGGCCTTGACGACCATCTCGGGGGATCCACTCGTTCGATCTGGATTCGCGGAGTAGGAGAAGGCGACGCGATAGGTGTGTCCCGCGACCGTCGGGACTGACTGCTGAACTGCCCCGGGGGCGATGCCATCCAGGTCCAGCGACTGGACGCCTTCATCCGCGGTCCAGTACTCGCCGATGTGGTCCACCGAGCCGGAGGAGACTTCCCAGGGGGCCAGCTGGGCCGACCCGGCAGGGACGGTGTCGTACGACGCGGTGTTGGTGACCGGGAGTTGCTCGAAGCCCCCGTTCCCCACGGTGTTGAACCCGACCTTGAGGGTGCCCTGGAGGATGTTCGTGGTGTCGTAGTTGCTGCCGCTGATCCGGAACCCGAACTCGTCGCCGGCCTGGACGGTGACCGTGGTCGCTCCGTCGTAGTCGAAGCCGCCCGACGGCTCCGTGCAGCAGTTCTGCGGGCCCCCGGTGAGGATCGACGTGTAGGTCGCCGAGCCGCCAGAAGGCGTCGTGAACGTCTCCAGGCCCACATTGACATCGAAGAACCCGTGGAAGCCGGTCAGCCGCCAGGTCAGGGGAACCGTGCCGTTGCCGGTCGCGGTCGCCTTGAACGTCCAAGTCTGCGTGTCGTACCCGGCTGGGTCGAGGTTGTATTGGAACTCGGCGAGCCCGCCCGTTCCGTTGTGCACCACGCTGGTGATGCCGGGCCCGTCACCTGACCACGCGCCTGTGTTGGCCGTCGCCGTGACGACCACGCCGAGCACCGGCAGCGCCTGCGCGAGCAGCATGCCCGCGGCGAGGATGGCCACGAGGCGGCGGAGGACGGTGTGCGACCCCGGAGTCGATAGCGCACCTCGGGAACTGGCCACGCGGGCCGCATGACCGGAACGGAGTGACACCTGGAACCTCCTGGGACGTGGCACGCGGCCGCGGGACGTGGAACGTGCGGATGATCGGGCCCACCCCGAGGGCACGACAAGGACCCGCAGTATGTGACCTTTGGCACTGTTTGACTAGTACCTATGCACTACAGGTCACACGGGCGGGCGTCGCTCGTCAGGCGGAAGTGGTGCCTGTATGCGCCGCACAGACGGCGAGGGCAAGCTCCACGGCCCTCGTCTGGTCGCGCAGGTTGCCCAACTCGACCGCGGCCGTCGCGGCCTCCGGCCCAAGAGCCTCGCGCGCCGCCGCGAGATCGCTCGTTAGCTCCGCCTCGCGTGCCGCCGGCCTGGCCGCCCCGATGTCGGCCCGTAGCCGGTCCGCGCCGCCGAGGAGTTCGAGGCCCCGGGCGGGATCGGTGTCGGCGGCGATGACCGCCACGTCCTCGATGACCTCGGCCAGGTCGTACGGGTCGTCGAGGCCCTGGAATGCGGCGATGGACTCGGCGAAGATCCCGCAGGCCCGCGCGGTGTCGCCCAGGCCCCTGCGGGCCTTGCCCAGGTTGAAGTAGGCGAGCGACAGCAGCCACGGGTCGCCGACCTCGCGCGCGAGCGCGACGGACTCCTCGTACCGCTCGGCCGCATCCTCGTACCGCCGCTCGTAGAGGTCGATCACAGCGAGGTTGTTGAGTGACAGCGCGATCGCCCAGCGGTCACCGATCGAGGTCCTGACCGCGAGTGCCTCCTCGTTCAGGCGCCGCGATTCCACGAAATCGGACGAGTACTCGGCCACGATCGCGAGGTTGGACAGGAGCCGGCCGAGCTGGTCGCGGTCGTCGTGCCGCTCCCGGATGGCGAAGCTCTCGAGGTAGCGCGCCGTTGCCTCGTTGTAGTTGCCGCGCTGGGCGGCGATCGTGCCCGAGAGGTGGAGGACCACCCCGATGCCGACCTCGTCGTCCAGCTCCGTGAACAGGGCCCGGGCTCCGTCGATCCGCTCAGACGCCTCCTCGTAGCGTCCCTGCTTGCGCGCCACCTCGGCCAGCGCTGCCAGGGCCTCGGCCTCGCCATGCGGGTTCCCGATGTCGCGGGCGAGCGACAGGGCAGCCTCGTCGAGCTCGGCGGCTCGTGCCCAGTCGCCGGTCAGCTCGTAGGCCTTGCCGAGGGCCAGCCGCGCGCGCAGGCAGTCCTCGTCGGTGAGCAGCGGCACGAGACGCTCGTAGTACGCGACAGCGGCCTTGTTCGCGTAGGCGGCCTGCGCGGCCTCGGCCGCCTTCCACAGGTACTCGCGCTTCTTCTCCTCGCGATCGCTGCGCCAGTAGTGGTGCTCCAGCAGCGGGACGGCGTGCTCGAGGTCGTCCGCCTCGGCCCGCTCGAGGTACTCGCCGACTCGCCCGTGGAGCATGCCCCGCAGCGCGAAGGGGAGGCTCTCGTAGGCAACCTCCTGGGTGACGACGTGCTTGAACATCCACGCCTGGTCGGCCTCGCGATCCAGGGTCACGAGGTCGAGGGTCCGCAGGTCGTCCAGGTGGCCCAGTACGGCGTCGAGGCTGCCCAGCTCCTCGTACGTGCCCGGCAGGATCGGGGCGGGGAACACGCGGCCGACGACGCTCGCAACCTTGATGGTCCGGCGCGGCCCCTCGGCCGCCGCGTCGATGCGGCTCAGGACCAGCGTGTGGAGGCTCTCGGGCAGCCGCACGGCCTCCATTGCCTCGGCGTCGGCGGCATCGATCCCCTGCGCGACGATGTAGTTGAGGAGCTCCTCGACGTAGAATGGATTGCCTTCGGACCGCGCCGCGACGAGCTCCACGAGCGGATCCGCGATCTCGGCATCCTCGCCCACGAGCTGCTGCATCTTGGAGCGGACCAGCTGGGCCACCTCGTCGGGCTCCATGCGGTCCAGCGCGAACTCCCCGAACCCGGGCAGCCGTTCCACGCCGAGCCCGCCTCCCGGCTCCGTGGCGGGGCGGTAGGCGAGGACGAACAGGACCGGCAGGGCCGCGGTTGCGCGCGCGAGGACCTGGAGGAGGTCCCGCGACAGCTCGTCGATCCAGTGGCAGTCCTCGAGCACCGCGACGAAGGGGGCCTCGTGCGCCCGCGCCCGAAGGCACGTGAGCAGGAGGTCCTCCAGCGAGGTCTTGCGCAGCTTGGCATCGAACGCACGGGTGAGGTCCGAGTCGGGGATGGACAGCCCGACGACCTCGTTGAGCAGCGGTGCGCGGGCGACAAGCGCGGGGTCGATGGCCGCCAGCTGCCGCTCGAGGGCCGCGACCTGCTGCGCACGGGGGTCGTCGTCCTCGAGCCCGAACAGGCGGCGCCAGATCTCGCGCCAGACGAAGTAGGGCGTCCTCGTCCCGTAGGCCTGGCACTCACCGAAGGCGACGGTGTGGCCGCGCCGCCGGACGTTGCGCACGAACTCCGCCACGAGCCGGGACTTTCCCATGCCGGCCTCGGCCGCGATGCCGACGACGCGCCCGCGGCCCTCCACCGCTTCGGCCATCCGGTCCTCGAGCAGCCCCAGCTCACGCTGGCGCCCGACGAGGCCGAGCTCGAACCGTGTCTTGCGGCGCGAGGCACGCTCGAGCGAGCCGTCCAGCGACCAGACCTCGACCGGGTCGGCCTTGCCCTTGACCTTGAGGTCCGGCAGCCGCTCCCAGATGAAGGCCTCGCCCGCGGCCTCGCGGACCGGGCCGGACACGTAGATGCGCTCCCGCGGTGCGGCAGACATGAGCCGCGCGGCCAGGTTGACCGCGTCGCCCAGGCACACGAAGGTGCGGCGCATGTCGTGGCCGTAGGTGCCACTCCGCAGGCGGCCCTGGCTGATCCCAATCTGGATCTCGCGCGCGGCGGTGGTCTTCTCGAGGTCGCGCAGTTCGAGAGCCGCGGCAGCCGCTCGGGCCGCATCGTCCTCGTGCGCCAGGGGCGAGCCGAACACCCCGTACAGGTAGGCGCCCTTGTCGCCCAGCGTGAGCTGCAGGACGTTGCCGCCGTACCCGTTGAGGACCCGCTGCGCCGCACGGACGAAGTCGTCCAGCTTCTCGATCGCGTCGTCGTCGTGGTCGTAGTCGATGCCGCCGAAGCGCAGGAACACGGGGATGGCCGGCCGGAGCTCGGCCAGAAACTCGCCGCGGCCGGTCCGCATGCGCTCGTAGACGGCGGGCAGCAGCCACGGCCGCACGAGATCCTCGGGGAGCGGTGAGGGTTGGTGGCCGGGCTCCGACTCAACGTCGACGAGCAGCCCCCGCAGGACTGCGCAGGTGCGGCCGCTGATCTCGTCGGTGCGACGGTCGCCAAGCACGACTGTTCCGCCCAGGGCCGCCACGGCGGACGGGTCGAGCACGATCTCGCCCTTCTCGGCGTGGTGCTCCGCCTCGGCGAGGTCGTCCATCAGCCGGCCGGCAAGAACGTCGACGAGCTGGATGTCCGGGTCCCCCACCACGAACCGGCGGGCATCGCCCACGGCGACCGCGACCTTCATCGCCAGCTGGACCTCGGCCCCACCCGGCGTGACGATCAGGCCCGTCCGGGCGATCGCCTCCTGCATGCCCGTGGCCGCGGCACATGCCCGGGTGCCGTCGTCGCCGTCGATCCAGCAGGTGATCGCATCGCCCGCGAAGTAGATGACGTTGCCGTCGAAGGCGTCGAGCTCGCTGATCACCGCGTGGAACACCCGGCCGATGTTCGCCGTCAGCTCCTCGGCACCGCGCTGGGGTCCGAGCTCCTTGACGAGGGCCTCCGTCAGGGGGGTGAAGCCGCTGATGTCCGCGAACAGGGCCGACCCCCGGACCCGGTCCGGCATCGAGTGGCCGTGGTGGAGCGCCCAACGCCGATCTCGCGGGATGTACGCATCCGGGCGGTCGCGGGTGGCTCCCGCCGTGGTCGACTGGTCCGGGGATGCTGGGACGGTCATGGACGCCATTGTCCGCGATCCCCGCGGAGCGTGGTAACGGCGCGTGACGGGGCGGCTGTCAGGACGCCAGCCAGGCCAGCGCGCGCTCCAGGTTCGACCCGGCGGGCTCGCGCGCGTCGAGGTCCAGGTGGGACTCCGGCCAGGACGTCCACTCGTGGGCACGGGCCGCGACAGCCGCCACGCCCGGCTCGGGGAGCACGAGTCCCCGGGATCGGCCGCTGATCCGCCGTGCCGCCTCCGCGGGGTCCACCGAGCAGACGACCACGCGCAGCGGCGTGCCGTGTCGGGCGGCCAGGCCGCGCCACAGGTCGCGGGCCTCCTCGACCGAGCTGACGGCGTCCACAACGACGTCCAGGCCAACGGCCAGGAACCTGTCCGCGCATGCCTCCACGACGAGATAGGCCGCGAGACCGGTCTCGAACGATGGCTCCAACCCCGCCCGCAGGATCGCCGATTCGACCGGATCCACGGACAGCACGGGGATGTGGCGCACGCCGGCGATACCGTCGGCCAGCGTGCTCTTGCCGCCCCCGGGCAGTCCCGAGACGACGATCAGCACTTACAGCTCGCGCCGTCGGAACGAGGCCACGGCCAGGAGTGCACAGGCGGCGATGATCACGATTGTGCCGAACACTGCCGTGGCCACCGCGGTCGTATCAACGGCTGCCGCCTGACCGCTCGCGATCAGGATCGATGGCAGCGTCAGTCCCGTCGGCAGCACGTGGTCCACCGCCGGGATCACCGCCAGGATGCTGAGCCCGATCAGGGCCACGAACCCCAGTCCGGCCGCGGCGGTCGTGGAGCCGGTGGCCGTCGACGCCAGGAACGTGATCGCTCCCCACGCGAGGAGCGCGAGCCAGGCAAGGACCGTCATGACCACCCAGCCGCCGATGGGCAGCGGCTCGAACAGGATCGCCGTGTAGATCCAGGCGATCGTCACGGCCACGACGGTGCAGACCGCGAGGACCAGCGCGATCGCGGCCAGCTTCGCAACAAGGAATGCCGGCCTCGTGGCCGGCTGGGCCAGCACGAGAGCCGCCGTGCCTCGGTCCAGCTCGCCCGAGACCGAGCCCATCGCCAGCGCGATCGCCGCCAGCGCCCCGAACTGGCCGAGGTTCTTCTGGAGTTGCTCCAGGGCCATGGTCGCCGTGGGTTCCGGGAGCACCACCGGGAGCTGGTCGCCGAGCGCCGCGGCCAGGATCTCGTTGAGATACCGCGCCGTGAGCGGCGAGATGATGCCCACGATCAGGAACAGGAGCGCCACCACCGGCAGCCGCCTGGTCCGCCAGGCCTCGAGGATCTCCTTGCGCAGGAGCACGGAGAAGCCGCTCACGCCGCCGACTCCCGCTGGTCGCCCGTGAGGCGCAGGAACACGTCCTCCAGCGTCGGCCTCGCGCGGGCGACCGAGATGACGCTCAGGCCCTCCGCGGTGATGGCCGGCAGGAGCTCGCGCGCCGCCCGCTCCGGGTCGGCGACCGCGACGGTCAGCAGCCCGTGCTCCACGACGGCGCCGGTCACCCAGTCGGCGGCCCGGAGCCGGACCGCCAGTGCCTCGAGCGCGGCCGCCTGTCCGGGCTCGGCCTCGACGCGGTAGACGGGCAGCGCGAAGCGGTCAAGCAGCTCCGCCAGCGATCCCTCGATCACCAGCCGGCCGTGGTCCAGGATCCCGACCCGGTCGCAGATCCGCTCGACGTCGGCGAGAACGTGGGTGGAGAACAGGACGGTGGTCTCGCCGCGGAGCGACGCGATCAGCGCCAGGACGTCCCGCCGCCCCTCGGGATCGAGTGCGCTCACGGGCTCGTCGAGGACGATCACGGGCGGCCGATGGACCAGGGCCCCGGCGATGCCCAGCCGCTGCCGCATGCCGCCCGAGTAGGTCCCTGTGCGTCGGTCGGCGGCGTCGGCGAGGTCCACGCGTTCGAGAGCCTCCGTCACCGCCCGGGAGAGCGCGTCACCCCCGAGCCCGTGGAGTCGGCCCAGCATCGCCAGCTGCTCTCGCCCGGTCATCCACCGGTAGGCACGCGGGTCCTGCTCCAGGTACCCCAGCTCCCGGCGGACGGTGAGCGCATCGGCGGCCACGACGGTGCCGTTGACGACGGCCCGGCCGGCCGTTGGCCGGGTGAGGCCAGCGAGGAGCCGGAGACAGGTGGTCTTGCCGGCACCGTTGGGGCCCAGCAGGCCGAACACCGACCCGGCGGGCACGATCATCGAGAGGCCGTCGAGCGCAACGACGCCCCCGGGGTACTGCTTCCGCAGGCCTTCCACCGTGATCGCCGCAGGCCCGTCGGGAAGGGGGGCGACCTGGACGGTCATCGCGAGAGCGCTCGCGTCACCGGCCGTCGGCGCGGCCGTGGCCGCAACGGGGACCGCCCTGTCCGCCGGCCCGCCCGGCGCTGGCAGGCCGGCCTGCGGCCCGATGACGATCGGCGGGTCGTGCGGGCTGCCCCATCCTGGCACCGCCCCCGGACCCGGCCCCCGGGGCTCCTCGACGCCCTCGACCCGGCCGAACAGGAAGTAGATGATCGGCCCGAACCCGTTGATGAAGACGATGATCAGGGCCCAGATGCCCTTGTTCCCACCGCGGACGCGGCGATCATCGCGCAGCAGGTCCACGACGGCGAAGATCAGCAGCCCGAAGTAGATGACGATCAGCGGGATCACAAGGAGCAGCATCGACGGGTCGAACCCGTCCAGGTTGACGTTCACGCCTCACCCTCAAGGCAGGCCGGCAGTCGGGATCGGACTGCCACACCCGATACGTGCGCGGCCCCACGAGCACTCGCCGACGTTGCCCGCACCGTCGTCAGGACACCCCGAGGATAGCAAATCCACGACCGCGAGCGACGGTGGCTGGCGGATCGACGGGCCAGCCGTCAAGAGGCGCCCCCCCGCACGCTGCTAGACTCCCCCTGCCGCGACGATGCCCGTCCGGCGATCCCCGATCGTCCCCCGGAGGCGCACCATGACCGACGACCGCGAGCGCTGGGCCCTGATCCTCGGAGCATCCTCCGGTATGGGCGAGGCCACCGCGCTCACGCTCGCCGCGAACGGGTACCGAATCTGCGGCATCCACCTCGACTTCCGGGCTGCCATCGCACATGTCGATGAGGTCAAGGCGAAGATCGAGGCGCTCGGCTCCGAGGCGCTCTACAGCAACATGAACGCCGCCGACGACGAGAAGCGCGCGGCCGCCCTGGCAACCCTCCGCGAGCGCTTCGACCGATCCCGTGCCGAGGGCCGCGAGCCGTACGTGCGCGTCGTCATGCACTCGCTCGCCTTCGGCTCGCTGGTCCCGTTCCTGGCCGAGGACCCCAAGGCCTGCGTGGACCGCAAGAAGATGGAGATGACGCAGGACGTCATGGCCAACAGCCTCGTCTACTGGGTCCAGGACCTGTGGCGGGGCGGCTTCCTGGGGCAGGGCTCCAAGATCTACGCGATGACGTCCGAGGGCTCCACGCGCGTCGTGCCGAGCTATGGCGTCGTCTCGTCCGCGAAGTCGGCCCTCGAGTCGCACACCCGGCAGCTGGCGATGGAGCTGGCGCGGCTGGGCACGGGTGTCACGGCCAACACCATCCGCGCGGGCGTCACGCGCACCCCGGCCCTGATGAAGATCCCCGAGCACGACGCGATCATCGAGGCCGCCACGAAGCGCAACCCCA
Organism: uncultured Chloroflexia bacterium; assembly: GCA_963754485.1. GTDB lineage: Bacteria > Chloroflexota > Limnocylindria > Limnocylindrales > CSP1-4 > CAIXZV01. The sequence goes on along the minus strand of CAVWFY010000008.1, from coordinate 152,317 downwards.
CCGGGCGGATGACGACGCCCCAGGACGTGGCCAACACCATCCTCGCGCTGTCCGGCGAGGGGACCGACTTCATCAACGGCGAGATCATCGGCGTCGACGGCGGCGAGTTCGTCACCGGGTCGTAAGCGGCAGGCCCAGCCAGGGCCGGAAAGGAACAGGGAGGCGGTCCGATGAGCGGTCGGGTTCTGATCGTCGGATCGGTGAACGTGGATCTCGTGGTGCAGACCGAGCGGCTCCCGCTGCCCGGCGAAACCGTGATGGGTGGCACGTTCAGCCGCTTCCACGGGGGCAAGGGTGGCAATCAGGCCGTAGCGGCGGCTCGCCTCGGTGTGCCGGTGATGCTGGTCGCTGCCCTGGGCGATGACGAGTTCGGTGCCGAGGCTCGCGCCGCGCTGGCGCGAGAGGGGGTCGGCACGGACGTCCTCGTCACGCTCGAACATACCGCGACCGGCGTCGCGCTGATCCTGGTGGACGCCAAGGCTGAGAACCAGATCGCGGTCGCCCCCGGGGCCAACGCCGGCCTCACGGCGGCCCACGTCCGCCAGGCCCTGCTGCGGCTCAACCCGCACGCAGGCGACGCCGTGATCGTCACCCACGAGATTCCCACAGACGCGGCACGCGAGGCGCTGCGCATCGGTCGCCAGGGCGGTGCCTGGACGATCCTCAACCCGGCGCCGGCCGACGGGCTCGACCGCTCGGTGATCTCCCTGGCCGACGTGGTCGTGCCCAACCGCGGCGAGCTCGCGCGCCTGGTCGCCGACGATGCCCGGCGTTCGGGCCGCATTCCACCCACGCCCGAGGAGCCGGTGAAGGCCGCCCGGACCCTGCTCGAGGCGACCGCGGAGGGACCGGGTGCGGGCGAAGCCATCCTGGTCTCCCTGGGTGCCGCCGGGGCCGTCCTGGTCCGGCGCGACGGGCGCGCCGTGGACATCAAGGCGCCCAAGGTCAAGGCCATCGATGCCACGGGTGCGGGGGATGCGCTCAACGGGGCGCTTGCCGCGGCCCTGGCCGGCGGGCTGGATCTCGAGGCGGCGGCCCGACGTGCGGTCGTGGCGGCGAGCGTCTCCGTGACGCGGGCAGGCGCCCGGGAGGGCTACCCGACGCTCGATGAGCTGGCGATCGCCCTGGGCGAGACGCCGCCGTCCCAGTTGCGGGCGGAGGCCGAGGCGGCCGCGGCAGCCCCGGCCGCGGAAACTGCCGCGGCAGCCCCTGCACCGGTCCGGGGAGCAGGGCCGGGCCCGGAGCCTGGCGCCTAACCCTGGCGCCTAACCCTGGCGGTCCTCGGCCGCCCAGGCGGTCCGCACACGGGCGGCCGGGGTCAGGCCGAGGCGGCCCTCGTCCGTGATCCACCACGCGGCCAGGTCGCGGGAGCGGGCCTCGGCGCCGATGCTGGCGCGTCCCGCGAGGAACAGGGCCTTGCTCCAGACCTCGGCCCAGGCGGGATCGGAGGCCGCGACCGTCACGGCGATCAGGCCGGTGCGCGCCGGCTCGCCGGTGCGCGGGTCCACGAGGTGGTGCACGGCCCGCCCGTCTGGAGCCACCCAGTGCCGGACGCGGACCGACGACGTCGCCACGGCTCCCGACCGCAGCTCCACGATGGCCAACGGGGCGGCGGTCCCGGCGTCGGCTGCTGCGGGATCCTCCACGCCGACGCGCCAGCCATCCTCGGGAGGGGTGCCGTCGGCGACGACGTCGCCACCCGCCTCGAGCTGCAGGCCGGCTTCTCGTGGCAGCGACCGGAGGGCCCGCGCACATGCCCAGCGCAGCGCCAGGCCCTTGCCGATCCCGCCCATGTCCACGGGGACCGGCGGCACGTGCACGAGGGATCGCCGGTGGCGGTCGCCTTCCCGTGCGGCCACCGCCACCGGATCGCCACCCGTGGTCGGATCGCCACCCGTGGCCGGATCGAGGCTGGCGCCGTGCTCCCCGATCCGCTCCAGGGCCCCGAGGATCGAGGCGTCGAACCTGCCGTCCGTCACCCTGCCCGCCCGGTCGACGGCCGCCAGCGCCTGCCTCGTCCGCCACGAGACCTCCACGACCCGGCCAGTCCCAGCGAGCCGGTTGAGCATCGTCAGCTCGGAGTCGTCGCGGAACCGGGACAGCGCGACGTCCACGGCGTCGAACTCCGCCCGGACCTCGGCCCATGCGGCGTCGGCCGCGGCCTGGCCGGCGGCGCGTCGCGCGGGTGAGGCCGCGTCGGGGAGGTGGACGCTGAGGCGCAGCGCGGATCCAAGGGCGCGTCCGGCGAAGGTGACGAACCCTGCCGGCTCGTCGACCTCGCGAGCGGGGGCGTTCACGTGGCGCTCACAACGGGACGGGTGGGGACGGCCTCAGCCCCCGGACGCGCCGGTCTTCGCGGTCGTGCGCTGCGTCGTGGTGCCGCCACCGGATCGCGAGCTGCCGGCGATCGCGCCGCGCATGGTGACCGTCGGCAGCTTGATGCGCGTGGGGAGGGCCGCGGCGGTGCCCTGGACCTCGGCGACCAGCGCGGCGAGCGAGTCGAGTCGGGCCTCGTACGACTCGACGTTCGTGCCGACCTTGCCATACGTGGCGACCAGGGCGCCGACCTCGGCGTTGGCCTTCAGGATCCGAGCCTCCAGGTCGTCGTTGGCGGCGCGTGTCTGGAGCAGAACGTCCAGGTACGGAGCGCGGGCGGCGGCGACGGTGGCGTCGGCCTCTGCCTGCAGACCGGAGATGCCCGCAAGCGCCAACGCATAGACCGCGGCGGAGGCTCCGACCAGCATCCCGGCCCGAGCCGGGGTGGTCAGGATGGCCTCCTTGCGGGCGACCGCGGGCCGGGTCGTGTCGCGGGTGTGCGATCCGGCAACCGGCCTGGGCTGGGCAGCCGCCTCCGGGCGGGGGCGGACGCCGATGCCGATGGCCGGGAGGGCACGCTCAGTCATCGTCCTCCTCCTCGTGCTCGGGCGTCGCCGCGGGCCCGGATCCGCCGCCGCCCCCGCTGCTGCGGGTGGCCGCGGACCGGTTGAGCGCGGCCTGGCGGGCCGCAGCCATGTTGAGCTGCTCCAGGCGCCTCTGTCCGGCCTTGAGCTGCTTCTCGAGCACCGTGAGCTTCACCTTCGCGGCCGCGAGCTCCCCCTGGAGTTCAGTGGCCGCCTGCGTGTCGTCGTCGACGCTCCCGTTGGCGGTGATCAGCGCGGCCTGGAGGCCCGAGATCTGCCCCGCGACGCCGTCCATCTGGTCCGCGAGGTCAGCGGCGCGCTCCTCCTCGACGGCGAATTCGTCGCTGAGCTCGGTCATACCCACGGGGGCGGTGTCGAGCGGGGCGGTCCCGGCGCGCCACTCGGCGGCGACCTGCACCACACCCACACCCACGCCGATGACGGCGACGGTCGCCGCGAGCACGACGGCGCGCCGGCCGAGCCGGACGAGCATCTCCCTGGACATCATGATTCCTCCACCGGGACGCCGGCCGGGATGGGCCGGGCGAGGGACGTTGCCGGAGCCGCCGGCGAGTCTGCGCGCTGGGGGCGAACCCTCGCGGTCCACCATCGATGGGCGACACCTGCCAGGATCAGCAGGCCGGTCACCGCGTAGAGGGGCATCAAGGCGCCGCCGTCGGTGCCGGCGAGCACGCTGTGCACCCAGGTGAGCAGGAATGCCACCGCCGCGAACCGGTGGGCCTTGAGCCACCACCCCGCGGGCAGCAGCCGGGTCCACTTCGCGGTCACGGCCGTGAGCAGCAGTGCGTACATGGCCACGGTGCCCACGGCGATCGCGGGCGCCCGGTAACCCGAGAAGCCCGGGACCAGCGCGCCGAGCCAGCCGACCTTGGCGAACGGGTCGACCGCCAGCAGGACGACGTGCAGACCGATGAAGGCGAAGGTGAAGACGGTCAGCATCTCGTGCCACGGGAAGACCTGCCTGGTCTTGCGCCACCCGGCGGTGTTGCGCGGATGGCTCAGGATCAGGCCCAGCGCCACTTCGACCGTGAGCAGGAGGTAGGCGGTGACGCCCAGCGCCCGCGCCGCGATCCACGGGCGCAGCTCCTGCACGCGCGGGCTCGCCGCCGGCAGGACCTGGTCCGTCACCGCGAGGGCGACGAGGGCACCGACCGCGCCGAGCGCGACGAGCGCAGGAGCGCCTACGCGCACGCCCGGGCCTCCGCGGGTCGCGGCGTCGGTCCGGCTGGGTCGAGAGGGCGCGGAATTGGAACCATGGTGTCTCCGGCATGGTGTGACACCCCTCCCGAGGCAGCACAGGACCCGAAGGTTTCAGCCCGCGAGCGGCCGATGGTCCACCTGGCGCGTGGTACGTCCGGATCCGGCTGGGGAATCTCCGGGTCAGCTCCCTGCGAGCGCCCGCGCGACGTGCTCGATGTTGGAACGCATCATCCCCGCGTACGTGTCGCGCGGGGCGTCGCCGACGCTGTCCGTGTAGAGGTCGGAGACAATCGTGGCCCCCGTCTCGTCAGCAATGGTCCGGACCAGGTCCTGGTTGAACTGGGCCTCGGCGAAGATGGCCCTGATCCCCTTCTCCCTGACGGCCGTCACGAGGGCCGCGACCTGGGCGGCGCTCGGGTCCTGCCCGGGCGCATCCACGATCGTGCCGTCGATCGTCAGCCCGTAGGCGGCCGCGAAGTAGGGGAACGCGTCGTGGAAGCTGATCACGGTGCGCTTCGCCTCGGGGATCGCGCCGAGCGCCGTGCGCGCCTCCGCGTCGAGCTCGGCGAGCAGCTTCGCGTAAGCGGCACCACCCGCGTCGTAGTCCGCGGCGTGGTCGGGATCGGCGGCGACCAGTGCCTCGCGGATCCGCTCCGCGTACTTCGCCGCATAGGCCACGTTGAGCCACAGGTGCGGGTTCACGGCCTCGTCGCCCTCGCTGCCCTTGAGATAGGTCACGCCCTCGAGATCCTCTGCGAGCGGGACCACCGGGGCGTCCGACCCTGCGTTCGTGACGAGCTCGGCCAGCCAGTCGTCCAGGCCCAGGCCGTTGACGAACACGAGGTCGGCCTCGGCCACGTTGCGGACGTCCGACGGCGTGGGATCGAACGTGTGCACCTCGCCTCCCTTGGGCACGAGGCTCTCCACGGTCACGCGGTCGCCGCCCACCTGGCGCACCAGGTCGGCCAGGATCGTGGTGGTCGTGACGACCCTCAGTGCCTCCCCGCCCCCCGAGGGTGCGGCCGTCGACCCGGCCCCGCCGCAGGCGGTCGCGACGAGGGCAGCCATCAACAGGGCCGCGAGAACGGGGGCGTGCCGAGCGAGAATGATGCGTGGGTGGCTGGCGAGTGTGCTGGGAGGCATGACATGTCCTTTCTGAGATCCAGTCTCAGCTGTCGGTGATGACGTCTGGCGTCGTGGTTTGGCCGAGGATGGTCAGCTGGGTTCTGGCGCAGCGCCCAGGCAGGCGGAGCAGAGGCCGAAGATCTCGAGGCGATGGGCGGTGACGCGGAACCCAGAGCGGTTGCCGATCTCGCCGAGCACGGCGGCGAGGCCGTGGTCGGCCACGTCCAGGGACCGTCCGCAACCGGTGCAGATGGCGTGGTGGTGGTGAATCGGGTCGCAGGCGACATAGGCGTGCTCGCCGCCGGGCAGATCGACCCGCTCCACGAGGCGCAGCGACGTGAACAGGTCGAGCGCTCGGAAGACCGTCGCCCGGCCGAGCTCCAGCCGGCGCCGCCGGGCGTCCGCGACCAGCTCGGCCGCGGTGAAGTGCCCGTCCCGTGCGGCAATCAGGCCGGCGACGGCGCGCCGGGGCTCGGTAATCCGGTGTCCGGCGCGATCGAGCTCCCGCACGATGTGGTTGGCTTCGTGGTCGATGGCGGTCGAGCGCGGCCGGGCATCGGAGCGGGGCCGGGCATCGGAGCGCGCGGCGCCGGTCGTTGCGTCGGCGGTCATGCGGCCACCCCGTCGACGGCATCGGCCGCCGGGCTCGTCGGGCGCCGCCGGGCCAGCAGGCCCCGCGGTCCGAGCACCAGGGCCACCACGAAGGCGGAGGTCTGGACCAGCACGATGGTGGCGCCGCTGGCAACGTCGAACCAGTAGGACAGGTAGAGGCCCACGACGGCGCTCGCGATGCCGATCAGTGCCGCCAGCACCATCAGGCGGGTGAACCGGACCGTCAGGAGCTGGGCGGTGGCGGCCGGCGTGATGAGCATCGCGACGACGAGGATGATCCCGACGGCCTGGAGACTGACCACGATCGTCACCGCGACCAGGGCGAGGAACAGGTACTCGAGGCGATCGACCTTGATGCCCGACGCCGCCGCCCCGAGCGGGTCGAAGGTCGCATACAGGAGCTCCTTCCACAGGACGGCCACCGTGACGATCACGCCGGTCCCCAGGATCACCAGCGCCACGAGGTCCCCGGTGCCGATGGCCAGCACGTTGCCCAGCAGGAAGCTGAACAGGTCGGCGACATAGCCGTCGATCGTGCTGAACAGGAAGATGCCCAGGGCGAACATGCCCGCGAACAGGACGCCGATCGACGTGTCCTGCCGGAGCCCGGACCGCTTGGTCACGAAGCCGATCGCGAGCGCCGTTCCGACGGCGGCAACCGCCGCGCCCAGGTAGAACGAGAACCCGACCATGTAGGCGACGACGACGCCGGGGAACGCGGCGTGCGCGACCGCGTCGCCGATGAAGGCGATCCCGCGCAGCACCACGTACGTGCCCACCACGGCGCACACCACGCCCACGAGCGCCGAGGCGAGCAGCGCACGCACGATGATCGGCGACGACAGCGGCTCGAGCAGCCACTCCATCAGCGACTTCCCGTGTCGTGGAAGTGGCGTTCGCCGGGCGCGGCGTCGTCGTGGTGGTGGGCGTCGTCGAGTACCACGGTGCGTCCCTCGATGACGAGCAGGTGTCCGCCGTAGGCCGCCGCCAGGACCTCCGCGTCCAGGACCAGGTTGGACGGGCCGTAGGCAACGACCGTGCGGTTCACCGCCAGCACCTGCTGGAAACGCTCGGCTGCGCAGGCGAGGTCGTGGGTCGTGGCAACGACCGTCTTGCCACGGGCCGCCTGGGCCTCCAGGAGGTCCATGAGCAGCTCCTGGGTCGTGGCGTCGATGCCCGTGACGGGCTCGTCGAGCAGGAACAGGTCCGGCTCGGCAGCGAGGGCTCGGGCCAGGAAGACGCGCCGCCGCTGGCCGCCGGACAGGGCCCCGATCTGCGTCCGCAGGTGGTCCTCCATGTGGACCTGCTCCAACGCGTCCCGCACGGCGCGCCGGTCGTCCGCCCCGGGGCGTCGCACGCGCCCGAGGCGCGGGAAGCGGCCCATCATGACCACGTCCTCGACCGTGACCGGGAAGGCCCAGTCCACGAGCTCCGCCTGCGGCACGTAGGCCACCCGACGGGCCTCGCGGCCGGCGGGGCCGCCGAGGACCTGGATCCGGCCCGACCACGGACGGGCGAGTCCGGCCATCAGCTTGAGCAGCGTGCTCTTGCCCGCGCCGTTGGGCCCGACGACGGCCAGGAGGCTCCCGGGCTCTACCGCGATGGTCACGTGCTCCAGCGCGACCCGCTCGCCGTAGCCGGCGGTCACGTCGCTCAGCCAGACGTCCGCGTGCGCGAGCGCGTGCGCCGGGTCCAGCGGGCCGTGATCGTGATCGTGATCACGCGGCACGGGCAACCCGGACGGGTGCGCCGGACCGGCGGGGGCCACGGTGGGGGTTTCCATATGAGACACAGTATCATTTGGTGACGGTCTGGGTGCCAGGTCCGAGCGGCCTGTCCCGCGAGGCGCAAGATCCCTTCCGGGGCTCGAGCGGGGCGCCCGAGGCCTCGCACGCCGTTGTGTCGCACAATGGCGCCGCACCCGAGCATCAGCGATCAAATCCGGAGGCCTCCCCTGAGCGGCAAGCAACCCACCTCCACGACCACCCGCAAGGAGCGACGCGCGGCCGAGCGCCAGGACCGCTTTGAGAAGGAGCGGGACGAGCGGCTCAATCGCGGCGGCTCCGGCGGGAGCGGTGGTTCCTCGTTCATCAACACCAAGACGATGACCATCGCGGGCATCGCCGTCGGCGTGCTGATCGTCGTGGTCGTGGCCGTCGGCCAGCTCGGCGACAGGGCCAGCGGCAAGCTGTCCGACCCGGGCTTCGCCTATCCGGCCGCGCTCCTCGACGGTGCGGCCGTTGGCTCCGCCGGTGCGCCGGTGGTGATGCAGGTCTACGAGGACTACCAGTGCCCGGTCTGCGGGAAGTACTCCCTTGATGTCGAGCCCTCGCTGGTCAACAAGTATGTGGCGGCCGGCCAGCTGCGGATCGAGCACAACGACATCGCCATCCTCGGCAGCGGTGATGCGAACGACGAATTGATGATCACGGCCAAGGGTGCCTACTGCGCCAACGAGCAGGGCAAGTACTGGCCGTACGCCCACTGGATCTACAGCAACCAGCTTGGCGAGAACCAGGGCGACTTCAACACGGATCGCGTGACGCAGATCGCCGTGGCAGCGGGAGTCGAAGAGCAGGCCTTCTCGAGCTGTCTCGCCAGCGAGGCGGCGCTGACGCACGTCGGTGAGACGACGTCGAAGGCGCTAGGTCTCGGGATCAACTCGACGCCGACGATGTACATCGGCGGCCAGCAGATCGTCGGGCTCAAGAGCGTTGCCGAGCTCTCAGCCTTGATCGACGCCGAGCTCGCCAAGGCCAGCGGCGCCCCGGCGGCGTCGCCGTCGGCGAGCACCACCCCCTGACCTCGGCCGACACCGGGCGGACACCCGCGGCCCGCTCGGCCTCCCGCTCCTCCTGGTGACGCTCGCCAGCGCGCTCGTGTCCGGCTACCTGGGCCTGGCCCGGGCAATGGGGGAGGCCGCGGTGTGCGGGCCGAGCAACGGCTGCGAGACCGTCGCCTCGTCCGAGTACTCGGCGGTCTTGGGGATCCCGGTGGCGTTCCTGGGGTTCGGGCTCTCGCTGGTGCTCCTCGTCCTCGCGGGGCTGTGGTGGCTTCGGCGGGAGCGGCGCGCGCTGCTGGCCGCGTACGGCCTGCTGCTCCTGGCGACGCTGGGGGTCGCGTACCTCACCTACCTCGAGCTGTTCGTCATCGAGGCGATCTGCCCCTGGTGCGTGGCCTACGCCGTGACCGTGGTGGTCTCGCTGGTCACGGCAGGGCTGGCGATGGTGCGTACCCGGTGAGCTCCACGTAGGCCTGGCCACCCAGCGGTGATCCGGCGCGGGTCGCGGTCACGTGCTGCGAGCCCTCCCAGTACACGACCCCGGTGGTGGCGCGCGTGTCCAGCTCCTGTTGCGGCACCGTGGGCGAGAGGCGGATCTCGAGCTGCTCGCCCGGCAGGGTGATCGTCCAGCCGGCCGGATATGTGGCGCCGGTCGCCGGGCTCGTCCACTCGTCGGTGACGGCTACGTCCAGGTCCTCCGCCCCGAGGTGGCGCGTCCCGCCCCGCGCGTCGACCAGCGTCCCGTATACGAGCGGGTAGGTGCCGTCGGCCGCCCGCACGAGCGAGACCGTGAGGTCCGTGCCGTCGTCCAGGTTGACCGCGAACCAGTCCCAGCCGCCCGCGCCGACCGAGATGAAGTCGCCCCACTGGTGGTCGAACCAGGCATCGCCCGTCACCGCCAGCGTCTCCGTCCCCAGCGTCAGGGTGCCCGTCGCTGCCATCGCGGTCCGCGAGTAGTAGTAGGAGCCGCCGGCCGGCCCGAAGTCGATGTAGCCGTCGCGATCGTGGAGCGCGGGCGGCTTGACCTGACGCAGGCTCAGGTCGAGGCCGAAGGCGCGCACCGGATCACCGAACACCTCGTCGCCCGCCGCCGCCGCCGAGAGCGTGTCGGTCCCGAGGCTTCCCTCCATCGTCCACGGCGTGCCGGGCAGCCGCGTGGGATCGGCGAGGTCGAAGCCATTGACCGTTAACGCGAACCCCGTGGGCGCGCCTCCCTCGCTGGGGCTGCGGTCCACCTGCGGCCCGATCTCGCTCCGCTGGGCGTAGTGGAACCGGCCGCCGGTCTCGTCGGTGAGGGCAAGGTGCGACGCCCAGGTGACCGGGAACCCGCCGCGCTCGGCGCGGAAGACGACGTACTCGAAGCCGAACCTGGCTTCGTCCTCGCCCCGGAGATGGCCGGTGTAGTACCACCACTCGGTGAGGCGGTCGTGGGGGCCGTCGTCGCGTGGCAGGACGACCGGCTGCGGGTCGGGCGGTCGCGGCGCAATCGCGGGCTCCGGCGTCACCACGGGGCGGGCCGCCGGCGGGTTGGCCAGGACCGGGCCGCCGCACGCCGCGAGGACGAGGGCCAGCACGGCAATCAGGGCGGGCAGCAGACAGAGGCGTGAGGAAGGGTGAGTCATCGGACGGTGGGTCATCGGACGGCGGCCTCCACCTCGGCCTCAGTGCGGGGGAGGACGTCCCGGAGCGCACGGTCCAGCCTGCTCGGCACCCACCAGTTCCACTTCCCCAGCAGCCGCATCGTCGCCGGGACGAGCAGCGCACGGACGATCGTCGCATCCAGCGCCACGGCGATCGCGACTCCCAGGCCCAGCGCCTTGATGAGGACGATGTCGGCGAAGGCGAACGACCCGGCCACCACGACGACGATCAGGGCCGCCGAGCTCACGATCCGACCGCTTCGCTCCAGCCCGCGGGCCACCGCCTCGGTGTTGTCGCCGGTCTTGTCCCAGGCCTCCTTCATCCGCGACAGCAGGAAGACCTCGTAGTCCATCGACAATCCGAACAGGACGCAGAACAGGATCACGGGCAGCGTGGTCTCCACGAACCCCAGCGGCTGGAAGCCCAGCAGCGCGGACAGGTTGCCGTCCTGGAAGATCCAGACCAGGGCACCGAAGCTGGCCACGATGGACAGCGTGTTCATCACCAGCGCCTTGATCGGCAGGACGACGGACCGCAGGAGGACGAACAGGACGAGGAACGTCGTCAGGACGATGAACGCCGCTGTGCGGGGGAAGTCGGCCCACACCCGCGACACCACGTCGTCCACGTCGGCGGCCCCGCCGCCCACCAGGATCGAGACGCCGGCGGGCGGGGCGAGCGCGCTCGCGGGGTCGCGCATCTCGCGCACGAGCGCCCGGGCCTCCGGGTTGTTGGGCCCGTAGGGCGTGGTGACGGTGAAGGCGGTGAGGTTGCCCTTCGTCGTCGCCGCGAGGGTCGCGGCGACGAACCGGTCCGGCGGGCCGGCCGGGGAGCCGTACAGGAGCTGGTACTGCTCGAGGGTGAGGCGCTCGTCAAGGTCCACGAGGCTCGCCACCCGGCTGATCCGCGGGTCGGCGGCGAGCCGGCGCGAGTAGTCGTACAACGCGGCCACGTTCCCGGGGGACGCGGCGTCGCCGGTCGTGCGGACGGCGACGACCAGGGGCGCGAACTCCCCCTCACCGAACTCCCGGGCCAGGACGTCGTACGCCTCGCGCGACGGCACGGAGGCCGGGAGGATCGTGGCGTCCGGGGCGTTGAACCGGACGTTGAGGAAGGGGACGCCCAGCAGCAGCAGGATCGACAGCGTCGGGACGAGCACGGCAACCGGGTGCCGCATGACGCGCCGGGCGAGGCGGGCCCACGGGCCGTCGGAGCCGGGCTCCACGGTGACCTTGCGGATGCTGAGCCGGTCGATCCGGGTGCCGAGGATCGCGAGGATCGCCGGCAGCAGGGTGAGCGCCGCGGCGACCGTCAGCCCGACCACGATCGCCCCGGCGATGCCCACGGAGCGCAGGATCATGAACTCGAACAGGACAAGACCCAGGAGGCCGAGCAGCACGGTGAGGCCGGAGAAGAACACCGCCCGGCCGGCGGTCGCCACGGTCACCCGGACGGCCTCCGCCACGCGGTCCGGTCCCTCGCGGCGCGCCAGCTCCTCCCTGAACCGGCTCGTCATCAGCAGCGAGTAGTCCACCCCCAGGCCGAGGCCCAGGAGCGTGGCCAGGTTGAGCACGAAGATGCTCATCGGGATCACGGAGGCCACGAGGAAGATCCCGGCCAGGGCCACCAGCACCGATGCGCCGCCGACGGCGAGCGGCACGCCCGCGGCGACCAGGCTCCCGAAGACGAGCAGCAGCGCCAGGGCCGCCAACGGCAGCGAGATCAGCTCGCTGCGCCGGAGGTCGCTCTCGGTGACCGCCTGGACGTCGCCGTAGAAGGCCGGGCCGCCGGCGATCTGGACGCGCAGGCCCGGGACCTCGCGCAGGGCCGCCTCAACGGGTGGGATGGCATCGGGCGAGTCGTCAGGTGGCAGGTCCAGGAAGACGATGTCGTACGCGGTGCGTCCGTCCGCGCTGACCTGGCGCGGGGAGAGGGCGTGGGACAGGATCCGGGTCACGTGCGGCGCCGCCGCGACGCCGGCGGTCGCCTCGTTGACGGCGGCCAGCCACTCCCCGGTCCCGGCCTGCAGCGTGTCCGAGCTGTAGACGAGGACGAATGCCGATGGCTCGGCGCCGAGCTCCTCCTGGAGCACCTGCTTGGCGCGGGCGGACTCGAGGTCGTCCAGGATGAAGCCGCCCGCAGACAGGGCGCCGGGCGCCTGCGGGGCGAACGGGAGGGCGGCGAGGAGGATGACGGCCCACGCCGCAACGATCCACCAGCGGCGGCGGACGGCGAATCGGCCGAGTCGATCGAAGCTCATACCGTGTCTGGTTCGGGGTCGCGATCCTGGTGGATGGCAGATCGCCAGGCGGCCAACGTGCGCCTGATCGGTAGCATGTTAGGGTCGATCGAGGTGGAGCGTCGGAATCGCCGTGTCGGTCCGCTGTCCCGTTCTGCTAGCATCGACCGACCGCGGCCCCCAGCGGGGTCGGTGGCCCATCCAACCGTCCGAGGGACGCCCGCGTGACGATCTTCACCATCTGGTTCCAGGACTTCCCGAACAACCTCGTCATCTTCCTCGCGGCGGCGGCGATGGCGGGCCTGTTCGTGTACACCTTCGCGCGCTCCGCAATGGTGGCCGAGGGTGGCCGTCATGGCTGGACCCGCAGCGTGACCGGCCCCAACTCCAAGCTGGTGTTCGCGACGCTGTTCGTCGTCTGGGCGGTGGTCTTCGGGATCGGGCTGCAGCTGGTCCCCCATGAAGGCGCCAGCTCGCCGTACGGCGGCATCGGCCTGATCGCCATGTTCAGCGGGTTCTTCATCATGATGGGCCTGATCTGGAGCGTGATCGGGGAGTAGCTGGAGCGCCTCGTTCAGGGGCGCCCGCCCTGCCTGGAGTCCGGCCATGCTCCGGCGGTCCGGCCAGGCGCCGGCAGCCCACAGCCCCGGTAGCGCCGACCCGGAGCCCCCAAGAGCCTCCCAAGCGTCCGACCCATCACGGCTGGTGCTATGGCAGGGCTATTCCACGCGCCTCACCCTTGGGCGACCCCTCCGGGACCAGTCAATGCCCCGGTTATCACCACGGATGATCACCCCGCCCTCAACTCAGGCGAATAGCTGTCCCTGGGCCTGTCGGGCAAACCGATGGGCGGGAAATAGCACTGCGGGTGATGTCGCCGGTCGTCGGGCCGCGCCGCAGCGTCCCTGACACGCGATAGCCCGGCCAGGCGGACCCCGCCGGGCTGTTCGAGGTGCGTCCAGGGCGACCGGGCCGCCCACGGGTCAGGGCAGCTGCTCGAAGACCGAGGCCGAAGTCTTCTCGTCCATGAGCAGCACGATGAACAGCTTGTCGTCCTTGGGGTAGGCGAACGCGCCGAAGCCGCCCGCCGCCTCCCCGTAGACGGTCTTGCCGCCGAGCGTCGTCTTGGGCATGGAGCCCGGGTCCATACCCATGCTCGCGGCGAACTCGGTCGCGTCGAGGCCCTCGATCTGGATGGCGTAGATCATGCCGCCGGTCCCGCCCGCGGACGTTGCGATCGCGAAATTGACGTCGTTGATCGTCTTGCCGTTGGCCTTGAGGATGGGGTCGAGCTCCTCGCTGTTGAGTCCCGCAGCGGCCCCGAAGATCCCGAGCTGGTCGCCGTCGTAGCCGACCCGCTCGAACGCGAGGTCGCCGACCTTCTCGGGGAGCATGGCTGCGAGGTCGTTGACCTCACCTGACCCCAGGTCGACGCCCTCGGTGGCGTCGGGCTCCTCCGTCGCGGCGGCGTCCGTGGGCTCGCCCGTGGCGACGGGGGCCTCCTCTGTCGCGATGGGTGCCTCGGTCGCTGGAGCAGCCGTCGCGTCGCCCCCTACCGCCGGGGCCTTGGTGGCCGTGGCCGACCCGCCGCAGGCGGCGAGGACCAGGGAGAGGCCGAGCGCGCCTGCCAGCAGACGCCGGTCGATCATCATGCTCAGGGTTCCTTTCGCGGGGGACGAACCGGGCTGCACACGGATCCCCGGACCCCGAGCCAGCCCGCGCACCGTACTCGCGGACGGTCCGCCGGGTCAACCCTCCGATGGTCCCGCCCGCCGAGCGAGGCGCTCGACGGCTTCCGGCGCGAGGGCGTGACGGCTCCCCGTAGACGCTCTGCGGCGGCTCCGCTATGATCGCGCTCCATTCAGGGTGCATAGGATTTATGCGTTCGGGCGGTGGCGGGATGCCCGCCGGGGCAGCGGGCAGCGGGAGGTTCGGCAAGTGGCGGAGCAGGCGCAGGGGTCGGGCAGCGTGACCGCGGTGGAGGCCGCGCCCTTCGTGAACCAGCGCGATCCGGCGCTGCGCCTGGGTCCGGACGGCCTGCCCGCGGTCAGCCGCCGCGCCCCGATGTGGGCCGACGTTCCGGCCGAGAAGTGGAACGACTGGAAGTGGCAGCTCAGCAACCGCGTCAACGATCTCACTGACTTCGAGCAGATCCTCGAGCTCACCGACGAGGAGCGCGAGGGCCTGTCAGCGCCCGACAAGTTCCGGGTAGACGTGACGCCGTACTTCGCCAGCCTGATGGACCCCCGGGATCCCAACGACCCGATCCGCCGCCAGATCGTCCCGCTGGGGCGTGAGCTGCGCAGCTTCACGGGGATGATGGAGGACAGCCTCGCCGAGGACCGGCACTCGCCCGTCCCGGGGCTGGTCCACCGCTACCCGGACCGCGTCCTGATGCTGATCACCACGCAGTGCGCGGTGTACTGCCGCTACTGCACGCGGAGCCGGATCGTCGGCGACGCGACCCAGAACTTCAACCGCAAGGAGCACGAGGCCCAGCTCGACTACATCCGGAACAACCCCCAGATCCGCGACGTGCTGATCTCGGGCGGGGACGGCCTCACGCTGGCGCCCAAGCTGCTGGAGGCAGCGCTCCGCGGCCTGCGCGAGATCCCGCACGTGGAGATCGTGCGCATCGGGTCCCGGGTGCCCGTGTTCATGCCCCAGCGCATCGACGACGAGCTGTGCGAGATGCTCGCCAGGTACCACCCGCTGTGGCTGAACATCCACGTCAACCACCCCAACGAGATCACGCCAGAGCTCGCCCGCGCCTGCGACAAGCTGTCGCGCGCCGGGATTCCGCTGGGCAACCAGTCCGTGCTCCTGGCCGGCGTGAACGACTGCGTGCACACGCAGCGCGAGCTGGTCCAGCGCCTGGTCGAGATCCGGGTGCGGCCGTACTACCTGTACCAGTGCGACCTGGTCGAGGGTGCCGGCCACTTCCGGACGCCGGTCGGCAAGGGCCTCGAGATCATCGAGGGCCTCCGCGGCCACACCTCGGGGTACGCCGTCCCGCAGTTCATCGTGGATGCGCCCGGAGGCGGCGGCAAGATCCCGGTGATGCCGAACTACGTGGTCTCCTACTCCGACCACAAGGTGATCCTGCGCAACTACGAGGGCTACATCACCACCTACGAGGAGCCGGCCGAGTACGAGCGGCACGATTCCTCGGCGTGCCGGTACTGTCAGAACCCGCGGCCGGAGCCCGGCCAGGAGGGCATCACCGGGCTGCTGGACGGCAAGCAGATGTGGATCGAGCCCGCGGGCTTCCAGCAGGTGCACGAGCGCGGCGCCGAGGGCACGCACCGGCTCAAGGACCCGTCCAAGTGGGTCCCGCTGGGCGTGGGCGCGATCGAGGGGCGGTCCTCCGACATCGATCGCGATCTGCCGGTGCTCGAGTCGGGTACACCGATCGTCGAGTAGGGCTGGGTCGCGCCGCGGCCCGGTCTCCAGGGCTTGACCGGGGCCAGAGGGCCTCGACCGGGGCTACGGTCCGGTCATCGAACATTCGCGCCGATCTGGGCCTGCGCCCATCGGACGCAGCCGTCTCCGGCGAACGGACGGAGGCGTCGCGCGGTGCGTTGGTCCCGTCACCGAACCGTAGAACCGCTCCGTGCCGGATCGGCGGTTCTGCAGTACGACGAGCGATAGCGTCTGGGCTCCAAGCGCTGCCACGGCTTGACGGGACTGGGTCTAACGGTCTTGGCGGCCGTCCGGGTGCGGAGCTCACGGGAGGACTCTACGGGCGCTGCCAGGGTCGGCCCTACAATCGCCGACACATGACGGAGTCGAAGCACCCGAAGAAGAAGCAGCCGCTGGGCCAGTCGATCGGCGGCGTGCTGTTCGGGTTCGAGCAGGCGGTCTTCCGCAACCAGCCGCCGCCCCACGAGCTCGTGCACCATGCCCGGCCCGATGACCCGGTCCCGGCCGCTGATGGTGGCTTCCTGGCCATCGACATTCCCGGCGACACCGGTCCCGACCCGCTGGCCGGGCTCGCCCGCGACCTCGCCGAAGCCGATGCTGGCGCCACCCATCCCGCCGCCCACCCCGATGGCCCCGCCTCCGACCCCGATCCCGCTGCCACCCATCCCGCCTCCGACCCCGAAGAGGGCTGACAACATGCCCGACCTCGATCCCTCCGCCATCGTCCACCGTCCGCTCCCGGCCGGGTTCCCGGAGGAGCGTCCCCGACCCCCGGTCATCGCGGAGTCAGGCGACCCGTTCGCTTCCCTGCGCGTGATCGCGGCCCTGGCGCAGATGGAGCGCGGCCGACCGGTACGCATCGACGATCTCGTGGACCGTCTCAACGCGGCGCACCTGGACTGGCTGTTCACCCGGCGGGTGGTGGTCGACGTGCTGGTCGCCCTCCAGGCCAACTGGATGACCGACTACCGCAACTCGTCCGGGATCGTGCTCGAGGACGGCGAGCGCGGACCGGCGGTCACGCTGGAGGACACGTCCCGCGTGGACCCGTGGATCGTGCAGCAGGCGCAGCGCGAGGTGCGCGGGTGCCAGGAGGCGCTGGACGCCTTTGCACGCCGCGACGACCCGTTCGCGAGCGGCTGAGCGGCGGTCGTGCCCACCACCGGCGAACCCGAGATCGCCCTCTATGCGCCGGTCAAGGCCCTGCTCGAATCGCAGGGGTACGAGGTCAAGGGCGAGATGCTCTCGTGCGATGTCGTCGGCGTGCGCGGCGATGAGCCGCCGGTCGTCGTGGAGCTCAAGCGGACGTTCTCGCTGGCCCTTGTCCACCAGGGCATCGACCGGCTGGCGATGACGGATGCCGTCTACCTCGCCGTGGGCGCGTGGCCGACGCGCCAGGCGGACGTCCGGCGGTTGTGCCGGCGGCTGGGCCTCGGGCTCATGGTGGTCACGGGCGGGCGAGCGGACGTGGTGGAGGATCCGCTCCCATACCGTCCTCGCCGCGACGTCCGGCGTGTCGGCCGGCTGCTCCGGGAGCACCAGCGACGGGTCGGCGACCCGACCCGCGGCGGCTCCACGCGCCAGCCGATCATGACCGCCTATCGACAGGAGGCGCTCCGCTGTGCCCGCCTGCTGGAGGCTGGGCCGATGGCCATCCGCACGATGCGACCTCTCGCGGACGTGCCGCACGCGGGCGCGATCCTCCGCGACGACGTGTACGGCTGGTTCGAGCGGGTTGAGCGTGGGACATACGCCCTCACGCCGGTTGGCCGGGCGGCCGTCGAGGCCGACCAGGCTCTGGAACCGCGGGCCAACGTCTAGTCTATAGCATCCCCGGGTTCGGAAGGAAGCGGGCAGGGTCGATGAGCCCGGGATCGCTCGCCAGGTACTGGTCGCGATCTGTCACGTGGAAGCCAAGATCCAGGAGCGCCGGCAGCACCGGGTTGGGACCGAGCAGGCTGGCGACCACCCGGGTGCCGCGGTCCGTGCGGCGGAGCGCGGCCAGCACGGCAGGCACCGGGTCCGCGCCCGGGCGCACTCGCATCCGGTCGATGACCCGCACGTCGGACACCTGCCGCGCCCGGCCGATCGCCAGCGCGACCGGGCCATCGCGGTCAAGGACGAGAAACGGATCTGCATCGGCCTGGGACGCCCAGAACCGGTGGTCGTCGCCGCGGTCGGCCCCGTCCAGGCCAGCTCCAGCGCTGCCAGCTCGTCCGGCAGAGCGGCGACCACGTCCAGCCCGGGCGGCATCGCCAGGCTGGTCGCGTCGCCCTCGACGTGCAGGGTGGGCCAGAGTGGCGTCATGCCCGCCCGCACGTAGATCGGCAGCGCCCGCGGATCGTCAGACGCGAAGGTCGTGCGCCACGGCGCGTCAGCGAGCAGCGCGGCGAGCAACGGGCGGCCCAGTCCCTGGCCCAGCCGGTCCGGCACGACGAACAGGTCGGCCAGGTGGACGGCCAAGCCGGCGTCCACGACAGCGCCGAACGCCACGGCGACTCCGTCCTCCTCGGTGAGCAGCGTGCGGTGGCGGGTCACGAGGTGCCGCACGTACGGCCCCACGATGTCCACGCGCGTCACGGGTCCGTCGTTGCCGTGCGCGGCGAGGATGCCCCGGATCACCGGGACGTCCTCGGGCGTTGCCGGGCGCGTGACCCGGGTCACGTGAGCCATGAGTCGCCTCAGCCGGCCCCTGCGGTGCGCGGGCCCCGGCCGTACTTCGCCATCACGTCGAGCAGCCGGCCGTGGTCGATGGCGTGCGCGGTGATCCCGTCGCGCCCGGTCAGCGTCTCGGCGGCCAGCAGCGCGTTGACCACGGCCGCCTCGACCGCCTCCACGGCCGCCTGGAACAGCGGCGACATGCCCTTGTCCACGACCATTCGCGCCTCGACGGTCCGGCGCGCGTCCTTCTCCGTCCCCGTGGCCCCCAGGCCGCGGTTGCCGGTCGCGAAGGCGATGAAAATGTCGCCGGACCCGTGCGAAGCGATCGAGCCCATGCGGGCGAGACCCAGGCCCGCCCGCTGCGCGAGGCGCTCGCACTGGTGGGGGAGGAGCGGCGCGTCCGTCGCCAGCACCACGATGATCGAGCCGCCACCCGGCCCCTGGCGGCCGGCCATGCCCGGTGCCGCGTCCGAGCCTCCGCCTGCCTCCAGCGCCTCCTGCTGGTCCCAGGCGCTGGGCACCTCGCTCACGGGGATCTCCTGGCCTACCGGCACGCCGTCCACCCGCAGCAGGCGACGCGAGCCGTAGTTGCCCTGGACCAGCGCGCCCACCGTCCAGCCGCCGTCGGCATCCGGGACCCGGCGCGAGGCCGTCCCGATCCCGCCCTTGAACTCGTGGAGGATCATCCCAGTGCCGCCGCCGACGTTGCCCTCCGCAACGGGCCCCCGGCTCGCGGACGCCAGCGCCCGGTCCACGTGCTCGGCCTTGACGTGGAAGCCGTCGATGTCGTTGAGTGCCCCGTCATAGGTCTCGCCGACCACGGGGAGTGACCAGAACACACCCTGGCCCCGGTTCTCCCGCGCGGCGTGGGCGACCAGCGCGTCGCGGACCAGGCCGACCGAGTGCGTATTGGTGATGCCGATCACCCCGCCCAGCATCCCGGACTCGCGGACCCACTCCAGGCCGGTCAGCTCGCCGTTGCCGTTGAGCCGGTGGCAGCCCGCGAAGACGGGCTCGGTCCAGACGTGGTCCTCGTGCGGGACGACGACGGTCACGCCGGTCCGGACGGGGCCGGTGCCGACCACCAGCGGCCCGTCGCCGCGGATCAGCGTCGTATGGCCCACGAGCACGCCCGGGACGTCCGTGATCGCGTCGTGCTCTCCGGGGACGAGCAGGCCGATCCTCAGGCCGAGCTCCCGACTGCGCACGGCGATCTCCCCACTGTGTTCGTGGCTGGACATGACCGCACCTTCACGGCCGGGCCTATCATCGCCCCGTGCCGTCCATCCCGGAAGCCCCCGTCCCGCGCCGCCGCACAGTGACGCCGTCGTCGACGGGCGCGGGCGGTCCACGGCGGAGGCGCCTGCCGCGACTGATGCGCATCCCGCACCTGGATGCGGTCGCGCCGATGGATGCCGCGGAGGCGTTCCGGGACCTGCCGGGGCTCGCCCTGCTCGAGAGCGCCCGGCCGGGACGGACCGGCCGCTGGAGCTTCCTCACCGCAGACCCCGTGGCTGTTGTCGATGCCCCCGCGGAGGGGCCGGACCCGTTCGCGGAGGCACGGGCGCTGCTGGCGCGCATGGACGCGGGCGCGGCTGCCGACCCGAACGCGGCGCCGTTCGCCGGCGGGCTCGTGGGCTACCTGGGCTACGACCTGGGCCGGCGATTCGAGCACCTGCCCTCGATCGCGCCCGTGGACCAGCACCTTCCGGTGATGCGCCTGGCGCTCCATGACTGGGCGGTCTCGTGGGACCGGCGCACCGGCACGGCCTGGCTTGGCGTCCGCGAGGTGGACGGGGACACGGGTCGGACAGGTCGCCGGGTCCGCGAGGTGCTTCGCCGCCTGGATGCGCTTGACCGGGGAGAACTGCCGGTCAGCGATCGGGCGCCCGACGGGCTCCTCCAGCGCGGCCCAGCCCTCGACGAGCCCGCCCCGGCATCGTTCCTGTCGCGGACGTCCCACGCCGAATGGATCACCGGCGTGGAAGCCACAAGGGCGGCCATCGGTCGTGGCGAGATCTACCAGGCGAACCTGACGCGGCGCCTGGAGGCTCCCTTTGGCGGCGATCCGTGGCCGCTCTTCCGCAGGCTGCGGACCGGCGACCCCGCGCTGTTCGCCGGGTACCTGGACCTGGGTCCCTCGCCCGCCACAGGGGCCCGGCGTGCCCTCCTGTCGGCCTCTCCCGAGCCGTTCCTCTCGGTGGACGGTGAGGGCAGCGTCAGCACGGACCCGATCAAGGGCACGCGTCCGCGGGGCCGGACACGGGACGAGGATCGGGCGCTGGCCCGCGAGCTCCTCGCCAGCCGCAAGGACCAGGCCGAGAACGTGATGATCGTGGACGTGCTGCGCAACGACCTCGGGAGGGTCTGCGAACCCGGATCCGTGCGCGTGCCGCGACTCCTGCGCCTCGAGCGCACCGCGGCAGTACAGCACCTTGTTACCACGGTAACAGGGCAGCTCAGGGCAGACGCCGACGCCTTCGACCTCCTGGCGGCCTCGTTTCCCGGCGGGTCCATCACCGGCGCGCCCAAGATCCGGGCGATGGAAGTCATCGAGGGCCTGGAGCCGGTGCGGCGCGGCCCGTACTGTGGGGCATTGGCGTGGCTGGGTCCTGATGGGCGCCTCGGCTCGTCGATCCTGATCCGGACGTTCGTCGCGGACGGCGAGCGCCTGACGCTCCACGTCGGCGGTGGCATCACGTGGCGCAGCGACCCGCAGGAAGAGTGGGACGAGACCGTGGTCAAGGCGCGCGGGCCGCTGTCGTCGATCGGCGCAGTGGAGGTGGAGCGGTGAGCGACGCGGGACCCCGGTTCGTGTGGGTCGACGGCACGGTGCGGCCGGCTGGAGAATCGCACCTCTCTGTCTTCGATCGCGGGTTCCAGCTGGGCGACGGCGTGTTCGAGACCCTGCGGGCGCGCGGCGGACACGTGACGGAGCTGGCCGAGCACACGGCTCGCCTGCGACGCTCCGCGGACGGCCTGGCGATCGACCTGCCGGCCGACGTGGGACCGCTGCTCGCCCGCGGCATCGCCGACCTCCTCGCCGCGGAGGGGCTGGACGGGACGGACGCCGATGCCTCCGTTCGGATCACGGTGTCGCGGGGGCCGTGGACGTCCCGTGGCCTGCTGCCCCCCTCATCGGTGCACCTGGTCCCGACAATCGTGATCCAGGCCTGGCCGGTGGCCCCAGCCCCCGCGGACCATCTCGAGCGCGGGCTGTCACTGGTGGCGTCTGCGGTGCGCAGGGATCCGTCCAACCCCATCGTCACCCTCAAGACCACTTCCCGCGCCGACTACGTTTACGCGCGGCTGGAGGCGCGAAGGGCCGGGGCCGAGGACGCGGTGTTCCTGACGATGTCCGGCCACCTGTCCGAGGGCACGACCGCGAACATCTTCCTGGTCCGCACCGCACCCGACGGTGTGGTGGAGCTGGCGACGCCGGCGCTCGACTGCGCGATCCTGCCGGGCACGACCCGCTCCTGGCTGCTGCGCTGGGCCGCCGTCGTCGGCCTACGGCCGGTCGAAGGCTGGCTCACGCCCGATGAGCTGGCCGCCGCCTCGGAGGCGTTCATGTCGTCGTCGGTCGCGGGAGTGCTCCCCGTCACCCGGTTCAACGGCCACCCCATCGGCAGCGGCGTGCCCGGCCCATGGACGCTGCGTGCGCGCGCCGATCGCGAGGCGGTGTTCGGCACGGGCTGAGGCGCGCGATGACGGCCCGCCTGCCCGACGCGCCATAGACTGGTCGTGATGACCCGCGTCGAGCTGATCCTCCGCACCCGCCAGCTGATCGCCGAGGGCGAGCGTCTGGACGCCGCCCCGTCCCTCACCGCCCTCCAGACCTGGCTCCAGCTCTCCGACGATCTCCTCGCGACGGCCTGGGGATCGATGGACCGATACCACCTCGCCTGGCTCATGGTGGGCAAGCCGAAGGGAATCGTGCGCGGTCGGCCGATGACGCCTGACGAGGAGGCGGCCTACGTCCGCGAGGTCGCCGGCCAGAAGACCGCCGCGCTCCGGATGAGCCTGGACGCCGTCGAGCGCCAGGGGATGCCGTTCCGCGGCGAATCCGGGGGGTATGGCGCGGGGCAGGGCATGGGCGTGGTGCCCGCATCGGATGCCACCGGCCCGGACGACGATGCCTCAGAGCCCCGACATGCCCACCTCGCCCAGGGTTCGCGCCGCTCGATCCCGCTGGATCCGGAGCTGCAGGCCCGCCTGGACGAGGCACGCCGTGCCGCCTCTGCTCATGTGGACCATGACGAGCGCCGTGCGCCCCGCCCGGAGCGCCTCCAGCGCTGAGACCCGCGCCTATCGCGCCCGCACGGCCGCCATGACCGCCGCCGCCGCCACGCACAGCAGCGCCACGATGCCGTATCGCTGTGCCACGTAGTCCAGCGGCCCCAGCACGCCGCCCTGGATCATCGCGTACACCCAGTCGGCCAGGATCGCGGCCACGATCGACCAGGCGCCGAGCGCCGCTGCGATCCCCATGCGCGTGCGGGCCCTCGGGATCTCGTCACGCCCGGACCAGACCAGCGCGAGCGCCACGACCCAGCCGATGAACGCGGCGACGGCCAGGAGCCCGGCCCCGAGATCCAGCAGTCCGACCAGGAAGAACGCCAGGGCGCCGGCGTCCGCCACGAGGAAGGCCCGGATGACCGCCTCGCGACCGGGACCGCCTCCGAGCCCGCGGGTCGCGCCGGCCCCGTCACCGGCCCCGCCGCCACCGGCCCCGCCGGCCCCGCTACCTCCCTTCCCGTAGCGTTCGCCGGGCGCACGGTCGAGGCGCCGGCGCTCGCCACCGGCGGTCTGGGAGGGCTCCGGGACGGTCTGCCGTGGATCGCTCATCCCAAGATGCTACGCAATCGGGGCCATGGAGCGGTATCCTTCGGCACCGTGAGCCACCCCTCGCTCGGTCTTCCGCCCCGCAGCCTGCAGGCCGGGTTCCCGGACGCCGCCGTACGCCTCCGGGCGAACCGCGCCGCGCTCGCGGTGCGTGCCCTCGAGGTGGCCGTGGACGCGGACGCCACGATGCGGACCCGCTACGACGAGGTCGGGCTGCGGAACCTCCTGCGGGACGCCGAGGTCCACGTGGACCGCCTGGCGCTCTGCGTCGCGGGCAATGATCCGCACTGGCTGGAGCACTTCGCCGACATGACGGCGACCGTGTTCCGCCGCCGGGGCGTCCCGATGGACGACGTGGTCCAGCTGATGGAGGGCCTCCGGGCCGCCGCCCGTGGTGTGCTCTCGACCGAGGAGATGGTCCCCGCCGACGCGGCGCTGGACGAGGCCGTCCGGGTCTACCGCTGGTATCGCCGTCTGTCCGGTGATGCACGCCAGAAGAACCGGATCATCGACGCGATCTACAAGGGCATCTGACGATGACCATCAAGTGGGTCAAGGAGGATCCGCTCGTGATGAACGGCGAGCCCTTCTGCTACGGCTCGCGCCTCACCGTGCGCCAGGTGCTGGAGCTCCGCCGCAACGGCTACACCGTGGTGGACCTGCTCAAGGATCACCCGGAGCTGCGCATCGTGGGAATCGCCGAGGCATACGCCTACGCCGGCGCCAACCGTGAACGCTATGCGGACTTCTTCGAGGCCGACGGCTCGCTCGTGGGTCCGGGCTATACCCAGGCCGAGGCCGCAGCGCTCCCAGAGCGCCTGCTGGTTCCCGGCGTGGTGATCATGTCGGCGGCCGTCACCGCCTGACGCGCTCGGCGCGTCGAACGCGCCCTACGCGCTGGCCGCCAGCTCCGCCGCCGAGGCGTGCGGCCCCGTCACCATGACCTCAGCGCTCTGATCCTGGGCGCCCGGCGTCCGGATCAGATATGCATGGTGGATCTCCAGGTCGCCCGAGGCGAGCGTTGAGCCAACCGCGCAGTACTTGATGGCGGACAGCTCGATCGCGCGGGCGACCGCTGCCGGATCGATTTCGTCGCCCTCGACCACGTGGACGACGTCGAACCGGGTGAAGTTGTGCGGATGATCCGCCACCTGCTGACCGCTCGTCCGGACCTCGTAGCGGGTCACGGCCTGGCGCTTCTTGCGCAGGATCGAGATGACGTCCATCGCGGTGCAGCCGGCGAGCGCAACGCCCAGGAGTTCCGAGGGCCGCGCGCCCGTATCGCCCGCGCCGTTGTCCACGACGATGGTGTGGCCGCTGCCGACCACGGCCTCGAAGCGCATATCGTCGTTCGTGAGGGTCAGGGTGAGGGACTGGGTGCTCATGCGGTGGACTCCGTGACGGGTGAGAGGGACAGGTACGGGACGGGCGCGCGCTCGTCATGGTGCCACCTGTTTGCGTAATTGCGCAAATAGGCGAACGGCTCCCGACCTCCTGTCGAGCCGGCCCCTTCTGCCATTCCATAGTTGGGTGGTAGGATTTCCAGGACATGACTGAGATGCAGCCCACCACACAGCCCGCCACGGACCCTGGGACCGTCGCCGACGCCGGTTTCGATGCGCAGCGCCGCGCCACCGAGCTCGCCATCCTGGACGCACTCCGAGCGGTCGTGGACCCCGAGATCGGGATGAACGTGGTGGAGCTGGCGCTGATCCGGCAGATCCTGCTGGGCCCGGACTCGACCGAGGTCAAGATGATCCTGACCACGCCGTTCTGCCCCTACGCCGGCGCGATGATCCAGCAGGTGAAGGAGGCGGCCGAGACCGTCGTGGACCACCCGGTGAAGGTCACTCTTCTGGCGGAGCGCTGGGACCCCCGCGACGCCGGCCTCATGTGGTGAGCGGCGCCCGCCGCCCGCGTTGCTTGCGATGACCGATCCCCGCATCGACTACGACTCCGCCGTCGCGACCGGCCGCGGCGACGATGGCACGACCGCGCTCCTGTTCGGGGGCGAGCGGGTCAGCAAGGACGACCTGCGGACCGAGGCGTACGGCGCGCTCGACGAGGCGGTCGCCGCTCTCGGCCTGGCCCGCGCGGAGCTCTCGGTCGCTGCCCGGGCGGGGGAGCTCTCGCCCGACCTCGCGCGCCTCCAAGAGCACGTGCTGCGGATCCAGCGCGAGCTGTTCGTGGTCGGCGCGGAGCTGGCCACCAACCCCGAGGCCCGCGACAAGGCTCGCGACGACGTCACCCGCGTGTCGCAGCGCATGGTCGACGGGATGGACGAGATGCTCCGCGAGATGGAGGGCCGCATCGCCCTGCCCAAGGAGTTCGTCGTCCCGGGCGAGACACGCCTGTCCGCGGCCCTCGAGCTGGGCCGGACCGTCCTGCGGCGCGCCGAGCGGCGTGCAGTTACCCTCTCTCACCACGACGAGGTACTGGCGACCAGCCGGCTCCTCCCCTACCTGAACCGACTGGCCGACCTGCTGTGGGTCCTGGCACGTGCCGCCGAGCAGGCCGAGGAACAGGCAGCCACGGTCGCGCGACCCGAACGCACACAGGGACGCGGGACCGGGACGGCCTCCACCGAACGGAGCGAACGATGAGCGGCACCCCGTACACGCCCGGCACCCCCTACACCCCGACGCAGCTGGGCGTCCGCCCGTCGGCGGCGCTCGTCCAGAAGCTGCTGGTGGGCGCGTTCGGCTGGATGTTCGCGGGCCTCCTGCTGTCGGCGGGCGTCGCCTATCTGGTGGGCTCCAGCGAGGAGCTGCTGGCCACGGTCATGGGCCTCTGGCTGCCGATCATCATCGTCCAGCTGGTCCTGGGCATCGGGATCCAGGTAGCGATCAACAAGGTCTCGCCGACGATCTCGCTGGGCCTGTTCTTCGTCTACGCGGCGTCCATGGGGCTCACGATCGGCGTGATCGTCTGGACCGTGATGCGGGACCCCGGCGGCACCCAGGCGGTCGCGTCCGCGTTCTTCTCGGCGGCCGGCATGTTCGGCGCGGCGGCGGTCTTCGGCGCCGTCACGAAGCGGAACCTGTCCAGCCTGGGCGGGATCCTGTTCATGGGCCTGATCGGAATCATCATCGCGTCGGTCATCAACATCTTCCTGAACTCCGACGCGCTGAGCTGGGTGATCTCGCTCCTGGGCGTGGCGCTGTTCACGGCGCTCACCGCCTACGACGTCCAGAAGATCACCCGCGGCGACTACGCGGCGATGACGGGCTCCATGGAGCGGGCCTCGATCCTCGCGGCGCTGCACCTGTACCTGAACTTCATCAACCTGTTCCTGTTCTTCCTGCGCATCTTCGGCGGCAGCCGGAACTAGGGAGCGACGGGTCGGGGAGCTCCTACCCGCCTCCGAGGACGACGCCGTCGGGCGGCGCGCCGTCGAGCAGCGCCTCCATCGCCGGGTCCGGCAGTGGGCGCGAGAACCAGTAGCCCTGACCGCGGTCGCAGCCCAGTTCGCGCAGCAGCGCGAGCTGGGCCCCGGATTCGATGCCCTCAGCGACCACCTCGATACCCAGGCCGTGGGCCAGCGAGATGACGGTCTGCACGATCGGTGCGTCCGCAGGGTCCGTCCCCAGCCCGGACACGAACGAGCGATCCACCTTGATCGTGTCGAGGGGCAGCTGGCGCAGATACGACAGCGACGAGTAGCCCGTCCCGAAGTCGTCGAGAGCCAGCTTGACCCCCAGCGCGCGCAGCCCCTGCAACCGCTCCACGGACGCCTCGGACTGGTCCATGACCACGCTCTCCGTGATCTCGAGCTCAAGACAGGCGGGATCCAGACCGGCGTGGTCCAGGATCGCGGCGACGTTCGAGATCAGCCCGGATTCGGCGAACTGGCGCGCCGACAGGTTGACGCTCACGGCCAGGCGTGACGCGGCTGGGATCCGTCGCTGCCAGTCCCGCAGCTGGTGGCACGCGGTCTCCAGGACCCAGCGCCCGATCGGGAGGATGAGGCCGGTCTCTTCGGCCAGCGGGATGAACGAGAGCGGCGGCAGCATCCCACGGGTGGGATGTTGCCAGCGCAGGAGCGCCTCCATGCCCAGCACGGCACCCGTGGCGAGGTCAACCAGGGGCTGGTAGTGCAGCCGCAGCTCCGACCGCTCGATCGCCCGCCGCAGGTCGCTTTCGAGGGTCGCCCGGTCGATGGTCTGGGTGTGCATCTCGGGATCGAACAGTACCGTCGTTCGTACCGGGTCCGCCTTGGCCCGGTGAAGCGCGATCTCGGCCTGCTTGAGCAGGTCGAACGGATGGGGCAGCGTGGCATTCCCGACCGCGATCCCCATGCTTGCCCCGATCGTCAGCTCGGTGCCGTCCAGGTCGAACGGGGCCGCGATGGCCGCCTCGACCCTGGACGCCACCCGCTCGGCCTCTCGGACGCTGCGGACCGGTCCCAGCAGGATCCCGAACTCGTCGGATCCGAGGCGCGCGACGGTATCCGTGGAACGGGCCGCCGTCACGAGGCGCTCGCCAACTTGCACGAGCAGTTGATCGCCGGCCGCGTGGCCCAGGGTCTCGTTGACCACCTTGAAGCGGTCCAGGTCGAGGAGGATCAGTGCGACCCGGGTCCCGGTCGCGCGTCGCCGGCCGCGCTCGGGCGCGGTGCCGCCGATCTGCTCCGCGAGCCGGCTCAGGAGCATGGTCCGGTTGGGCAGGCCGGTCAACGGGTCATGCAGGGCGGCGTGGGCACGGCGCCTAACCTCGGTCTGGGCGCGCTCGAACAGGCGGGCGTTGTCGAGGGCGATCGACGCCAGCTGTCCGAACCGGGCGAGTGCCACGACCTCGCGCTCGGAGAAGGGTCGCGAGGCGTCTCCGGACGCGAGGCCGATCAGGCCCAGCACCTCGTCTCCGGATGTGAGCGGCACCGCGCAGATCGCCCCGAAGGCCTCGCGCGGAAGATCCGGCGCACGCGCCGGGTACTCGGCGTAGTCGTCCACCACGACCGGGCGTCCGGTGCGAACCACGGTCCAGCCCACGCCCGTGCCGCGGGGCAGGCGGTACCCCTCGTAGCCCTCGAACACCCCCATGCCGACCCGGGCCACGAGGTCCAGCTCGCCGTCCTCGGCGTTCGGCCCCTCGAGCATGTAGAGGAAGGCGTGCTTGACACCGACGAGGCCGGCCGCCCGCTCCAGGATCTCCGTGAGCATCTCGCGTGGCTCGAGGCGCTCCAGCAGCTTGAGCGTGGTCTGGTCCACGGCCGCGAGGTAGAGATCCCGCGTCGGGTCGTCGTTGGGCAGGCGGGCGTGGTTCGGGGGCTTGGCCAGGTACAGCGCACGGTCGGCGACCGTGACGAGGCCGTCCTTGTCCCGCGCGTCCTCCGGGAAGTGCGCGATGCCGACGCTGACCGTCACCCGCGGCCCGGCCATCTCCGTGAGGCGTGCCACGGCGGCACGAACGCGCTCGGCGACCTCGCGCGCCCCAGGCTCGTCGGCGCGTGGGAGCAGGATCGCGAACTCGTCGCCGCCGTAGCGGAAGAGGCGGTCGCCCTCGCGGAGCGACTCCCGCATCGCGCCGGCGATCCGGCCCAGGAGCGCGTCGCCAGCGGGGTGGCCGTTCGAATCGTTGTAGGCCTTGAAGGCGTCCAGGTCGAGCATGAGAAGGGCGAGCGGGACTCCGCGTCCGAGAAGGTCGTCCAGCTGGCGCTGGAACGCGCCGTGGTTATGCAGGCCGGTCAGGGCGTCGTGCTCGGCCTGCGTCAGGACAGCCCCGTGGGCCTCCGCGTTGCGCAGGGCGATGGATGCCTGGCCGGCGAACAGCTGCACCAGCTCGAACTCGTCGCGCGTGAAGTGGGACTCGTCGCCACCCATCCGCGCCATGTTGAGGGTCCCGATGACCTCGCCCGCCACGAGGAGCGGGCAGACGATCATCGACTCCGGCTCTTCCGGCGTGCCCGGGATCTGCATCGAGCGGGGGTCGAGGTGCGCGTCATTGGCAAGGACCGCCTCGCCGTTGCGGATCGCCCAGCCGGTGATCCCGGCGTCCAGCGGGCTCTCGTGCGAGAGGATCAGGTCCGCGAACTTGTCGCGGGCAACCACCGCCCGCCGGACCCAGGCTTCGCGATCCACCCGGTAGATCGTCAGCGAGTCGTAGGTGACCACCGACTTGAGGGAGTCCGCGATCATCTCCAGAACGCCACCCGGGTCGAGCGTGGCGAGGAGTCGCTCGTTCACCTCCAAGAGGCGGCGCTGGCTCTCGAGGCGATGGCGGAGCTCCTGCTGCTGGCGGCGGACCTGGCCGAAGGCCTCGGCGTTGACCATCGCCTGCGCCGCGTAGCCCGCGAAGATCTCCAGGATCCGCTGGTCGTCCTCGGTGTACTGGTCGTAGCCCACCTTGGACAGGACGATGACCCCCAGCACACGCGCCTCGTAGGACATCGGCACGAGGAGCATGGACTCCGCCCCACGGCTCCCGCCCACCTGGATGCCGCGCCCATCCGCAGCCGCGTCGCCCAGCCGGATCGTGGCGTTGTGCAGCGCGACCCACCCGGTGAGCCCCTCGCCGATCCGCACTCGCAGGCGGTCGAAGGACGGCGTCCCGATGTCCTTGAACTCGCCCTGGAACGCGACGGGCTCGCATGTCTGGGTGACGTGGTCGACCCGGAAGACGCGGATGGTGTCGTGGCCGATCAGCTTGTCGGCCTCCGCCACGATTGCCTCGCCGATGCCCTCGATCTCCTGGATCCGGTTGAGGCGCGAGGAGAGCTCCTGGATGGCGCGCAGTCTGGCTGCGCCCTCGCGGACCGAGTTGAACAGGCGGGCGTTCGCAACGGCGATCGCGATCTGGTTCGCGAACGTCGTGATCAAGTCCAGCTCTTCGGGCGACCAGTCGTAGGGCGTCCTGTGGTAGAGCACCAGCAGACCGAGTGTCTCGCCATGCTGGACGAGCGGGACGTAGCAGATCGTCCGAAACCCCGTCCGGGCGTAGAGCTCGCCGAGAAGCGGGGCGGTCTCGGGTCGATCCAGGACGATGGTCTGCCGCTCGGCGACGGCCCGCAGGCCGATGGCCGGATCATCGCGCGTCACGGCGGCGATCGCCTCGATCAGCTCGTGGGTGAGGTCGTGGTGGGCCACGAGTCGCAGGGGATGGTGATCGTGTGTGACGAGCCACAGGGCGGCGGCGTCGGTGTCGAACAGCGACCTCGACGAGTCCACGACGTCGTCGAAGACCTCGTCTGGCTCCAGGCTGGCACCGATGTCCGCCACGATGCGGCGCAGCGCGAGCGAGCGCGCCTCCAGCGTGCGGGCACCGTGCGCCCAGACCTCGGCAGCGGGCGCGATCTCCTCGGTCGCGGACCGCGGAGCGACCGGGGCGTCCGCGAACGGCTCGACCCGGGACGGCGCGACCGGGCCGGCCGTGGTCGGCGGTCCGGTTCGTCGGGTCTTCGTGCTGTCGTGCGCCAGTGCCATGCGCGGGTCAGAACCCCCGATCCACGAGTCGTGGGGCGTCGTGGTCCGCCCTCGGAAGGTGTCAGCTCGCACCGTACTGGGCCGAGGGGCCGAGGCACGATAGGACGGAGGTACGGGCTCCGGGGTGACCGGCCCGCTTGCCTGCCTGCGCGCGGCCTTCGCTCAGCCGTCGGGAGGCCGGCAGGATGGGTGCGCGATGAACGCCCCGGACCCCCGACTTCGCCAATGGGACGGGCGACCCCCTCCAGCCTGACGCATGGCCCGGTTCGGCCGGGGTCACGGCCGCCGTGGACGGACCATCCGGCCCTCCAGTCCGACGATACGTCCCGGCACGATCGTCAGGCGTCGGGGATCCGTGCCGAGGTTCGGCGCGGGGGCAGGAAGGACGGGTTGGCCGTGAAGGTGCTGGTCAGCGCGGCGTCGCGGCACGGCGCCACCGTGGAGGTGGCCGCGAACATCGGGGCCGCGCTCCAGGCCGCGGGCCACGACGCCTTCGTGCTCTCCCCGGACGAGGTGCAGCGCGTCGATGGCTACGACGCGGCCGTCATCGGGAGCGGCGTATACGTGGGCAAGTGGCTGGAACCCGCCAGGGACCTGCTCGCACGGCACAAGGTCGCGCTGTCCGGGATGCCGGTCTGGCTCTTCTCCAGCGGGCCGATCGGCGACCCGCCCAAGCCGGTCGAGGACCCGGTCGACGCCGCGCCGCTCCTGGCGCTGGTGGGGGCACGCGAGCACCGGACGTTCCCGGGCATGGTGGACAGGAAGCGCCTCGGGTTCGGTGAGAAGGCCCTGATGGCTGCCGTCCACGCGCCCGAGGGCGACTACCGGCCGTGGGACCAGGTCGAGGCGTGGGCCCGGTCGATCGCCACTGCCCTGGCGGCGGACCCGCCGACCGCGCAATCCTGAGCGGTCAGCCGACCCCCATCCCGGCCGGAACCCTGGCGTCGACAGGGATCGTGAACGGCATGTCCAGCGGCACATCCTCGTGGAGCGGCATGTCCGTGCGGACGGCGCTCGCATGAACGGCGAACGTGCCCGGCACCATCCGGGCGACGTGGAGCCGCAGGTAGCGCCAGCCCATCCGGTCGAAGGGAGCCACGATCCTGGTCGGGTAGAGCCCGGTCTCGACCACCGGGATCAGCTCCGGCGTGTCGAGGTCGTACAGCACCTCGTGCAGCTGGAGGCGCGCACGCCCGGCGACCAGGACGTTGTGCGCCCACTGTGACCCCGAGCCGAGCGGGACCGGAATGTAGGCCGTCTCGCCCCGGATCGTGGGGTGCACCGGGGTGAACCTGGCCAGGCCGCTGGTCCGGCCGATGTGCTCCAGGGTCGCGATCTCCACGTTCGCGCCGCCAGGGACGCCGTGGGCGATCAGCCACGGGTTCACGTCCTCGTTCATCCGCTGCCGCAGCCACGGGAACTGGTCGGCCGCCGGTTTCCGGAGCTCGGCCGCCAGGCGATCCGCCCCGACGCCGATCGCTGCCCCCAGGACCAGGAGACCCACCGCCCTGCGCACCATCGCTCGATCCTCCTCGCATCGCTTCGGTGCCCCCACCTTGACCCCCAGTCTCGTCGCCCGCCAGTGCCACTCCGTTCGATTCGCTGTCGCTCGGCACAGCGGGAAGGGTGACGTCAAGCCCCCCGTTGACGCCCCTCCGCAGCCGTCCTACACTCAATCCATAGGAAACAGGTCGGAATTCCCCGGCGGCCTCTGAGGCCGTACGGCGACCCCTCGGGGAACTCCGCACCGTTCCGTCCTGGCCACCCGGAGGGTCCTCCCCTGTCGCAGCGCGCGAGCTACCACGGTTCCGGCGCCGTCGCCTTCTCCACGAAGGGCGAGTATGGCGTGCGCCTGATGGTGCAGCTCGGGCGGCGCTATGGGACCGGGCCCGCCAGCCTCGCGGAGATCGCCGCGGACGAGGACCTGCCGCGTGCCTACCTGGAGCAGCTCGTCACGAGCCTCCGGGACGCGGGCCTGGTCGTATCGACCCGCGGTGCCCGCGGCGGCTACGAGTTGTCAACCGTCCCGTCCGCGATCCGGATGAGCGAGGTCCTGCGCGCCCTCGAGGGCCCGATCGCGCCGATGTTCTGCGCCTCGGACGAGCCTGATCATGCGACCTGTGACCGCTCCACGCGGTGCACGGTGAACGTGCTCTGGATCCGCGTCCGGGATGCCATCACCGGCACGCTCGAAGGCATGACCCTCGCGGACCTCGTCCCCGTCCGCCACATCACCCTCGATCCGCGGGTGCCGGCCACGTCCCTGGCCGGCACCGCGGCCGGGGATCCCCAACCCGCCGCAACGCTCACAGGAGCCACTTCGTGACCGACGTCAACGACCGGGAGCTGATCATCCGCGACCTTCGCGTCGCGCCGGCCGCCAAGCCTGAGCTGGAGATCCTCAAGGGGATCAACCTCACCATCCGCAAGGGTGAGACCCACGCGATCATGGGCCCCAACGGCTCTGGCAAGACCACGCTCAGCTACGCGCTCATGGGCCACCCGGCGTACCTGATCAAGGGCGGCGAGGTCCTCTGGAAGGGCTACAACCTGCTCGACCTGTCCGCGGACAAGCGCTCCCGCCTCGGGCTGTTCCTCGCCTTCCAGTACCCGACCGCGATCCCCGGCCTTAGCGTCGCGAGCTTCGTCCGGTCAGCGCTCAACGCGAAGCTCCAGGGCATCGACAAGAACCCCGACATCGACCCCACCGACGCGATCCGGGGCGGCGTCTCGATGCTGGACTTCCGCAAGCGGATGCGGGCCAAGATGGCCATGCTCAAGATGGACGACGGGTTCGCGGCCCGCTACGTCAACGACGGGTTCTCGGGCGGCGAGAAGAAGCGCCTCGAGATGCTCCAGATGGCGATGCTGGAGCCGGAGTTCGCGATCCTCGACGAGACGGACTCTGGCCTGGACATCGACGCGCTGCGGATCGTGGCCGAGGGCGTCAACGCGATGCTCAACCCGGAGATGGGCGTCCTGCTGATCACCCACTACCAGCGGCTGCTCAACTACATCACGCCGGACGTGGTCCACGTCCTGGCCGACGGCCGGATCGTCACGTCGGGCGGCAAGGACCTGGCCCTGCGGCTCGAGGACGAGGGCTACGGCCCGATCCTCCGCGAGAACGGCTTCGAGACCGATCTCCCGGACGAGGCCCTGGCAGTCCCCCTGGAGCCCGAGCCGGCCGGCGCCGGCCGGTAGGGGCGGGCCACGACGATGACCACCGAGACGCGCCCGGCGCAGGCACCGCTCGACCCGGTCGCACTCCGCGCCGACTTCCCGATCCTGGACCAGGAGGTCTTCGGGCACCGGCTCGTCTACCTCGACTCCGCGGCCACCTCGCAGAAGCCGCGCGCGGTCATCGAGGCGATGGACGCCTACTACCGGCACGACAATGCCAACGTCCACCGCGGGATCTACCAGCTGTCCGAGCGGGCCACGGCCGCCTACGAGGGTGCCCGGGAGAAGGTTGCCCGGCTGATCGGTGTGCCCGACCCGCAGACCATCGTCTGGACCCGCAACGCCACCGAGGCCATCAACCTCGTCGCGTACTCCTGGGGCCGGCGGAACATCGGCCGCGGTGACGTCATCGTTCTCACGGAGATGGAGCATCACGCCAACCTCGTGCCGTGGCAGATCCTGGCCCAGGAGAAGGACGCGGATCTCGAGTTCATCCCGATCACCGACGACGGGATCCTGCGCCAGGACGTGTTCGACGTCCTGCTCCGCCTCAAGCCCAAGCTGGTCGCGTTCACCCACGTGTCCAACACGCTGGGCACGATCAACCCGGTCGAGGAGATGACCCGCAAGGCCCACGACGCGGGCGCGCTCGTGCTCGTCGATGGGGCCCAGGCGGTGCCGCACCTGCCGGTTGACGTGGGCGCCATCGGCTGCGACTTCTACACGTTCTCCGGGCACAAGGCGCTGGGGCCCACGGGGTCCGGCGTGCTGTGGGCCCGGCGCGAGCTGCTCGAGGCCATGCCCCCGTTCATGGGTGGCGGCGACATGATCCGCGAGGTCCACCTCCGCCGTTCGGAGTGGAACGACATCCCGTGGAAGTTCGAGGCGGGCACGCCCGACATCTCGGCCCAGATCGGGCTGGGCGTCGCCGCCGACTACCTCATCGAGGTGGGCATGGACCGGTTGCGCGACCACGAGCGCGAGCTGGTCACCTACGCGCTCGACATGCTCCCGCGCGAGGTCCCCGGCATCGAGATCTACGGCCCGCCCGCCGCGCTCCGTGGCGGCGTGGTCCCGTTCAACATCCCCGGCGTCCACCCGCACGACGTGGCCCAGGTCCTGGACCGCTTTGGCGTCGCGATCCGGGCAGGCCACCACTGCACCATGCCCCTCCACGAGCGCCTCGACCTCGCTGCCACGGCGCGCGCCTCGTTCCAGGCCTACACGTCGAAGGGGGACATCGACGCCCTCGCCGCCGGGCTGCGCGAGGTCCAGCGCCTGTTCGGCGTCTAGGGCCCGCGGCGCTACACTCGGGGGGAGCCATGGACGACCTCTACCGCGATTACATCCTCGAGCACTACCGGCGGCCCCACAACTTCGGGGTGCTGGAGTCGCCGTCCGCGTCGTACGAGGGGGCGAACCCCCTGTGCGGCGACCGGATCACCATGCAGCTGACCGTGGAGGACGGCGTGGTGACCGACGTGGGCTTCACCGGGCGGGGCTGCGCGATCAGCCAGGCCTCGGCGTCGCTGCTTACGGACGAGATCAAGGGCAAGCCGGCGGCCGATGTCGCGGCCTTCGGGGCCACCGACCTCCTCGACCTGCTGGGCATCGAGATCAGCCCGGCCCGCCTCAAGTGCGCGATGCTCTCGTTCGACTCGCTCCAGCATCTCCTGGACGAGACGGGCGTCAAGCCGCTGACCAAGGACGCAGGCTGACGTCGTACGACGAGCTGCTGCGCCGCGCGAGGGCCGCGATCCGTGAGATCGGACCGGCCGAGGCGGACGCGCTCCGGCGCCGCGGCGGGGTCACCCTCGTCGATGTGCGCGAGGATCTCGAGTGGGACCTCGGGCACATCCCGGGCGCCGTGCACGTGTCCCGGAGCCACCTCGAGTGGGACATCGAGACGGCCGTCCCCGACCGCGCCTCCCCGGTGATCCTGTACTGCGCCGGGGGCTTCCGGTCGCTGTTCGCGGGCCAGGAGCTGGCGCGGCTCGGGTACACGGACGTGGTGTCGATGAGCGGCGGGTTCGACGCCTGGAAGGGCCAGGGCCTGGAGTGGGCTGCGACGTCCGGCCTCAGCGCCCAGCAGCGCCAGCGCTACAGCCGCCACCTGCTGATTCCCGAAGTTGGCAGCGCGGGCCAGGCGAAGCTGCTGGCCTCGAAGGCCCTGCTCGTGGGCGCCGGCGGGCTCGGCTCGCCCGCCGCGCTCTACCTCGCAGCAGCGGGTGTGGGGACGATCGGGATCATCGACTTCGACGTCGTCGACCTGTCCAACCTCCAGCGCCAGGTCGTGCACACCACGGATCGGGTCGGGGTCCCCAAGGTCGAGTCGGCCCGACGCTCCATCACGGCCCTCAACCCCGACGTGCGCGTGGTCACCTACGAGGAGATGCTGCTCGCCGACAACGTCGAGCGGGTCATCGCCGGCTACGACGTGATCGTGGACGGGACCGACACCTTCGAGACCCGGTACCTGCTCAACGACGCCGCGGTCGCCGCCGGGATCCCGGTGGCACACGCCTCCGTGTACCGCTTCGAGGGCCAGCTGTCGACCTTCGTCCCGTACGAGGGCCCCTGCTACCGCTGCCTGTACCCGACGCCGCCCCCGCCCGAGCTGGCACCCGGCTGCTCCGTGGTCGGCGTCCTGGGCGTGGTGCCCGGGATCATGGGCCTGATCCAGGCGACGGAGGCTCTCAAGGTGCTGCTCGGGATCGGCACGACGCTGTCCGGGCGCCTGCTCCTGTTCGATGCCCTCGAGATGGAGTTCACCGAGCTGCGTCTCCGCCGCGATCCCTCGTGCCCGATCTGCTCTGACGCGGCCCAGGCGGCCCGTGCGGCGGACGCGGCACGGACGGCGGCCCTTCCCGGCTCGTGACCGAGGGCCCGGTCCGCCTCCCCCGTGCGATCGCCGATGCCATCCTGGCCCACGCCCGTGCGGAGGCCCCGCTGGAGGCCTGCGGCCTGATCCCGGGTTCGGTGTCGGCGGCGGACGGCGGGGAGCCGCACCGCTACGTCCCCTGCCGCAACGCGCTGGCGTCGCCCGTCCGCTACACCGTCCACCCCGAGGACCTGCTCCGCGTGACCGTGGAAGCCGACGATGCCGGTGGCGTGATCTGGGGGATCGTGCACTCCCACGTGCAATCACCGGCGGTCCCATCAGCGACGGACGTGGACCTCGCGTACTACCCCGACGCGCTGTACCTCCTGGTCTCGCTCGCCGACGAACCGGCGCTCCGTGCCTGGTGGATCGCCGACGGCTCCGTCCGCGAGGTCGGGCTGGAGCTCCAATGAGCGACGGCCTCGATCGCGGCCGGCTCGCGTGGCTCCTCGCCGGCGGAGCGGCGCTGGTGGGCGGGACCCTGCTCGGGTGGAGCGGTGACCTCCTCGAGGGCATCGCCAACCCACCCGCGCTCATCAGGGCGGCCCTCGTCGGCGCCAGCGTGGTCGCCGCCCTGTGGTGCGTCACGGAGGCCATTCGCCGGCTCGAGGCAGGCCGCCACATCCCAGCCGACGCAATGAGCGGCCGCGATCTCGCGCTGCTCGTCCGCGGCGTCCGGTACGTCTTCCTGGCGGTCGCGGCCCTGTCCGCGGCGGCCGGGTGGCTCATCGGGCACCCGTTGCCGTTCGTCGTGGCGCTCGTCATCGCCGGCGTCGACATCCTCGAGACGACGTTCCTGTTGTTCGTGATCGCGATCCGCCGGGACGGCTGAACGGCTGACCCACCTTGCCTGGGTCGCTGCGTGTCGGACAACGCGTCGTTGATCCAGCGTTGATCCGTCCGGCGCGCCGGCCGGTTAGGCTACGGGTGACCGAACAGGAGACCCTGATGACCATCGCGGACACCACACCCGCCACCACCGCCGGCGCACCGGCCCTCTCCGCGGATGAACTCCGCCTCATCGACGCGTACTGGCGCGCGGCGAACTATCTCTCGGTGGGCCAGATCTACCTGCTCGACAACCCGCTGCTCAAGGAACCGCTGAGGCCAGAGCACGTCAAGCCGCGCCTCCTGGGTCACTGGGGCACCACCCCCGGCCTCAACCTGATCTACGCGCACATGAACCGCGTGATCCGGAACTGGGACCTCGACGCGATCTACGTGATCGGCCCCGGCCACGGCGGGCCGGCCATCGTCGCCAACGCCTACCTCGAGGGGACCTATAGCGAGGTGTACCCCTCCATCACGCGCGACGAGGACGGCATCCGCGAGCTGTTCCGCCAGTTCTCGTTCCCGGGCGGCATCCCCAGCCACGTCGCCCCTGAGACGCCGGGCTCCATCCACGAGGGCGGGGAGCTGGGCTACGCGCTATCCCACGCCTACGGCGCGGCGTTCGACAACCCGGACCTGGTCGTCTGCGCGGTCGTCGGCGACGGCGAGGCGGAGACGGGCCCGCTGGCGACCAGCTGGCACTCCAACAAGTTCCTCAACCCGGTGACGGACGGCGCCGTCCTGCCGATCCTCCACCTCAACGGCTACAAGATCGCCAACCCCACGGTCCTCGCCCGCATCCCGAAGGCGGAGCTTGCGGCGCTGATGGAGGGCTACGGCCACAAGCCCTACTTCGTCGAGGGCGACGACCCGGCCGACGTCCACCAGCAGCTGGCGGCCACGATGGACGCCGTGATCGAGGAGATCGGCAGGATCCAGAAGGCGGCCCGCGAGGGCGGCGTCACCGAGCGCCCGGCCTGGCCGATGATCGTGCTCCGCACGCCGAAGGGCTGGACCGGCCCCGAGACGATCGACGGCCACCAGGTCGAGGGCACGTGGCGCTCGCACCAGGTGCCGATGAGCGAGGTCCGCAAGAACGCGGACAACCGTGCCATCCTCGAGACCTGGATGCGCAGCTATCGCCCGGAGGAGCTGTTCGACGAGAACGGCGCCCTGGTCCCGGAGCTGGCGTCGCTGCCGCCGAAGGCCTACCGGCGCATGAGCGCGAACCCGGTCGCCAACGGCGGTGAGCTGCTCCGCGACCTGGTCCTGCCCGACTTCCGCGACTACGCCGTGGACGTGCCGCGTCCCGGTGCCACGACCTCCGAGGCGGCCCGCGTCCTGGGCACCTACGTCCGTGACGTCATGGACCGCAACCGCGAGACCTTCCGGATGTTCGGCCCGGACGAGACGGCCTCGAACCGCCTGGGCGCGGTCCTGGACGTGACCGACCGCACCTGGATGGCGGAGATCATCCCGGGCGACGACCACCTCGCGCCGGACGGGCGCGTGATGGAGGTGCTCAGCGAGCACCAGTGCCAGGGGTGGCTGGAGGGCTACCTGCTCACCGGCCGCCACGGCATGTTCAACTGCTACGAAGCCTTCATCCACATCATCGACTCGATGTTCAACCAGCACGCGAAGTGGCTGAAGATCACCCGCGACCTGCCCTGGCGGCGCCCGATCGCCTCGCTGAACTACGTGCTCAGCTCGCTGGTCTGGCGCCAGGACCACAACGGCTTCTCCCACCAGGACCCGGGCTTCATCGACCACGTCGTGAACAAGAAGGCCGACGTCATCCGCGTCTACCTGCCGCCCGACGCGAACACGCTGCTCTCGGTGGGCGACCACTGCCTACGCAGCCGCCACTACGTGAACGTGATCGTCGCGGGCAAGCAGCCCAGTCCCAACTGGCTGTCGATGGACCGGGCGATCCTCCATTGCACCCGCGGGATCGGGATCTGGGACTGGGCCAGCAACGACCAGCAGGGCGAGCCTGATGTCGTGATCGCCAGCGCCGGCGACGTCCCCACGCTCGAGGCGCTCGCGGCGGTGGATCTGATCCGCCAGCACCTGCCGGAGCTCAAGGTGCGCTTCGTCAACGTCGTGGACCTGATGCGCCTCCAGCCGGAATCGGAACACCCGCACGGGATGTCGGATTCGGAGTTCGACTCCCTGTTCACGACCAACAAGCCGATCGTGTTCGCCTACCACGGCTACCCGTGGCTGATCCACCGCCTCACCTACCGCCGGACGAACCACGCGAACCTGCACGTCCGGGGCTACAAGGAGGAGGGGACCACCACCACACCGTTCGACATGGTCATGCTCAACGACCTCGACCGGTTCCACCTCGTGATCGACGTGATCGACCGGGTGCCGGGGCTCGGCCCGCGCGCCGGCCACGTCCGCCAGCTGATGGTGGACAAGCGGATCGAGGCCCGCGCCTACACGCGGCTCGAGGGCGAGGACGCGCCCGAGATCGCGGGCTGGGCCTGGCCCTACGGCGCCGAGTGAGCGATCCGGCAGGGTCAGGTCACCGGGTGACGGCCCGATGAGCGACCGGATCCTGGTCGTCAACGCGGGGTCTTCCAGCCTCAAGCTGCGGGCGCTCAGGCCTGGGGACGTGGTCGACGGGGCCGCGGATCTTCCTGCGCCCCGCGGCGTCACCGATGCCCGCGAGCTCGAGGACGCGATCCGCAGCCTCGGCGCCGTGGACGCTGTCGGACACCGGATCGTGCATGGCGGGACGGCCTTCTCGGGTCCGGTCCGCCTCGACGCCCGCGTCGTGAAGCGCCTGGAGGCCCTCACGGACCTGGCGCCCCTCCACCAGCCGAAGTCCCTGGCCGCCCTCGCGGCCGTGACGGCCGTGCTCCCGGATGTTCCCGCAGTCGCCTGCTTCGACACCGCCTTCCACGCGACGCTGCCCCCCGCGGCGTTCACGTATGCGCTGCCTCCCGAGTGGCGCAAGCGCTGGGAGCTGCGCAGGTACGGGTTCCACGGGCTCTCGCACGCCTATGCCTCGCGGCGGGCCGCGGAGATCCTCGGCCGGACACCGCAGGGCCTGCGGATCGTCACCTGTCACCTGGGAGCCGGGGCGTCCCTGGCCGCCGTGCTCGACGGGCGGTCGGTGGACACCACGATGGGCTTCACGCCCCTGGATGGCCTCGTCATGGCCACGCGCTCCGGCAGCGTGGATCCCGGGCTTGTCCTCTGGCTCGCCGAGCACGCCGGCATGCCGCCGGCCGAGCTGGCGGCGACGCTGGAGCGCCGTTCGGGCCTGCTCGGCCTCGCCGGGACGGCCGACATGCGGGAGATCGTTGCCGGCGCAGCCGCCGGCCGCCCGGAGGCGCAGCTCGCGCTGGACGTCTACGTGCACCGGCTCCGGGGCGCGATCGCCGCGATGGCGGCGGCGCTGGGCGGCCTGGACGCGCTCGTGTTCACAGGCGGGGTCGGGGAGCGGGCACCGGTCGTCCGGGCGTTGGCCGCGGACGGACTCGGCTTTCTGGGCGTGGCGCTCGACCCGGTCCGCAACGAGACGGGACCCGAGGATCGCGAGATCGGGATGGACGGCGCGCTGGTGCGGACGCTGGTCGTCGCCGCCCGCGAGGACGTGGAGGTCGCCCGCGAGGTCCGCCGGGTGCTGACCGCGGCATAGTCCCTGCGTCCCGCGGCGCCATCAGGCCGCCCCGAACGGGCCGTTCGGCCGATCACGACGGCAGGTCACAGGACGACGATTCGAGCGGAGGTCCCCGATGCGTATCCTGCTCGCCGTCGACGGCTCGGCCTGTAGCGACCGTGCCACGGAGCTCGTGTCCACCTTTCCATTCCCTCCGGACTCGGTCGTCCGGGTCGTTGCCGTCCACCGCCCCTATGCCGACGTGCTGGGCCTCGGCTGGGAGGCCATGGGCGACGCGAGCACGAACGAGGAGACCGTAGACGCGGCGGACGCTCGCCGCCTGCGGGAGGCCGTCGCGCGCGCGGAGTCCGCGATCCGCCGCCCCGGCATCATGGTCGAGGGCTTCCTGCTCCAAGGCCGGCCCGGCAGCGCCATCGTGGACGAGGCGCGCGCCATCGGGGCGGACCTCGTCGTCGTGGGCAGCCGTGGCCACGGGCGGATTGCCACGATGCTGCTCGGCAGCACGGCGTCAGAGATCGTGGATCACGCGCCGTGCCCCGTCCTGGTGGCCCGCCACAAGCACTTGGCCCCGCTCGCCTTCGCGGACGACGGTTCGCCGTCCGCCCGCAATGCCGAGACGGTGTTCACCCGCTGGCCCATCTTCGCCGGCCTGCCGGTCAGCGTCCTCACGGTCGCCGACGTGGCGGTGCCGGTTGCCGCCGGATTCACGCCCGGCCTCTATGACCAGACCCTGGAGTCCTACACGAGGGCCGCGGACGAGACCCGCGAAGAGGTCAGGCTCGAGGCCACTGCAGAGGCCCACCGTCTCGCCGACGCCGGCCTTGATGCGACGGCGTTCGAGCTGGAGGGCGACCCGTCGACGGAGATCGTGCGCTTCGCCGCGAGCCACGACATCGCGACGATCGTGATGGGTACCCGCGGGCACACCGGGCTCGCCCGGCTGATCCTGGGCAGCACCGCTCGAAACGTCCTGCTGCATGCCTCCTGCTCGGTGCTGGTGGTCCGCGAGCGGAAATAGCCCGGGGCAGGTTCACTCAGCGCCGTTTGGCCCGCTCCCGGTGCCCACGGTCAGGGAGCCTTGGGCGTCACGGCGCGACAGCGGTCCCGCACCGGACACAGGTCGTGCTTGGGGTTCTGCGCGTGGCAGATCGACCGGCCATGGTGGATGAGCAGCACGTGGGCGGCATACATCTGGTCGGGCTCCAGGAGTCCGAGGTACAGGTCGTGCGCCTGGTCCGCGGTCGCCTTCTCGGGGATCAGGCCGATGCGCTTCGACACGCGCTCCACGTGGCGGTCCACCGCCATCAGCGGCGCACCGAAGCAGAACGCGAGGACGATGGACGCCGTCTTCTTGCCGATGCCGTCGATCGCCGTCAGCCAGTCGCGGGCCTCCAGAACCGGCATCTCGCCCAGGAACGCCAGCGAGTAGTCGCCTCGCCGCTCGCGGATGTGACGCAGGGTGGCCTGGATCCGCGGCGCCTTCTGAGGGGCGAGGCCGCCGGGCCGGATGATGTCGACCAGCTGTGGAAGGGGTGCGTCCTCGACGGCCGTCCAGTCGGGCGGGGGTGCGACGGACAGGCCCTCGCCGCCCCAGCCGATGCCGTGCTTGTGCTCCTCGGGCGCCATGTCGCTGGGGTAGGCCGCCCGGAGCGCCTCGTAGGCCTTCTCGGCGTTCACGTCCGCAGTGTTCTGGGTGAGGATCGTGAGGATCAGCTCGCTGGTGGGGTCCAGGCGGGATTCCCAGGTCTGCGGCCCGTATGTGGCCGTGAGCTGCTCGAGCACGTAGCCCTGCAGCCCGGGCCGGTAGCGGCGCAGGTAGCTCGCCCAGGCCTTGACGGGGTCAGCGCGCTTGCGCCCGGGCTTGCGGGCGCGCTTGGCGGGCTCCTTCGGGGCGCCGGACGCGGGGCTCACCAGATCGTCGTGACCTCATACCGATGGAGGGCTTCGTCCGCAGTCAGCAGCGTGACCCCTTCGACCCTGGCCTGGGCGACCAGCAACCGGTCCCATGGGTCCCGGTGAAGCCTCGGCAGGAGACCGGCCTCGATCGCATGCTCGGAGGTCAACGGCAGCTCGACGAGCCCGAACGCGGTGACCCGGGTGCGGATCCACGTGCGCGCCTCGTCCGGCAGCTCGAG
This sequence comes from uncultured Chloroflexia bacterium, assembly GCA_963754485.1. GTDB lineage: Bacteria > Chloroflexota > Limnocylindria > Limnocylindrales > CSP1-4 > CAIXZV01. The sequence continues at coordinate 108,780 of CAVWFY010000008.1, read as the reverse complement.
GCGGCCGGCGGCGTGCTTCATCGTGATCTCCATGGCGCTGACGGGGCTGAACAGCAACTCCTGCGAACCGTCGCCGATGATGGCTTCTGCCGCCGGCGAGAGCCGTGGATCGCCCAGCGCCGCCCACAGCAACGCGTGCGTGTCGAGCAGGATCCTCACCCCGCGGCCGGCCCGAGGGGATCGTCGTCGTCCTCGCCCATGAAGTCGAACTCCGGGAGCGGATCGTCGAAGTCCTCGTGGATCACGATCCTGTCGCGATCCATGCCGATCGGTCGCCGAGGGCGGGTCTCCGGTTCGATCGCGATCAGCATCGCGACGGGCACCCCGTCGCGCGCGATGGTGATCCGCTCGCCGAGGCGGGCACGCTCGACCAGCCGCGAGAAGTGCGTCTTCGCCTCGTGAATGTTGAACGTCTCGGCCATCTCGACGATGGTGGACTAGCCAGTGGACTACGTCAACTCGAGGGGAGGCCGATGGTCCCCGCGAGTCGCTCCGCACAGGCCTCGATCGGGGTGCCACCGGCGACGACGGCCTCCTCCAGGGTGATCGGCGCGTCGTGGACAGCGATGACGGTGGCTCCGACCGCCGCCAGCGCCTTGGCCCCCTCAGGCGTGACGCCGCCACCCACGGCCACGCATGCGACCCCGGCCGCCCTTGCCCGCCGCGCTACGCCCATCGCCGTCTTGCCGAAGGCGGTCTGATGGTCGATGCGGCCCTCCCCCGTGATCACGAGGTCCGCCGTCGCGAGCGCCGCGTCAAAGCCGGCTTCCGCCATGACGAGGTCGATCCCCGGCTCCAGGCGTAGCGAGGCGAACGAGCCCGCAAGGCACAGCAGCCCGAAGCCCAGGCCGCCTGCCGCACCGGCGCCGGGCGTGTCGCGCTCGTGGCGCCCAGTGGCGGCCTCCAGCACGTCTGCGAACCCGGCGAGACGCGCGTCCAGCGCCGCGACCAGCTCGGGCGTCGCGCCCTTCTGCGGTCCGTACACCGCCGCCGCACCGTCCGGGCCCAACAGCGGGTTCGTGACGTCGCAGGCGATGCGCAGCCGCACCTCACGCAGCCTGGGATCCAGGCCGGCCAGGTTCACCGCCGAGAGGTCGTCGGAGACGTCCGCGCCCAGCGCCCGGAGCAGCCCGGCACCGCCATCGGTCGTGGCGGAGCCTCCGATCCCCAGCGCGATGTCCCGGATCCCGGCGTCCAGGACCGCGCGCAGGAGGTCGCCGGTCCCGTGGGTCGTGGCCCGGACCGGGTCGCGCTCCGCCTGGGCGACAAGCGAGAGGCCGCTCGCCGTTGCCATCTCGACGAAGGCCGCCGTGCCGTCATCGCGGGCCAGCCAGCCGGCACGGCCCGGTCTGCCGAGCGGGTCGTGCGCATCGGCCTCGCGCCATGACCAGCCCCCGGCAGCCTCGACCGCGACCAGCGTCCCCTCGCCGCCGTCGGCCAGCGGGGCCAGCCGAACGGAATCAACGGGGCGCGCCCGCAGCCACCCGGCGGCGATCGCCCGCGCCACCTCGACGCTGGTAAGGGAGCCCTTGAACGAGTCGGGCGCGATCAGCAGGTGCAGCGGGCGCCCGGGTTCGCGCATCGGATCAGTCGCCCAGCTCGCCGTCGCCGTCGCCCGTGGCCAGTCGCCGCTTCTCGAGGTATTCCGGGATACGGATCATCGGCGGTCGCTCGTGGTCCGCCAGCTCCATGACCTCCAGCGACAGCCGGCCCCGGCCCGACCGCGGCAGCTTCATCGTGGAACCCAGCTCCGCGAACAGGCGCACCCGCCGCCGCTCCTCGAGCCGCTTCATGACGGCCTGCAGGATCACGAACGACATCCGCGAGAGCCCCTCGAGCTCCTGGTTGCGGTGCACCCGCCGCTCGAGGTCCACCTGACCGAGGCCGCCGAGGCCCGCCTTCTCGGCCGCGTCGATGAGGTGCCCGATCTCGACCGCATACCCGGTGAAGAACGGGATCTGCTCCAGGAGCGCCCGGCGCCCGGCGTACTCCCCGGACAGCGGCTGGATGAGGCCTGACAGCTCGGGGAAGAACAGGTTGATCAGCGGCCGCGCAACGAGCTCCGTGACACGCCCGCCGCCGCCCTCCTTGAGGACGCCGCCCTCCACGATCGGCCGCTGGTAGTAGCCCTTCACGTACTGCAGCCGCGGCTCCACGAGCAGCGGGCCGAGGGTCCCGTAGACCATCCGGTGGTGCCAGTTGCGGACGTCCGTGTCCGCCCAGACCACGATGTCGCCCGACGTCTCGTACAGGGACTTCCAGAGCGCCTCGCCCTTGCCGCGGAACGAGCCGTAGCGGTCGAGGACGTCGGGATGTTGGACGACGCGGGCGCCCTCGGCCGCGGCGATCTCGCGGGTCGCATCCGTCGAGGCGGAGTCGATGACCAGCACCTCGTCCAGCAGCGGATAGCGCTCCTGCATCTCGCGGATCGCACGCCGCACGATGGGCCCGATCGTGTCTTCCTCGTTGAGCGTGGGCAGCACGAGGCTGACGGTGACGCCCTGCTTCTCCTTGAGCGTTGTCAGCCGCGCCAGGTCGCCGAACTCGCTGTGATGGAAGTTCGCCTCCGCGAACCAGCGGTCCACCAGCGCCGGGACGGCGCGCGACTCCTCGGCGGCACGGTCGGCGGCGACCAGCGTCTCGGCCTTCTGGGCCAGCTGCTCGAACGTCTGGCGGCTGATCGGCTCGCGCGTCTTGACCACGATGACGGTCGGCTTCGCGCGCTGGGCGATGGCCTCCGGGAGCGACCCGAACAGGGACCCGCCAACCTCGCCGGGGGGTGCGGATGCGCCCATCACCACCAGGTCGGAGCGCTCGGCCTCGCGCAGGATCGCGGCGCGGACATTGGCCGTCTCGCGCAGGAGCGGCTCGGAGCGGGCGGTGACGAACTGGCGTGAGAACGACGCGAGCGCGCGCTCAGCCTGCGCACGGACCGCCTCGGTGACGCCGTCGGGGACGAGGTGCATGACCACGACCGTGGCGTCGTGTCGGTGGGCCAGGGCGTCCGCCATGCGCAGCGCCAGCTCGGCGTGCGGGCCGCCGCGGACGGGGACCAGGATCCGCCGGATGTCGCGGGCGCCGCGCTGCTTGACGACGGCGATGTCGCACGGAGACTCGCGGACGACCTCGTCGATCGTGGGGCTGATGACGGACGCGCCGGGCTCCCGGTGACCTCCGGACTTGCCGCCCCAGCCGAAGATCATCAGGTCCGCCTCCTGCTCGGCGGCGGCCTCCACGATCCCGGCGGCGGCGTGGCGCCCGATGCGCACCAGCGGGTGGATCACGGTCCCTTCAGGAGCGTAGTCCAGCACCCGCTGCAGGAGGCGTCTGGCCTGGCGGGCGCGCGTCGCCCCCTCGGACAGCGGCATGCCCTCGGGCACCTCCACGATGCCCAGGGCGGTGAGCTCGCCCGTGCGCTCGTCCATGAGCGCGGCGCCGATCCGGATCAGCTCCTCGGCCGTCAACGGGTTGGCGACCGGGATGAGAACGCGGGACGGGAGCGGCTCGCCGCTCATCCTGCCCCCCTGCGTCGCCCCGCGCCAGGAGCACGCGCGGCCTCGGCCTCGTCCAGCGCGGTCCAGCGATCGACGAGGTAGGGCTTGAGCAGCTCGAACTGGCGGGCCTGGCGCTCCACCCGCTCCTCCGCGTCGGTGGTCGTCACGTTCCGGTTCTCGATCACGAAGCTGCCGACGCGCCCGAAGTAGATCGGCACCAGCGACGCGACCATCGTCCCCGTCTCCAGGTCGCCCTTGCGGATCGCCAGGACCAGGTCGTAGATCAGGCGCGCCCACAGGTCGTCGGGGAAGTGGAACGCGGCCAGCGCCTCGGCCATCTCGAGTGTTCCGACACGGGGGGCATCCTCCCCGCCCAGGCCAAGCCGGCGCGACGCGGACTCGGCGAGCCTCCCCGCCTCGTCCGCGAGGGCCATCACGGCCCGCAGGTTCGCCCCGTCGAGCATCCGGCTCCACGTGTCCGCGAGGGTCAGCGAGCCCGCGTGGAACTCCGACAGGAGGCGGACCGAGTTCACCTCGAGCGGCGGCGGGTCGATGATCCGCTCGAAGCCGTAGGCGGGTACGTCGTGCGACCCGCGGACGTTGAGCCAGGCATCCGGGTGGGCGGCCGCGAGGCGCAGGATCGTGCCCACGACCTGGCGGAACATCGGCCCGAGGTCAGCTCCCGGATCCTTGGGATCGTGGACCTTGGCCCCGAGGCGCGTCTGGCAGACCGCGAAACCACCGGTCAGCGCCGACGTCGTCATCCAGATGTCGATGCCGAACCTGCTGATGTCGTCGGTCCAGTCGTCGAGCTCGAGGTAGTGCCGGACGAGGTCCCCCGACACGCCGAAGTCGCCGCCGATGGGCTGGCGGATCCGGTGCCCGTACAGCGCGCGGGTCAGCGGGTAGGTGACGGTGTTGGTGATCGTCCCGTCGTACTTGTAGCGGGCGTACAGCGGGGTGGTGTAGTCGTAGCCGCCCTTGAGGATCGGTCCGGCCAGGAGCTCGATCCACTCCGGGACGATGCTCCGAAGGTCGCTGTCCACCACGACCAGCGCCTGGACCTCGAGAGCGGCCGCGATCTCGAAGATCGTGCGCAGCGCCGCGCCCTTGCCGCCGACGCCATCGATCTCGGGGTAGGTGAGCGTGACCCGGTCGAGCCTGTTGGTCGGCCGGACGAGGAGGATGGACTCGACGTAGTCCGGCGGCTCGGTCTCGATGACCACGCGCTGCGTCCCGTCCGAGGAGCCGGCGTCGCTGTTGACCAGCACGGGCTTGAGGTCCGGGAAGTACTGGACCAGGCCGGCATGTGCGGCGCGCACCACATAGCCGATGGTCGCCGCATTCTTGAAGCTCGGGATGCCGACCATGATGTCGGCTCGGCCGAGGCGGGCGATCTCATCCCGGATGGCGGGCGTCAGGGTCGTCGCGGGCACGCCTTCACCCTACCACCCCGAACTCAACGCGGCGCGGTGGGACCCTTGGACGGGCCGTGGGGCCCCTCGGGCGGCCGGCTGACCGCGCAGTCAGGGTTCTCCTGCCCCGCCAGGTAGCGACTGTTGGCGGCACGGTAGTGGAGCTCTCGGAAGCCCAGTGTTCCCCATGTCACCTGGGTCAGGATCGCCGACGGCTTCACCATGGGCGCGATCCGCACGAGGTACGACGCCTCGAACGCGCCGTCGAGCAGGCGCTTGCGCTCCAGGAGGGGAATGTCCCAGAGCGGCGTGCCGTCGAGATAGAGAAGGTCCGTGGCCACGAACGCGTGGCGCTCACCGCGCTCCAGCGCGTCCAGGATGCGCGGCGCCCGGGTGGCCTCGCGCTTGTCGTGGTCCCGGGCACGGACGAATGGGTCGTCCTTGACGCTTCCGCGCATGGAGCGTGGGATCAGGAGCGGCGGCCGCTCCACGCCGGGCATCGACGGCAGGGAGCCCTCGCCGCTCTTGAGGGCCATCGTGGTGAGGCTGCCCTCGACCAGCGCATCGACCGCACCGAAGGCGGCCACCAGCGCAGGCGGCAGTTCCGCCGGGACCGTGATCCCCCCGCCGTCGCGGACGAAGACCGCCTGGTCCACGGAGAGCGCGACCACCACGCTCAGCCCGTCCCAATCCGGCTCCACGAGGGCGTCCTTGATGTCCCTGGGCGCACGGCTCCCCGGGCGCTGGGGCTGCCATGCGGCGGCAAGCTCGAGGAGATCGGTGTCCACGCCCATCACTGGATCGTACCCCGCCGCGGAGGGTCGGGTTCACCGCGCATGCCCGGCGGCAGGTCAGCCACTCAGGGTCAACCGCGCACCCGCGGCGGAACGTACCGCCAGCAGGTCTCTATGATCCGGCCATGCAGGTCCCCGTCGATCCGGATCCGGAGCCCGGGCCCGAGGTCATCCCGCCCGACCCGCACAACCAGCGGAAGATTGCCCAGGGCGGCTGGACGATCTACGACTTCGCGAACACGATCTTCTCGTACGCCGTGGTGTCCACCGCCATCGGCCTCTGGCTCACCTCCGACGACCGATTCGGGCCGGGTCTCGGCCAGCTCGTCCTGGGCATCACGATCGCCGTCAGCGTCGGCATCAACGCCCTCGTCTCGCCGCTCCTGGGCGCTCTCTCGGACCGCGACGGCCGGCGCTTGCCGTTCCTGTTTATGTTCACCGTCCTCACCATCGTCCCGTCGGCGATCATCGGCCCCTCGCCGGCGGTCCTGGGCGCCATCCTGTTCACGATCGCCAACTTCGGGTACCAATCCGCGCTGATCTACTACGACGCGACCCTCACGATGGTCAGCCGCCCAGCGACCCGCGGGCGGCTGTCGGGGATCGGCGTCGGGGTCGGCTACATGGGCACGATCTTCGCCGCCGTCACCTTGCTCTTGCTGGGCATCACCGAGAGCCCCGATCCCATCTTCTTCGTGGCCGGCGTGCTGTTCGCCGTGTTCGCGATCCCGATCTTCCTGGTCGTCCGCGACCAGCCCAAGGCCGGGATCCCGCGAGTCACCAGCGCCGACGCCAAGGGGTCCATCAGGCAGCTGCGCGAGACCATCGCCCACGCCCGCCTCGTCCCGGGACTGGGCCGCTTCCTGGTCGGCCGCTTCTTCTACAGCGATGCGGTCAACACGCTGATCGTCGTGATGAGCGTCGTGGCGGTGAAGGCCGTGGGGCTCACCCAGGGCCAGTGGCTGATGACCTCGATCCTGCTCACGGTCGTGGCGATCCTCGCCAGCTTCGGCTGGGGGTTCCTCGTGGACCGCTTCGGACCCAAGCGGACGCTGATCGCAGTCCTGTTCTCGTGGGTCATCGGCCTGCTGCTCGGCACGTTCTCGCTCGGGCTGTCGGGGACCACGACCGGCATGGCGCTGTTCGTGGTCGCGGGCGCCATCCTGGGCAGCGGCCTGGGCGGGGTCCAGGTCGCCGACCGCGTGTTCATGATCCGTCTCTCGCCGCCGGCGCGGCTGGGTGAGTTCTTTGGCCTGTACGGGCTCGTGGGCAAGGGCTCCCAGGTCATCGGCCAGCTGCTCTACGGGCTGATCCTGTTCCTGCTCTACGACACGATGGGCAGTGGCGCCTACCAGATCGCGATCCTGAGCCTGCTGGCCACGATGGGCGTCGGCCTGTGGCTGGTCTGGCCGGTCAGCGATCACTGGGCCGGGTCCGGCGAGGAGCCGCCGGGCGGTCCGACGGCCGAAGCGCCGCCCCCACGACTTGCCCCGGACCGGGCGCCGCTGGAGCCGCGGAGCTAGGCGATCGCGTCAGTCGCCGTAGCCGGATGGGTGGGCTCGCCGCCACGCCCAAGCGGAGCCGATCATCTCGGGCAGGGTGGAGTGGAGGGGCGCCCAGCCGAGAACCTCCCGTGCCCGTTGGTTGGATGCGACCAGGATCGGCGGATCGCCGGCGCGCCGGGGTCCCACCGTGTGCGGGATCGGAGCGCCCACCACGTCGGCCGCCGCAGCCAGCACCTCGCGCACCGAGAAGCCCGTCGACGTCCCGAGGTTGCAGATGAGCGGCTCGGTGGCTCCATCCCGTGGGCCGGTGCGCGCATCACGGGGATCCGTCGCCTCCAGCGCCGCCAGGTGCGCCGCCGCAAGGTCCGCGACGTGGATGTAGTCGCGGATCGGCGTCCCGTCGGGCGTCGGATAGTCCTCGCCGAAGAGGGTGAGCGGCGTGCCGCCCTCGGCCGCCAGCAGGGCATTGGGGATCAGGTGCGTCTCGGGACGATGGACCTCGCCCAGGCGATCCGTGGCGCCCGCGACGTTGAAGTAGCGGAGGATCACGCTCCGCAACCCGTAGGCCGCGCCGTACCAGCGCAGAGCGCCCTCGAAGGTGCGCTTCGTCTCGCCGTAGGTGTTGATCGGGGCCAGCGGCGCGTCCTCGAGAATGGGCGTGGAGGCCGGGACTCCGTAGACAGCGGCCGTGGAGCTGAACACGACCCGCCTGATACCGGCGCCACGCGCCGCCTCCAGAAGGGCGATCCCTCCGGCCACGTTGTCGCGGTAGTACTTCGCGGGATCCCGGACGCTCTCGCCGACGAGCGAGCGGGCTGCGCAGTGGAGGATCGCGTCGATGCCCTCGTCCTCGAGGATGTCCTGGACGGCCTCCTCGTTGCCGTAGGTGCCCCGGACGAGGTGAACCCCCGAGGGCACGATGGCCACGTGGCCCGTGGTCAGGTCGTCGAGGACCACCACGTCATGGCCGGCCGCGAGGATCGCGTCCACGGACACACCGCCGACGTAGCCGGCGCCGCCGGTGACCAGGACCTTCATGGGCGGTTCCTCCTGAGCAGTCGGTCGATGACGCTCGGCTCGTGGCGCGGGGCTCGTCCGGGAGTCGTAGGTGCGTTGGAAGTCGTGGGCCGGGCCGGCCTCGGTCAGATCGGGCGCCTCGGTCCTATCGGTCATCGCGACAGCATCGACGACTTCGGCCACCTCGGCAGCCTCGGCCGCTGCGGCATCCGGCAGCGACTCCCCGCGGTATGCCCAGACCTCCTCGAGCCGGTCTGCCAGCCGCTGGGCCGCCACGTTCTCGGGGTCGATCGCGAGGGCGCGCTGTGCCTGCCGCCAGGCCTCGGGTTCGTCGGCCCGCTCGAGCGCCACGCGGGCCAGGCCAACCACCGCGATCGAGTTGCGCGGATCGGCATCCGCAGCCTGCCGATAGAGGCGCTCCGCCTGGTCCACGAGCCCCACGGCCAGGGCCCGCTCTGCCTGGAGCAGGATCTCGATCATCAGTCGCGGGGCGCCTCGTCCACGTCCGCAAGCATGCCCTGTGCGAGGAGAAGCAGCGTCGCGCGTTCGTTCAGCGCCGGGTCGTCCACGACGCGATCGACCAGGGCGTCGAGCATCCGGCCGAGGCGTGGCCCAGGTTCCAGGCCCAGCTCGCGCATGAGGTCGTCGCCGTCGATGACGAGGGCGTAGCGGTCCAGCGCCGCCTCGGCCGCCAGCTCCGCCTCGAGCCTCGCCCGGAACGCGACCTGGGCGTCGTCGTCGGGCGACATCCCGGACCCGATGTCGTCAGCGCGCCGCAGGGCGAACAGGTTGTCGAGGTGCCGGGCGCCGACGCGCTTGAGGAAGCGGCGCACGGCCGCGTCCGAGAGGGCCGGGTCAGCCCAGAACATGTGATACCGGACGAGATGCGCGACATCGTCCGCCGCGGCGCGCGGGAAGCGCAGCCTGCGCAGCCAGGCCTCCGCCAGGCGGGCCCCCACGACGTCATGGTGGTGGAAGTGCCCGTCCGAGAGGGTCGCCGGCTTGCCGATGTCGTGGACGAGGGCGGCCAGCCGCACGACCGGACGGTTGGCCGGGGCGGCGTCCACGGTCAGCAGCGTGTGGGCCCAGAGGTCGTGACCGGGCACCTTGTTCTGGGGGATCCCGACCTGCGCCGCGAGGTCCGGCGCGATCACGGCGAGCAGCCCGGTCTCCTCGGCCAGCCGCAGGCCGATGGATGGCCGGGGTGCCGCGAGCAGCTTCTCGAGCTCGGCCCCGATCCGCTCGCCGGACAGATGGGCGACCAACCCGGCGTTGGCGCGGATGGCCTCCAGGGTCGCGGGCTCGATCTCGAACTCCAGGGCGGCCGCAAGCCGCACGGCCCGGATCATGCGCAGCGCGTCCTCGCGGAAGCGCGCCCCCGGGTCGCCCACCGCGCGCAGGACGCGTCGGCCAAGATCCTCGACGCCATCGAACGGGTCCACCAGCCCCTTCGGGCCATCGTCTGCCGATTCGCGGCCCCACGCGATCGCGTTGACCGTGAAGTCCCGCCGCGCGAGGTCGGCGGTCACGTCCGTCCCGAACTCCACCCTGTGCGGCCGGCGGAAGTCGGCGTAGTCATGCTCCGTGCGGAAGGTGGTGGCCTCGAAGACGTCGTCTTCACGGCGGATGGCAACTGTCCCGAACCGGTTCTCGTAGACGGCACCGTGGAACAGCTTCACGAGCTGGTCGGGAAGCGCATCGGTCGCAAGGTCCCAGTCCGCCGGGTCGCGGCCCAGCAGAGCGTCCCGAAGCGACCCGCCCACCACGTAGCCCGCGTGCCCCGAGGCATGGAGATGATCCAGAACCTCGACGACCGCGTCGGGGACGATCCCCGCCAGCCGCTCTCCGGCGGTCTCGGGCGCGACCACGGCGCCTTCCTAGTTCCGGCCGAGGAAGAGATAGTCGCGCCAGGCTTCGTTCCGGTCGTCCGCGAGGTAGGGCGTGAACAGCGAGTAGAGGTCGCTGCGCGGCTCGAACGGGGGACGGGTGAGCCGGAGACGCGCCTCCTCGGGTGTTCGTCCACCCTTGCGATGGTTGCAGGGCTTGCACGCGGCCACGAGGTTCTCCCAGGAGTGGCTGCCGCCCCGATGGCGGGGAAGGATGTGGTCCAGGGTCAGGTCGTTGGCGATCCGGCCGCAGTACTGGCAGGTGTGGCGGTCCCGGGCGAAGATCTCGCGCCGGGTCAGCTTCACGCGCGGCCGAGGACGGCGTACCTGGTGCTGGAGCCGGATCACGGATGGCGCCCGGTAGGCGGCACGGACGGTGCGGATCGTGGCGTGGTCGTACTCGATGACCTCTGCCCTGGATCCGAAGACGAGCCGGAACGCACGCGGGATGTTGCACACGTTGAGCGGCTCGTAGTTCTGGTTGAGCACCAGGACCACCCCGTCCATCGGCCGCACGACAACAGGACCGCCGTTCGAGCCAGCCGGGGCCATGGCGGTCAGCGCCGAGAAGGGGAAGGGGTGAGTCTCGGTCTCCGGGCTCCTGTCTGCCGCGCCTAGACCCGCGGCGGGTCCATCGCCCGCTCGATGCGCGCGATCTCGATCTCGATGCGGCCGACCTCGCCGCTCGCGGCCTCCCACTCGTGGCTGCCGAGCGGGGCCGCGTTCCTGCGGGCGCGTGCCTCAAGGTGCAGCGCCAGGAGCTCCTCGCGAGTCTGGGCCGGGACGACGTCGCCGGCCGGGGTGGCGTCAGCCATGGTTCCTCCGTGGTGGTGTCGGGAAGGGTAGCGCGCCGGGCGTGAACGCGTCCTCCGGGGTAGATCGTGGCCTCGCCGCGTCCGCGTCGGGACGAGCGGCCCGGATCGGGCCGAGCGAGCCTGAACCGGTGCTACGGGCCGGTCGCCGAACACTCGCATCGCCCGGCGCCGCCGTGCGTCTGGTGAGGGCCTCCGCGCCGAACAACCGACGGCCCGGCGCGAAGCGAACGCCCCCTCGCCGATCCGTAGCGCCGCTCAGCGCCCCTTCGGGCGGTGGTCTGCCGCCGGCCCCTCCACCGCGTCCACGATCCCCACGATCACGGTCCGCAGAGGCCCCCCGCCCGTCTCGCCGACGATCTGGCGAGCGGACGTGCCCTCGTCGAGGACCAGGACCGTCTCACCGGCCCCGGCGCCCACGGTATCCACGGCGATCAGGTAGCCGCCCGCCTCGCGCCCATCTGGTTCCAGGAGGTCCACGAGCAGCAGCGCCCGTCCGTCGAAGATCGGCGACTTGATCGTGGACACCACGGTCCCCACGACGCGTGCGAGCTTCATCGGCCGGACACCCGGGGCTTGCGGGGCTTCGCGCCGGACTTGCCTGACTTGCCGGGCTCCACGGACCCCACGGTCCCCCGGGACACCGCGGACCCCGCGACCTGCCTGCCGCCCTCCACGCCCTCCACCGCGTCCACGATCCCGACGATGGCGTGGTCCACGGGCACGAACCGGTTGGGCATCGCCTCCGCGGCCTCGCGGGCACCCACGATGTAGACGAGCTCTCCGGGACCGGCCGTCTCCAGCGCGTCGGCGGCGACGACCGCCTGCCCGACCGGTTCGAGCCGGCGGGTCAGGGGCTGGACGATGAGCAGCCGCGCGCCCTCCATGTTGGGGGCCTTCATGGTGGCGACGACGGTGCCGATGACGCGCGCGAGCTGCATGGCGCTATGCCTCCCCGCCGCCTGTGCCCAGCCGGGACGCGAACCGCGGCGCGGCCTCGAGCTCGGCACGCATCTCGCGGTGGAGCTGTGGGATCACCCGCGCGATGGGGGCGCGTGCGCCGGGCACGGAACCCGCCGACCCGTCCGTGACCCGCTCGACGGCGATCACCACCGCCGCCTCGACGTCCGCGACGGAGCCGTCGAACAGGAGGTAGCCCCTGCCGCCGAGACCATCGCCCAGGCGGAGCTCCAACAGCTCCACCGAGGCGCCCTTCACACCGGCATCGGCGGCCTCGATCGTGGCCGAGACGGTGGCGGTCTCGACGACACCCAGTGCCTCGCCGGTCCCGTTCCGCCGTGCGCCGCGCAGCGCCGCCACGACCTGGTCGTGCACGTTGGGCAGGAACACGGAGTCCACGAGGTATGACTCACCAGTCTCGAGGCCCGCCCTGAGCGCCTCCTCCACGTCGCCCACCGCGCCCGTGACGAGCACCAGGTACTTGCCGGGATGGATGGTCCCGGCGCGGACGACCTCCACCGGCGCACGCTTCACCATGGCGTCACCGGTCTCGATGCCGACGGCGATCGAGGCGAGCTCGACCAGCGCGAGCGCGGGCTGGAACGGGTCCGGGGTGGGCACGGGCATCGTCAGACGATCCGCAGCGCGCCGACGACGGTCACCCGCCGCTCGCGGGAGAACGAGCGCGGCCGCGTCATACCGTCACCGGACGGGCTGGCGATGGACACGGTCGCGAAGCCTTCGCCGCCCTCGCCGAGGCCGGCGAAGTTGGGGCCGTTCGCGACGAAGATCGAGCAGTTCATCGCGCGCGCCATGCGCGTGATCGTGTCCACGTTGGTCGAGTGGATGGACGCCGTGTGGCGGAACCCGTGCTCCGCGCGCACCGCCAGGTCGATCGCCGCCGCGACGTCCGCGACCCGCACGACCGGCAGCACCGGCATCATCTGCTCGGTCCAGACCAGGCTGTGCTCGGCGGGTACCTCGGCGATCAGCAGCCGTGGCTCCACGGTCGGCCGCACGCCGATCTCGGCGAGGATCCTGCCGGCATCCCGCCCGATCCAGGCCGGGTTGATGTGGCCGGGCTTCCCCGGCGCGCCCAGCTCCGTGAAGATCACCCGCTCCAGGCGGCGCAGCTCGTGCTCGGCCAGGACGTAGGCGCCGCTCTGGCCCATCGACCGCACGAGCCGGTCTGCGATCGAGGCGACCGCGATGACCACCTTCTCGTCGGTGCACACGATGTTGTTGTCGAACGAGGCACCGCGGACGATGTCGGCGCCTGCCCTCTCGACGTCGGCCGTCTCGTCCACCACCGCGGGCGGGTTGCCGGGTCCGGCGGTGATCGCCCGCTTGTCCGTGCGCAGCGCCTCGCGGACCACGCCGGGGCCGCCGGTCACGAGCAACAGCCGGACGTCCGGGTGGGTCATCAGCGTCCGGGCCGATTCGATCGTGGGTTCCACCGTGGACACCACGAAGTTGGGCGGACCCCCGGCGGCGACGATCGCCCGGCTGACGAGGCGGACGGCCGCGTTGGACGTGCGCCGTGCGGACGGATGGGGGTTGAACACGACCGCGTTGCCCGCGGACACGATCGAGATCGCGTTGTTGACGATGGTCGCGCCCGGGTTGGTCACCGGGGTGATCGCCCCCACGACGCCGAACGGCGCGAACTCCGTGATCATCATGCCGTTGGTGCCGGACACGGCCTGGACCTCGAGGTCCTCGGGACCCGGCGCCTTCATGGCGACGAGGCGGTTCTTGACGGTCTTGTCGTCCACCCGCCCGAGGCCGGTCTCCTCGACCGCGAGGCGCGCCAAGGCCTCCGCCTGGTCCGTGGCGGCCCGACGCACGGCCTCGATGATCACCTTGCGCTGGCCAAGCTCCAGGCGCGTGGACCGGAAGGCGGCGCCCGCCGCGGCGATCGCCTCGTCCAGCGTGGCGAACACGCCGTCCCCGGTCTGGCCCGCGACCGGCGCGGTCAGCTCCGCCTGCACCGCCATGCGGCGGGCAAGCTGCGGTCCGGGCTCGCCGACGCGCCGCCGGGTCCGCTCGATGATGTCGGCAATCTCGCGTTCGTCCATGGTGCTACTTGCGGTAGACCTCCGAGCCGCCGACTTCCCAGGTGTCCACGATCGCCATGATCACCGCGTCGCATGGGCGGTCCCGCGTCACCTCGGTCTGCCGGGCGGAGCTTCCGCTCGCATACAGCACGACCTCGCCGACGCCTGCGCCCACCGTGTCCACGCCCACCACGTAGCCGCCGGTCGGCTCGTTGTCCACGCCAAGCTGCTGGACGACGAGCAGCCGCCAGCCCTCCATGAGGGGCTCCTTGCGGCTGGCCACGACGGTCCCCGCGATCCGTCCCAGGAGCATGCCTGTTCCTCCCGACCTCCCGCTTCCGGGGGCGGCGCTGGCCGGTCGCCCGGCGCGTCACCGCCCCCGCGAGGGTCCTCGTTCGCGATCGTCCGTCAGCCGCCGAGCTCGGCCTTGGCCTCTTCCGTGCGGCCCAGCGGCAGCACCGTGTCCACGTTGGCGTGCGGCCGCGCGATGACGTGGGTCGCGACGACCTCGCCCACCTTGGCGGCGCTGCGGGCGCCTGCTTCCACCGCGGCCTTGACCGCGGCGACGTCGCCCCGCACGACGGCGGTCACGTATCCGCCGCCGGTCTTCTCGTAGCCGACGAGATCCACCTTGGCGGCCTTGACCATCGCGTCAGCCGCCTCGACCACCGCGGCGAACCCGCGAGCCTCGATCATGCCCAGTGCGTCTGCCATCGGACCCTCTCCGTTCGGTGCCTGTTCCGGCCGGCCGGGTGGCCGCCGGGTCGTTGGGTGGTGGGTGTGTCGTTACGCCTTCGCGTCACGCCCGTCGATGCCCTCGATCGCGGCCACGGCCGCGCGCCAGGCGACGTCGATGTCCGCCTCCTCGCCGCCCAGGTACACGCGGCCCATGGAGCCGAACGACCGGACCTCGAGGATGTTGATGTTGGCGGCCTTCTCGGCCTCGTTGGCAGCCAGCGGCGCGTAGGCCGCGGGCTCCATCTCCAGCACGTAGAGCGTCTGGCCGCCGATGATCATCTGGCCGTGCCGCGTCCGGTTGATCAGCTGCGCCTGGTGGTCGTCGATCCGCCGGATGATCTGGCTGGACAGGATCTTCGGCTTGATGCGCGCGGATTCCTCCAGGCCCAGCTCGTCGAGGATCGCGGCACCTGCGGCGCGGACCTCCGCCTGCGACGGCGAGTGGATCTCCAGCAGGCCGAAGAACCGCTCGATGATCTGCATCCCCGGCTTGACCGACGTGCTCTTGAGCGCGATGTCCGTCAGCCGGTTGATCTCGATGCCCGGCGAGACCTCGATGTACAGCGAGGCATCGCCCGGGAGCGGCAGGAAGCCCTGGGCTACCGTGCCCAGGAACGCCGCGTACTGCGCCTGGAGGCTGTCCAGGAACACGTACGCGCGCAGGTCAATACCGGCCACTGGTGCCTCCCTCTCCGGTCACGATCTTCACCCCGGCCGACGCCCCGATCCGGGTCGCGCCCGCGGCGATCATCTCTTCCACGTCATCCCTGGTCCGGATCCCTCCCGAGGCCTTGACGCCGATCCGCGGCCCGACCGTCTCACGCATCAGCGCGACGTCGAACACGGTGGCGCCGCCCCCGGCGTACCCGGTGCTGGTCTTCACGAAGTCCGCCTTCGCCTGGCGCGCGAGCTGGCAGGCGATCACCTTCTCGCGGTCGGTGAGGAGCGTGGTCTCGATGATGACCTTGTTGAGCGCGCCCGACTCGTGGCAGGCGTCGCTGACGGCGGCGATATCCGCTCGCACCTGCTCGTGCAAGCCTGACTTGAGTGCCCCGATGTTGATCACCATGTCGATCTCGCGCGCCCCGGCGCGGATGACCGAGCGAGCCTCGTGAGCCTTGATCTCCGGCATCGTGGCGCCGAACGGGAAGCCGATGACAGACGCCACCGGGACACCCGTGCCCTTGAGGTTCGCGGCGGCACGCGGGACCCAGACCGGGTTGATACAGACGCTCGCGAAGCCGTGCTGGACCGCCTCGGCGCACAGCTTGTCGATGTCGGCGGCGGTCGCGTCCGGCCGCAGGAGCGTGTGGTCGATGTAGCCCGCGAGGTCCGCTGGGACGTGGCCGGCTTCGCCCGTGTAGGTGACGCGCGACGCGCCGCCGGCGACGACCTCCGCCACCTTGGGGGCACAGCGTGCCGCGCAGCCGCCGACACAGGTCGCGCAGTTCAGTCCGTCTGGCCCCGCACCGGAACCCGGGGCCCCGGCGAGGCCGGCCATCACCTGGCGGGTGATCGCCTCGATCAGCTGGGCGCGGTCGTCGGGAGGGGCGGTCATCGGGGCTCCTCTGCCTTGGGGTTGCGGTACTGCCGCTCGATGGCGGTGATCTTCGCGACACGCGCGCCGTGCCGTTCCGCGCCCCACGGGGTGGCGAGGAAGGTGTCGACGATCTCGAGAGCCAGCCCCTCACCGATCATCCGGGCACCGAGGGTCAGCACGTTGGCGTAGTTGTGCTCGCGCGCGTTGCGGGCCATGGACGTGTCGTGGGCATTCGCCGCGCGCACACCCGGGACCTTGTTGGCGGCCATCGCGGAGCCGATGCCGGCGCCGTCGATGACGATCCCGCTCGCGCAGGCCCCGGATGCGACCAGGCGGGCGACGACATGGGCGAAGTCCGGGTAGTCCACCGCTTCGGGCCCGTTCGTGCCGCAATCGGTGACGCCGAGACCCTTGTCGGACAGGTGCTTCGCGATGATGGTCTTGAGGGCAAAGCCGCCATGGTCCGCGCCGATGGCGACGGTCTTCTGGTCGCCAGCCCGGGTGGCCGTCGCGTCGGGCGTAGACCCGCCGTCGGCCGTCGCGTCGGACTCGACCGCCTCCAGTGCTCGCTCGACCAGCTGGCGGATCACGATCTCGTCCGGGAGGCGGCGCTCAGCCATGGGCCAGCACCCATCCAGCCGTCGTGTCGTCGCAGGCGAGGACGTTGACAACACCTGCGCGGATTGCTGCCAGCGCGATCGGCCCTCGCCCGGCCCCGGCTGCCACGCCCATGCGGAACGGCTTGGCGCGCAGATCCCGGAGCGGCAGGCCCACGGTCCGCCGGTCCAGCTTGGGCCAGGCGATGTCGCCGTTGCCGTCCAGGAAGCGGCCGATCACGTCGCCAACCGCGCCCTTCGTCCGGAGGCGTGCCTGCTCGTCCTCGTCAACGAAGCCCGACGCGAGGTGCGGGCTGTCCGGAGCCGGGATCCCGAGCCCGAACACGGCAGCGGGGGCCGACCTGGCGGCGTCGATCGTGTCCCGGATCGCCGGGTCCTTCATCAGCGCGTCCCGGAGGTCGTTGGAGCCCACGATCGCCGGTGCCGCCAGGCCGCGGAACGACGCTCCGGAGGTACCCGCGAAGCGCTCGAGAATCTCGTTCGCGCGCGTGGGCTGCGTCGATCGACTGGCGGCG
The DNA here is from genome assembly GCA_963754485.1 of uncultured Chloroflexia bacterium. Lineage (GTDB taxonomy): Bacteria > Chloroflexota > Limnocylindria > Limnocylindrales > CSP1-4 > CAIXZV01. Next base: position 91,430 of record CAVWFY010000008.1, on the reverse strand, counting down.
CCGTTGAGCTGGACGATCTCGTCCGCGTCGGTCCAGCCCATCGGCAGGCGGCGCGCAACCTCCAGCATGGTGCGGCCCCAGGACACGGCGATCGCGCCGGTGGGCCGGAGCTTGCCGAGGAGATCCACGGCGACCTCGGCCACGGCTTCGCGCGCGAGGTCATCGGCCTCTTGACCGGCTGTGGCGGCGGGAACATCAGCGACCACGGCCGCGGTCAGCCGGAATCGGGCGACCAGTGCGTCCTCGAGATCGACAAGACGAGCCGAGGGGTGGACGACCTCGATGCGGACGATGGACTCCTCCACCGCGCGGTCCAGCAGCCGGCCTACCTGGAAGCGGCTCAGGCCCAGCCGGTCACCGATCTCGGCCTGGCTGAGGTGCATGCCGTAGTAGAGCTGTGCAATTCGCACCATGAGGCGGACATCGCTCGTACCTCGACGTCGGACTGCGAGCACCACTTCTCCGCAAATCGCACATATGAGCAATAGCTGTGCTCAGATGTGCGGTTGTCTGCTAGCGTAACATCGCCGTAGGCGGTGTCAACCCCCTCCGGGGTCATTCGGCCCTCCGCTGTCGCAAGGAGCCACAGGTGCCCAACGCCCTCACCCGCGCCTTCAACTCCATCGGTGGCTCGCTCATGGCCCGCTCGGGGCGCGTCGGCATCCTGGGCACCACCGGCGCGAAGACCGGACTCGCCCGCCGGGCTCCCATAGGGTTCGTGGCCCGTGCGGACGGCACGATCCTCCTTGGGTCCGGGAGCCCCGTGAACCGCGGATGGACGGTGAACCTCAAGGCGAACCCGTCATGCACGTTCGCGATCAAGGGACACGAGAGCCGCTACCAGGCCCGCCTCGTGGGTCCCGAGGAGCGCGATGCCGCCCTCGCGGAGCTCAAGGCGAAGATGGGCGGGATGGCTGAGCGTGCGAAGTGGGGCGACCTGTTCGACCTCGAGCCGGAGGCGTAGCTGGCCCGCGGTCGGCTACTCGATTGCCCCGTACGCCGCCACGAGGGCATCGTGGCTGGCCGGATGCGGGTTGCCCCACTGGCCCGTGAGGTAGACGAACACGAGGTCATAGGCTGGATCGACCCAGAGCAGCGTCCCCGATGCCCCGCCGTGCCCGAACCCGAGGGCTGAGCTCGGCGAGGCCGCCCCGGGTTTTCCCCAGCCGATGGCGTAATGGTCATCCGCCAGGCGGTCGCCCGTTGCGCCCAGCCCGTTGACGGTAACTTCGCGCGTCATGAGGTCCAGGACCGGCCGGCCGAGGACGCGGACCCCGTCCAGCTCGCCGCCGCGCAGCATCGCCCGCCCGAACCGGAGCAGGTCGCTGGCCGTGCTCCACAGCCCGCCGCCCGCCAGCCGGAGCCCGGTGTAGGCGTCGACCATTGCGCCCGCATCCGCCCCGGCATCGACCGCCCGGTGCGACCCGTCCCAGCCCCCGACCACGACCGGTGCCCGGCGATCGCCGAACGGAGCGGGATCGAAGGCGGTCTCGGCCATGCCCAGTGGCCCCAGCACCGTCTCGCGCAGGACTGTCTCGAACGAGCGGTCCAGTGCGCGCTCCACCGCCTCCGCGAGTAGGTCGAAGGTGAACGAGGCGTAGCGGAACCGGCTCCCGGGCGCGGACTGCTGGCCGGCGGCAATCGTGCGCCGGATCAGCTCGGACCGGTCGCCGCCTTCGACGAGCAGCTGCTCCAGGTCGACGTCGGCGAGGCCGGTCGTGTGGGTCAGCACGTGCCAGGCCGTGAACGGCGCGAGGCCGGCCGCGTCAAGCTCGGGGAGCCACCGTGAGAGCGGCGCGGTCAGCGGGAAGCGCCCGTCCTGGACCAGCTGCATGACCCCCGTGGCGACGATCGGCTTGGTGATCGACGCCAGCAGGCAGACGGCCCTGGTGCCGATCCGCGGTCCCTGCGCCCGCGGCAACGCGTCCAGGCGGACGACTCCCTCGGCGCCGGCGACACCGAGGATCACGAACGGGACGCTGCCCGTCTCGACCTGGTGGGCGGCGACGGCGAAGGCGGGATCGAAGGCTTGCTCGGACATCGCCCGAACGATACGCCCGCCGGCGGAACCGTCCGGGCTCGTCGCGCGTCTCGGCGCCATGCCCAAGCCGGTCAACCCCTTCGCCACCCGTCTTGCCCTGCTCGTCGTGGTCGCCTTCGCGCTCGGTGCGTGCGAATTCCTCCCGCCGGGGGTTGTCCCCGAGGCGCTCAACCCGATCCTCGTCAGCTACGAGGCCAGCGGCGGAGAGTGCCCGCAGGGCCCGTGCGGCTTCAGGGCGGAGATCCGCCGTGACGGCACGGTCGTCCGCAGCGACGGCATGGCGCAGACCGTGGACTCCGACTCGCTCGCGCGGCTCGTCGAGCAGGTGGCCGCTGCGGACTGGGAGGCGATCCTCGCCCGCCCGTTCGTGGGCGAGTGCCCCAAGAACTTCGACGGCCAGGAGGAGACGTACACGTTCAACGTTGTCCCTGCGCCGGTCGTCGTCGCATCGTGCACGACGGCTATCGATCCCGAGCAGGACCCGTTCCGGCTCGTCGGTGGAATCCTGTTCGGCGTGGGTGGCTGACCCCGCTCGCCAAGGGGCATCGTAGCCCCGGGGGACTGGTGGTCGCGGCTGCGTTGCATCCGAACGCCGACCTGTGACTCACAGTCACAGTCTGCGCCCAGAATCGGTCCCAGGCGGGCCTGTCCTATGACTGGGAGTTGCCGGGGACCGGATGACGCCGCCGAACCTGTGACTGGCAGTCCCATGCGGGCTGTTGGGTCGACGCCCCAGGTTCGCCGAAATCGGCTATCGGACGGGGACAGGTTTCGTCGTCGCGCGCTAGGATGACGCCGTGACCGACGCTCCTCCCGCCATTCAACCGGCGAGGCGCACCACCTCGCCCATCGCCGAGGAGATCCGCATCACCCTGGCCGACGCCTGGGGTGAGATGGGCGCGGCGTGGGGCGTCGCGCCCGCGATCGCGCGCGTGCATGCCTACCTGATGGCGCGCGGCGAATCCCTCACGGAACGCGAGGTCCGCGAAGCGCTGGGCCTGAGCCATCGCGCCGCCAGCCTTGCCCTCGCCGAGGCCGAGGCCTGGGGCCTGGTTGAGCGCGTCGCTGAACTCCGCCGCGTCGGGCGCCGCGGCCCGGCAGGAACCGCATACATCGCCATCGGCGATCACTGGCGCTGGTTCGGGCGCGTGGTGGCTGAGCGCAAGGTCCGCGAGGGCGACCCCATCATCGTCGTGCTCGAGCGGACGCTCGGCGACACGCAGCTCGCCCTCGCCCAGCACCCCAACGATGTCGATCTTCTCCGCCTCCGCGACTGGCTCTCGACGTTCCTGATCTTCGTGCGCCTGTTCGACCGGGCCGTCGGCCTCGTCTCGCGCCTGGAGCCCACGGAGCTGGAGCGGGCGGTCCGCCTGCTGGGCGAGGTTCCCGACGACACGATCCTGCGGCTTATCACGCTCCTCGACGGCCTCCCGGACCAGGACGTCCTGGGGCTCGTCGAGGCCCTCTCCAGGCTTTCGCCGGCATCTGCCCGCCGCGCTACCACGCTCATGTCAGGGGTGGTCAGGACGCTCGCCCGCTAGGCGCCGTGGACCGCCGGGATTCGTTGACAGGACCGACGGGAAGTGCCATGCTGACAGTGACATGACACTGACAGTGGCGTTGAGCGTTCCGGAGGCGGCGGCCAGACTTGCCCGAAGTGAGCGGACGGTCTGGCGCCAGATCCGCGCGGGTGAGTTGCGGACGAAACGCGAGGGCCGACGGGTGCTCGTGCTCGTCGATGCCGACGAGGATTGGCCGGACGGAGCGTCGGGGCGGCGGGTACGAGAGGCAGCCGCTTCGTACGCGACGGATCGCGAGTGGCAGGTCGGCGCGTGGCCGTACACGCCGGAGATCGTGGAGCGACACCGTCAGGCGAAGCTGGCCCGCCGTCGCGCGGCGATCGAGACCATGAAGGAGCTGTCGAGGCAGACGCAGCCTGATCCCGATGGACTGACCTTCCAGGACTACCTCGACGCTGATCGGGACCATCCGCGGGCGCTGGAGGGTGGGGACGCCGCGGGCCTCGCTCTGGAGGAGCTGGCGCGTGAACGTCGCAATCCTCGATAGCAGCGTCGTCGGGGCGTGGATGATCGAGGATGAGCCGTTCCACGGTGCAGCCCTGCGGCTGATGGACGCAGTGGGTGACGGCAGGATCGAGCCGTTCCTCGCGGGTCACTGCGAGTTCGAGGTTCGGCACGCGCTCGTTCGAGCTGCCCGACGCGGCAGGGTCGCATGGGCCGACCTTCCGCGCTGCTTTCATGCGCTGGACGGGCTCGAGGCAACGATCGTCCCGCTGGCGGTGAAGGTTGAGCCCGTCCTGGCGTTGGCGGAGCGCTTCCAGCTCACCTGGAGCGATGCACACTGGGTGGAAATCGCCGCTCGCCTGGACATCCCGCTTGTCACCGCCGACCTCCGGCTGATCCGTTCGGTCCCCGATGAGGTTGCGATCCTGGTCGACGTGCGGGATGCGGCAGCCTGAACGGCGATGGCGGGCGAAACCGCGGAGTCGGACACCTGAAGTCTGGACTCCCGAGCCGCCGTGCGATAATCCTCTCGTGACGTCGGACCGAACCGGTTCGAACGGGCGACGACCCCGCGGCAAGCCTGGCCGGCCGACCACTCACGCGTCCTCTCGGAGAGCCCAAATCACCATGACCGAAACCTCCACCTGGGCCACCAAGAAGGGCCTCGCCCAGATGCTCAAGGGCGGCGTCATCATGGACGTCGTCACGCCCGAGCAGGCCGTCATCGCCGAGGAAGCCGGCGCCGTCGCCGTGATGGCGCTCGAGCGCGTGCCGTCCGATATCCGCGCCAGTGGCGGCGTCGCCCGCATGTCCGACCCCGAGATGATCACGGGGATCATGGACGCGGTGAGCATCCCGGTCATGGCCAAGGCCCGCATCGGCCACTTCGTCGAGGCGCAGGTCCTCGAGGCCCTGGGCGTGGACTACATCGACGAGTCCGAGGTCCTGACCCCGGCCGACGAGCGCAACCACATCGACAAGCACGCCTTCAAGGTCCCGTTCGTGTGCGGCTGCCGGAACCTCGGCGAGGCCCTGCGCCGGATCAACGAGGGCGCGGCGATGATGCGCACCAAGGGCGAGGCCGGCACCGGCAACGTCGTGGAGGCCGTCCACCAGCTGCGCGACGTGCTCGCGGAGATCCGCCGGCTGCAGCACATGCGCGAGGACGAGCTGTTCGCCGCGGCCAAGGACCTCCAGGCCCCGTATGACCTGGTCAAGCGGGTTGCGGCGGAGGGCAGGCTTCCGGTCGTCAACTTCGTGGCCGGTGGGATCTCCACCCCGGCCGATGCCGCGCTGGTGATGCAACTGGGCGCCGAGGGCGTCTTCGTGGGCTCCGGCATCTTCAAGGCCGAGGATCCGGCGCGCATGGCCAACGCCATCGTCCAGGCTACGACCCATTTCGCCGACGCGAAGATCATCGCCGAGGTCTCCAAGGGCCTGGGAGCCCCGATGCGCGGCATCGCCATGGAGGCGATCCCCGAGCACGAGCGGCTGGCGGTCCGCGGCTGGTAGGCGGACGAGTCGGGCCGTCCGGTCCGGAGCCGGTGCCATGAAGATCGGCGTGCTCGCCCTTCAGGGAGCCTTTGCCGAGCATTGCTCGACGCTGCGCGCCATCGGCGTGGAGGCGGTCGAGGTGCGCCTGCCCGAGCATCTCGAGGATGTCGACGGACTGATCCTGCCCGGGGGCGAGAGCACGGCCATGCGCCGGCTGATCGAGCGCTGGGGGATGCGGGCGCCGATCCTTGGATCTTGCCGCGAGCGGCGCGCCGCTGTTCGGGACCTGCGCGGGGATGATCGTCCTGGCGCGCGAGATTGCCGGCGAGGAGGAGCCCATCCTGCCGCTGCTGGACGTGACCGTGGAGCGCAACGCCTTCGGGCGCCAGCTGGAGTCGTTCGAGACGGAGCTCCCGGTGCCGCTCCTGGGAGACACACCCGTGCACGCGGTGTTCATCCGTGCCCCCGTGATCGAACGGGCGGGACCCGACGTTGACGTGCTGGCGCGGCTGGAAGACGGTCGGATCGTGGCCGTCCGCGAGCGGAACGTCATCGCCACCTCCTTCCACCCGGAGCTGGCGGGTGAGACCCGGTTCCATCGGCTGGTGGCGATGATGGCCGCCGAGCACGCCGACCCCGGCGAGGGTATCGGGCGCCGTCCGCATCCCATCCGCCGCACGCAGCAGGGACGGTAGGCACGTGGCAGCGGGCACCAGCAAGGTCCGGGCTGCCCGGATCACGGACCTGTCCGCGCTCGGGGACCTCTCGAGGCTGGCCCAGGCCGACGGCGAGGGGACGCGGTCGCTGGGGCTGCCTGTAGCCGGTCCCCGGATCGGCGTCTTCTCCCTGTTCCGTCTCCCGCTCGGGGCCTTCACCCCGCACGACATGATGTACGTCTTCGACCGTGGCGGTCACGTGGCCGGGCTGCTGCGCGCCGAGCGCGACAGCTCGCGCGACGAGTGGACGGTGGTGGAGCTGGACGCGGTGGGCGACCTGGATGCCGGCGACGTCCGCTTCCGCCTGGTCCAGTACCTGCTCCGCGACGGATCGAAGCGGGGGGCGGTCCGCTTCCACGTGGCCTGCGCGGACGCCGACGGCAACGTCGAGCTGTTCATGCAGGCCGGATTCGTGCGCTATGGCGACGAGCGCCTCCTGTTCCGTGATCCCGGTGAGCCGCTGCCCGCGCCGATGAGCGATGCCGAGGCCTCGGAGCACGGCATCCGCGAGGCGCACTCCCAGGACGCCCTCGCGCTCTCGCGCCTGTACGCGGGCGCGACCCCGTCGCCCGTCCAGCGCCTGGAGGCCCTCCGGCTGCCGGACTGGGAGCGCCAGGGCCGGGACTCGCGGGTTCCGCGCAGCTCGCTCGCCCCGATCCTCCGCTTCGCCGACGTGGAGGCCTTCGTCCTGCCCGCGCCCGATGGCGGTGCGGATGGCACGCAGCTGGACGCGTTCATCCAGGTCGGGGTCGCGAAGGAGGACCAGCCGCACTACCTCAAGCTCCTCGCGCGCCCGGGGGCCGACGTCGTCCCGCTCCTTCGCTACGGCCTGGGCGTCATCGGCGAGCGCTCGGAGCCCTCGTCGGCGCACCGCCAGGGGGTCCTGGCCCCAGTTCGCACCTATGAGTCGCCGGTAGACCGCCGGCTCGAGGAGGAGGGCTTCGACTCGATCGCCGTCGTCACGCTCCTGATGAAGGAAACCCTCGTCCGCGTCGCCGAACCGCGCCTCGTGCCGGCCGGTGTGCGCTGACGGGCACAGGGAGGTCAGCCAGGGTGGGATCCCACGAGCGGCAGCAGGCAACACCCGACGATCTCGACGTCCTCCTCGCGGCGCTGCCGCCGGAGGTCGTGGAGGCGATCCATGGCCTGCCCGACCGGGAGTCGCTGATCGAGGTCGTCCTCGATCTGGGCCGCCAGCCCGAGGCCCGCTACCCCGCGAGCGAGGTGACGCTCCTCGAGCGCGAGGTCACGGAGGTGGACATCGCGTACGTCGTCGACCACATCGGGATGTTCGGGGACGACAACCGCGCCGGCATCGAGCGCACGCTCCACCGCATCAGCGCGATCCGGAACCGGAGCGGCAAGATCGTGGGCCTGACCTGCCGGATCGGGCGGTCGGTCTACGGGACGATCGAGATCATCTCGGACTTCGTGGAGACCGGGAAGTCGATCCTGATCATGGGCCGGCCCGGCATCGGCAAGACGACGATGCTGCGTGAAGCCGCCCGAGTCCTGGCTGACGAGCAGCGCAAGCGCGTGGTAGTGGTCGACACGTCCAATGAGATCGCGGGTGACGGCGACATCCCGCACCCGGCGATCGGGAAGGCGCGGCGGATGCAGGTCCGGACGCCGTCGCTCCAGCACGAGGTGATGATCGAGGCGGTGGAGAACCACATGCCCGAGGTCATCGTCATCGACGAGATCGGGACGGAGCTGGAGGCGCAGGCGGCGCGGACGATCGCCGAGCGCGGCGTCCAGCTCATCGGGACGGCGCACGGCAACAACCTCGACAACCTGATGCTCAACCCCACGCTCTCGGACCTGATCGGCGGGATCCAGAGCGTGACCCTGGGCGACGAGGAGGCGCGCCGCCGGCGCTCGCAGAAGAGCGTGCTCGAGCGGAAGCAGCCACCCACCTTCGACGTGATCGTGGAGATCCAGGACCGCGAGCGGGTGCTGGTCCACAGCGACGTGGCCCAGACCGTGGACGCCATGCTGCTGGGCGACGTGGTGACACCGGAGCTGCGCTGGCGGGACGAGGAGGGGGTCCACCGCTCCCAGTCGCGGCCCAGGCCATCGGCTCGCGAGGGCGGTGTCGCCGGAGCCGGCGACCGGTTCAGCGGTCTCACTGGCGCGGGCGCGGGTGCCTGGGGGCGCGAGCCCGGGTGGCGCGGCGCGTCCACGTACCGCACGGGCGGGTACGCCGGCGAGGACCGGCTGCCGGCGCGACCGGGGTACCGGCCGGGGCAGACCGGCGGCTGGCGAGCCGGCCGGGGTGGGTCCGAGCGGGGCTCCGACCGGGTTCCGAGCGGGGCGCCCGCAGCCCGGAGGGCGACCGACCGGCGCCGCTAGGCGTCATGCCGGGGGAGCGATTCGCCGCGCGGCCCGGAGGCCCGTTCGTCGCGGGCGACATCGCGGACCGCGGGCCGCTGGAGCGGGCCGAGGCCGCCGCCAGCGCGGCCGCCGAGGTTCGTGCCCGGGATGCCCGCGAGCTGGCGCGCCAGGAGGCATGGCGGGCGGAGGCGGCCCGGGCCATCAACGCGCTTCACGAGGACGAGGGCACGCGTCCTGTCAACGCCGCCGCGATCGAGGCCGCCGAGGAGGAGCGGATCGCGCTGATGGTGCCCGGCGAGACGGGCTCGACCTTTGACGGCGCCGATGACGATGAGGCCTCCTTCGGGGCCGGGTCGTTCACCGTTGAGGGCGGCACCCTGCCCACGCTCCGCGTGTTCCCCCACGGCATCAGCCGCAAGCGTCTCGAGCAGGCCATCCGGGACGTAGGGCTTCCCGTGATCATCGCCCGCGAGCCGGACGAGGCAGACGTGGCGATGACCCTGCGGTCCGAGTACCGCCAGAAGCCACCCGCGCTGCGCGACGCGGAGGACCGGGGCATCCCGATCTACGTCCTCAAGGCCAACACGATCGCCCAGATGCAGGCGTCGCTGGCGTCCGTGTTCGCGCTGGAGGTCGATCCGCGGGAGGCCGCGCTGCGCGAGACGGAGCAGGCGATCGGCCTGGTGGTCAAGCAGCAGGAGCCGGTGGAGCTGGCCCCCCAGAACGCGTACATCCGACGGCTCCAGCACCAGATGGCCGAGCGCGCGAACCTGGTCTCGCGGTCGCGCGGCCGGGAGCCGTACCGGCGGGTGCGCCTGTACCCGGACCCGGCGCGTACCGCCTGGCGGTAGGCCGTCCCCCCGACGGCAGGAGGGCAACCCGTGAGCTTGCGACTGGGCGAGATCGTCATCGACTGCGCGGACCACGAGACGGTCGTGGCGTTCTGGCTGGAGGCGATGGGCGACTACGCGCGGGTCGACGTCAACGAGCAGTACGTGGCGATCGCGCCGGTCGAGAAGGCCGTTGGCCGGCCGGCGATCCTGTTCCAGAAGGTGCCCGAGCCGAAGACGGTCAAGAACCGGGTGCACCTGGACCTGCGCGGGGACTCGATGGCGGCGGAGGTTGAGCGGCTGACCGCCCTTGGCGCGACGTTCGTCGCGGAGCGGACGCTGGGCGAGGGTGTGCGCTGGACCGTGATGGTGGACCCGGAGGGCAACGAGTTCTGCGTCTCGGGCGGGTAGTCTCCGGCGGCGTCAGCCAGGTGAGGTCCCGTACCGGGCGACAACCTCGCTCAGGCGTCGGCTCTTGACCGGCTCCACCAGCAGCTCGATGTCCGTGAGCGCGAAGTCACTGCCCTTGAACAGGAGCGGCTCCCCCAGGTCCCGGGCAAGGGCGTACGAGAAGCAGTCACCCACGTTGAGCCGAGCGGGGTGCCCGGAACCGCGCCCGAACCGCTGGTACGCGTCACGCGCGATCAGGGCCTGGCGCGCGGAGAACGCGACCACCTCGATCTTCATGATCGAGATCAGCCGATCCAGCGCCGACGACAGGAAGGGATCCTGTCGGCCATCGATGACGGCGGCGGCCTCCACGTAGCTCGCGGCCGACACGCGGCGGGTGGTCGCCATCTTGATCGCTCGGGTGAACGATCGGGCCTCGGGCTCGTTCGTGAGAATCGCCACGAGCGCTGATGAATCGATGATCACTTGGGCAACCCCATCTCGTCGTAGAGCAGCGCGTCGAAGTCCTGGCTGAGGTACTCCTCGCCTATCCGCTCGCGCATCTCGCGCGCGAGTGCGAGCACTTCCTCCTCGTCGAAATCATCCTTCGGAGATCCGGCTCGGATCTGCTCGAGCCGGAAGCGCACGGCCTCCGTTATTGCGGCTGTCATCGAGACGTCCAGCATTCCGGCGAGCTCGCGCACGAGCCGGACCGTCTCTTCGTTCTTGATGTTGAGGCTCATGGTGGAACTCTACCATGTTACTGGTAGATGTCTACCGGACTCCTCACAGGGCGCGGGTGATCGCCTCCAGGCGGGCGGTGAACGCGCGGGCATCCTCACCCGGGAGCGCTCGGATCGGCGCCCCGAAGCGCACCTCAACGGGCGAGCGCCTGGGCCGCCGTCCGCCCTTGGGCAGGACCCCTCGAATGCCCACGATGCGCACGGGCAGCACCTGGCGGCCGGTGTGCCGTGCCAGCAGCCCGATGCCTGGCTGAAAGGGGTTGATATCGCCGGTCATGGTGCGGGTCCCCTCCGGGAACAGGACCACGTGCCAGCCGGCGGCCAGCAGTCCCTCGGCAGCGGCGATCGAGTCCGCCCCTCGCCCTGTCCGGTTGAACGCGAAGGCCCCCAGCCAAGCAGCGATCAGCCATCGCGAGCGTTTGGTGGCGAAGTAGTCGGCGGCGGCCGCGGCCGTGAGCCGCTTCCGGTGCTTCGGGCCGAGGGCGAGGCGCAGCGCAGAGAAGTCGAAGTGGCTGGCGTGGGTGGGGCAGATGAGAGACGGCCCCTCCAGCGCGGCCAGGTGCTCCCGGCCCACGACCCGCGGTCCCACCAGGAACCAGCCGATGAACGGGCCGATGAGCCGCGCCGTGACCTCGCGGGCGACGATCGCGGGATGGGAGAACTGCCAGCCCTTGGGGGGCGTGGACCGCCGGGCGCGCTTGGGGACGGCTGGTGTCGCGGCGGCTGGGGTCGGCTCGTCGGCAGGCTGGATGGCGGTCATCGCGCCGCGATCGTGCGCGGGCGACAGGCTCGCGTCAATGGCCGAAGCGTTGTCAACGGCCGTCGGCCGCCTGATGGGTGGACCGCCGTTCGGACGGCCCCTACTCGCGGCTCCGTGATGGGCGGATCCAGAGGGACGCGGCGACCGGACGAACAGTCTCGGCGACGGTCTCGAGGATGTCGCGCTCGATGACCTCGAGCTCCACCACGTGCGCGAGCCGCTCACCGTGTCGCTGGAGCGTCCGCTCGGCCTCGATCCGTGGGCGGTCGAACCGGCGGTCGACGATCCGCTGGAGGCGCGTCCGGAGTGGCTGGAACAGCGCGAACGCGAGCAGGGTCGCGGCGGCCGTCGCCACCGCCTGGCCCTGGGCGAGGCCGCTGAGCAGCGCACCAAACGCCACCACGCCCGCTGCGAACACGCCGACGATGGAGGCGGTCGCGAGCGCCCAGCCGATGGAGCGGCTCAGGCCGGGATGCGGCGGCGGCCGAGGCATACCGCGAGGCTGGCCTGAGAGCGCGCGGCGTGTTCGCGAACCGGGAGGCCCTGGAGCACCTTGGCGCGGCGCTGGCGCTGGGGCACCCGGACGTGGCCGGGCTCCAGATCGCGATCGGCGAGGTCCGGGCGGCGCTGGGTGACTACGTGGGGGCGGTCGCCGCGCTCGAGGCGGCCGCAGGCCTCGCGTCTGAGATCGAGCTGCCCGGGATCGAGCTGCGGCTGGGGCGGGTGCACGCTCGCCGGGGCGACGTGGCGACTGCCGCGAGCCACCTGGACGCGGCGCTGGCGGGCGCCGACCCGCGGCTCCGGCCTGCGGCGCTGGTGGAGCGGGGAGCAGTGGCGCTGAGGGCCAGTGACCTCGACATGGCGGCGGCGCTCGCGGACGAGGCGCTGGACGCGGAGGCTGGCATAGGCGACGCACGGACCGCGGGCGCCGCGAGCAGGCTCGCGGGGCTGGTCGCGCTCCGGCGGGGCGAGCTCGACGCGGCACGCACCGCGCTCCAGCGGGCGCTCGCGGTTGCCGGTCAGGCAGAGGACGCCGACCCCGGGGCGACGATCGCCGCCCGCAATGGACTCGCCCTCGTGGAGGCGGCGGCGGGTGACCAAGGCGCTGCCATCACCCTGCTCGAGGAGGCCCTGGCCGAATGCCGCCGGACCGGCGAGACCCACCTCGAGGCCGCGGTCGAGAACAATCTCGCCGACCAGCTCCACGCCGCAGGTCGCACCGAGGAGTCCATGGCCCACCTCAAGCGCGCCGTGGTGCTGTTCGCCGAGGTGGACGGCGAGCCGGGTGAGCTGGAGCCCGAGATCTGGAAGCTCGTGGCCTGGTGAGGCCAGCCGGCACGGCGCCGTCACGTGGAGCGGTCAGCCCTCGTCGCGAACCACCGTCAGCCCGCGAGCGTGGGCCAGCCCCAGCACGTAGGACGCCGCCCCCATCCCGGGGTCGCTCTCCAGCTCCGGGGCCTCGTCGCCGTCGTCCGCGCGTCCCGTCCCGCCCAGGAGGCGGAGCGTGCCCCCGTCCGCCGCCAGGCGGTCGAGGATCCGTTCCAGGTCGTCGCCGCCCACCGCCACGAACCGCGCGCCGGTGTCGACCGAGATGGATCCGTCGGGCTCGGCGTAGAGCGTGAGGTCCGCCGCCGTCCGGTCGCTGATGCCCATGCCCGCCTCTCGCCTCCGCCGGCCTACTCGGCCGCCGTGGCGCCGGTGAACGAAAAGGAGGAGAGCCGCAGCGACGGGACCACGCTCGCACCGAGGAACCCGCGCAGGCACCGGCGCTCCCGGCTGACCGCCTCCACGTTGGCCAGTGCGTCAAGGTACGACATCGTGAACCGCAGGTTCCGGACTGGCCCGACGACCTCGCCGCCCTCCACGAGGAACGTCCCGTCGCGGGTCATGCCCGTGATGATCACCTTCTTGGAGTGCACCGGGTTCGTGTAGTGGAAGCGTGTGACGAGGAGCCCGCGGTCCAGGCCGCCCACCAGCTCGTCCATCGGGGTGTCGCCCGCAGCCATCACCATGTTGGTGGGGAACGGGCCGTAGGTGTTCGGGGCGGGGAGGCCGTGACCCGTGGATGCGCGTCCGGCCCGGGCGGCCGTCTGGGCGTCGTACGCCAGGTCCCGGCACACGCCGGCCTCCAGCATCGATAGCCGCTGCTTGGGGACGCCCTCCGCGTCGAAGCCCATGGGCACTCCGGCAGGGTCGCGGGCATCGTCGGTGAGCGTGACGAGCGGCGATGCCACGCGCCGCCCGGGCTCCCAGAAGGACCGGTCCTCGGCGACCGCCAGCGCGGAGAACCCGAGGTAGCCGAGCATGTCCACCAGGTCCACGACGGCGTAGTGGAGAAGAACGACCGGGTAGTCCCCGGGGGCGATGTCGACGGGATTGGCCGACGCGCGGGCGCGTTCCGCGGCCTCGCGGCCGATGGCGGAGGCGTCGATCAGGGTGGCGTCGACGGCGGCCTGCTCCGCGTAGCCCGTCCCGTTGTCGGGGCCCATGGTCACGGTCAGGAGCTGGGAGCTGGTCCTGCGCTCGGCCGCGCGGACGCCCTTCGAGGTCGCGACGGCGATGGCCTCGGCCTCGGTGGAGAACGAGCCGAAGGCGGTCACGCCGGCCTCGTCCGCGGCGGCGATGACCGCGCGGGCTCCCTCGGCGCGGAGCTCCGGGCTGGCGGTCGCGGTCCCGTCCGACCAGGCGGCCGCGAGTGGTTCGGCGGCGCTCGCCTCCGGGAGGCCCGCCCAGTCCTCGAGCTCCTCCACGTTGGCGGTGATGGCCGCGGCGCGCTCCACGAGGGCACGGATCCCCTCTGGGTCCACACGGCCGGAGCTGGCGACACCCACCCGACGGCCCTGCACGAACCGCAGGTTGACGAAGACCTCGCTGCTCGCCACGTTCTGGTGGATCTCGCTGTTGGCGAAACGCGTGAGCGCGGCGTCGCCCGCCACCACGAGTGCCTCAGCCTCGCCGGCACCGGCCGCCTCGGCCTGCCGGACGATCACCTCCGCCAGGCGGAGCGCCGCCTCCGGGTCGCCGCCGATCGCGTCTGCGCCGCTCACGCCACGACCCCCACGCGCACGTTGCGGAACCGCGCGCCGCTGACGCCGTGTCCCACGTGCCCGGACTGGGGCGGCTCGCCCTTGCCGCAGTTCGGCGTGCCCCACATCTTCCACGAGGAGGCGTCGCCAACGGCGTCCATCGACCGCCACAGCTCGTAGGTGATCCCGGTGTAGGTCCCGTTGCGGAACAGCCGGCCAACCTTGCCGCCCTTGATCTCGCGGCAGATCTCCGTGGAGAACTGGAAGTTGAGACGGCGGTCGTCGATGGACCAGGAGCGGTTCGTGTCGAACAGCAGGCCGTCGTCCGTGTCGGCCACGATGTCGTCGAAGCTCATGCCCGGCTTCGGCAGCAGATTCACGTTCGTCATGCGGATGAGCGGAATGCGGTTCCAACCGTCGGCCCGCATGGCGCCCCCGCTGGCCCGCCCGATCCGCGGCGCGGTCTCGCGGGAGCTCAGGTAGCCGGTGAAGATCCCCTCCTTGATCAGCGGGACCTGCTGGGCGACCACGCCCTCGTCGTCCCAGCCAAACGAGCCCAGGCCGCCGGAGACCGTGGCGTCGGCGACGATGTCGCACAGCTCGCTGCCGTAGCGGAAGCTGCCCAGCATGTCCGGCGTCAGGAAGCTGGTGCCGGCGTAGCTGGCCTCGGTGCCGAAGGCGCGGTCCAGCTCCGTGGGATGGCCGCAGCTCTCGTGCACCTGCATGTACAGCTGGGACGGATGGAGGAGGATGGTCCGCGTGCCGGCTGGCAGCGGCGGGGCGGACAGGAGCTCCACCGCCTCGCTCGCGACGCGCTCGGCGTTGCCCTCGAGGTCCATCGCCCGGACGTATTCGTACCCCGCCGACGCCCACGCCCCGCCGTTGTCGGGGTAGCTGCGGCGCTGGTGCTCGTCGCCCTCGATCGCGTTGGCCTCGAGGCCCGCGCCGATGTGCGTGATCACCTGCTCCGTGTACGAGCCATCATTGGCGGCGAAGGTCTTCCACTCGCGCTGCGCGCCGTAGACGGACTCCGTCCATGCGATGCCCTTGACCGCGTTCATGGCCCGGTCCGCGGCGAGGAGATCCGCGATCTTGCGGTCCAGCGGGACGGCGAACGGGTCCTCCGCGACGGGGCTCTCGAAGCGGCCCTTGGCGGGTGGGCGGCCGTCCAGGTCGACTGGCCTGCGGATCGCGGTGGCGCT
This sequence comes from uncultured Chloroflexia bacterium, assembly GCA_963754485.1. GTDB lineage: Bacteria > Chloroflexota > Limnocylindria > Limnocylindrales > CSP1-4 > CAIXZV01. Next base: position 75,870 of record CAVWFY010000008.1, on the reverse strand, counting down.
GGCGCGCGCGATCCGGACGGCTTCAGCGGCGACCCGATCCGCCTCGGCGGCGGTCAGGTGGTGGCTCGCGGCGAACCCCCAGGCCCCGCCGACGATGACGCGCACGCCGAAGCCTTCGCTCTCGCCGCCGGCCACGCCCTCGACGCGCCCGGACTTGATCGTGATGTTCTCCTCGAGACGCCGGACCACGCGCACGTCGGCGTACGTGGCGCCCAGCGCCGTGGCCGTGTCGAGGGCACGGTTCGTGATGTCGCGCATTGCCCTCGAGGGTATCGCGGGGCGCGTGGCCGCGCGTTAGGGCGTTGGGCGTATCGGGCGGCGGATCTGGATGTCCCATCGCCTACACTCGGGGCGTGGTCGATACAGTCAGGGGCATCTTCATCACCCTCGAGGGACCCGACGGCTCGGGCAAGTCCAGCCTCATGCCTCGGTTCGCCGCGGTGCTGGCGGCCGGCGGCTGCGAGGTTGTCACCACCCGTGAGCCAGGATCCACCCCCTTCGGTGAGCTCATGCGCCGGCTGGTCCTCGACACGGACCCGCCCATCGACCGCGGCGGACGTGCGGACGCGCTGCTGTTCGCCGCCTCGCGCGCCCAGCACGTGGACGAGGTCATCTCGCCCGCCCTCGCCCGTGGCGCCGTGGTGCTGTGCGACCGCTACGCCGACTCGTCGCTCGCGTACCAGGGCGCCGGATCCGGCGTGCCGATGGACCAGCTGCGCGAGGTGCAGCGGTTCGCGACCGGCGGCCTGGTGCCGGACCTGACGATCCTCCTGGACCTGCCCGTGGAGGTGGGCCTGGCGCGCAAGTCGGCGGAGATCACCCGGTTCGAGGCGTTCCAGGACACCGCGTACCACGAGCGGGTCCGAGCCGCGTTCCTGGGTTTCGCTGCGGCCGAGCCGGACCGGTACGCGATCGTGGACGCGACGGGCGAGCCCGCGGCCGTGCTGGCGGGTGCGGTCGAGGCGGTGCGGCACGTGGCCGGCCGGCTGCCGTGCCTGGCTGCGGCGTTGGAGCGGGCCGACGCGGGCTCCTCGGCGGGCGGGACGGGAACCTAGCCCTCCGTCACTTCGACGATCGAGGCGGGTTCCGTCGTCCCGGCGAGTGCCGCGCGCGCGGCATCCATCAGCGACGCGGCATCGGAGCCGTCCTGCGGGAAGCGCGCGACCGCGGCCGAGACGGAGATCGTGTGGCCTTCCACCAGGTCCAGCTTCGCGATGCCGTCCATCACGCGCCGGGCAACGGTCACGCCCGCGGACCCGGGGGCCACCAGCACGAACTCGTCGCCGCCGGTCCGCGCGATGGTGTCCACGAGCCGGACGCTCTCCGCGAGCACGCTGGCGACCTGCCGCAGGACGTGATCTCCGGCACGTGACCCGGCCGCGGTGTTCAGGTCGCGGAAGCCGTCGACGTCGAACAGGGCGACGGAGATCTCCGATCCCTGCCGCTGTGCGCGCGCGACCTCCAGCTCCAGGACCCGTGCCACGGTACGCGCGTTGGCGAGGCCCGTCAGCGGATCCGTGAGCGCCACGCGCTCCAGCCACTCGGCCCGCTCGGAGGCCATGGACGAGGTCCGGAACGTGGCGACGGCGGCGGCCGCGAGGTCCGCGACCGCTACCAGCAGCGCCTCCTCCTCCGTGCCCACCTCGTGCTCGCCCGTCCACCCGAACGTCAGCACGCCGACGCATGCCTCCACGTTCCCGCTGCTCGCGACGACGAGCGGCAGGTCCGCACCGGTCATCGTGGCGCCGTCGGCCGTCTGTCCGAAGCGGCTCAAGGAGCCCGTCCGGTCCAGAGCGGCATGGTGGATCGGGTGCTCGGGGTTGGTGACCACCTCGGCCTCGAAGGCCTCGACGTCGTCGTCCGCGATCCCCAGGGTGAGCAGCAGCTCCAGGCTGTTGCGGTCCGGATCCTGCGCGAAGACGGCGGCCATCGTCGCGCCAGCCGCCGCGGCTCCGGCTTCCACGATGACCGCGAGGGCGGTGTCAAGGTCGTTGGCGCGCGCCAGCGCGGCCGCGCCAGCCGCCAGCACGCTGAGCGCGCCGCTGCCGGAATCGACGTTGGTGTCCGCCACGGGTCCCTCCGCGTCACTACGGGGCCCCGCCTCCGTCCGGTCCACCGGACAGCCTCGGACCTGCGCCCCAAACCGTCTTCGCATGCTACACCGCGCCGTGCCCCCGAGCGCACCTGTCCGTGGGGCGGGTCACCGTGGCGGGGCGTGGGCTATGCTCCGCCCCGTGAAGCTCGTCGTGGCCATCGTGCACAGCGAAGACGCGGGCGCCCTTGTCGATGCTCTGCTGGAGCACGACTTCCGGGCCACGCGTCTGCACTCCTCGGGCGGTTTCCTCAAGCAGTCCAATGCCAGCGTCCTGCTCGGCGTGGAGGACGACGAGGTGGACGAGGTGATGGGCATCGTCCGCGAGAGCTGCCATTCCCGGACCCAGACCGTCAACCCCATGCCGCCGATCATGGAGCCGGGCGAGTTCTTCATGCCGTACCCGCTCGAGGTCGAGGTGGGCGGCGCCACGGTCTTCGTCGTACCCGTGGAGCGCTTCGAACGGCTGTGATCACCGGACTGCTGCGCAAGGTCATGCTCTGGGCCGCCCTCAATCCCTGGCTCAGCGAGCGCCTCCCCAACCTCCCGTTCATGCGCAAGGCCGTCCACCGGTTCATGCCCGGCGAGGAGATCGCGGATGCACTTGGCGCCGCGGTGGACCTCCAGGTGCTGGGAATCGGGACGATCTACACCAGGCTCGGCGAGGCGATCACGGATCCGGCCGGCGCCCAGGCGGTCGCGACGCACTACATGGGCCTGCTCGAGCAGCTCAAGGCAGCCGAGATCGACGGCGAGCTCAGCGTGAAGCCCACGCAGCTGGGCCTGGACATCGACGAGGACCTCTGCTTCGGGCACCTGCGCCATCTCGCCGCGGCCGCGGGGGCCCAGGGCTCGTACCTCTGGATCGACATGGAGGACAGCTCCTACGTGGACCGGACGCTGGACCTCTACCAGCGGCTTCGCGCATCGCACGGCAACACGGGCATCTGCCTCCAGGCGTACCTGCGCCGGACCGCCAGGGACATCGAGCGGCTCCTGCCGATGGGCCCGGCGATCCGCCTGGTCAAGGGCGCTTACGACGAGCCCAGGGACGTCGCCTTCAAGTCGAAGAAGGAGGTCGACGCGAACTACCTTGGCCTGGCCGTCACCATGCTCCGTGAGAGCCGGACGCGGTCGATGCGCGTCGGCCTGGGCACGCACGACGTCGACCTGATCGAGCAGATCGCCGTCCACGCCGCCGCCGCCGGGGTGCCCAAGGACGCCTTCGAGGTCCAGATGCTGTACGGGATCCGGGCCAGGGAGCAGCGGCGGCTCGCACGCTCCGGGTACAAGGTCCAGACCCTCATCGCCTACGGCGGCGCGTGGTATCGCTGGTACATGCGCAGGCTCGCCGAGCGGCCCGCGAACGTGCTGTTCGCCCTGCGGCAGACGCTGCCCTGGTAGACCGCGCGTGAGCCTGCGGCCGGACCTCGTCGAGTGCTGGGTGTTCCGGGTCTCGCCGCCCTCGGGCACCGGCGACCTGCGGTCCGACGCCGAGCGGCTGGAGATCCTGCTGATCCGCCGGGCCCCCCACCGGATCTTCCCCGGGCTCTGGCAGTGCGTGACCGGTGGCGTGGAGCCTGGCGAGCGCGTGCCCGGGGCCGCCATGCGCGAGGTCCACGAGGAGACCGGCCTGGGCGCGTCCGAGATCGAGGCGTTCTACGACCTGGACCAGGTCGCGCCGTTCTACGACGAGGGGGCGGACGCCGTGGTCGTCTCCGCGATCTTCGCCGCCCGCGTCCGGCCCGAGGCCGAGGCCCACGAGTCGTGGGAGCACGACGGGCTTCGCTGGGTCCCGGCTGGGGATGCCCCGCGCCTGGCGATCTGGCCGTCCTACGGCGAATCGGTCAGGCGCGTGCGGGAGCAGCTCCTGGACCCTGAGCTGGAGCGCTGGTTCCGGCTGGACGCTGACGGAAGCCGGATCGCGCGGCGACCTACCGCCTGACCGTGCGCCGGCGCCCGCGCGCCGGCCCCCGCCCGGTTCAACCTCGCGTGCGACGCCCGGCTCCTCGCGCCCACGGCCCGATCACTGCCCCCGCCGATGCTCCCCGGGACTGCCAGTCACACGCACACACCCCGCCAATGCTCCCCGGGGTGTGAGGGTCCCCGTCATGACAGCGTGAGCGGCCGTTTCACGGCCCACCCGGGACTGACGGTCCCCGATGTGCCGCAGACGAGGCGTCCACGGCGACTGCCAGTCCCCGGCCGACGGCTCAGTACACCTCCGGGATGAACGTCTGCTCGTCCATCGGCGGGCGGACGTAACCGCGGTCCGGCTCGCGCGGCGGCAGCGAGATGGGCTCCGGCATCAGGTCCTCGTACGGGATCAGCGAGAGCAGGTGGCTGATGACGTTGAGCCGGGCCCGCTTCTTCTCGTCGGCCTGGACCACGTACCACGGCGCCTGCTTGATGTCCGTGTGCCGGAACATCTCGTCCTTGGCCATGGAGTACTCGACCCAGCGTGTCCTGGACATCAGGTCCATGGGCGACAGCTTCCAGCGCTTGGTGGGGTCGGAGATGCGGGCCTGGAACCGGCGCTCCTGCTCCGGGTCGCTGACGCTGAACCAGTACTTGACCAGGATGATCCCGGAGCGGACCAGCATCCGCTCGAACTCCGGGCAGGACCGGTAGAACTCCTCGACCTCCTCGGGCGTCGCGAAGCCCATCACGCGCTCCACGCCGGCGCGGTTGTACCAGCTGCGGTCGAGGAGCACGATCTCGCCAGCGGCCGGCAGGTGCGACACGTAGCGCTGGAAGTACCACTGCGTGCGCTCGCGCTCGGTGGGGGCAGGGAGGGCGACCACGCGGGCGATACGGGGGTTGAGGCCCATCGTGATCGTCTTGATCGAGCCGCCCTTGCCGGCGGCATCGCGGCCCTCGAAGATCACCACGACCTTGAGGCCGCGCGCCTTGACCCACTCCTGGAGCTTCGACAGCTCGAGCTGCAGCCTGTCCAGCTCGGCCAGATAGACCTTGTTCTTGAGCTTGGGCCGGGCCGGGCCGTCCGCCGTCGGCTGGTCGTCGGCCCGCTGGTCCTTCGTCTTGTTCTTGGCCATGGTCGCCCCCTGTGGCTGAAGTCATGCGCCCGTGATCGGTTGGTCACCAGTATGGCCCCAACCAAGCGCCGGGTAGACTGTGCCGAAGCAGCGGAGGACCGGGCGATTGCGGGTGAGGACGAGGCCATGACCGAGACGCTTGCCAACCGGCGGGTCTTCCGCTCCAAGGTGGATTCCATCCGTCCGACCTACGGCTTCGAAGACGTGTCCCTCGCCCCCGGCACCGATACCGTCGACCCGGCCGATGTCGTGCTGGCCCAGGACTTCTGCGGAATCCGTCTCGAGGTGCCAGTCCTGGCTGCGGCCATGGACGCGGTCTCCGACGTGCGCCTGTCCGGGGAGCTGGCCCGCCTGGGCGGCCTCTCGATCCTCAACCTCGAGGGCGTCCAGTTCCGCTACGACGACCCGGCGGAGGTCCTCGACCGCATCATTGCGGCGCCCGACGGCGAGATCCAGCACGTCCTCGCCGACGCCTACCAGGCTCCCATCCGCGAGGAGCTGATCTCCCGCCGGATCGGGGAGCTGCACGCCGCGGGCTCTCCCGCCGCGTTCTCCGCGACGCCGGCTGTCGCCCGCCGATACGGCTCGCTCTGTGCGGAGCACGGCGCGGACCTGTTCCTCCTCCAGTCGCAGGTCTCCTCGGCGCGGCACCTGGCCACCGGCTACGAGCCCCTCTCGCTGCGGGACTTCACGCGGCTCATGCCGATCCCAGTCGCCGTGGGCAACACGACCAACGCCGAGGCCGCCTTCCTGCTCATGGAGCAGGGTGCCGCCGCCGTGTTCGTGGGTGTCGGCCCGGGTGCCGCATGCACGACCCGCGAGGTCCTCGGCATCGGGATCCCGCAGGTCACCGCCATCGCGGACGTCTCCGCGGCCCGCGACCTGTATCTCGCCGAGACGGGCCGATATGTCCCTGTTGTCGCCGACGGCGGCATGAAAAAGGGCGGCGACATCGCAAAGGCGATCGCAGCCGGCGCGGATGTCGTGATGCTGGGCTCACCGCTGGCCCGCGCCGCCGAGGCGCCCGGCAAGGGCACCAACTGGGGCATGGCCGCCCCGTCGCTCGTCCTGCCTCGAGGGACCCGGATCCGGGTGGGCACCTCGGGCCCGCTGGACCAGATCCTCAACGGTCCCTCGCACGTCACCGACGGCACCCAGAACCTGGTCGGCGCGCTGCGGCAGTCGATGGCGGCCCTGGGCGCTCGGACGATCGCGGACATGCACGATGTCGAGATCGTGTACGCGCCGTCCGTGGTCACGGAAGGGAAGTCCTGGCAGCTGCGCGGGAAGTAGCGCCCGTCCCTGCTGGCCCCGTCAGCCCGACCGTGCGTCCTCGCCCGGGATGCCCAGGGCAGCGAGCGCGGCCGCGAAGCCCTCGAGGTCATCCACCCCGACGTAGAACGCCGGCACGCTCAACCCCGACCAGCGCACGGGTGTCGCGAAGTCCATCCGCACGCCGCCGCGCGGGCTGCCGGCAAACGTGAAGTCCGCGTCGCGGATGCTGCGCCGCACGCCGACGGCAGTGATCCACCGCCACGGGCCTTCGATCCGCCAGCGCGTGATGTTGGCGACGGGCACCCGGAACTCGAACCGGCCGAAGCGGGCGGTCACGAGGCCGTCATCCAGCGCGGCCCATGCGCTGTCGGCGGTCACGCCGAACACGAGGCGCAACAGCGGCGCGGACCGGCGGCCGATCCGGATGGGAAACCGGGTGGCGCTCATGGAGATCGGGCCTCGGGCGGGACGTGACTGGGTTCCTATTCTCGCGCCCACGCCGTTCCTTGGGCAGGGGCAAACCCCCGGTGGATCTGGCAGAGCCGTCGTCTCCCGAGCTGACCTCGGGTGGCCCGAAGATCGCCCGCCGACGACCCGGCCGCCCGGTAGACTGCCGAAGAGTCATCCGAGACCACGCTGGAGGGGCCGTTGGCCGAGCCGGACGAGCAGCAGGCGACCGCGCCTGAGCCCGATGCCCAGCGCGGCAAGACTGTTCACGGGGAGTTGGCCAACGCCGGCCACCGCGTCCTCGGGTCGGACGACGCGGAGGTCGAGGCCTACCTCGAGGTCGCGCTCGATGCGCCCGCGCCAACGCGCACCCCTTCCGATCCGCCGCCGGTCGCCGCGACCAGCCCCGAGCCCGGTGTCGTTGCCGTCCTGGACTTCGGGTCGCAGTTCGCCCAGCTGATCGCCCGCCGCGTGCGAGAGCTCAACGTCTACTCGGAGTTGCTCCCCCACGACACGCCCCTCGCAGAGCTGGAGCGGCGCGGCGTCAGGGCGATCATCCTGTCCGGCGGCCCCAAGTCCGTCTATGACCCCGGGGCCCCACGTCCCGACGGCTCGATCTGGAGCGGGCGCCTGCCCGTCCTGGGCATCTGCTACGGCGCCCAGCTGATGGCGATCGAGCTCGGGGGTGACGTGATGCCCGCCTCGAAGCGCGAGTACGGTCCAGCCACCGTCCAGATCACCCAGGACGATGGCCTGTTCGCCGGCATTGATCGCGAACAGCCGGTCTGGATGAGCCACGGCGACTCGATCACCCGCCTCCCGGAGGGCTTCCACGCGACGGCCCAGACGGACTCCACGCCGTATGCCGGGCTTGCGGCCCCCGACCGGCGCCTGTACGGCATCCAGTTCCACCCCGAGGTCGTCCACACCCCGCGCGGCAAGGACCTCTTGCGCAACTTCGTGACCGGGATCGCGGGCATCGCGCCCGCCTGGACGTCTGCCAACTTCATCGAGACCACCGTCACGGAGATCCGGGATCGCGTCGACAAGCACGCCAGGGAGACCGGCTCCGACGGAAAGGTCATCTGCGCCCTCTCGGGCGGCGTGGATTCGGCGGTGGCAGCGGCGCTGGTCCACCGCGCCGTGGGCGACCGGCTGACATGCATCTACGTGGACCACGGGCTCATGCGCAAGCGGGAGTCGGAGCTCCTGCGTGTGACGTTCGAGGCCAACCTCGGCATGAACCTCGTGATGGTCGATGCCCGCGAGCGGTTCCTCGCCCGGCTGGCCGGCGTCACGGACCCAGAGGAGAAGCGCCGGATCATCGGCGACGAGTTCATCCGCGTCTTCGAGGAGGAGGCGACGAAGCTTGGTCAGATCGACTTCCTGACCCAGGGGACGCTATACCCGGACGTCATCGAGAGCACGACGCCCGAGACGAAGACCGCCCAGAAGATCAAGACCCACCACAACGTGGGCGGTCTGCCTGCAGACTTGCGCTTCCAGCTGATCGAGCCGCTGCGCTACCTGTTCAAGGACGAGGTGCGGCTCGTGGGCAGCGCGATGGGCCTGCCCGACGCGATGGTCCAGCGCCAGCCGTTCCCAGGCCCGGGTCTGGCGATCCGGATCCTGGGCGAGGTAACGGCGGAGCGCCTGGACACCCTGCGGGACGCGGACTGGATCGTGATCGACGAGATCAAGGCCGCGGGGCTCTATCGGAGCGTGTGGCAGTCGTTCGCGATCCTGACGCCCGTCCGGAGCGTCGGCGTCATGGGCGACGGACGCACGTACGCCAACGTGGTTGCGATCCGGGCCGTGACGTCCGAGGACGGCATGACCGCCGACTGGGCCAAGCTGCCCTACGACGTGCTGGGCAAGATCTCGTCGCGGATCGTGAACGAGGTCCCGGGCGTCAACCGGGTGGTCTATGACATCAGCAGCAAGCCACCCGCCACGATCGAGTGGGAATAGGGGGTCCATAGGCCGATCGGGGGAGTTGGCATGTCGGCACAGGGGTTCACAATGCGCATATGGCCGAATCGATGAGCGACCCGATCACCCATTGCCCGTGGTGCTCCGTGCTCCTGCCCGAGCCCGGGGTCGAGCAGTGCCCGGCCTGCGGGGCCGCGCTCACCGCGGTCCCCAATTCGCCCACGGAGATCAAGGGCGTCACCACCCTGGACACCGAGGCCATCCTGCGCGCCCGCTCGAGCCTCTCACAGCCGCGCGGCAACCGCTTCCTGTCATTCATCACGGGCGAGATCCCGGTGGACACCTCGACGCCAGCCGCCGCCGAGGTCTTCGCGCCGCCGCCCGAGGACGTGAGGCGCGAGATGATGCGCCTCCAGATGGATGCCCAGCGGGCGGACCTGGTCGCCGAGACGGTCGCGCTCAAGGCCGACGAGCTGTCGCGGCTCGGGATCCACGTCTCGGAGCTGGGGGCCGATGAGCCGGTGGTCGAAGACGAGGCCGCGCCCGATGCTGCGCTGCCCGCCGCGCTGCCCGCCGCCCCCGAGGCAGGCACTTCGGCGCCCGAACCCGACGCCGAACCCGAGGCCGGCTGGCCCGACGAGCTGACGCCCGGGGAGCCTGAGCTCGCGGAGCCGGATCCCGACAGCCGGGGCTGACCGCTCGACCGGTATCCTCGGGCGACGATGCCCGAACGTCTCCCGCACCCAGGCCCCTCGTTTCTGCGCGAGCAGGAGATCCGTATCGGCGATCGCCGGCTCCAGGCCGGGATGGCCAGGCCGGTGGACGGACCCGACGACTGGTGGCTCGCCGTGCTCTGGGTGGCCGACGACGAGGGGGTCGTGAGCTTCCGCGAGGTCGGCCCCGCCTCTGGCCCGCCCCCAGGGCCGCCGCTGCTCCAGCTGGGCCCGTCGTTCGCTGGTTCCCTGTCGGGGCTGATCCGCGAGGAGGATGGCCGCCTGGCGATCCGCCTGGTGCCGCTCGTCCCGCCCGAGGACGACTCCCGGCCGTGGCGCTGCCCGCTGGCGATCCGCGCCGCGTTCCGCTGGGAGCCGGCCCTGGCCACCACGATGCGCCCGAACCAGCTCGCGGAGCAGGTCCTGGCAGGCTTCCGCCGCTCCGTGGAGTCGCTCCACCGGGCCTGACGGCCCCGCCGGCCGACCCGCCGCGCACCTGTTATCCCAGACTCCCCTAGACTCGTTGCCATGGGCGACCTGTTCGACGAGTTCATGCGGGAGCTGGAGCGCCGCCGCGCCGAGGCCGAAGGGCGCACGCCCCCCCGCGATCCGGTGGACCCAGAGGCCCCCGCCGGCGACGACGATCGGCCCGGCACCGAGGTGCCGCCCGATGACAGCACGGTCGACCAGCCCGCCGGCGACACGCCCGACGAGGGCACCACTGCCGCCTCCGGCGAGCCCACCCCGATCCGCCGCCGCTCCCGGCCGCGCGCCAAGGGCGCCGCGGCTGACGGCCCGCCCAACACGCCACGTGCGAAGCAGCCCGTGGGCGGTCCTGATGACGGCGCCGGACGCCTGACCTTCCGGACCATCCTGCGACGGGTTGGGCTCGTGGCAGCCATCGTCGTGGTCGCCTTCATCGTCTTCCTGGCCGGCTCCGGCATCGACCTGTGGACCGATGCAATCTGGTACAAGAGCGTCGGGTTCGACAGCGTGTTCTGGACCCGTATCGGCGCCCAGGTGGGCCTGTTCTTCGGCACCCTGGCCGTCGCGCTGATCGTGCTCCTGTTCAACCTCTATCTCGCCGGGCGCCTGGCGCCCCCACCAGATCCCGAGAAGCCGGGCCGGCTCCGCCAGGTGGCGGACCGCCTGACCGAGGCCCAGCGCCAGGCGGAGCGCTCGGCACGCATGGGTGGCGGCCCGGGACGACCGGCCGGCGGCCAGTTCCCCGGTCGCGCCCGCGCCGACGACTTGGCCGGATCTTTCGACCTGGACGACATCCCGGACCTCGTGCCGATCGCGAAGTGGGTGATCGCGGGCGTGGCGATCGTGCTCGCCATCGGGATCGCCGGCGCCGTGTCCGGTACCTGGACCACGGTGCTGCTGTGGATCAACCGCGTCCCGTTCTCGCCCGACGCAGCCGTGGTGGACCCGGTCTTCGGGCGCGACATCAGCTTCTTCCTGTTCGACCTGCCATTCCTCCGCTTTGCCCAGTCGCTGCTCAACGGCCTGCTGCTGGCCGCGCTGCTGGTGGCGGGCGCGCGGTACCTGGCGCAGGCCACCGAGGGCGGCGAGGTCTTCAACACGCCGGTCCGGGTCCATCTCGCGGTGATCGCCGGCCTGTACCTCCTGTCGGTCGCGTTCGGCTACCAGCTGGACAAGTACGAGCTCGTGTACAGCACGGCGGGGGTTGCCACGGGCGTCTCCTACACCGACGCGAACGCCCGCTTCCTGGCCTATGACGTGCTCACGATCCTGTCCGGCCTCGCGGCAGCACTGCTCATCGCCGGTGCCTTCACCCGCTGGCTGTGGCCGCTGGGGGTCGTCGTCATCGTGTGGTTCTCCGCCTCTCTCGTGCTCGGACGGCTCTACCCCGAGGCCATCCAGCGGCTCACGGTCGACCCCAACCAGTACGCCCAGGAGGAGCAGTACATCGCGAACAACATCGCGATGACGCGCAAAGCCTTTGAACTCGACCAGTGGACGAACCGGGACTACTCGGGCACGGCCCCGCTCACCGAGGCGGCCCTCCGCCTCGAGGTCGACACCTTCGAAAACGCGCGGCTGTGGGACTACCGCCCCCTCGGCGTCACGCTGGACCAGCTCCAGACGGTTCGCCAGTACTACGACTTCGTGGACGTGGACACGGATCGCTACATGGTCGACGGCGAGCTGCGCCAGGTCATGCTCTCGGGCCGTGAGCTGGCGATCGAGAAGAACCCCCAGGCGACCGGCTGGGTGAACCAGCGGGTCATCTACACGCACGGCATCGGGATGGCCATGGTCCCGGTGAACGAGGTCACGCCCGAAGGCCAGCCCCGCCTGTGGATCAAGGACCTGCCGCCAGTCTCGGAGGCGGGGGCGCCGGAGATCACCCAGCCCCGGATCTACTTCGGCGAGACCGATGACCGCTACGTGGTCGTCGGTGCCCGCCAGGCGGAGTTCGACTACCCACGGCGAGCCGGGAACACCACCGTCGACGAGACCACGCGCTGGACGGGCACCACGGGCGTCGCGCTCGACACGACGCTCTCGCGACTCCTGTTCGCGCTGCGCTTCAGGGATCTGGACCTCCTGATCTCGGACCAGATCACCGCGGACAGCCAACTCCTGTTCCACCGGACCATCAGCGAGCGGTTGGGTCGCGTCGCCCCGTTCCTGCGCTACGACAAGGACCCGTATCTCGTCATCGACGACGCCGGGCGCTTCGTCTATGTGCAGGACGCCTACACGATCAGCAACGACTTCCCCAACGCGCAAGCGTTCAGCGGCAGCGTGCTCGGCGCCGGATCGGGGCTCGCCGGAGACGACCTCAACTACATCCGGAACAGCGTCAAGATCACGGTCGACGCGTACGACGGCACGATGCGGTTCTACGTCGCCGACCCGTCGGATCCGATCATCCGGGCGTGGCAGGGCGTCTTCCCGGGGATCTTCGAGCCGATCTCGGCCATGCCGGACGGGATGCTGGCGCACCTGCGCGTCCCCGAGGAGCTGTTCAACGTCCAGTCGAACATGTTCGGCCGCTACCACGTCACCCAGACGCTCACGTTCTTCAACAACACCGACCGCTGGACGATCCCGGACGTCCAGACGAACGAGCAGAGCCTCCCGTCCGAGGCCTACTACGTCGTCATGCGCATGCCCGAGCGGAAGGAGGTGGAGTTCCTGCTCCTCCAGCCGATGATCGCGCAGAGCCGGCCCAACATGATCGCGTGGGTAGCGGCGAGGAGCGACGCCCCCAACTACGGCCAGGTCTACACCTACCGGTTCCCGGCGGACACCACGATCTTCGGCCCTGCCCAGATCGAGGCCCGCATCGACCAGGACCCCCAGATCAGCCAGCAGATCTCACTCTGGAACCAGAGCGGCTCGCAGGTCATCCGGGGCAACCTGATCGTGATCCCCGTCGGCCAGTCGCTGCTCTACCTCCAGCCGGTCTACCTCCAGTCCACGTCCTCGGCGTTCCCCGAGTTCCAGAAGATCGTGGTGGCCAGCCCCACGACGGTCGTCTGGGGCGACACTCTGGCCGAGGCGCTGACGGAGCTGATCGCAAGGCAGGGCGTCGGGACCACGCCCACACCGACCCCCACACCCGGTCCCACGGTCACGCCCGCCCCTGGAGTCACGCCCGGCCCGACCGTGACGCCCGCGCCCGGCGGCGAGCTGCCCGCCGACGTGACTGCCCTGGTGGACTACGCCAACACGCACTTCGAGCTGGCCCAGGCGGCGCTGCGCGCCGGCGACTTCGCCACCTACGGCGACGAGATGGACCTGGTCCAGGCTGCGCTCGTGCGCCTCGGGGAGCTGACCGGCACTCCGACCCCGTCCATCACTCCGTGACGACGGCGCCCGACCCCTCGCCATCGACGGCGGACGGGACGCGGGTGCGCCTCCCCTGGGGCACGGTCATCACTGGCGCCTTCGTGGTGACGCTGCTCCGGCCCGTGTCATGGGTCCTCGGCCTCGCCGGCTTCCTGGCCGGCGGTGGGATCGTGCTGGTCGCGTGGCCCATCCTCGTCCTGCCCACGCCGACGGGCCTCCAGAACGCGCTCGGCGGGCCGGTGAGCTCGCTGGTGTTCGGCGACCCGTCACCCACGCTCGTGGCCCTGATCGTCGCGGGGATCGCCGCGTGGCTCCTGCTCGTTCTTGCCGGGACGCTGGCCGGGGCCTGGGCGGAGCGCGAGGGGATTGCAGTCGCGCTCGACGCAGCGGCCGAGGACGGGCTCGGCCTGCCAGCGGCAGATCTCGACGGGGCGCCGGGCGCCTGGCGGGTGGCCGTGGTGCGGCTGCTGGGGCTCGCGCCCGTGGTGATCGTTGCAGCCCTCGCCTGGCGGCCCTTCTACGACGCGACCTACCGGCAGCTCGTCCTGCCACAGGACCTGGTCACGCCGCTGCCGATCCGCATCCTGGGCGACGTACCGTGGCTGGTGCTGGCCGTTGCCGCCGCGTGGCTGTTGTCCGATGCCGCCGCCGCCGTGGGCGTGCGCCGCCTGGTGCTCGAGCGGGAGCCAGTGCTCGCGGCCTGGCTGATGGGCTGGGGGGACCTGGTCAGGCGACCCCAGCGGATCATCCCCACGGCACTGGTGGGCGCCGCCGTGCTCCTGTTGCTGGTTGTCCCGGCGATGGTGGCGGCCGCGGTCGGCTGGTCGCGCGTGCGTGACATTCTCGTCGGCGGCCGCGATCCGGTCATCGTCGCCGGCGCGGTCGCGATCCTGGTGGCGATCTGGCTGGGCGGTCTCGTTCTCGCGGGCGTCGGGGCGGCGGCCCGGGCCGCGGCATGGACGCTCGAGATGCCGATGCGCCGGGCAGGGACGGCGCCGTCACCCGACTGACGCCTCGCGCGTCCACCCACGCGGATCCGGCTCGCCCGGACTCCCCTGTTACACTCCCGTCGCTGCGCGCCCGAGGGCGTGCCCCGTCCGCCTAGAGGCCAGACGCCACCGCATGGAAGACATTCTCAACACGATCGGCGAGACGATCGGTGGCTTCTTCGACAACGCCGTCGTCCAGTTTGCCCTCCAGGGCATGGCCGTCTACATCGTCATCCTGTGGCTTGCCTCGGCCTACTGGGCCTTCCGCGACATGCAGCTGCGGAGCGAGAACCCGGTTCTCCCGTACCTCGCGGCAGCCCTGATCGTGCTGTTCACGCCGGTCCTGTTCCTGTTCGGCGTCGTCGTCTACCGCATCGTCCGACCCCAGGAGAAGATCGGCGAGGTCTACGAGCGGAACCTGGCAGAGGAGGCCCTCCTCGCCGAGGTGGAGGCGGTCAAGACCTGCCCCGCCTGTCGCAAGCGCATCCACGATGAGTGGATCATCTGTCCCAGCTGCCGCACGCGCCTCAACCGCGTGTGCGCGAACTGCGGACGGCTCGTCGGGCTGGACTGGTCGCTGTGCGCGTGGTGCGGCCGGGACTTCGAGCGTGGTGATATCGCGGCGTTCGAGCCCATCTCCAGTGGCCCCGGCGACCTCGACCGGATCGCGGCACCCGCGGCTCGCTCGACCCGGACCGGGACCCGCGGCGCTCCGCCTCACCAGGCCCCGCGGTCCGCGTCGGGCGGTCGCAGCCCGTCGGGGCCCGTCGCGGAGCCTTGACCACGGCCTCGGACGGAGGGCCGCCCCCGCCGGCCGGCGACCCCGAGCCCGTGTCGGACCCTGGGCCCATCGCCGGTGCCGGGCCCGTGTCGGACATGGAGCGTGATCCCACGGCGCCGCGCCTCACGACCTTTGGTCTCGAAGGCCGTGCCGTGCCGGGCATCTACCTCATCGGCTGGATCGCCAGCCTCATGGGCGTGGGCCTCGTGGTCATCTCGTTCCAGGCCAACGTCCCGGGTACCGGGCAGTGGGTCTTCCTGGTCGCGATGGTCCTCCTGGGGATCGGCCTGACCTTCGCCGCCGGCTCGCAGGCGATCGAGCGCGGCCGCCGTCGTGACCTCGCCTACCGTGGCCCGTCGCCGGTCCTCGCGTTCCTCGTCGTCGTGGTCCTCACCTTCGTTGCCCTGATCGTCGTACTGGCGCCGCTGTCAGCCCTCGGCCTCGACGCCCGGTCACCGGCCGCAACGACGCTCAATCTCCTGATCACCATGGTCCTGTACGTCGCCGTGATCCGGCTGCTCGTGGTGGGTCCCGGCGCGCTCTCGTGGCGCGAGATGGGCGTCGTCCGTCCCGATGCAGGCGCGCTCCGAGACCTGCTGCTGGGGGCGCTGCTGGCGATCCCGGTCGTGGTGGTGACGCTGGTCCTGGGCGGCCTGCTGAGCCGGTTCCTTGAGCCGTCGCCAAGCACCCTCCCGGACGCGACGGACCTGGCCGGGATCGCGGCCAACCTCATCACAGCGGCGATCCTGGCACCGATCGGCGAGGAGCTCTTCTTCCGCGGCTTCACGACGACGGCCTGGGCTCGGACCTCCGGCGCGCGGACGGCGATCATCCGGGGCGCCGTGTTCTTTGCCGTCGCCCATGTCCTCACGCTGTTCGACACCTCCTTCGGCACGGGCGTCCAGCGGGCCCTGTTCTCGTTCGTGGCGCTGCTGCCGGTGGGCCTCGCGCTGGGCTGGGTGTTCCTGAGCCGGCGGTCGCTCTACGCGGCGATCGGGTTGCACTCGGCGTTCAACGCGATCCAGGTGCTGGCGCTGCTGGCTCTGACGAGCGCGTCGTAGAGCTGCGCGGGCCGGTCGGCACCACCGGCCCAGCCGCGGCGCAAAGTGCCCGCCAAGCCTGAGATACGTGGCCGGTAAGGGTGCCCGCGTAGCCTTCGTCGTGTTCCCGGGTCCGGATGGCGGGGGAAATCGGCGGGCTTCCGTCGTCCGGGCCCCGGGGACGCCTTGGAAGCAGGCACGTACACGGCGGCCCGCCGCCACGAAAGGCAGGTGGGTCATGACGATCGGCAACGGCCTCGTCGAGGATGCCCAGGCGCATCGTCGGGTATCACGCTCCGTGCGCGACCTTCCCGCCGCCGAGCGGCCCCGCGAGCGGCTCGCCCTGCGCGGGCCCGGCGGGCTCTCGGCGGCGGAACTGATCGCCGTGGTCTGGGGCACGGGCTCCGGCGGGCGGAGTGCGCTGGACCTGGCCGAGGAGGCGCTTGCCCGGCACGCGAGCGTGGGTGCGCTGGCGCGGGCATCGGACGCGGAGCTCGCCGGGATCCCGGGTGTCGGCTCTGCCAAGGCGGCGCGGCTCGCCGCGGCCTTCGAGCTGGGGCGGCGCTCGGTGGCGGACTGGCCGGTGGGGAGCTGGACCATTCGATCGCCCCGGGACGTCGCGGACAGGCTGCTCGTGGAGATGGGCCGCCTGGAGCGCGAGGAACTCCGCGTGCTGAGCCTCAACGCCAAGAACGTGGTCCAGCGGGTCTCGCACGTCTACATGGGCAACGTGTCGGCGTCGCTCGTCCGGGTGGGGGAGCTGTTCCGGGACGCCGTGCGGCTCGATGCCAGCGGCGTGGTCCTCGTGCACAACCACCCCAGCGGCGACCCCACGCCCTCGCCGGATGACCTGCACCTGACCGCCGAGGCGATCGCGGCGGGGCGGCTGCTCGACGTGGATGTGCTCGACCACGTGGTGATCGGCCATGACGCCTGGGTCTCGCTCCGGGATCGCGGGATCACCTTCGATCGGCCGGGAACCTCGCGCGCCGCCTGACCGGGACCTTGCGCCCGGCGGCACAGGCGGCGGCGGGTCATCCGTCGCGTGCCGGATACTGGTCGCTCGCCACGCAAGAGAGAGGGACCAGCACACATGACCGACACGGCCGACGTCATCGTCATCGGCGCGGGTGTCCAGGGCGCCAGCCTGGCGTTCCACCTGGCGTCGCGGGGCGCGAGCGTGATCGTCCTCGAGCAGGCGACGGCTGCATCCGGCGCCACCGGCCGGTCCAGCGGTCTCGTCCGCATCTACTACGACCTGCTCGCGGAGGCGAAGCTCGCCAGGGTGAGCCATGGCTGGTTCGCCGACTGGGAGGCGCGCGTCGGTGGCGATTGCGGCTTCACGCGTACGGGCTTCATCTGGGTGGAGCCGCCAGAGCGCCTCGAGCGCGTCCGCGCGAACTCCGCGTCGCACCGCGCGATGGGCGTGGACAGCGCGGTCCTGGACGCGGATGGCATCCGGGCGCTCTTCCCGGCGCTCGACGTGACCGACGAGGTGGCGGCCTACGAGCCTGACTCCGGGTACGCGGACCCGTTCATGACCGCGGCCGGCTTCCTCTCCGCCGCCAAGCAGAAGGGCGCCCGCCTGGTTCCCGGGGCGCGGGTCTCGGCCATCCGCACGGCCGGCGGTCGGGTCGAGGGCGTGGACACGAACCGCGGCAGCGTGGATGCGCCGGTGATCGTCAATGCCGCAGGCGCCTGGGCGGGTCGGGTCGCCGGGCTCGTCGACCTCGAGATCCCGATCACGGTCTGGCGGCATGACACGGGCTATCTCGGCGTGCCTGCGAGCATCACCCGACCGATCCCCGTCGTCATCGACAACGCCAACAGCATGTACTTCCGTCCCGAGGGCGCGGACATGGTGCTGATCGGCCTCGAGGACGACAACCAGATGGGCGGGTCACCGGATCGCGACACCGCCGAGGCGGCCGCGGACTTCCGGGACCGCGCCTCGGAGCGGATCATCCGCCGCATCCCGGACATGATCGACGGCACCTTCCGCACGTCGCACAGTGGCCAGGACGGCCTGACGCCGGACCAGCGCCCGATGCTCGGCGCGGCTGGCCCGGACGGCTTCTACCTCGACTGCGGCCACAGCGGCACGGGCTTCAAGACCGCGCCGGCCGTGGGCCTCGGGATGGCGGAGCTGATCCTGGACGGCGCGGCGGCCACCGCCGATCTCGCCCCGTTCGCGCCGGGGCGGTTCGCGCAGGGCCGTCCCCTGGTCGGGGAGCACGGCGAGGAGAAGATCTGGCGGTAGCGCAGGCTGCGGATCCTCGGCGTCACCCCCCGACGGCATGCCCTCGGCGTTAGCGGGGGGCGGTGACCTCGGCTCCCTCGAACGCGTCCATCCCGGCCAGGTCGTACCAGCGGCCGGTCGAGGTGCCTCCCGCTGGAGCCTGGGTCGGGGTCGCTGGCGGGGGCCGCTATACTGCTCGGGCCCGCCTGCCGATCACGTGTGCGGGCCCTGACCCGCTCTCGCCGCGGCCGTCCGTGCCGCTCTCTCGGTGGCCGGTGCATCCGCCCCGCTCAACCAGCAAGGAACGGCTTCCGCCTCATGTTCGACCGCCTCCTCGGCCTCTTCTCCCGCGACATCGGGATCGACCTCGGCACGGCCAACACGCTGGTCCACGTTCGCGACCGCGGGATCGTGATCTCCGAGCCGTCCGTCGTGGCGATCGATGCCAAGACCAAGCGCGTGCTCGCGATCGGCGCGGAGGCCAAGCGGATGGTCGGCCGGACGCCCGCCTCGATCATCGCGGTGCGTCCGCTGCGTGACGGGGTCATCAGCGACTTCGACGTCACCGAGCAGATGATCAAGTACTTCGTGAACAAGGTGCACGATCGGGTGGGCCTGATTCCGCGGCCACGGATGCTCCTGGGCGTCCCTTCCGGTGTCACCGAGGTCGAGAAGCGCGCGGTCCGCGACGCGGCCCTGAACGCCGGCGCCCGCTGGGCACGGCTGATCGAGGAGCCCATGGCGGCCGCCATCGGGGCCGGGCTGCCCGTCTCCGAACCGTCCGGCTCGCTCATCGTGGACATCGGCGGCGGCACGACCGAGGTCGCGGTCATCTCGCTGGGCGGCATCGTGGTCAGTCGCTCGATCCGCATCGGCGGCGACGAGATGGACCAGGACATCGTTGCCTACGCCCGGCGCGAGTACAACCTGTTCCTCGGCGAGCGCACGGCCGAGGACATCAAGATCGCCATCGGGTCCGCGTACCCCGGCGACTGGGATGCGCAGCGGGTGTCGCTCCGCGGCCGCGATCTGCTCACCGGCCTGCCGCGTTCGGTGGAGGTGGGTGCGGACCAGATCCGCGAGGCGATCGAGATCTCCGTCGCCCAGATCGTCGACACGATCAAGGACACGATCGAGGAGACCCCCCCGGAGCTCGTGGCCGACATCATGGACCAGGGCATCGTGCTCGCCGGCGGCGGCGCGCTGCTTGCGGGCCTGGACCGGCGCGTCGCCGAGGCCACCCAGATGCCCGTCCATATCGCCGACGATCCGCTCACCTGTGTGGCCCGCGGCACCGGCGTGGTCCTCCAGCAGCTGACGAACTCGAGCATGGAGCGGGTGCTGGTGGCCGACACCTACAGCCGCGCTCCGCGCTGAGAGCCCTTCGCTACCCGGGTTGGCCGGACGCGATCCCGGAGCCCTCGCCATGACCACGATCATCGCCAACAAGCAGGCCCGTCGCCGTGGCGTCGTGTTCGCGATCCTGATCGCGATGACGCTCCTCCTGATGGCCTTCTCCGGCAACGCGTTCGTGCGGGACCTGCAGCGCGGCCTCTCGTTCGCGCTCCGCCCGTTCCAGGGCGCGATCGCCGGCGTTGCGGACGGGATGGCCGGGGTCGCCGGGGCCATCACGGAGATCGATCAGCTCCGGTCGGACAACACCACGCTGCGCGCCGCAAACGAGCGCCTCGCCAACGAGAACGCGCGCCTGCGTGCCCTCAAGCAGGAGAACGACGACATGGCCGCGTTGCTGCAGCTGCAGAGCGGCTTCGACCACCGGACGGTCGCCGTGCGGGTCATCGGACGCGAGATGCTGGAGACGAGGCGCGTCGTGACCATCGACAAGGGCACCGATGACGGGATCGAGATGGGCGACGTCGTCGTCGTCCAGGGCGGCGCGCTGGCCGGCAAGGTGACGGACGTCGGGCCGACCTTCGCGAAGGTGACGCTGATCAGCGACTCGACGTCGACCGTGGTAGGCAAGCTGCTCAACTCCGGCGAGACCGGCGACATCGTGGGCCAGGCCGGCAGCGTCCTGGTGATGCGCAACGTCGACTCGGCGATCGAAGTGGGCATTGACGAGGAGGTCTTCACCGCGGGCCTCGAGCTCCTGGGCGGGATCCGGTCGCCCTACCCACCCGGGCTGATCGTGGGGTCCGTGGTCGACGTGGAGCGAGATGCCAACGACGTCGTCCAGACCGCGTTCCTGGCTCCGGCCGCGAACCTCGACTCGTTCGACCTGGGGCTCGTCATCACCGACTACGACGGTGGGCTGCCGCCCGTCGACGACCAGCCCGTCCCCTGTGGCGAGGAGGGCGCGGTGCCCGAAGGCGAGGTCCAGTGCTACACCCCTGCGCCCTCGGTCAAGGCCAGCCCCAAGGTGACGCCCAGACCGTAGGGTCAGCGCGGTTGGCCCTTGACCCGGGAGCGCGTGACCCGGCCCTTGACCCGCCACGGGTTCAAATCCCGGGGTTGGCTCGGGACCTGGGGTCAGGATTCGCCGGAATCAGGGACCACCTCCTCGTGGACTTCCTCGACTTGACCCGGACGCGAGTCGGGTGTGGCATCAGGACGGGGGTGCGCAAGGGACCTGCCCGGGCCTTCACTCGGCCCTGTTACCCTCACCCCGATGAAGGGCATCGTCCTTGCCGGTGGCACCGCCACCCGCCTGTTCCCGCTCACGATCGTCACCAACAAGCACCTGCTGCCGATCTACGACCGGCCGATGATCTACTACCCGCTGGACACCCTGGCGGGCATGGGGATCCGCGAGGTCATGGTCATCGTCGGCGGCAAGAGCGTCGGCGACATCGTGGAGCTGCTGGGCGACGGCCGGCACTTCGGGCTGGACCTGACCTACCGCTACCAGCGCGGCGCCCTCGGCATCGCCCATGCGATCGGGCTCGCCCGGGACTTCATCGGCGATGACGCGTTCTGCGTGGTCCTGGGCGACAACATCCTGCGCGGCGAGCCGCTCGCGGAGACGGTGCAGGCGTTCGAGGACGGGCCGTACGGCGCCGGTACCCTGCTCTTCCGGGTCCCGGACCCGGAGCGCTTCGGCGTCGCGGAACTGGACGACGAGGGTCGTGTGGTCGGGTTCGAGGAGAAGCCTGAGCAGCCCAAGAGCGACCTGATTCCGATCGGCGTGTACTTCCTGCGCCCCGACGCCTTCGACGTCATCGAGACCCTCGCCCCCTCCGGTCGCGGCGAGTTCGAGATCACCGACGTCCTCAATCACTACATCCCCGACGGAGGCCTGTTCGCCCCGGTCTACGAGGGCGAGTGGGCGGATGCGGGCACCGTCCCCAGCCTCCTGCGCGCGGCCGAGATGGCGGAGCGGGACGACCGATCAGGGCGCCTCCTTCCCCCCGTCGCGCGTCCGGGCGACCCGGCGTGACGGACCGCGTCGGCCACGGCGCCCACCTGCTGGTCACGGGTGGGGCGGGGTTCATCGGTTCCGAGCTGGTGCGCCAGGTCATGGCCCGCCGCGATGGGACGCGCATCACGGTCCTGGACAAGCTCACCTACGCCGGCAACCGGGCCAACCTCGCCGCGGTGGAGGGCGACCCGGAGCAGGCCGCCCGCCTCGCCTTCGTCCACGGCGACATCGCGGACCCCGCGGTGGTGGACCCACTGGTAGCCGATGCGGACGCCGTCCTCAACGTGGCGGCCGAGACCCACGTGGACCGCTCGATCCTGGACCCGGAGGCGTTCCTGCGCACGGGGGTGATCGGCGTGCACGTCCTGCTGGAGGCGGTCCGTCGCGAGACCGAGCGCGCCCGCGCCGGGGAACGGCCGGCCGCCCCACGCTTCCTCCAGGTGAGCACCGACGAGGTCTACGGCGACATCCGGTCAGGGCACAGCGTGGAGACGGATCCGCTGGCCCCGCGCAGTCCGTACGCGGCTGCCAAGGCCAGCTCGGAGCTGCTCGTCGGGGCGTACCACATCACCTTCGGGCTGGACGTGGTGATGACGCGGGGCTCCAACACGTACGGCCCGTACCAGCATCCCGAGAAGCTGATCCCGCTGTTCACGACGAACGCCCTGGCCGGCGAGCCTCTCCCGATGTACGGCGACGGGATGCAGGTGCGTGACTGGCTTCACGTCTCGGACCACGCCGCCGGCATCGACTTCGTCCTGCGGCATGGCGCGTCCGGCGAGGCCTACAACGTGGCGGGCGCGAAGCTGCTCCCCAACCGCGAGGTGATCGGCATGCTGCTGGAGGCCGCGGGGCGGGACTGGAGCCTGGTGCGGACCGTGCCGGATCGCCCCGGACACGACCGCCGCTACGCGATGGACGGCTCGAAGCTGGCCGCCCTCGGCTGGTTGCCGCGTGTCGCCTTCGAGGACGGCCTCCCTGCAACCGTCACCTGGTACCGCGACCACCCCGAGTGGGTCGCGAGCGCGCGAAGCGGGGACTGGCACAGCTACTACGAGCGCCAGTACGGGGCGCGCCTGGCCGCCGGCCGATCCGTCGAGCAGCAGGGCCAGGCGGGCTGAGCGCGGTGCGGGTCGCCGTCGTCGGGGTCAACGGGCGGCTCGGGCGCGCGCTGGCCGAGGCCCTCGAGAACGCGCCCTTCACCGGGACCCGGGGACCCATCGGCTGGGATCAGCCGGAGCTCGACCTCGACACGCTCACGGAGGCGTCCGCCGGGGCGTACCTGGACGTCGAGCGGCCCGAGGTCGTCATCCACACCGCAGCCTGGACGGACGTTGACGGCTGTGCGCGCGACCCCGGGCTCGCGCTTCGCCGAAACGGCACGGCCGCCGGCGAGCTCGCCCGCGCCTGCGCCCGGCGCGGCATCGACATGCTGTTCATCTCGACCAACGAGGTCTTCGACGGGCGGCGGACCGACGGCATCGGCTATGCCCCTGGCGACGCACGGAACCCGATCAACCCGTACGGTGCCGCGAAAGCCGACGGCGAGCTGCTGGCGATCGCGGCGTTCGAGGCCGACGGCGCGCATGGCCGCCTGGGCATCGTGCGGACATCCTGGCTCCATGGCCCGCCCGGCGGCGACTTCCCGGCCAAGATCGCGGCTGCGGCCCTCCGGGCGCGGGACACAGGGACGGCCCTCCAGGTGGTCGCGGACGAGATCGGTGCGCCGACCTACACGCCCGACCTCGCGGAGGCGATCGTCGAGCTGCTCGCCGAGGACGCGATCGCTGAGGCACCCGCCCGCTGGGCGATCCACCACCTGGTCAACTCGGGCCGCGCGACCCGCGCCGACTGGGCCCGCGAGGTCCTGCGCGCGACGCGGATCGATGTCGCCGTGGTGGACG
Organism: uncultured Chloroflexia bacterium; assembly: GCA_963754485.1. Classification (GTDB taxonomy): domain Bacteria; phylum Chloroflexota; class Limnocylindria; order Limnocylindrales; family CSP1-4; genus CAIXZV01. The sequence continues at coordinate 52,198 of CAVWFY010000008.1, read as the reverse complement.
TCCCGGGCAGCACCTGGAAGCGCCTCTCCACGCCGCCGGCCTGGGCTGTTCTCGCGCCCACGACCCTGCCATCGGGCGAGCCGATGCGCAACTGGCAGGAGGCCTTCGCCGACGCCGTCCCAGGCCTGCTGCGTTCGCTCAACCGGGGCTGACCCCACCACACCCACCCCAACCCCCACCATCCCCACACGGGCAGGACCGAAAGGGCCACGGGGACCCTGACCATCCCGCGATGGCATCCGATCGCGCGCGCAGGGAGGCTGATGGGGAATTCATCGCGCCCGGCCATCGCCTGGCCACGCCCCTTCGGAGCTCGTCCATTGCGCAAGACGCTCGTCGGCCTCGCCGTCGCTTTGCTCGCGACCCTGGGCACGTTCAACCCGGCCGCCGCACCGGCCGTCAGCGCCGCTGCGAACGTCAAGGTGGCGATCATCGTGGGCGCCACGCACGACGCAACGGCGAAGTACCGCTCCTATGCGGACCAGATCTACAGCGATGCGATCCGGTACACGAGCAACGTCGTCCGCGTGTACAGCCCGAACGCGACGGCCTCCAGGGTGCAGGCCGCCGTCGCGGGCGCCTCGATCATCGTCTACCTGGGTCACGGCAACGGCTGGCCCAGTCCATACACCTACGACCCCGCCTACACGACCAAGGACGGCTTCGGACTCAACTACGACACCAACGGCGACGGCAAGACCACGGATTACGAGATCAGGTACTACGGCGAGCCCTGGATTTGCGCGCTCCGTCCCGCCCCCAACGCCGTCGTCCTGCTGTTCCACCTCTGCTATGCGTCCGGCAACCCGGAGTTCGGGGCGAAGGAGCCGACCCTCTCGAACGCCACCAAGCGCGTCGACAACTACGCGGCGGCCTTCATCCAGGCGGGCGCCCGTGCCGTCATCGCGAACGGCCACAGCCATGACCCGTACTACATCGGCGCCCTGTTCACGACCCGCCAGACCATCGACGAGTACTGGCGCAACGCCCCGGACGCGCACGGGAACGTCACGACCCACGCCTCCGTCCGCAACCCGGACTTCACGTTCCTGCTGGACCCGGAGAGCCCGGGCTACTACTACCGGTCCATCGCCGGCAAGATGACCCTGCGGACCCAGGACGTGACGGGGGCCCCCTACGCGGACACCGCCGTTGATCCCCCGGACCTCATCGTCCCGGGCAATGCCGCTCCGGCCGTCGATGGTGCGCCGTTGTACGGCTCAGTCGAGTCCGCCCAGTCCGGCACGGCCCCGATCGCCACGCTTCCCAAGGCGACGAAGGTGCGCGTCGACGTCCGCGAGCTAGCCACCGCGTCGGTCGACCTGTCACCGATCTACCGCGTCCACACCTCCGAGACCGAGGGCTGGATGATCGGCTCGTCGCTCGTCCCGCGCGACAGCGCGGCGCCACGAACCTGGGAGGTCAGTGACGGGACCGGTGCCTTCTCGCCCAACGGCGACGGATCGCAGGACACCCACAAGGTGACCGTCCGCCTGTCCGAGTCCGCCCGGTGGACGATGCGCCTGATCAACGGCGGCGGCGATGAGCTGGCCCGCGCCGAGGGATCGTCCGATGAGGCGGCCATCATCTGGGCGCCGCGCAAGGGCAGCATCCCCGACGGCACGTACCGCTGGGTCCTGCGCGCGACGGATAGCTGGGACAACGGTCCGCTCGAGGAGGACGGCCCCGTCGTCGTGGACACCGGGCGACCGGCGGTCACAATAAGCAACGCGGCGGACGTCGTCCCGCAGTTCAGCCCCAACGGCGATGGTTCCGGCGACACGGTCGGCTTCGTCGTCGCCGCGAGCGAACCCGGCTCCGTGGTGGCCGCGGTGCGCAATGCCGCCGACCAGGTGGTGGACTCTGCGTCGACGAGCGTCGGCACGGCAGGCGGCACCGTCACCTGGGATGGCCGCAACAAGGACGGCGCGTACGTCGCGGACGGCCCCTATGCACTCGCCTTCGTGGCCCGGGACCGGGCCGGCAACCACAGCGAGGCGCAGCCGCGATCGGTCGCCGTGTATGCCGCCCTGGCCTCCACGACGAGCTCGCGGTCCGTGTTCTACCCGCAGAACTTGGACAGCCTCTCGAGCACCACGGCCTTCTCGTTCCGGCTCCGCTCCGCAGCCACGGTGTCGTGGACCGTGGAGAACTCCGCCGGCACCGTCGTTCGCACGATCAGGACGGGGGAGGCCCTGGCGGCCGGCGCCCACGCCTTCACGTGGGACGGTCGCGACGACGCCGGGGGAGTGGTTCCGCGAGGGACCTACCGGACCGTCGTGACCGCCACCGACGGCACGTACAGTGCGACCCAGAAGGCGACCGTGATCGCCGATGCCTTCCGCATCGTGGTCAGCGACTCGACTCCCGGACGTCGCCAGCAGATCACCGTCACGGCGACCAGTGCGGATGCCCTGGACCGGACCCCGCGGCTGCGCGTCTACCAGCCGGGCATCGCCGCCTGGAGCGTGACCATGCGCAAGATCGACACGCGCGTCTACCGCATCACCGTGACGCTGAAGTCGAGCAGGACCGGCACGCTCAAGCTGCTGGTGTCCGCCCTGGACGACGGCGGGCGTGCCCAGGCGTCGTACCGGTATCTGCCGCTCCACTGACGGCGACCACACCGGACCGCACCGGAACCCACCGTACTGGGTCGGACCGGGACCATCGGGCGGTGGGCGCGCTTGACCACCAGGCCTATGGTGGGTGTCCTGCCGCCGCTCCTCCGTTCCCCGGACCGGAGCACCCGGCTGGCCTCGCGACGCCGCGATCTGGCGACTCCCGAGGAGCCTGACGAGGACCGCCATGCCCGGGTCCCACCCCACCCGTCGCCGCACCGCCCTCACCACTGCCCTGCTCGTCGCCGTCCTGCTGGCCGGGCTCCTGCCGATGCCCGTCGCCAGCGCCGTCGAGTCGCCCATGGCGCGACGACCCGTGGCGCAGCCCGACGCGACGCCGCCCGAGCAGCAGCCGTCCATCGCCTACCTGGAGGCGATGGCCCACGAGGACGAAGCCATCGAGTTCAAGCCGGGCGGCCTCGTGGAGGTGGGCTTCACCCCGCGCACCGGGGACCGCTGGCCGATTGATGGCCAGGTTCCCGGGGCCCTTCCTCCGGGGCGGGCGACGGGGCAGCAGATGGCCGCCAGCGACAACGGCAGCCAGTGGGCCGACACGAAGCCCAGCGACGCGGTTGCCGGCGCGACAGGCCAGGACCCGGCTGCCGGCTCGGCCACTACCCCCACCCCGGACGGGTCCGGCGTGCCCGAGCTCCCGGCCGCGGCTGACCCGACGCCGAGCCCTGCCCCGGCTGCCGCCGACGCCGCGACGGACCCGGAGGCCGTCCCAGATGTCACGCCCGCACCGGTCGACGCACCCGGCGGCGCCCCGGCCGCCCCGGCGCAGGGCGCGTCCATGGCAGACCCGGTCGAGCCCGTCTTCGACCTCGCGGCCGCGTCTGGCCTGCGCCGCCAGGTGTTCGGATTCCTCCCGTACTGGGAGCTCTCGGGCGCATCGACCAAGCTCAACTACGACGTCCTGTCCACCATCGCGTACTTCTCGGTGGGGGCCACCTCGAAAGGCAATCTGAAGAAGAAGGACACGGATGGCACGAGCACCACCGGGTGGGGCGGCTGGACCAGCTCGTCGATGACGGGGGTCATCAACGCGGCGCACCAGCGCGGCACGCGGGTCGTCCTGACGGTGTCCGTGTTCGCCTGGACGTCGGCCCAGGCCAGCGTCCAGAAGGCGATCCTGGGCAGCGCGACCGCGCGCCAGAACCTTGCCCGCCAGGCCGCTGCGGCGGTCCGCGACCGGGGCGCAGACGGCATCAACCTCGACTTCGAGCCCCTTGCCTCCGGCTACGCCGACGAGTTCGTGGCGTTCCTGCGGACAATGCGCAAGGAGCTCAACAGGGTCAGGAGCGGCTACCAGCTCACCTACGACACGACCGGCTTCATCGGGAACTACCCGCTGGAGGCGTCCGTGGCGGCCGGCGCTGCCGATGCGATCTTCGTCATGGGCTACGACTACCGGACCTCCGGCTCGGACAGCGCCGGGTCCATCGACCCCCTGTCCGGTCCCAAGTACGACCTCACCGACACCGTCCGCGCCTACACGGCGCGGGTCAAGCCATCCCGCGTGATCCTGGGCCTGCCGTGGTACGGCCGCGCCTGGTCCACCACGTCCGACGACGTCCGGGCGACCACCCAGAGCGGGGCCAGGTATGGGTACAGCACGGCCGTCAACTACGAGAGCCTGACCGACCTCGTCGCGGAGCACGGTCGTCGCTGGGATCCCGTGGAGCAGAGCCCGTACGTCGCCTATCGCCGTCAGAACTGCACCGACACCTACGGCTGCGTGACCAGCTGGCGCCAGGTCTACTACGACGACGGCGCGTCGCTCAAGCTGCGCCTGGGGATGGTGAACGAGTACGGCCTGCGGGGTGCCGGCATGTGGGCCCTGGGCTATGACGGCGGCCACCCGGAGCTCAACCGGGCGATCGCAGAGTCGTTTCTCGTGGACAAGTCCGCCCCCCAGGCCGGCATCAGGCTGCTCTCGACCGCCCAGGCCGATGAGGGCTTCTTGGTCACATGGGCGGCCGAGGACGTGAGCCGCGTCGTGAGCTACGACGTCCAGGTGTCCGTCAACGGCGGCGCCTGGACCACCTGGTTGAGCGGGACCGGGGCCACCTCCGAGGTCTGGTTGGGCAGGGACGGCACGGGCTACGCGTTCCGCGTCCGGGCCCGGGACAGCAAGGGCAACACGGGCGTCTTCAACACAACCTCCACCTGGGACCCGACGCCGCCGCTGGCAAGTGGTGGGTTCGGGCGCGTGGTCACAGACGGTCTCTCCTACCGGACCGGCCCCGACACCTCGGCCGCCCGGCTCGGAACCCTGGACGCGGGCACGATCGTGGCCGTCACGCGTGGCCCGGTGAGCCAGGACGGCGCTACGTGGTACGAGGTCACCCAGCCCATCAGGGAGTGGAACCCGGTCACCTTCGTCGAGCGGGGCGTCTGGGTCGCCACCGCGTCGTCCGGCAAGACCCACGTGACCGCGTACCGCGCGCCAAACAGCACCCGGGTGGACGCCGGGCTCGTCGGCCTGGACTTCGGGCCCGACGGCTCCGCCCTGGGCACGACGACGGCGGCTCGTGCTTCGCGCTCCCACTCGCCGGACGGGGACGGCTCGAAGGATGACCTGCGGCTCCGCTGGACCAGCACCGTCGCGATGGACAGCCTCGTGCTCAAGGTCTACCGGCCGGACGGGTCGCTCGTAGGCTCGACGCCCGTGCCCCAGCTTGCCGCGGGCGCGCGGGTCTTCGACTGGAACGGGCGGGCGGGCGGCAGCCGCCTCCCGGACGGCCAGTACGTCCTCCAGCTGGTGGGCGTGGACGGCAGCCGAACCTTCAGCGCGCCGTCCGTGCGCCCCACGACCGCAGCCCAGATCGCGCGCTACGCCGTCACCATCGACACCGTGCCGCCCAAGGTCGCCTCGGCCTCGGCAGGCGCCATGCTCATCTCGCCCAACGGCGACGGTGTCCTGGACCGGACAAGGCTCGTCATGACCGCGACCGGTGCCACCCGCTGGAGCGCCCACGTGACCAACGGCACGGGCACGGTCGTCCGGTCCGCAGCGGGCACCGGCACCACGGCGGCGCTCACCTGGGCGGGGACCGACAATTCCGGCGCGCGGGTGCCCGACGGGCGTTACACCGTGGCGCTGGCCGGGTACGACGACGCCGGCAACCCCGCAGTGCGCAGCTGGGTCGTGACCGTGGACACGGCGGGACCCGCGGTCGCACCGAAGGCCACCCCGTCCGTCTTCTCCCCGAACGGCGACGCGGCCGCCGACACGACCGCCCTCTCCTGGTCGGCCAACGAGAAGGGCACGGGCACGGCGCGGATCTACCGGGGCACCAGGCTCGTCCGCTCCTGGACGATCACGTCGCTCACCAGGTGGGCCGGGACGTGGAACGGCCGCAAGGCGTCCGGGGCCGCCGCGAGCGACGGCAGGTACACCTTCAAGGTCTCGCTCAAGGACGCGGCCGGCAACCGTCGCTCCGCGTCCATCCCACTCGTCGTGGACCGCACCGCCGGGAGCCTGCGCTGGTCGCGCAGCTTCTTCCCGCAGGATGGCGACAGCATCCGGCCGACCGCCGGTCTCTCCTGGCGCCTGACCCGCTCCGCCACCACGACGCTGGGCCTCTACGACGCGGGCGGAACGCTCGTCCGCACGATCTGGGACCGACGGGCGCAGGATGCGGGCGCCCGCAGCTGGACGTGGAACGGGCGGCTCTCGGACGGGACCTTCGTGCCCCAGGGCCGGTACGCCGCGCGCCTGACGGTGCGATCCAGCCTCGGCACGCAGGTGCTGGAGCGGTCGGTCTGGGCGGCGGGCTTCGCGGTCACGCCATCGGCGACGACGGTGGCCCCCGGCAAGGCGCTCACGATCCGCTTCGTCGCCATCGAGCCGCTGGCGGGCCGCCCCACGGTCACGTTCAAGCAGCCGGGACACGCCGGCGTGAAGGTCTCCGCGACGCGTCTCGCCGACGGGAGCTACAAGGCCACCTTCACCGTGAGAACCGGGCCTGCCGGCACCGGGAGCGTGAAGGTCGTGGCGACGGACACCGCAGGCGGCGCCAACTCCACGACGATCGCGATCATCATCGGCGCCCCGTGAGGTGCGCCTCGTACACTTGTCGCACGTGAACGACCTGCCCGATCCCACCGTGGCACCCAGCGCCGGCGCCGGCGCCTGGGTCGTGCTGCCCACGTTCAACGAGCGCGAGAACCTGGCCGCGATCTCGGCGGCGATCCTCGAAGCCCTCCCCGGCGCCACCTTACTGGTGGTTGACGACTCCTCGCCGGACGGGACCGGCGAGATCGCGGAGGAGCTGGCCGCGGCGGACGCACGGATCCGCGTGCGGCACCGCTTGGCCAAGCAGGGGCTTGGGCGTGCGTACCTCGACGGGTTCGGCGTGGCGCTCGCCGGTGGCGCGACCATCGTGATCCAGATGGACGCGGACTGGTCACATGACCCCGCGGTGCTGCCCGCCCTGATCGCCCCGATCGCGGGGGGCGAGGCCGACCTCGTGATCGGGTCGCGCTACGTGAAGGGAGGCGGCGTGGAGGACTGGGGGCTGTTCCGCAGGTTCGTCTCACGCGGCGGGTCCACCTTCGCGCGGATCGTCCTGGGGCTCGCACCCCACGACCTGACCGGCGGCTTCAAGGCCTGGCGGGCGCCCACCCTCGCGGGCCTGCCGTTCGAGGGCGTCCGCGCCGGCGGGTACGTCTTCCAGATCGAGATGACCTACCGGGCCTCGCGCCTCGGCGCGCGGGTCGTGGAGGTCCCGATCATCTTCCGGGACCGGCGACTCGGCCAGTCCAAGATGAGCCGCCGGATCATCGTGGAGGCGTTGTTCGTGGTTGTCGGCCTCCGTTGGGACGAGCTGCGTGGCCGCGGCCCGGTTCGGCCGGCGGCATGATCCACGCCACCGGAGCGCCGGTGCCCCGGGTCTAGGGAGCCGTCGACGCCGACGGGGACGCCGCTGGGGATGCGGGGGCGGGCGCCGCCATCTTGCCGGGCTGGATCGTGATCTTGGTGGACTTTGGCACGACCTGGATGAACGTCTGCCCGATCGTCAGCGGGAGCTGCTTCCCATCCGGCCCGTAGAACCGGGTGGGCGAGGTGAAGCTCTTCTTGCGCCAGGTGCCCTTGACCGTCTTGCCGTTGGTGGAGACCCAGGCGGTCCCGCTTCCGACGACCTGGCCGTCGAGGCGCCTCTTCCTGTCGCCCAGCGGCACGAACGGCACGCGCATGACGACGACGTTCTTGGGCGCGATCCGCGTCTTCGGCTTGGTGCCGGCGTCGAACTGCTTGCCCTCGACCGAGACGCTGCGCTTGTAGGTGTTGGTTGTGCGGTCATAGCTGTAGGTGATCTTGTTGGCGTAGTAGGGGACGATGATCTTGCCGCCCTCGGGTCGCTCCTCGAGGGGCGCGTCGGAGGCGAACACCCACACGGGATCCTGCCCCGGAACCGGTTTCGCGCCGACCCGTTTGGACAGCTTCTGGAGGTTCTTCGCGTCGCTGTAGACGTTGTGGGGTGCGTAGCGGTAGTCGACGCGGTAGAGGTACTGGCTCCAGCGGAACTGGTCGGCGTTGTAGACCGCCTTGCCCATGCCCTGCGACGTCCGGAGCAGCGCCAGGGCCTGGGGTGATCCGCCCGCGTGCACGTAGACCGACTTCCACTCCGCGGCCCAGGCGATGTAGTACAGGCGCGAGCTGCGGATGGGCCCCACCGACGTGGGCCCGACAGACTGGAACAGCGCCATGTAGCGCGGGATGCCACCCTCGGCCGGGGCGTGCCACACCACGTCTGCCTGTGAGAGCCCGGACTGCGGTCGCGCCACGGAGATGTCATCGATCATCACGGCGATGACGTGGCGCGCGGCAACATCCTCGGTGACCGGGGCACCGGTGAGCGGCGCCGGCACGAGGACCGGCGTGGGTTCGGGCGTGGGCGTTGGCACCGGCGTGGGCGTAGGCGTAGGCGCGGGCGAAGGTGCGCCCGAGGGACCCGCGGACGACGCGGCCCCGGAGGTTGGGCCAGCGGCCGATGACGGAGCGACGGCGACGGAATCCGGGGTCGACGGCTGGCTGGGGATGCCTGCGTCGGCGCACGCAGCAACCCCGATGGCGAGCGCGAGCGCGCCGATCACGGCGAGGACGCTTCGGCTCACGCGGGCTCCAGGTTCGACGTGGTCGGCTGCATGCAGATCTCCAGCACGCCAGGGAGTGGCGCGGCGCCCGGGTGCCACGCGACGGTCCCGTCCGGCGGGAGCATACGTCAGGCGTGGGTGACAGGCCGATCGGGACGTCCGGCCGTGGGCGCACAGCGGCGGGTGCGCTACGCTCCCACGACCTGCCGCGCCATAGTCAGAGGTCCGCGATGAGCGACGAGACGCCCCGGAGCAAGAAGCGCAACCGCACGCCACCCTCCCCGGAGGTCGCGAAGGGGGAGGTCGCGGGGGAGACGGTCGCGAAGGCTGCTATCGCCGAGGTTGAGGCCGCCGACGCCGAGGCCGCCGCCGCCGCCGAGGCCGCCGCCGAAGCTGGCAGCACGACCGATGCCATCACGGCCCTTGGCGCCGCCGCGGTCGAGGCCGTACCGGAGCCGGGGCCTGTCGCCGAGCCCCTCGCCGAGCCCGTGGCCGAACCCGCCGCAGCGCCCATCGCAGTACCCCTCGCCACACCCGTCTTCGCTGGGACCCGGGCACCGGCTGACGCGTCCACGATTCGCGTCGAACGGGGTGGTATCGACGCGATGAAGGCCGGGACCGTCGAGGTGCGGATGGGCGGCATTGGCGCGCTCGAGGCCGAGGAGGTCCGGGTCCAGTGGGGCGGCGTGGGCGCGGCGCGGGCCGAGCGGATCGGCGTGGAGTTCGGCAGCGTCGGGGCGGCGCTCGCCGGCGACCTGCACGTGTCCCAGGGGTTCGCCGGCAGCGTGGTCGCGCGCGAGGCCACCGTGGGGCAGGGCATCGTCCGGACCCTGATCGCCCAGCGGGTCACCGTCACACGGCCCACCGGCGTGCTGGTGATGATCGCCGCCAAGGTGGAGGGTGATGTCCGGCCAGTCCTGGACTGGCGGGGCGCGCTCGTCGCCGGTCTTGCGATCGGCTTCGTGTCCGCGGTGGCGAAGGTCCTGCGCGAGCGGCGGTAGACGGACTAGCGCCGCTTCTTCGGCACCGGCTTGGCGGTCGAGAACACCCCGGCCGCCTGCGCGGCCGCTCGTCGCTCGGCGGATCGCTCCTGGTGCTCCCTGACCACGTCGGCGGGGGAACCCTCCGCCGCGATGTGGCCCTTCTCGATCAGCATCGCGCGATTGCAGTACTCCAGGACCCAGTTCATGTCGTGGGTGACGAGCACGATCGCCTTCGCCTCCTGGACGAGTTCGCCCACGCGCTGCTTGGACTTCTCGCGGAACGCCGCATCGCCGGTCGAGAGGACCTCGTCGAGCAGCAGGATGTCCGGCTCCACGGACGTCGCGATCGAGAAACCCAGCCGTGCCCGCATCCCCGATGAGTACGTCTTGATTGGGGCATCGATGAACTCGCCCAGGTCCGCGTAATTGACGATCCCCGGCAACTTCTCCTCGACGACCTTGTGATCGATTCCCATGAATGCGCCGGCCAGGCGGATGTTGTCGGTCCCGGTCAGGTCCTCGTCGAAGCCGACCCCCAGCGTCAGCAGGCTCGAGATGTGGCCGTTCAGCGCCACGTCGCCCTCCGAGGGCGTGAGGATCCCGGCCAGCACCTGGAGCAGCGTGCTCTTGCCGGCGCCGTTGGGCCCGATGACGCCCAGCGACTCCCCGTGGCGGACGGCGAACGACACGTTGCGCAGGGCCCAGAACGTCGTGTCGCCGCTCCGCCGCACGCGCTGCACGACCGAGGTCTTGACCGTGTTCTTCCTCGTCAGGCGCAGGCTGTACCGGACACCCAGGTTCGTGGCCTCGATCGCCACCAGCTCATCGGTCATGCCCGGCTCGCTCACAGGACCTTCGCGAAGCTGGGTTCGACCCGCTTGAAGAACAGGATCGAGAGGGCGAGGATCACGATCGAGACGACCGCGATCACCAGGAGGCTGGCCCAGTCGGGTGCCGTGCCGTAGTAGATGACGTCGCGGTACGCGGTCAGGATGTAGGTCATCGGGTTGAGCTTGAACCAGGCCGAGACAAAGGGCCCGATCGTCGGATGGGTTTCGGCGATCTGGGCCACCATGTCCATGCCGTAGAGCGTGGGCGAGAGGTAGAACCAGAAGCGCATCAGGTGCCGCGAGAGGTTGCCGACGTCCCGGTAGAACACGTTGACCCCGGACACCAGGATCGCCAGGCCGGTCGAGAACAGCAGCTGGACCACGCCGATGACCGGGATCAGCAGCAGCCACCAGGACACGCGGTCCGGATAGAACAGGAACATGAGGGCGAACAGCGGGACCAGGCCGAATGCGAAGTTGGCCACGCCCGACACCGATGCAGCGAGCGGCAGGACGAGCTTGGGAAAGTAGATCTGCTTGATCAGCCGTTCATGGCCGGTCACGGCGCGGACACCGTCCTTGACCGTGGAGTCCAGCCACTTCCAGGGCAGGATCGCCGCGAAGATGAAGAGCGGATAGTCCTCGTACTTGCCGCGACCGAGGATCACCCCCACCAGGAGCCAGTAGATGGCCATCTGGAGGAGCGGGTCGATCACCCACCAGATGTTGCCCAGCAGCGTGTCCGCGCCCTTCTTCTTGAGGTCGGCGCGGACGAGGTAGGCGATCAGGCGTCGGCGGGCCAGGGTCTCCGTGATGCCGAGGCGGATCAGGGCCAGCGGTCCGGGGCGTACCGACGACGACCGGAACGAGGAGGGCACCTCGGATCTGGAAGTCACGGCCGGGAGGGTAGCACGGGCCCCGTCGCGCGGGCCTCGCGCGCGCATGCGGTACCATCCGCCCCGCGCCGTGCGCCGGTCCGAGTCAAACGGTCCCGGCGGCGACCTTCACACCACGAGGAACTTCCGACGACATGACCTCACGCCCCCGGTCCACGACGCACTCCAAAACCTGGGATGAACGCGAACGCCGCGCGACGCTGCTCAACATCGGCTTCGGGCTCACCATCGTTGCCGCCCTCCTGCTCCTGCTCATCGCGTGGGGGGTCTCCTGGTATAACGACCACCTGTCCGCCGCGGGCACGGTCAACGGTCAGACGATCACCAAGGACGCCTGGAGCAAGCAGGTCGCGATCAACGAGTTTCGTGCCGACTACCAGAAGCGCCGAATCCGAACCCTGCTCGCGGCGGGCCAGATCAGCGCCGCGGACGCCGAGAGCCGGAACGCCTTCCTCGACCAGCGCGTGCAGCAGATCGACCCGCTCTCGCTCGAGCAGCTGGTCGACGGCACCATCCAGGCCGAGCTTGCGGCGAGCCAGGGCGTGACCGTCACGCCAGCGGACGTCGACACCGCGCTTGCCGAGGAGGCCACGACTCCCGAACTTCGCCGCGCGTGGATGATCGAGGTGGCGCCCGAGCTGGCCGACGGCGCGTCGGAGCCCACCGACCAGGCCATCGCTGCGGCCAGGGCCAAGGCTGACCAGGCGCTCGCCGACCTGAAGGCCGGCAAGGACTGGGAGACCATCGCCAAGTCCGTGTCCACCGACGCGAGCAAGGAGCAGGCGGGCGACCTCGGCTTCATCGACAAGGACGCGACGCTCGACGCGGCCTTCCTCGCGGGACTGCTGGCGGCCTCCAAGGACGCCCCCACTGGGGTGGTCGAAGGCGCCGACGGGAGCTTCCGCATCGGCCGCGTGACGGAGATCGTCGCCCCGGTCGTGGACGCGACCTTGGCCAGCCAGATCACCGACGCGGGCATCAGCCTCGATGACTTCCGCGCCGCGCTCGGCCGAGACGTGACCCGGGCCAAGCTGAGCGACGCGATCCTGGCCGGACGCCTGGTCCCGGGCCCGCAGCGCGAGGTGTCGGAGATCTTCATGCAGTACGGCTCCAGCGAGACCGGCCCATCCGCGATCCGCGTCCGCCACATCCTCTACTCGCCCAACGACACGCCGCGGCCTGACACCCCCCTTCCGGACGAGGATCCTGCCTGGGCCAAGGCCGAGGTCGAGGCCAAGGCCACCTGGGAGAAGCTCAAGACGGACCCGACGCAGTTCGACGCGATCGCGCGCGCCGAGAGCGACGAGGACTCCGCCGTGACCACCGGTGGCAAGCTGCCGTACTTCTCCACGGACGACCAGCTCGCCCAGGGCTTCGCCGACGCGATCTTCAAGCCCGGCCTTCAGCCTGGCCAGCTCCTGGATCCGGTCAAGACGGAGTTCGGCTGGCACGTGATCCAGGTGATGCACGGCCCGACGGACGCCGAGTGGGCCGACAAGCTCACGGCCGACATCGACGCCGGAACCCTCACCTTCGCCGATGCCGCGCGCGACAACTCGGACAACGCCGAGGCTGCCGAGGGCGGCTCCATCGGCTGGATCGGCAAGGGCCAAGTCGACGAGGCCAAGGAGGCGGCGATCTTCGCCGCCCCCGTGGGCCAGGTGTCCGACCCGTACGTGGTCCCAGAGGAGGGCATCTACCTGTTCCTCGTAGGTCGCGAGGAGACGCGCGAGCCCGACGCCGAGCAGCGGGCGGCACTCGAGGGCTCCGCCTTCTCGCTGTGGTACTCGAAGCAGAAGGCCGGGTTCGACATCAGCCGGGACGACGCCATCAGCGGCCAGGCGAGCTGACGCAGCGCGGAGCGGGCGGGCCGATGCTGGACGCGCTCCTCACCGAGGCCCGGGTGCGCTGGGGCCTGGATCCGGCAGCCGGCTTCGCCATCGTCGTCGCGGAGCGGCTGGTCGCGACGCCCGTCGAGCCGTCGCTCCCCGTCCTCGTCGTGCCCGGGGCGCGCCTCCGGGTTGCCCAACCGGCACTCGACGCGGTTCCCGCCGCCCTGCCTGGCCGCCACGGCGCGGGCGGCCGCGACCCGCTTGCGGTCCTGCGCCGCCTCTATCCGCCGGACCACCCCATCGGCCGGTTCGGGGCGATTGAGGGGACCACGATCGAGGGATTGGCCGCGATCGACCTCGCAGGTCCGCTCTACCTCGGTCCGCTCGCGCCGGTCGCGAACGCTGCCTCTCCGTGGGGCATGCCTGCCATCTCGGACCGGCTCCGTGCGCCCGACGGCTGCCCCTGGGACCGCGAGCAGACACACCAGTCGCTGCGGAACCACCTCTTGGAAGAGGCGTACGAGGTCTACGACGCGCTCGAGTTCGGCGCCACGCCCGAGCTCGCGGGCGAGCTCGGCGACCTACTGCTCCAGGTTGTCCTCCATGCGCAGCTTGCCGCGGAGGATGGCGTGTTCGACATGACCGACGTCTGGACGGCCATCGCCACCAAGATCGTCCGCCGCCACCCGCACGTCTTCGGCGAGTCCGAGGCCAGGACCGCATCCGATGTCAACCGGCAGTGGGAGCGGATCAAGCAGGGCGAGCGAGCCGCGGCCGCGGACCGCGACGGAAACGACGCGCCCAAGAGCGCGCTCGACGGCATCAGCAGGTCGCTGCCGGCCCTGGCCGCCAGCCAGGAGATGCAGGAGCGGGCCGCGAACCTCGGCTATGACTGGCCGTCCATCGACGGTGTCCTCGACAAGGTCAGCGAGGAGGTCCGGGAGCTGGCCGAGGCCGAGGACCAGGCCCACCGGGCCGAGGAGCTCGGTGACCTGCTGTTCGTCCTCGTCAACGTCGGCCGCAAGACCGGTCTTGAGGTGGAGTCGGCCCTACGTTCCGCCAACGACAAGTTCCGCCGGAGGTTCCGGCACGTGGAGCGCTCGGCCGCGGCTCGCGGCGTGGCCCTCCGTGACTGCTCCTTCGAGGAGCTGGATGCGCTCTGGGACGCCGCCAAGGCGTTCGAGCGCGGGGAGGCAACGGCATGAGCATCGGCAACCGACCGTACCTGCGCGCGGACGGGCGCGGGCCCAACGACATCCGCCCGATCGAGATCACGCTCGGGGTCCAGAAGTGGGCCGAGGGGTCGTGCATCATCCGCTTCGGCGACACCCAGGTGCTGTGTGCGGCGACCATCGAGGACCGGGTCCCGCCGCACCTGCGCGGCAAGGGCACGGGCTGGGTGACGGGCACCTACGAGATGCTGCCGCGGGCCACCGCGGAACGCTCCGAGCGCGAGAGTGCGAGGGGCAAGGTCGGCGGCCGGACCCACGAGATCCAGCGCCTGGTGGGGCGGTCCCTTCGGGGCGTCGTGGACCTGTCGCGCTTGGGAGAGCGCACCGTCACCGTCGACTGCGACGTCATCGTCGCCGACGGTGGCACGCGGACGGCGTCGATCACCGGCGGGTACGTCGCCCTGGCCGCGGCCCTCATCACCTACGGCATGGAGCGCCACCTCGTCGGGCACGTGGCGGCGGTCAGCGTCGGGATCATCGACGGCGTGCACCTCCTCGACCTGGACTACTCCGAGGACTCCCGCGCCGAGGTGGACTTCAACGTGGTGGGCACCGACGCGGGCGCCTACGTGGAGCTCCAGGGCACGGCCGAGGGCAAGCCGTTCGACCGCCCGTCCCTGGACCAGCTCCTGGATCTCGCCAACGTTGGCCTGGGCCGGCTGTTCGAGGCTCAGTCGAAGGCGATCGCCACGGTGCGGCGGTAGCGGGCGTGGCGCCTGGCCCGATCCCCGCCGCGCCCGGTGCGACCCTCGCCGCGCCTCACCTGACTCGGCCTGGAGTCACCAGCGCGCGGTCGCCTCATGGCTCGCCCGCGGATTCGACGCGATCAGGGTCGAGATCCTCGTGGAACCTGGACCAGTGACTCGGAGGCGAGTCACGAGCCCTATGGTCCCCATGCGGCTGCTCGTCGCTACCCGTTCCCGGCACAAGCTGCGCGAGCTTGCGGAGCTGCTCGACCTACCGTCGGGCGTGGAGCTGCTCTCGCCCGACGACCTGGGTATCGACGGCGAGCCCGACGAGACTGGCCTCACGTTCGAGACCAACGCGCGGATCAAGGCGCGCTACTACGCGGCGCGCTCCGGCCTGCCCACGCTCGCGGACGACTCCGGCCTGGAGGTCGAAGCGCTGGGTGGCGGCCCGGGCGTCTTCACCCGCCGCTACGCCGGCCCGGACGCCACCGACGCCGACAACAACGCGAAGCTGCTGCGTGAGCTCGTCGGCCTGCCGGCCGAGCGCCGTGGCGCGCGCTATGTATGCGTCCTGGCACTAGCGCTCCCCGGCGCAGCCGGTCCGCGCGGTGGGCTCCGGATCCTGGCCCGGCGCGGGACCTGCCGCGGGCGGATCGCCACCGGGCTGCGTGGTGACGGTGGCTTTGGCTACGACCCCCTGTTCGAGCCGCCCGGGGAGCCGCCCGGTGGCCGGACGCTCGGCCAGTGGTCGGCTGCGGAGAAGCACGCGATCTCGCACCGGTCGCGGGCTGCGGCGCGCATGGCGCCGCTGCTGCGGAGTCTCGTCGAGGCCTCGTAGGATCCAGCTGACCCGCAAGGGATGAGGTGTCGGCGCGCCGGTCCTGGAGCGGTAGGCATCCCCACCGACGCCGCGAACGAACGGGGCCGGTTGACCGACCCCGTTCGCCGGTGCGCCGAACGATCAGGTCGTCGACGCCCGCTTCAGATCTCGCGCTGCAGCAGGACCGGCAGCGGCGTGTTGGGCTGCGCAGCCGGCGAGTACGACGGGTGGTGGGTCATGTCGACGCTGACGACGGACCAGCCCTGGTTGCCCAGCTCGGAGAGCCGCCCGAGGAGCTCCGAGAGGTGGGCCTCGGGATGCTCCTGGAATGGCATCCGCTCGATGCGGTACTCCACGGGCCGGGCGACGTCCCTCGGCTTCTCGAGGAGCACGGGAAGTTGCGTGCCCGGCTGGGCCGCCGGCGAGTACGACGGATGGTGGGTCAGGTCGACGCTGGCGACGCGCCAGCCTTCCTTGCCCAGCTCGCTGAGCCGATCGAGGACGTCCGTGAGGTGGGCCTCCGGGTGCTCGTTGATCGCCAGCTGCTCGATTCGGTAGTCGAGCGCATGGACCGATGTGATCTCCCGCTCGGTGACGGCCATGGCTGTCCTTGTCCTTCTCCTGTGCCGCGGCGCATCTGCGACGCCAGCACCTGTCCAGACTGGCGCCCCTGCCGTGGGATGTCGGTGACGCGCGTGGAGCCCCGTCGTGACCTGGGTCACACTCCCCGCCGACGGTTGGCGTCTTCCGGCACTTGGGGATGACCGGGGTTCGCGCTAGCCTTGACCGGTACGCCGTGGGTGCCACCGCGTGTGGCCAGGATGATGGAACGATCGAACGCGGAGCCGGCTCTCTGGGGGCTCGACAAGGGGTTCCTCGCCGAGCTCCCGCACCACGCGGCCGAACGCCTTCGGGCAGAAGCCATCCGGATCAACCTGCCTGCCGGCTCGGTCGTCTACCGCGACGAGGAGAGCCCGCGCCTCATCGTGGTGGTCAAGGGGCTCCTGCGGGTGTTCCTCACGTCCGCGGACGGGCGGCAGGTCACGGCTCGCTACGCGCGGAGCGGCGACGTGGCCGGGCTCGTGCTCGTGATCGGTGGCCCCGCGCCGATGACCATCCAGGCCATGACCAGCTCATTGGTCATGGCCTTGCGGGTCGACACGATGAGAGCCCTGCTGGCAAGCGACCCGGGCGTCGCGAGCGCATGCGCGGAAGAGCTCACGCGGCAGCTGCACGAGGTGCTCGCGGACCTCTCGGATCAGGCGTTCCTGCCGGTCCGCCAGCGTCTCGTCCGCCAGCTCCTCCTGCTCGCGGACCCCGGGCCCGGGCGATCCCTCGTGGTGCGGGCGAGCCAGCAGGAGCTCGCGGATACGATCGGATCCGTTCGCGAGGTGGTCACGCGGAACCTCCACCAGCTGCATGTCGAGGGCCTGATCGACACGTCGCGCGACGAGGTCGTGCTGCTGGACCCGGAACGCCTGGCAGAGGACGTGCGAAGGGGGCCGTCGCCCTGAGCGCAATTGGTGTCCTGAGGCACGCGACCTCGGGAGCTACGGGCTGATGGGCGCCCCCGGACACTGCGTCACCGAGGCCGGCCGGTACGGGGCAATGTCGGCGTGCGCCTCGAGCATCCCCACCCAGGCCTCCATCGCGCCGGCGGCCTCGAGCGCCGTCTGCGGGTCGGGCGTGTTGGGCACACAGCCGACCGTGCATCTCGTGCCTCCAGCCCCGCTCGAACCGTGTTCCACTGGAAGACGCGTAAGGCCGCAGATCGTGGCAAGTGCCCGTGAGGCCACGACGACCACGCAGTTCGCCCGCGTCCCGTGACGTTGCCGTGGTGGGCTTCGACCGCGCTTCGACCGCGCCGGTCGTCAGCCGATCCGGGCAGGCTTGCCCAGAAACGCGCCGTACGCCATGGCGGCGCTCGCAAGCCCCTCGCTCGTTGAGTCCCCAAGCGGGTGGAACGGCGACAGGCCGATCACCACTTCGCGGGTCCTGGTGGTCCGCTTCCAGGTGCCCACTACCTCTCCATCGATCACGATCGTTGGCAGGAACATCCCGTTGCTACCGGGGACCACGGCCGCGGCATGCTCCGGGGCCAGAGCGGCGCTTCGATCCCCGTAGCCGAGCAGGAACTCGTCGAACCCCGGCAGCAGGCGAACGTCCGGTACCGAAGGTTCGGGATAGGCAGCCGGGACGGTATCGAGGACCTCCGGAGCCAGGTGGTAGGCGATCCCGCCGATCTCCAGCCGAGCCAGGCCGTTCTCGCACAGTGCCATCCCGAGGCGCACGTCGCCGAGCGGCAGGCCGGACCAGCGCGCCAGGTCACGCTCCGTGGCTGGCCCGTGGCTCCGGAAGTAGCGGCCGGCAAGTTCGCCCAGGGCCTCCTCGCGCCCGAGCCGCCGCGGCGTCGGCACCCACTCCTCGAGCAGCACGAAGGCCTGCTGCTTGCCGATGATGGGACCCAGCACGAGGGTCCCGGTCTGGGCGAGATGTCCCAGGAGGTGGTAGGCACGCTGGCCGTCGATCACGATGCCGCTTGCGGCGATCGCGGTCAGGAGCGCCTCGCGTGACAGGGCGCGACGCCCGCCGAGCGCCGCGACCGCCGCATTGCGCGCCAGCTCGAGGTCCTCCCCGGTGATCCCGAGCGCTGCGCGGCGAGTGGCGCTCGCTCGGGTCACGCGGGACGCCATGAGTTCCAGCATCCAGCCGATGTCTTCGGCGGCCGCGACGTGCAGGGTGCCGCGCATCGGCCAGGACCTCACGATGTCGCCCGCGTCGAAGGCCGCGCCTACGTCGTCGTCGGTGATCCCGCCGCCCCGCAGGCCAATGGACCACCGCGCGCCCGGGAGGTCCTGTCCCTGGATCGCCAGCATGGAGCGGACGATCTGGCCAGCCGTCGCGCGCTCGCTTACCGCGATCTGCTGGGAGATCAGGCGCATCGCGGTCAGCCGTCGGTGACCTGTGGCGAGCGATGAGGAGGGCATGGCCCAGTATCGCCCGCATCGAACTTGGCGAGCATGGTTCCCTGGACCCGCCGGGTCCGTCTGCCGTAGCGTCAGCGGTTCAGGAGCCTCGCCTGTGCCATCTGGCGGATCGCGCGGTCCACCCCCGGGGCCTCGGCCATCAGCTCGCGAAGCGCTGAGCCGGGGACGGCGATGACCCGCGCGGGCTCCAAGGCGATCACGGTCGCGGTGCGGCCGTAGCTGAAGTCCCGGCCCCGGTCGATGGCGCCGATCTCGCCGAAGTGCTCACCGGCCTGCATGACGTTGATCTCGCGCTCGCCAACGCGGACGGAGAGCCACCCCTCGAGTGCCACTCGGGCGCCGGGGCGGCGCAAGTGGTGTAGGGTCGACCCGTCAAAGGCCGGCCGAGCTGATCGGCGTGTTCGCCGATTCCGAGCAGCAGGGGCTTCACCAGCACGAAGTGGGCGCGCAGCAGATGGCAGGATCGGAGGAGGCCCGCTCGGGCTCGAACGCGCTGAGGGGCGGAGCGGTCGCCATCTCCTTCCTGCTGGCGACCGTTGCGGCTGCCGTGCTCGAGCAATGGGTCGGTGTGGCCGACGCCTCGCCCGTGTACCTGATCCCGGTCGTGATCGCCGCGGCGCTGTTCGGGACCTGGGCAGCGATCGGCACCTCGTTCGCGGGCTTCCTCGCCTACAACTTCCTGTTCACGGCGCCACGGTTCACGTTCCAGGTATCCGACCCGGCAGAGTGGCTGAGCCTGCTGCTGTTCCTCATCGTGGGCGTGGTCATCGGCCGGCTCACGGGCCTGCTCCGGGACCGGGCCGAGGAGGCCGACCGGCGCGCGCGCGAGGGAGTCGCCCTCGTGGCGATGAGCCGCGACGTGGCCATGACGACCAGCTTCGAAGAGGCCGCGGCCGAGATCGCGCTGCGGCTGCTGGTCGATGCCGAGATGGAGGCCGTGTGGGTGACCCGGATCGACGGGGGCGTGGCCGCATGGGCGGGATCGGACGTCCCCGATCGCCCGGCCAGCCCTTGGACGCTGATGCGCTCGACCGGGGACACGGACTCGGACTGGCTCCGCCTCCACGCCGAGGGCGAGCCGGTGCCCGATGACGGCCCGCAGCACTATGTCGTGGCGATCCGGGCCGCCGCGGGCGACGCTGGATGGATCCACGCCACGCGGCAGGTGGGCGATCCGCAGCCGGGTCGCGGCGCACGGCGGCTGCTGGCGCTCGCGGCGGATCAGCTGGGCATCGCGCTCCGGCGCGACGAACTCCGTGCCGAGCTGACCGCGGCCGAAGTGGCGCGCCAGAGCGACGCCCTGCGGGCCGCGATCCTCGACTCCGTTTCGCACGATCTCCGCACGCCAGTCGCCAGCATCCGGGCGCTCGCGGGCGGTCTCGCCGACGCCGCCGCGGAGTCCGAGCCAGCGGTCGTGCGCGCGACCGCGGGGGCGATCGACTCCGAGGCGGCGCGCCTCGGCAGCCTCGTGAACGGCCTGCTGGACATGGGCAGGATCCAGGCGGGCGCGCTCCGGCCGGACCTTCGACCATACGAGCTCGTCGAGCTGGTGGAGACGGTGCTCCGCCTTCACCCGGCCGCCAGAAGCTCTCGTGCGATCGAAACCGATATCCCCGACGACCTGGCGCCCGTGATGGTCGACGCCGTCCTGTTCGACGTCGCCCTGGGCAACGTGATCGACAACGCCGTCGCCCACACACCGGCCGCGACGCGCATCCGCATCCGCGCCCGCATGACCGAGGTCGGGTGGCTGCTCGTCGAGATCGACGACGCCGGCTTGGGGGTCCCCCCTGCTGCCATGGCGCACCTGTTCGACCGGTTCTACCGGGTCCACCCGGAGCAGACGTCTGCTCACCGCGGGATCGGGATGGGACTCGCGATCGCCCGGGGGTTCGTGGAAGCCATGGGCGGCACGATCGTGGCCGAGACGAGCCCGATGGGCGGGCTGGGCATCCGGATCCGCCTCCCGGCTGCCCCGGAGGAGCGGCCGTGAGTGGCGCCCGCCTCCTCCTCGTCGAGGACGACGAGGTGACCCGGAAGGCCGTCGCAGCGAACCTCGTCGATCACGGCTACGAGGTGCACGAGGCACCTGACGGGGCATCCGCGTCGCGCGCGCTGGATGCCGGGCGCCCCGACCTCATCGTGCTCGATCTCGGCCTGCCGGACATCGATGGCATCGCCATCATCCGGCGGGTTCGTCGTGAGGCGGCGACGCCCATCCTGGTGCTCTCGGCGCGCGGGCAGGAGGCCGACAAGATCGCGGCCCTCGAGAGCGGCGCAGACGACTACGTGACGAAGCCGTTTGGCATCGGCGAGGTGCGAGCGCGGATCGCTGCCCTCCTGCGACGCTCGGGTGGCGCGGCCGTGGAGCCCGCCGGGATCCTTCGCAACGGCTCGATCACCCTGGACCCGGTGAGGCGGGTCGTCACCGTGCGTGGCGCGGAGCTCGACCTTACGCCCCGCGAGTACGAGCTCCTCAAGCAGATGCTGGCCTCGCCGGGCCGCCTCCTCACTCGCGGGAGGCTCCTGCGCGCGGTCTGGGGCACGGCGTACAGCGAGGAGGGTCACTACCTCCACGTCTACGTGTCGCGACTGCGGCGCAAGCTTGCCGCTGCCGATCCGGGCGGTGAGGCCCGCAACCTGGTCGAAGCCGAGCCCGGCGTCGGCTATCGCGTTCGCGAGGCAGATCCGGTCCACTGACCCGGCGGTCGCGCGTGCGTGCAGCGCGTGTTGAGCGCTTGTTGAGCACCACGCGGCCGCAGACCCCCCGATCCCTCTTGGGGCCCAGACCTACGTTGAGGGTGTGCCGAAGCGGCCTGCCAGCAGTTCCGTGGCGCCGCCCGGCCTTGGGATGGAAGCAGATCGGATGGTCATCGCAGTCGAGCCGGCAGTGGGCCTGCGGGCGTGGGGGCAGGTCGCAGCCGCGATTGAGCTTGTGGCGCGGGGTCACTACCCTCGGGTTGCCGTGTCGGGGATTCCGAATGCAGACCGGATCGCGGCCGTGTTCGAGCCGGATGCCGAGCGCTGTGGCGTCGAGATCGTTCTCGAGCCTGTCAGAGATGGCGAGTCGCTCGGCATCGTTGTACGGCGGCGATGAGCACGCTCGAAGGGGGCGTGAGCGCGACCCACGTCAAGCGCGGGCGGAAGCCGGGCGACACCCGCGCCGTCGTCGCCCGTCCCGAGGCCCGCTACTTCCGGCTCGGCGCGGAGGGCACGATCGTTGCCAAGGCCGCCGCCATCGAGCCGCAGCGCCGGGCCGCGCGCCTGGGGTTCGGTGCGAGGCGCCTCGCGTTCGGGCGCGTCCTGTCAACGCACGAGGAGCTGGAGCAGCGCCTGCCGAAGTGGAAGGCGCTGGCGGTCTTCAGCAGCGACGTGATGAGTTCGGTCGCATACGCAACCGAGGCGAGCATGTTCACGCTGCTGGCGCTCGGCACGGTAGCGTTCTCGTACCTGATGCCGATCTCGTTCCTGATCGTCGGGCTGCTGTTCCTGGTTACGTTCTCGTACCGCCAGACCATCCGAGCGTACCCGCAGGGTGGCGGCAGCTACATCGTCGCCCACCAGAACCTGGGCACGATCCCGGGACTGGTCGCCGCGGCTGCGCTCCTGACCGACTACGTCCTCACCGTGTCCGTCAGCGTGTCGGCCGGCGTGTTCAACCTCGCGTCCGCACTCCCAGCCCTCCAGGGCATCACCGTCCCGCTCATCGTCGTCGCCATCCTCATGGTGATGGCCGTGAACCTGCGCGGCATGAAGGAGAGCGGGACGATCTTCGCGCTGCCGACGTACATCTTTCTCGGCAGTGTCCTGCTGCTCGTGGGCGTGGGCCTGGCGAGGACGGCGATGGGCCAGCCGCCGCAGGTCACGGGCGTCGAGGCCATCAGGGTCCCCGTGGAGACCATCAGCCTGCTGCTCCTGATGCGGGCGTTCGCCGACGGCTGCTCCGCGATGACGGGAACCGAGGCGATCAGCAACGGCACGCCGGCCTTCAAGCCCCCTGAGTGGAAGAACGCCCAGACGACGATGGTGACGATGGCGGTCGTGCTGGGCGTCGTGTTCCTCGGCATTTCGTATCTCGCCACCGTGAGCGGCGCGGTGCCCAGCGAGCACGTGTCCGTGCTCTCGCAGATCGGCGAGGCCGTGTTCGGCCAGACGGCGATCTACTACGTGCTGATGTTCTCGACCATGGGCATCCTCGTGCTCGCGGCGCAGACGAGCTTCGCGGACTTCCCGCGCCTCGCCTCGATCCTCGCCAAGGATGGGTTCATGCCGCGCCGGTTCGCCTACCGCGGCGAGCGCCTCGCGTTCAACGCCGGGATCGTGGTGCTGGCGCTGACCGCGATCCTCGTGGTCGTCGCCTTCCGCGGTCGCGTGGAGGCGCTGATCCCCCTGTACGCCATCGGGGTCTTCACCGCGTTCACCCTGTCCCAGGCCGGCATGGTCCGCCACTGGCTCGGCGAACGCGGCCCGGGGTGGCGGCGCAGCGCGATCATCAACGGGTTTGGGGCAACCGCAACCGGCATCGTGGCCGTCGTCTTCGCGATCGCCAAGTTCGGCCTCGGCGCCTGGATCGTCATCGTGATCGTGCCCGTCATGGTCGCCGTGATGCTGTTCATCCGGCGTGCATACCGGAGCGCGGAGCGCGACCTGTTCGTCCGCCCGGAGTCCGAGATCACCGCCCCGAGCCGACGCCAGCGCGTGGTCGTCCCACTGCCCGATCTGCGCCGCGACGCGATCCAGGCCATCAAGTTCGGCCTGACCATGTCGGACGACGTCGTCGCGGTGCACGTCACCGACGATCCGGAGCGCGCCGCGGAGCTCCGGCTGCGCTTCCACCGGCAGGTCCCCGGTGTCGAGCTGCTGGTGCTCGAATCCCCGTACCGGGAGCTGATCCAGCCCCTGATCCGCTACCTGGAGATGCTGGCGGCCCGCGACCCCGACACCGTGACCATCGTGCTCGTCCCGGAGCGGATCATCCGCCACTGGTGGGAGCGCCTCCTGTTCAACCAGAACGCGCACCGGATCCGTGACGCGCTGACCGGCCATCCCGGGATCCTGGTCGCGGACGTCCCGTTCCGGCGAGCCGCCTGAGAGACCGATCGCAGGAGGTGGCGATCAGGCACGCGACGCCACCGCCCACCACGAGCACGCCGCCGATCTGCCCGAACCGCATCTCAGGTCCTCGGCCGGCGGCAAGGCCGCATACTGCGGGTCAGAGCCGCCAGCCGCCCGGTCCAGAGCCGGGCCACCAGCAAGGCATGTCAAGATCGACTGTCAACGCGTCCCGTGAGGTAGCCCGAGATGCGTATGTCACGGCTTGCGGAGTGGGTGGCCGGGGGTGTTGCCGGGTTCCCCGGGACGGTCGATACCACAGCGCCTGACGACCCGCCGACCCCGACACCGGCGCCCCGGGGCAGGACGGCGAGCGAGGCGGACGCCTCCAGGAAGCAACACCGACACCGCCGCCGATGGGTGACGGTAGCGGCGGTGATCCTCGTCGTCTACGGCGGGCTGGGCATCGTGTATGCGCCGTTCCTGGTGGGCGGCGCCGTGTGGACGTTCCTCGGCGTGGGCATCTCGTCGCTGACCATCCACGCGCCCACCCTGGTGGCAGCCGTGGCGAGCGCTGCCTGGGGCGGCATCGACTGGCTGGGCATCGCTGGCAGCCTGGTCGTCCTGTTCGCCGTCCTGCGGCGCTGGCCTGCGGAGCCGGTGGGAGCTGACTGACGTGGCTGCCCAATCGCCCCCAGCGGTCTCCGTCCTCGGCGTCGACGCGGACCCGTCCGCGCGAGACATCCCGCGCCGAAGCGTCGCGAGCTGGGTCCTCTACGATCTGGCGAACACCTGCTTCAGCCTCGGCGTCGTCACCCTCTACTTCCCAGGGCTGGTGAAGTACGCATTCGGGTATGGGAATGACGCCGACGTCCCCGTCGGAGTGCTCGCCGCCGTGTCCGCGGCGATCGTCTTCGTCCTGGCACCGATCCTCGGCGCCATCACCGATCAGGCGGCCCGCCGCCTCCCGTTCCTCGTGGTCTCCACCGTCCTGTGCGTCGGCGCGACCTTCTTCCTCGCCCAGGCCACGCAGGGACTCTCGTTCGTCCTGTTCGTGGTGGCGGTCGTCTGCTTCCAGGCGGGTCTCATCTTCTACGACTCGCTGCTCCCGGAGGTCAGCACCGAGGAGAATCGCGGGCGGATCGGTGGCATCGGCGTCGGCGTTGGGTACCTGGGCTCCCTGCTGGCGTTCGTCATCGGCACCGTGCTGCTGGACGGCAGGAGCGAGTCGGCCGCGGTCGAGGACCACGTCGCGGTGTTCCGCGGCATCGCCATCGGGTTCCTCGTGTTCGCGCTCCCGGCGTTCTTCCTCGTGCGCGAGCGACCGCGGGTGGCGCCGCCGCTCTCGTGGCGCGTGGCGCCGCTGGCGTTCTCGCAGCTGGCGGCGACGGCCCGGCAGGCACGCCGGTACCGGGGCCTGCTCCCGTTCCTGGTCGGGCGCATGTTCTACGCCGATGCCGCCAACACGCTGATCGTCATGGTGGTGCTGTACGCGACCGGGTCGCTGGCAATGCCGAAAGTGGATGCGGAGAGGGTCGCGATCATCAGCATCGTGGCCGCGATCCCGGCCGGTCTCGTGTGGGGCCGGGTCGTTGACCGGGTCGGCCCCAAGCGGACGCTGGACGTCGTGCTGGTGGGCTGGATGGCGATCTTCACGCTCGTGGCGGCGATCCCCGTGCTGCGTCTGCCATCCTGGCTGATCTACCCGGCCGGCGCGGCGGTGGGCGTTGCGCTTGCGGGGCTCTGGGCGTCCGACAGGCCACTCATGGCGCGCCTGGCCCCGCCGCGCTACTACGGTCAGTTCTTCGGCCTGTACTCGATGGTCGGACGGTTCGGGGCCATCGTGGGGCCCGCGATGTGGGTGATCATCGTCGAGGCGCTGGATTGGGGGCAGCCGGCCGCCGTGATGTTCCTGCTGCTCTGGGTGGTCATCGCGTTCATCGTCCTGCGCCCGGTCGATGACCGGCCGCGCACCTGGGGATCCGAGGATCTACCCGGCTATGTCGATAGCGGGGCATGACGAAGCACGATCATCTGCCGTAGCCGGTGCCAAGGTCTATCGAGCCCAGGGTCCGGTCATCCTGCCGCCGCCGCGATCGATCGGTCGCCGGTAATCGCAAGCGCACCGATGCCCGCGACACCAAGGCACACCCCGGCGAAGCCGAGCACTTCGAGGGCGCCCCCGATCGGGAACGGCTGGCCCTCCATTGACATGTTCGAGACGATCGCTGCAAACGGAAGGAGCAGCAAGCCTGCCACGAGCAGCATTCCCGCCACGCGCAGCGGACCCGGAGACCGCGCGAGCGCGAGTCCCGTGACGAGCACACCGACGGCCATGGCCAGCGCGCCGCCGAGCAACCCGATGATGTGCGGCCAGCTCTGGAGGTTGTTCGAGACGCCGGGCGCCGGGATGACATTCGCCGCCAGGTAGCACAGGAACCCGGCGCCCAGCATCCCGAAGCCGATCCGGATCGTCCGGCCGTCAAAGGGACGCGGTCCGGCTACCCCAAGGACCAGGGCGCCGAGAGCGATCAGGGCGACGGCCGGGAGAGCGATGGTCAGCGCGAGGCTGTACAGGCCGCTGCCGGCGTTGTCGCCGGCGACGATGATCGTCATGGCGACCAGACACGCGATGCTACCGCCCACCACGAGCACGCCACCGATCTGTCCGAACCGCATCCTGGTCATGTCGTCCCCCTCTCCCTTCGTGAGCGTGAGACGCGACGCAGTTGAATCTGTTGCTGCCGCGCGCCTGCGTTCAGGTGGAACCGGATCGACGCCTGTCCGGTCGCGTGCTGCTGGCTCGATGCGCGTCTCGGCGGTTCCGGAGAATGCCGCGGCCTCGAGTCCCCCCGGAGTGGAGAGGGCCGTGGGCTACTCTTCGAGGTGCGGCTCAGGAAGCACATGCGCTTCCTGAGCGTGAAACTCGTCGGGGCGTGGCGCAACGGTGGCGCACGTGCTTTGGGAGCCGCTGGGGCCCATGCGGCGCAGGGTCGGGGGTCCTGAGCGTGGCGGGCCGAGCGGCGTAGGCACCGACTACTAGCGGCTAAGCGAGCACGAAGGCGGACACGGTTGCCCCCTCCTTCTCCCGGTCCGGTCGCGGCATCCGCCTACGGCGTTGGGGCGTTGCAGGGGAAGATCTGGCCCTCGATCCTCCAGGGTTCCTGGCCTGTCCACTGCTCGAAGTAGGCCAGCCCGCGGTACCCGCCGGTTCCCGTGTACCAGATCATGATGGTGTCCCCGCGCTCGGCTGAGTAGACACCCGAGAGCGGGCCCTCCCAGGCACCCCCGGCATTCTCGAGACGCGCCGTGCCCCATTGGACACCGGCTGCATCGGACCACAGATCCATGTTCCAGGTCGCGGTGTGGGTGCCGCTCACGCGGGCATCGTTGTTGTCCTCGATGCACTCGACGGGCAGATCCCGGAGGTGCTGGGTGCCATCGGGATCGGTCGTCCAGACCGGGTTCAGGACCGGGCACCTGCCGGTTCCGGTGACCACGGTGACCGGCCCGTGAGAGACCGCCGCCGGGGTCGGGGAGGGGGTCGGGACGGCGGTCGGCTTGGGCGTTGGCGAAGGGGTGACGATCGGGGTGGGCGTCGCCGAGACCGGAGTCGGGCTCGCGCCCGAGGCGCACCCGGCCAGCACCGCCAGAGAGGCCAGGCCGACGAGGACCCGGCAACCCGGGCCGCGTGCGTTCATTCCCCATCTCCTTCGGGACGCTCTCGCGGGCCGGCCGATCGGTTCAAGGGGTCGGCGTAGGCTGCACCTCGGCCGGCCCGACGAGGAGGGTCCACTCGCGGGTCATCGTGTCGAAGGCCAGGACGGCGTCACCGACGGCGTCATCGCGGCCACTCAGTTCGCCTGTGTAAACAACGAGCCGTTGGTTCACCGGGTCGTACGCCATCGAGCTGCCCTCCCGGCCCGGCGCGCCCAGCCCAGGGTCTCCGGAGAGCGTGTCCCATCGATCCTTGACGGCGTCGTACGCGAACATGTGGCCCGCGATGAACACGACCACCCGCTCGGAGCGCTCGTCGTAGGTGATGGCTGCGCCGGCGGGCTGCGCAACGCCGCAGTACAGTCGAATCATGAAGTAACAATCCAGGGCGGCCTGCGGCCCAAGGGCCTGCGCGTCGACGACCCTGCCCGTGCGCACATCGAAGAGCCGGGTCCGTTCGCCCGACAACACGGTGGCGACAACGCGGTCGACGGAGGCGTCGTAGGCGAGGAGATCGACCGGGTGGCCCCACATGAAGCCGCCCAGAACCTCGAGAGCCCCGACCGCAGCCCACGTGTCGGAGTCCACGTCATACGTCCAAATCGTGCCAGGTTCGTTGCTGCCTCCTGCCGCCCAAGCCACGATCTGACCGGAGGCCGATTCATACCCCAGCCACACGACGTGGTCGGGCGCGGGCCCCCGCCTCGTCCAGGTGTTGGCGTCGAGGTCGTACGCCCAGGCGTGTCGATCCGGGAACACTCGGTCCTCGCCGACATCGACGCCAATGGTGAGGTCTGCCCTTGGGTCATACACGAGCGCAAGCCCGGTGTCGGGGCCCGATCCCGACTGCATCTGCGTCCACGTGTTCGAGCAGACGTCGAACGTCCACGTCTCGAGTGCCGGCCAAGTCAGGAGCACGATCCTTCCCGCGGCCCGGTCGTAGACGATCGGGCCCGACGAGACGCCGGCGGGCGGCCGGGCCTGGTCGACCGGTCCGGGCGCGTCGGGCGTCGATCCGGGCGGACATTCGAACACCTGGCCCACCGGCAGCACCACAGCCGGGAGCTCCTGCGGCGGCCGCGAGCCGACGAGGAGCGCCCCGCCGACCAGCGCGACGAGCAGGACCGCCAGCAGCACGAGCCAGGCGATACGCGGGACGCCAGCGAAGCGCCACGAGCCGAACGCGGTTCGCCCGTGGGGATACGTCGTGGCGAAGTGCCGGGCGATCTCCGTCGGACGGACCTGCGTCGGCGCGTCTTCCGCGTAGGCGCTGAGGGCCTCGCCGAGATAAGTCTCGAAGCGATCGCGCTCAGCCATCGCTGAGCTCCTTCCTGAGGCGGTCGACGGCCCGTGACAGCCGCGTGCGGGCGGTCGACGGCGACGTGCCGACGGCCGCCCCGAGCTCGTCCGAGCTGAGGTCGACGAGGTAGTGCATGGCGAGCAGGGCTCGGTCGTCGGCGGAGAGGTGCGCCAGCGCCCGGCGGAGGTCGAGGCGCTCGATACCGTCCGACGGGTCGCCGCGGGGATCGCCGGCCGCCTCGACATCGATCTCGATGACCGGACCGCGGCGCCGGCGGACGATCTGGCGGGCCTCGTTGGCGGTCACCGAGAGGAGCCATGGGCGGACCCGATCCGGGTCCCGCAGCGAGTGGAGCTTGCGCCAGGCGACGAGCCAAGCCGCCTGGACCGCGTCCTCGGCCAGGTCCCTGTCGCCACAGGCGACAAACGCGACCCGGGCCATGTCGGCGTGATAGGTCGCCACCAGCTGGGCGAAGGCCGCCTCGTCGCCGGCCCCCGCGAGCTCGACCGTGGTGACGACCCTCGGACTGCCCATCACCTGACCGTTCATGCCCTATAGATGCGTCCGGGAGCAGATCTGCTACAGGGTGTCGCCGGGAACGCCCTTCCGGTGCGGCCGATCGGTGGCTCGGCGGGGTCCGGCGGCCCTTGGTATGGGCCACGCATCGACGTGTCTTGCTGGCGGCAACGATGATCGTGACGCGCCGGAGTGTCGAGAGGCGAAGGGCCCCGGACCGGCGACCACGAGGGGCCTAGGCTGCCCTCCCGCAGGCACGCATCGTGCGCTTCAAGCGCCGTAGGCTACTCTTCGGGGTGTCGCTCGCGAAGCACATGCGCTTCCTGAGCACGAAATCCTGTCGGGGCGTGGCGCAACGGTCGCGCACGTGCTTTGGGAGCACGAGGTTGTGGGTTCGAAATCCCACCGCCCCGACCATTCGATCCGTGGTGATGGCGCAGCGGGCCGCCCGCCCGCCCGCCGGACCTTAGGGTCAGCGGAAGGCGCCTGCGACCACCATCTCGTGCGCCACGCGGATCTGCTCCCAGACGCCGTCCTCGCATGTTCGCACAGCATGACCACGGTCAGGTCGCGCGCCGGGTAATGGCGGACGAGACCGCTCACTCCGGCGTTCTCGCCCTCCTTCTCGAGAACACGACCTGCCCGTCGTCGCTCGACGTGGAACCACGGGCCCGGGCCGTACTGCTCCTCCCACCTGTCCCGCACGCGGTGCCGGACCTGCGGGGTGAAGAAGGCGGCGGTGCAGCTCGGCCGAGAGCAGCCGGCCGTCCTGCACCGCGCGCATGAAGCGGTCCAGGTCCGCGGCGGTGACGTGCGCCCCGCCGTCGGGCGTGCCGATCGGCGGGTAGGAGTAGATGTTCCGCTTCCAGCCGGTGATCGTGCCCGCCTTCGTCGCGGATGGGATCGGCGCCCTCGGCCACGTTCGTTGACCCGGCCATGCTGAAGAAGTCCGAGTCCGGCCATCCCGGCCCGGCGCGAAGACGTCCTGCCGGACGAGTCGCGGTAGCCCATCCCGCTCGCTTTCTCGAGCATCAGGCCGAGCAGGACGTAGCCGCAGTTGCAGTAGCGGCAGCCCTCCCCGGGCGGGAAATTGGCCGGGCGGTGGGCGAACTGCGGCAGGAAGTCGACCGCCTGGCGACCGAGTAGTTTGGCCGGTCGACCCACAGGTCGGCGTAGTCCTCGCCGTTCTCCTCGTCGGCATCATCCCCGATGCCGGAGGTGTGGTTCAGCAGTTGGCCGAGGTCGACCGTCGGGGAGATGGCCGTGCCCTGCAACTCGAGGTATTCCGACCGCCCGGGTCTGCAGGTCGAGCCGGGCGAGATCCACCTGCTGGAGCACTGCGACGGCGGTGAACAGCTTGGTGATCGAGGCGGTGTCGAAGCGCACGGCCAGCGTGTTGGGCACCTGCCACGCCCGGCTGGCGAAGCCGTACGCCCCGGCGAACAGCTCGCCGTCTGCCCGGGTGATGCGCACCACGCCCGAAAGGCATCACTCGCCTCGAGGTCGCGAAGGTGGCGTTCGAACGCCTCGGGGGTCACGAGCGCAAGCCCGGTGCTCGGCCGCGGAAGGTCCAATTCCAGGCGGGGTCGGGGACCCGGCTACTCGCCCGCGATCCCGTCGAGCAGCGCCTCAGCCTGGAACAGGTTCATTCCGCTGTCGATGAGGTCCAGGAGCGCCGCCATGGTGCGCTCCTCCTCCACCTGCTCCGCGATGAACCACTGGACGAACTGGAGGGTCCGGTTGTCCTTCGCGTCGCGAGCGGCGTTGGCCAGTGCCTCGAACTGCGCGGTGACCTTGGCCTCGCTCGCCTGGGCGACCTCGACCGCCTCACGGGCGGACCCGTAGACCGTGGGGGCGCCGCCGATCTGCGGGAGGCTGAATTCGACGTCGTTGTCGATGAGGTATTCGATGATCTTCCCGCCGTGTTCGGCTTCCTCGGTGGACTGGTCATGGAAGAACTTGGCCCAGCCGTTGAGGCTCTGACGGGCGAAGTAGAGCGAGATGCCCATGTAGGTCTGGTGGGCGGAGAACTCGCTCGCGATCTGTGCGATGAGGAGCTTGGCAGGCTGGTCGGCGATCATCGGGGTTCCCTCGTGGTGCGGGCGGTACCCGAAGGATAGGCCAGAGATCCCGGAGGCGACGCGGCGTCGGCCCTGCAGGCCGCCACGCGAAGCCCACCCGACTTGACCTGATCTTGAGGAACCCTTGGGCGTCGGCTCCATGGGCATCCGCAAGGGTCCTTGGCACACTCTCCGCACCGGTCTCCCCGCCGGTCATGACAGGAGCCGCGTCCCCGATGTCCCGTCAGCCGTCCCGCAGCGTGTCCGCGTCGCATGTCGTCCCCCCCGACATCGACGCGGATGAGCTGCATCGCATCGCGGTCGCTCGCCGACAGGCGCGCACCGGCCACCGCGGGACGGCCAACCCCAAGACGCCGCAGGGGCAGATCCCCACCTCGTCCCTGCCGCCGGCCACCATCACGACCGTCCCCGTGGCCGGCATGACCTGCCGCTCGTGCGAGGTCCGGATCGAGCGCCAAGTGGGCCTTCTGCCGGGTGTCACGCGCGTCGCTGCATCCTCCACGCGGGGCCGCGTCGAGATCGAGAGCAGCGCGCCCGTCCCGCAGACCGCCATCGCCGGGGCGATCAACAAGGCCGGCTACGAGATCGGGACGACGCCATGGCTGGAGCGGGATCCCTCCGTGTGGATCACGGCCGCGGCCGGCGTGGCGCTGATCGCCGCGATCGCGCTGATCGCCCAGGTGACTGGCGTCGCCGAGCTCGCGAACCGGACCGGCGATCTTGCCCAGGGCGGGCTCCTGGTCGCGCTGCTGCTCGGCCTGGCGGCCGGCGTCTCGACCTGCATGGCGCTCGTCGGCGGGCTCGTGCTCGCGTTGTCGGCGTCGTACCAGGCGCGCGGGACCCGCGCCGGGCTCCCGGAGCAAGGCCTGGCGGCGCAGATGCGGCCGGCGCTGATGTTCATGGGTGGGCGGATCGCCGGCTACGCCGCGTTCGGTGCACTCCTGGGCGCCATCGGCGCCAGCCTCACGATGCCCCCGGCCATGACTGCGGCGCTGATGATCGCGGCCGCGGTGGTGATGACGCTGGTCGGGGCGCGGCTGACCGGACTGTCCCCGCGCGTGGCCACCTGGTCGCCCACGCTGCCGCCGTCGCTCGCCCGGAGCCTCGGACTCGCGGACGCGGACGCGGGCGGGTACTCGGACGTGCGCGCCGCGGGCCTCGGTGCCCTCTCCTTCTTCATGCCCTGTGGCTTCACGCAGGCCGTCCAGATCTATGCCCTCTCGACGGGATCGCCGGCGACCGCCGCCATGCTGATGGCCGCGTTCGCCATCGGGACGGCGCCGGGACTCCTGGTCCTTGCCGGCCTCCCGGTCGTGGTGCCGAGCCGCGCGCGGCCGACGCTGCTGCGACTCGTGGGCGTGGTGGTGCTGGGGTTCGCGGTCGTCAACGCCGGTGCGGGCCTGCGGCTGGCGGGTGTCAACCTCGCGCCCTTCGGCGCCAGCGCGGCCGCCGCGACGTCCACCGGCGCGTCGTCCGTGGCGAACGAGCCAGCCACGGGCTCTGCCCCAGGTGCCGGGATCGGCGAGACCGCGGGCTACCAGGATCTCCGCACCTACCAGGAGGTGGACGGATACCTGCCAGCCAACGCCGTGATCGCCGCAGGCATCCCCACCCGCTGGACGATCGAGTCCGCGTCATCGCGCTCCTGCGCCGCGTTCCTGGTGGTCCCCGAACTCGGGATCGAGATGACGCTCCAGAAGGGTGACAACGTGATCGAGCTGCCGGCGATGAACCCGGGCACGCTTGCGTACACGTGCTCGATGGGGATGTACGGTGGCACCATCACGATCGTGGACGGCGAGGCGGGTTCGCCCGTCGACCGGAGCTGACCCCCCGGCCGAGTCTGCCGAGACGCTCGCTCCAGCACACTGAGCTGCCAACGATGAGGAGACGACCATGACCGAGCCGCGCACGATCGCCGCCAACGAGGACCCCGTCTGTGGCATGACCGTCGACATGGACCAGGCGCGCACCAAGGGCCTCGTCCGCGAGCACGGCGGCCGCGAGTACGGGTTCTGCGGCAAAGGCTGCTTCCTGGAGTTCGGCGACGACCCGGAGACCTTCCTGAAGGCGGACTACACCCCCTCGATGTAGGGACGCGCGGCTCTGCTCGGCGGGCCGCACAGCTGGTGTCCCGATCCGCTGATCGCTGACCGCCAGTCGAGAATCCGGGATCCGGGCGCCGTCCGCGGAGCCCTGATCGCCATCTGGATCAGGATCGGCCCTCCCACGCTGGGCCGGAGACCCTGAACCCGGGTTTGGTCGTCCGATCCCCGTGTGGGCACGACAGATCTGATCCATTTCGCGATCACGACGAGCCCGGGTCGAGACGGGCGTCCGGTCCAGAGCGCGACCGGGTGCCAACCGTCGAGCGAACAGCGGTACGGGACGATCTAGCCACCCAGCCCGATGCCCTGGGCGATCAGGATCACGCCGAACACGACGAACGCGCCGGCCGCGAAGACCTTGATCGCTCGCTCCGGCAGGCGGGCGCCCATGAGCGCGCCGATGGCGATGGCGATCGCGTCTGCTGCGACCATGCCGGCCGTCGAGCCGAGCCAGGTCCCGATGGGCTCCTCGGTCGTGGCCAGGGTGATGGTCGCGAGCATCGTCTTGTCGCCCAGCTCCCGAGATCATTCATGCGGCGTCCGGTAGCCGGTCATTGCCTCATCGTGCCCGATGTGGGGTCGGGTGTGCGGAGGCACGATCGGCGGCTGGCGCGTCATCGGTGGCACTGGCGACTACGCCGGCGCGACGGGTGGCGGCTACCTCGAGGGCGTCGGTAGCCCGACGGGGGATCGTCGACACGTACACGGGCATCGTGCGCCGCTAGCACTGCGTTCCCCGGGCGCCTGCCTCCTCCGGGCGCCCGGGTCACCGCTTTCGGGCCGCCTCGCTCGCAGGTGGCACACTGCGCGCATGGAGCTGCGTCCCCACCGGATCCTCGTCGTCGACGACGAACCCCCCATCGTGGAGTTGGTCACCGGCTACCTCGAGCGTGAGGGCTGGGTCGTCGAGAGTGCTGGCGACGGCATCGCCGCCCTCGAGGCCGCCGCTCATTTCGACCCGGACGTCATCGTCCTCGACGTGATGCTGCCCGGCCTCGACGGGATCGAGGTCTGCCGGCGGTTGCGCACCTTCTCCGATGCCTACGTGCTGATGCTCACGGCCCGCGGCGAGGAGATCGACCGGATCATGGGCCTCACCGTGGGCGCGGACGACTACCTCGTGAAGCCCTTCTCGCCACGCGAGGTCGTCGCCCGGATCAAGGCCCTGCTTCGGCGACCCCGTTCCGGGCAGGCGGCATCGGGCACCGGCGCCGAGGCATCGAGCCCGACGGGCGCAGCACCCGCAGGCCTGGAGATCGACGAGGGACGGCGCCTCGTCCGGGTGGACGGCGTGCCCGTGGACCTCACGGCCCTCGAGTTCAACCTGCTGGCCCTGCTCGCGCGCGAACCGGGCATCGTGATCCCGCGTCAGGTGCTCCTGGGCGCGCTGTGGGGACCGGAGTTCGTGGGCGACGACCACCTCGTCGACGTCCACATCGCCAACCTCCGCCGCAAACTGGGTGACGAGCCGGCCAGCCCGCGCTTCGTGGAGACGGTTCGGGGCGTCGGGTATCGGGTGCGCGAGGCAGCCTGATGCCCCGGTCCCTGCGTGCCCGTCTGCTCATCGCGTTCCTGTTCGTCATCGCGGCCGCCATCGGCACCGTCGCCATCGCCGTCACGCTGGTCGGCCCGGGCTACTTCACCGACGCGATGGGCCACCTCCCCGGCGACCCGATGGGCGAGGCCATGGGCCAGGCCACGCTGGTCGCCTTCGACGACGCGATGCGCCAGGCCCTCGTCGCGGCGACCGTCATCGCCGTGATCACCGCCACGGTCGTGAGCCTGCTGGTGGCGGGCCGGATTGCCGGACCGATCGCCACCCTCGCGCACGCCGCACGACGCATCGCGCGCGGACAGTACGCGGAGCGCGTGCCGGCGGACGGGCCCGGCGAGCTGGGCGAGCTGGCGACCTCGTTCAACGACATGGCCGGCTCGCTGGAGGCCACGGAGCGCCGGCGCCTCCAGCTGGTGGGTGACGTCGCGCACGAGCTGCGGACGCCGCTGACCACGCTGGACGGCTATCTCGAGGGGCTGGAGGACGGCGTGGTCACGCCATCGGCGCAGACCTGGCACCTGCTGCGCGCCGAGACGGCCCGCCTCACCCGGATGGTCAACGAGCTGTCCGAGCTGTGGCGGGCGGAGGCGCACCAGCTGCCGCTGCGCATCGATGCCGTGGATGTGGCCGAGGTGGGCCGGGAGGTGGGGGAGCAGTTCGGACCGCAGGCCGCCATGCGGTCGATCACGATGGACCTGCCTGCGGCGAGTGGCACGGGACGCGTGGTGGCGATGGCGGATCGCGACCGGCTGGCGCAGGTGCTGGCAAACTACCTCTCCAACGCGCTGCGCCACGCGCCGGACGGGTCGCGGATCACGGTCGCCGTGGTGCGCAGCGGGGGCAGGATCCGTGCTTCCGTCTCGGACGAGGGACCGGGGCTCGCGCCGGACCAGCTCGAGGCGGTGTTCGAGCGTTTCTACCGGGTCGATGCCGCGCGGAGCCGCGCGGCGGGCGGATCCGGGATCGGGCTGGCCATCGTGCGGGCGCTCGCGGAGGCGATGGGCGGCAGCGCGTGGGCCGAGAGCGACGGGCCCGGCCGCGGCGCAACCTTCCTCGTGGAGCTGCCGGCCCCGTAGCTGCTGGTCGCTGACCTACCGGTCGGCGAAGCGCTCGATCGTGCCCCGGTAGCAGGCGACCCACAAGGTGCGGGTCCCGGCGTCGTAGTCGATGCCGACCGGATGCACACCCCGGGTCGTGAGGCGCTGGAGCACGAGCATGTCCCGGGTCCGCACCTTGGCCACCGTCTGGCTCTCGTAGTTGACGGCATACAGGCTGCGGCCGTCCGGCGCCAGCACGATCGTCCGTGGGTTGATGCCGGTCGAGACGCGGTCCACCACCCTTCGCAGGCCGATGTCGATCTTCACCACGCCGCCGCCCTTGTTGAGCGAGGCATAGAGGTACCGGCCCGCCTTGTCGATGACGAGGTGGCGCGGCTCGCCCGGAAGCAGGGGGATGAGCGTCCGCAGCGTGCCGGTCGCGAAGGTGTAGACCATGACGCGCTGCCCGGACTCCGCGCTGAGGTACACCCTGGAGGAGTCCGGTGAGAACACGATGCCACGCGGGTTGCCACCCACCACGATCCGCCGGACCTCGCGGCCGAGCTGCAGGTTGACGAGTGAGACGTCGCGGTTCGTCCAGTTGCCGGCCAGGAGCCACGTGCCGTCGGGGCTCACCGCCACGGCCTTGGGGACCTGGCCGACGCGGAAGACACGCGTCTTGCGGAAGGTGCTGGTGCTGATCTCGTAGACGAACGAGCGGTCGATGACATCGTCCACCCAGCCCGTGTCCCAGCCGGGGTGGGCGAAGCCAGGGCCGTACATCGAGTACTGCGAGACGTACACGTGCTGGCCGTCCGGGGCCACGGCGGCCTCGACCGGCGCGCCGTTCACGGGCCGGGGCCAGCGCTGGTACCCGTAATCCGATAGCGTCACCCGGTCCGAGATCGTCTTCACGAGGGCGCCACGGCGGTCGTACACGGTCATCGTGTGCCGGTACATCATGTTCTGGGCGAAGAACAGGCCGGTCTGGGTCGCGACCACGGACTTGGGCGTGATGTTGCCGCGGATGACCGGCAGGCGGACCAGGCGAAGCGAGTCGGACAGCGTCGGTGTGGGCGCCGGTGTAGGGGTCGGTCCCGGTGTGGGTGTCAGGGTGGCCGTGGCCTCCGGGCTCGCCGTGGGCTCCTGGCTCGCCGTGGGAGCAGCAGTCGGGGTCGGGTCCAGCGTGGGCGTCGCGGTCGGTCGGCGTCGGCGTCGGTTCCGGCGGGACGGTGGGGGTCGGGTCCGGTATCGGCGTGGGATCGGTGCCCGGGACCGGGTTCTCCAGCGTGGGCGCGGACGGCTCCACGGCGTCGCTGAGGATCTCACGACCCAGCGACACCGGGCCGAACGCCGACAGGACGAGGCCGGCGATCAGCAGCGCCAGGATCGCAGCGCGCGGCGACCGGTGACGGCTGGGCATCCTGTTTCGTATCCCCCTCGGCCGCCGATGGGCACGGCGGATCGAACGCCATGATTGCGCGGATCGCCGTGGATGTCAGTGGCGCGGCCGTACTGCCCGTCGAGTGGACCTCCTTCTCGCCCACCCGCCACGAGGCGGTGCAACGGTCCGCTGAGCGGCGGACAGCCCCTGCCCAGGCCCTCGTCCGTTCGCTGTATGGCACGCGAAGGAATGCAGGGTGGCATCCAGCGGCGCAGGCGTTCGGCTACCGAACCGTAGCGCCGCTTCGTGCCCGATCTGTCGCAGGCCCGCGAACCCGGGCCTGGTAACCCCGGCCCGCGACCCCCCGCCGGACTACTTGATCGGGAGGGTCGCCACCACGACGCCCTCGCCCTCCTCGAAGGTGAAGCCCTCCGCCTCGAGCAGCTCGCGCATGCGCGCGTTCCGAGGGCTGAATTCCGAGACCAGGTTGGCGACGCCCTCGCCCTTCGCGACCGCGATGGACGCCCGGACCAGGCACGCACCAACGCCGCGCCGCTGCCAGGCATCGGCCACGGTCATCGTCAGGTGCCGGTCGTCCGACGCGTGGACGCGCGACACCCGGGCGATGGCGGCGAACTCCGGTGCCGCCGCGTCGTCCTTCAGCACCTCGGCGACGATCGCGAACTGGCGGTCGTAGTCCGCGAAGCAGATGCGCGTGAGGCGGTCGTGCGACGTGCGCTCGGCCAGCGACCGGTCGATGCCGTAGCGGGCGACGACGGTCTGGGTGGACAGGCCGGCGTGGAAGCGGGCGAGCGTGGGCTCGTCCTCGGGCCGGACCGGCCGGATCAGCATCCGGACGCCGTCGTCCGTGCAGCCTTCATTCTCGTACTCGTGCGGGTAAGGGCGGATGGCGAAGCGCGGCAGGTCCGCGTCCGCGATCTCCGCCGGGTGCAGGACCACGCGCGCGTCAAGGGCGATGATCCGCTCCGGCGACGCCAGCAGCGGGTTGATGTCGATCTCCGCGATGCGCGGCTGCTCCGCGACGAGCTCGCTGAACCGCACGAGCAGCGAGGAGAGCGCGTCCTTGTCGATGGGCTTGCGCCCCCGGACGCCCTTGAGCGCGTGGGAGATCGTCGTCTCCCGGATGAGCTGCCGGGCGAGCGTCGTGTTGAGTGGCGGGAGGGCCAGGGCGCGATCCTTGAAGACCTCGACCAGCTGGCCGCCCATGCCGAACAGCAGGACTGGGCCAAACTGCGGGTCGGGGCTGCTGCCCACGATCAGCTCGTAGCCGGACCAGTTGATCATCGGCTGGATCGTGACGCCCTCGAAGTGCTCCGCCCCGACCTTCTCGGCGACCGAGTCCCGGATCTTGACGAAGGCCTCGCGGACGGCATCCGGGGTGCGCAGGTTGAGGATGACGCCGCCGACGTCGGTCTTGTGGGTGATCGTCCGCGACAGCAGCTTGGCGACGACCGGGTAGCCCATGGCGTCCGCGGCCCGGACCGCATCGTCCTCGGTCTGGGCGAGTTCGGTGTCCGTGATCGGGATTCCGTACGCGGCCAGGACCTTCTTGCTCTCGTACTCCGTGAGCAGGGTGCGGCCCTCGGCGCTGACGTCCGCGATGATCTGGTCGACCCCCTCGCGGAACTCGCCGCGCTCGGGCGCGATCGGCAGCCGCGGCGTCTCGTAGAGGGTGCGCAGGTTGTGGTCGTAGCGCCAGAGGTGGTTGAACAGGACACAGGCGGTGTCCGGGTAGGCGAAGGTCGGGATGCCGGCCTCGCGCAGGATCTTCGCGCCCTCGGCGACGTCCTCGCCGCCCATCCAGGAGGCCAGGACGGGCTTGCCCTCGATCTTCGCGTACTTGACCAGGGCTCGCGCGGTCGCCGTCGGATCCGTCATCGCCTGCGGCGTGAGGATGACGAGGAGGCCGTCGGTCTCGGGATCCGTAGCGGCGATCTCCAGTGCCTTCGCGTACCGGTCGGGCGGTGCGTCCCCGATGATGTCGATGGGGTTGTTGTGGCTCCAGACCGTGGGCAGGACGGCGTTGAGCGCCTCCATGGTCTCGGGGCTGATCTCGGACAGCTCGCCGCCGCCCCCGATGAGCGCGTCGGTGGCGATGACGCCCGGTCCGCCGGCGTTGGTCACGATGGACAGGCGCCGGCCCCTGGGTCGCGGCTGCTTGGCCAGGATCTCGCTGACCTCGAACAGCTCGCTGATCGAGTCCACGCGCAGCACGCCGGCACGGCGGAACGCCGCGTCCAGGACGTCGTCCGAGCCGGTGAGCGAGCCGGTGTGCGAGGCCGCCGCCTTGGCCGCCTCGACGGTGCGCCCGGGCTTGATGACGATGATCGGCTTGGACAGGGCCACCTCGCGGGCCGCGGACAGGAACGCCCGTGCGTCGCCGATGGTCTCCATGTAGATGACGATCGAGTCCGTGTTGGGGTCGTTCCCCATGTAGTCGATGATGTCCCCCCAGCCCACGTCCAGCATCGAGCCGAGGCTCACGATGGAGCTGAAGCCGACGTTCTCGTGGGCCGCCCAGTCCAGGATTGCGGTCAGCAGCGCGCCCGACTGGGAGATGAACCCGACGCGGCCGGGCTTGCAGATGTCGGCGGCGAAGGTGGCGTTCATCCGGCCGATGGGGTTCATGATGCCGAGGCAGTTCGGGCCGATCAGCCGGATGCCGTGGCGCTGCGCGGCCTCGAGCACCAGGCGCTCGAGCTCCACGCCCTCGGGGCCGATCTCCTTGAACCCGGCGCTGATGATGATCACGCCCTTGATCCCGGCCTGGCCGCACTCCTCGACCAGCCCCGGGGCGGTCTTGGCGGGAGTGACGATGACCGCGAGGTCTACCGGCTCGCCGATGGCGCCGATCGACGGGTAGGCCTTCACGCCCAGGATCGCCGGGCGGGTGGGGTTGACCGGGTAGACGGTGCCGCCGAAGGGCGACGAGAGCAGGTTCCAGAGGATGGTCCGGCCGACGGAGCCCTCCTTCTCGGTCGCGCCGACCACCGCGACGGAGCGCGGATTGAAGATGGCGTCGAGCGGCTCGCGCTCCTGGAGGTCGTCGTTGGCGGTGTCGTTCGCCGGGGGTAGGGCGGTCATCGAGGTCCTCGGATCGGTTCGGGCGTGACGAGACGCCGACGATAGGCGGTGTCATGGCAAGGTTCGCCGCGATCGGCGGCAAACGCAACGGGCCACTCGGCGCTCGCTCGGGACCGGCGGCACCGCGCTATGGGGGCCATTCGCCCAGCCAGCGCAGGCCGTGATGCCGGAGCGAGGCTGTCGTTGGCGCGGCTGGCAGCCGATGCGACCGGACCGAGGGCCCGGATGGCACGATTGACGGTTCGCGGTAGGATCTCGCGGAACCCGTTGCCTCAACCCCCGCAGGAACCATCGAGCGACCATGACGACCGCCACCGCCCGCATCCGCAGCATCCACCCCGGCTGGATCCTCGTGGTCCTGGATGTCATCGGCCTCGCCATCGCCAGCTACCTGTCCGTCGTGGAGCTGAGTGGCGGCGTGCCCGTGTGCGGGCCGGTGAAGGGCTGCGAGACGGTGGCGCTGAGCGAGTACTCGAAGATCGGGGGCATCCCCGTGGCTCTCTTCGGCGTGCTCCTGTCGCTGATCCTGCTGACGCTGGCCCTGGCCTGGATCAGGACCGATCGCCCCGAGCTCCTGGACGTCCACTACGGGCTGTCGCTGATCGGCGTGATCTTCGAGGTCTACTTCCTCTCGCTCCAGCTGTTCGTCATCGGCGCCGTGTGCATCTGGTGCACGCTCTACGGGGTGTCGCTGATCCTGCGCTTCCTCGTGGCGATGGTGATCTGGCTGCGGCGCGGGAGGCTCTCCGCCCGCTTGCGGTAGGCGTACGGCGCCCCGGGCAACCCTTTGGGGCTCCGACCCCGTGGGAAAGGGGCTCTGATCCACCTCTGCATCAGATCGAGCCCTCCGCCGCACGGGTCGGTCCCCGAAACCGGGTTCCGGTCACCGGTCCACGCTCGCCGAGTTCGCGCTTGAACCGGTCGTGGATCAGTGGGGCGGGACACTAGGGCGCGCCTGGCGACGGCCCCTGGGACGGAGGCGCCGGAAGGTCAGGGTGTCGCGGCCTCGAGCGTCGGCGTGGGCTCGATCGCAGGCGCGGGAGTCGGTGTCGCCGCTGGGGTCGGGGTCGGCGTCGGCACACCGGTGGGCGTGGCTATCGGCTCGGCGGTCGGCGTCGGCTCGGCGGTCGGCGTCGGCGCCGGCGATTGCTCCGGGGTGGGTGTCGGCTCGGCGGTGGGCGTCGGACTCGGCTCGGCCGTCGGACTCGGCGTGGGCAGCGGGTCGCCGCCCGTCCAGGTCCCCGTTGCGCCCGAGCGCCACAGCCACTCGCGCGGCGTCAGCCCGGACTCGTGGATCTGGGCCGCCAGCGTGCGCCCCACGTAGCGGAAGTGCCAGGGCTCGTACTTGTAGCAGGTCTGCCCGGGGCTCCCGGCCCTCGGGTAGCTGAGGACCCAGCCATAGCGCCAGCTGTTGCGGGCGAGCCAGGCACCCGGCCTCGTCCTGCCCCAGTCCGCGTAGGCCCAGGGCGTCGCTCCGCCAGGCGTCTTGAGATCCACGGCCGTTCCCAGCTGGTGTTCCGAGTGGCCCGGCCGCGCCGAGGCAAGGAGTGCCCGCCGGTAGCCCATCGTGCCCACCCAGCCCCAGAATGTGGAGATCTGCGTGCCGTAGCTCCGGTATGCAGACTGCATCGCGAAGGGCGCTCCCGCCGACCTCGCGGCGCGGGCCATCGCGGCGAAGTCGCCCAGCGCGACGCGCCGGATCCGTCCGTACCCGAACACGCCCGCGCGCGAGACGCTGACCAGGTCCCCAGGCACGTACGCCCTCGACAGCCGAAGACGCGTGTCCAGGAGGCTTCGGTACCAGTCCGACGTGGCCCCGTATCTCGTGAGCGTGTCGTCCACCGTGCATGTCGGTTCGACGAGGGCCTGGGTTGGCCGGGGCGTCTCGCTCGCAGACAGCATGAGCACGCCCGCCAGCGCGGCGAGCAGGAGACGGCGGTGCGTCCTGGCGACACTCACGCCCCGAAGCGTCGCGGGCGCGGGCGTCCCTGGCTATAGCCCGTTCGGGTGCCTCAGCTCCCGGCCCCGGCCACGGCCGCAGGCCGCTGGGCGAGCATGGCGCCCACGAGGATCGCTGCGCCGCCGAGCAGCTCCGGAGCGCCGAAGGGCTGGCCAAGGAGCACGGCGGCGAGCGCCACGCCCGTGATCGGCTCGACGAGCATCAGGACGCTCGAGCGCGTGCCGCCCACCCTGCGCACGCCGCGCAACAGCCACACCTTCGCGAGCCCGGCCCCCACCACTCCCGCGAACACGATCGCCAGCCACGCGGCCGGGTCCGAGACCCAGGTGAGCAGCCGCCCAGCCGTGCCGTCGACGGGCAGCGCCACCGCCCAGATGACGAGCGCGGCGCCGACCAGGATCACCGTCACGGCCTGCGTCGAGGGCACCCGCGTGAACCCGTTCCTCGACGCCACGAGGTAGGTCGCCTGGCAGCACGCGGCCACGGCCGCCAGTGCGAGGCCCATCGCTGACGCGTGCATCCCTGGACCCGATCGGCCGAGGACCACCACGAGCAACCCGGCCAGCGACAGGACCAGCGCGCCCGTCCGGACCGGTGTCAGCCGCTCGCGACCAAGGGCGATCGATGCCGCGCAGACCAGCAGCGGATAGGAGAAGTAGACCGCCAGCACGAGTGCGACCGACATCGCCCCGTACGCGGCGAACAGCGCCAGCGACAGGCAGGCCTGCGCACCGGCGGTCATCGCCAGCAGCGCCTGCTCGTGGCGAGAGAGGGAGCGCAGGCTGACACGCCGCTCGTCCCTGCCGGCGAGCGCCAGCAGCACGAGGGCGCCGACGGTGGCGCGCAGGGCCGCGAACGTCGGGCTGCCCATGCCCGCGCCATAGGCGACGTTGCTGACGGGGCCCAGGGTGCCCAGCGCGACGCCCGCCGCGAGGACGTACAGCACGCCGGTGCCGTAGGTGGAGAGCCCGGCGAAGGGGAGGGGGCCGGCGGCCGGGCGCGGGATCGAGATCTGCATAGTTCGAGGGTGCCCCCGATCGGCGTCGAGCGGCCGGGCCCCGTGGACCCCCGATCCGGGGATCCTCGGAAACCGGCCCGGGCCGCCCGGACGTGCGAATCTGTGACCCTCGGCCACCTGCTGCGGCGGCCCGGAGGTGTCGCGCGTCCAGTGTCAGGCCCGCGGCGGACCTGCCAGGATGCGCGCCCGGAGCGCGTCCGGGGACGAGATTCGTCCAGTCGGCCTCCGTCCACCAGGTCGCCCCCGCCGCTTCGTGCGCGCCGGCGATCGCTGCTGCGGCGACCGGGTCGTCGGCGCGGGTGCTCCCATCGACGACGATCTCGAACGGACCGTTGAGACCGGCGGCGGCGCGAGCCCCGCGGACCCACGCCACGATCTCCGGGAGGACGTCCGGACCTGTCCACGGCTTGCCGTCTGGCCCCAGGGCCTGCACCACGAGCCCATCCCAGCGGATCGCCCGGCGCATCGACCGCTCGTGTGGCCACGCGCCCACAACCCAGACAGGGACCCGCGGCCGCTGCACGGGCGGCGGGCGGAACGTCATCGGTCCGAACCGGTAGTGATCGCCCTCGAACGCGAACGGCTCGCCGGACTGCAGGCCATCGACGATTGCCAGGGTCTCGTCGAGCAGGCGGGCCCGCGTCCGGGCTGCCACGGGTTCGCCCACGTTGCCGAAGCCCGCATCGTCGAGCGCGCCGAGGCCGACCGGCACGACCAGGCGCCCGT
Source organism: uncultured Chloroflexia bacterium (assembly GCA_963754485.1). Lineage (GTDB taxonomy): Bacteria > Chloroflexota > Limnocylindria > Limnocylindrales > CSP1-4 > CAIXZV01. The sequence goes on along the minus strand of CAVWFY010000008.1, from coordinate 7,647 downwards.
TCGAGAGGTGGTCGAGCGTGATGATCTCGCGCGCGAGCTTCCACGGCCGCCGGCGCGACGGCGCGAAGACCAGTGCCCCGAGCCGGATCCTCTCGGTCCGGGCGGCCATCGCGGCCAGCAGGATCCACGGGTCCCACATGTCCCCGTCGCCGATGGCGATCGCGTCGTAGGTGAAGACCCCGTCCCAGCCGGCTGCCTCGGCCTCGGCGGCGAGGTCGGCGGCGGTCTGCGGATCGCCGGAGGTGATGACGACGCCGTACTGCATGGCCGTATCATCCCGTGCCCGGAGCCGCGCTCGCAGCCGGGTCGCGCGCGGGACATTCACGCGACGCGCGGGACGCCCACACCGGCTCCACCCGTCCGACTGGGCCGTCCGCTGCGCGTTGGCGCGCGGCGGGGTACCTTCCCCCGGACTGTCCCTCGACGCGACCCCAAGGCCGCACCACCTTGACCGCACGATGACCGACCGACCCTCCGACACCGCGCCGCTCAGCCGCCGCGCCGCCATCGGCGGCGGGCTGATGCTGGGCTTCCTCGCGTTGCTCGCGGTCGGGCTCCTGGCGCTCGTGCTGCTCGGCCAGCCGGCGAACGCTCCGGGTGCCGGCGCCGCGGCGACGCCCACTGCGGATCCCGCCAGCTTCGCGTACGCGGAGGCCATCCCCGCCCCGCCGCTCGAGCTGACGGACCAGGACGGACAGCCGTTCACGCTCGCGTCGCAGCGCGGACGGCCGGTGCTCGCCTTCTTCGGCTACACGCACTGCCCCGACGTCTGCCCGGTCACGGTAGGTGTCGTGAACGAGGTCCTGGCCGCCGTGGGTGATGGACCGCGGGCCGTGTTCACCTCCATCGACCCCGATCGCGATGACGCCGCCGCAATGAAGTCGTATCTCACGTACCTGCCCAAGGCGTACGTCGGCCTGTCCGGGACGCCGGCCGAGGTTCGCCGCAACGCGGACCAGTGGGGCGTGAAGTACGCCAAGATCGAGCAGGGATCCGCCGGTGGGTACGCGATGGCGCACACCGCGGACATCTTCCTCGTCGACGCGCAGGGGATGCTCCGGGCGCGCTTTCCGTTCGGGACGGCCGCGGAGCCGATGATCGAGGCCGTGCAGGCGCTGCTCACCGAGACGCCGCCTCTTGCCGCGGTTTCGGTCTCACCCGCACCGTCCGCGGTTGTCGCGTCACCGGTCGCGTCACCGGTCGCTCCATCGGCCGCACCGTCCACCCCGGCGCCCACATCGTCGGCGCCCGCCACGCCGGCCGCGGCCGCCGTCCAGCTCTACCCGGAGATCGTCTCGACCAGCATCTGGGCCGAGCCCGGCGACCCGGTCATCCTGCGGGTGGTGGACAGCAACGGCACCAAGCTGGATGCGTCCTTTCCGTTGTCCGTGCAACTCGCACAGTCCGACGGGACGCCCGTCGGACAACCCGTCACGGCGGCGGCCATCCTCCCGGAAGGCGCGAGGCAGCACTACTTCGTGGCGCCGATGGACATCCCATCGCCCGGTGCCTGGAAGCTGCAGCTGACTGCGGGTCAGTCGACCGGCGAGATCACGATCCAGGCGCTTGACCCGGGTGGCTCGGCACCAATCGGCGGTCCCGCGCCGGATGTCGATACCCCTACGCTGGACGACGTCGGTGGCGTGGTGCGCGCCGTGACCACCCAGCCCAACCCGGACCTGCGGCTCTCCAAGACCTCCACGGCCGACGCCCGTGCCATGGGCAAGCCCTATGTGGTCGTGATCGATTCGGCGCGCTTCAAGGTCTCGCCCGAGTGTGGCCGCGCCCTCACGATGATCCGCTACCTGCTGGACCGCTGGCGCGAGGAGGCCGTCTTCATCCACCTGGAGCCCTTCGAGTACCAGGTCATCACGGAGGAGCCGGTCCTGTCGGGGTCGCTGACGGATCCCCCGATGAACCGCTACTCGCGGGCATTCGGCCTTGGGGACGCCACCTGGCCCGGCACGAAGATGCCCTGGATCTTCGTGGTCGACGGGCAGGGGATCGTGCGGGCGAAGTACACGGGCATCGTGGGCAGCGCGGACATCGACGTGATCCTGACCCAGATCAGGGCCGAGCAGGGGCAGACCGCCGGCTGAGAGTCGCCCGCACCCGCCTGACCCGGCTGGGGTGCTAGCGTGCACGCATGATCTCCCGCACACCCGGCCGGCCCCTCGGGGTCGGCGTCCAGCTTCCCGAGGTGGAGCGCGAGGTCCGCTGGCCGGAGCTGCGCGCCATCGCCCGCACCGCCGAGCAGGCGGGCTTCGACTCGATCTGGTTCGGCGACCACCTCCTGTACCGCTACGAAAGCGGGGAGACGCGCGGCCCGTGGGAGGCCTGGACCACCCTGGCCGGCCTGGCCGAGGCCACGGAGCGGGTGGCGATCGGCCCGCTGGTCGCGGCCACTGCCTTCCATCACCCGTTCATGCTCGCGAAGCAGGCCGCCACGGTGGACGAGATCTCGGGCGGCCGCCTGGTGCTGGGCCTGGGCGCCGGCTGGAACCCGGTTGAGTTCGCCGCCCTTGGCGCCCCCTTCGACCATCGGATCAGCCGGTTCGAGGAGGCGTTCACGATCGTCCGGACGCTGCTCCGCGACGGGTACATCGACTTCGAGGGCGAATTCTTCTCGGCGCGCGAGGCGGAGCTTCTGCCCCGGCCCGCACGCCCCAGCGGCCCGGAGATCCTCATCGGCTCCAGCGGCCCGCGGATGCTTGCGGCCACGCTCCCGTACGCGCACGCATGGAACGCGTGGTACGCGGACACGCGCAACTCGCCTGCGGGGGTTGCCGCGCTGCGCGAAGTGGTGGACCGGGCCGCCCACGAGGCCGGTCGCGATCCCGCAGCCATCGAGCGCACGGTGGCCGTGCAGGTGCGCATGCCCGGCGGCACGGGCAGGGTCATGGGCGACACGGACGCGCGGATGACGGTCGCGCCGCTCGAGGGCACCCCGGAGCACATGGCCGAGGAGCTGCGCGCGTATGCCCGCGAGGGCATCGGCCACGTCCAGCTCGTGGTCGACCCGATCACGGAGGCATCCGTGGTGGCCCTGGCCCCGGTGCTGGAGCTCCTGGACCAGGGCTGACCGCGACCGACCCGGGCCGGCTCACGGGGTGGTTCGCAGCTCCCGGCAGCCTCCGATCGCGTGCTAGCATCCCGGCCCACTCACGCCGCCAACCAGCGAACAGCCTAACGGGGAGGGCCAGGTCGTGACCGAGGGCCGCACGCGGGCATCTCGCGGACAGGAGGTCTCGGACCTCGACAAGCGGATCATCGAGCACCTCCAGGAGGACGGGCGCCGGCCGTTCACACAGATCGCGGCCGACCTTGGCGTCTCCGAGGCGGGGGTTCGTACCCGGACCGGCCGGCTGATCGACAAGGGCATCGTGCAGGTCGTCGGGGTCACGGATCCGCTCAAGCTGGGCTTCCAGCAGATGGCGATGATCGGGGTCAAGTGCGCGGCCGCGCGCCTGATCGAGGTCGCGGAGGAGATCGCGGCCTTCCCCGAGACGTCCTATGTCGTGGTCACGGCCGGTGCGTACGACATCCTCGTGGAGTGCGTGGCGGAGGACAACGAGGCTCTCCTCGGATTCCTCAGCGACAAGTTGCGCAAGGTCGAGGGCGTGCGCGAGACGGAGACGTTCGTCTACCTGCGGCTGATGAAGCAGACCTACCAGTGGGGGACCCGCTGAGGCGAGCGCCCGCCACCTCGCCGACGTGCGACGTGCCGGCGAGCCCGCTGACGGGATCCCCGGCGACCCGGTGTAGCATCGCCGCGTGACCGACCTGCGACCCCGGCCCGGCCTCTCCACCTCCACGCGTGGCGCCACCGAGACCGGCGAGCTCGCCGCGGAGGCCTGAGCGATCGCGACCATCGCCGCGCGCCGGCGGGTGGAGCGTCCCGTGCCCGGTCCCGCGGCCCGGTTGAGCAACGCCGTCTGGGGCCTGCTGACCTCCGTCGACTTCGCCGTTCTCCAGATCCTCGCCCTGTCCCTGTTCGCCGTAGTGGGCATGACCCTTCGGCAGCTGCCCGGGTTCGCCTTCCGCTCGCCCACGGACTACGCGAACGAGATGGACAGGCTCCACGCGCTGTACGACCCCACGCTGGGGCCCGGGGTGGTGGACGCGCTGGAGCGCCTCCAGCTGTTCCAGGTCTTCACCTCGACCTGGTTCAGCGTCGGGCTGGTCGTCCTCATCATCTCGATCGTCGCCTGCACCATCGACCGGACCCCGCGGCTGTGGCGCGCCTCGGCGGACATCCGCGTCGTCCAGCCGGATCCGTTCTACGACCCGAACCTGCCTGACCGCGCGCTGATGGCGGGCGTGGACGCCGATGCCGCGGCCGCGGTGCTGCGCCGCAACCGGTTCGCCGTCCGCCGCGAGGAGGCCGTCGGCGGCACCTACCTCTATGGCGATCGCAACCGCTGGACGAAGCTCGCCACGCTGATCTCCCACGCCGGGCTGGTGCTGTTCCTCGTGGCGGCGGCGGTGACGTCGCGTTTCGGGTTCGAGCAGGGCCTGGTCATCGCCGAGGGCGAGTCGCTCACCGTCCAGCCCATCGGCACCCCGGGCCTGCTGCTCGTGCGCAACCTGGGCTTCGAGGCACCCGGCTTCGAGACCGGGAGCCCCACCGACTTCACGACCCGCCTCGCGGTCTACCAGGACGGGAAGCAGATCGCCGAGAAGACGATCCGCGTGAACGACCCGCTCGAGATCGCGGGCTACACGTTCCACCAGAACGGGTTCGGGCCGGCGCCGGACGTCGTGATCCGGGACGCGGACGGCAAACCGCTGTGGACCGGCCCGATCCCCATGACCGACCAGGCGGCCGGGTTCCCGTTCGCCGAGTTCGCGGTCCCGGGCCGGGAGGTGGCGCTCCAGCTCCTGCTCCAGCGGGCCTCCGACGGTGCCGGCGTGCTGCTCGTGGTGCCGTTCCGGGCCGTGGGCACCAATCCCGACGGCTCGCCGGTGATCGTCGGCCTGGAGCCGCTCGCGCTGGTTCGTGGCGAGACCCGCACCTCCGAGGGCACGGACTTCTCGGTGGAGCTGCGCGGCTTCGGGGAGTACACGCTGCTGATCGCGAAGCAGGACCCGGGGGCGGCGATCGTGTGGACGGCGTTCGGGCTGCTGCTCGTGGGCCTGCTGATCACGTTCTGGATGCCGCGCCGCCGTGTCTGGGGACGCCTGGATGCCGACGGACGGCTGGCCCTGGTCTTCCTCGCGGACCGCTACGTGGACGTGGGGCGCGAGTTCGGGCGGCTCCTGGATGACCTCGTGGCGGCGCGGCGGCCCGGCCTGGATGCCGGGCGGCCCGGCGCAGATGCCGGGAGCCCCGGAGGCGGCGGCACCGCCTGACGAAACGGGGACGGCACCCGGGCCTTGCGAATTGGATTCAGGGCCGATACGAACGGGTGCAGAATTGCCGTCGCTATCGACACTGTCACCCCCATCCGCTAGGTTCGGCCCAACCGGTCCCCGCATCAGCTTTCGGCCGGCCCGGGCCGCAAACGTCGGCAGGAGTCTCATGTCCGCTCGAACCACGGCCATCGACGCCATCGCGAACCACAAGGTCGCCTCGACCCAGAAGTACCTGGAGCACGCCGGCGAGGACATCTACGGCCAGTACGTGTTCCACGAGGCCGCCCAGCGCCAGTACCTGGCCAAGCCGATCTTCCGTCGCCTGCGGCGCACCATCGACGGCCTGGAGCCCTTCGACCCGGTCATCGCGGACGCGGTCGCCCACGGCGTCAAGGAGTGGGCGATGGCGCACGGCGCCACCCACTACACGCACTGGTTCGTGCCCATGACCGGCTCCACGGCCGAGAAGCACGACTCGTTCCTGAACCCCACCGGCGAAGGGACCGACGATCGCGGAGTTCTCCGGCAAGAACCTCCTGCAGGGCGAGCCGGACGCTTCGTCATTCCCGTCGGGCGGGATCCGGGCAACCTTCGAGGCCCGCGGCTACACCGCGTGGGACGTCACGAGCCCGATCTTCCTCCAGGTGGAGGCCAACGGCGTCACCCTCACGATCCCGACGGCGTTCGTGTCGTTCACGGGCGAGGCACTGGACCACAAGATCCCGCTCCTGCGCAGCCAGGAGGCCTTGGGCAAGCAGGCCCTGCGCGTCCTCCGCTGGTTCGGCAACGCGTCCGCGTCCCGGGTGTTCACCAACATCGGCCCGGAGCAGGAGTACTTCCTCGTCGACCGCCGGCTGGCCGAGCAGCGCCCCGACCTCGTCCTCACGGGCCGCACCCTGTTCGGTGCCCCGTCACCCAAGGGCCAGGAGCTGGAGGACCAGTACTTCGGCCCGATCCGCGAGCGGATCCTCGCGTTCATGATGGATCTGGACCGCGAGCTGTGGCGCCTCGGCATCCCGGCCAAGACCCGCCACAACGAGGTGGCTCCCGGCCAGTTCGAGATGGCGCCGGTATTCGAGCCGACGTCGGTCGGGTCGGACCACAACATGATCGTGATGTCCACGATGCGGCGGCTCGCCCCGCAGCACGGCCTCATGCTCCTGATGCACGAGAAGCCGTTCGCTGGCATCAACGGCTCCGGCAAGCACAACAACTGGTCGATGGCGACCGACGAGGGCGAGAACCTGCTCGACCCCGGCAACGACCCGCACGCCAACGCGCAGTTCCTCGCTGTCCTCGTGGCGGTCATGCGCGGCGTCAACGTTCACGCCGACCTGCTCCGCGCGTCGATCGCGGACGCGGGCAACGACCATCGCCTCGGCGCCAACGAGGCGCCGCCGGCGATCATGTCGATCTTCCTCGGCTCGCAGCTCGAGGACGTCATCGAGCAGCTGGAGCAGGGCCCGGTGGCCAAGTCCAAGCGCGGCGGCCACCTGGAGCTGGGCGTGACCTCGCTGCCGGTCCTGCCGCGGACGCCACCGACCGCAACCGGACCTCGCCGTTCGCCTTCACCGGCAACAAGTTCGAGTTCCGCGCGGTCGGCTCGTCAGCTCCCATCTACTGGCCGCAGACCGTGCTCAACACCGCCGTCGCGGACTCGCTCGCCGGCCTGGCCGACGAGCTGGACAAGCTGGAGCCCGGCGACTTCGAGGGCCTGACCGTCATCCTCTCCGCGCTGGTCAAGGACCACAAGCAGGTCCTGTTCGAGGGCAACGGCTACTCCGAGGAATGGCACGCCGAGGCCGCGCGCCGCGGGCTGCCCAACAACCGGACCACCGTCGATGCGCTGCCGGCGTTCACGACCGACAAGGCGAAGGCGATCTTCGCGACCCACGGCGTCCTGTCCGAGCGCGAGCTCCTCGCCCGGACCGAGATCCTGTGGGAGCGCTACGTCAAGGTCCAGAACATCGAGGCGCTGTGCGCGCTGGACATCGCCCGGACGATGATCCTGCCCGCGGCTGCCGCCTACCTCGGCCGACTGGCCGGTGCGGGCGCGTCGAAGGGCATCGCCGCCGTCGCGGGCACCGTCGCCGGGCTGGCCGACGACCTGGTCGACGCGATCGACGCGCTGGAGCACGCCCAGCACGCGGCGCACGAGGCTGGCTCAGTCGAGGAGGAGGCCGGCGCCTTCTGCCGCGAGGTGATCCCGGCCCAGAACGCGCTGCGCGAGGTCGCGGACAAGCTCGAGACGCTCGTCGCCGACGACCTGTGGCCGCTGCCGAAGTACCGGGA
>CAVWFY010000007.1:0-39818 GCA_963754485.1 uncultured Chloroflexia bacterium | reverse complement strand
ATGTGCGTGTCCGGCTTCGGGTGAACGCTACCGCTGATCATCACGTCGTTCCACAGGTGCTTGGTGCCCTTCGGCAACGTCACCGACCAGGATTGACTCGCTGTTGGTACGCACGAGCTACCAAGCCGGTCACTGATGCACGGCAGGGACCCGCTCAGCTTGCACCTGGCCAGCAGAGCATTCGTGCCGAGTGCGCCGGCCGAGAACACCACCCCGCGCGCCCGGAACTCTCGCCGCTGCTTGTCGAACCAGGCGCCCGGCCGCTCGGTGACGACACGATAGCCGTTGCTGCCATCGTCCGAACCCAGGGGTCGCACATCGACTGCTGACCTCGCGCTCCGGATGAATCTGCACACCGCGTTTCTCGGCGAACCAGAGATAATTCTTCTCCAGCGTATTCTTCGCGCCGGTCCGGCACCCCTGCATGCACTCTCCGCAGAAGATGCAACCCGTGCGCTCAGGCCCATCGCCGCCGAAGTACGGGTCCGCAACCACCTCGCCCGCCTTGCCGAAGAAAACGCCACAGGGTGTGCGCCTGAACGTGTCCTCGGCACCAAAGTGGCGGCCGACTTCCTTCAGCAGTTCCTGACCCACACTGCCGCGCGGAACGGTCTGCACACCGAGCATGTACTCGGCCGTGTCGTAATGCGGCTTGAGCGCCGACTCCCAGTCAGCTATGCCGGCCCACTGCGGATTCGCGTAGAACTGCGGTGCGGCGCGGTACAGTGTGTTGGCGTAAACGAGGCTGCCGCCGCCGACGCCGGCGCCGCTCACGATGAAGATGTCCTTGAACATCGTCATCCGCAGGATGCCGCGCATGCCAAGCGCCGGAGCCCAGTTGAAGTTCTTCGAGTCCCAGGTCGATCTGGCGAAGTCCTCGTCGCGGAATCGGCGTCCAGCCTCCAGTACACCGACGGAGTAGCCCTTCTCGGCGAGTCGCAACGCCGACACGCTGCCCCCGAATCCGGAACCGATGACCAGCCAGTCGTAGTCGAATTCCGCGTGGTCGCCCATGGAATCCCCCCGATGCAGCCGGCTTCGACGAGCCAGTCTTGATTGGCTTATTCTCCTGCGATGGGGCGAAATCAATAGGGACAACACGCGCGCAAGGATTGGAACGCGTCCGATTCGCATCAGAGGTGCGGCATGTTCAAGAATCAGCGGATTGTCATTACCGGCGGATCGTCGAACTCGGCTTGGCACTGGCTCACGCCCTGGCCCGTGACGGCGCCAGGCTGACGCTGATCGCCCGCGATCCGCACAAGCTCGAGGCGGCCGCCTCCGCGGTGCGGGGCGCAGCGCCCGGCACCAGTGTTCAAGTCGAATCGGTCAACGTGGCCGACGAGGCCAAGGTGGCCGACGCCATGGAGCGCATTGCGCAATCTGGTGGCGGAATCGACGTGCTCATCAACAGCGCCGGGATCCTGCGCGAGGGGTACTTCGAGAAGCTGCCGATGAGCACGTTCCGCGAAGTCATGGAAACCAATTTCTTTGGCTTGCTCAATGCCACCCGCGCTGCGCTGCCCCATCTGAAGACGAGCCACGGCCGCGTCGTCAACATTGCATCGGTCGCAGGGCTCGCCGGCGTGTTTGGCTACACGACCTACTGCTCATCCAAGCACGCGCTCGTCGGTCTGACCGAGTCGCTCCGTCTACGAGCTTCGGCCACAGGGAATACGGGTGCACCTCGTCTGCCCTGCCGAATTCGACTCGCCGATGGTCGACGAGCTGGACACCTATCGCACCCCGGAGAACCGCGCCCATGTCCTGACTATTCCCAAGGCTTCCGTCGACACGATCGTGAAGGACACGCTGGCCGGGATTCGTGCCGAGCGCTTTCTAATCGTTCCAGGCCAACTGCCCGGATAGCCGCTTTCGGTCTCCGGCATTTCCCGGGCATTTTCCGGGCGAACGCCGATCGAATGCTGCGAAGGTGTATCGGGGCCCTTTGCAGTGAATCCCAGCGATGGAAGTTGCAAGCGCCCAGCCGTGGTCGGCGGGGCGCCAGCGTCCCACGCGCTTCATGGCTTCTCCCTGATCTGACGGTATCAGCCGCCATCAACCGGACCTTCAGGCCGCCTGGAGCTTCTCCCACAGCTCGCGTTCGTGCATCGGACGGATCTCGGGCTGTGCGAGCCAGTCCCTGGTGATCCTGTACAACGCCCTGTTGTAGCGGGCGTCGAACCCTGTCGACTCCGCCAATCGGACGAAGTATCCGTTCAGCGATTCGAGTTCCGTGGCGCCGCGATGCGTCAAGTACACGTCCTGGCCCATGCTGGTGATGTGCATGTCCTCATCCCGTTCCTGAGAATCCTCGAGGTGATGAAGCCAGGAAAAACCTTGCGGCCGTGATGTTCCGCCACGTCGCACCACGATCGAACCGTACCTCTCGCACCCCCGCCCGGCGCAGGATCTGCACACCTTCGTACGTCACGCGCGACACCGAACGACTGAATGCGTCGTAGTCGTCGATTTCCCTCGAGCCGAACCCCACGAGCATCGTGATGGCGTTCGTCAGGTTCAAGACCATCTTGCACCTGGCGGCGTCCGCGATGCGTTCTTCTGCGCGGCAGTCAAACGCGGGGGCGAACAGGCTACCGGCCCGGTCTCGCTCCTCGACCAGCGATGTATCGACGACGCCGAGCAGGATTGGCCCCCGCCGTTCGTAACCGAACTCGTTGGCGGCATCCCGCCAGGCGTTGTAACGGACCACGCCGTAGACGACGCGGGAGAAGTACTTCGGGAGGATCGCCTGGTTCTCGACCCCGTTCTGCAAGGCGATGACTGTCGGCTCAGCCGGCATCGCGGCGCGGAGGTCGCGGGCGACTGCCTCCAGGTCGTAGTTTTTGACCGCCAGCACCAGCCAGTCGGCCCGCTCGATCCCGGTCGCATCCGCCCGGGCCACGACCGGCACGGTCCGCACCGCCGCCTCGCGCCCGTGCTCGTAGAGTCGCAGGCCCTGCGTGTTCAGGAGTGCCGCCGTTTCCGGCCGGGCGACGAATGTGACCGGGACTCCTGCCTCGGCGAGCCAGCCGCCGACCGTAGCCCCAATGGCACCAGCGCCAAAGACAACTACACCAGACCGGTGCACATTCATGTCAGGTCACCCCGCATCGCAACGGACGCTAGAAACGGTCCTGGTCGACGTCCTTGATGAACTTGATCAAGCCCGCGAAGTACGTGGCCTGGTCATCGTACATCGCCATGTGGGAGCCCTTCTCGGCGCAGTAGAGATATCGTCCCTTGCCAAGGAGCGTGGCCATTTTCTCCATGTGCCCCTGGATCCATCGTGTCGTACTGACCGCCGATCGTCAGGGTCGGAACCGTGATCTTGCCGAGATCGGCCACGCGGTCCCAATGCTCGAGCTTGCCGCTGGCACTCATCTCGCTCGGACCTTGCATCGGGATGTACACATCCTTGTTCAAGCGAGCGAACGCGCGATTCACCGGATCAGGCCACTGGTCGGGTGGCATCCGGCCAAGTGCAGGACGTAGTAATTCGGGACCAGCAACTCCATGTAGCGCGGATTCGTAATCCTTCTTCGCTTCGATCGCCTTGATCTCAGCCAGTACGGCGGGGTCCATCGCCGGCATCAGCACCTTCTGCGCATAGTCGATGTAGGCCGGGATGCTGGCCATCATGTTGGAGATGACCAGTCCCTTGAGGTTGTGCTGGTACTTGAGTGCGTACTCCATCGCGAGGATGCCCCCCATGAGTGTCCCGACAGATAGAAGTTGCTCGAGTCCAGGTGCAGCGCCTTGCGTACCTGCTCGACCTCTTCGACGAAGCGAGGCAGATCCCAGAGCGACGGGTCCTTCGGCTGGTCGCTGAACGCGGAGCCCAGCTGGTCGTAGTAGTAGTACTCGATGCCCTCCCCTGGAAAGTAGCTGTCAAACGCTTCGAAATACTCGTGCGTGGCACCTGGCCCACCATGCAGCAGCAGCACCTTGATCCGCCGGTTGTTGCCGACCCGCTGGTCGACACCTTGAACTTGCCGCTGGGCGTGCTGATCTGGATCAGCTTCACTCCTCCGGCCAGCACGTCGTCGCGGCCGGTGGTGTCGAAGTAGGACGTCGCCAGGCAGGCACCGGCGACGTCGGCGCAGGCGGCGTTGCGGATGCGCTCGGCGCGAATGCCGAGCAGGACGACCACGAGCGCGATTCTCTTCATGTGAGTTCCTTGCCGATTCCGTCAACTCGTCAGCTCCACCGCCAGCGCCTCCGTTTCGCAGAAAAGGTCGGGCCGGCAGATCGGCGCTGCGACCATCGCATGCGGGAAGCCCTCGAAGCCGGCTCCGCGGAGCTTCTCCCGAAGGCGGCCGGCGTCCGCGGGATGCTTCAGTACGTGATCCCGGAACCACGTCGCCGAAGGTTGCGCCCTGCCCCTCGAGCAAGGCCGCAATGTTCACCAGCATGCGGTCCGCCTGGGCATCGAAATCACCCACGTGCACGGTCCTGCCGGTGCCGTCGACGCTCGCGGTCCCGGAGAGGTGCAGCGCGACCTTGTTCGCCTCCACCACTTCATGCCGCGGACGAAGTCGGCGCCGTACTGCATGGCTTTGTTGAGCGTGGGTGAGGTCATCACGGTCCGCACCACAGGGTGTCCCGCTTTCACGGCGTACACGCCCAAGCAGATATCGTGCGCCTCGCACAACGGCAAGAGCAACTACTTCGCCAAGTTCTCGCCGGACGGGAAGTGGATCATCTTCTGCAAGGCCGAGAACTACATGCTGCTGACGCCGGACAGCGAGCTGTACATCATTCCGGCCGCAGGTGGCGAGGCCCGGCGCCTGCGAGCGAACACGCCGCGCATGAACTCCTGGCACAGCTGTCGTCCAACGGCCGCTGGCTCGTCTTCTCGTCGAAGGCCAACACCGCCTACACCCAGCTGTTCCTGACCCACATCGATGAGAACGGCGAATCCACGCCTCCGGTCGTGCTCGAGCGCTTCACTGGGGCCGACCGCGCCGCCGACTCCCTGAGCTTCGTTCCGCTGCCCGCCGACGCGATTGCCAACATCAAGGAGCAGTTCCTCGACGCCTACTCGTTTCTTCGCGCGGGCATGGCCAATGAACGGACCGGCAACTACCCCGCTGCCGTCAAGGGCCGGGAAGGGGAGCCGCACACCCTGCTGGGCAGCCTGGTGCGTAGACAATACACCAACCCCACCACGCTGTTTTCCCGCCGGCGGGGGGAGTTCAACAGCGAAGGTTGGGCTATCCTGGCGGGGGAGCGGGCCGCCCTGGTCGTCGGATTGGCCTCCATGGCGGACCAGTTCGGGCAGGTGCAGGCTTGCTGCCGCCCCGGCGAGCTTAGCCTGCGCCTGGCGACCCAGGCGGATGGGGTGCTGCTCGCCCCCGGCGAAAGCTTCGCCTCGGAGTGGGGCTACCTGCAGGTGCTGCCGCTGCCGGACCCTGACCCGGGGCACATATGTTCTCGCCGTGGCGCGCGGCAGATGGGCGGCGCGCACGCAGCTTGAGCCGCAGTTGCAGTGGACGCACTGGTACCACTTTTACCAGCAGATCAGCGCCGAGAAGTTCATTGCCAACCTGGAGGCGATCACTCGCTGCACGCAGCCAGGTTCCATTTCAGGTCGTTCAGCTGGATGACGGCTACCAGTCCGCCTGGGGGGATTGGACCGCCACCAATGCCAAGTTCCCGCATGGGCTGGCGGCGCTGGCAGAATGCGTGCGCCAGGCAGGCTATCTCCCCGGGCTGTGGTTAGCGCCGTTCGTCGTCCAGCCCGGCTCGACGATCGAGCGTGACCATCCGGACTGGGCCGCTGCAAGCTGGACGCCGCCGCCCGATCAATGCTCGTTCTTCCACGCCGCCCTCGGGGACCGCGTGGACATGGCGTTCATGAACTGCCAGGTCACCCGGGGCTCCGGCACGATCCTCGTCGTCACGACGGGCATGGATACCCAGGTCGGCCACATCAGCGGCATGCTCACGGCCACCGTGACCGAGCAGACGCCGCTGACGAAGCAGCTCGACGCGCTGACGCGCCAGATCCTGGTCCTCGCCGGCTTCTCGCTGACGGCGTCGATCCTCCTGGGGATCTCCCGCGGCGTGCCAACATCGGAGCTGTTCCTCACCGCGGTCGCGTTCGCGATCGCCGCCATTCCCACGGCGCTCCCGGCGATCACCACGGCGATCCTGTCCAAGGGCTCACAGCTCCTGGCGGCCGCCGGTGCCATCGTCAAGCAGCTCCGCTCGGTCGAGACGCTGGGGTCCACCTCGGCGCTCAACTCCGACAAGACGGGCACCCTCACGCTGAACCAGATGACCGCCGTCCAGATGGCGGTGGTCGGCCGGCGCTACTCGATCACCGGCGACGGCTACTCGACGACGGGACAGATCAACCACGCCGGCGGCCAGCCTGACGTCCCGCTGGAGCAGTACCTGCTGCCGATGGCGCTGTGTGCCGACGCGGAGGTCCGCAACGGGGAGCTCGTCGGCGACCCGACGGAGGGCGCGCTCGTCGTGCTCGCCGCGAAGGGCGGCGTGGACCCGGCGCTCACCCGCGAGCAGTACCCGCGCGTCGCGACGCTGCCGTTCGATGCTGCCTACAAGATGATGGCCACGTTCCACGCGATGAAGGACGCGGACGGCAAGGACGTCATCCGCGGCTACATCAAGGGAGCGCCGGACCAGCTCCTCGCCCGGGCGGTCAGCGCCCACGGCCCCGATGGGACCGAGGTCCCGGTCGCGCAGCTGCGGGACGGGTACCTCGCCGAGAACCAGCGCCTGGGCACGCAGGGCCTCCGGGTCATGGCCACCGGCTACAAGGACTTCGATCCGGCGACGTTCGACCCCAACGCCGACCTCCTGCCCGCCATCGAGGGCCTCACGCTCCTCGCGATGGTCGGGATCGTCGATCCGCCACGTCCGGCCGCCCGGGACGCCATCGCGCGGGCGCAGAAGGCGGGGATCCAGGTCCGGATGATCACCGGCGACCACGCGGTCACAGCCGGGGCGATCGCCGCCCAACTCGGGATCAAGGGCCGAGCGATCACGGGTGCCGAGTTCCGCGCGATGAGCGACGACGAGGCGATGCGCCAGATCGACGGCATCGGCGTCATCGCCAGGGTCTCGCCGGAGGACAAGGTCCACCTCGTGGACATCCTGCGCAAGAAGGGCCTGGTCGTCGGGATGACCGGCGACGGCGTGAACGACGCGCCCGCCCTCAAGGCGGCCGACATCGGCATCGCCATGGGGATCACCGGGACGGAGGTCAGCAAGGGCGCCGCCGACATGATCCTCACCGATGACAACTACGCCACGATCGTGCAGGCCGTCGGGGTGGGCCGCAACATCTACGACAACCTGCTGCGCTTCATCCGCTACCAGATGGCGGCCTGCTACGGGTACATCACGGTGTTCCTGGGCTCGTCGCTCCTGAACATCCTGGGCGGCGTCCCGTTCCTGCCGCTCCAGACCATGTGGCTCAACTTCACGGTCAACGTGTTCCAGGCGATCGGCCTCGGATTCGGGAAGCCGCGGGACGGCCTCATGGAGCAGGCGCCGCGGCCCAAGAACCAGCCGATCATGCCCCGTCCGCTCACCATCTGGTTGGCGGTCGTGGGGCTCGTGATGGGCGGCGGGACCCTCGCCGTGATCGCGTGGGCGAGCACCGCATTCGACAGCGACACGGTCGCGCGGACGATGGGAGTCACGACCTTCGCGCTGTTCCGCATCGTCTCGTCCCTCGAGACGGCCGATGAGAACAGGTCGGTCTTCAGCGGCTACATCCTCGGCAACCCGGCGCTGCTCAAGGCGACGGGGCTGTCGGTCGTCAGCATCGTGCTGGCGACCGAGCTCGGCATCCTCAAGAACGTGCTCGGCATGACCAGCCTGACCGGCGAGCAGTGGCTCGTGTGCATCGGCGTGGCCCTGTCGCTGATCGTGGTCGAGGAAGTGAAGAAGCTGCTCAAGGTCAGGACGGAGACCGAGCCGGTCGCCGCCCTCGCTCCGGCCGCCGCGTAGGTGGTCGCCGGTATCATCGAGGACGTGGCGGCCGGGTCGGCCCTCGCCGCCCGTGGCCCGGATGAACCTCCACAGCAATGGACAAGGAGATCACTGGCAATGACTGATGAGACCAAGGACACCGCGGCAGCTCCGGAGCAGCCGGTGGACGCCGCCGTCGTGGTGGCTGAAGGCGCTGCCGGCGTCGAGGCCGTGGCCGGGATCGCGGTGCAGGGCAACCAGGCCCTCATCGTGGCCCAGTTCGCCGACATGGACGCGGCGAAGGCCGCCTACTACGCGCTGATCGATGCCGAGGCCAAGCGCGCCATCAACATCGACGGCGTGCTGGTCGTCAAGGCTGACTACCAGGGCAAGATCGACGTCGAGAAGATGACCGACCACAAGACCCGCAACGGCTTCCTCTGGGGTGCCGTCGGCGGCGCGGTCCTCGGGATCATCTTCCCGCCCTCGATCCTTGCCAGCGCCGTGGCCGTCGGCATCGCCGGCGCCGCCGTGGGCAAGGTCGGCCATACGATGGCCAAGGGCGCGGTCGCGGATGAGCTGGCCGGGGTCATCACGCCCGGGACCTCGGGCATCATGGCGCTCGTCGAGATCACCGCGGTCGACGCGGTGAAGGCCGAGATCCCGGATGCGAAGGTCGTCAAGTCCGCACCGGTGGACGACGAGACCGCAGCTGCCGTCAAGGCAGCCGCCGTGGCCGCCGGGGACACGGCCGCCGGCTGATCCGTTCCGCTCCGCCGACGGAGCAGGTCGAGTCATATGGGGCGGGATCGGTTCGAAGGAACCATCCCGCCCCTTTCTTTGCAGTTCCGCATCCCGGCCGTGATCAAGAGGGATGACTAGAAGAGCTCAGCCGCTGGCGGATCGGCTGCGCGCCCAGGTCCAGTCAGGGCGGGTTGCCGGCCCTACACTCCAACCCATGTCCGACCCGACCCCCGACGGCTCGAAGCTGCGCGCACGCGGCCTGCCGCTCAATCGTCTCGAGGCGTTCAGCGACGGCGTCTTCTCGATCGCCACCACCCTGCTGGTGCTCGAGATCGCCGTGCCCCTCGCCGCGGAGCGCGATCTCGTTGGCGCGCTCGCCGGGGCGTGGCCCTCCTACCTCGCCTACGTCATCAGCTTCCTGACGATCGGGTGGGTGTGGATCGGCCACGCGGCGATCACGAGCCAGATGGCGCGCGCGGACGGCCTCTTCCTGCGACTGAACCTCCTGCTCCTGCTGGTGGTCGCATTCCTGCCGTTCCCGACCCGGCTGATGGCCGACTACTTCGGGAAGAGCGACCCCGAGCGGGTCGCGGTCGTCTTCTACGGGCTCGCCCTGGTGTCCATCGCGGCGCTGCTCGTCGGGCTCTGGCGCTACGCCCGGCGCTCGCACGAGCTGCTCCGCAGCGAGGTGAGCCAAGACGAGGTCTCGACGCTGGCCGCCAAGGCCACGCCCGGTCTCCTCCTGCTGCTCCTCGCGACCGCGGTCGGCGTCGTGGTTCCGACGCTTGGCGCTCTGTGCTTCCTCGCGGTGTCGGCCTACCTCGTTATCCCGTTCCGGGAGATTCTGGGCGCGATCCGCGGTCCACGGCCGCCCAGCGGGCACTGACGCGCCGCCCGTCGGGGGAGTTGCGCAACGGGCGCCCGAGCCTCGCGCTGGTTCCAACCGGCGTTCGTCCCGGGGTCTGTCACGCTCGATCGGTGGGCCGGCGGCCGATCCGTCACGTGGTGGGCGGGTCCGCGACGGCACCCGTCTGCGTGGCCACGTCACCGGCCACGGCGTCATCGAGGGCGGCGACGGCGGCGTCATCAAGGTCGTGAGACTCTGGGACTCCTCCCAAGGAGGCCAGCTCGGCGGCGATCCCTGGCGCACTCGTCTTGTCAGTGATCACCGCGAGCGCGGCCTTGCCGCCCTGCAGCTCGTGACCGAGGCGCTCTCGATCGCTCTTGGGAATGATCAGGCTCTTGTGGTGAAGCGCGCCCAGGATTCCGCCGCCAATGACTCCGATCGCCATGCCGATGGGGGTCAGCATCGCCAGGACCAGTCCGATGCCGGCGCCCGCCCCGATGCTTCGCGGGCCGAGCCTCTCGGTCTTGAGCTTGCCGTTCTCATCGAGTACGAGGACACCCATCGCCTGGATCTGATGGGTGTCGATCGTCTTCGCTGCGGCCTCCCGTTGCGCCCACCGATTGAACTGCTCGGCGGCAGCGTCCGCGGACGCCTCGTCGGCGAAGATCGCCACGACCAACTGTCGAAGCATGGTCAACTCCCTTGGGTCGACGGGCGGACTGATCGCCCTCTGCGCGGCCTAGCCCGGCTCGGTGTCGCGCCAGAGTAGGCTCGTCGACGGCGGCCCGCACATCCTCCCAGACAGATGAGGCCGACTGACTCCGAGCGCCGCAGTCAACGAGAGCCCACGGCGCGGACCGCTGCGAACACGAGCCGATGAGCGTGGTCAACGCCTCCAGGAAGTCACTGGCGTGACGTTGGCTCGCGGCGAACCGCAGCCTCCCTCGATGGCAGGGGCGCCCCGCCCGGCAGGAAGCGGTCGAGGAGCCCGGCCTCGACGGCCAGGTCGACGGCGTCGCTGCGGGTCGCCGCGCCCAGCTTGCCGAAGATCGCGAGCGCCTGCGACTTGACCGTCGTCTCCTTGACGCCGAGTCGCTGCCCGATCTCCTTGTAGGAGAGGTAGTACGGCAGGAACGCGAGCACGCGGAGCTCCGCGACCGTGAGGCTCGTCGCACCCCCGCCGCGCCTGGGCACGAGCGGGGCCAAGGTCACCCAGAGCGCGTCCACTTCGGCCGGCAGCACGCCGAGGTCGGGGCGATCGCCGATCACGTCCTTCGCCTGCGCGACGAGAGCGCGCGCACCAGCCGGGTCGTCGACCGCGAGGTAGGCCCTGGCGAACGCGAGGAGGCACATTACGGCACCGGCGGGGGCGGCGGCGGTCATCAAGGGTCGCAGGCTCATCGCGCGAGCGAGCTCGCGCCGTGCCCCCGCGATGTCCCCGCGATGGATCGCCAGGCTGATGCGGGCGGCTCGAGACGGAATGCTCGAGAGGTATCCATCGATCTGCGGTGCCGGCCCGATCGCGTCGCTCTCCTCGATGAGGGCAGCGGCGGCATCCCAGGACCCGAGTCCCGCGAGCACGAGAGCGCGGTGGCCGAGGAGGCAGTAGCCGATTGCGCCGTGGCCCGACGATGTGGCAGCCCTGATGCCGTCGGCAAAGGCCGTGTCGGCGCCTTCCTGGTCGCCAACCGCCAGGCGGGCGATGGCCAGCTGCCAGAGCGCGAAGTCGCGCCACGAGCCGAGGCCACCCTCGAGCGCAACCGCCCGGGTGGCGTTTGCCAGGGCATCGTCGGCGCCGTGCCGGAACATGGCGGCCCGGAGCATCGCCAGCCCCGCTTCGAAGGAGGCCGTGCCGTCGGGTGGCCTGCCCTCGAACGTCCCACGCTCGGCGGTAGCCCCGAAGCGCACCGTCCCGACAACATCGCCCGCGCCGAGCTCCTCCCAGGCAGCCAGCACGGCGAGCCACGGGCGCGCCTCGAGCGCATCCGCTCCGAAACGCGAAGCCCAGGACCGGATCGTCGCCCGGCGGCCGGACCAGTGGAAGAGATGCCAGGAGTTGCCCACGATCGTGGCGGCGAGGTCGAGGTCGCCCGCCGCGAACGCGTGATCGATGGCAGGCTCGAAGGCGCGGTTCGCGTGGTACCACGCGGCTGCACGCCGATGGTAGGTCGGCACCGTCTCGCCCTCGCGGGCCGCGAGCTCGCGCCGCAGGAAGTCGCGCAGGAGCGTGTGGTAGCGATACGCACCGCCGTAGTCGTCCACGAGCAGGGTCGAGCGGGCAAGATTCCGCAGGACCGACGTCGACCCTTGGCCCTGGGTCACGGCATCGCAGAGCGGTGCGGACAGCCGCTCGAGGACCGAGGTGCGGGTGAGGAATGCGATCTCGGCCTCGGAGCGGCCGTCCAGGACCTCGGACCGAAGGTAGTCGTCGATCGGATGATCGGCGTCGCCATCAATCGGCCGGGTGCCTCCATCGGAAACCCGGGCACCGAGCGTCGCGAGCGCGAGCAGGGCGGGCCATCCATCGGTCCGACGCGTCAGGCGGGTGGTCGCTTCCGGGGATAGCCGCAGCCCGAGCTCCCGCCCGAGCCCCGCGGCCTCGAGCTCGTCCATCGCGAGCTCGGTGGGACCGAGCTCGAGCAACGAACCCCCCGCTCGCCAGCGGACGAACGGGAGGCGCATGCGCTCGCGTCCCGCGATCGCGACCTGCGACCCCTCGGGCAGGTTGGCGATCAGCTCCGCAAGGATGTCGAGGCCTGACCGAGACGTGATCCGGTAGCCGTCGTCGATGGCGATTTCGAACCGCCTGGGACGGTCGGGACATCGCGGCCAGCAGGCGACCGACCACCGCCCGGTTCGATACCGCGGCCGACGCGATTGCGACGAAGATCTCCGTTCCGAGCGGCTCGACGCGATCGATCGCCGCCGCGAGGTCGGTGAGCAGCATGACGGGGTCGCTGTCGCTGTCATCGGCCGTCAGCCACGCGACCGGCCCGGAGCTCTCCGTCGCCCACTGGGCGAGGAGGCTCGTCTTGCCGTACCCGGGCGGCGCCACGATCGAGATCACGGAGCGGTCCGGGGCTGACCGGAGCAGGCGCAGGAGTCTCGTCCGTCGCAGCGTCACCGACTGCCGGCGCGGGACGGCGAACTTCGCATCGACAAGGGGGTCCGGACCGACGGACGGCGGCGACCCACGCGAGGGGTCTCGCTGCCCAATTCGGCCCGCGACGTTGGACATCTTGGAGGAGGGCATGTGTGCTCGCAGGCCGGGCCCGGATACGGCGGCCGAGCTGGTCCGTTTGACGCGGCAAGCCTAGCAAAGGACCGGGTCGCGTTCCCGTCGGCGGAGGCGCCCGTTTCCGAGAAGGGGCTTCGCAGTCAAAGCCCGCGAGGGCCCTTCCTCCGACGGGCAGGATGCGGTCTGCCGGCGACGCCGCGTAGCGTGCTGTCGCCGAGGTCGACTCGCGTGCCAGAGGCTCGCGTGGACCGCCAGATGAGGTGTCGCGATGACCGAACAGCAAGGGGTGCTCGCCGAGGGTGCTGTGGCGGCCCAGGGGCCCAACACTCTCATCATCGCCCGCTTCGCGGACCCGACGCTCGCGATGGCGACCTATGACGACCTCATCGACGCGGAAGTCGCAGGCCTGCTCGAGGTCGACGGCGTCCTCATCGTCAGGGCCGACGAGGACGGCAGGCTCCACGTCCAGAAGATGACCGACCACAGCACCCGGACGGGCCTCAAGTGGGGGATCGTCGGCGGTGTGGTCGCGGCGGTCTTCCTGCCCGCCACGATCGTGGCCGGCGCCGTCGCGCTCGGCGTCGCCGGTGCCGCAGCGGGCAAGGCGCGCAACCTGCACCACCGCGCCGAGGTGGAGAAGGAGCTCGCCGGAGTCATCACCCCGGGCTCCTCGGGCATCGTCGCACTCGTCTCGGCCATGGATGCCGATGCGGTCGCCCGGAAGATGCCGGAGGCCGAGCAGGTCAAGACGGTCCCCGTCGACGAGGAGACCGCTGGGGCGATCAAGGCTGCCGCCGCCACGGCAGCGTCGCAGGTAGCGCTGGCAACCCCAGCCTGAGGGAGCGGCATCAGTGACCCGTCCGGCGAGACGACCAGCGCCGGACCCAGGGAAGCAGGGTCGAAGGAGAGCAGCCACATGGCAGACAAGCACGTGACCGGTCCGATCCAGGTGTTCGTGATCGGGTTCGACAAGTTCGAGGCGACCGGGCGGATCATGGCCGAGCTGCGCCGGGTGCGGAAGCGCGGCGTCATCCGCCTCGTCGACGTCATCTTCGTCCAGAAGAACAAGAGCGGCGGCATCGAGAACTCGATGCACATGACCGACCTGTCCGAGAACGAGCGGATGCGCCTGGGCTCGATCGCCGGCGGCCTCATCGGCCTCCACGAGGGCGGCCTCGAGGGCATGCTGGTGGGCGAGGAGCTGGGCGCCCTCGCGGTCGCCGAACGGGACGCCGGCCTCGGCGTCGACCGCATGCAGGAGCTCGCGGCGAGCATCCCGGCCGGCGGTGCCGCGGCCATCCTCGTCATCGAGCACCACTGGGCAGCCGACCTGCGCGACGCGATCGCCGACGCCGGCGGACGGTCGCTGATGCAGGCGATGATCTCGCCCGACGCGCTCGCGCTCGTCGGCGACGAGCTGCGCGCCAGGATGGAGGCCGAGGACGCCATCGAGCTCGCCGAGGAGGTCAAGATGGCAGCCGCCGTCGAGATCGCCCAGGTGCTCATCGAGGCCGAGCTCATCGAGGAAGCCGCCCTCTTGGAGGCCGCCGACGTGGTCGCCACCGCGATCGCGATCGAGGACGCCGCGGCCGAGGACGTGATCGACACCCTGTTCGCGGCCGAGCTCATCGAGGAGGCGGCGAAAGAGGAGGCCGAGGACGTCGTGCGCATGGCCATGGACGTCGAGGAGGCAGCCGTCGAGGAGGCCGAGGACGTCGTCGCGGTGTCCGACGAGATCGTGGCCGAGGCGGCCCTGCGGGCCATCCGCGCCCTCATCGCCGAGGAGGTCATCGAGCAGGAGGCCGCCGAGCGTGCCGTCGCCGCCCTCGTCGCCGCCGACATGATCGAGCAGGAGGCCGCCGAGGAGGCGCTCGCCACCGTCCTTGCAGCGGAGGAAGTGGAGGCTGAGGCGGAAGACGAGATCTGATCGGAACCCAGCGGATCACGTACGACATAGAATGGAGAACCTGACATGACAGACGAGACCAAGGACACCGCAGCCGCCCCGGAGCAGCCGGTCGATGCCGCCGTCGTGGTGGCCGCCGACGACGCCGGTGTCGAGGCCGTGGCCGGTATCGCGGTGCAGGGCAACCAGGCCCTCATCGTGGCCCAGTTCGCCGACATGGACGCCGCCAAGAACGCCTACTACGCGCTGGTCGACGCCGAGGTCAAGCGGGCGCTCGACATCGACGGCGTCCTGGTCGTGAATGCCGACTACCAGGGCAAGGTCAACATCCAGAAGATGACCGACCACAAGACCCGCACCGGCTTCGTCTGGGGCGCCGTCGCGGGCGCGGCCATCGGCCTCATCTTCCCGCCGACGATCCTCGCCGGCGCCCTCTACGCCGGGGTCGCGGGTGCCGCCATCGGCAAGGCGCGCAACGTGATGATGAAGAGCGGCGTGGCCGAGGAGCTTGCCGGCGTCATCGCCCCGGGCACCTCGGGCATCGTGGCCCTCGTGTCGATCACGGCGGTCGATGCCGTGAAGCAGACTATCCCGGACGCCAAGGTCGTGAAGTCGGCTCCGGTCGACGACGAGACCGCGGCGGCCGTCAAGGACGCGGCCAAGGCTGCCGGCGACTCGTCGGCCGGCTGACGGACGCAACCCAGCGAACAGGACCGAGAGCCCGGGCCCCGAGGTCCGGGCTCTCGCGACCCAGCGAGGGCGGGCGATGACGAGGAGTGGCGTGTCCGGACAACCGGCCGCCGACCCCGGACCAGGTGTGGGGCTGCCGGCTGCCGAGTCGGGTATCCCCGCTGCGGTGCAGGACGATCCGGCGCCGGCCATCGTCGCAGCCGTCGAAGGCCCCGCCGTGGGCCGAGCCGTGGCCCTCCGTCCCGACGATCCGTGGTCTGAGGCCGGCCGCAAGGTCCTGGGCTTCCACCTGGCGAAGATGCTGGCGCGGGTGCCCGGCGTCATCGCGGGTGAGGATGCCGAGGACGTCCACGCGATGCGGGTCGCCGCGCGCCGGATGCGGGCCGCCTGGCGCGTGTTCGGCGACGGGTTCGAGCGCGGCGAGGTGCGGCGATATCGTGGTGAGCTCCGGGACATCGGGGCGAGCCTCGGAGCCGTCCGCGACCTCGACGTCCTGATCGGGATCCTCGTGGCGTACGCAGAGCAGCGGAGCGCCCGCCAGCAGGCCGGTCTCGAGCCGCTCCTGGCGGCATGGCGCAGGGAACGGGAGGCGCGCCGCTTGGAGCTGGTCGCGGTGCTGGGCTCAGAACGGTTCACCGCGTTCATCGACGACTACCAGGCGTTCGTCGGGACCCCTGGACGGGCTGCCCTCGTTCTCCCGCCCAACACCCCCGGGCTCGTGCGCAACCGGATGCCCGCCACGATCTGGGGCGCCTACCAGGACGTCTGGGCGTTCGACGGAGACCTCCAGGCGGCGGACCTCGCCACGCTCCACCAGCTGCGGATCGCCGCCAAGTGGCTCCGCTACACGCTGGAGTTCGTGCGGGAGCCTCTCGAGCCCGAGGCCACGGCGCTCATCCGTCCGGTCGTCGCCCTCCAGGACCACCTGGGGGACCAGCACGACCAGCACGTTGCCGCGGAGCTGGCGCGCGAGTGCGTCGCGACCGCGGCATACACCGCCTCCGAGGTGAAGGCGATCGGGCGCTTCACCGCGTATCTCGACGGGGACGTGGAACGCCTGCGGCGGACGATCCGGTCCACCTGGCCCCCGATCTCGGGATCGCGCTACCGGCGCAGCCTGGGCCGAGCCGTCGCGCGGCTGTAGCCCGCCCAGGGAATCAGCAGGCCCCAACCCTGTCAACGGGCTGGGGCCTGTCAGCGCGTCACCGACGCGCGTTCGGGACTGCTAGAACCGGCGACGGCCGGGGCTGGCGACGGCGCCGACGACGGCCACCTTCGCGATCGGTGACGGGCCGGGGCTCACGGCAGCACCGACGACCGCCGCCTTGGCGATCGGCGACGGGCCGGGACTCACGGCAGCACCGACAACGGCGGCCTTGGCGATCGGGGATGGGCCGGGACCGATGACTCCTCGTCCTGCGCGGCCGGGACCGAGCGGCATATCAGACTCCTTCTGCTTCGAGGGCCATGTCGGCCTCGACGGCGGCGATGAGCGCCTGGATGGGGATCCGGCCGTTTGCGACCAGCTGGCCGCCCGCGCGACGCATGGCGGAGCCGAACGGCGCGGCCCACAGGTTCTCGTAGACGACCACGCCGGCGACGCTGCCGGGGTTCATCGCGACGGCGAGACGAGCGACGTCCTCCGACGCCAGGGTCTTCACGAGCTGGGTCTCGATCTGGGCAAGCTCGCCGAGCTCCGCGACATCGGAGAGCTCCATCGCATCGACCGAACCGTCCGCTTCCTTGACCAGGATCAGGATGTCCATGATCCGGATGATGCCGGCGTCGTGGAGCCTGGCCAGCTCGGCAGCGCCTTCACCCGTGAAGTTCTGCGCTCCCGCGGGGAACTCGACGATGAGGTAATCGACAGGCCCGAGCTCATCGAGCGATCTGTCCGTCATGTCTCCTCCGTTTCGTTGCCGGCTCAGCGCGAGCCAGGGTCACCCGGGTTGGGTCTCGTTGTACCGGCCGCCTACTGGCCGGAGCTCATCCCCGGGATCTGCTCCCGGTTCCCGTAGGCGCTGTAGGTGTAGTGGCCGAGGTCGAGCAGGACCGCGATCCCTAGCCAGATCCAGTCAGAGCCGGTGACACCCACGCCGGGGCTCCACAGGATGACGTACATCAGCGTCGTGAAGGGCAGGAAGATCAGCCCCAGCAGCGGGAAGATGAACGTGTCGAACGCCGCGTTCACTGAGGCTGGCCGGGCGATCCAGTAGACCGCGAAGGCGATGCGCGGGAACATTCCAGCCAGGATCGCGAACAGGCACATGAGCGCTCTTCTCCTCGTTCGACCGTGCGGACAGGACGATATCGCCTACGGTAGCGTCAGTGTCCTACCTGAAGTCGCAGTCTGCCTCGTGCGGGTCCCTCGCGCAAGGGACGGCGGTCGTGAACGGCAACGCGTGCATGGTGCATCCTATGGGCCGCGGAGGCGTGCACGCCGTGCCTGGCCCCTCCCCCGACCTCGAGGACGACGATCGATGACTGAGTCCACCGAGCGCGTGCGGCGAGCGCGCAAGACCACCCCCGACGAGGCGACGGCTGCCGCGTACGATGCCGCGTGGCAGGCCGATCTCCCGGCGCAGGGTCCATCGTGGACCGCCCGCCCGTGGGTCGATCCGGTGGCGCGCGCCGCTGCGGGGAAGGCCGCCCGGAAGCGCGTTCCACGGGTGAGCCACGCGGCCTTCGAGCCGGCGCCCGGCCGTGATCCCATCGCCATCCTCGCGGCCCAGGAGGAGGACCGCCTCCAGGATCTCGTGCCGCTGCGCCACGAGCGGATGGCGGAGTCTCCGTTCGCGTATTACCGGGGCACGCCGGCGGTCATGGCGTATGACCTCGCCTCGACACCCCGGTCGGACATCATCGTCCAGGCCAGCGGCGACGCCCACCTCTCCAACTTCGGTCTGTTCGCCTCGCCCGAGCGGACGATGGTCTTCGACGCCAACGACTTCGACGAGACGCTGCCCGGGCCCTGGGAGTGGGACGTCAAGCGCCTCGCGGCCAGCGTCGTGATCGCCAGCCGCGCTAACGGCTTCTCGGCCGCCCAGAGCCGGGCGGCCGCGATGATGACCGTGCGCGGCTACCGCCAGTGGATGGCCCGGTTCGCGACCATGCGCCTGCTCGACGTCTGGTACACCCAGATCACCGACGCGGACATCCGCGAGGCGGGCGAGGCGAGCGGTGCGCTCCGTGGTCGCGATGGAGCCGCCCGCCGCGCGAAGCTCGAGGCCATCTTCTCCAAGGCGCGCCGGCGTGACGGCATGCGCGCTTTCGAGTCGCTGACGGCGGTAGTCAACGGGCGCCGGGTGATCCTCGAGGACCCGCCCGTCGTCACGCATGTCGAAGGCGACGTGGGAGCCCTCGAGAGGGTCTTCACGGACTACCGGGCCACGATGTCCGAGAACAGGCGCGACTTCCTGGAGCGCTATCGCTTCGTCGACATTGCGCTCAAGGTCGTGGGGGTCGGCAGCGTCGGGACCCGCTGCTTCGTGATCGTCCTCCAGGGTCGCGACGAGAACGACCCGCTGATCCTCCAGGCCAAGGAGGCGACGGCCTCGGTCATGGAGCCCTACCTCGAGCCCAGCGTCCACGATAGCCACGCCCAGCGCGTCGTCGTCGGGCAGCAGCTCATGCAGGCGACGTCGGACATCTTCCTGGGCTGGACGCGCGGTCCGGGCGGTCGCGACTTCTATCTCCGCCAGCTGTGGGACATGAAGGGCTCCGTGGATACCACGACGCTCCTGCCGCAGGGCATGGGCTTCTACGGCGGCCTGTGCGGCTGGTCGCTGGCGCGGGCCCACGCCAGCACCGGCGACGCGGCGGCGATCGCCGCCTATCTCGGGACGTCCGACACGTTCGACGGCGCGATCGCCGACTTCTCGGAGACGTACGCGGACGTGAACGCCCGCGACCATGCCGCGTACCTGGACGCGATCAAGGCGGGCCGGGTGTCGCTGCCGACCGGGTCCTGAGGCGGATCAGCGCGGCCCGGGCCGGATCAGGAGGGCGTGTCCCTGCCCGCGTCCATGTTCGAGCGCTCGCGAACGGCATCGACGGTGTCGCCCGGGCGGCGCTGGGCGTCACCCTGTACTGGCGCACTCTTGCCGCGCGTCTTCTTGTGGTGGTCGCTCGTCAGGGCGCGGAGCCGCTCCTCGTTCGTGAGCGGTGTCGGGGTTGCTTCGTCCCCGGTGGGTTCGTCGGTCATCGCGTCGTCTCCAGCTCGTTGGTCGACGCGGCCGTATCGGAGCACGTCAGGTTGACCTGACCCATTGTCGACCCTCCGCGCAACATGCCGGCAACCGATAATGGCGACCGGGTGGATACTCCGGGCCGGACCACCCGATCTCGATCGTGCACACGACGGCGGGGACGGAGGGAGCAACGCATGTTCGCGCCAATGCGGGCCGTGGCCCGTGACCCCGAGGGCAAGGTGCTGCTGTTTGGTGCAGCCACGATGGTCGCGGTCGGGACCGTGACCTACCACGTGCTCGAGGGCTGGTCGTTCCTGGATTCTCTCTACTTCTCCGTGGTGACCCTCGCGACGGTCGGTTTCGGCGACCTGACCCCCACGACCGATCTCGCCAAGCTGTTCACCGTGGGCTACATCACGGTCGGGATCGGGATCGTGGCGGCGTTCGCGTCCGAGCTGACGAAGTTCCGCAGGGCCGAGCGGCTGGGCGAGGCGGAGCGGCTGGGCGAGAGGATCGGGATCGAGCCGGCCGGCAATCTGCCGGGCGACGCGACGGACCCGGCGATGGACCGGCAGGAGCGCTGACGCCCGTGAGCGAGGACCGCCCGGACCCCACGGCGGAGCCGGGATCCGACACCGCCCGCCAGGTGGCGGCCACGCTGGCCGCACGCTACGTCCCGATCACGCAGTGGCTCCCCGCCTACCCGCGTGAGTGGTTGCGGAGCGACCTGATCGCCGCCCTGACCTCGTGGGGCGTGATGGTCCCGGTCGCGCTCGCCTATGCTGGGCTGGCCGGCGTGCCGCCGGAGCTGGGCCTGGTGACCGCCTTCGCCGCCCTGGCCGTGTACGCCGTCTTCGGGACGAGCCGCCATCTCAAGGTGACCACCAGCTCCACGATGGCCGTGATGTCCGCCTCCGTGGTCGTCGGCCTGGCGGGGGGCGACCCGGCCCTCTACCTGGCGCTCACCTCGGCCCTGGCGCTGATGGTCGGCGCGATCCTCGTCGCGGCGGGCATCGCGAAGCTCGGGTTCATCTCCGACTTCCTCGCCAAGTCCGTGGTGACCGGCTTCATCGCGGGGCTCGCGATCACGATCATCATCGGGCAGCTACCCAAGATCCTGGGCCTGCCGAGCCTCAGCGGGTCGCTGCCGGAGCAGGTGGTCCAGCTGGTCGGCGAGCTGCCGAACACCAACCCCTACACGCTCGCGGTCGGCCTGACGTCACTGGTCCTGATCCTGGTCCTCCGCCGCTTCGTGCCACGCATCCCCGGGTCGCTGATCGTGCTCGTGCTGGGCATCGTCGCGGTGCCCGCCCTCGGCCTCACGGAGTACGAGGTCAGCGTGGTCGGCGAGGTCGCGACCGGGATGCCCTTGCCGTCGATCCCGTTCGTGCCGCTCACGTCCCTGCCCTTCCTCGCCCTCGGCGCACTCGGGATCGTCTTCCTCGCGGTCGGCGAGTCCGTGGGCGCCGGCCGCGCGTACGCCGGGCGCCACGGCTACGAGATCGACGCGGACCAGGAGATGGTGGCGCTCGGGGCCGCCAACATTGGCACGGGCCTGTTCGGCGGGTTCACGACCGATGCCAGCCTGTCCCAGACCGCCACGGCCGAGAGCGCCGGCGCGAGGTCCCAGGTGTCATCGCTTGTGACATCCGCCCTGATCCTCGCGACCGCGCTGTTCCTGGCGCCGCTGTTCCAGAACCTCCCCAACGCGGTCCTGGGCGCCATCGTGATCACCGCGGTCCTGGGCCTCATCGACATGGGCGAGATCCGCCGCTACTGGGCCTGGCGGCGGACCGACTTCCTGCTCGCGATGGCGGCCATGGTGGGCGTGCTCCTCACCACGGTGCTCATCGGCATGCTGATCGCGGTCGCCCTCTCGATCGCGTTCGTCCTGTACCGCGCGAGCCGCCCGCATGTGGCGGCGCTGGGACGCATGCCCGGCCACCGGGCCACCTACGCCGACCTGTCGCGACACCCGGATGCCCACCCCGTGCCGGGCCTCGTCATCGTGCGCCTGGACGCGCCGCTCTACTTCTTCAACGCCAACGTGGCCAAGGTGCAGATCGAGGGCCTGGTCGAAGCCGGGGGGGCGGACGTGCACGGAGTGCTGATCGACCTGGCCGCCACGGCCGACCTGGACGTGACGACAACGGACATGATGTTCGAGCTGGTCAAGGAGCTGCGCGGTCGCTCCATCGAGGTGCTGCTCGCGCAGGTCAAGGGATCGGTCCGCGACCGGATGCGGAGGACGGCCCTGATGGACGAGATCACCGAGGACCGCGTCTACCTGTCGATCGGCTCGGCCGTCATCGACTTCGAGCGCAGGAAGTCGGGCGAGGGCGTCGCCCAGGCCGGGACCGCGGGCTCCGCCAAGCCCGGTGCGTCAGGTCCTGCCGGCCGAGAGCGACTCCCGTAGCTCGGCGATCTCCTGCCGGAGAAGTGCGAGCTCCTCGGCGATCGCGTCGGTGGCCATCGGCGCCGCGACACCTGGATCTGGTGAGGTGGCGGTCGCATCCGGCGCCGGCTCGGACTCCGTGGGCGCGGGCGAGACCAGCAGACTGGCGAGGATGCTGGCGAGGGCGCCGATGATCCCGATGCCGGCGAACATGACGAAGATGCCGGTGATTCGTCCCATCAGCGTCGTTGGGAAGAAGTCGCCGTAGCCGACCGTGGTGATCGTCACGAGGCCCCACCAGATGGCGTCGCCGCCGGTCTTGATGTTCGCGTCGGGCGCCCCGGCCTCGAACTGCAGCACGAGGATGCTCGCCACCGAGAGCACCATCCCGGCCAGCAGAATCGTGATGAACGTCGCGTACTGGCTGCGGTTCTGGAGCACGTCAAGGACCAGGTCCTTGCCGGCCTGGCCGCGCAGCAGGCGGGTGATCCGGGTCAGCCGGCTGAGACGGGCCAGGCGGAGCAGGGCACCGAGCTGGAAGACGCCGACGCTCGGGATCGACCCGAGCAGGTCGAGCCAGCCCCGCTGGCCGATGAAGTAGCCGCTCTTCGGACGCGCACCCATGAGGTTGAAGGCGAAATCGCCCAGGAAGATGACACAGATGGCGTTGTCGTACACGCGAAGCAGCGTCTTCGTCTCCTCGTTGAGAGGCAGGACGAGCAGGACCATGATGGCCAGCGAGAAGACCGTCAGGACGAGGATGAAGATGTTGTAGGAGTTGCCGTGCGTGCGCAGCACCGGCGCCTGCCCTGTCATTCCGCCTCGACCTCCTCTCCACCGCGATCCGCGACGTCTCGATAGGGTGCCGTACCCGCCGGTTGGCTGCCCGCCCCACCTGCAACGTCGCCCGGCTCCCGGGCCGCTCCGTTCAGCCCTGCGCCACCCCTGGCGCCCTCGATCGCCCGCGCTCGCGGGCCAGGATGAACACGCTCACGAGCGCGACCCAGGCGGGAACCAGCAGCACGACCCAGTCGAAGAAGGCGACGACCAGCAGCAGCAGCACGCCGGTCAGGTAGCCGCTGATCGCAAACCAGCGTGGAAAGGTGCGGCTGCGCAATCCGAGCGTCGCGATCGAGATCAGGCACACCGCGGCGGCACGGGTCGCGAAACCGAACAGCAGCGCGTAGGACAGGGACCTGGTCAGGTTCACGTCCTGCTCGGTGGGAGCGTCGAAGCCCAGGTAGCGGGTCCCGACCGCTGGCATTGACACCACCGCCCCCGCGGCGAACGTCAGCGCGATGAACAGCAGGCCGCTGCCGAAGAAGACGGTCGCGAAGAAGCGGTCCTCGCGCTCGCCGAGCTGATCCCGGATCACGGCGATGAACCACAGGAACATGATCCCGGCGAACGGCACGAGGTAGAGCCCGGCCACGAACAGGGTCGTATCCTCCCCCGCCGCGAAGATCCTGACGAGCTCCGCGTCGCTGGCCCCGATAAGCGGGGAGGTGCGCAACATCAGGAGGGCCGCCGCGAACAGGACGGCGAACAGGATCCCGGCGGCGCTGGCGGCCCATGGGGCGCGCAGCTGGATTCCCGCCTCGTCGATGACCGCCGGCACGTGCGTGCCCTCGGGGTTGGGCTGGCTCACGCGGACCCTCCTCGTGCTCGGCAGCGACCCCGGCATCGCCTCGAGCGGGTGACGGGCGTGGACGCGGTCCTGACGCTTACCATGATGCCCGTTCCGCGGCCGTGCGTGCCGCGCCGTCAGAGGTCGCGATGACCGGCTCGGACTCCTTCGCAGCAGCACGGCCGGCATTCCACCTGCTGGCCAAGCCGACGGGCGCGACGTGCAACCTCGACTGCTCGTACTGCTTCTTCCTGTCCAAGGAGATGCTCTACCCGGGCAGCCGCTTCCGGATGGCCGACGAGTTGCTGGAGCAGTACATCCGCCAGCTCATCGAGGCCCACCGGGCGCCGCACGTCAGCATCGCCTGGCAGGGCGGCGAGCCCACCCTGATGGGCGTGGACTTCTTCCGGCGGGCGACCGAGTACGTCGAGAAGTACCGGCGTCCGGGGATGACGGTCGAATACACGATCCAGACCAACGGCACGCTCATCGACGACGAGCTGGCCGCGTTCTTCAAGGAGCACGACTACCTGGTCGGGATCAGCATCGACGGCCCGCCGTCCATGCATGACGCCTACCGGGTGGACCGCGGGGGCGCGCCCACGTTCGACCGCGTGCGCAAGGGCCTGGAGCGGCTCCACGCGCACGGCGTGGAGGTCAACACCCTCACCACGCTCCACCGGGCCAACGCGGATCACCCGGTCGACGTGTACCGGTTCCTGCGCGACGAGTGCGGTTCGCGCTACATGCAGTTCATCCCGATCATCGAGCGGCTGCCCGGCCCCCGGATCGACGTCCCGCTCGAGGAGCTGGGGCTGGCCCCCGGCCTCGCCCGACCCGCACCGTGGACCACCTGGCGCGACCGCCCGCTCTACCGCCAGGAGGGCAGCCTCGTCACGGACCGGTCCGTGACCGCCGAGCAGTACGGGTCGTTCCTGGTCGGGGTGTTCGAGGAGTGGGTCCGGCGGGACATCGGCGAGGTCTTCGTGCAGATGTTCGACGTCGCCCTCGCGAGCTGGCACGGCGAGCCGCCCACGCTGTGCATCCACGCCGAGACCTGCGGCGGCGCGCTCGCCCTGGAGCACAACGGCGACCTGTACTCGTGCGACCACTTCGTCGAGGAGGCATACAGGCTGGGCAACATCGCCGAGACGCCGATGGCGGAGCTCGTCGAACTCCGAGCAGCAACGCCGGTTCGGCGACGACAAGCGGGACACGCTGCCGCGCTACTGCCGGGAGTGCGACGTGCGCTTCGCGTGCCACGGCGGCTGCCCCAAGGACCGGTTCATCCGGACGCCGGACGGCGAGCCCGGCCTCAACTACCTGTGCGAAGGCTACAAGGCGTTCTTCGGCCACATCGACCGGCCGATGCGCATGATGTCCGACCTCCTGCGCCGCGACCTGCCGCCCTCCGCCCTGGTGGGCTGGTACCGGGCCGAGGACGAGCGCCTCCGCGCCGCGGCCGCCGCTGCCGGCCGCAACGACCCGTGCCCGTGCGGCAGCGGTCGGAAGTCAAAGGTGTGCCACGGCGCGGTCCCGGGCGTCGGGACGGGGCCGCGATGATCTCGCTGGTGGCGCTGATCGCCGTCGCGATCGTGGGCTACGCCCTGGTCTCGAAGCGGCTGTCCACGACGATCATCACCGCGCCCATCTTCTTCGCCGGGATCGGCCTCCTCGTGGGCCCGGTGCTGGGCCTGCTCGAATTTGAACAGGACCCCGAGGTGCCCACGCTGCTCCTCGAGGCGGCCCTCGTGATGGTCCTGTTCGCGGATGCCTCGAGCCTGGACATCCGGCGCTGGACCCGGGAGGTCGGCCTGGCCGGCCGCCTGCTTGGCCTCGGGCTGCCGCTCACGATGCTGGCGGGCGCGGTCGCCGCCCTGCTGCTCGTCCCGGGCCTGGAGTTGTGGCAGGCGGCACTGGTCGGGGTGATCCTCGCCCCGACGGACGCGGCCCTTGGCCAGGCGGTCGTCTCCAACCTGCGCGTGCCCGCGGTCATCCGCAACGCGCTCAACGTGGAGAGCGGGCTCAACGATGGCCTCGCCCTGCCCTTCGTCACGATCTTCATCACCGTCGGCCTCGTGGCCACCGGCGCGGACACGGAGCTCAAGGCGGTCCAGACGCTTGCGCTGGCGCTGGTCGGGTCCACGGTCATCGGCGCGGCGACCGGCATGGCCGGTGGCTGGCTCCTCAGGCGCGCCGCGGAGCTGGGCCTGGGTCGCCTGCGCTGGCAGCCGGTCGCCCTCGTGGCCCTCGCAGTCGCCACGTACCTTGCGGCCGACGAGATCGGCGCCAGCGGCTTCCTCGCGGTCTGGATCGCCGGGCTCTCGGCCGGCGCGGTCCTCCGGCGAGGCGGCATGGAGGAGGCCTTCGAGCTGTCCGAGGAGCTGGCGGACGTGCTGGGGGCCGTAGGCTTCCTGCTCCTGGGCGCGGGCCTGATCGT
The DNA here is from genome assembly GCA_963754485.1 of uncultured Chloroflexia bacterium. Lineage (GTDB taxonomy): Bacteria > Chloroflexota > Limnocylindria > Limnocylindrales > CSP1-4 > CAIXZV01. The sequence goes on along the minus strand of CAVWFY010000007.1, from coordinate 13,794 downwards.
GCCGGTGATCCAGCGCGCCACGCCCGAGATGTTCGTCTACGCGGCCCTCAGCCTCACGGTCGTGCGCATGCTCCCGGTCGCGCTGGTGATGCTCCGGACGGGCTTCGCCCCAGCCAGCATGCTCTACGTCGGCTGGTTCGGGCCCCGGGGCCTCGCCTCGATCGTGTTCGCGACGGTGGTCGTGGAGGAGGCGGTTCCCGGCGCGACCGCGCTGATCGACGTCGTGCTGCTCACCGTGGCGATCAGCATGGTCGTCCACGGCGTCACCGCGGCGTGGGGCGCCGGCCGGTACGCGGCCTGGTTCGAGGTAGCGGCCGCTGGTGACCCGGGGATCCCGGAGGCCGCGGAGCCTGTGGACGCCGTCGGACATCGGCGGACGCGGGCCGAGTGAGAAGCGTGCGATCCCGCGCACCCCGCAGCCGCGATCACCTCGTGTGGGTGATGCGATGCGCACCGGGGAGAGGTTGAGTAGTCTTGTGACCGATGGCGGCCGGCGTTCGCGACCGCCGGCCAGCGTCATGCACATTGGAGGACATCCGTGACACTCGGACCGCTTGAGTACCTCGTCATCGGCTTTACTGGCACCCACTTCGATGGGAGCATCGCCCGCGAGATCGAGAAGGTCGTCGCCAACAAGACGATCCGGCTGGTGGACGTCGTCTTCGTCGGCAAGGACGCCGAGGGCAACGCCATCATCCTCGAGCTGGACAACAAGGAGGATCCCCGCTTCGCCTCCTTCGCCGGGCTGCTCGGCGACCGCATGGCCCTGCTGACGCCGGAGGACCTGGAGCAGGTCGCCGACGACCTGCCGGCAGACACGGCCGGCATGGTCATGCTGTTCGAGCACCGCTGGGCCGAGGGCATCAAGGACGCGATGCAGGCCGCCGACGGCTTCCTGATCAACCGCGCCGTGGTCCCGCCGGAGGTCCTCGAGGAGGTCCAGGCCGAGCTGGACGCAGCCCTCACGGCATAGTCGAACCGAACCAACCACAAGGAGATCGATGATGCGACGCCGCGGAAGGCCCCTCATGCGCGCAGCCGCCACGACCGCTGTCGTGGCCGGGACGGCCGGTGCCGTCCACCACCACCAGGAGCAGAAGTACGCGAACCAGGCGGCCCAGCAGCAGGCCGAGTACGACCAGCAGCTGGCGGCCCAAGCGCCCGCCGAGCCCCAGGTTGTCTATGTCCAGGCTCCCGCCGCCGCCCCGGCCCCGGCCGCACCGGCCTCGGGCGGCATCGACATGGAGCAGCTCAAGCAGCTGGCCGAGCTCCACACCGCCGGCGTGCTGACCGACGAGGAGTTCGCGACCGCGAAGGCCAAGCTCCTGGGCTGACGCCCACTCCGCTGCAACTCCCGAAGCCGGCCGCGAGGCCGGCTTCGCTGCGTCCAGCACTCACGGTCCGGTGCCCGAACCCGCCACCGCATGCACCTTCCCGCCGAATGTGCGCGCGGCGGACCGTAGGTCGCCCCATTCTGCCAACGGTCCGCACCGCGGACGGTATCGGCTCCGGGCGGCGTGTGATCTTGACCCGCCATCCGTCCGCCTGGCGGACGGTAGGCAGGAGCGTCTCGCCTACGGTCCATGCGACGGACCACCGGCAGGAAGGTCGCGCGTGGGGCGGCAGCCCACGCACGCACCACGGTGCCCGGTGTCCACCGCACCGGACCGCCGGCGGCAGATGGCCAGAGGCGGTCCGCTCCACGGACAACTGGCAGGAGCCAGACGCCAGCCGGTTGCGGCGAACCACCACACGGCGCCCGGAGGCCCGCGGCCGGTCCCGCCGTCGCTATGCTGCGCAGGAGGCAACAGGCCGGGCACGCCCGGTGCCAGCGAAGGATCCCGCCCCGACCATGACATCGACGTCCGATCAGAAGGTCGAGCCTGCCGCCGCGGCGACGCCGGTGGGCAAGGTCGCGACGCTGGGGCGCTTCGTCCCAGGTATGCAAGCCGTCCGCACGTACCAGCCCGCGTGGCTGTCCAAGGACATCGTGGCCGGCCTGGTCCTCGCGAGCCTGCTGGTCCCCCAGGGTATGGCATACGCGGAGCTGGCCGGGCTGCCCGCGATCACGGGCCTGTACACATCGATCCTGTGCCTGGTCGCGTACGCCATCTTCGGTCCGTCGCGGATCCTCGTCCTGGGCCCGGACTCGGCCCTTGGCTCGATGATCGCCGCGACGGTCCTGCCGCTCGCCGCCGCCAACGGCGACCCGACGACCGCCGTCGCCTACGCGTCCGTGCTCGCGCTGATGGTCGGCGCGTTCATGCTCATCGGGGCCGGCGCGGGTCTCGGGTTCATCGCCGACCTGCTCTCCAAGCCGACCCAGATCGGCTACATGAACGGCCTCGCCCTGACGATCTTCATCGGCCAGCTCCCAAAGCTGTTCGGCTTCTCGACGGACGCGGACGGCCTCAGGGCAGAGGCCCAAGCCTTCGTGGAGGGCGTCGCCGCCGGGGACGTGGTGCCCGCGGCAGCCGCCATCGGGCTGTTCAGCATCGCCGTGATGGTGATCCTGGGCCGCATCCTGCCGAAGGTGCCGGCCGTGCTGGTGGCGGTGGTCGCCGCGATGGTGCTCGTCGTGGTCCTGGATCTCGGTGCCAAGGGCGTCAGCCTGGTCGGCGTGCTGCCCAGCGGCCTGCCGCCGTTCACGATCCCGCGGGTGGAACTCACCGACCTGCCACTGCTCGTGGCCGGCGCCTTCGGGATCGCCGTGGTCTCGCTGGCCGACACGATCTCCACGTCGTCGGCGTTCGCCGGCCGCACCGGCCAGGAGGTGCGGGCGAACCAGGAGATGGTCGGGATCGGCACCGCCAACATCGCCGCCGGGCTGTTCACGGGCTTCCCGGTCAGCACCAGCGGGTCACGGACCGCGGTCGCCGAGCGGGCGGGAGCGAAGACCCAGCTCACCGGCCTCGTGGGCGCCGCGATCATCCTCCTGATGCTGGTGTTCGTGCCCGGGCTCATGCAGTGGCTCCCGCAGCCCACCCTGGCGGCCGTCGTGATCGTGGCATCGCTCTCGCTCGCTGACATCCCGGCGACACGCAGGCTGTGGCGCCAGCGCAAGTCGGAGTTCGCCCTGTCCATGGCGGCGTTCCTGGGCGTGGCGTTCCTGGGCGTGCTGCCGGGCATCCTCGTCGCGGTCACCCTCTCGATCCTGTGGGTCTTCCGCCAGGCATGGGACCCCTACCGGACGACGCTCGTCGATGTCCCCGACGTGCCCGGTTACCACGACACCACGATGTATCCCGACGCCGATCCGATCCCCGGGCTCGTGATCTACCGCTTCGACGGCCCGCTCATCTTCGCCAATGCCAACATCTTCAGGGATGAGGTCCGGCACCTGGCCCTGGCGGTTCCGCCGCCCGCCTGGATCATCATCGCCGCCGAGCCGATCACCGCGGTGGACACGACCGCGGCCGACATGCTCGAGGAGCTCGACGCGGAGCTCGAGACCCTGGGGATCAGCTTCGTGTTCGCGGAGATGAAGGACGCGGTGCGCAACGAGATCCGCCACTACGGCATGACCTGGATGGCCGACAGCGACGCCTTCTACCCGACCATCGGGACCGCCGTGAAGGCGTACCGGGCGATGGCCGGCATCGAGAAGCCGCACAAGGGCGGGGACGGTCCCCACGAGGTGGGCTGACGGCGCGGCCGGCCGGCACCCAGGACCCGCGATCCAGGCGAGGAGGCGGGCGACGCGACGCGTCCGGCCCAGCGATGATGACGTCGACACCAACGCGAGGAGAACGATCCGATGCATGAGCTGGACAAGGACCGCATCCGCGACTTCGTGGGCCAGTTCCGGGTGGAGCCGGGGAGCAAGGTCAGGCTGCCCAAGGACTACGACCCGGCCGACACCTCCGGGGTCCGGAAGAAGGACGCGGACGAGCTCCTGGCGCGGGGGGTCGAACTGCTCAGCGAGTACCAGTCGCGACTGGCGGCGCAGGACACCCAGGCCCTCCTGGTGATCATCCAGGCTATCGACGCCGCGGGCAAGGACGGCACGATCCGCCACGTGATGAGCGGTGTGAACCCCCAGGGCGTGAGCGTCAGCAGCTTCAAGGTCCCCACCTCCGAGGACATGGACCACGACTTCATGTGGCGCTACCAGAAGGCGCTCCCGGGGCGGGGGATGATCGGCATCTTCAACCGCTCCTACTACGAGGAGATGCTGGTCGTCCGTGTGCATCCCTCGATCCTGGAGGGTCAGAAGCTCCCGCCGGCGAAGAAGGACAAGGGCATCTGGACGCGGCGCTTCCGGCAGGTCAACGACTGGGAGGCGTACCTCTCCGACCAGGGCTACACGATCGTGAAGCTGTTCCTGAACCTGTCGAAGCAGGAGCAGCGCAAGCGGTTCCTGGCCCGGATCGACGAGCCGGACAAGAACTGGAAGTTCAGCGCCGCGGACGTGAAGGAACGGGCGTACTGGGACGACTACCAGGCGGCCTTCTCCGATGTCCTCTCGCGGAGCAGCACGGCCGTCGCGCCGTGGTACGTGATCCCGGCCGACAGCAAGTGGTTCGCCCGCATCGCGGCTGCCGGGATCATCGCGAACGCGCTGATCGAGATGGACCCGCGCTACCCGACCGTGTCCGACGAGGCGCGTGACGCGCTGCTGGCCGCGCGGGCGGACCTTGTCGCCGAAGACCCGGACGGCGCGGCGCCGGAACGACACCCAAGGGGAAGGGCCGCGGGAAGGGCGCGTAGCGGCAGCCGGGCCATCGGCGGCGCCAAGGGCAGGTAGTCCTGGCACGTCGGGGGGGCAGACCCTGGTTCGGCGAGGAGCCGGTTCCAGCGGGCCACGGATGGGCGTGGACCGGTGCTACGGTCCGGTTCCGGAACAGGAGGGCCAATGCGGGCCCCCTGCCGTTCGGTACGGGCCCCTGCACCGGACGCAGCAGGCCCGGCCCGGGGGCTGTGTCCGCTCGCCGGACCGGTGCCCCGCTGCAGGCCGGGTTGGGCCCGGATGGTCCGCCGCGCACCTGGGGCACGGTCCGCCGCGCGCGGCCGGGTCCGCCCGCCGCGGCCCGTTGGGCTCCGACGCCGATGCCGGCGACAGGACCTACATCCGGGAGAGGATCTCCGTCTTCTTGGCCTCGAACTCCTCGGGCGAGATGACGCCCTGGTCCCGCAGCTCCGCCAGCCTGACGAGGCTCGCCGCCTGGTCCTGGGCGCTCGCGGCCGCCGGGGCCGGTGCGACGGGTGCGGGCGCGGGTGCCGACGGGCGCAGGTGCCGGGAGCGGGCGCGGGCCGGCTCGCCACCTGGTCCTGCAGCTTGACGGTCATCATCGCGTTGCGGAACTCCGCGGGCTTCGTGATCGACGTGAAGCTGTCGGCGCCGGCGTCGCCCGACTGGGTGAAGATCTGCAGGTCGCCGTAGCCGAGCGACTTGCCCACGATGCCCACGTTGAGCTTGACGTCGCTCACGGAGGTCAGCAGCGTCTCCGACGAGCGGCGCTGGACCAGGCCCTCGTAGCGCAGCACACGCAGGTTGGTGACCGCGAACTCGGCCGTCCGCCAGACCACGATGTTGTAGACGATCCAGGCGATACCGCCGATCAGCAGCACCCAGCGGGCGATGGCGATGGCAGCCCACAGGAAGCCCAGGATTCCGTCACCCGACGGGTTCCAGTACCAGAGGAAGAGCCCCAGGAGGATCATGCCCGCGGCGATCAGCGAGTCCCGCGCCGGCGCGATCCAGTGCTTCTTCGCCTCGATGACCACGGACTCGTTGGCGATCAGATTCTCGCTGATGGACATGGAGCTCCCCTCAGATGCGGATGTGAGCGAAGTGTGCCGGATCGGGGGTTCAGTTGCCCGGCGCCCGGAGCGGGGGCAGGAGGGGCTCCAGGGCCTGCCAATGGGCCGGCCGGGCGCGCGAGGGCGAGAGGCGCGTCGCCGGGTCGCCGTGTCGCGGCCTCCAGCTGGGACACGGTCACGAACAGGGTTCCTCGCAGGTCGGCGCCGGCCAGGTTCGCGCCGCGGAGATCGGCGCCGGCCAGGTCCGCGCCGCCGCAGGTCGGCCCGCCGGAGGTCCGCGCCGATGAGCAGCGCTCCGCGGAGGTTGGTGCCCCGGAGGTCCTGCCCGTGAAGTTCGGCGCCGGCGAGGTCGGCGCCTCGGCGGTCGCGCTCCCGACGGCGCGGACCACCTTCGACCCCCGCGCGCGCCAGCTCGCTGGCCTTCCCGAGCAGGGCGCCGATCGCCTCCCGGCGGCCCGCCACGTCCGCGGCCAGCAGGGCATCGGCGGGCTCCCTTGTCAGCGCCTCCACCCCGTCGAGCGCGGCCCGCAGCTCCGCGTGCACCGGGCGGGCGGCCGCCAGCGCCAGCGCCTCGGTCAGGTACCAGGCCAGCTCGTGGAGCTGCCGCATCACGCCGAAGACGTCGAACACGCGCTCCGCTGCGCCGGGAGACTCCCGCCAGTCCACGCCCGCCATAGTGACCTGGGTGACGTGCTGTCCAGCACCGAAGCAGTCGAAGGCCACGCACCCGGCCATGCCCTCCTGCCTCAGCCGGTCGTGGATCCCGCAGCGGGTATCCGGACCCAGGTGCCGGCACGCGACCCCGGCCGGTTTGTCGAACGCGAAGTCCGCGGAGGCCGCGAAGACCTGGGCGACGCAACAGAGACCCAGGCAGCGGCTGCAGTCCGCGCGCAGCTCGAGACCGCCATCGGCCGGTGCACCCTGGTCAGGCAAACGGATCACGCACCTCGATGCGGGAGAAGCGGCGGAAGTCCCGGTCGCGCGTCCAGATCGTCCGAACGTCGTTCTCCAGCATCAGCGCGACCAGGTGCGCATCGGGCACCAGGTTCCCGGACGGGAGCGCGTCGTCCGAGACGGCGGCGAAGGTCCGCCAGAACACCTCCCCTTCACCCGCCGTGCGCACGTGCGGACGGGCCAGCAATTGCTCGATGTTGCCAATGGCCTCGACGATCGCGAGCGGGCGGGCGAAGACCGCTGGATGGGTTGCGATCCTCAGGTAGGCCATCACGGTGGGCCAGAAGAGGTAGGCGATCTCCGGTCCGTCCGCGAGGCGGCCGACGAGCTCACGTGCCCGCTGGTGGACCGGGCTCGACTGGTCGGAGGCGTACAGCAGGATGTTCGCGTCGATCGTGTAGCTCAAGCGCTCTCCAGCGCGCGCCGGACCGCCTCCGGATCCTCGAGGTCGACCAGGGCTCCCATCGGCCTCGAGACCCAGGCGAGGGCTCGGGGCGCCGGGACCGGGCCGTCCTGTTCCAGGGCCACGCCCAGGACCTCGGACGCCAGCCGGCCAAGGCTCTTGCCCTCCCGCCTGGCACGCTGCTTCAGGGCTCGGAGCACCGTCGGGTCGAGATCGATCGTGGTTCGCATGATGCGTGATGCTATCTGTTGGCGCATCAGATGTCTAGGCACAGCAGACGTCGGCGCTACGTCCGTTCCAGCCTGATGGCGCCGCGCCCGCCGAGCCCGGTGGCACCGCGGTGCTACTCGTGCTCTTCGATGAGCAGGCGGACCCGCTTGCGGTTGTGGCCCATCGAGTCCGCGGCGACCGTCTTGCCGATCTCGGTGGCGTAGGCCGCCTCGAAGTCCGCCTGCGTGTCGAACCACAGCTCGGAGATGCCGTCGATGCCGGTCTCACCCGGGTCCGCGTCCACGATGTTGACGACCATCCGTCGCAGGCCCGGCAGCTGCAGGGCCAGCGGCTTGTGCTCCTCCAGCCACCAGCGGCGGAAGTCGTCCGGCGTCATGTCCTCGCGCCGGGTGAGCAGAATCATGGCCTTGAACATGGCGATCTCCTAGGCGGGCTTGCGGACCCGGGCGTTCGGCCGGCCGCCGGCGCTCAGGGCGAGGGCGATGACGATCTCGTCGGGGCGCGGGGCATCCGGGATGGCGACGTCGACGGCGTCCATGTCGTCGAACACCCAGCGGTCGTCCTTGTTGCCGATGGGCATCGTGATGGAGGCTCCGGGTCCCGCGACCTTCTTGGTGCCCGGGATGATGTCCGCGCCGCCGCCGATAGCCGCCCGGACCGGGGCGCCGAACCGCGGGTGGAGGACGGCCGCCGTGTGCTCACGGTCCCCGTCGATCCCCACGATGGCGCCCTTGCCATAGCCGCGGACGTCCGCCGGCGTCAGCCCGACCGAAGCCAGGACCGCCAGGGCTCGCTCGACCAGCAGCGCGGCAGCCTCGCGACCGAGAAGCTCGAGCGCTCCCAGGTCATCGACGCGACCCCGGCCGGCCAGCGGGTTGGTGACGGCGATCGCGGCCGTCGCGACCGTGGTGGGCGGATCCACTCCGGCGCCGGCCTCGGCGAAGGTCTGCTGCACTGTGGCGACGATGACCCGGACTCCGTCCACTGGTGGCTCCTTCGACCCGCGGTGCCGACCGACGCGCGCCGGACCGGACAGGGCTAACTGTAGGCGGGAGCGAGCGGGCGCGGAGCCCTGCCCCGGGCTGGGAGTTGCCCGTGCCGGAATGGTCGTCGACTGCCCGGGAGTGGGCGGCGCTCATCAAGGGCTCGACTGGCGGCGGGTATCCTCTGTTTCATGATCGGGACCCGATCGTGATCGACTGGCTGCCTCGGACGATGGGCGCGCGGGATGAACGATTCCTCATCGTGGCCTCATGTCGGCCACGGCTACTGGTCGCACGCTCGAGATCATGGGGATCGTCGGCCGGCGCCTCGCCGGAGGAGACGTGAGCGCTCGTCTGCCGGCCGTACCCGGAGACACGGCCCCGTGGTTGCACCAACTGCGCTGCCCGCTGATCACGGTCTCGAGGACCGGGTGCGACATGGCCACGCGACTGCCCGGCGGGATCCGAACGCGCATTCTCGCCTGGTATGTCGTGCTGCTCATGATCTCGATTGCCTTCATGGTCCTCGGGCTGCGCCAGGTCCTCACTGCACAGCTGGCATCGGACATCGACAAGGCCCTGGCGCAGGAGGTGGAGGAGGTCCGCCGCCTCGCCGGCGGCGTCGATCCGGCGACTACCAAGCCATTCGGGGACGACGCGGCGGCGATCTTCGACACCTTCCTCCTGCACAGCGTGCCGGGCGAGTACGAGGCACTGTACGCCCTCGTCGATGGCGAGCCGTACAAGCGGACCGTGGCGCCTATCTCCCTGTTCGAGGACCCGGTCGCGCTCGCCGCCTGGCAGGCGGCGACGGCACCGACCTGGGGACGCACGGAGACCGATGTCGGCCCGGTGCGCTGGCTGGCCGTGCCGCTCGGGGCCGGCGACCGCCGGGTGGGCGTCTTCGCGGCGGCCTACTACGAGGCCGAGCGACGGGCGCAGATCGACCAGACGGTCCAGGTGACGCTGGCGGTGTCGGCGGCCGTCATCCTGCTCGCATCCGCCCTTGCCTGGGGTGCCGCCGGCCGTGCCATCGCCCCGCTCCGGCGCCTGACCACGACCGCTCGCGAGATCGGTGGACGCGATCTGGGAGCGCGCATTCCGGTTGAGGGCACGGACGAGGTGGCCGAGCTGACCGTCACCCTCAATTCGATGCTCGAGCGCCTCGAGACGGCGTTCGCATCGCAGCGCGACTTCCTCAACGACGTCGGCCATGAGCTGCGCACGCCATTGACGATCGTCCGCGGTCACCTGGAGCTGCTGGACGACGACCCCGTCGAGCGCCGGCAGACCGTCGAGCTGGTCCTCGATGAGCTGGACGGCATGAGCCGCTACGTGGCGGACCTGCTGCTCATCGCCCGTGCGGAGCAACCTGACTTCCTCCGTCGCGGGCCGGTTGAGCTGGCCGAGTTCGTCGACACGCTGGCGGCGCGTGTCCGGCCGCTCGGTGATCGCGACTGGAGGGTCGCGCCCATTCGGCCAGTGGTCGCCTTTGCCGATGCCGACCGCCTGGGCCAGGCGATCGTCAACCTCGCGTCGAACGCCGTCCGTCACACCGCCCCAGGTGCCGTGATCGAGCTCGGCGCCGTGGTCGCGGGCGCGCATGCGCGCCTCTGGGTCCGCGACGAGGGGACCGGGATCGCCCCCGAGGAGCAGCAGCGGATCTTCCGCCGGTTCGCCCGGGGACATGACCGGCTGACGAGCGCCAGCGAGGGGACCGGCCTGGGGCTCGCGATCGTCGATGCGATCGTCGTCGCCCACGGAGGCCGGACGGAGCTCGCGAGCGTCCCCGGCAAGGGGTCCACGTTCACCCTCGTGATCCCCATCGATCCGCCGCCGGAGGGTGTCCTGCCGTGACCCGCATCCTGATCGCCGAGGACGAGTCGCACATCGTCACGTTCCTCCAGAAGGGCCTCCGGGCCAGCGGCTTCTCGACGACGGCGGTGTCCGACGGGATGACTGCGGTGGAGATGGCGCGCGACGCGGACTTCGACCTGCTCATCCTGGACCTCGGCCTGCCGGAGCTCGACGGACGCGAGGTGCTCCGTCGCGTCCGGGCACGCGGCGACCGGCTGCCGATCATCATCCTGACGGCACGCGACGGCGTGGATGACACCGTTGCGGGGTTCGAGGGCGGGGCCGACGACTACGTGACGAAGCCGTTCCGGTTCGAGGAGCTGCTCGCGAGGATCCGGGCGCGGCTCCACGACGACGTCGCCGGGGAGGCGACGGTCCTCCACGCCGGCGGCGTCTCGCTCGACCTGCGCACGCGCCGGGCGAAGGTCGATGGAGGCTGGGTCGAGCTCACGGCGCGCGAGTTCGCACTCGCTGAGGTCTTCCTGCGTCACCCGGACCAGGTCCTGAGTCGGGAGCAGCTCCTGAGCCACGTCTGGGGCTACGACTTCGAACCGGAGTCGAACGTGGTGGAGGTCTACGTCCGCTACCTCCGACGCAAGCTCGGCGCCGAGTCCATCGAGACGATCCGCGGCATGGGCTATCGGTTCCGCACGCTCGACCAGACCTGACGGCGTTCTTCACCCCGTCTCATCCCCGATTCATCTCCGGGTGTTGAGATGTCAGCATGGTCATCCATGACGAGCTGCTGCCGGCGCTCGCGCTCCTCCTCGGGCCTGGCGCCCAGGGTATCGTCGGGGCGGGTGTGCGTGCCGCGGGCGGCGACCTTAGGACCCTCCACCGCCGCGAGGTCCTGTACAAACCGGGACGTCGGGCGGTGGTGCGCTACGCAGCGACGGTGCGTTGGGCGGGCGGGCTCGCGGTCCCGGAGACCCTGGTGGCGATCGTCGATGCGGACGGTCCAGCAGCCGGCACCCTCGTCGTCAGCGCGGGCGGTCTCGCCGTGGGCCTGCTGCGATACCCGGAGGATCCGGCGCTGCCCGGCCTGCGGTCCGCCGTCTCCGCCCCGAGCGTGGCGGCGCGTCTCGGTGTTGCAGCTGAGGACCTGCGGGTCGACGTCCGGACCTACAGACCGGGTCGCCGTGCCGTCGTGCGCGTCCGCGTCAGTGGGCACGGCGGAGATCGAGCCGGGTTTGAACGCTACCTCAAGGTCGTGCCGCCGGGCGAGCTCGGGGCGCTGGTCGCCAGGATGGCCTCGCTCGAGGGCCGTGTCCCGGTGCCGGAGGTCGTCGAGTCCTGGCCCGAGGCCGGCACCTGCGTCCTGACGGCGATCAGCGGCCGGACGATCCGGGACGTGCTCCTGGCCGGCGATCGTGCCGCCGTCGATGGGCTCCCGGACGGTGGCGCCATCCTCGAGCTCCTCGACCGGCTCCCGCCGCCCGGGACCGGGCTCCGAGGGGCTGCCGTGAAGATCTCGCGGGGGCCGCTGGCGCGAGTCGCCGGCCATGCCGGGCTGCTCGCTGCCGTCATGCCGGACGAGGGGGGCCGCCTGGAGGGGCTCGTCGAGCGCATCGGCGCGCCGGGCGACACCGGACCAGTCGTCACGACCCACGGTGACTTGCACGAGGCGCAGCTCCTGGTCGAGGGCGGCCAAGTCGTGGGCATGCTCGATGTCGATGGCGCCGGCCCGGGCCGGCTTGTCCACGACCTCGCCACGATGCTCGGCCATCTCGTCGCGCTCGGCGACGCCGTGCCACGGAGGCGCGCGGCGGTCGACCGCTGGCGCGTTCGCCTTGAGCCGGCATTCGAGCGCGCCGTGGATCCCGCCGAGCTCCGGCGCACGACGGCGGCGGCCCTCGTGGGGCTGGCCACCGGGCCGTTCCGGGTGCAGGCGCCAGCCTGGCGCCGAAAGGTGAACCGACGGATCGCCTCGGCCGAGGCCTGGGCAACCGCGGCCGGCGTCTGAGGAGAGCGGTGGCATGCACGCTCCGGACGGAAGGATCGCCGCGCTGTCGGGATTCGTGATCGGGATCGCGATCAGCGGCATGGCATTGCTCACCCCGTCCGGCGAAACCGTCACGGTGCGCCAGATCGAGCTCCGCGGGGGCCCGGCCAGTCCCACGACCCAGCCACTGTCCCCGGCCGCAACGGACCTCACGACGCCGGGGCCCGCGGCCAGCGGGCCCTCCACCCCGACGGGAACCCCCGAACCGGAGTCGACCGTGCTCGATCCGGACCCGATCGTGCCCGATCCGAAGCCGCCGAAGACACCGATCGTGGTGGCACCGACGGTGGTATCCGAGCGGCACACGGCGCCCCCGCACTCCACACCTCGGCCCACCCCGGATGACGACGCGGACGAGCCCGACGGAGCCCGATGAGCCCGAGGAGCCCGAGGAGCCCGAGGAGCCCGAGGAGCCCGAGGAGCCCGAGGAGCCCGACGGGCCGATGAGCCCGAGGAGCCCGACGGGACCGATGAGCCCGACGGTCTTGGGGGATGAGCTCCGGTTCCGCCCGTCACCGCCGGGACAACCTGAGAGGGTTCTCACCGTGCGTTCACCGGGCCATCAGCCCCGGCCCTGACGATGGTGTCATCCCGGTGATCCAGCCGGAGGCAATCCGATCCCTCACCAGAAGGAGACACCAATGCCCCATCTCGATTGGAGAGTCGCCGGAGCAGCCGGCCTCGCAGCCGGCCTGACCGTCGGCGGGTTCTCGCTCGTTTCCGCGTCCGGCATCGACCAGGCCATCACCGCGGTGGACGCAACCGAGAGTCGCGCCGCACCTGCGGCCGAGGGAATCAGCTTCGTCGCGAGCAGGACTATCACTCCCCCGGCGCACCTCGTCGACCTGGCGTCGCGAGACGTCGTCACGGTTGAGATGCCGCCGACGCAGGCGGAGCCGACGGCCACCATCGTCCCGGAGCCGACTCCGATCACCACGGAGGCCCCGGTCGCGACCCACAAGCCCGACCCGACCACTACCCCCAAGTCGGCGCCGGCTGCGACCCACAAGCCCGACCCGACCACAACCCCCAAGTCGGCGCCGGCTGCGACCCACAAGCCCGACCCGACCACAACCCCCAAGTCGGCGCCGGCTGCACACGTGGATGACTGCGCCACGTGTGTCGACAGCGTCGCCTCGGTCGCGAGCGTCGCCTCGGTCGCGAGCGTCGACTCGGTCGCGAGCGTCGACTCGGTCGCGAGCGTCGACTCGGACGACTAGGCACCTCATCCGCCAGATCCAGGCACAGCGAAGCCGGCCGCAAGGCCGGCTTCGTGCGTCACTGCGTCTGCGGCCCATCCGCGCGGGAGTGGTACAGGTCGACGCGCCAGCGCGTGTCGCGCACGCATGGCGCCCCGGCGAGGCATGATCGACACATGAGCCGCAGCGCATATCCCGAGTTCCTGCCGTCTGCCCTCCCCCGCTGGGCGCTCGTGCGCCAACGCCTGGACACGGCGGCGATCGACGATGTCCCGGCGGCGGTCCGCCTGGCGATGGACGACGTCATCGGCACGGTCCGGCCGGGCACGCGCGTCTGCGTCGCCGCAGGCAGCCGCGGCATCGACCGCATCGACGAGGTCGTCAAGGCCGTCGTCGAGCGGT
>CAVWFY010000006.1:0-155147 GCA_963754485.1 uncultured Chloroflexia bacterium | reverse complement strand
GCCACGCCTGCCGCTGGACGATCTCGACGTGCTTGTCGTGGACGTGATCGGCAAGGACGTCAGCGGGACGGGCCTCGACCCGAACGTCATCGGGCGGCCGAAGGCGGGCGACACCAATGCCATTCCCCGGATCGGGCGGATCGTGATCCGCGCACTGACGGAGGCCACGGAGGGGAACGCGTCGGGCATCGGGTTCGCCGACCTCGCGCTTCGCCGGGCGGTCGATGCCCTCGACCCGCGCAGCACGTACCTCAACGCCATCACCGCCAAGGATGTCGAGGGCGCCAAGATCCCGGTCATCGTGGACACCGACGAGGACGCGCTGGCGCTCGCGCTGGCCGCGCTGCCTGCGCGTGGATCCCGCGACCGCCCGCATCGTCCGCGTCCGGAGCACGAAGCACCTTGAACTCCTGTGGGTCAGCGAGCCTGCCCTCCCGGACGTGCTGGCGGGGGGCGCTGCGAGATCGTGGAACCGCCTCGGGAGATCGCCTACGACGAGGCTGGGATGTTCGTCGACGACCTGCCCGACCACGGGTGAGCGTCCCGGCCACCGCCTGACTGCGCCGGCCCGTCTCGTGACCGGCCATCGACCCGCCCGCCCCCGGAGCTCCCGGGGCGGGTTCGAGATGCACCTACTTCACGGCGCCGGCGACGAGACCGCGGACGAAGTAGCGCTGCCCGAACAGGAAGAGCAGCAGGATCGGCAGCGCCCCCAGGAACATCCCCGCCATCACCAGCGGCTCGTTGACCGCGAAGCGGCTTCGCAGTGTCGTGAGGCCGGCCATCAGGGTCCGGAGCTTGTCATCCTGGAGGAACACAAGGGCGATCAGCAGCTCGTTCCAGACCCACATCGCGTTGACGACGATCAGGGTGATGAACCCGGGTCCCGACAGCGGGATGACGATGCTCCGCAGGATGCGGAGGGTCGAGGCTCCGTCGATCCTCGCGGCCTCGAAGATCTCGGCCGGGAGCGTCCGGAAGAAGCTCGACAGCATGTAGACGGAGAACGGGATCATCATGCCGGTGTAGATCAGGACGACGCCGAGGTAGGTGTTCGTCAGGCCCAGCGGCTGCATCCCCAGGAACAGCGGCAGGATGAGCACGGCAGGCGGGATCACCATCAGCGCCACGAGCACCCGCAGCAGGAACGTCCGACCGCGGAACGAGAGCCGCGCGATGGCAAAGGCGGCAAGCGTGGACACGATCGTCGCCGCGACCACCGAGGCGGTCGTGACGATGACACTGTTCATGAACCAGATCGGAATCCGCCCGTCCTGGAGGAGCGCTGCGTAGTTGTCCAGCGTGGGAGGCAGCGGCAGGCCGAACTGGTCCTGGGTCCAGACCTTCCGGGTCTTGAGGCTCGTCTCGATCATGTAGTAGACGGGATAGATGGCCGCGACCGCCATCGAGAGCATCAGCGCCTGTTTGAACAGGGCCGCGGGAGTGAAGAGCCGGCGCACGGTGCTCACTCCTCACCCGTGTCGCTCTCGTCGCCCCGGACGAGCATCTGCACGACGATGAGGACGCTCGTGGCGACCAGCAGCAACACCGCAACCGCCGAGGCGATCCCGATGGCCCGGTACGCGAAGGCGTACTTCCAGATGTACAGCTCCAGCACCGAGGAGGCGAATGCCGGCCCGCCGCCGGTCATCGAGTAGACGTAGGCGAAGACCCAGCTGAGCATCGTGATGAGCTCGATCACGATGAAGAAGCTCATCACCGTCCTGAGCTGCGGGACGGTGATGTAGCGGAGGCGAGCCCACCAGCCCGCCCCGTCGATCATCGCCGCCTCGTACAGCTCCTCCCGGATCGAGGCCATCCTGGCAAGGAACAGCATCACTCCGAACCCGAGCTCCCGGTAGATGATCACCGACATGATCGAGGGCATGACGAGATCCGGGTCGCCGAGCCAGTCCTGGGCGAGGCCGCCCAGCCCGATCGTCCGCAGGATCTCGTTGACGATCCCGTTGTAGCCGTAGAGGTAGACGAACGTCACGCCGATGACCGGCACCGCGAGGATGTACGGCGTGAAGACGAGCGTCCTGTAGATGCGCCAGCCCCGGATCTGGTCGAACAGGATGACCGCCACGACCAACGCCACCACGGTCATGATCGGGACGCCGAACAGCAGGAAGACGTTGTTCCCGGCCGATTTCCAGAAGACCGGGTCGTTGATGACGAACCCGTAGTTGGCCAGCCCGACCGTCGTTCCCCGCTCAGCCGTCGGGCTCAGGAAGCTGTCGATGACGACGCGGACGATCGGGTAGCCGTAGATCAGCAGGATGAACGCGACGGCCGGCGCCACGAGCAGATAGGGCGTCACGTTCCAGTGGCGCCGGTGCAGGATGGACGTGGTCGTCGCGCTCATCGGGGAGGTCGGGAGGAGACGGGGACGACCGGCGCGGCCGTCCCCGATCCAGGCTCCTACTTGGCCAGCTGCTGCCAGTTGGCGAGCTCGTCAGGGTGCGCACTCCTCCACGTCTGGGCGGTGCGCTCCCAGAGCTCGGCGGCCTCGGCCGGCGTCCCCGACTGGGAGAAGATCATCTGGCCGGCGGGCAGGTCCGCCTCGCCATCGATCTGCGGCGGGATCCAGTTCTCCAGCCAGACCTGCGGCCCGGTCGTCTCGGCCTTGGCCATCGTCTGGAGCTGGGGGACCGTGACGAGCGAGGAATCGAACCGGTCGTCAGCCGCGACGACTCCGGTCGCCTTGTACCACGCGGTGAGGCGGTCGGGCGTGTGCATGAACTGGAGGAAGTCAGCGGCCTCCTGCGGGTTGGGCGACCAGCTCGTCACGAAGTGCGAGATCGACTGGGTGGCGTTGCCGGCGTCGGCGAGCGCCCCGGTACCCAGCTTCGGCGGTCGCATGACCCCCACCTTGTCCTCGCCCAGGTCCTTCATCGCCGTCGCGAGCATGCCGTCCGAGGTGAAGGTCATCGCGCCCTTGCCCTGTGAGAAGAGGCGGACACCCTGGTCGAGATCCAGCGACATGACGTCGTCGTTGACGTAGCCCGCCTTGACGTACTCGTCGAGCTTCGTGTACCAGCCGGTGTACTTGGGGTCGGTGAACGGCACCTCGCCCGTGACTGCCTTGACGAGCTCCTGGACCGACGCGAGCTCCTGGCCGCCGACGTTTGCGAACCACCACGCGCCGAGATAGCCGTTCTTGTCGCCACCCACGAACGGGGTGATCCCGGCCGCCTTGAGCTTGGCCGAAGCCGCGACGAACTCGTCCCATGTCCAGCGGTCGCCGGTGGGCGGGGTGACTCCGGCCTGCTCGAACAGAGCCTTGTTGTAGGCCAGGCCGATCCCCAGCAGATACTGCGGCATCGCCCAGACCTTGCCGTCGTAGGTGTTCTCGTTCGTGTTCAGCCAGTGGCTCATCTCGTCGGCCGGGACGAGATCACTGATCGGGGCGATGGAATCCGACCAGACGAAGCTCAGGACCGGGCCGGTCGCCCACTGGGATGCGATGTCGGGGCCGCTCTTGGAGGCGGCTGCCGTCTGGAACGCGCTGATCAGCGTGTCCGCCGACTGGGGGACCACGTTGACCGTCACATTGGGCTTGACCTTCTTGTACTCGGCGACCGTCTCGGCCATCCAGCCGTCCGCGCCCGGCGCGTCGGACTCGGCCCAGTACCAGAACTCGAGGTTGACGGGCTCCGTAGAGGCCACGCTCGCGGCGGGCGCGGTCGTCGCGCCCGGCGCGGTCGTGGGCGCCGTCGAGGGCGCCGCGGTCGACGTACTGCTTCCGCAGGCGCCGAGGATGAGCGACGAGGCGACCGCCAGGCCGCCCAGCCGAGCCAGAGTCTTGCGCATCGGGTTATCTCCTCCTGTGATCTCTCTCCGTGTGGCCGCGGGGCGGATCGGCGCGCTACGCATAGCGGCCAAACTCCAGGCCGGCCTCGAACAATGCAGCAACGTTCTCGGGTGGCACCTCCGGGCCGATGTTGTGCACCGATGCGAACAGGAACCCGCCGCCCGGGGACAGGGTGGCGACGTTCTCCCGCACCTTCTCGCGAATGGCTTCAGGACTGTTGAAGCTGAGCAGCTCGTTCTCCAGCGTGCCGCCGAAGAACCCCAGGTCCCTGCCGAACTCCTGCTTGAGACGGCCCAGGTCCATCCCACGGGCCGTGTACTGCACCGGGTTCAGCCCCTCCACGCCGACCTCGATGAGGTCGGGGATCAGGTCGTAGACGGCGCCATCGGAGTGCATGTAGACCCGCACGTCCGCGAGGCTGTGGATGTGGTCGACCAGGCGCCTGAGCAGGGGCTTGAAGATGGAACGGAAGGTCTGCGGCGAGAAGAGCAGGCCCTGCTGACTGCCCAGGTCGTCGCTCACGACCACGATCTGGGCGTACGGCGCGGTCTCCTCCAGCAGCAGCGTGTAGAACGGGATGTGGTGCTCCTCCAGCACCCGCTCGGCGAGGGCCCGGGCATAGTCCGGGTCGATGGCCAGGTCCACCAGGTAGTCCTCGGTGCCACGCAGGCTGCTGCTGGTCTCGTAGATGCCCCAGGGTCCATCCACGCCCAGGCCGTAGCCCTGTTCGTAGAGACGCTCGGCCGTGCTGCGCAGTCCGGCCACCCGATCCGGACCGAGATCGGGGAAGCGGTAGGCCCGCAGCTCCTCCAGGCTCCCCTCGCCCAGGGGGTGGCCTGTCTGGTTGAGGAACCCTCCCCCGGCGATGAAGGTCCGGCGGAAGTCGTCGACGCAGGACTGGCGGTCCTCGCTCCAGACCGCATCTCCCTCCTGGGGCACCAGCCAGAGCAGGTCGACGTCGAAGCGGCGCAGGATCTGCGGGTCCGGCTGCACGATCTGCAGGATCCGGTCGAACACCGGGGCGTCCTGCTCCGGGATCATCCCGAAGTGGTCGAGGAGGTTCGCATGGGCCTCCCGGTGGAGGGCACAGGATGGGCCGCCCATGGTCAGCGGGATCCGGTCCGCCTGGGCGTGGCTGAGGGCAGCCAGCGTCCGTCGGCGATGGATGTCGCCACTCACCATCAGACCCCCACGATGTGCGTGAGGCCCTGGCTGTGGTAGCGCTCGGTCCACGAGGGCCGGTCGGGGGTCGCGCCACGCAGGCCCGCGAGGACGTACGCGAGGAGCGCCACGGGCGGAACCACGGTGAGCGGGGCAAACCGCTCGTCGACGTCGCCAGGGACGGCCAGGAGACGGGAGTCCGGGACCGACCGACCGGGGGCGACCTCGATGATCCGGGCGCCCCACTCGCGGCAGTGACGGACGACGTCGTCGGTCGCGACCCGCGCGGGTCCATCGGGCGCCAGCGACACGACCACGGTCCCGGGACCGACCATCGTCGCCGGTCCGGACGCCATCTCCCAGGTCTCGGAAGCCTCCGCGTGGACGAGCGCCATCTCCTTGAGCTTGAGCGCCGCCTCGAGAGCGGCCGGGTAGGCGAGGCCACCACCGACGACGAAGAGGTGCTCCGCGTCGGCAATCTCGGCGGCGAGCCCTTCCACGAGGGGCCAGGCGTCGGCGATGGCGCGCTCCGCGTGGTCGGCGGCCAGGAGGAGGCCGCCCGTGACCGTGGCCAGGGGCTCGTCGCCGAGAATCGCCCCGAGCACGAGGATCGTCGCCGACAGCGTCGACGAGAAGGTCTTCGTCATCACGGGCGCGCCGCTCGTGCCACCGGCCGACAGGACCACGTGATCCGCGATGCGGGTGAGGCTGGACCCGGGCACATGCACGATCCCGACCGTCGGGATCGTCCCGCGCACGTCCTCGAAGACGCCCAGGACGTCGCGGAACTCACCGGACGCGGAGATGCCGACGATCGCGTCGCCCGGACCGAGCCGCGGGCGGAAGGTCCGGAAGTCGCCGGCCGTGACCGGGATCGTGATCGGGTCGCCGGGGGCGGCGAGGCGGCGGGCAAGGCCTGCGGCGTGGAGACTGGAGTGATACGAGGTCCCGTTGCCGATCACCCAGATGCGCCGGATGTCCCGGGCACGCAGTGCGTCTGCGACGGCTCCCACGCTCGACTCGGTCGTGTCGACCGTCGCCCGGATCGCGGCGGGTCCCTCGAGGATCTCGCTGGGGACGGTCCCCTGGATCGGCACGGTTCCTCCTGTCGCCCTCAGGCGACGATGACCCGGATGTCGCGGGCGGTGAGGTCCTCGATGACCTCCGGCCGCACGCCACTGTCGGTGACGATGACGTCCACCCCATCGAGGCCGAACACGAGCGCAGGCGCGACCAGGTCGAACTTGCCGGAGTCGGCGATCACCACGACCGACGTGGCCATCGAGCGGAGCGCCCGATCGGTGAGGATCTCGGGCATGTAGTCGTTCATGAGCCCCCGCTCGAGGCTGATCGCGCCAATGCCCATGAACAGGGTGTCGGCCCGCATCTCCCGGCATGCCTGCTCGGTGAGGTGGCCGAGCAGGCTGTGCATCCGTGGACGGATGACGCCCCCAAGCACGACTAGCTGGATCCCCTCGCAGTCGAGGAGGACCTGGGCGACATCCAGGGAGTTCGTGATGACCGTGAGCTCGCTCCTGTCAACCAGCTGGCGGGCGAACTCGACGGCCGTGCTCCCGCTCGTCACGGCGATCGTCTGTCCGTCACGGACGAGACCGGCGGCTGCGGCGGCCACGCGGCGCTTCTCGGCGTGGGCGCGGATCGGCTGGAGAAGGGGCCCGTCCACGGACCGCTCAGCAAGGGTCGCGCCGCCGTACGTCCGCACGAGTCGGCCTTCCCGGGCGAGACGGCGCAGATCGCGCCGGACGGTAGAGGGCCCGACGCCAATCTCGCGACTCAACGCCGCCACGGTCGCCGTGCCGTTGGCTCGCACGAACCCGATCAGACGCTCGTCGCGATCGCGGTCGATCATGCGCAGATCGTGCATCATTCGTGCGCGTTATGTCAAGCAAGTGCAATATTAGAGCGCCTACAGGCTGGTTCGTGCTCACATTGTGCTTGTCGATGACCGTGCTGCGTTGTAGAGTTCGGTGCGACGCACGATGGATCACGAGCCATCCGCGCCTTCACTCCGGAGACGCCAGTGACCTCTGCTCTGGGCGCACGACGGCACATCGGATGGCGGCCCGAACCGGCCCCGGGCGGCGGTTGATGCCGCCCCGCGTGGCGATATCCGACCCGCTCAAGGACATCGACATCCTCGTCATCGGCGAGATCAACCCGGACATCGTCGTCTCCGACCCTGATCCGGTCCCGGTCTTCGACGAGGTCGAGCGGATCATCGAATCCGTGCACATGACGGTGGGCAGCTCGTCGGCGATCTTCGCCTGCGGGGCCGCACGACTCGACCTCAGGGTCGCGTACTACGGCGTCGTCGGGGACGATGCGTTCGGGCGGTTCATGCTGGACGCGATGCGCGCGCGCGGGATCGACGTCTCGGCCTGCCTGGTGGATCCTGCCCGGCGAACCGGGTCGACGGTCATCCTCACGAGCGGCCGGGACCGCGCGATCCTGACCGAGATGGGCGCGATCGGGGCGATGGACGTGGACGCCGTCCCAGGGTCGTTGATCGACCGCGCTCGCCATATCCACTCGGGCTGCTTCTATCTCCAGGAGACGAGCCGCGACCGGCTGCCGGGGTTCTTCGCGTCGGCGCGAGCCCGCGAGATCACGACCTCGTTCGACACGAACTGGGATCCCACCGGGAACTGGGACGGCGGGGTGGCGGCCATGCTCGGCGCGAGCGACGTCTTCTTCCCGAACGCGGCCGAGGCGCGCAGGATCGCCCGCCTGGACGACGTGGAGGAGGCCGCGCGGGCGCTCGCGCGGATCGGCTCGGCGGGCAGGTCGGACGGAGGCCCGATCGTCGCCGTCAAGCTCGGTGCGGACGGAGCCCTCGCCTGCCGCGCCGAGGGGCCGCTCGTCCGGGTTCCCGCCATGCACGTCGAACCGCTCGACACGACCGGTGCCGGTGACTCGTTCAACGCGGGGTTCCTGCGCGCCTGGCTGGACGGCGCCGACCTTCGCGAGTGCCTTCGCTGGGGTGCCGCCTCCGGCGCGATCTCGACCCGGCAGCTCGGCGGCATCGACGGGCAACCGACGATGGATGAGGCCCTGGCGGCGCTGGAGGGTTACCTGCAATGACCTGGTGGACCGAGGGGGCCGACGGCTGGGACGCGACGTCGCGGCTGCTGGATCTCGCCCGCGCGAACCGGGCCGGCGAACCGGTCGGCATCTACTCGGTCTGCTCGGCGGACCGGTCCGTCCTCCGGGCTGCGCTGATCCAGGCCCGGCGGGACGGCGTCATCGTCCTGGTCGAGGCCACGAGCAACCAGGTCAACCAGTTCGGCGGGTACACCGGGATGACGCCGCCGGACTTCCGCTCCTTCGTCCACTCGATCGCGGACGAGGTCGGCCTGCCCATCACCCGGATCGTGCTGGGTGGCGATCACATCGGGCCGCACGTCTGGAGGTCACAGGGGAGCGACGCCGCGATGGGCCTGGCGCGCGACCTCGTGCGTGACTACGTCCTGGCCGGCTTCACGAAGATCCACCTCGACGCCAGCATGCGGCTCGCCGACGATCCGGCTGATCGGCCACTCGACGAGGCGACGGTCGCCGAGCGCGCCGCCGACCTGTGCTCCGTCGCGGAAGAGGCGGCGGCGCTCCTGCCCGCGGACGCCCCGCGCCCGGTCTATGTCGTGGGCAGCGAGGTCCCCATCCCGGGCGGTGAGCTGGCCGACTCGGCCGCCCCGGCCGTGACAAGCGTCGAGGCCGTCGAGCGGACGCTGGACGAGACGCGTCGTGCGTTCACGAGGCACGGCGTCGGAGACGCCCTCGAGCGCGTCCTGGCGCTCGTCACGCAGCCCGGCGTGGAGTTCGGGGACGCGGTGGTCTTCGAGTACGACGACCGTGCCGCCGCCGCACTCGCGTCCCGAACGCCGGACCGGGCACCCTTCATCTACGAGGCTCACTCCACGGACTACCAGACGGAGGACGCGCTGGAACGGATGGTCCGTGACCACTTCGCGGTCCTCAAGGTCGGCCCCGGCCTCACCTTCGCGCTCCGCGAGACGCTGTTCGCGCTCGAGGCGATCGAGCGCGAGTGGCTGGTGCACCGTCGCGGCGTGGTCCCCTCAAGGCTTCGGGAGACGCTCCAGCGGGTGATGCAGGAGCACCCGGAGCACTGGCAGGCCTACTTCCACGGCGATGAAGACGAGCTCCGCTTCGCCCGAGACTTCAGCTTCAGCGACCGCTCGCGCTATTACTGGCCGCAGGCCGAGCTGCGGGCATCCGTCGAGCGCCTCGTCGACAACCTCTCGGCCCATCCGATCCCACTGACCCTGTTGAGCCAGTACCTGCCGATCCAGTATCAGGCAGTTCGCGAGGGCACCCTGCCGAACGATCCGCGTGCGCTCATCGGTGCGGGAATTGGGGCCGTCGTCGACGCCTACGCACGGGCCTGCGGCATGGGCGGCCGGTAGGCATGGCGGGCCGTCTTCCAGCGCTCCGGATCGACCACCGCGAGGTGGAACGGCGCAAGCAGTTCCGCAGGGATCTCTGGGGATACCGGCGGGTCGACCATATCCCCGTCGCCTTCTGGCCAAACTGGACGTTCGGCTACACGCCGCGTGAGATGACCGAGGACGGGGACGTCCAGCTCGAGGTCAACACCCGCACGATCGAGCGCAGCCTGCGGGTGCTCCCCGACGACTACATCCCCTGGGCGCGCGTCTGGTCCGGGTACATGACCGTCGCGACGATGTTCGGGGCGGACGTTCACTGGAGCGATGATCCCGCGCAGGCGCCGGGCGTCCGAGCTCCCCTGGTCCACGAGATTGAGGATGTCTTCCGCCTCCGACGCCCGGGCCTGGACGCCGGCCTGCTGCCGGAGAACCTGCGCCGCCTGCGCCAGCATGCCGCGGCCCTCTCGCCCGACGTATCCCTGACGGGGATCGATGCCGGCGGACCCCTCAACAACTGCAAGGACCTGGTCGAGACGAACCTCCTGTACACCGCCTTCTACGACCACCCCGAGGCGATGCACCACCTGCTCGACCTGGTGACCGATGTGCAGCTCGACGTGTACCGCGCCGTCGTGGAGGCGGCGGGTGGCATCGAGCGCATGACGTGCGTCGACTTCAACACCGAGTGGGCACCCGAGCCGTACAGGGGCTTCGTCGGGGACGACGTGTGCGCGACCATCGGCCCGGATCTCTTCCGGGAGTTCGGCCTCCCGTACAACAGCCGACTCCTCCGGCCCTGGGGTAGCGGCGTCCTGCACAACTGCGGCCCGCACCCGTCACGGAACATCTACCTGGACCACGACCCGAGGCTCAAGGGCCTCCATGTTGCCTACAAGTACTCGCACAAGGACTTCCCGGCCCTGCGGGAGATCCTCGCCGGGTGGGGTGTGGTCCACATCGTGCTGGACAACGAGCTGACGCCGGAGGCGATGCTCTCGTCGTTCCGATCGTCCATGGAGATGCTGGCGCCGGACGTGATCGGCATCCCGGTCTGCATCCTGGACGAATGCTGGACCGACGAGGACGTGACCGCGCTGTACTGGGAGATGCGCGCCATCTCGAACGAGTACGCGGCCAACATGCGCTGGGTGTCTTGAGTTCCGCCACGCCCATCCGGGTGGCCCTGGCACAGGTCGAATGCCCCTGGGCCGACACCCAGGGAAACCTCGAGCGCATGGCCGGCAGGGCGGAGCAGGCGAAGGCAGGCGGCGCCGACTTGGTCGTCTTCCCCGAGCTCTGCGTCTCGGGGATCTGCAAGGACGAGCGGCTGGCCTCGGTCACGGAGACCCTCGACGGTCCGTCGGTCGCCTTCGTCCGCAGGCTCGCCCGCAGTCTCGGACTGGCCATCGGTTTCGGCTTCACCGAGAGGGCAGACGGGCTGCCGTTCAACACCTATGTCGTGGTAGAGCCGGATGGGGCGCTCGCGGGCGTCTACCGTAAGAACCACATCCCCAGGCTCGAGGTTCCGTTCTGGCAGGGGGACACCGCCCGGCCGGTGTTTCGTGCGCTCGGCCGCCCGATGGCCGTCTCAACCTGCTGGGACAACCGGCACCCCGAGCTGCTTCGCCACTACGCTCGCGGCGGCGCCGAGATCGTCCTCATGCCCCACGCCTGGGACGCGGACGCGCTCGACGAGGACGGCACAGTGATCGAGTACGGCTCGATGGAGGAGATCGGTGTCCGGCTCCGGCGTTCCGGGCAACTGCGCTGGAAGACGCACGACCAGATGCGCGACGACTTCTACGAGACGATCCCCGATCTCGCCCGGGAGGGCCGGTTCTGGGCGCTCTTCGTGAACCAGGCCGGCCGCCCCCACCCGTGCCTCGACTTCGTGGGGCCGAGCTTCGTCGTCGACCCGTCGGGACGCGCGGTCGCCGAGACACGGGACCGCGGGGAGCAGATCGTCTTCGCAGACGTCGGCGGCGCTCCCGCGCCGTTCAGCCAGGCAGGGGGTCCAGGCTCGCGCGGAGGTAGGTGAAGCGCTGCCGCTGCCGCTCGCGGTACCCCGCCGGGACTGCCAGGTCCTCGAGGATCCTGAGCGTCGGGAGGACGTGGCGCAGCTCGGCCGAGCCGGGCTCGTCGAGGTCGAGCCCGGCGGACTCGACCAGGCCGAGCCAGGCGTCACTTCGCTGGGCCGGGTGGTGGAACCTCATCAGCCAGTCGAACCACGCGGCGTCGAAGAGCGCATCCGCGAGTCGCACCGCCTCGAGGTCGAGGAGACCCGCCAGGCGCCCGTCGCGTACCAGCATGTTCACCGGGGCCAGGTCCCCGTGGACAAGCACCGGTGACCGGCCCGCCAGGAGCGTGGCCACCGATCCGACGGCTGCCTCGAGGCGGCGGCGATCGGCGATCGACAAGTCGGCCGAGATGACCCGGGACCACCGGGCTGCCGCTTCGGCGAGCTGGTCCGCGTCGGCCCACGCGGTGGTGATTCCCAGCCCCGCCGGATCGACCGCAGCCAGGGTCCGGATGACGGACCCGGCGATCCTGCCCACAAGCCGCGGTCCGGACGGCTCCGAGAGCAGGTCCGCCGCAACCGTGCCCTCGATGAACTCGGCCACCAGCACGCGATCCGACTCGAAGGTCCAGGGTCCAACGAGGGCCGGCACCGGAAGGCCGGCCTCGGAGAGGCGATGGCCGACGCCGGCGAGCACCGTTGCGGCATGCCGCGGCGTGCCGTCATCCGCAAGCCGGGTGATGGCGAGAGTTCGCCCGTCCACGAGTCGAACCCGCCACGTCTCGTTGTGGAACCCCCACGGCAGCGGGACCGCGTCTCGCAGCTGGACCCCGAACAGGGTCGTGAGCCACGGCGGCACCGAGCCTGGCATCGCAGGGGACCACCGTCCGCCGGGCTGGATCGCTAGGCCCTCATGCCGGCCACGCGTCGCCGAGACGATCGTCTCGATCGAACGTGATTAGCGCCGGCCCGCTGACGATGTCGCAGCGCCCGAGCTCGCCGATCCAGGCGCGAGATCGAATGGGCGGCGTTCCCGGCGTCGGCAAGCCCTCCGGTGCCCGACTGCGGCGGCTTCATGACGCCCACCTTAGCGTGAACCGCTAGGGCGAAAGCTGACCGGACGCCTCGGCCTCGGCGGCGAGCTCCGCCTCCGCGGTGAGCCCCGCCTCCTCGGACGCCTCGGCCGCGGCCGCCCGCATGTCCAGCCGCGCGAACTCGGGCATCGCCAGGGCGACCAGGCCCACGCCCAGGACAGTCAGGATCCCGCCCGAGACTACGGACACGGCAGGCGAGGCAACCGCCGCCACGGCCGCAGCCTCCGCATCGCCAACCCTCGGCCCGCCGGTCACCACCAGGATGTGGATCGAGCTGACCCGGCCCCGCAGCGCATCCGGAGTGAGCGACTGGACGATGAAGCTCCGGATGACCGCGCTGATGACGTCCGCGCCGGCCGCGATCGCCAGGCACAGGAGCGCGAGCGGAAAGCTGAACGTGGACAGGCCGAACCCGGCGATGCCCACACCCCAGACGGCCACCGCGATGAGCACCGCCCGCCCGGGATACCGCAGCCCGGTGGTCCAGCCGGTGAACAGTGCCGCCACCATGGCGCCCAGCGCAATGGACGACGACATCAGGCCCATCCCGGCGGGTCCCACCTTGAACACGTCGAGGGCCATGGCGGGGAACAGCGACCGAGGCGACCCGAAGACCATCGCCACGAGATCCACCACGAATGTCCCCAGCACGGGGCGCTTGCGCCGTGCGAAGCGGAGACCGTCCATCACGGCACTCAGGCTCGGGCGGACCGCACCGGGCGCGGGTGGGATCGGCCGCATCAGCAGCAGGGCCAGGATCGCGGCCCCATACGTCGCGGCGTCGATGAAGTAGGCCGCCGAGATGCTCATGACCGCCAGCACGATCCCGCCGAGGGCCGGCCCCACCACCGCCCCAGCGTTGAACACGATCTGGTTGAGCGAGATGGCGCTCTGCAGACGCTCCGGCGGGACGAGCCGGGGGATCGCGGAGGCCCGTGCCGGCTGGTCCACGGCACCCAGGCCGCCGGCCGCGAACGCCAGCGCGAAGATAGCCGCGACCGGGGGCGCCGGGGTGAGCGCGACGAGCGCCAGCCCGACCGTGACGGCCGTCATCCCCAGCTGGGTGACGAGCAGCAGCCTGCGACGGTCGACCGCATCGGCGACCGCGCCGCCGCCGAGCGTGAACACCAGGATGGGCAGCAGCTGGACGAGCGACAGGGCCCCGACCGCGAGCACCTCGCCGGTCAGGACGTAGACCTGGTAGGGCAGGACGATCGCCGTCATCATCCGGCCCGCCGTGCTCACCGCCTGCCCGGCCCACAGCAGACGGAAGTCGTGGTCCAGGCGCAGCGGAGCGGGATCGACGATCAGCGAGCCGAGCCGGCGACGGGACGGCGAGGGAGAGGCGGGCATCGATCACATCCTCGCACCGACGGCGGTCCGCGCGGGCTGCCCCAGGCGGCGTCAGGCGAAGATCTCGACCAGGTTGTCCGCCCGTTCCAGCGCCTCTCTGAAGGTCGTCTTCGCGACCAGGTACCCGCCGCGACGGTAGGGATTGGCGGCGTACCGCCCGCCGGGGAGCGGCCGGCCGTTCACCCGCACCTCGCGCGGCGACACGCCGGCGCTCGTGACATGGAACAGGTAGCGGACATGGCGGTCCCCCTCGTCGACCTCGAAGGTGAGCCCGTCGGCATCCGCCGGCAGCACCGGGTCGAAGACCATGTCGTCGTAGTAGGAGCGCAGGCCGAGCACGTTCGAGACGAGCTGGTTGAGGTAGATGCCCGGGCCGCTGGAGTAGACCCGCCAGCCGCCCTTGAGGCCGACACGGCCCGACCGGATCCAGCCGAAGTGGCGGCTCGCCTCCCAGCGGTCCATGAACGCCGCGTCGGAGCTGCTGGAGTACGCGTTGGCCTGGCGGGGCAGCGCCGTCGGCACGTCGCGATCCGGCAGGATCGGGCAGATCGCGAGGAGCCCCTGGAATGCCGCGTCAGCCCGGCCCATCACCGCCATCGCCTCGATGTACCGGACGTGGGCGTGGACGTACTGGAGCCCCACCTCACGGCCGAAGTTGGCCGCGGTCTCCGCGCGGATGAAGATGCGCGACGTGCCGCCGTGGTAGTCCATGAGCCGGTCCTGCAGCCGGACGCCATCCGGGAACAGGAGGTGGCGCGCGATGAGCGCGGCGTGCCGTCGCGCCTGCTCGGGGCTGAACAGGCCGCCGATGATGCCCCGCGTCATCGGCAACAGCCGGTAGGCGACGCGTGTCTGCCGGTCGCGCGGATGGAGCAGGTACTCGCCGCCGGCGCGAAATGGGCCAGGCCGGTGACCACGCCATCCGGCACCAGGTACTCGTTGAAGTCGGCCCGCAGGCGCCCGCACAGGTCCGCCAGCCGGTCCGCCAGCACGCCCTCGCCGGCCCGCTCGCAGACGATCCGGTAGCGGCCCAGGGTCTGGTAGGCCAGCCCGACGGTCCACGAGCTCACGAGGCGCTGAGCGATGGCCGCGTCGGCGGGCTGGAGGGTGTCTTCCCAGTCGCCGCCGGCGAAGACCGGGAGCGAGGTGCCGGGGATGCAGTCACGCTCAATCCTCGCGATCTGGTGCACCGTGTGGGCGAGGATGGACTCGGATCCGGCGGTGGCGGCCAACGTGTCGTCGTCCGTGTAGGGGACCCGCTCGTCGAGGATCGTGAGGTCGTCTGTCGCCTCCACGTAGTCGCACAGCGCCTTGATGCGGCCAGTAGATGACGTCACCGTGGCTCCCCGCGCGCCTGGACCTCGCGGAACCGGTCGAACATGAACCACTGCGGCCAGTCGCCGCTCCTGCGGAGCTGGTGCTCATACACCAGCCTGATCACATCGCGAATTCGGCGCGGTGCTGCCGGCGGCCAGGAGCAGCTCGATCGGGCCCTGGCAGACATCGCGAACGCCCCACGCACCACCGCTGTGCTGCTCCAGACCGTGCGGGGCGGTGAGGTGGATCAGCGCGTCGTGGAGGTACCAGCGGACGACGTCGTTGATGCGTGCGACATCGTCCGCCCGTCGCCCCGTCGCGCCGCTGAGCACCCAACCCCGACCGAGGCCCGACCAGAAGGCGGTCGGCAGCCCTCAGTCGTCACGCCGTCGGGCTCTGGATCCGGGCCGATCTCCGCCGCGAGCGCCGCGGCGCGCGAGGCATTCACGATGGAGCCCGTCAACGCCAGCGAGACGTGCGTGACCGGCTTCGTCCGCACGACAATGAACTCCCCGTCCCGTCGGATCCCGTCCGCGTAGAGCAACTCGTCGCGCCCGATGGCATCGATCGCATCCGGATCGGGGGAGACGATGAAGAACGTCGAGCTCGGGTAGCGGAGGCGAAGCCGCGAACCCTGGGCGGGCCGCAGCGTGACCCGTCTGGCGACTCGGTCGATCTTCACCACTCCCGCCTCGTGCTCGTTCTCGCCCAGGACCAGGTCATGGGTGATCAGCA
Source organism: uncultured Chloroflexia bacterium (assembly GCA_963754485.1). Classification (GTDB taxonomy): domain Bacteria; phylum Chloroflexota; class Limnocylindria; order Limnocylindrales; family CSP1-4; genus CAIXZV01. The sequence continues at coordinate 139,229 of CAVWFY010000006.1, read as the reverse complement.
GCTCCACCGGGCCGCCCCGCTCGACGTCGATCGTCAGCCGGCAGACCGGCGCGTCCAGCGAGGTCACGACACGAACCGCGATCGCGAACCGGTCGTTGGCGTAGATCCAGCGCGCGCTGTTCGGGCCCATCTCCATGGCGGAGGGCAGCCCCAGGAGCTCGTACTCGTCGTCGGACCTCGACGAAGACGCGTTGACCGCTGGATTTCAGCGCGTTGAGCGGGTGCCGCGAGACGCTCAGGAGCTTGTTGAAGGACGTGTTGCCGATGGCCACCTGGGACGCGAACACGCCGGACATCCAGGCGGTGCTGGAGAGCGTCTCGTCGCTCGGGAGCACGTCCCGGCCGGAACGCATGATGAGGCCGGTCGGCCGCTCCGAGATCAGCTCCTTCGCCCGCAGCACCACGTGCTGCTGATAGCCGTGGAAGAAGGACAGCAGCTCGTCGTCGCATCGCTCCACGTGTCGCCAGTCCGCGCCGAACCAGCGCTGGAGCTCGTCGATCTCGAGGTCTCTGCTGGCGAACATCACCGGCGAATCGAACAGCCCGGCCGGCCGAAGCCTGGGCCGCGGCTCGACGCCGTGCACGAGCCGGGGGAGGCTCGCGAGGGCCTCCGCCGCGCGAAGCGCCCCGGCGACGTCCGCTGGGCCCGTGGCCGCCGGGTGGTCAGCCTCGAATGCTGCGAAGAAGGTGATGCCGCCCGGTCGCACCGGCCCGAAGCAGGACGCTGCGAGACCGGATCGTGGGGAGCGCGAGCTCGTACTGGTAGACGCGGTTCGGCAGGGTCGGCCGCCCGAGAGCCGCCGGCACGTTCGTCGCCCTGTAGCTGGAGCCCGTACAGTTGAACGCCGTCGGTCAGGAAGCCGGCCGCCCCGTCCAGACAGCCGTGCATGATCCAGGGCACGGCGCCGTCCTGGGGCATGTTCTGCCGCGAGCACAGCACGACCCCGAGGTCGCCTGCCCTGAGGACCGCGTGGTCGATGTACTGGCTGGTGTAGGCCTCGCTGCTGCGGACGACGCCCTCGTGGGCCAGCCCCAGGTCCTGGGCAAGGACGACGTCGAAGCTCAGGCGCCTGCCGGTGCGATTGATCACCTCCACGCTCCAGAACCAGGTCGGCGCGGTCGGATGGAGCCGGAGCGTGCAGGTGTAGTCGAGCTCGTCGAACGAGCCTTCCCAAGTCGCTCCGTCGCCATCGGCCCTGAAACGGCCCGAGGCGGCCGGTCCAAGCAGCGGGACGAACGTGGCGCCGCCCCGGGTGCGTCGCCGGAGGTACACGTTGCCGAGCCCCGACGCCATTCGTGTAGGCCGCGGGCGGCGGAACCGGCTTCGCCTCACGGCCGGGGCAGGTACCGAAGCCGCGATCAACGTGGGTGTTGTCCTCGTTGGACACGTAGCCGTCCGGGTTCAGGCCGAGCGCCTCGACGCCATAGGTTGCGTACCCGCCCTCGGGGATGTTGGCCGGTGAGAAGCCCCAGTAGCCGTATTCGGCCTCGTCGAGCCCGTGGTGGATCTGGGCGGCCACGGTCAGCGGGTGGTTGAGCGCCCAGCTGTTGGGACCCCACGTCTCCTCGGGCACGAACAGGGCGGGCATGAGGGCCTCGAACATGCTGCCGCCCCAGCCGGGGACGATCCGCATGCCGTCGTACGGGTAGGCACCCTCGAAGACGCTGACCCCGAGGTAGGTCCGCGTGACGCCGATCGGCTTGCGTCTCCTGCCAGCTCCAGTCGCACGTGTCCGGGAAGGTCCGCCAGGAGCCGAAGTACTCCTTGGCCGGGATCTCGCCCTTGGCGATGCCGATGTAGCTCGCGATCCGGCTCTCGCTCACGATCGTGTCGTAGCAGCACGGCGACTCGCCGGTCGACGGCACGACGTGGAAGGCGATCCGGTTGACGTCCGGGCGGTAGTAGAACCCGAAGTCCATGCTGTCGTACAGCGTGCCGGCACGGGTGGCGACTTCCGGCACACTCGTGGCGACCATGTGCAAGGCGGCCGCGAGCCAGCCATTGTCGACCGACGACAGGATCGGCGTGAGCGGGTCGCCCGTCGACGGCCAGGCCGTCAACACCGCGCCGGTGTGGTGGTCGTACCAGTTGAAGTACTGGCCGCTGGGCTGGTGGCGCTCCATGGTCTTCAGGGAGCGGAGCGTGCGTCCGAGCCGCTGGACCGCCTCCTTGTGGCCGATGATCCCCAGGTTGTCGGCGACCAGGGTGCTCCACATGTAGGCGCCGATGTTGGTCGTGGACGTCTGCACGCTGGTGGTGCCGTCGGAGGCCAGGCTGTCTGCGGGGAGGCCGGTCTTCGGATCGGTCATCGCGACGAAGGACGCCCAGGTGTCGCGGGCGTAGCGCATGAGCGTGGCGTCGTTCGTGGCCTTCGCCTCCGGGGCTCCAGTGGCGCCAGGGTCCCAGGACTGGGTTCCAGCCGGAGCCGCCAAGGCGAAGGTCGGCAGCGCGAGCGTCGTCGCGAGCAGGCCTGCCACGATGGCCAGGAGCCGGGGTGCGCGCCGGCGAGTCAGCATGTCGGAACCTCCGGTTTCGGGAGGGCCCTGCGGCGCGCGTGCAGGCGCCGCAGGGCCGGATGGCTCAGCCCTTGAGCCCGGTCGTGGCGATGCCCTCGGTGATCCAGCGCTGGAACAGGACGAACACGATCAGCACGGGGACCACGAGGACCACCGAGCCGGCCATGAGCATCCCGTGGTCCGCCTGGTACTGGCCCGTCGCGAAGGTCGCCAGGGCGACGGGCAGGGTGTACATCCCTGGCTCCTGGGCCATGACCAGGGGATAGAGGAAGCTGTTCCAGTTGCCGAGGAAGGTGAGGATCGCGAGCGTCGCGAGGACGGGCGTGGCGATCGGAATGACCACGGACCAGAAGACCTTGAACTCGTTCGCGCCGTCGATCCGCGCGGCCTCGAGCAGCTCGTCGGGGATGCCCAGCATGAACTGGCGCATCAGGAACACGCCGAACGCGCCGACAAGGAACGGAAGGATCAGACCCGGGTAGGTGTTCACCAGCCCCAGGTTGCTCATCAGGATGAAGTTCGGGATGAGGGTGATCCCGGCCGGCACCATGAGGGTCGCCAGGACGAGGGCCATGATCAGGCCCTTGCCGTGCCAGCGGAGCTTGGCCAGCGCGTAACCCAGCATCGGGCAGAACACGAGCGTGCCGACGGTCACGGCCAGCGCGATCACCGCCGAGTTGAAGAAGAACCTCGGGAAGTCGAGCTGCTCGAAGAGCCGCCCGTAGTTGTCGGTCGTGGCGACGGATGGCAGGAACGTCGGCGGGTTGCGCAGGAAGTCCGCCGCGGGCTTGAGGGAGCCCAGGAGCATCCACAGGAACGGCCCGACCATCACCACCAGGCCGAGGGTCAGGATGATGTAGCTCCACGGGCTGGACGCGGCGCGGCCGCCCCCGCCGGCAGGGTCGGGAGGTTTGGGGGCCTGTGCGGGCACGGGAGCCGGCGCGGTGGCCGGCGCGGGCATGGTCGTCATCGATCCGCCTCCCTCACACGTCCGACCGGAGGAACTTGAACTGCAGGAAGGCGACGAAGGCGACGATCACGAACAGGACATACGCGATCGCCGATGCATAGCCCTGGTGGAAGAACGTGAAGCCCTGCTGGTACATGTACATGGTCACCGACAGGGTGGCGTCCAGCGGGCCGCCACCGGTCATCACGAACGGCTCCTCGAACAGCTGGAGGTAGCCGATGGTGGTGATGACGGTCATGAACAGGATCGTCGGCTTGAGCATCGGCAGCGTGACGTAGCGGAGCTGCTGCCGGCTGCCAGCACCATCGATCGAGGCGGCCTCGTAGAGCACCCGGGGGATGGCCTGGAGACCGGCGAGGAACACGATCATGGCGAAGCCGAGGTTGCGCCAGACCGCCATGGCGATGATCGAGGGCATGGCGAGCGCGGGGTCGGCGAGCCACGCCGGGCCCTGGATGCCGATCGCACCCAGCAACATGTTGATAAGGCCGACGTCGGGGTTGAGGACGAACCGCCAGACCACGGCGATGGCCACGATGCTCGTGATCACGGGCATGTAGTAGCCCACCCGGAAGACCGTGCGGAACCGGTTGATGCCGCTGTTGAGCGCGTTGGCGATCAGCAGGCCGAGGGTCAGCGTCACGGGCACCCCGATCACGACGAAGTACACCGTGTTGCCCAGGCTCTTCCAGAACGTCGGGTCGCCGAGCAGGTCCGCATAGTTCTGGAGGCCGACGAACGTCGCGCCGACAGGGTTCTGCAGGTCGCGCAGCCCGAAGCCCGTGAAGCTCAGGGCGAGCGAGGCGGCAATGGGGAAGGCGAGGAAGACCAGGAACAGGATCACGAACGGCGCGGCGAACGCCCACCCGACGAGATCCTCCCGCCAGTTCCAGCCGCGAGCCGGCGGAGGCGGCCGGAGCCGCCTCCGCCGGTCGACGCTGCGCAAGCGCCGGGACGGTCATGTCAGTTGCCGGTCCCGATCTTCTCGGCCTCGGCCTGCATCTCATCGGCGGCGGCCTGCGGGGTCATCGTGCCGGTGGTCAGCTTCTCGAGGGTCGAGTTGAGGGCGTTGCCGAGCTCGCTCCAGGTCGCGATCGCGGGCTGCGCCATCGTGCTCTTGAGCTGCTCGCCGAACATGGCGACGTTCGGGTCGGCGGCCAGCGCGGGATCGGTCCATGCGGCCTGGACGGCCGGCAGGTCGGTAACGTCCGTATACCACGCGACCTGGGTCGTTGGGATCGGACAGGTACTGGACGAAGGCCCAGGCCAGGTCCTTGTTCGGGCTGTCCTTGAAGACGACCAGGTTGCTGCCGCCCAGGAACGAGGTCGAGCTCGACCTTCTCCGGCATCGGGGCGATCGCCCACTTGGTCTCAAAGCCGGGGCCGCCGGCCTCCTTGATCAGGCCCAGGTGCCATGGCCCGGAGAAGAACATCGGGTGCGTGCCGGCGACGAACGCCGGCGTGATGTCGAACCCCTCGGGAACCGAGGTCGGGCGACAGCTTGTCCTTGAAGAAGGACGCGTAGTAGGTGAGGGCCTCAACGGCCTGGGTGCTGTTCAGCTGGAACTTGCCCTGGTCGTCCATCACGGCACCGCCGTTCGACCACAGGAACGGCAGGTACTCCTGCCAGTTCTTGGTCCCCAGCGAGATGCCCCACTTCGCATCGCCCTTGGCCTGCATGGCCTTGGCCATGGCCGTCAGCTCGTCCCACGTCTCGGGTGCCGCGGTGATGCCCGCCTTCTCGGCGATGTCGGTGCGGTAGTAGAGGAGCCTGGTCTCGACGTACCAGGGCACGCCCTGCACCGCCCCGTCGACGATGCTCGTGTTCCAGGCGGATGCCGGCGGCGTGCTGGTCAGCGACGAGGTGCAGATCGAGATCGACATCGAGCTCGTGCAGGCTGCTGCGACGACGCCTGACCTGCCGGACAAGTCCCTCGTGGGCACCGCCTGATCGGCAGCGGACCCGCTCGGGGGCACGGTCATGACGGCCCGTCATGACGGGCTCGGAGCATCCGCGCAAGGTGCCGCTCATGCGCCCTCACCCGATCCCGGACGTGCCTGTCACCGCGCGGCGCCGGCGTGGGCTCGACCCGGCGGCACGACCAGGGACGCCGGCCGTCAACGGCTCGCAGCTCACCGCCCTGGTCGTTGACGACGAGCCCATGGTCGGCGAGCTGCTGGCCATGGCCCTCGGTTCGCAGGGCTGGTGCACCGTCGTGGCGACCGCGGCCGAAGAGGCCGCGGCGCTTGCCCGGCGTCACGCGATCGACCTCCTCGTGACGGACCTGCAGATGTCGGGCAAGTCGGGGCTCGACCTCGCGACGCTCCTCCGGGAGCGACAAGCGGGCCTGCCGGTCGTCCTCATGTCGGGATGGTCCGGGGCCACGACGCTCCAGCTCGCCCAGCCGTTCGTCTTCCTCCGCAAGCCGTTCCCCCTCCAGGGGCTCTTCGGGGCGATCGGGTCCTTGTTTGCCGATCATCCCAACGCGGTCCCGACACCGGGCGCATCCGAGGAGTAGGGACGGGCATGGTGTCATGACACGAAGTCATGACAACGTCCGATGAGCGGCTGATGCTGAGGGGGCGTCCCCGCATCTGGGACAGGCTAGCAAGCCTGCGGGCGACCATGGCACCGAGGAAGCAGCGCGCTTCATGACTGATCCTCAACACGATCCCGGGATGCGCCACGTCCCGATCCGCACCCGAGAGCAGAACGTCATGTCCGGCACCCGGAGGGCCATCACGACAGGTATCGAGTCCATTCGCTCGACGGCCGGCGACGTCGGCGACCGGGTGCCCGGTCTGGTTGGCGGCGTCCGCAACGGGGCCGCGGCAGGCGCGCGGCAGGTCGACGGGTGGCCGGAACAAACGCGACGCCTCGTCGCGGCCGCCTCGATCGGGCTGGGCGCCGGACTGGCGATCGCGGGAGTACCGCGTCTCGTCCTCGGCGTGGCACTCCTCCCGGCCATCGCCGTCGCCGCGACAGCGATGGGCCGCAGCGGCACCAGGTCCGCGTAACCACCCGAGGCACCCGCCCATCCAGCGATCCCCAAGATGTGAACCGCACGACGAAGTGCCGTACCGAGAGGAACACCATCCATGTTCAACACCTCATCCTTCCGCATCGCCGACGCGGGCATCGACCCGAAGGCGGTCGTGCGCTCGGCACGCGAACTCTCCCTGCCTGACCCGGGCGAGTTCCTGCGGCGCGTGGACGTGCCGGCCCACGTCGACGCCGCGATGGAGGCGGCGTCGGAGGCCGCGCGCGGCGTCATCGAGCGGCTCCCCGGTCAGCGGCGGCCACGTAGCCGGCTCCCGATCCTGGTGGCCGGTGTCGCCGTCGGCGTCCTCGCAGTGGTCGGCGTGGCGACCTGGCTGATGCATCGCCGCACGGCCGGCGTCGCAGCGCGCGATCGCGTCGAGGACAGGGAGTTCGACCGGGACGCCATCGACCGCGCCGCAAACGAGGGCATGTCCGTGCCCGGCAAGAACGACGCGCTGTCCCATTCCAATGGCGAGGTCCACGAGCTCGCCGCCATCGGCGACCTGGTCTAGAGCGCGGCGCCGGCGGGCTCGGCGACCACCCCAACGCAACGCGACACGCACAAGGAGCACCGACATGACCGATGAGCACGTCAAGGGAACCGTCAGCAAGATCGAGGGCAAGGCCGAGGAGGTCGCCGGCAAGGTGACCGGCAACAAGGGCCAGGAGATCCACGGCAAGGCGAAGCAGGTCCAGGGCAGCGGCCAGGAGGCGCTCGGCGATCTCCAGGACGCCCTCAACAAGCCCAAGGACAAGGGCTGATCCACCCCCCGCTCCGAGGCGGCCGGCGTGGCGCCAACGTGCCTCGCCGGCTTCCGACCGTCCGCACCGATCCCGACCGACACCACCGACGGCACGGACTACGGCGGGGCGGTGGCGAACCGGTTGTCGGCGTCCACCAACTCGGCCGGCTGCAGCCGAAGCCGGCCGTCAGGCCGGGCGCAACCCCTTCGTGTCGAGCAGGGCGGCATCGGCTCGGGCGGTGATCTGCTCAATCGATTCGCCGACGGCGAGGGCGGCCGTGCCCACGCTGATCCCAACTCCCGTGTCCGCCTGCATCGAGCGCTCGACCTCGTAGAAGAGGAGGTCGACCTCGTCGAGCCCGGCCCCGGCGATCCCGCATGCGAAGTCGTCGCCCCCCATGCGCACGATGGGGTCGTACGATCGGAGGCCTGACCGCATGATCGCGACGAGTGTCCTGAGCACGTGGTCCCCGGTTGCGTGACCGGCTCGTTCGTTGATGCCCCCCAGGCCATCCACGTCGATGCGCGCAAGCACGAAGCGCCCGTCGGCCTGACGGGCGCGGTCGATCTCGAGTGCGAGCGCGTGTTGGCCCACCTCCCGGCGGAACGCTCCGGTGAGGCCATCGAGGTACGCGCCGTGAAGCTCCGCCTCCAGACGGGAGCGCTCGGCAGTCGCCTCGGTCCGTTCCTCGGCAGCTCGCTCGCGCTCCGCGGCCGCACCGGCACGATCGTGGGCCGCCTGCTGCCGCAACTGCTCGACCTTCTCCGCGACGGAAGCGTCGGAACCCGCGATGGCGTCCTCGACCAGGAGGGCCCGCCGTTCCCGGCGCCGAGCCGCGTCATCGCGTTCGGACGCCGTGCGGTCGGCGTCGGAGGCGGCCGTGTCGTCACCCGCAATCCCACGGTCGAGCCTTGCAGCAGCCAGGTCGGCAAACAGCGCCTCAGGATCTACGGCCCGCCGGACGACCGTCATGTCGGGCCCGGAGGTCGCGCTGCTGTCTCGACCGTTGGTCATGGTGCAATCCTCGACTGCCTGGCTGAGTGGCCGCCGGCCCTGGGTCAGGGCTCGGTCAGCATGCCTCCCCGCAACGGGCGCGTCATGAAGGTTCGTCATCGCGGGAGGCGGGCGGGACGGTCCGTTCACGACACCCTGGCGGAATGACCGACCGTCATGACACCGTGCCGGCCCGGGTGCCTACTGCAACCACAGCATTGGCCGGCGAGTAGCCCGGCGGTGGTCGCCAGGCCCCGCTTCCCCGGATGCAGAAGGCACGGGAGAGCTCCATGGCAGTCGATCAAGTCGACCGGACGGTCGTCACCACCCAGGAACCCACGGCGACGGGCCAGGCGACCGTGCAGACGGACAGCAAGCGCACCACCAGGTCGGGCCCCGGCGGCGCCGAGCTTGCCCGCCGCATCGTGGTCCTCGCCTTCGGGCTCATCCAGATCGTCATCGGGGCGCGCATCGTCCTGCTCCTGCTCGACGCGCGGGAGGCCAACGCCCTCGTGTCCGCGGTCCTCAACATCAGCCAGGTGTTCGTGGCGCCGTTCGAAGGGATCCTGCGAACGGACTCGATCCATTCGGCGGGCTCGGTCCTCGACATCACCGCCATCGTGGCCTTCGTCGGCTGGACGATCCTCGAGCTCATCGTGCTCTGGGTCATCGGGCTCTTCGGACGCCGATCGACCGCAGCAACCGTCTGACCGCATCGCGGTCCCCGCAGCGGGCGGGTGATCCCCCGCTTTCATCGTGACCCGTCACTGGCGGGCGCGCCACGAAAGGAACTGTTCCCATGGGAATCATCGCCTGGATCGCGCTCGGCGCACTCGCTGGGTTCATCGCCAACCTGATCATGGGTGGGGGCGACGGCCTCATCATGATGATCGTCCTCGGAATCGTCGGCGCCGTGGTCGGCGGCTTCATCGCAGGGTCCGTGCTCGGCATCGCCGACATCACGGGCTTCAACCTCTCCAGCCTCGTCGTCGCCGTGTTCGGCGCCATCGTCGTCATCTTCGTCGCGCGGCTCTTCCTGTCGCGCGGAGCAAGGGGAACCGCCTCATGACCGACCAGCACGTCAAGGGTGCCGTGAGCACCGTCAAGGGCACCGTCAACGAGGGCGTCGGCAAGGTGACCGGCGACAAGAAGCTCGAGACGAAGGGCAAGGTCCAGAAGGTCCAGGGCAAGGCCCAGGACGGATTGGGCGACGTCCAGGACGCCCTCAACAAGGGTGGGCACGACTGACCCGGCGAGTCACCGCGGCAGCGGGCCGTTCAGGGGATCCGCACGGTGCGGCTCTGGGCTTGCCCCGGAGTCGACCAGGGTCGGCCATGCACAGCGCGAATCCCATGAAGGAGACCCGATGACCACCGCCGAGGCCCACACCAGGGCCACCGAGACCATCGACGAAACGCGCTCGAGAGCGGGCCAGATCCGGGTCGCGCTCGAGAGCGCCGTCGATCACGTTCCCGAGGTGCTCGAGAACGCTCGGACCGGCGCCGAGCGCGTCGCCGGACGCCTGCCGGATGCCGCTGAACGCACCCGGCTCGGCGTCCAGGAGACCACGACCACGCTTCAGGTCCTGTCCGACCCATCGTTGCGGCTCCTCGGGGCAGCTTCGATCGGGCTGGCGACCGGGCTCCACCTCGCCGGCGCCCCCCGCCTCATCACCCTCGCGGCTATCGCGCCGGCATTCTTCGCTGTCGGAGCGATGGCCACCCGCCCGGGGTCACCCTTCGGCGGCGTCCGCGGGCGTCCCGGTCGACTCCCGGGCAAGGGGAACGATCGATGAGTCCCCCGAGGCGCGAGGATCGTGGGGGGCGATCTGGCGGGTGATCGAGCCGCGTCCTCCTCGGGTCGCGACGCCGGCAGGTGATGATCGACCGTCATGACGCGCCGGAGACTGGACGAGACACTGGCATAGCCTAGGCGTTGTCGCGGCGAGGCACCACGCACATGAGCGCGACCCGCTCCCGACGCGACGGCTCAACGGTCCTGGCGGTCATCGAACGGGAGATCGAGATGAACAGAGGCGGCGGCGTCGGGATCATCGGCGTGATTGTCATCGTCGTGGTGATCCTGATCCTGGTCGGCGTCATCAGGTTGTGACGCCGGGAGACGGCCCGGTGGCGTCCCGGCCCGCCGTGAGCGCGTCGCCCGCGGGAGCCTCCTGAGATGTCGTTCAACACGGGCGCGAAGCTCGATCCATCACAGGTCGAGGACGTCCGCGGCTCGCGGATCGGCGGGCGCGGCCTGATGGTCGGCGGAGGCGGCGGGATCGGGATCATCGTCGCCCTCGTGTGGGTGCTCCTGGGCGGCAGCCCTGAGACCGGCGAGACGGTCGGCGGTCTCGTCGGCCAGACGATCGGCGGTGGCGCCGAGGAGCCGGGGCCGGCCAGCAGCGCCCTGGCGGCCGAGTGCCAGACCGGGGCCGACGCGAACGCCAGCGAGGATTGCCGGATCGTCGGCTACGTCAACAGCATCCAGGCCTACTGGACCGACGAGTTCGCTGCCTCGGGCCAGCAGTATGTGCTGGCCAGGACCCGCTTCTTCACCGACCAGATCAGCACCGGCTGCGGCAATGCGTCGTCGGCCAGCGGCCCGTTCTACTGCCCGAACGACCAGTACGTCTACATCGACCTCCGGTTCTTCGACGAGCTCCGCTCGACGTTCGGCGCCCAGGGAGGGCCGTTCGCACAGGCCTACATCCTCGCCCACGAGTACGGGCACCACGTCCAGGACCTGGTCGGAACGTTGTCGGGCGGGGCGAGCCAGGAGGGGGCCGCCGGGCAGTCGGTCCGGGTCGAGCTCCAGGCCGACTGCTACGCGGGCGTGTGGGCGGGCAACGCGGCTGCGACGGGCTACCTTGTGCCGCTCACGGAGGCCGAGATCGCCGACGCGCTCGATGCCGCGTCGGCCGTGGGCGACGACCGGATCCAGCAGGAGATGCAGGGCCAGGTGAACCCCGAGACGTGGACCCATGGCTCGTCCGCCCAGCGCCAGAAGTGGTTCACGGCCGGCTACGAGGCGGAGTCACCGGACGGGTGCGACACGTTCAGCGGCAACCCCTGAGGCCGGCCTCGGCCTCTCAACGACGAGTCGCTGGGACTCTGGGGACAATGTGGGTGCGATGCACGGCCACGGCATGACCGTTCGTCATGTGGCCGGCGCACGCCGGACGGGCGCGCGTTGTTCGCAGAAGACGCGGCGTCGATCAGGGCTGCGGCTTGTGGCCCGGATCTCCTTCGCCGGCCCATCCCCGGTTCGAGAACGTCGGGATGAACCGGTAGCCCCGCCCCGGGACGGTCGCGATGAAGCGCGGTTGGCGGTAGTCGTTCTGGAGCTTGATCCGCAAGCTGCGAATGTGGCGGTCCACGATGTTGCTCTCGGCCACGAAGTCGGTGCCCCAGACCGCGTCGAGGATCTCGTCGCGCGTGACCACCCGTCCGCTCCGGCTCGCGAGCAGGTAGAGCAGGCTCTGCTCGATGCCGGAGAGGTGGATGACCGAGCTCCCGGTCCGCACCTCGCGGCTCAGGATGTCGATCTCCATCTCGCCGAGGGTGATCGTCGGGATGAGCGGCAGATCCGTCCCCGTGGCACGACGGGTGATGACGATCGAGCGGGCGAGCAGCTCCTCGGGCGAGAACGGCATCGTCAGGATGTCGTCGACGCCCAGGTCGAAGGCCCGCAGCTTCGTCTTGAGGTCGCCCCGCCGCGTCAGGCCAAGCGCCGGGGTCCCGCGCTTGGTCAGCTGGTCGGAGGCCCCCAGCCGACCGAGGAGGGCCGTGCTGTCGTCGTGGTCCATGTCCAGGACGACCAGCTGCGGGTGCCAATCAGCCAGGAGGTTGTCGGCCTCGGCAAGGGACTGGACGGCGCGGACGACGAACATCCCGTGATTGAGGGTGAGCTCGATGAGATCGACCACCAACGGCCGGTCGTGAAGCACGAGGGCCCGCTGCGCCTCAACCGGCTGCGCTTCCGTCCCGGTCACACCCACGCGTGCGTCTCCTGCGCGATCCAGCGAGGCGATCATATTCCCGAGCGGCTCCCTGCCGTAGTGTCAGAGGTTACCCCGGGGCCAGGGGGTCACCCGGACCAGGCCTGGCCGAGCACGCGCAGCGTGTTGCCGCCGATGGCCTTCGCGATCTCGTCATCCGAGTAGCCGTGCTTCACGAGCCAGCGGACGATGTTCGGGAAGTCGCCGATGTTCTCGAGGCCCACGACGTACTCCGGGACGACGGCGTCGTACTCCGAGTCGCCGCTCGCGAGGAGGGCGCCGCTCGGGATGCCGTAGCTGCCGGCGTGGTCGCCGAAGAACGTGTCGGGCCCGAAGGTCACGCCGTCGATCCCCACCAGGTCCACGCAGTACTCGAAGTGGCGCATGAAGGTCTCGATGGATGCCTCGACGAGGTCCGGCCTGACCATCGTGGTTCCGGGTGCCGCCTCGATCCCGATGACGCCGCCCCGCTCCGCGCACGCCTTGATCACCGCGTCCGGCTTGCACTTGCTGATCGGCCACAGCGCGCGCGAGCCCGAGTGGCTGATGACCACAGGCGCCCTGGACAGGCGGATCGTGTCCAGGCTGGTCTCGTCGCCGGCGTGGCTGACATCGATCAGCATGCCCAGCCGGTTCATGCGCTCCACCGCGCGGCAGCCGAACACCGTCAGCCCGCCGTCCCGCGTCTCGCGGCAGCCGGAGCCCAGCGCGTTGCTATCGCTGTACACCACGCCCAGCATCCGGATGCCCAGGCCGTAGAGGACATCGATGCGGTCGAGCTCGTTCTCGATGGGGGTCGCGGCCTCCAGCGCCCCGATCAGCGCCACCCGGCCGCTCCCGAAGGCGGCGTGGATATCGGCGACCGTCTCCGCGCGCACGGCGAAGTCCTGGTGGGCCCAGTCCGCGTAGCGCATCCCGACGTCGTGGATGACGTCGGACCACTTCCAGCCGCTCCTGCTGGTGATGGTGGCGGTGCCGTCCCCGAAGTTCTCGAAGACCGCGGCCAGACCGGAGCGCGCGAGCCCCTCGTAGCCCGTGGCCAGGTGCGCCTCGCGGACCCACTCGTCCTGCTGCGTGATGTCGTCCGGGGCCACCTCGAGGTGGTCGTGGAGCGAGATCGCCGGGTGGGCCGCGAGCAGGCGCCAGGCCCGATCCTCCTCGGCGTCGCTGACGTCCACCAAGAACGGCGGGACCCGATCGGTCTCGGACGCGAGGTGGAAAGGCCGGTAGTCCGCGCCGGCCCTCGAGGTAGGCGAACGATCGGTAGCCGGCGTACCGGAGCACGCGGGCGTTGGGGTTCGGCCGGCTGGTCATGTCGAACCCACTGTAGCGGCGGCGGCGTTCAGGAGAAGCGCATCGGCGATCGAAGCGCCTCGTAGCGCAGCTCGCCGTCGGCCAGGGTGAACGCGTCGAGCGCCAGGCCGTTGGGATCCATCTCCGCGAACTCGTCGTTGATCCAGGCCGCGAACGCCCGGTCCGTGTCGGGGGGCATGGAGATCACGAGGTCGCGCATCGGCGCGATCAGCAGCTGCGGGTCCGGCCCGACGATCCGTCGCAGCTCGTCCGGGACCAGCACCAGCGCCGAGGCGCAGCCCACGCCGGACTGGAGGATCCGCACCGGCACGCCGTCGAGCGACTGCCGGACGAGGTCCCGAGGCCGAAGCGCCTGCATCCGCGCCCGGAGGTTCGCCAGTGCCGTCGCGACCAGGTCGGCCGGACCGATGGACCAGCTCGCCAGCAGCGACTCGCCGACCACCAGGAACGCGGGGCCGATGTCGATCCCGAACCCGGTGGGAATCCCCGGCGGCAGGGTCACCCGGAACGGCTCGCCGGCCTGGGGTGGCATCGGGCGGCGTCGCGGGAGGATCGGGATGACGTTGGGTGCCATGACCGGCCACTCGAGGTCCGGGGGCAGCCCGCCCATCGCCCGGAGGACCGCCTCCGGCGTGGCCTGGACCATGCCGTTGCCGAGGTCCGTCGTCCGGTAGGACTTGCCGGCCTTGCGCCGGCGCTTGGCGCGTCGCTTCTCGGTGTCATTCATGAGGAGCAGGGTGACGACGACCGCTCACCGGGGACGTACGCCGGACTTCGCCCGGGCTTATGCCGGACACGAGGACGGCCTTGCGCCGGACATGGAGACGGGGCCCGGCCGCTGTGGCCAGGCCCCGTCCGGGACGCTGCTTGTGACTGCGCCGGCCGTCAGGCCCGCGCGGGACTGTTACGGGAGGTTGATGGGCCGCAGCACCAGGCTGATGCCGTGCACGATGCTGTTGCCGACGGCGATGTTGCGCTTGCTGTTGACGACCCACGGGTTCGCGTCGTCGGTGTCCGCGTCACGCAGGACGACGAGGTTGAGCCACGGGTAGTACTTGATGCCGATCGAGCCGCCGCCGACCGTCGGAACGGACTTGCCACTCAGCGCCTTGACGTCCGCGAAGGTCGCCTTGCCGCCGATGACGTGGTAGAGCAGGACCGTCTCGAGCGTGTCCTCGAGGTCGGCCTTGAGGCCGTTCGTGATGGCGCCGGCGATGCCGCCGAGCACGCCCGCCTCGGTGCCGTACCACTTGCCGGTGAGGCTGTGGGCGAGGACCTGGAAGGCGCGATCGTTGGGGGCGAGGACGGTCAGGCTGGCGGCCGGGTTGGCAAGCGCGGCGACAGTCGTGCCCGGCTTGCCGTCCACCACGACGCGCGCGGCAGCCTCGAGGATGTCGAAGTCGTACCAGTTACCGTCGAAGGCGGTGCCGTCGGCCTCGAGCAGGTCGAGGACGGAGCCGGCGGGGGCGTTCACCGGCGTCGCCGCGGAGACGGCGGGGACGGCGATGGCCGTCGTGAAGGCCGCGCCGACGAGCGCGAGCGAGACGTTCCTGCGGATGTTCATCGGGGCGGGTGCTCCAGGTGCGGGGGGCCTGTCTCGGGTTCGACCACCTATTCGCCCGACGTGGCTGCCCGGATGGGTATCCAACGATCCATGCCCTCCGGGGGACCGATTCTGGGCAAATCTCGCCTGCGCATCATCCATGGGCACATTGAGGCACCCCGTGCAGGTCGATACTGTTCGATCACCGGGCGAGGTCCCGGGAAACCGAGGTGTCCGCGCGTGCAGCCCAACGTCCTGCTCCCCTTCCTGTCATCCCTCCTGAGCTTCGTCTTCGCGCTGTTCCTGCTGGACCAGTGGCTGGAGCGGCGACGCTCGTACCAGCTGATCTGGACGATCGGCATGGTCTGGTACGGGATCTCCGCCGGCACCGAGTTCCTGGGTGGCGCCTACGGCTGGAGCGAGCCGCTGTACCGGGTCTGGTACCTCATCGGGGCGGTCTACGTCGCCGCCTGGCTGGGCCTTGGGACGATGTACCTGCTGGGCAAGACACGGTTCGGGTACGGCGCTGCCTTCTCGGTCGTCCTGGCCGGCCTGTTCACGGTCCTCGCCCAGGCGAAGGCGCAGTACACCGACACCGGGATCCTCCCCTACGCCGCCTTCGCGATCGCGACCGTCGGCGCGATCCTCATCGTCATCGAGACCTACCGGGGCACCGGGCGCTGGTCCTGGATCGCCGGGGCCCTGATCATCGGCGGCTCCGTGGTCGCGATCCCCATCGTCCTCACCGCGGTGATCCCGCCCCCGGGATATGCACTCGACGCCAACGGCATCCCGGTCGGCACGGCGATGCCGGGATCCGTCCGGCTGCTCACCCCGCTGTTCAACGTGACGGGCGGCTTCGCGCTGGCCCTCGGCGCGCTCTACAGCACGTACATGTACATGCCCAAGAAGCGGGTCATGCGCTACGACCTGGCGCGCACGCGGGGCGTCGGACGCTTCCTGGTCAACCTCGCCATCGCCCCGATCGCCATCACCGTCAACCTCCTCGCCTCCATCCCGGGCACGGTCACCGCCCTGTTCGCCGGCAAGCTCAACTCGCGCGTCCCCGCGACGATCCTGCTGGCGATCGGCGGCTTCATCCCGTCGCTGACGTCGGGCCTGTCGCGCTTCGGCATCACCGAGACGTTCTTCCTGGGCGAGCTGCTGGGCGTGATCTTCCTGTTCGCCGGCACGCTCGTCTCGGTCGAGGTCTTCCGCGAGTTCCGCATCCCGTTCACCCGCCGCGTGTTCAAGGTGCGGCAAGAGGCGGTCTGACGGTCGCGGCGCCCCGGGCGCACCCCCGACGGCACCGCCGACCCGGAGCCGTGACTCGCGTGGGAGTCGGACGCGGCCGGGACACGCCTCACGGACTCCCACTCCCCCGCCCTCGCGCCGGACATGGAGACGCCCGGCACGGGGCCGGGCGTCTCGAATCCTCGAACAGGCGATGGCTCAGAAGACGCGGTAGGCGACCTCCGCCGGGGCCAGGAGCAGCTCCTTGAGCTCCGCGTCGACCTTGAGCAGCGAGATGTGCGCGCCGGCCATCTCGAGCGACGTGCAGTACTCGCCGACGTAGCTGCGGAAGACCGTGATGCCCTTCTCGGCGAGCTTCTTGTGGGCGGCTGCCGTAGAGCAGGTAGAGCTCGGTGATCGGGGTGCCGCCGAGGCCGTTGACCATGACGGCGACCTCGTCGCCGGCCACGAACGGCAGGTCGGGAACGATCGCGTCCAGCAGCAGGTCCACGATCTCGTTGGCGGGCATGATCTTGGTCCGCTGGCGGCCCGGCTCGCCGTGGATGCCGATGCCGACCTCCATCTCGTCGTCCGCGATCTCGAACAGCGGCGTGCCGCGCACCGGCGGGGTGCAGGACGAGAGGGCGATGCCCATCGTCCGGACCTGGCCGATGACCTTCTCGCCGACGCGCACGCACTCCTCGAGCGAGCCGCCCTTGTCCGCCATCGCGGCCGCGGCCTTGATGACGAAGAAGTTGCCGGCCACGCCGCGGCGCCCGACGGTCCAGGTGGAGTCCTTGACCGCCACGTCGTCGTTGACGAGCAGCCAGCCGATCTTCTGGCCCTCGGCCTCGCACATCTCGCGGGCCATCTCCCACGCGGTGCGGTCGCCGGTGTAGTTGTTGACGATGTAGAGCACGCCGGCCGGCGTGTCCATCAGCTTGGAGGTCTCGGTCACGAACTCCACGGGCGGGCCCGCGAAGACGTCGCCGGGGCAGGCCGCGTCGAGCATGCCCGGGCCCACGATCATCGTGTGCGCCGGCTCGTGCCCGGAGCCCGAGCCCTGGATGATCGACACCCGGTCCGGCTTGGGCATGTCGGCCCGGTAGATCAGGTTGTACTTGGGCTCGTACTTCAGCGTGCCGTCGCTGGCGAGCATGACGCCCTCGAGGAACTCGGGCACGAACTGCTTGGGGTCGTTGACGAACTTCTTCACGATGGCGTTCCCTTACTGCTGTGCCGTGCTTGTCCCGCCAGGCCGCCGCGATGGCCTGCAGGATCACACCGATGGCGGTGGCGCCGGCGTCCACCGAGTCCCGGCTCCGGTCGCCCGTGTAGGCCGCGCGCCCGCGGAGCGCGAGCATGCCCTTGGTGTCCTCGCGCGGCCTGGACGGCCACGTCGGCCGCTCGCTGGATCGCGGCCACGCCGTGGTCCTCGAATGTCGCCGGGTCCTTGAAGCTCTCCTCGAGGCTGTCGGTCGCCGGGGAGAGAGCGTCGAGCAGCGTCTTGTCGCCGAGGGAGGCCCCGCCGCGCGTCATGATCCCGGCGATCGCCGCACGGAGCATCGCGATCACCAGGTCGGGCGTGAGATCCTGGTCGCCCGCCGTGGCGCCGGCCCGCAGGAACGCCGTGCCCCACATCGGGCCGCTGACACCGCCGACCTTGGCGGCGAGCGTGAGGCCGATCTTCTTGCAGACCGCGCCCGCGTTGGGCTTGTCCCAGGAGTCGTAGTCCGCGAGGACCACCTCCCAGCCGCTGCGCAGCGAGTACCCGAAGTCGCCGTCGCCCACGATCGAGTCGAGCTGGGCGAAGTAGTCCGCGTTGTCGACGATCGTGTTGGCCATCGTCATGACGACGAGGTCGAGATCGTCGAGGGATGACGCTGCCATCCCAACCTCCCTTCGAGGGTTGATCCTCCTGCCGCCGCGTTACGAAGCCAGCACGGCCTCGAGATCCGCGAGCGTGACGTAGCTCCCCGGCGATGCCTTGCTGCGGTTCGCGATCACCCGCGTCCGCTCGCCGTCGGGATCTCCAAGTGACGACACCACCAGGATTGCCTCGCTGCTGTCCTCCTCCTCCGTGTAGCCGTTGACGGTCATCAGGCAGCGCAGGCCGGCGCCGACGGCGGCGAGCAGGCCGTTGCGCGAGTCCTCCACCACGAGCACGTCGGCCGGAGGGACGGCCAGCCGCTCGAGGGCGAGCAGGTAGATGGCGGGATCGGGCTTCTTCTTCGGGACCACGTCACCCGCGAGCACGAGATCGAACCGGTCGGCCCGCTCCTGGCCCACGGCGTAGCCGAGGATGGCCCGCACCGCCGGCTCGGCCGACGTGGAGGCCACGGCGAGCGTCCAGCCGGCGTCCTGCGCCTCGCCGATGAGGCGGCGGATGCCGGGTCTCGGGGGGAGCTTCCCCGCCGCGACCATCTCCGTGTAGATGGCGGTCTTGCGCTTGTGCCACTTCGCGACCTCGGCGGCGAGCGCCTCCGGATCCTCCGGCAGGCCGGCCTCGCCGGATGACCTCGGGCGTCAGCATGGAGCTCATCCGCTCCTTGCCGCCGCCGATCGCGAGCTTGCGCCCGTACTCCTCCTCGGACCACCGGAACGGCAGCCCGAACTCCTCGAAGGTCTGGTTGAACGACGGGAGGTGCCCGTAGCGCTCGGTGTCGGCGAGCACGCCGTCGCAGTCGAAGATGAGCGTGCTCATCGGGCTACCAGGCCTTGCCGACGCTGCCGAACTTGCGGATGTGGTCCGCCGCCATGTCCTTCACCGCGGCCCGCTGTGCCTTGAAGATCGACGGCGGGTCGTACTTGCCGGGGTTCTCGGTCATGAAGTCGTAGCCGGACTTCATGAACGCGATCTTGAGCGCCGTGGAGATGTTGACCTTGGCGCAGCCGCGGCTGATGAGGTCCGTGAACTGCTCCGCGGACATCCCCGTGCCGCCGTGGAGGGCGACCGGGATGCCGGTGGCCTCCACGATGTCCGTCACCCGCTGCGAGTCGAGGTGCGGCGCCGTCTTGTAGGTGCCGTGCGCGTTGCCGATCGCCGGCGCGAAGACGTCCACGCCGGTCGCCTCGACGAAGTCCACGACCGTCTCGAGGGTCTGGACGTGCTCGGCCTCGTCGCCCGTCATCTCCTCGGTGCGCTTGAAGCCCTCGATCTCGCCCTCCACCAGCGCGCCGTAGCGGCGGGCCTCGGCGACGACCTCGATGCACTGGCGCTTGTTCTCCTCGACGGTCAGCTTGGAGGCGTCGAACAGGACCGAGTTCCAGCCCGCCGCGAGGCAGGCCGAGATGACCGCCCGGTCCGGGCAGTGGTCCAGGTGGAGGGCCACGGGCACCGAGATGCGCTTCGTCATCTCGGCCCACATCGCGTACATGACCTCGACGCCGGTCATCTCCACGTGCTTGACGGACGTCTGGACGATCAGCGGGGCCTGCAGCTCCTCGGCGGCGGCGAGGACCGCCTCCATGGTCAGGTCGTTGACCACGTTGATGGCCGCGACGCCGTAGCGCTCCGCGAACGCCCGCTTGAGGATCTCCTGTGTCGGGACGACCGGCACGTCACACCTCCGATCTGGGACGCAGGTTCGACTCGCGCACCGCCTCGAGGAGGACGTGCGCATTGGACTCGTCGACGACGAGGACGTCCACGATCCCCGTGCGCAGCACGCCGAGGATCGCGAACGGCTTCTCGCTCTCGCTCACGACGACCACCACGGTGTCGATCGCCCGGAGCTCGTCGAGGCCCAGGCCCACGAGCCGCGCCGTCTCCGGGGACTCCAGGCGCCGGCCGTGGACATCGACGTAGTTGCCGAGCACGTCGCCGACGGCGCCGGCGGCGCGCAGACGGCGGAGCTCGTCGATCGAGAAACAGCCGCTCCGGACCATCGTGCAGGCGTCGTCCGTGCCGCCGATCCCGACCAGGGCGACCGACGCCGCGGCCGCGGCGCGGAGGGTCTCCGCGACGGCCGGCTGGCGCAGGAGCTGGTCGCGCATCCGGCCGCTCTCGACGTAGGCCGGCGCGTAGAGCCCCATCGCCTGGCCGCCGCAGCGGTCCGCGAGGCGCCGGACGATCTCGTTCGGGTTGGTCGGGGAGTCCGCGAGGGGCGAGCCGCCCATCGCGCTCACGAACGTCGCGTCGATGCGCCGGCGGGGGCCGAAGAAGCGCGGGACCTCGCCGGTGTCGCGGCCGTGGCTGACGGCCACGACGGCGCCGTCCTCGAGCCTGCGCTCCAGGTACCGCGCCGCGCCGCGGGCGACCTCCTCGCGTTGCGCCTGGGGGTCCGCCCGATCCGGGGCGACGATCACCTCGCGCAGCGCGAAGTGCTCCCGCAGCTCACGCTCGAGGTCCACGTGGAGCCACGGGGGCTTCGCGATCCGGATGTCGACGACGCCGGTCGCGCGCGCCCGATCGAGCAGGCGCTGCACCTTCGGCCGCGAGAGGCCGAAGCTGCCGGGCCAGGGCCTCCTGCGTGAGGCCGTCCTCGTAGTAGCCGAGCGAGAGCCGCGCCAGCAGCTCGAACTCGTCGGGCGCCAGCATGTCCAGGGACGGCATCGTCCCTCCGGGGAGTGAGCAGATGCTCAGTCGTGGGTGGATGTGCACCACCTATTGTGCGCCCCGGCGGGCGGCAGCGCAAGGCTCCGGGGTGCCCGATCGCTCCGTGATCCGCGATCGGATGAAGCCCGCACGTTCCCCGCACCACCGGTGCCCCAAGGTCGGGTTTCGGCCAGCGGGCCCGTCGTGGACGGCCCGGATGCGATCCCATCCCGGATGAGGCGCGCCAGGGGCGGGGGTGCGGACGGAGTCGCGCGGCTACGGCTCCAGGACGATCCGCTCGAGGTCGTTGACGAGCAGGTACGTGCCCGTGCGGCAGCGCTCCGGGATTGGCCCCGCCTGTGTCTCGGCCCAGTCCAGCGGGTAGTCATACCCGCCACCGAACGACGCCATGGCACCCACGGCAACCGCGGGGCGACCCTTCCCGTCGACGATCGTGGTCACGCCGTCGATGACCCACGCGGACGCGTCGGGTGGCCACAGGGCGAGCGCGCTGCCGCCCGCGACCTCGAGCAACAGGCATCCGTCCCGTTCGACAAGCGTGCCCGATACGATCGCCGCAGGGCCCCCGTTCATCGGCTTGTGGCGGGCCAGGAACGCGGTGCTGGGCTAGGCGGCGCCCTCGACAGGCGAAGCCGGCTGGGAGCCGCAGGCGGCACACACCACCGCCATCCCGACGGCGACCAGCAGGCCGCGCATCAAACCACCCGTACGACCCGTGCCGGCGGCAGCGCGTCCGGCCGCACGTTGGCGAGCGCCGGGATCTGCCGCCGTGTCGCGGTCACCTGGTCGAGGTCCAGCTCCGCCCGGACGATCGCCTCGTCGTCCGCCGCCTGCGCGACCACCCGTCCCCACGGGTCCACCACCATCGAGTGGCCCCAGGCCGGGATCGCCCCCGGGCCGCCGGCCCCGCAGCTCCCGGCCGCCAGCACCCACGCCCCGCTCTCGATCGCCCGGGCACGGAGCAGGACCTCCCAGTGGTCGCGGCCGGTCCGCGCACTGAAGTCGGACGGCACGGCGAGCACCTCGGCGCCGGCCAGGGCGAGCGCGCGGTACAGCTCCGGGAACCGCAGGTCGTAGCAGATCGAGAGCCCGAGCCGCGTCCCTGCCAGATCGACGGCCACCAGCCCGTCGCCCGGGGTCACCTTCGACGACTCCGTGGTCTGCGGTCCGTCCTCCACCGCGACGTCGAACAGGTGCACCTTGCGGTACCGCGCCACGAGCGCCCCGGACGGATCGATGACGACGGCGGTGTTGTAGGGGCGGAGGGGATCGCCGGATGCCTCGGCGCGGGTCCCGGCCAGGATCCAGCAACCGTGCTCGCGCGCGACGGACGCGAACGGGTCGGTCGTGGGACCGGGCACCGGGCGCGCAGACTGGCGCCACCCCTCGGGCGTGCCGCGGTACTGCACGTACTCCGGCAGGACCACGAGGTCGCTCTCGACGGCGGCCTCGTGGGCGAGGGCCACCGCGTGGACGATGTTGGCGTCAACATCGTCACGCGCCTCGAGCTGGACGAGGGCGACCCGCAGCGTGCGCATGGCGCGATGGTACGGCGGGTCGGCGGGCGGACGGAAGGCGAGGGGGGCACGAGGCGCGACGCCCGGACTCGTTTGACCGACTCCACCGCGAGGACTACAGTCGCGGTGCCCCCGCTCCGCGTCCCGGTTCGGGGTGTCCAGCGCCGTACGAGGATCTCTCCCACGTGGAGACCGGACCTAGACTCGCCGGCACGATCGCCGGCATGACCCAGGTTCCGACCGTACCCTGACGGCCCGGCCCGGCACCATCACGCCGGCGGCCACCACGGACGGGCGGGCCTGCCCAGCCTGGTGGCCACCATGCAGTTCCTCAGCCGTTGCATCGGCCTGCCGGTACGCGATCCGTCCGGCGAGCCCCTGGGCTCGATCGCGGACCTGATCGTCGCGATCGGCGGCAAGTACCCGCCCGTCACGGGCCTTGTCGCGCGCACGGACCGCCGGCGCATCTTCATCCCGTGGCGCGACGTCGCCTCGTTCGACGCCACGGGCGCGCGCCTCCGCGTACGCACCATCGACGTGGGTAAGTTCCGCCAGCGCGACAACGAGATCCTGCTGAAGGCGAACCTGCTGGACAAGCAGATCGTCGACATCGAGGGCCGCAAGGTCATCAGGGTCAACGACGTGAGCCTGGACAACGTCGAGGGTCGCCTTCGGCTGGTGGCTGTTGACGTCGGGGCCGCCGGACTCCTCCGCCGCCTGGGCATCGAGGGGCCCTTCCGCGTCATCGCGCGCAACATCCACGCGTCCGTCCCGGAGCGCTACATCGACTGGGAGGACGTTGACCCGCTGGACACGACCATCGCCAGCGTCCGTCTCCGCGTCCCCCACGCGCGCCTCGCCGAGCTCCACCCGGCGGACCTGGCCTCGATCATCGAGGACCTCGCCCCGCGCGACCGTGCCGGCGTCCTCGCCTCGCTCAACGACGAGGCGCTGGCGGACGTGGTCGAGGAGATGGAACCCGAGACCCAGGTGGATGTCCTGGAGGACCTCACCCCGGAGCGCGCCGCCGACATCCTCGAGGAGATGAGCCCGGACGACGCGGCCGACCTGGTCGCGGACCTGGACCAGGAGACCCGGGACGAGATCCTCGCCCTGCATGGAGAAGGACGAGGCGGACGAGGTCCAGGAGCTGCTCGGCTACGAGGAGGACTCGGCGGGTGGCCTCATGACGACCGAGTTCATCGCTCTCGAGGAGCACATCACGGCCGGCGGGGCGATCGATCGCCTGCGCGAGCTGGAGCCTGACGCCGAGACCATCTACTACGTCTACGTCACCTCGGACGAGGGTCATCTCGTGGGCGTGATCTCGCTCCGCGACCTGATCGTCGCCCGGCCCGAGACGCCTCGTCCGGGACGTGATGATCGACGAGCCCGTTGCGGTGGCGGTCACGGCGAGCCAGGAAGAGGTGGCGGAGGTCGTCGCGCACTACAACCTGCTCGCCGTCCCCGTGGTGGACGAGCAGAACGTGCTCATGGGCATCGTCACCGTCGACGACGCGATCGACACGGTCATCCCGACCGCGTGGAAGAAGCGCCTGCCCCGCGTGTTCACGCGGTAGCGGGGCGATGAGCGGGATGCCCGGGCGGCCCAAGCCGCCCACGACGCCCACGACGACCACGCCGGCGGGCGCGACCACGGCCCACGGGAACGCCGCGGGTGGCGCGATTCCCGCGGCGCCGGTCGAGCGCACAGCGCGCCGGAGGCGCGCCGGCGCGCTCCGGCCGTTCCCGCGCCTGCCCCACTGGCGCGTGCGCCTCATCGCAACGTTCGCCGTCCTCGGACCGGGCCTGGTCAGCGGCTTCGCCGACAACGACGCCGGCGGCATCACCACCTACTCGCTGGCGGGCGCGAACTTCGGCTACCAGCTGCTGTGGGTCATCCTCGCCAGCCAGATCGTGCTGTTCTTCACGCAGGAGGTGGGCGCACGTCTCGGGCTCGCGACCGGCAAGGGCCTGATCAGCCTCATCCGGGAGCGCTGGGGCGTCCGCTGGACGGTGTTCGCGGCCCTCCTGATGCTGACGGCAAACCTGGGCTCCATCGTGGCCGAGTTCGCCGGCATCGGCTCTGCGCTCGGCATCTTCGGCGTCCCGCCGCAGGTCAGCGCTGCGGTCGCCGCGGTCGTCGTGGTCGCCTTCATCGCGCTCGGTTCGTACAGCCGCGTCCAATACCTGTTCGTCGGCGTGGGGATCATGGTCTCCCTCGCCTACGTGTTCTCCGCGGTGGTCTCGCAGCCGGACTGGAGCCTGGCCGTCTCCAGCATGATCCACCCCACGTTCTCGTCGTCCCCGGTCTACTGGCTGGCGGTGGTCGGCACCGTGGGCACGACGATCACCCCCTGGGGTCAGGCGTTCATCCAGTCGTACGTCGCGGACAAGGGCCTGCGGCCGGACGACCTGCCGGCCAGCCGGGTGGACGTGTTCGCGGGCTCGCTCCTCACCAACGTCATCGCGGCGTTCATCGTGATCGCCTGCGCCGCCACCCTGTACGCCAACGGGCTCAAGATCACGTCGGCGGCCGATGCCGCCCAAGCCCTGGAGCCCATCGCCGGCGCTGCGGCCGCGGCGGTGTTCGCGATCGGCCTGCTGGGCGCCTCATTCCTAGGCCTCGGCGTGGTGCCGCTGTCGAGCGCCTACACCACGTGCGAGGCGTTCGGCTGGGAGACCGGCGTCAACTGGAACTGGCGCGAAGCACCCGCCTTCTACGGCCTGCTGGCCTTCTTCATCGGCTTCGCGGCGCTGTTCGTCATGATCCCGGGACTGCCCCTCATCACCGTGATGTTCGCGGCGCAGGTGCTCAACGCGCTCCTGCTGCCGTTCGTGCTGGTCTTCGTGATGCTGCTGGCAACCGACAAGGAGCTCATGGGGCCGCTCGTCAGCGGGCGGTTCCTGGCGCCGGTCGGGTGGCTCGCGACCGCGCTGCTCGTCGTCCTGTCCCTGATCCTGGTGGTGACGGGCGTGACCGGGATCTGAACGCCCTTCCAACTCCGCGACCCGGCCGGGCCGACCGTCAGCCGGCCGTCAGCCAGCCGAGCCCCGGAGCGTCGTCTCACGAATCCGTCGCTGGAGGAAGACGCGCTCGGGCCCGTTCGTCGCCAGCGCCACGGCCCGCTCGTAGGCGGACACCGCCTCGCCCCAGCGACCGAGCCTCCGCAGGAAGTCCGCGCGCGTGGCGTGGAAGAACCGGTATTCCGCCATCGCGGGGTCGGCGCCCAGCGCGTCCACGGCGGCCAGCCCGGCCTCGGGGCCTTCGACCTGGGCCAGCGCCACCGCCCGGTTGAGATCCACCACCGGCGACGGCGCCACCCGCCGGAGCACCTCGTACAGGCCCAGGATCTGACGCCCAGTCCGTGTCGGCCGCGGTCGGCGTCTCGTCGTGGACCGCCGCGATCGCCGCCTGGAGCTGGTACGGCCCCACGCGCCCCATCCGCAGCGCCCGCTCCACCAGCGCCCGGCCCTCGGCGATCCGCGTCGCATCCCAGCGGGATCGGTCCTGGTCCTCCAGGCGGATCAGCTCGCCGCCCGGTCCCTCGCGGGCGGGCCGTCGCGCGTCGGTGAGCAGCGTCAGCGCGAGGAGCCCCTGTGCTTCCGGCTCGCCCGGGAGCAGGTCCGCCACGACCCGCGCCATGCGGATCGCCTCGGCGCTCAGCTCCAGGCGGATCAGGGCGTCCCCGGAAGAGGCGCTGTAGCCCTCGTTGAACACGAGGTACAGGACCCGCAGCACGGCGTCCAGCCGGTCCGCCAGGCGCTCGCCGGACGGCACCTCGTAGCGATGCCCGCCTCGCGGATCTTCTTCTTGGCACGGACAAGCCGCTGGGCAAGGGTCGCCTCCGGGACCAGGAACGCACTGGCGATCTCCGGCGTCGTCAGGCCACCCAGCGTGCGCAGCGTCAGCGCCACGGCACACCTCGGGCGCGAGAGCGGGGTGGCAGCACGTGAAGATCAGCCGGAGCTGGTCGTCGGGGATCGGGTGCATCTCCTCCTCCACGGCCGCGAGCAGTGCCCCCTGGCGCGCCGCAGCATCGAACGCCTCATCGCGCACGAGTGCCGGCGCCTTCTCGGTGAACAGGCGCGCGCGCCGGATCCGGTCGATCGCCCGGTTGCGCGCGGTCGTCGTGATCCAGGCGCCCGCGTTCGCCGGGACGCCCGTCGACCGGCCAGCGCTCCAGGGCCGTGACGTAGGCGTCCGCGACCGCCTCCTCGGCGAGGTCGAAGTCGCCCAGGACGCGGATCAGGGTGGCGACGACCCGCCCGTGCTCCTCGCGGAAGACACGGGCGACGGCCTCGCCGGAGTCCGGGCGGCGGACCGCCGATCAGCCCATCTCCATGATCGGGCGGACCTCGACCTTGCCGAACCGAGCCCCGGGAATCCGGGCGGCGGCCTCGATGGCGTCGTCGAGCGACGGGGCGTCGATCAGGTAGTACCCGCCCAGGTGCTCCTTGGTCTCGGCAAACGGCCCGTCCGTCACGATCCTCCGCCCATCGCGGACCGACACCGTCGTCGCCGTCGAGACGTCCTGGAGCGCCTCGCCGCCGAGCATCCAGCCCTTCTCGGCCGCCCAGGCACCGAACGCGTTGTACTCCGGCATCATCGCGGCCCACTCCTCGTCGGTGGGCGGCGTGGCCGGAGGCTCCTCGTAGATCATCAGCAGGTAGCGCATCGCGTGCCTCCTCGTCCCGTGACCGGGCCGGCTCCTCCGGCCCTCGCATCCTAACGACGAACGCAAGACACGTGAATCGACAGGTCGCCTAGGATCAATGCCATGGTCACCCGGAAGGAGATCCTGGACATCGGCGGCCGCGAGGTCGCGGTCAGCAACCCGGACAAGGTCTACTTCCCGCGCGCCGGCCACACCAAGCTGGACCTCGTCCGCTACTTCCTCGCCGTGGCCGACGGCGCGCTGGTCGGCGTCCGCGGCCGGCCGATGGCGCTCAAGCGCTTCGTCGACGGCGCCGAGAAGGAGCCGTTCTTCCAGAAGCGGGCCCCGGACAACCGCCCCGACTGGATGCGCGTCGCCACGCTGACGTTCCCCTCCGGGCGAACCGCGGACGAGCTGGTCGTGGACGAGGCGGCGGGCCTCGCCTGGGTCGCCAACCTGGGCTGCCTCGACCTCAACCCGCATCCCGTCCGCGCCGAGGACCTGGACCACCCCGACGAGCTGCGCATCGACCTCGATCCCGTCCCCGGCGTGCCCTGGTCGGACGTGCGCGAGGTCGCGCTGGTCTGCCGCGAGGCGCTCGAGGCGGTGGGCCTCGTCGGCTGGCCGAAGACGTCCGGCTCGCGCGGCATCCACATCAACGTGCGCATCGAGCCGCGCTGGACGTACCCGGAGGTCCGGCGGGCGGCCCTCGCGCTGGCACGGGACGTGGAGCGGCGGGCGCCGTCGATCGCCACCAGCAAGTGGTGGAAGGAGGAGCGCCACGGCGTCTTCCTGGACTACAACCAGAACGCGAAGGACCGGACCGTCGCGTCCGCCTACTCCGTGCGGCCCACGCCGGACGCGCGGGTCTCGTTCCCGCTGCGCTGGGACGAGGTGCCGGACTGCGCCATGGAGGACTTCACGCTGGCGACCGTTCCCGCGCTGTACGCGGAGCGCGGCGACGCCGGGGCGGGGATCGACGGCATGGTGGGCTCGCTCGACGCCCTGCTGGAGCTGTCGAAGCGCCACGAGGCCGAGGGCGAGGGCGACGCACCGTGGCCGCCCAACTACGCCAAGCAGGAGGGCGAGCCGCCGCGCGTCCAGCCGTCCCGCAAGCGTCGCGCCGATGCGGACTACGCGGGCCGCGGCGTCGACGGCGGTCCCCCGCCCGAGGTCGCCGAGGCGCGTGCGGCCGCGGTCGCGGCGGGTGACCCGAACGCCGGGCTGCCGACGGAGTGGGAGGGATCGCGCCCGTCGCCCACCGGGCGCCGCCGGTCGAGCGTCCCGGTGATCGAGCTGGGTCGGGCGCCCACCAAGGCGGAGGTGCTACGAGGGCCTCGAGCGCTGGAAGGCCCGCCACCCGGAGGCCGCCACGTACCTGGAGCCCGCGGACGTCATCGAGACGGCGATGCGCGGCCGCGCGTACGCCTGGTACCGCCTCCGGCTGAACCTCGTCCACGTGCCGGAGGCTCTGCGGCCGCCGCAGGAGCCGCTCGACCCCGACGCCGCCCCGGACGACTGGGCGAACCTGTCCGACGACGAGCGGGCCGCCTGGATGGCCGGCCGGACGCCGACCCGTCGCGCCAGCCCTTCGCCGTCGACCGACGAATTGGCGAGCTGAACCGGGCTCGCTTCCCCGGGGCCGGACGATCTTGTTCGAGTAGCCGTCAGGCGGCGCCGCCGGCCTCGGAGAGCCAGACAACCCGGTCGTCCAGGCCGCCTGCGCGGGTCGAGATCGCCAGGGCGTGGAGCGCGTCGGCCACGCGTCCGACGTTGGCGACCGAAGGCGGGAACCTCCGGCTCGACACGAGGATGATGCCGGGGTGAGGCTCGCCGGCCGCTGCGATGCGCGCCCCAAGGCTCCCGAAATCGCGTACGTCGTACGTCACCAGCACCCGGTCCTCGGCTGCCGCAGCCTCACGGATCCGGTCGTCCGACCCGCCACGCATGCTCTCGCGTTCGGCCACGGCGACGGCCTCGTGGCCGAGTGCCCGGAGCCTCGCCGCGACCAGGGGCGAGATGTGCTCGTCGAGCAGGAACCTCACCCGAGGAGCCGGCGCCGTTCAGCGTCAAGCTGCATCTCGCGCTCGGCGTACTCCTCGTTCTGCCGGATCTCGTCGTCGACTTCATCCGGATACGCGGCGTAGTAGCGCGCGGCGGTCTCGATCCGGTGGGCCGGCACCTCCAGGTAGTCGGCCGCCCCCGCGATGCCACCGTTCGCCCGGATGATCTCCACCACCATCCACACATCAAGGCGGGTGCCGGAGATCGCCGCCCGCCGCTCGCCCGATGCGCCGTCCCGGAAGGCGATGCCCGGGTGCTCGACGAGCCGCAGGCCTTCCTCGAGATACTGCTCGGCCAGCGTCGTGCGGGTGACGCCGAGGTTCCCCGCACGACGGTCGAGCCGCTGGACGAGGGTCTGGGGGAACCGGAAGCTGGTCGTCTCGCGGAGGGCCCGCCTCGCGTCTGCTCGCTCGCTCATGCGATGCAACGTAGCACGCCGCAATACGTCACAGTCAAGTTGGCGTCAGGTGGCCTTCGCGTCCCCGCGCTCCGTGTCCTGCCCGGTCAGCGCCCGCAGGCGTTCGATGCGGTCCGAGGTCGCGGGGTGGGTATCGAACCAGCCGCGTCCACCCTCCTTGCCCTCCTTGACCGGGTTCACGATCCACAGGTGCTGGGTGCCGCGGTTGGTGTCTTTCATCTCGGCCCGGGTCCGCTCCAGCTTCACCAGCGCGCCGATGAGCCCGGCGGTGTTGCGGGTGATGCCGACGGCGGTCGCATCCGCCAGGTACTCGCGATCCCGGCTGACCGCCGCCTGGACGGCGAGCGCGGCGACGGGCGCCAGCAGCCTGAGCAGGCCCCCGACGATCAGCCCGACCACCACGACCACCAGCCACAGCGCGAGGGCCGCGAGCGTGTCCCCGATGTCGTTGCCGGTCCAGGGATTCTTGGCCACCTCGATGATCAGCGACAGGAACACGTCGGTCAGCAGGACGATGGCGCCCACGAGCAGCGCGACGAGCACGGCGTGCCGCGAGTCCAGGTTGGCGATGTGCGCGAGCTCGTGGGCGATGACGCCCTGGAGCTCCTCGCGGTCCAGCTTCTCCAGCAGGCCGCGCGTGATGGCGATGGAGGCGTTCGACGGGTTGCGACCAACCGACAGCGCGTTGGCCGCGGGCGACTCGATGACGTAGACCCTGGGGGCCGCGATCCCCGCCGCCGTGGCCAGCTCCGCGACGACGTTCCTGAGCTGCTGCTCCTGCGGACCCGCCTCTTTCGCCGCCGTGATGTCCAGGACCATGCCGTCGCCGGAGGCCATCGCGAAGCCGGTCGCCCCCAATGTCACCAGGATCGAGATCGCCGCGACCGCCAGCCCCGCGGCAAGCGCGGCCCGAACGCGACCCCCACCGCCGCGCCGATCAGGAACCCCGTGACCGCCATGATCTCGAACAGGACGGCGACGAGGAGCACGGACGAGCCGCGGTTGGCGGCGATCTGCTGCTGGAAGGTCCGCCTGCCCGGGGCGCCATAGCGGAGCCGGACGGCCGATGCGCCGATGAGCGGCGTGAGGCACAGGATCGCGAGGGCAACGGACGCCACCTCGCGCACGCCGGGCCGTTCGGCCGACACCGACCCGAGCACGGCCGCCGCACCGGCGAGGATCGCGCCGACCAGGAGCAGCGCGTAGGGAACGAGCTTGAGCGGCCCCCGCCACGCCTCCAGCCGGTCGAGGCGCGAGAGGACCGGCGTGATCGGCGGCGGCCAGGATGGCGACGACGAAGCCGGCGATCGCGAGCCCGCCGACGAGCCCGGCCGGCAGGGCCAGGATGCCGGAGCCGCCGTCCGGGGTCACGTCCGGTCAGCCGCCGCCGAAGATGCGCGCCAGCTCGAACGGCACGGTGGTCTCGAGCTGGTCGTAGCGGCAGTCCGCGGGGGCCTTGTCCGGGCGCCAGCGCTTGAACGTGGTCGCGTGGCGGAACCGGTCGCCCTGGAGGTGGTCGTAGCCGACCTCGGCGATGCGCTCGCAGCGCAGCGGCTCCCAGCTCAGGTCCTTGCCGCGGTTCCAGCGCGAGCCGGCGCCAGGGAGGCGCTGGCCGGAGCCATCGGTGCCGGTGCTCGCCCACTCGGCCCACTCGGCCCAGGGGTGCCCGTCCAGGGCGCCATCCCGGAGCGGCGCCAGCTCCTCGACCAGCGCGGCGCGCCGCTCCCAGGTGAACGAGGACGTGATGCCGACGTGGTGGAGCTTGCCCCCGTCGTCGAACAGGCCGAGCAGCAGGCTGCCGACGTGCGTCCCTGGCCCGTTCTTGTGCCAGCGGAAGCCCGCGACCACGCAATCGGCGGTCCGCCCGTGCTTGATCTTGAGCATGGCGCGCTTGCCGGGCTGATAGGCGCCCTCGAGGCGCTTGGCGACCACGCCGTCCAGACCAGCGCCCTCGAAGTGCTCGAACCACTCGGTGGCGAGAGCACGGTCCTGCGTGGCGGGCGTGACGTGGACGGGTGCGACGACGCCGGCGAGGGCCTCCACGAGCCGGGCTCCGTCGCTCGCCCTGCGGGACCGCCCGCAGGTCCTCGTCGCCGAGCGCCAGGAGGTCCCAGGCCACGAACGAGGCCGGGCTCTCCGCGGCGAGCATGGCGACCCGCGACGCGGCCGGGTGGATCCGGAGCAGCAGCGCCTCGAAGTCCAGGGCGCCGTTTCGGGCGATGACCACCTCGCCGTCGAGCACGCAGCGCTCCGGGAGCTGGGCCCGGAACGGCGCCGCGAGCTCCGGGAAGTAGCGGTCCAGCGGCTTGAGGTCCCGGCTCTGGGTGAGGATCTCGTCGCCGTCGCGGAACACGAGCGCGCGGAACCCGTCCCACTTGGGCTCGTAGAGCCAGCCGTCGCCCTCGGGCAGGGTGTCGGACGCCTTGGCGAGCATGGGCTCCACCGGGGGCTCGAACGGGAGTCGCATGGCGGCACGATACCCCGCCACGGAACCCCGGGTCCGGGCATGCGGGACATCCCTGGACCGCGGTTGGGGGTCGTGCGCGCACGATGCGCACGATGCGGAACCCGCGCGGCGCGAACCGCGTCCGCCTATCGCCGCAACATGCGGCCCCGAGCACGCGAGCCACGTGCCCATCGCAAAGGGTGGGAACCGAATGTCGAACGCCAGACCGCGGAGCCGGCTGCTCAACCTCCTGATTCCCATCGCCGTCCTGGCGATGCTCCTCGCCGCCTGCGGCGGCAGCTCGTCATCGATCCTCTCGACCGTAGGCAACTCCGTCGACGGCGGCGAGAGCGGCGCCATCCCCCAGGCCGCTGCCGCGTCCGAGGCGCCCGCCGTCGAGGCCCCTGCCGAGGACACGTCCTACAGGGCCGCGGGTTCCGGCGACGGCCAGGCCCCGTCCGCGCCGCGCGACGACCTCAAGATCGTCTACACGGGCTCCCTCGAGCTCGTCGTGGACGACCTGCAGGCCGCCCTCGCCAGGGCCAGGACCTCCGTGCTGGCCACTGGCGGCTACATCGGCGCCTCGCAGGAGGCCAACGACGGCGACCGCTCCGTCGCCACCATCACCTACCGCGTCCCGGCCTCCCGCTGGGAGGATGCCCTGGCGTCGCTGCGCGGCCTCGCGACCGAGGTCGTGGGCGAGCAGACCCAGGCGACCGAGGTGGGCGGGCAGCTGGTCGACATCGAGGCCCGGCTCCGGAACCTGCGGGCCAGCGAGCAGGTGCTCGTGGACATCGCCAAGGGCACGGGCAAGGTCACCGACCTCCTGGAGGTAGAGGCGCGGATCGCCGACGTCCGCGGCCAGATCGAGCAGCTGGACGGCCAGCGGCTGCAGCTGCAGGACCAGGTCGCGTACGGAACGCTGGTGGCCACCTTCGGTACCGAGATCGTCCAGGTCCAGGAGACGGCCAAGGGCTGGGATCCGACGTCCGACGTGGACGGCGCGACGGCGACCCTCATCGGCGCCGGCCAGGCGATCGTCTCGGGGGCGATCTGGTTCGGCATCGTCTGGCTGCCGGTGATCCTCGTCCTGCTGGTCATCGTGCTGATCGCCCGCTGGGCGTTCCGCAGGTTCATGCCCAAGCCCGCGCCGGCCGAGCCGGTCCCGGGCTGGGGCGGCGGCAGCTGATCGCCAGCGATCCTATTGGCGGGAGGCGGTGCCCTGCACTGCCTCCCACACCAGCAGCGCCGCGCGGGCCCGCTCGCGGGTGAGGTTCCAGGCGGGCCAGCCCTGCAGGGACGGGTCCGTGCGCAGCTGCTCCTCGCGCCACGCGAGCGCCGGGGCCAGCGCCTCCCGGTCCGCCTGCCCGAGCCGATCCCACACATCCACGACCGGCACGACCGCCTCGTCGCCGAGCTGCGTGAGGTAGTCCGTGTCGAGACCCGTGCTGCCGCCGGGCGGTACCAGCGACGGGTCGATCGCCCGCTCCAGGTTCCGCTCCGTCACGAACGCCTGCGGGCCGACCGCGTTCATGCCGCCGACCGCCACCAGGACCATGATCCCGAGGGCGTGCAGCGTCCAGCGGGTGCGACGCGCGAGGAGCAGGCCCGCGGTCACCGCGAGCGCCACGGCGAGCCATGCGATCGCGACCAGCACGACGAGGCGAAGCTCCGTCCAGCCGTACATCGACTGGTACAGGCGCAGCCGGGTGAAGGCCGATACGAGCACGACGGCCGTGAGCGCCAGCAGCGCGAGCGCGCCGGCCAGCTGGCCGCGTGACCGCGAGCCGACCGCAAGGTCCAGCGTCACGACGAGCAGCCCGGCCAGCATGGTGACGAGCACCAGTTCGAAGAACCCACGGCGGGCGTACTCCGCGTAGGTGAGCCCGGCCATGGCCATCGTGTCGGTGCCGCCGAACAGGTAGGCGAGCTGTAGGACA
Organism: uncultured Chloroflexia bacterium; assembly: GCA_963754485.1. Classification (GTDB taxonomy): domain Bacteria; phylum Chloroflexota; class Limnocylindria; order Limnocylindrales; family CSP1-4; genus CAIXZV01. The sequence continues at coordinate 105,271 of CAVWFY010000006.1, read as the reverse complement.
ACGAAGGCGGCGAAGAGTGCGTCGACGACGACCAGGATCGTGGCCGCCTCTGTTGTTCCGAGGCGCAGCGGGGGGCGATCGTCGGCCGCGGCGACCGGGGGCCAGACCACGGGCGCGTACGGGGCCGCCGGACCGTACCAGGCCCCGCCGGCCGGTGGTGCCACACGCGCGGGCGGGAGGGGCGGCTCGGACGGCACGGCGGTGGTAGGCGTCGCCTTCGAGGCCGCGCCTGCGGACGCGGGCGGGGGCGCCTCCCCCGTATCACCGGTGGGCTCCACGCCGCCGACGGGCTCCGGCCGCTGCACGGCATGGGTCGCCGCATGCGCTGGCAGCAGGCCGGCCGCCAGACCCAGCAGCCCGGCAGCTCCCCAGGCAACCAGGGTCACCACGACGGTCCGGAACAGCAGGTCCTCCACGTCCACGTCCGGCTGCCATGCCAGCACGTCCGAGGTCAGCCGGGCAAAGACGGCATCGGCGGAGGCGAACAGGGCGATGAACACGGTGACGACCGGCAGGGCGATGACCAGGCCCCGCGCGACGGGCGCGCCCCGATGGAACCGTCCACCCAGGCGTCTCCAGCGGGAGGGCGCGGCGGCGCCGGCAGTCCCGGGGCGCGGCGCCCGCAGGACACTCCCCGCCCCGATCGCGGCCGCGGCAACGGCACCGACGGCCAGCTCCAGGACGTGCGGAACGAGGCCTCGGGTGATCCGCCCGCCGGCCAGGCACCCCACGGACCCGGCGGCCAGGACCGCCGCGAGCAGCAGGTCGAGGGTCACGAGCCAGTCGTCGGCGCGGACCACGGCCATCGACGCGAGAGCCAGGGCCGCGGGGGCGAGCCAGGCGTCGGCAGGATCCATGCGCCGGATCCCGTCTCGTCCGGCGACGAGCAGCGCGGCGGCCAGGAAGGCGGCCATCAGGATGGCCGCGTTGAGCCCGGCAGCATTGCCCGGAGCGAGGACGTCGAACAGGATGCCGCCCACGAGCGCGAACAGCACGATCCGGCGGAGGAGCGAGGACATGCGGCGATCTCCGTGCGGACCGGAGGGCGGGCCGGCCGGGTGCGTGACGGCTGGAGTCGCCGTTGTGTGGCGCCGATCGCGTGTGGCGCCGCATCCGACGCCCGCGTCACCCGCTTTCGGATGAGATCCGGGTCGCTCCCGAGGGACCCACTGGACGACTATCGAGTTGGAGCCAGCGGTCCCGCACGGCGGGGCCGGACTCGATCCGATGTCGGATGGCCCTACCGCGGGCGGAGCCTAGACGGCCTCGTACTTCACGTAGGCTGGCCGCCACATGGCGGCGTCCACCGCGGCCGGGATCGCGGCCAGCGGGAACCGCCGCCCGACGCCCAGCTCGCCCAGGTGCGCAACCACCGCGATCGCGATCTCGCGCGCCACGCTGCGGAGGTCCGCGATGGGCGGGAACAGGGCGCCCTCGGCCAGCCCGGCCGGGGAGGTCATGTCGGCCAGGCGCCGCGCCGCGACGAGGAACGCTGAGTCGGGCAGGATCCGCGCCTCGGACACGATGGCCCCTAGGCCGATGCCCGGGAACACGTACGCGTTGTTGGCCTGCGGGATGCGGATGGCACGGCCGCCGAATTCGACCGGCGCGAACGGGCTGCCCGTGGCGACGACCGCCCGGCCCTCGGTCCAGGCGAGGATGTCCGAGGGGCGCGCCTCGGTGCTCGAGGTCGGGTTCGAGAGCGGCAGGACGATCGGGCGCTCGCAGCCATCGGCCATCGCCCGGATCGTCTCCTCCGTGAACGCGCCACCGACGCCCGTCGTGCCCAGCAGGACGTCGGGCCGGAAGGCCGCCACGACCTCGTGCAGGTCGTGCGGGGCATCGGGGTCGAGCCCCATGGCCGTGACGACGTCCCTCGGCAGGGCCCCATCCTTCTTGTCGTCCTCGAGCCCCGGGCGCCCCTCGACAATCAGGCCGTGCGAGTCCAGCATCGCGATCGCGTCGCGGGCCTCGGCGGCCGACAGGCCCGCCTCGACCATCGCCACGCGCAGCAGCCGCGCGATGCCCGAGCCCGCCGCCCCCGCGCCGGCCAGCACGAACCGGCTGCCCACGAGCGGACGGCCGGTGGAGCGCAGCGCCCCGAGGATCGCGGCCAGGGCGATGGCGGACGTGCCCTGGATGTCGTCGTTGAACGAGCAGACCCAGTCGCGATAGCGGTGCAGCAGGCGGATCGCGTTGTGCTGCTTGAAGTCCTCCCACTGGAGCACGGCCCTCGGCAGGACCTCGCGCACGCCGGCGACGAAGGCTTCGACCACCTCGTCGTAGGCATCGCCACGCAGGCGCGGGTGCCGCCAACCCACGTAGAGGGGGTCCACGAGGAGCTCCACGCGGTCCGTGCCGACGTCCAGGGAGACCGGGAGCGTGAGCCCCGGGTGGATGCCGGCCGCGGCAGAGTACAGCGCGAGCTTGCCCACGGGGATCGGCATGCCGCCGGCTCCCTGGTCGCCGAGACCGAGGATCCGCTCGTTGTCGGTCACGACGATCAGCCGGATCTCGTCGAGCGCGGCATTGCGCAGGATCTCGGGCACGCGATCGACGTCGTCCGGTGTGATCCAGACGCCGCGGGGACGGCGCCACAGGTGGCTGAAGTCCTGGCAGGCACGGCCGACGGTGGGCGTGTAGACGATCGGGAGCAGCTCCTCCAGGTGCTCCAGGAGCACGCGGTGGAAGAGGGTCTCGTTGCGGTCATGCAGGGCCGCCAGCCCGATGTAGCGTTCCAGGTCGTCAGCCTTGCGCCGGACGTGCTCGAGCTCCAGGGCGACCTGGTGATCGATGTCCACGACACGCGGTGGGAGGAGGCCGCGCAGCCCCAGGTCGCGACGCTCGTCGTCGGTGAAGGCCGCGTCCTTGTTGAGCACCGCGTCCGACAGCAGCGCCATGCCGCGCAGGGCGACGGGCGCGGGGCCGGCGCCGGTCCGCAGGGCATCCAGCACCGGGCGTGAGAGGCGGTGCGCATTGCCGCGTGGCGTGGCCGGTTCGGTGAGCGTCACGAGATGATCCTCCGGGATCGGGCGCGGCCGGCCGGGTGGGTCGACACGCGGCCAGGGATGGACGAGGGGTGTGGCGCCGGCATCTCAGCGAGCGACGACGACGGTGACATGGGCGTGGCTGGCGACGTGCTCCGACACGCTGCCCTGGAGCGTCCTTGCGAGACTGCGGACGCCGCGCGTGCCGATGACGATGGTGTCGTAGCCGCGCTCATCGGCGACGCGCTCGATGGTGCGGGCAACATCGCCCCCCGGCTCGAGCATCTCGGCCTCGATCCCGGCCTCGCGCAGGGCCCTGCGCGCCTCCAGGAGCTCCTCGGCGTGGACCGTGCGGTCGTCCCAGGGGTCGATCGCGGTGCGGCCGGAACGCACGGGCACCACGCTGATCACGCCGACCTCGGCCTGGAACCGCGTCGCCAGCTCGATCGTCTGCTCGAGCGCCCGCTTCGCGGGTTCGCCCCCGTCGTAGGCGAGCAGGATCTTCTTCATGCTCGGCTCCTTTCGGGCGACGTCGACAGCTACCCCGGGCGACGGCGACAGCAAACTCGGGCGACAGGAACGCGCCTCCCACCACGGCAGGAGCATCCACCCGGCGCTTGACGGCGCCCAGCGGCCCCCGGACCGCGCCGAGGGGCCGAACGGCACGATTCGGCATGGCACGATTGCGGGGTGACGGACCAGGAAGCGCGCTACGACCGGATCGCCGAGGGCTACGCCCGGTGGTGGGCGCCCGTGCACCGGCCGGCAACGCTTTCCCTGCTCGACGAGATCGGGCCGGCCGTGGCCGCCGGCGCGACGCGGATCCTTGACGTCGGATGCGGGACCGGGGCGCTGGCCGCCGCTGCCGTCGGACGCTGGCCGGGCGTGCGGGTCACGGGCGTGGATGCCTCAGCGGGGATGCTGGGGTTGGCGGCGCGCGAGCTGGGGGATCTCGACGGCACGGCCCGCGATCGCGTGTCGCTGGTCCAGGCCACGGCGGACCGGCTGCCCTTCGGCGACGGCGAGTTCGACATCGTGGTCACGGCGTTCGTGCTCCAGCTCGTGCCGTCGCGCTACCGGGCGCTGCGAGAGGCGAGGCGCGTCCTCGCCCCGGGCGGAACCCTGGCGCACGCAACGTGGCTGGCCGGCGGCTCGTTCCCGGCCGACGACACCTACGCGGACGCGCTGGTGGCGGCGGGGCTGGAACCACGAAACGGGGGCGGCGCCCACGACGAGCCGCACTCGCCGGCACAGGCCGCGGCGCAGCTCCGGCGTGCCGGGTTCTCCGGCGTCACCTCGCGTCGGAGCAAGGTGGACCAGCGGTACACCCCCGAGGGATTCCTCGGGTTCCTCGCGTGCTTCGACGACGAGGAGCTGTTCGACACGCTGGAACCCGCGGCGCGCGCCGCGCTCGAGGCGGACCTGCTGGCACGGCTGCGCGCGCTCCCGCCCGACGGTCTGCGGATGCAGCTGCCGATCTCGGTTGTGACAGGGCGGCGCTCGGCGCGGCCCCGACGGTCACGCTGCAACCGCCCCTGACGGCGGGCCGGCTGAGCGGCCCGACCGGTCAGCCCTCGGCGTCGGCCTCGGCGGCACCCTCGGCCGGCGCCTCGGCGGCACCCTCCGGGGTCTCGACGACGACGGCCTCCTCGACGCGCGGCGCCAGGACGCGGGCGATCACGTCGTTCGCCTCCGCCTGGATCGTCACGCCCTCGGGGGCCTGGAGGTCGGCGACGGTGATCGTGCTGTCGTAGTCGACCAGGCTCCCGAGGTCGTACTGCAGCGACTCGGGCAGCCTGTCGGGCAGCGCCCTGACCTTCACGCTCGACGTCGGGTGCACGAGCGTGCCACCGGACTCGACGGCGGGGGCAGCGCCAACACCCACGAGCTGGACCTCGACCGTCAGCTCCTCGGTCATACGCACGGCGAACAGATCGACGTGGAGCGGCCGCCGGGTGACCGGGTGCACCTGGATGTTGTGCACGATCACCGGCCTGGCCTTCTGGCCGTCCACGACGACGTCCACCAGGGTGGACGCACCGACGCGGCGGCGGAGCAGGCTGAACTCGTGCGCATCGAGGGTGAGGGGCTCGCTCTCTGCACCGTGACCGTAGATCACGGCCGGCAGCAGGCCCTCGTGGCGGAGACGCGCGACCTTCTTGCCGGTCACGGTGCGGCTGGCGGCCGCGAGGCTGGGTCGGTCGGGCACGTGGATGTTCCTCGCTGTGTGGGCGGCCCGCACACCCCTCGCGTTTCTCGGGGCGGGACCGGGTCGTCGGGGGTCTCCCACCCGTCTGACGTCACGCGCGAGGTTACCACAGGGGTGGCCGAACACCGCCGGTCTACCCCACCCGTCGCACCCCGGTGTAGGATCGGCGGGCCGTGGCAACCATCCTGATCGTTGAAGACGAGTTCGCCGTCGCGCGAGGCATCCAGTACGCCCTCCAGCAGGAAGGCTACGAAGTGACGATCGCGCGATCGGGCGAGGAGGGGCTGGAGTTCGCCACCACCCAGGCTCCGGACCTGATCCTCCTCGACGTCCGCCTGCCGGGCATGGACGGGTTCGAGGTCCTCCGCCGCCTCCGTGCGGTCGGCTCCAAGGCCCCGGTCCTGTTCCTCACGGCGCGTGGGGACGAGTTCGACAAGGTGGTCGGGCTGGAGCTCGGCGCGGACGACTACGTGACCAAGCCCTTCGCCCTGCGCGAGCTGATGAGCCGGATCCGCGCGCTCCTGCGGCGCGCCTACGGCGACCTCGCCAACGCCGCGGGCGGGCGCGTGATCCGCCACGGCGACCTCGTGATCGACCTGGAGCGGCGGCGGGTCCAGCGCGGCAACCGCCGGATCGCCCTGACGGCCACCGAGTTCGAGATCCTGCGCCACCTCGCCAGCCGGCCGGGCCGCGTCTTCAGCCGCCGTGAGCTCCTCGAGCTGCTCCGCGACTACGAAGCCCTGGACCAGGATGAGAAGACCATCAACGTCCACGTCAGCCACCTGCGCGACAAGATCGAGGACGACCCGTCCCTCCCCCAGTTCGTGCTGACGGTCCGCGGTGCCGGCTACCAGTTCGCCGAGCACTGAGATGGCCGACGTCCGCGCGCCGGACGGGGTCCCGCCGGCCAGTCACGGCACGGACGGACGACGGCGCAACCCGGTCCCCCAGTCGTTCCAGACGCGCCTCACGTTCGCGTTCATGGCGGTCGTCGCCCTCACGTTGACGCTGGTCGCCCCGGTGCTCGTCCTGCGCCTCGACGACTTCTTCCGCCAGCAGGAGGAGACCCGGCTCCAGGATCGAGCGGATGCGACGGCCGAGATCCTGGCGCGCGCGATCGGCGACACCTTCGGCGACGAGAAGGCGATCGTGTGGGTGCACCCGGAGACTGGCAAGGCCACGCTCAAGCCCGAGGTCCAGGCCCTTCTGGTCAAGGGCGGGCTCCTGCAGCTCGTCACCGACCAGGTCGCCCAGGCCAAGGTCGACGTCGCATTCGGCCCGGCGCGCATGGAGACGGACGGGACGATCGCCCCGGACCCCGATCCCGGCCTCGCGTTCGACGCAGATCCGGGGGTCGCCTTCCCGAGCGGCCAGGCGCCCGACCCGGCGATCGAGCCCGCATCGGCGATGGCGGGGCGGGCCAACGCCACGGCCGACTGGGGTCTCGGGGTCACGCTCAGCAACCCGTACACCAGCCGGGCCAGCACCCTCGCCGCGATCAACGGCCTGCTCCTGCTCATGGCCGCGGCGGCGTTCCTGGTGGCGGTGCTGGTGGCCGCGTTCCTCGCCCACCGCTTCACGGTCCCGATCACGCGCCTCACCGATGCCTCGCGGCGCGTGGCGGAAGGCGACCTGTCGGCGCGCGTCGCCACGGACGAGCTGTCGTCGGGGACCCTCGAGCTCAGGGCGCTGTCCACGCAGTTCAACCAGATGGCCGACCGGCTCGAGGAGAGTGTCGGGATCATCCGCCGCGACCGCGACCTGAGCCGCGACTTCCTGGCCGACGTCAGCCACGAGCTGCGGACCCCGATCTCGGCCATGCGCACGTTCGTGGAGCTGCTCCAGGGGCCCGCTGGGGTGGACCCCGCGGCCCGGGCCGAGTTCCTGGGCTCCTCGGCAACCCAGCTCGACCGCCTGGACTGGCTCGCCCAGAACCTCCTGGAGCTCTCGAAGCTGGATTCAGGCCTCGTGCTCCTGGAGCTGCGCCCCGACGACGTGCGCGGCACCATCGAGTCCGCGGTGGAGCAGCAGCTGGCCTCGGCCGAGCGGAAGGGGATCGGCCTGACCGTCGCGTTGCCGGACCGGCCGCTGCGGATCCGGCACGACTCGCCGCGGATCGGCCAGGTCGTGACGAATCTCGTGGGCAACGCGCTCAAGTTCACGGGCCGCGGGGGCCAGGTCCGGGTCACCGCGCGTGCGGAGCCGGACGGCGGGGCACGGATCGAGGTGGTCGACACCGGCGTGGGCATCCCGGCGTCCGAGATGCCCCTGATCTTCGACCGCTTCTACCGTGGCACCGAGCTCAACGAGGCCCGCAGCACGGGATCCGGCCTCGGCCTGTCCATCGTCAAGTCCATCGTCGACCTGCACCACGGCACGATCGTGGTGGAGAGCCGCGCGGGCCACGGCTCGAGGTTCGTGGTCACCCTGCCCAAGGACCCGCGCGAGGTCAACGAGGTCGAGCCAGCCGTCGCCGAACTGCCTGCCGTTTCCGTGGCCTCCGCACCACAGACCAGGACGCCGGCGACTGGCCTGGGCGAGAACGTGGACGTTTCTTCACCATCTCAGGACCCGGCCTTGAACCACGATCCGGCAACCTAGTCCTGGGACTCCTTCAAGACGGAGTCCGTCACCGCCCCCGAACCTGTCATCACCCACGAACCAGAGAGAAGTTCCCGGCCCATGAACGACGACCAGACCCCGGACGCCCCCCAGCGCACCGGCCCCGACCAGCTCGACGACACCCAGCCCGTCGACGTCCCCCGCTATGCCCCCACGCCGGATCCGCGGCCCGACGCCCGCTGGGCGTGGGCGTCGCCCACCAGCGCATCGCCCGCCAGTCAGGTCACGTCCGAGCGCTGGTATGAACCCAGCCCGGCTTCCGGCCAGGCGCCGTACGGCACGGCCCCGTCATGGGGTCAGCCGGCGACCGGCGGCGGCACGCCCCCGCCGCCCGCATATGGCACCCCGCCCGTCCAGGCGGATTCACAGTCCCGGAAGCGGGGCGGAGCCGGTGTCGGCACCATCGTCGCGGCATCCCTGCTCTCGGCCGTGCTCGCCTCGGGCGGCACCGTCGTCGCGCTCGAGCGCTCCGGCGCCTTCGACCAGACCGTCCCGGCCTCGAGCCTCGGCGTCGCGCAGCCCGCCGCGGGCCAGCAGCCCGTCACGATCGACGAGTCCTCGGCGGTCATCGGGGCCGCCGAGCGGGTCGGCCCGGCCGTCGTCAAGATCTCGACCAAGGGCGCCGCCACCCAGGACCAGTTCGGCTCGATCCCGACCAGCGGCGTCGGCTCCGGCTTCATCTACGACGCGAACGGCTGGATCCTCACCAACCGCCATGTCGTCGCGGACGCGGACACACTCACCGTGGAGCTCAAGGACGGCCGCCAGTTCGAGGGCACGGTCTACGGGATCGACACCCTGACCGACCTCGCGATCGTCAAGGTCGCGGAGACGGGCCTGCCCGCCGCACCCATCGGCAAGAGCGACGGCCTCAAGATCGGCCAGCTCGTCGTCGCCATCGGCAGCCCGCTGGGAACCTACTCGTTCTCGGTGACCAGCGGCATCGTGTCCGGTACGGGCCGCGACATCCAGGTCGACAATGGCACGCGGATCAACAACCTGATCCAGACCGATGCGGCCATCAACCCGGGCAACTCGGGCGGACCGCTCGCCGATGCCTCCGGGGCCGTCGTGGGCATCAACACGGCCGTCGCCACGGACTCGTCCGGGATCGGCTTCGCCATCCCCATCGACATCGCCCGCCCGATCATGGACCAGGCACTGAAGGGCGAGGCCCTCAGCCGGCCGTGGATCGGCATCCGGTTCCAGCCCATCAACCTCCAGGTCAAGAAGGATCTGAATCTCACGGTGGACAGCGGCGCCCTGGTGAGCAACACCGGCGGCACCGGGCCGGCGGTCGTCGAGGACAGTCCCGCTGCGCAGGCCGGGATCCAGGACGGCGACATCATCCTCTCGATCAACGGCAAGAAGATCGACCAGGAGCACCCGCTGGACGCGATGCTGACGCAGTTCGCGCCCGGCGGCACGGTGACCCTGGACGTCCTGCGGGACGGGGCCTCGGTCACGGTGAGCGTGGTCCTCGGGACGCGGCCGGCCGACCTCTAGCAAGCGGGCGAGGGGTGGGTGTCCGCCCCCTCGCGAACCGACGCGCCGTCCGGAGGGCCCGGGCGGCGCGTTCGTCGTTTCGGGACCGGGGCAAGTCCGGCCTGCGCCGTCAGAAACGCGTCGGTCACGCCCGCGCCGGTCAGGTGACGCGTCGGCGCTGGATCTCCACGCCCGCGGCCCGCAGGGTGCCGCCCATGCGCACCTCTGGCTTGCGGACCCGTATCGTCACCTCGTCGGCCGGGAAGCCCGCCAGGATCTCGTGCGCGATCGCCTCGGCGAGGGCCTCGATGAGGTTGAACCGCGTGGACTCGACGATCTGGCGGCAGGTGTCGAACACGCGGCTGTAGTCGACGGTCTGCTCGAGGTCGTCGGACAGACCGGCGGGCTGGAGGTTCAGCCGCAGTTCGACGTCCACCTCGAACGGCTGCGGCGTCTGCTGCTCCTCGACGTATACGCCGTGCGTGCCCTGGAACACCATCGAGTCCAGGATGATGCGGTCGCTCATTGCGCCTTCAGGCTCCTCGGGGCCACCCGTCCGGGCGCCACCCACGCAGGATCGCATCCGCGACGCGCGCCGTGCGGGCGTTCTCGCGCACGTCATGGACCCGGACGATGTCGACGCCAGCGGCGATGCCCAGCGCCGTGGTGGCGGTGGTGGCCTCCATGCGCTGGTCCGCTGGCAGATCGAGGAGCCTGCCCAGCGTCGACTTGCGCGAGGTCCCCAGGAGGATCGGACGTCCGAGCACGCGCAGGGCACCGAGGTCCGCCAGCAGCGCCACGTTGTGGTCCGGCGTCTTGCCGAACCCGAAACCCGGATCCACGACCAGGTGGTCCCACGGCACGCCGGCGTCCATGGCCCGCTCCAGCGCCCGCTGGAGGTCCGCGACCACCTCGGCGACCAGATTCCGGTAGCGGGCCTCGGCGCGGTTGTGCATCAGGACGATCGGGACGCCCCTCTCGGCCGCGAGGCGGACCATCCCCGGGTCCTCGGCCACGCCCCAGACGTCGTTGAGGAGGTGCGCGCCGGCCTCGAGGGCCGCGGCGGCGACGGCTGGGCTCGTGGTGTCGATGGAGATGGCCGTGCCCGGCAGCTCCGCGGCGATCACGCGGATGACCGGTACGACGCGCGCGATCTCCTCGTCGGGCGGGATGGCAGCGTGACCGGGCCGGCTGGAGGCGCCCCCGACGTCGAGCAGGTCGGCTCCGTCCGCCACCATGCGGCGCGCCTGGTCGAGCGCCGCGGCGATGGGGTCGGCTGCCGCGAGAAGGCCGTCACCGGCGAAGCTGTCCGGGGTCACGTTGAGGATCCCCATGATCCAGGTCCGCCGGCCCCAGTCCAGCGTCCGCGGGCCGGCCACCATCGGCCGTGGCGTGCCGGGCAGGCCGGATCCGGCGTCGGCCGGGAGCGAGCGGGACGGCGTCGCGGCGCCGCCACCCTCGTCGGGGCGGGCACGGACCACGCCGAGCTCGTCGGGAAGATGCCGCTCGTTCATCGCCGAATCATGCCCCGTTCACGCCTCGTCCGGGTCGCGCAGCGCCGGGTCGTCCACGAGCCGGGCCCGGGCCGCCCCGACGAGATACAGCGAGCCCGCCACGACGACCGGTCCGCGCCCTGTCGCGAACGCCAGATCCAGCGCCTCGTCCGGGGTCGGGGCCGTGCGGACGTCCGCCCTGGGCAGCGCGGCCCGCCAGATCGCGGCGAGGTCCGCGGCGAGCATCGCGCGCGGCAGACCCAGCGCGGTGCACACGATCGTGGCGCCGGCCAGGGACCGCGAGGCCGCCACGCGGTCACGACGCCCACCACATCCTTGTCGGCCATGGCCGCCCAGACCACGGCCAGCGGGGCCGGAGGCGTCTCGCCACCGCCGGCGAGGTGCGGACGGAGGTCGTCGAGCGCCTGAGCGAGGGCGCGGGCTCCGTCAGGGTTGTGGGCGCCGTCGAGGAGGACCTCGCGCAGCTCGCCGGAGCCCGGCACCCGCGCCGCGACCAGCTCCAGGCGCCCGGGCCAGCGCGCGGCCGCGTAGCCCTTGCGCCGCGCCTCCGGGGGCACCGTGGCGATCCCCGCCAGCTCGAGCGCATCCAGCAGCCCGTCGGCCACCGCCGCGTTGGAGGCCTGGTGGCGGCCGCGGAGCCCCACGTCCACGAGGCCCAGACGCGGCAGCTCCAGCGTGAGGGCGTCCCGCGACCAGCCGAGGATCGGGGCCGGCGGCGCCACGGCCAGGGGGACGCCCAGCCGCGCGCACCGCCTGCGCACGACCGTCAGCGCCTCGCCATCCGTGCCCGTCACGGCAACGTCCCCGCGCTTGACGATCGCCGCCTTCTCGCGCGCGATGTGCGCGATCGTCGGCCCGAGGCGATCGGTGTGGTCCAGGCCCACGTTCGTGAGCACCGCCACGCCCCCATCCCAGGCGTTGGTGGCGTCCAGGCGCCCGCCAAGGCCCACCTCGACCAGGGCGACGTCGAGGTCCAGCTCGGCGAAGTGGCGGAACATGACCGCGGTCAGGAGCTCGAACTCCGTGGGCGGGCCGAGGCGCCGGGCAATGCGATCGGCTTCCGGCAGCGCCTCGTCAACGAGCCGCGCGAAGTCCGCCGCCGCGATCGGCAGCCCGTCCACCACGATCCGCTCCCGGTAGCTCACGAGGTGCGGCTTGGGGGTCTCCCCCACCCGGTAGCCGGCGGCGCGCAGCGCGGAGCCCGCCAGGGCGATGACGCTCCCCTTGCCGTTCGTGCCGGCAACCAGCGCCCCGCGCACCGCCAGCTCCGGGTTGCCGATCGCGCGGAGCAGCGCGCGGACGCGGCCCAGGCCCAGGCGGATGCCGAAGCGGCCCCGGGCCTCGATCGCCTCGAGCGCCTGCGCGTAGGTCCGCACATCCTGCGCGGCTGGCGGCGGGAACCGCGGAACGGGGTCGCTCACTCGCGGGTCAGCTCGTCCTCGTAGAAGACGCACTGGTTGAAGCGCGGCGTGAGGCAGACATCGTTGACGAAGCCCTCGTCGAGATGGACCCCCCCGCGCAGCTGGCAGCGCGAGATGGTGCTCGGCTGGCGAAGCAGGCCCTTGAGCAGGTGCGGGGCCTGGATCGGGATCGCGCCACGCGTGCCGGTCATGTAGAAGTGCGGGCAGACGTTGCGCCGCAGGCTGGGCAGGCCGAAGCCGCGCCCGGGCGGCATCGAGGCGCGCGGCCCGGCAGGGGCGCCCGGGCGCAGCGGGTACGGGGTCACCCACGGCCGGCCCTGGACCGGGGCCGTGACGGGAGAGCCGGCCATCACCTGGCGCGGATCCATGCGGACGGTCGAGCGTGGCGGCGCGACGGCCGGCAGCGGCCTGCGCAGGGGCTGGTACGGTCCCGGAACCGTGGTCCCATCCTGAACGGGGTCGCCGCCGGTCGCGGGTCGCGGGTTGACGCGGGAGATCGGTCCGTGGCTCCATGAGCCGCGATCTCCCGGGGACGGACGTACAGGTCTCCGGTCCCGCGCTTCCACTGCTCCCTCGCCTCCAGCGGCCCCGGGCAACGGGCCGCGACGCGCTCGCAGCGTATCACCGGAGCGCCGGCCGAGCCGATCCCCCTCCGCCTCGCGCGTCGACCAAGCGTCGACCCGGCGCGGGGCTCCGCCGCGCTTCGTGCGACAATCGAGCCCGATGGATCCCCGCCGCGGGGACCGGCCGTCGCAGGTCAGGCCCCGTCCACCCTCCACCGGTCGGCCCGCGCCTGTGCGCACGCGTCCGGTGACGCCATCGCCCACCAGGCTGAGCGGCTACCGCCGCATCGAGCGCCGGCGCGGGCTCCCACTCGCCATGAAGGCCCTTCTCGCCCTGTCGATCGTGATGCTGGGTGGCGCGATCCTGTGGGTCGGCAGCGGCCAGGTCGGACCGTTCATCTCCTCGGTCGTGAAGGGGTTCGGGGGGTTCGTCACGCAGGTCGGGGTGGTTGCGGGCAGCCCCAAGCCCACGGACGCGCCCGACCTGGTCGACGCCCCGTCGATCGAGGTCCCCGAGAAGCCGTACACCAACCAGGACGAGGTCGACGTCACCGTGAACGTCCCGCCGGCGGTGACGGGCCTCGAGGGCTACACGGTCCGCCTCTACGTCACGCTCAAGGATCAGGACCCGCAGCTCGTCGTCGAGGAGCCGGTGGGCGGCATCTCGGCCCAAGTGCTCGCGGGAGTCGGCCTCACTGCCGGCCGCAACGACATGCAGGCCGCGATCATGGGCCCCGCTGGCGAGAGCGAACGTTCGCCGGTCGCCACGTGGGTGCTGGACCAGTCCAAGCCCAAGGTGAGCGTCATCTCGCCCAAGGACAACGCACAGGTCAAGAAGGCGGTGATCACCGTCAAGGGCAAGTCCCAGGCCGGCGCAGGGATCCGCCTCCAGAACGCGAGCAACGGCGCCATCGCCACCACGGTGGCCGGCAAGGACAACCTCTGGGAGACCACCCTGGCGATCGCTGACGGCAGCAACACCATCACGGTCATCGCCACGGACCCGGCGGGGAACGAGAACAGCGCGACGCTCAACGTGCGGAAGGGCTCTGGCCGTCTCACCGCCAACCTGACGAGCTCGGCCTACCGGTACAAGGCGTCCAGGCTGCCCAAGAGCATCACGCTCACCGTGGCCGTCACTGGCCCCGACGGCCGGCGCGTCGCCGGCGCGACGGCCCTGTTCACGATCAGCGTCCCGGGCCTCGAGGCGATCGTCTCCGGCGAGGTCGCGACCAACAAGAGCGGCGTGGCGGCGTTCACCACCACGATCCCAGCGGGCGCGACGCCAGGCGGCGGGCTCGCGACGGTCCTGGTGACATCCGGAGACGGCACAATCACCGATCGCCAGGTCCTGACCATCACCAAGTAGGTCGTTGTCCGCGCAGATTGGCCTCGACAGCAGGCTCGAGCGCAGCTACGATCCGGGCCATGCCGGTCTGGCGTTGCCCGCATTGCGCCTCTCCGCAGCCGGAGTCGTCCCGCTGCTGGGTCTGTCGGCGGTCCACCACGTCGTGCGCGACCTGCCGGCACTTCCGGCGCGGGATAGCGGGCGGCCTGGGATTGTGCGGTCTCGATCCGAAGCGGGCGGCTCTTGACGGGACCGAGATGCGTGCCTGCTGGACCGCAGCGCCCCGGGCGGCGGAGCCCGACGAGCGGCGCCTGATCGCCGTCGGCCCGGGTCGCCGGTCCGAACGTGAGGCGCATGCGGGCAGCGGATCAGGGCGTCAACTCAGAACGTTTGTTCCAGTCGAGCCCGAGACGAGGGCGATGACGCGCGACGACGCATCGACCCCGGCCGGGACCACGACGGACGCAGCGGTGGCCCATGCGGCGTCCATCTCGCCCGCGACGGGCACCGGCGGACGGGTTCCGGGCACGTGGTGGCTATGGGGCGATCCGGAGCCCTGGCCTGACTTCTAGCCCGGACTCCCAGCCCCGGACGACACCAGGACCTACGGGCAGTTCGGGGCCGGGTCGATCTCCTGGGCGACGAGGTCGATCGCCGAGGCGGGGGCTATCTTCTTGCCCGGGGCTGGATCCTGCTGGATCACGTACCAGGTCCCCGGAACCGGGTCGATGCCGACCGGCGACGAGGTCACGATGCCGAGCGTGAACCCGTCCTCGTCGATCTTCGTGGTCGCCTCCTCGACCGTCACGCACCGGTAATCACCGACATTCACGGGCGCCGGGGTGGGCGTGGGCGTGGGAACCGGCGTGGGGGCGGGGGTCGGCGTGGGCGCCGGGGTCGGCGTGGGGCTGGGTGTCGGCTCGGGGCCGTCGGACAGGACATAGTCCACCGGCGTCTTGGGCGCCACCGCGATGCCGGGGCTGGGGCTCTGCGAGATCACGGCGCCGGCGGGCACGGTCGGGCTGAAGTCGCTCGTCTCGGTCCCGACGGTCAGGTCCTCGCTGGCGATCAGCTGGACCGCCTGGTTGCGAGGGAGGTTCCGGATGTCCGGCACCGTGACGAGGCCCTTGGCGATAGAGACCGTGATGGCGACCTCGGAGCCACCGGCGACGGTCTGGCCCTCCCCGGGGTCTTGCGCCAGGACGATGCCCGGTTCAATGTCGCTGCGCTCCTCGCCCGTGATCCTGAGGACCAGGCCGGCCTCATCGGCCGCTGCCTGGGCATCGGTGACCGTCATGTCGATGAGCCGGGGCACCTCGACCGTTGCCCCGGAGGCGGACTCGCTCGGGGAGGCGGAGGGCTCCTCGCCGCCACCGCCCGTGAGCATGCGGAACACGAGGAAACCCACGATGGCCAGGATGCCGATCCCGAGAAGGCCGGCGACCCAGCCCCAGGGGCTCGAGCCGCCCCCGTCGTCCTCACCCACGCCATCGGCGGCCGGGGGCGGAGGCGGCGCGCCGCTCGTGGTCACGGGGGCCGCCGGCGGCGTCGAGCGCGCATAGGCGTCGGGCGGGTACGGGACGGGGTTCGGGCGCGCTTGGGCGCTGGCGACGGTGGCCGCGGCACCGGCCGCACCGACGGCGGCGCCCGCGACGGCTGCCGTACCCGGCGTGGCGGGGTCGGCAAGCCAGCCCTCGAGCGCACTGGCCATCGACGCGGCGGAGGCATAGCGTGCGGCCGGATCGAGCGCCATCGCGCGCTGGACGATCTGGTCGAGCGCAGCAGGCACACCGGGCCGGATCGCCGACGGGCGCGGGGGCGTCGTGGTCAGGCGGGCGAGCGCCACGGCGGCGGCGCCGTCACCGGAGAACGGCCGCTTCCCGGTGAGCGACTCGTACACGACGATGCCCAGCGAGTAGATGTCCGACGCCTGGGTCGCGGGCTCGCCGCGCGCCTGCTCGGGACTGAAGTAGTGGACAGAACCCATCGTCACGCCCGGCAGCGTCAGCTGCGAATCGTCGAGTGCGCGGGCAATGCCGAAGTCGGCGACCTTCACGCGACCGTCGCGGCCGACGAGGATGTTCGAGGGCTTGACGTCACGGTGGACGATCCCGCGCACGTGGGCGGCCTGGAGCGCCTTGGCCACCTCGGCGGCAACACGGGCGGCCTGCCGCGGCGGGAGCGGCCCGTTCTCGCGGAGGATCGAGGACAGGTCCTGCCCGTCGATCAGCTCCATCACGATGTACGGGTCGGACTGCTCCTCGCCGAAGTCGAACACCGCCACGATGTTCGGATGGCTCAGCGAGGCGGCGGCCTTGGCCTCGTCGCGGAACCGCGCAAGGAAGTCCGGGTCGCGCCCGAATTCGGGTCGCAGCAGCTTCACGGCGACGTCGCGATCCAGCTGGGCGTCGCGCGCCCGGTAGATCGTGGCCATGCCACCCTGCCCAAGGAGCTCGACGAGGCGATACCGCCCGCCCAGCACGCTCCCGATCTCGGTCACCGTCTGCCTGTCTCCCATCTGTGCCGTGCGCCCGATGGCGCGCCACGGCGCATCCTACCGCACGGACTCCGATCGGCAGCCGGGGTCAGATGTCCAGCGAGCGAAGGTAGGCGCGGAACTCGCTCCCGAACTCCGGCCGGGCGAGCGCCAGCTCCACCGACGCGCGGAGCCAGCCCATCGTGGTGCCTGCGTCGTAGCGGGTGCCCTCGAACGCGTAGCCGAAGACGCTCTGCTCCTCCATCAGCGCCTGGATGGCATCCGTGAGCTGGATCTCACCGCCGGCCCCGCGCTGCGTCTGCTCCAGCTTGTCGAAGATCTTGGGGGTCAGCACGTAGCGGCCGATGACCGCCAGGTTCGAGGGTGCGGTTCCGGGCGCCGGCTTCTCCACGATGCCGGTCATGCGGTAGGTGCGCTCCCGGTCCTGGCCCTCGTCCATGTGCTCGCCCGCGATCACCCCGTAGCGGCTCGTCTCCTCGTCCGGGACCTCGGCGACCGCGACGACGGATCCGTGGTGCTGGTGATAGGCGTGGATCAGCTGGCCGATCACGGGCCGGTCTGCGATCAGCACGTCGTCGGGGAGGATGACGGCGAACGGCTCGTGGCCGATGAGGTCCTTGGCCATGAGCACCGCATGCCCAAGCCCCAGCTGCTCCTTCTGGCGCACGTAGGCGATCTGCGCAAGGTCGCTGATGTGGCGGACCTGGCGCAGCTTCTCGATGTCGCCCTTCTCCTCGAGCAGGTGCTCCAGCTCGTAGTTGAGGTCGAAGTGATCCTCGATGGCCCGCTTCTGGGAGGACGTGACGATGATGACCTGCTCGATGCCGGCGGCCACCGCCTCCTCGACGGCGTACTGGATCACGGGCTTGTCGACGAGGGGCAGCATCTCCTTCGGCTGGGCCTTGGTGGCCGGCAGGAAACGGGTGCCCCAGCCGGCGGCCGGGAAGACGGCTTTGCGGACGCGCATCGAACGCCTCGGGCGGAAGGTGGAGAGGCGCCCAGTATACCCGTCACCGTTCCGCAACCCCTGCGGGCGGGCTGGGCCGCTGAGCGTCAGCGACCGCGTGCGGCCCGACTCGCGAACCCGGCGACCAGGCGGGAGAAGGCGCCCGGGCGATCCAGGTTCGAGAGGTGCATGGCGCGCGGGATGACAACGTGGCGACCCCGCCGGCAGGACGCCGCCCAGTACTCGCCTCCCGGCCCGAACACCGGGTCGAGTGACCCGTTGACCACGAGGACGGGCGTCCACAGCCGCCCCAGGCGGTCAAGGTATCGGCGGCCGATGAGCAGGGCGAGCGCCGCTGCACCGCCGCGTGGCCAGAAGCCGCCGGCGATGATGGGCTCTGCGATCAGGCGCCCGTAGCGCAGCCGGAAGAACCCCCTGTTCGCCGGCTCCTGGACCCAGTCGGGGAAGCGCTCGAGCAGCGCGCGGAAGCCGCGGTAGGGCCAGGACATCGGCCCGAAGGCCTCCCCGGAGCATCCCGCCAGCACGAGGCCCGAGACGCGCTCGGGATACGCCTCGGCCGTGTCGATCGCCACGTAGCCGCCCAGCGACAGGCCCACGATGACGGCACGCCCCGACGGGATCTCGGCCTCGATCGCCGTCCGGACCAGGTCGGTCGCCGCCTCGATGGTGAACGGGCGGTCCGCGAGGACGCCGTGTCCCGGCAGGTCCACGGCCACGCACCGGTAGGCGCCCCTGAGCCTCCGGAGCTGGGGCCACCACTGGGCGCGCGTCAGCCGGGTGCCGTGGAGGAACACGATCCCCGGGGCGTCCACGGGCCCCAGGGTGATCCACGGCCGGGTGTCCGGACTGGTCCGTGGAGCCGTGTCCGCGGGGGAGGGACGCGTGGGCGGGGCGTTCATCAGCACGAGCATAGCGGTGGCGACCGCCGGGCGGCCTCAGGACTGCGTTTCCTGCGCCTCGTGGGCCTCAGGACTGGGGCGCCGGCGCCTCGTGGGCCTCACCCGCCGCCTGGTCCCGCCTGTGGGCGCGTTCCCGGCGGCGCGTCGCGAGGCGGATGTGCGTGAACGGGATGCGGATCTCGCGGAACACCTCGGACGAGACGAGGAACCCGGCGAACAGGAACACTACGCCCAGGAACTTGCCCAGCTGGAACAGCTCCGTGGAGCCCGCGCGGTTCAGGGAGTCCGTGATGGTCGGAAAGAACGCGCCGATCGCGATCAGGATGGTCGCCGGGACCCGCGAGTGCAGCCGGCCGGCCGCCAGGTCGCGAGCCGCGCCGGGCAGCGACGCGACCAGGTTGACCACGATCGCCACGGGGGCGATGCACAGGTTGAACAGGAACTGGTCGCCCGGCTGGTTCGGGTCAAGCGAGTAGTCCAGCACCCGCTTCTTGGGCATGAACACGTACGCCGAGAACACGGCGCCCAGGAGCAGCGCCAGCGCGCCGGGGATGTTCATGACAGGGGTCAGCAGGCGCAGGTAGCCCGGCATCGCGTCACCCACGGGCTGCCCGGTCTGCGGGCTCAGCGCGTACCCAGGTGCCGGCAGCGGCGGCGTGAGGACCATCAGGACGATCGAGAGCAGCGTCACCCCCACGATCGCGCCCGCCGCGAAGCGCGGCCAGGTGTCATTGCCGAAGTAGGTCTCCACCCCGATGGCCAAGGCCAGGATCACGGTGCCGATGAGATACAGCAGCGGCAACGGCCCGGCGCCAGCGTAGGCGGGGTTGTTCCTGATCATCAGGGCAACCAGCCCCGACAGGAGGAGGAGGACCGCATACGTGTAGCCGAACCGCGTCCGACCCAGCAGGTAGGCGGTGCCGAGGCCCAGCCACGCCGCCGTCCACACGGCACCGGTCAGGTACCAGATCCGGTAGAGCGTCTCGTTCCAGCCGCCGGTCGCAGCGAGCGCCTCGGCGCCCGTGCCGATCGCAAACCACGTCATCCCCAGCGCCCAGACCAGCTGGAAGCCGTGGCGCCGCTCGCGCCACTGGTCCAGCAGCATCAACGCGAACAGGAACGCCAGCAGCGAGGTGACGGCCGGCAGCAGGGCGGGCATGGCGTCAGGTCCCGGGCCGGGCATCGACGGACGCATCAGCACCTGCGGCTGGCTCGTCACCGGCGTCTGCGCCCCCGACGCGCCGCGCCCGGACGTCCGCGCTGGCGAGCTCCTGGGTCGCGCCCTCGTGGGCGGCGACAAAGGCCAGGAGCAGCCGGTCCAGGAGGCCCGTGGAGGTGTCGTAGAGCTCGCCGATCCGTGCCCCTTCCACGCCTCGTCGGCGGGCGACGACGCTCAGCTCGGCGAGGAACGGACGTCGAGCGGACACGAACATCGAGACGCCGTCCGCGAGCGGGACCCCGTGGACCGCGAGGCGCTCGCCCAGGCGTGCCGCAAGGTCCACGGCCTCACGCTCGGCCAGGGCGCGCCGGGGACCAGTCTCATCGAGATGCCGGACCAGCGCGTCCACCAGGCTGCGACCCAGCTCGCGGTACGTCTCGCGCTCCGAGGCCGGGACCGTCGCGCGCGGGTCGAGCTTGCCGCCGTGGTGCTCGCCGTAACGGCGGCGGTAGGCCGCCGAGAGGCGGTCCTGGCTCGCGCCGAGGCCCGCGAGGCTGCCTGCGGGGCCGGTGCGTCGGGCGGCGATGAGCCGCTCCAGCGCGCGCCGCTCGAACCGGCGGTGGCCGCCAGGCGTGGTGAACGCGGGAACCCGGCCCTCGTCGGCCCAGCGACGCAGGGTGTCGGGGTCGACGCCCAGGAGGCGGCTGGCCTCGCCGAGCGCAAGCCGCTCGGGCGGGGGTCGGTCTGCGGGCGGCCGGTCGCGGGCGGCCGGGAATCGGACACTGGTTCTCCACTGCAGATCCGGGCCGGTGGGAGGCCTTGGATTCTGGGCAAAACTGGGTTCGCGAGATCGATCGGAGGCGCGAGTGTAGGCCGGGTCCGGGTGGGGCGTCAACCGGCGCGCCGGACGATCCGGGCGCCGGACGATCTCGGCGCCGGATGTCAGGCCGGGACGAACTCGTGGTCGTCGCGGTGCAGGCCGTCGCACAGACCCCAGGACAGCGGGTCCGTGGGCAGCGCGACCGGGCGCATGATCTCGCGCACCTCACCTCGACGGCAGAACCGGTAGCCGTGCTCCCCCATCCAGCGGCGCACACACGCCGGGTCGGAGTGGAACTGGTGCGGACCGGGGTTGACCGGCGTGGATTCGGTCCAGCCCACCGCTACCTCGGGGGCGACGATGTCGAGCAGGTTCACCCGCCACGGCGTGTCCGGGATCACCTCCCGGCAGCCGTCACAACGGATCGCGACGTTGTCGTTGACGATGGTGCGGATCGTCACGCCCATGATCTCCATCGCCCCGGAGGATAGCAGGGGGCCGCGATCGCAGACACGGTCAAGGAGTGCTCAGGGCACCGTGCCAGGGGCCAGCCGGCGGCTCAGCGAGATCGCGACCGGGGTGGCGTGGCGGGCCCAGAAGCGGGCGGCCTCGCCGTTCGCGGACTCGTGGTCCACGGCCCAGCGCTCATACCCGTCGTCATGGGCCCAGTCGACCGCGGCGGCCAGCAGGTGCGACGCAACCTCGGAGCCGCGAACCTCCGGGCGGGTGAAGGCGGCGGTGACGCTCGCAGTGCCCGTGTCGCGCACGATCGTCGCGACGTCGGTGGCGCACGGCCCGATGCGCAGGAACGCCATGAGCGCCCCGTCACGCTCCGCGACGAAGGTGGCGGCGGCAGCGTCCTCCAGGCGCCGGCGGTGGACCTCGGGCGGCGACTGCGGCCCGAGGCGCAGGAACACGGGCGACGCCTCGAGGTGGCGGCGCAGTCCCGCATCGAGATCCACGACGCGACCCGCGTCGGCGGGGAGGGCACGCCGGATCGTCACGCCCTCGGGCAGCGGGCCGGCCTCGATGGGGCGCAGGTCCGCCACGAGGTCCACGACGTGGTGCCCGAAGCCCAGGCGGACATACGTGGCGAGCGCGACGTCGTCGTCGGCCAGGACGGTGACCACGTGCTCCACGCAGGCGCCGCGGATCCACCCGTCCGCAAGCTCGGCGTACAGGCGTATGCGGACACGTCCGGCCGGATCGGGTGGCGCGGCGTGGCCCACGTCCGGGGTGTAGGCGAACCGGCCGCCGCGTCCGTCCAGCAGGATCGCGGCCTTGAACGCGACCAGGTCGCCGTCGTCCAGCGCCACCAGCCCGGCGCCCCGGTCCGCGAGACCGGCCACCACCTTGGCCACGTGTCCAGGTTCGGTCCATGCCTCCGGGAGCGCAGGGACGCGCCGGCGCAACCGCGCGACGCCGATCGCGACGAGCTCTGCGGCCGGCAGCACGTGGGCAGGGGAGAGCGCGACGAGGGTCATGGCGTCAGGATGCCCCAGCCGCAGGTTGGGCGTCGGCCGCGAGCGGCCGAGCTTCGCAACAGGCTGCGGTGGTACCCCCAGCCGGATTCGAACCGGCGATCTCCACCTTGAAAGGGTGGCGTCCTAGGCCTCTAGACGATGGGGGCCCGGTGCCGTCGAACGGCCGGCCGAGTGTACCAGTCAGGCCCCCTGGGTCCCGCTCCAGATCAGGCTCATGATCACCGCGCCGGCCAGCGACATGAGCGCCGCAACGGCGATCAGCCCGCCGAAGAGCGCCGTCATCACGGCCGTGCCGTCGCGTCCCGCACGGCCCGCCCTCACGATCGAGACGAGAGCCAGCACGGCCATGGCGGCGAACACCAGACCGATGACGGCGAACCCGGACGCCATGAGCGGCACCTGGAGCTGGTCGCGCACGAGCACGGCATAGACGAGGAATCCGAAGCCCCCCCAGGAGCGCGATCAGCAGCATCACGCGCACCGGCGAGAGCCCGATCGGCCCGATGTGGGGACCCTGACCACGAACGGGCGCCGGTGTCTCGTGGGCGCCGTAGCCGCTCGCCGTGCGGCGCTGCCGATCGCTCCGCGGCGACACCTGTGATCGCCGGTCCACGGGGGTGCGGCCACTCATGGAGCCGAGCGTAGCAGGGGTGCGCGGGAAGGCGCGATCAGCTGGTCTCGGGGGTCACGGCTGGATCCAGGCCGCCCTGCCAGCGGTGGTAGACCGCCACGTTCCAGGAGAGCCGCGGCCGCTTGAGCCGGGCCGAGACGGTCGCGCCACGCTCGCCGAACAGGGCGAGGGCCTCGCGTGCCTCTTCAAGCGTCGAGAACGTCCAGAAGCAGTGGAGGACGCGGATCCTGAACTTCCCGTCGCGCAGGAACGGGCCGTCGCGGCGGCTCCAGGCGTTGTACTCGGGGGCGTCCGGCTCACGCAGGGTGGACACGTCGTCGCGACCGTAGTCGTGGACCACGAGGAGGCGGCCGCCGGGCCTCAGGACACGATCCACCTCCGCCAGATCCACCGCCTTCGCGCCCCGGAAGCCGGTCCAGAGCGTCGCCACGATGTCCAGCGAAGCGTCCGGCGAGTCGATCCGGAGGAGGCCCCCCTCGGGCGGCACCGTCACGACGATCGGATCCACGCCGCCAGCGCGGAGGCGGTCCAGCCACGGTGTGCCGGGCACGTCGAGAACAGCCACGTTGCCACCGGCCAGCGGCCCCAGCGCCTCGAGGGCACGGGGAATCTTGCCCTCGATGTCCATGGCACCGGAGAGCTGATCGGCAAGGGACGGGACGCAGGCAAACGGCAGGTCGACCACTGCCGTCGAGGATACGCGGCCCGGCGGGCCGCGTAACGGGGATTCAGCCGGGCGGGCGGAGAATTCGACCCGTGCGCGGTCCCACGTGGACCACGGCGCTGCCGTCGTCGGCCACGGCGGTCGCGGGCCCGGCGCCCGGGGGCAGCGCATGATCCTCGAGGTTCACACCGGCCATCTCCGGGGCCCGGACCGGCAGCTCCGCGGCTGCATCGCCCGCGTTGACCACGACCAGGACCGGACCGCCCCCAGCCGTCTCCCCGCGCAGGAAGGCCAGCGCGTCGTCCGCTGCCCCGGCGACCCGGAAGGTGCCTCTCCGGAGCGCCGGCAGCGCGTGCCGGGCCGCGAACGACGCCCTCGTCCAGTCCAGTCCTTCGAAGTCCCAGCGCGCCTGGTCCCACGGGAACGCGCGCCGGCAGTCGGGATCGTGGTCGCCCTCGACGCCGATCTCGTCGCCGTAGTAGGTGCACGGCGCGCCCGGCAGCGTCGCCTGGAGGAGGACGGCGAGGTGGTAGGCGGCACGGTCCCGCCCGGTCATCGTCCGGAAGCGCGGGCTGTCGTGGCTGTCGAGAAGGTTGAGCTGGACCTCCGTCACGGCCCGGTCGTAGAGGCCCATCAGGCGCTCGAGCTCCGCGCCGAACGCGGCTCCGTCACGCCGCACGACCGTGCGCCCGTACTCGTGGTGACGGCGCACGACCCCTTCGTCGAGGTGCCGCTGGGCCGTGAAGCCCACGATCGCCTGTGCCAGCGGGTAGTTCATCACCGCGTCGAAGCGGTCGCCCGCCAGCCACTCCGGGCACTCGCCCCAGATCTCGCCGACGAGGTACGCCTCCGGGTTGACGGCCCGACAGCGCCGCCGGAACTCCTGCCAGAACGCCTCGTCGCGGATCTCGGTGGGTACGTCCAGGCGCCAGCCGTCGATCCCGAAGCGCAGCCAGTGCTCGGCCACATCGAAGATGTGGGCCCGGACCTCCGGGTTGTCGGTGTTGAGCTTGGGCAGGGCCGGCAGCCCCCACCAGGCGCGGTACCCGAGGGTGCGAAACGACTCGTCGCCACGCTGGTCGTCCGGGGTGCCGATGAACGGCTCGTTGACCGCCTCCAGCGGGTCCGAGGGCCACGGGTAGGGCCGGAATGGACGATGGCCCTCGAGGGCGGCCCGGGAGAAGTGGAACCAGTCGCGGTACGGCGACCCGGCGCCGTTCTCGAGGACATGGTGGAACGCCCAGAACCCGCGCCCCGTGTGGTTGAACACCCCGTCGAGCACCACGCGCATCCCACGGGCATGGGCGGCGTCCAGCAGCTCGCGCAAGGCGTCGTTGCCGCCCAGGAGCGGGTCGACCTCCAGGTAGTCGAAGGTGTGGTACCGGTGGTTGGACGCCGACTTGAAGATCGGGGTGAGGTAGACCGCCGTGACGCCCAGGTCAGCGAGGTACGGGAGCCGCTCCGCGATACCCAGGAGGTCCCCGCCCTTGAACCCGTGGTCGGTCGGCGCCGCGTCCCATGCCTCCAGCGTGCCCGGCTTGCGGACCCGGAGGGAGGGGGCAAACCGGTCGGGGAAGACCTGGTAGAAGACCGCGTCGCGAACCCACTCCGGGGTGTCGATGGCCATGGGTACCTCGTTCAGTGCTGGGCGTGCCGACGCAGTGTAGGGCCCGCGGACCGGGGCTCCGCCCCAAGTCCCCCTAGACTGCGTGCCATGCGCCTGCGCCGCCACCCCCTCGCAATGGCACTCGCCGTCGTCCTGGTCGCCGGCTGCTCCTCGAACACCCCCACGCCGGTTCCCGCGACCACGGTCCCCTCGGCTGCCGCGGCCACGCCGACGGCCGCACCTGCCACGCCCACGCCGGGCAGCGCCTGCATCGCGACGACCACGCCGGAGTCGAAGGACTGGAACGACCGCGTCTGGTACGAGGTCTTCGTGCGCAGCTTCGCCGACAGCAGTGGCGACGGCATCGGCGACCTCCAGGGCCTGACCGCGAAGCTGGACTACCTCAACGACGGCGACCCCGCCACCACGACGGACCTGGGCGTGGGCGGCCTGTGGCTGATGCCCATCGCGGAGTCGCCCAGCTACCACGGCTACGACGTGGTGGACTACCGGAAGGTGGAGCAGGACTACGGCACGAACGCGGACTTCAAGGCGTTCCTCGCTGCGGCCCACGAACGCGGGATCAAGGTGATCGTGGATCTCGTGATGAACCACACCTCCAGTGAGAATCCGTGGTTCCAGGACGCGATCACCCCCGGTTCCGAGCACGACGAGTGGTACGTCTGGGAGGACGAGCAGCCAACCTGGCTGGGGCCCGGTGGGCAGGTGGTCTGGCATCCGGAGGGCAAGCGCTGGTTCTACGGCGTGTTCTGGGAGGGCATGCCGGACCTCAACCTGCGCAACGCGGAGACCACGGCCGAGCTGGCGGACGTCGCCCGGTTCTGGCTGGACGAGGTTGGCGTGGACGGCTTCCGGCTCGACGCCGCGAAGCACCTCATCGAGGATGGGGAGGACGCCCAGACGAACACGCCGGAGACGAAGGCGTGGCTCGCCGGCTTCAGGGGTTCGGTGGCCGCCATCGACCCCGCCGCCCTGCTCGTGGGCGAGGTCTGGGACCCGCCGTCGATCGCCGCGCCGTACGTGCCCGACAGCCTCGACATGACCTTCGACTTCGGGCTCGCGACGGCGATCCGCCTCGCGCTCCAGAACGGGCGCGCTGCGCCGCTGCAGACCGGCCTCATGGACACCGTGGCGGCGTGGCCGGCGAACCAGAACGCGACCTTCCTCACCAACCACGACCAGACGCGGATCATGACGGAGCTTGGCGGCGACATCCCCGCCGCGAAGCTGGCGGCGTTCATCCTGCTGAACGCACCAGGGACACCGTTCATGTACTACGGCGAGGAGATCGGCATGACGGGCACCAAGCCGGACGAGCGGATCCGGACACCGATGCGCTGGACGGCGGACGGGCCGGCGGCCGGCTTCTCCGGGGTGGAACCGTGGCAGCCGCTCTCGGAGGACCCGCCCGAGGTCAACGTCGCGTCCCAGTCCGACGATCCCGACAGCCTGCTCACCACCTACCGCGACCTGGTCCGCGTCCGGAACGCCACTCCCGCCCTCCGGGTTGGTGCCACCACGCTCGTCGACGGCGGCGCGGAGCCGGTGATCGCATGGTTGCGCACCACGGCCGACGAGACGCTGCTCGTGGTGGTCAACGTCTCGGACGAGCCGGTGGACACCTACGGGCTGGCGCTCGACGGCGGGCCACTGTGTGGCCCGGTGACCGCCCGGCTGGTGGGCACCATCGGCGGCGACCCGGGCGCGGCGCCGGGCGCCCCACAGGTCACCGTGGACGGCGGCCTGGGTGGCTATGAGCCGCTCCCCGTCCTCGCGCCGCGCAGCGGCTACGTCATCGCCCTGGAGCCGGCGCCGTGAGCGAGCGACAGCGCGAGCGGCGTGAGCGCGGCATCACGCCGGCAGGCCTGCCCGCGGAGCCCACGGGCCCGGTCAGGCCGCCACGACCGATCGCCGTGGAGCTGGCGTCCGCCATGATGGTCGTTTCCGGGCTGATCAGCGTCCTGACCACCATCGAGGCGACGGCGTCGCTTGCGGCCCGTGACCAGGCGAGCCTGCCGCTCGCCGCCCTCTCGCTGGCGCTGGGCATCGGCTTTGTGATCCTGGGATTCCTGGTTCGGCGAGGGAGCGCCTGGCTCGTGGCGGTCAACGTCGCGGCCGTCGCGGGCTTCCTGGAGCTGACGTCGGGTTCCGCCCAGGGAATCCTGTTCGGAGCCCTGGACGTGGCGGTGGTGCTGATCCTGATGCGCTACCGCCCGTGGTTCCACTGGTCACCCGACGGCGAACGGGAAACGACCCCGCCGGACTGAACCGGGCGGGGTCGTGGGTGCGCGAGGGAGCCGGGCTCAGCCCTTGACGCCGCCGACCGCGAGGCCGCCGACCAGGTACCGCTGGAAGACGAAGAACACGAGCGAGACCGGGAGCGCGAACAGGATCGCGAACGCCGCGAACTCGGACCACGGGGTGTTCCGTGCGAACTGGCCGACCATGCTGTTGAGCGCGATCGACAGCGTCCAGTCGTCCACGTTGCCGCCGATGAACATGTAGACGGTCAGGTATTCCGTCCAGCCACCCAGGAAGCCGAGAAAGCCCGTGACCGCGATCGCCGGCGTGGCGAGCGGCAGGATGATCTTGGTGAACGTCTGGTTCTGGGTCGCCCCGTCCACGAAGGCCGCCTCCTCGAGGTCGTGCGGGATCGTGTCCAGGTAGCCTTTGAGGTTCCAGATCGCGAACGGCAGCGCCGCCGAGGTGGTGGCCAGCATGACGCCCAGGAGGGACGCCCGCAGGTTGAAGTCGAAGCCGAATGCCTCGATGCGGAACTGGTTCAGGAACACGTACAGCGGGATCAGCGTGGCGACAGACGGCAGCATGAGCACCCCGAGGATGACGATCATCAGGATCTCGCGGCCGCGGAACTTGAGGCGGGAGAAGGCGTAGGCGGCGAGGATGCCCAGGCCCACCGCGACGGTCGCGGTCCCCACCGCGATCTTGAGGCTGTTGAGCATCAGCTCCAGGAAGCTGATGTCGTTGCTGGTCGGCTGCGTCAGGATCTTGGCGTAGGCGTCGAGTGACGCTCCGGGCGGGATCAGGTTCAGGCCTTCGGGCCGGAACAGGTTCCGCGGGTCGATGGACAGGCTGAAGATCCACAGGATCGGGAACAGCACGGTGATCAGGACCCCGATCAGCACCAGCTGCAGCGCGATCTGCTGCTTCAGGGGGAGCGGCTTCTCATCCTCCGTGCTGCGGCGCCGGGTCCAGGACCGGAAGCCGCGATTGTCCTTGGCGACAAGGGTCTGGTTGGAGAGACCGCTCATGACTGGCTCCTCCGCGATCCGGCGTCAGTCGGCATAGCTCTTCGTCGCCTTGGCGAACTTGTTCGTGACGAGCGTCACGGCGAGGAGGAGGAAGAACAGGTAGACGGAGAAGGCTGCGGCGATGCCCAGGAGCTGGCGATCCACCGCGAGGCGATACGCCTGCGTCACCAGGATCTCGGTCCGCCCGAATGGCTCACCGCCGGTCATGAAGTACGGCAGGAAGAACAGGTTGAACGTCACCACGAACCCGTAGATCGCGTAAGGCAGCATCGCGGGCCGGAGGTAGGTGACGGTGATGGTCGTGAACTTCTGCCACCAGTTGGCGCCGTCCATCTCCGCGGCCTCGTAGAGGTCGCCCGGGATGCTCTGGAGTGCGCCCGTGGCGACCACCGCGTTGAGCGGCCAGCCCAGCCACGTGTTGGCCGTGATCATGGCGAAGTAGGCGAGCGGCAGCGGGATGAACGGGATCGGGTCGTCCGACTGGCGCAGCCAATTGAGATTCAGGCCCGGTGCGTCGGGCGGGATCCCGAACACGCCGCCGATCGCCTGGAGCAGGAAGTTCACGGCGCCCGCGTCGGTGTCGAACATCGAGCGCCAGACGGTGGCCACGATGATGGACGGGATCACGACGGGGAGGATGAACAGGGCCCGGTAGACGCCCCGGCCGATCAGTCCCTTCGTGTTGAGCAGGACGGCGATCAGCACGCCCAGGATGACGTGGATCACCACGTTCGAGAACGCCCACCACAGGTTGAACAGGACGAGGCGGATGAACTCGAAGTTCGGGATCTGGAGCTGCGAGGTCGCAATCCGGATGTAGTTCTCGAGCCCCACGTAGTTGGGAGCGATGGGATTGTTCACCCGGAAGTTCTTGGGGCCGAAGTCCGTGAACGACATCCAGACCTGGTAGATCAGGGGGTAGAAGGTGATGACGGTCATCACCGCCAAAGCCGGGACCAGGTAGGAGTACGGCTGCGCCCTGCGCCGCCAGTTGCGCCGTTTCCGAGGCGCGGGTGAGACCGCTGCGGCTGTGGCCATCCCTGGATGCCCCTCCTCCTGCGTCCTTCGCCCGGAATCGTGTGATGGGTGCCCAGCGTATCGGCCCCGGACCGGGCTCCGCTCGGTGGTTGAGCGCGGTCCGGGGACGACACCGGGGGCGCCTCGCGACGCCCCCGGATCGTGTGCGACGGTGCGAAGGCTACTTGCCGTTCGCCTCGTTCATGGTCTTGCAGGCAGTGGCGATCGCCGCAGTGGCATCCTCGCCCTTGTCGAGAACGCGGTTGAGCGCGTCGCCGAAGCCGCCCCAGTAGTTGTTGAACTCGGCGCGCTGCGGGCGCGGGAGGCCGGCGGCCGCCGCGTCAGCGAAGCCCTGGACGAGCGGGCTGTTGATGGTCACGCCGGGGGCCGCCGGGACATGGCCGGCGTCATTGGTCATGGTCTGCGCGCTGGCGGTGCCGACCAGCTGGAGGGCCAGCGCCACGGCGAGGTCCATGTTCTTGCTGTTGGGGTTGAGATACCAGCCGTCGGTGCCGGTCAGGGGGTTGGCCTTGCCGGTGCCGGGGGGGATCGGCGCGACGGCGAGGTTCTCGCCGAGGGCCTTGGAGAAGTCGGCCGTCTGCCACGGGCCGTCGATGACGGCGGTGAGCTTGCCGGTCTGGAAGTCCTGCTTGAGGGCGTTGCCGTCCGTGTAGAACTTGGCGCCGGCGGCCTTGAGGTCGGCCATGAACTTGTAGCTGTCCGCCCAGCCGGTGGTCTGGTCGGCGACGCACTTGCCGGTGTCGTCCATGAGCGTGCCGCCGAAGGAGCCGCTGAGGCCGAAGTTGTGGTAGGCGTTCTGGTTGAGGCCGAGCAGGACGGCGCCGGACTTGACCGCGGCGAGCAGCTCGTCGGTGGTGGTCGGGGCGGCAGTCACCTTGGACTTGTCGTACCACATGGCCACGGCCTTGAGGGACTCGGGGACCATGAACATCTTGCCGTCGACCTTGGACCCGTCGACCGCGACCTGGTTGAAGCCCTCGAGCTTGCCCTCGAGCGCCGCGGTGAGGTCGGCCAGCGCGCCCGCGTCAGCCTGCGAGAACAGGTTGTCGTTCGGGGCGATGTACATGTCGGGGCCGCCGCCCGCGAGGACGTCGGTCTGCCACTTGGTGAAGATGTCGCTGAACGGCTGCTCGACGACGTTGACCTTGAGGTCCTTGTTGGCCGCGGTGATGGCACCGAGTGTCTTCATGAAGGCGCCGGTCTCGCCGCCGCCCGATCCGTAGGAATGCCAGAGGGTGATCTCGCCGCTGAGGGGCGCAGCCGCGGGGGACTCCGGGGCCATGCTCTCGGGGGCCCCGCTCTCGGGGGCGGTGGTTGCCGGAGCCTCGGTTGCTGCCGGGGCCTCGGTGGCCGGAGCCGTGGTGGCCGCGGTGCCGCCGCAGGCGGCCGCGAAGATGGCCGCGCCCGCGAACAGGGCGGCGAGCCGCATCTTGTGGTTCTTCATCCTGGTGTCCAACTCCTCCAAAGAAACAACCAATTGGTTTGCCTGATTGTCGATCGGCGGAGCCGATCGCGTCGGGCCGGGTCCGGCCCTGGAGCCGTGAGTTGACGTCGGGCGCCATGCGCTCGTCGCCGTCTCGTCCTCAGCTTCGGGCCCGGTCCACCTCCTGCCGCCGACGCGGCGCCGGCCCCGTCGAGCCGCGGACGATGAGCCGCGTCTCGAGCCGGAGCTGTTCCGGGGGTAGATCCCGTCGTGCTACGACGGTCAGGAGCACGCGCACCGCGCTCTCGCCCTTCTGGCGGATCGGCTGGTGCACCGTGGTCAAGGGTGGGTTCGTGTGCTGGCTGATATCGATGTCGTCGAACCCCACGACCGAGATGTCCTCGGGGACGCGCAGCCCGAGCTCCCGCGCGGCGCGCAGGACCCCGATCGCCATCGCGTCGGACATCGCGAGCACGCCCGTCGGGCGCAGGCCGTCCTCCCAGGCGCGCCGCATGGCCGCGATGCCGCCCTCGATGCTGGCCGGCGCGACCACGACAGCATTGTCGGGCAACTCCAGGCCACGGGCGGCCAGCGCGGCCACGTAGCCGCGCATGCGGCGAGCGGTCACGCCATCCGGCTCGGACGCGGCGCCGGGCGTCGGCGGCTCAACGCCCACCACCAGGATGTCCCGGTGGCCGAGGCCCAGGAGGTGGTCCGCGGCGGCTCGGGCGCCACCCTCGTCGTTGACCTCGACACCCGGCTGGTCCGGCAGGGCGCTCGAGTCCACCATCACCAGCGGCACGCCGGCGGCGCGGATCTGCTCCACCTCCGGGTGGCTGGCTGCGAGTCCCACGACGACGACGCCATCCACCGTCGCTCTGCCCATCGCACGGGCGAGCGAACCATGGAGCGGCGAGATGAAGTGGAGGGCGTAGCCCTCCTGTTCGGCTGCCAGGGCAACGCCCTCGCTGAAGGCCCCGAAGAAGGGGTTCGAGAAGATCACGGACAGGGCTTGGGGGGTCAGCACACCCAGGGTATGGGTGCTTCGCTGCGTGAGCATACGCGCAACCGGGTGCGGGCGGTAGCCAAGTGAATTGGCAACGCCGCGGATCCGGATGGCCGTCTCGGGCGCCAGCCGATCCGGGCTGTTGAACGCGAACGAGACCGCCGTCTTCGACACGCCTGCCTCGCGGGCGACGTCGGCGATGCGCGGCCGTCGTGGGTTGCGGTCCTCCAAGATCTCCTCGCTGCGCCGTGGCGTCCGTCCGGCCACTGGGCCCGCGGATGGTCCGGACAGGGCGCTGTCCTGGTCCGTCCGGGCAGTCCGATGGGTTGCCATCGGGTCGGCAAAACCGGTTTAGCAAACCGGTTTAGTGGAGGTTAGTTGGGTCCATCTAAAGTGTCAAGGGGCTTGCGCCAAGGTTTCGGCCGAGGAGCGCCCGGCAGCCTGCCCGCAGGCAGCGGCACGGCCCCGAGACACCCGCGACCCGCACCTCCGGCGCGGCGGCGGGCCGGGAGCGGTGGCATCATCGGGTCATGCTCAGCCAGCTCCGCGCGATGCCCGGCGGCATCCGCATCTTCCTCGGCTATGCGTTCCTCGTCCTCGGGTTCATCGGGCTCTCGCTGCGATGGGTGGTGGACCAGGCCATCAGCGCGCCGATCTCCCTGCCCGGCGTGGTGGTGATGGTGCTCCTGGCCTACACGATCTTCACGACGACGCTCGTCCTGCAGCGCAAGGAGGCGAGCCGCACCCTCGCCCTGGGCCTGTCGACCCTGACGCTGCCGGCGATCCCACTGGCGCTGCTCGCCGCCCAGCCCATCGCCGCCGTCATCGTCGCGATCCTGGCCGTGCTGTTGTTCTTCGGCTTGACCCGCCCCGAGGTCCGCACCTGGCTCAACGAGCCGTAACCCGAGGGTCCGGACGGCATCGCGCGCGCCTGCGCGCGGGGCGTTACCCTTCGCGGAGCATCGCGGTCCCCTCGCGCTGTGGCGGCCACCCGTCCCTGGCGGTGCCGCCGATCGCCTTCCCGGAGTCTCGCCCGTGACCCCTCCCAGCCCGAAGCCCCCGAGCGACAATGCCGGCTCCCGGCGCCACCAGAGCACGAGCCCCACCGGCACCGAACGAGCAGGCCGTCGCGAGACCGCGGTCCGGAGGCCGCCCGAGAAGTCCCCGCTTCAGCGCCTCCGCACGCCGGTCCTGGCGCTCATCGCCGTCGCCGCCCTGGTCGGCATCGGCCTCTACGCCCTCACGAGCGCAACTGCGCCAGCCTACGCCTGCACCACGGTCGACACCGTCGCGGCGACGGTCGCCGGCGAGCTGGGCCAGGTCCAGCCGGACCAGGGCAACGGCCACGTCCAGACCGGCGACAAGGTCGCCTACCCGGTCTGCCCGCCCGCATCGGGCAAGCACCTGAACCGTGTCGGCTTCGGGCCCCTGGAGCCCCAGGTCTATGGCCCGGACGACGAGAGCCTGCCCAACGGCTGGATCCACAACCTGGAGCACGGCGGACTCGTGCTGCTCTACTCCTGCGATAGTGGTGCCTGCGACGACGCCGGCATCGCGGCCCTGAAGACCTTCGACGACGGCTTTCCCAGCAGCGCGATCTGCGGTCTGGCGCCCGGCACCGTGGGTCCCGTCGTGGCCCGGTTCGAGCAGATGCCCACGAAGTACACGGCACTCGTGTGGAACCGCGTGCTCTACCTCGACACGCTGGACGCAGCCCAGGTCTACGACTTCTACCTGCGCTACGGTGAGCGCGTGTCCGAAGGCCGGTTCGTGGCTCCGCCGGAGCCCCAGTGCGCAGCCCCCTCCGCGAGCCCGCCGGCCGGCGCGCCCACGGAACCCAGCCCGGCCCCGAGCTGACGGAGCGTCGATCCATGCGCCTCTACGCCTACTACGACCGCTTCGGTGACGAGCGGTTCGGCGTGCTCGTCAAGGGCCGCCTCCTGACGGGGGCGCAGCTCGAGAAGCGGGGCCGGCTCGACCCGGCCATCGACACCCACCTGGGCATCGGCTTCCAGATCGGCTTCGAGGACGACTGGCTTGGCGAGCTCCGGCGGGCCACGAAGCGCGCGCTCAAGGCCGGTGCCCCGCTGCTGGGCCTCGACGCACGGCGCCCGGCCCCGGCGATGAACGAGATCCAGACCGGCAAGATCGTGTGCGTGGGCCTCAACTACGGCGACCACGCGAGGGAGGGGGGCCGCGCCGCGCCCGACCGGCCGATGCTGTTCTCCAAGTTCACCAACGCGATCGTCGGCGATGGTGAGGCGGTCGTCCGCCCGGAGGGAACCCGCGCCCTGGACCTCGAGGTGGAGCTCGGTGTGGTGATCGGCCGGGCGGCGCGCCGGGTCACGCCGGAGCAGGCGCCCGAGCACGTCGCCGGCTACGTCGTCGTCAACGACATCAGCGCCCGCGACTGGCAGGGCAACCCCCAGGCCCTGCGCGAGGGAGAGAAGGGCGACGGGCAGTGGCTGCGCGCCAAGGGCAGCGACACGTTCCTGCCCGTGGGGCCCGTCTTCGCCACCCCGGATGAGGTGGACCCGCGGGACGGTCTGGCGCTGCGCAGCTGGCGCATCCCGGCGTCGGCAGCCGGCGCGGACACGCCGCTCCTGATGCAGGACGGCAACACGGCCGACATGCTCTATGACGTGCCGGCCCTGGTGAGCTTCATCTCGAGGTACGTCACGCTCGAGCCCGGCGACCTGATCGCCACCGGCACGCCCGCGGGCGTCGGCGTGTTCCGCGACCCGCCGGTCTTCCTCGAGCCCGGCGACCGCGTCCGGTGCGAGATCGAGGGGATCGGCGTGGTGGACAATCCGATCGTCGACTGGACGCAGGACACCCGGCCGGATCCCTGGTGAGGGAGCACGATCGGGCGCCGCAACGAGGAAGCAGCGCATGCTCGCCCTGGTGAAGACCGCTCCCGGCCCGGGACTCTCGCTGGAGCACGTCCCGGACCCGGTCCCCGGCATCAACGACGTCCTCGTGCGCGTGCACAAGACGGGCATCTGCGGCACGGACCTGCACATCGAGTCGTGGGACCCGTGGGCGGCCAGGACCATCGAGCCGCCGCTGATCACGGGTCACGAGTTCGTCGGCGAGATCGTGGAGGTGGGCTCCAACGTCATGGACTTCCACCCCGGCGACGTCGTGAGCGGCGAGGGCCACGTCACCTGCGGACGCTGCCGCCACTGCCTGGCCGGCCGGCGCCACCTGTGCGCCAGGACCGTGGGCCTCGGGGTGGGCCGCGACGGGGCCTTCGCCCAGTACGTCGTGCTGCCGATGACCAACATCTGGCACCACTGGCCGGGCATCGACGAGGAGGTCGCCGCGATCTTCGACCCGTTCGGGAACGCGGTGCACACGGCGCTCGCCTTCCCGGTTCTGGGCGAGGACGTGCTCATCACGGGCGCCGGCCCGATCGGCCTGATGGCCACCGCGGTCGTGCGCCACGCGGGCGCCCGGTACGTCGTCGTCTCCGAGCCCAACCCGGTGCGCCGCGAGATCGCGCGGCGCATGGGCGCCACCGTCGCCATCGACCCCCGGGAGCAGGATCTCGCCGACGTCCAGCGCGAGCTGGGCATGGTCGAGGGCTTCGACGTCGCCCTCGAGATGTCCGGCGCGTCCGCGGCGATCCGGAGCGCCATGGACAACATGGCCCACGGCGGGTCCATCGCCATCCTGGGGATCCCCACCGCGGACATCACCCTGGACGTCAACGAGATCGTGTTCAAGCTGCTCACGATCCGGGGCATCTACGGCCGCGAGATGTACGAGACCTGGTACAAGATGACGGTGATGCTCCAGTCGGGCCTGGACATCGCGCCCGCCATCACCCATCGCTTCGGGTTCCGGGACCACGAGGCGGCGTTCGAGACCGCCCGGTCGGGCGACTCGGGCAAGGTGATCCTGGACTGGACGGACTAGGGCACACGGCGGAGGAGCCATCCATGGACACGGCATCGCGTCCCAACCCGCTCGCCTATCTCGACGACGAGCTCGCCGCCATGCGCGAGCGCCACCTGTACCGGCCGCTCCGGATCATGAGCAGCGCCCAGGGCCCCATCGTCTCCGTCGATGACCGGCGCGTCATCAGCCTCTCGTCCAACGACTACCTGGGCCTGTCGCACCACCCGCGCATGAAGCGGGCCGCCATCGCGGCGGTGGAACAGTTCGGGGCTGGTTCCGGGGCCGTCCGCACCATCGCGGGAACGCTGACCCTCCACGAGGCCCTCGAGGCGGAGCTGGCCGCGTTCAAGCACACCGATGCGGTCCTGACCTTCCAGTCCGGGTTCACCGCCAACACCGGCGTCATCCCGACGATCACCGGCGAGACCGACCTCATCGTCTCGGACGAGTTCAACCACGCCAGCATCATCGACGGGATGCGGCTCTCGAAGGCGCCGCGCAAGGTCTTCCGGCACGCCGACCTGGACTCGCTGCGCGAGGTCCTCGCCGAGGCGGTCGAACGGGGCCGCGACGGGCACGGGACGCCGTACCGGCTGATCCTGGTCGTCACCGACGGCGTGTTCAGCATGGACGGGGACATCGCCCCGCTCCCGGGCATCGTCGACGTCGCCGAGGCCTTCGGGGCGGCAGTGATGGTCGACGATGCCCACGCATCCGGGGTGCTGGGCAGGGACGGCCGCGGGTCGGTCAGCCACTTCGGGCTCGAGGGCCGGGTCGCCATCCAGGTCGGGACGCTGTCCAAGGCCGTGGGCGTGCTCGGCGGCTACGTGGCGGGCTCGCAGGCTCTGCGCGACATCCTCGTCCAGCGGGCCCGGCCGTTCCTCTTCTCCACCAGCCATCCGCCGGCGGTCGCGGCCGCGTGCAGCGAGGCGATCCGGATCATGGTCGAGGAGCCGGAGCTGATCGAGCGGCTGTGGGCGAACACCCGCCGCTTCAAGGCGGAGCTGGGGCGCCTGGGCTTCGACATCGGCCGCAGCGAGACGCCCATCACGCCGGTGATCCTCGGCGACAGCGAGACGACGATCCGCTTCTCCAACCGGCTGTTCGACGAGGGCGTGTTCGGCACCTCGGTGGTGTTCCCCACAGTGCCCCTGGACCGGGCTCGGATCCGGACGATCGTGACCGCGGCCCACACCGATGACCTCCTCGACCAGGCTCTAGCCGCCTTCGACCGGGTGGGCCGCGAGCTGGGCGTGATCGCAGGGTGAGCCCAGCGCACCCGTTGGGTTCACTCGACCCCGCCGACACCCGCCCGCGGGCCGACATCGAGCACGACGTCTTCCGTGCGGGCCTCGCCGCCGGCCTCGGCGATGCCCGCGACCTGCCGCTGGACTCGCACCTGCACACGGTCCGCTCGCCGGACGCCAACGCGATGCTCGAGGCGTACTGCGTCCTCGCGGTCGAGCGCGGGATCGCGGAGCTGGCCATCACCGACCACGTCGACTTCGATCCCACCATGCCCGCCTACGGGTTCGCGTCGTTCGCAGATCGAGAACGGGACGTGCGCGAGGCCGCCGCTCGATGGGCGCACGCGGGCTGGCGATCCGGTTCGGCGTGGAGGTCACCTACGAGCGCGCGTACGACGAGGACATCCGCGGCTGGCTGCGGCGGCACCCCCACGACTACGTCATCGGCAGCGTCCACATCAGCGCGGAGTCGCCGTACAAGGCATCCAGCGTCGCATCGTTCATTGCCGGCCGGCCGCTGGCCGATGTCGTGGCGCCCTACTTCGACGAGGTGATCGGCGCGGCGCATTCTGGGCTGTTCGACACCATCGGCCACCTGGACTTCGTAAAGCGCTACCTCGTGCCGCACGTCCTGCCGGCCCAGCTCGCCGCGGCCCCCGAGCTGTACGAGCCGGTGCTGGCCGCGCTCATCGACACGGGCACCGCCCTGGAGGTCAATGCATCCGGGCTGCGGCAGCTTCCGCGGGAGACCTACCCGACCCCGGCGATCGTCGCGCGCTACCGGGAACTCGGCGGCCGACACGTGACCATCGGCAGCGACGCCCACCGAACGGAGTGGTTCGCCTACGGCCTTGCCAAGGCGTATGGTGCGGTCTCGGGCGCCGGATTCGAGGCGCTGGCGTTCCGGCGCGGGGGCTCGCGGATCGAGGTCCCCGTGCCGATAGGTGGTTCGACCTAACTGCGCGGGCCTAACACGGGGGACCACGGATCGTTATGACCATCGACGACGGGGCGATCGAACGCCTCGTGGCGGCGGCGCAACAGGGTGACCCGGAGTCGTTCGGGGCCCTGTTCGACCACTACTACGGGCCGGTCTACCGCTACGTCGCGGCCCGCGTCGGCCGCCCGAGCGACGCGGAGGACCTGGCGCAGCTCGTCTTCGTCAAGGCCCTGGAGGCCCTGCCGCGCTACGAGTCGCGGGGCATCCCATTCGGGGGCTGGCTCTTCCGGCTGGCCAGGAACGTCGTCATCGACCACATCAGGATCCGCCGCGACCACGCCACGCTCGACCTCGTGGTGGAGCGTGCCGACCAGGACGACGGGCCCGACGAGCTGGCGGTCCTCCGCCAGGAGATGGACAGCGTCGCGCTGGCGCTGCGAAGGCTGACCCCGGAGCAGCGCGAGGCCATCGAGCTGCGGTTCTTCGCGGGGCTCTCCGCGAAGGAGGCGGCCGAGGTCATGGGCCGCCAGGAAGGGACCGTGCGAGGTCTCCAGTTCCGGGCCATAGCGGCGCTCCGGCGGGAGCTGGGAATCGAAGACCCGGCGAATGCGCTGCCGCGGGCCGCAGGAACGACCCGATGAACGAGGACGAGATGGCCACTGCCGAGCCGCTGGCGGGCGAAGAGCTCGAGCGGATGCTGGGGCGCTACGCGCGGGTAAGGCTGGAACCCAGCCAGGCCCAGCAGCGGCGCGCCCGCTCGGCGGTCATGGAGGAAGCATGGCGACGCCGGATCGATCCCACCGGCATTGTCACGACAACCGCCGGCTACCGGCCGGTGCGGCGTGCCCTGTTCGCCGGCTGGACCACGCGCCGGATCGCCGCCTCCCTGAGCGCGGCGGTGCTCGTGGGGCTGATGTTCGGTTCGTCTGTGTTCGCCACCTCACGCGCCGGCGGGCCCCTGTACGAGTCGCGCATCGCCCTCGAGTCGCTGATGCTGCCCTCCGACCCGTCGGCGCGCATCGACGCAGAGCTTGCCCAGGCCCAGGCCCGTCTCGCGGAGGCCGTGGAGGCCACCGGCCGTAATGACAGCAGGGCCGCCATCGCCGCCCTCGAGGCCTACGACGCCGCCATCGACCGGCTGACGACCGCGGGGGGACCGGCCGCCGTCCGGGCCCGGGAGGCCGTCCAGTTCCACCGCTCGGTCCTGCTGGAGGTTGCGGCCGGCGCGCCCGCTGGAGCAGCCGGCGGTCTCGAGCGCGCCCTGGAGAACAGCAACCGCGTCATCGAGTCCCTCGGGAACGGCGCCGGGAACGGCGCCGGGAACGGGAACCCGGGGAAGCCCATGCCTGCGGCTACGGACGAACCGGACGTGACGCGGGATCCGACCGCCAAGCCCGGCAAGACCCCGGACCCGGACGCCACGACGAATCCCGGCAAGACCCCGAACCCGGACGCCACGACGAATCCCGGCAAGACCCCGGACCCGGATCCGACCGCCAAGCCCGGCAAGACCCCGGACCCGGATCCGACCGCCAAGCCCGGCAAGACCCCGGACCCGGATGCAACCGCCAAGCCCGGCAAGCCGGACGTCACGCCGGATCGTGGCCAGAAGCCCGCACCGAGCGACGCGCAGCCCTAGCGACCCGGGCGCCCCGGGCGCCCCGGGCGCCCCGGCGGCACGCTACCCTCCCCTGATGGAGGCCACGATGCGGCTGACGGTGCTTGGTGCCGGGCCCGCCTACACGGACCGTGAAGGCGCCTCGGGGGCCTGCTACCTGGTCTCCCACGGCTCTACGGCCATCCTGCTGGACCTTGGCCAGGGGTCGTTCACACGCATCTTTCCCTGGGTCCGGCCCGAGGATCTGGACGCCGTCGTGGTGAGTCACCTGCACCCCGACCACTTCATCGACCTCGTGCCGCTGCGCCACTACCTGCGCTACGAGTTCGAGCCTCCTCGACGAGTCCGGGTGCTGGGTCCCTCGAACCTGGGCGGGCGGCTGGACGCCCTGCACGCCTCCCCGGGCTTCAGCGCGGAGGCCCTCCAGCTCGAAACCCTTGGCGAGGGCTCTCACCGCGTGGGCGAGCTGCTGGTGGAGGGCCGCCTCGTCACCCACACGGACGAGAGCTACGCGGTGCGTGTCGCCCCGGCATCCGGTGAGGAGGCTGGGCTGGTCTACAGCGGCGACTGCGGACGCGCGGAGGACATCGCCCAGCTCGTGCGCCCCGGCGACACACTCCTGGCGGAGGTCTCGTTCGGGGCTGGGCCGGTGCCACGCGGCGTGGCGCATCTCGACGGACCGGCCGTGGGACGCCTGGCGAGGTCCACGCGGGCGCGACGCGTACTGCTGACCCACCTCCTGATGGGTCGTGACGCCGGGGCCGCCGTTGCCTCCTGCCGCGCCGAGTACGCCGGGCCTGTCGAGATGGTCTGGCCGGGGTCAAGCCTGGACGTGTAGGCCAGGGGCCGTCGGCTCGTATGCCCGGACATGGATCGACCGGGGTGCGGACGGATCCGCGAACCCCGGTCGACGTCGCCCTCGGGGACAGCGACGAATGTTGTGGTGGCCGTTGGGCGGACACTCACTTGACGCCCTGTGAAGATCAGCATCTCGCGGCCAGCAGTACCCGTCCAGTACCTTCGGCTACGCTTCTGCGCCCTCCTCCGAACCTCACCGCTCACGCGGTCAGATCGCCGGTGCGCGCCGTCACCAGCGACCCCATGACAGATGGGGATGATCCTCAGGGCAGCGTGGGTCCGTGCCCGAGGGACGACCGGCTCCTGGCGGCGTGGGCTACGCTTCGGCTCACCACCCAATCGAGGACGTGTCCACCCGTGAACGAACCGGACGAGGAACCCACCACGCCAGATGGTGCCGGGCGTCGTGCGGCAATCATCGACCGTCGGCCGGTGCGGGCAGTGGCCGGGCTGGGTGTCAGGCTCAGGGACAACCTCCGCGACCCGGCCACGGCGCTCCCGCTGCTGCTCGTCGCGGCATTCGTCGCCCGGATCGCGTGGCTCAACCTCCCCCAGGGTGGCCTCATCTTCGACGAGGCGTACTACGTCAATGCCGCCCGGACGATCCTCGGGTGGCCGGTCGCCGAGGGCGCCAACTATGCCGGCAGCATCGCGGGCCTTGACCCGAACACGGAGCATCCACCGCTCGGCAAGCTCCTGATCGCACTCTCGATGGTCGTGTTCGGCGACAACGGGATCGGCTGGCGAGTACCGAGCGTGATCGCCGGCATGGTCGCCCTCGCCGCGACCTACGGCATCGTGCGCGCCAGCGGCGAATCGGCACGGATGGGCGTTCTCGTCGTCGGCATTCTCGCGTTTGACAACCTCACGCTCGTGCACGGTCGGATCGGGACGCTGGACATGCTGGTCCTCGCACCGATCCTGGTCGGGTCCTGGCTGGCGCTGAGGGGCCGCTGGGCTCTGTCGGGCCTGGCGATGGCCGTGGGGCTCCTGATCAAGATCACGGCCGTATACGGTGTTGCAGCGGTCCTGCTGCTCTACCTGCTGCAGGTCGGTGGGCGGTGGTGGCGCGACCGCCGGATCCCGCTGAGGGACCTGCGCGGCCCCACGACGTTCGTGCTCACCTGCGCGATCGCCGGCTTGGTAGGCCTCGGGTTGCTCGGGGCGAGGTACACCTCGTTTTCGACCCCGTTCGACCACATGCGCCGGATCGTCGAGTACGGAGCCCGGCTCGAGGCGCCCGTGTCGAATACAGGCTTCTGCCCCGCAGCTGACAGCAAGCCATGGCAGTGGATCTTCAACGAGTGCCAGATCGCCTACCTGCGCGTGGATGTGACCGTGCGCTCGGGCGAGGAGGTGATCTCTGCGCGGCCGTCCATCGACTTCCGTGGCGCCCTGAACCCCCTACTCTCGGGAACTATCGTCGTGAGCGCGCTCTTCACGGCGTGGTACGCGTGGCGCACCGGCAACGGCCTCGCTCGCTGGGCACTCGCCTGGGGCGCGGCGAGCTACCTCCCGTTCGTGGCGCTCGGGATCTTCACGCAGCGGATCATGTACATCTACTACCTGCTGCCCGCGATGCCGGCCATCGCCGCCGCGGTCGCCCTCCTCCTGACCCGCGCGGGGTTGCCCCGGTTCGTGCGCTGGGGGTTCGTGGTCGCGTACGTCATCGGCTGGGCGGCGTACTTCCCGTTCCGCCAGATCCCCTGAACCATGTCCGACCAGATGCTGCCCGGAGACCCGGTCGCCCCATCGGTTCAGGGGCCGATGTGAACCAGCCCGGCGTTGTCGGCGCTTGAGTAGACAATCTTGAGGTCACTCGACACGACCTTCGCCTCGACCCGGTAGTCGCCAACTCCAATCGTCGTCGTGTCCCAATCAATCGCGACGCGTCTACGCTCACCCGCGCCCCACGACACGTTGGCATACCAGGCGGACCAGATCGGGCTCCCACCGGGCGCGAAGACCGTGAAAACGGCCTTCGTGTCGTCAATGGCTGGACCCCTGTTCTCCACCTGCGCCCAAATTGTCGACCGATTGTGGTCGCCCACTGCCACGGGGGTGACGCCTACCTCGACGATCGCGACCGAGCCAACCGGCTGTGTAGCGGGTCCACCGCCGAAGGCAAAGGCGCCCGGCAGCACGAACGGGCCGGCGAATGCCATGACCAACAGGGCCAGCAGGCCCGCGAGGACACCCGACAAGCGGTCAGCCGCGACCCCCGACCGCACTGTTGCCGCAAGTGCCGTGCCGGCCACGGCAAGCGTGAGGGCGAGAACCAGGAGCGGTTGGAAGCCGTGGAGACCCCAACGCAACCAGGCAGTCGTGTCTGCGATGTCGCGATTGAAGAGGCGCGGCAGCCAGAGTTGTGTAAGCGGGTCCAGGTACATCTCGGGCGCGTTCGGCATCGTGACCGTGGCCACGAAGAAGAGGGCGACCGCGACCGCGATGAGGAGGACGACAAGCGGGCGAAGCGCGCGTGGCACCAGGGCCACGAGAACGGCCGCGAAGGGCAGGGCCGGCGCCAGGAAGCGCGGTCCGGGCGTCCACCCACCGAAGGGCAGGTAGTAGCCGGCGTTGAACAACAGGAATGTGACGACGATGACGCCGCAGACGACGACCTCAGCTCGTAGGCGGCGCTGGCGCGCCGCGAGCAGGCCAACAGGCGCGAGGACGAACCACGGTGCCAGCCGAACCAGGCCGCGCGGGCCAAGGAGGAGGTCGACGAGGACCTCGGGCCTCGGCCACGTCACCCCGAGGATGCCCCGCGACATGCCTTCGGCGAAACCGCCGGCGGCGAGGTTCGTGTAACCGAGCCTGAATGGACCGCCGAAAGAGACCCAGTTGTATGCGAGGAAGAGCGCCGCCGGGAGCATGGCGCCCGCAACCATCAGCGCCGGTGCGTGCCAGTTCACCTGCAGCAGCCGTCGCCCCGTCTGGCGCGAGTCCCTCAGCGCGTAGGCGAGCAGCACCAACACGCCGAGCATGGTTGAGAGTTCCACGATGACTGCCCACCCGGCAAGGAAGCCGGCAAGCGCGGGCCGCCAGGCGCCACGATCCGCGTGCCACCTCCATAAGAGATAGAACGCCGCGAACAGGAAGAACGCCGACGCGGCGTGACCGAAGAACATCGTGGCGAAAGGAAAGGCGATCGAGCCGAGTCCGTACCCAAGACTGATCAGCAGCGCCCATCCTTCGCCCACCGTCGGCCGCAGCAAACGAAGCAGCAGCAGCACGACCAGGACTGTGGGAATACCACTCTCAACAAATGCCAGCGCCTGGACGGCGGTCAGCGGGTCGAGTGTCCCAGCTCCGGACCCGGTGGAGGTGAGCGTGAGGAGCCAGTAGACCGGCACTCCCAGGAGCGCCGTCCCAGGCGTCTTGTCGGAGTAGTAGTGCCCGTCGTAGAAGGCCTTGTCCCCGGTGTTCTCTTGAAGACGGTCGATCCGGGTCGTCCCGTCCTCGACAAGCGCTC
Organism: uncultured Chloroflexia bacterium; assembly: GCA_963754485.1. Taxonomy (GTDB): domain Bacteria; phylum Chloroflexota; class Limnocylindria; order Limnocylindrales; family CSP1-4; genus CAIXZV01. The sequence continues at coordinate 61,594 of CAVWFY010000006.1, read as the reverse complement.
GGACAAGGTCGTAGCGGCTGTACTCATTCCAGGCCGGAACCTGTCGCAAGAAGCCATAGCAGAACAGCAGCGCCAGCGCGACGATGATCTCTCGCCTGATCCGCGGATCGAGGCGCAGCCACCCGCTCGCGGTTCTTGCACCGGCTTCTGGCGCCACGAGCTCGCACGCGACCTGCCCGGTCGGTGGAGGCGTGAGTTGACCGCGCACTCCTTGGCTGACTTCTCCCCCAGGCATGGTCGTCAGTCTCGCACGTCGTACGCCGTCACCGGCAGGCTGTGGGCGACAGCCAAGGCCGTGCCCGCCGTCTCCCTGAACATCGTGAGCCAGGCGACCAGCGTCAGGTCCATCCACGATCCGGCCAGCCGGGAACGATGAATACCGGGTACATCTGACCGCCTTGCGGCGTGAGATCCACGGGCAGTGCTGCGGCCTGCTCCGGCGTGAGGGGGACGCCGAGTCCTGCAGCGGCATTGTCCAGATGGCGGTCCCGGCGTGCGTGAACAGGCGGGCCGTGTTCATGTGCGAGAAGTGGCCCGTGTAGTTCCCGTTCGACGGGTCGCCTTACGGGTGGGTGGGCCCCAGGATCAGATGCCAGCTCGACCAGACGATGAGGGACGCCACGGTCAGGGTCAGGGCCAGGTGAGCGCGGACGGATCGGATCAGGGTCGCGAGTGCCATGACGGCGAGTATCGCCCTTGCCACCTGCCTCGGTGGCGTCTCGATGCAATGCGCGGGCGCCGTGGACCTCTGGCCCAGGGGGTGAACGCGATGCAGCACCGACCGAACGTGAATGCCGCGCTGGTCCAGGTGCGGGAGGGGGATGGGTCCCGGATCTACGTGCAGCTGAAGGAGCAGGCCCGCTCCGGTTCGCCCTCACCCTTGAAGTTGGTGATGCCAACCGGTCACTGCACGGTCAAATCGACCGCCGGACCGGGCCAGGACAACAAGAGAACCGGCCGGGGGGCTCATGCCCGACCCGGCCGGTTCGTTCGTGTGGTCCGGCGCCGTTGGGGCGCCGGGGCTGCGCCTAGCGCTTGCGGGTGGTGCCCGGCGTCAGGAGGAGGACTCCGGCCAGCAGCCCGGCCATCGCGACCAGGAGCAGCTGCCACGTTCCGCCAGCGGGGCTGGAGCCGCCCGTGACCGAAACGGTGTCGGTGCTCGGCGGAGTGAGCTCTGGCTCCGGCGTGCCGGTCACACCCCCGACGGTGCCCGTGCCGGTCGTGGTCGTGCCGGTCGTGGTCGTGCCGGTCGTGGTCGTGCCGGTCGTGGTCGTGCCGGTCGTGGTCGTGCCGGTCGTGGTCGTGCCGGTCGTGGTCGTGCCGGTCGTGGTCGTGCCGGTCGTGGTCGTGCCGGTCGTGGTCGTGCCGGTCGTGGTCGTGCCGGTCGTGGTCGTGCCGGTCGTGGTCGTGCCGGTCGTGGTCGTGCCGGTCGTGGTCGTGCCGGTCGTGGTCGTGCCGGTCGTGGTCGTGCCGGTCGTGGTCGTGCCGGTCGTGGTCGTGCCGGTCGTGGTCGTGCCGGTCGTGGTCGTGCCGGTCGTGGTCGTGCCGGTCGTGGTCGTGCCGGTCGTGGTCGTTGTCGTGCCGTAGCACACGTGACTCAGGTTGAGCTTGTCGCCGTCGATATCGGTGGAGGCGGCGAGGAGCGTGTCGTCCGTCGGTGTGACGACCGCGAAGTGCGTGGCGTTGCCCGACACCTTGTACGCGGCCACGCTGGCGAAGACGCCCGCGTGCTGGAACGTGGCGGTCAGTTTCGCGCCGGCGTCCTCGGCATCAATGAGGACAAAGTGCCAGTACACCTGGCCCGGGGTGATGCCCTCGCTGCCGTCACAACTGCTCGGGAGTTCGGAGGCGGTGATCGGCGGTGTCTGGTGCAGGTCCGTAGCCAGCGCGCCCGTCGGTCCGACGATCGCCGCCCCGAGCAGACCGGCGACGGCAAGCCAGCCCGCGGTCCGCATCACCCTGTAGTTCTTCAATGTGGTCCCCTTCCTGTGCCCCAGCGACGATCCGTCGCGGATGAGTCCTTGAGCCACCATTTTGGGGCCCGGTCCGGTGAGCGTCCAGTACCGAAGTGCCATTGGACACCTCTCACAAGGTTCCCCCACCGCACTATCTCGAAGGATCTGTTGCCTACGGTCACCAAGAGGTCCTATCCCTGATGGCTAGAGGACCTATGGCTGAATGTACTGGGCCGATCGGACCTTGGATAGGCCTGAGCTGGCCGATGTCGGGAGAACGACACCCTTGACAGTGCGCGTCGCCCCGGCATCCGGTGAGGAACCCGGGCTGGTCTACAGCGGCGACTGCGGACGCGCCGAGGACATCGCCCCGCTCGTGCCTCCCGGCGACACACTCCTGGCGGAGGTCTCGTTCGGGGCTGGGCCGGTGCCGCGCGGCGTGGCGCACCTCGACGGACCGGCCGTAGGACGCCTGGCAAGGTCCACTGGGGCACAACGTGTCCTGCTGACCCACCTCCTGATGGGTCGCGACGCCGAGGCCGCCGTTGCCTCCTGCTTGGCCGAATACGCCGGGCCTGTCGAGATGGTCTGGCCGGGGTCCCACCTCGACCTGTAGGCCGGGTGCCGCTGGCGGCTCTCCCGGACATGGAGCGACCGGGGTGCGGACGGATCCGCGAACCCCGGTCGACGTCGCCTTCGGGGACAGCGACGAGTCTGGAGGTGGAGCCTCACCGGCCCCGAGGGTTAGCGGCGCGTGCGCCGGGTGGCCGGGGTGGCGAGCAGGACGCCCAGGGCGAGGATGCCCAGGGCCAGCATCGCCAGGCTCCAGCCGCTGCCGGTGGATGAGTTGCCGGTGGAGCCCGAAGCGTCCGTGGCAGGCGGGGTGGTGTCCGGAGTACCAGTGATCTCCTCGACTTCGCCGCTCGGGGTCGGGGTGACCTCAGGCGTCGCGGTCGGGGTCGGCGTCGGGGTCGGGGTCGGCGTCGGCGTCGGCGTCGGCGTCGGCGTCGGCGTCGGCGGGTTCGTCGGCGGGTTCGTCGGCGGGTTGTACGTGTTCGTGATGACGCACGAGTTCGTCGTCACGCCGTTCACGGTCTTGCCGTTGCAGTCCCCGGCGTAGGTCGTCACGTAGTTGCCGACCGACTTGGTCTCGGTGATCGTGAACTCCAAACCGGCCTTGGCCTTGCCTGTCAGGTAGACGCCTGTCGTGGCGTCGGGAACGGCAGGACCGGAACGCTCGCCGATCTTCACGGTGAACGCGAAGTCAGCGATCTTGGCGGTGCCGCCAACGACGACCTTCTTGAACCCTACGTATGCGGGCAAGTCCTCGTTCGTGAAGCCGCAGGTCCACTCCTCGCCAGCCTCGAAGGTGAAGGTCGGGTCAACCAGGACGGCTGCCTGCGCGTCGTTGTTGCTGGGCTTCTCGTTCTGGAAGCAAGAGCCGCCCTCCACCGAGGCGTAGCCATCGGGACCGGTCTCGGTCAGGGTGTACGTACCGGGCACAACGGCGACGGTTTCACCGTTCTTGCCGGAGTACACGTCCTCCGATTCTGTGGTCGGGCCACCCGACAACTTGATCGTGAAGTCGCCTGGAACAGCGGAGCCGTTCCAGTTGTTCGTGACGTTCTTGTAGAACGTGACCGTGGGCGGGGGCGCGAACTCATTTGTAACGGTGCAGGTCCAGTCCGGGTCATCCTCGGACAGGTACGCGGTGTTGTTGAGCGCGACCTTCGTCAGAGAGTCGTCGTTCGGCTTGTTGGGCTCACACGACGTGCCGACAAACTTGTAGTTGGCGGGGCCGTCGCTCAGGTCCTCACCGACGGCGTAATCGGCGAACCGCAGGTCATTGACCACCTGTCCGTGGCGGGCATCACCCTCTGAACCGAAGGTCAACTTGAAATCGGTCAGGGCGGCGGGACCCTTGTTGTCACCGGCAATTGCTTTGGCGAAGGTGATGCTGCCGGTCGGGCAAGCCGCGACCGCGATGTTCTCCTTGGCGAAGCCGTCCGACCAGACGACCTTGTAGGTGCCGGGGATGACGGCGAACTTCCCGCCGCCGTCCACGTTGTCGTAGACCAGCGTGTCTGGATCGTCGGACGTGCGGATGATATCGGCGGTCTTGCTGGGGTAGTCGAGTTGGAGGAAGCCACCGCACGTGGCGATGGCGTCGTGGGCCATCACGCCGCCGGCGAAGAACGCCATGAGCATGGTTGCTGCCGTGATGGATGCGAGCGCGGAGCGCACTCTTCGACGCTTGAAGTGGCCGTAGCCGGTGTCTCGGACCATGTCGTTATCCCCGAGGTGCCGGATACCCGGCGAATGAACCTGGATCGGGAATGACTCCCGCTCGCCTACGTGTGTGGCGAGGTCTCCATCATCTGGAACAGGTCCTACCCCGTCCAGTACTCAGGGCTCCTCACTTGTTCACCGCACCCCACCCGACCGCAGCCACCAGCCGTGATCTCGTTGCGGCTGGTCAACGCAGGTCCCAGGACTCCGGTACCCCACCGCCATGATCCACGTGATGAGCCTTGCGGGGGTTGACGACCTGGGCCGGCAGGGTGTCCGTGACGAGCATGCTGGCGATCGGGCCGTCCTGGACCGCGAACGCCGGGGTCTAGACGACGTCGGCACCCTCGAGCAGCGGCTTGGTGGAGTTGTTGGTCCTGTCGATGGCAACGCGCCACCGGGACGACGGACGTGTCGTCACAGTCGTCGGCGACGCACCGCCCCATGACCTTGGGTACAGGCCCGGGCGGTAGGATGGCGTCCGTCCCTCCAGCCCCGCCAGGAGATCCCCGGTGACCATGCCCGCCGATCCCGTCGCCGCACCCGCGGCCATCCGCGCCCGGGTTCGCGCCGCCGTGGAACGCGCATGGGCGGACGCCGTGGCGGCCGGTCGGTTGCCGGCGCTCGAGGATGCGTCGTCGGCACCGGCCATCGAGGTGGAGCGGCCCGCCAACGCCACCTTCGGCGACTTCGCGACCAACCTCGCCATGAAGCTGGCCCGCCCGATGCGCCGGTCGCCGCTCGACATCGCGGAGGCGCTGGCCGAGTCGCTGCGCGGCGAGGCGGGAGCCGGCCTGGTGGCCTCCGCTGAGGTCGCGCGGCCCGGATTCGTCAACGTGCGCATCCTGGACGCGGCGTACGAGGGGCTGGTGGACGGTGTCCTCGCTGCGCCGGCGGCGTGGGGCCGGATCCCGGCGGTCAACCCGCGCCGGGTCAACGTGGAGTTCGTGTCCGCCAACCCGACCGGGCCGCTCACCGTGGGCAACGCGCGGGGGGCGTTCGTGGGCGACCTGCTGTGCCGGGTCCTCGAAGCCGGCGGGCAGACGGTGACCCGCGAGTACTACTTCAACGACTCGGGCGCGCAGGTCGACCACCTGGGGGCGAGCGTGGCGGCCGTGAAGCGCGGCGATCCCGTGCCCGAGGACGGGTACAGGGGCGCGTACGTGGAGACGCTCGCGCGCGAGGTGCCGGACGAGGTGTGGGCCGCCGCCGCGGCCGATGGGGCGGACGAGGCCGCCGTCCTGGGCGCCTGGGCATCCACGCGGGTGCGCGGGATGATCGAGGCCAGCCTCTCACGCCTGGGCGTCCACTTCGACGTCTGGAAGAGCGAGGCCTCGCTCCACGACGAGGGATGGGTCGCACGGGCCGTCGAGCGGCTCCGGACCGCGGACCAGGTCTATGAACAGGACGGCGCGGCCTGGTTCCGATCGACCGCATTCGGCGACGACAAGGACCGGGTCATCTACCGCTCGGACGGCCGGCCCACGTACTTCGCCGCGGACATCGGCTACGTGACCGAGAAGTTCAGCCGCGGCTTCGACCACCTCATCTACATCTGGGGCGTGGACCACCACGGGACGGTGGCCCGCAACAAGAACGCGGCCCAGGCCATGGGTTACGACCCGGACCACTACCAAGTGCTGCTGATCGGCTGGGTCCGGTTCGTGGTGGACGGCGTCGAGGTCTCGATGTCGAAGCGCGCAGGCACGTTCGTGACGCTGGACGACCTGCTGGATGCCGTGGGCACGGACGCCGCCCGCTGGTTCTTCGCGTCACGCGCCACGCACGTGGAGATCGACTTCGACATCGAGCTCGCCAAGAAGCAGTCCGCGGAGAACCCTGTCTACTACGTGCAATACGCGCATGCGCGGATCGCGTCGATCGTGCGCAAGGCGGCGGAGGCGGGGCTGGCGCTGGCGCCCGGCGTGGGAGGGCTGCTCGTCGGGGAGCCTGAGGCGGCGCTCGCGCGGGTGGTGTCGCGGCTCCCCGAGGTGGTGGAGGACGCCGTCCTGGCCGAGGAGACGCAGGGCATCACGGCCTACGCCACGGAGCTGGCCACCCAATTCCACGCGTTCTACCGGGACGCGCGGGTCGTGGACACGGACCATCCGGAACGGTCCGCCAAGCGGCTGGCCCTGGCGCTGGCCACCCAGACGACACTTGCCAACGCCCTCGGCCTGCTGGGGATCTCCGCACCCGACGCGATGTAGGGGCTCGGGGCGGCGGCCGCGGGGCGGTGGCGCGACGCCACAACCCTACTGCGCGAGGCCCAGCGCGTTGGCGACGCGGCCCATCGTGTCAGCCGACTCGGCCGTGACCAGGACCACCCGGTTCTCGGCCGGGCGCAGGACCGTGGGCGAGCGCCCCAGACCCTTGAGCTTGTCCACGGTCGGCCCGAGCGCCGCCTCGAACGCCGCGGCGTCGTCCGCGGTGTCCCAGGCCGTGTCCATCACGACGGCCTTCTCGCCGCCGGGTCCCTCGACCAGGGCCACGCGATCGCCACCCCAGCCAGCCGCAGCGTCGTTCGTGGCGGAGGCGCCGCCGTCGCGGAGGACGACCTCAAGGAGCACCTCGCCGAGCGTGTCCTGGAGCGAGACCTTCCAGCCGTCGCCCAGGCGCGAAGCCAGGTCCTCCGGGAAGGCAACCGCGACGGGCTTCTCGCGTGCGGCGAACTTCTCCGGGTGGAGCACCTGTTCGGTGGAGTCGGGCGGGTTGGCGAACAGGCCATCGACTGCCCCGAATCCGCCATTGGTGAACGCACCCAGCGCGAGCTGGATGCCGCTCAGGTACGGGAACAGCAGCGGGTCCTTGAGGATCGCGGGCATCCTGGCGAGGACCTCCTCGGACGCCGGGTCGGCGCCGCCCGCGGCTTCGCCAAGCTCGGCCGGGGTGAGGAACCGCTGGGCCCACAGGCTCATGAGCAGCGTGGCGTCGCCCTCGACCGCCGCCGCGCGGGCCATCGAGCGGTCGCTCTGGTCGGTGTCCTCGCCCATCACCTTGCGCAGGTTGAACCGCTGGTCCTGCAGCGCGTGCGTGAACTCGTGAGCGTAGGTGATCTCCTCGACGGGACCGACGGCGCCATCCTTCGACACCACGTACATCTGCTTGGTCTCGTCGTCGTAGAGCCCGGCGACCTGGCTCGTGAGCAGCTCCAGGTACAGCTGCTCGAGCGAGGCGTCCTGGGGCATCAGCCCGAGTTCCTTGTAGAGCGTCTCGGTGCCCTTGACGAGGTCCTCGGGATTGTCCTTGCGGAAGCCGTCACGGAGGTAGGCGCAAAGGTTGGGCGTGTCGAACACGCCGCGCGCGACCGGGGCGGTGGCGGCGAGACCGCGCAGGTCCTGCACCTGGCCCTCGATCTCCGCGTAGGTGGCGGCATCGGGGTCGTTGGCTCCAGCCGTGGCGGCAGGCCCGCCGGTGACGGACTCGTCGCAGACGGAGCCGACGGGCGAGGACGACGGAGCCTCGCTGGGAGCGAAGGTCATGGGGGCTTCGGTGGGAGCGGCGGTCGCCGTCGGCTGGAGGCCCGTGGTCGCGGGGGCGGTCGTGGGGGTGGAGGAGCCGCAGGCAGCCACGACCAAGGCTGCGACAAGCGCGACCAGGCCGCCAGCAAGGCGTTTCGGGGAGTTCATCGCGGGGGATTGTGCCATGGCAACCCGACGAAGCCTCCTGCCGCGCGGGTTCCCGCCACGAGATATTCGTTTCTTAACCGTTCCGGGCGCCGGGCATGAATCTTCACCGGTCTATGGTTCGTGACGGAACACCCCTCAGGTTCCATCCTCCCTCCCTCGGGACCGGGGGCGCCGATTGGGCAGGCGTCTCCGGTCCTTCTCTTTGTCCCGCGCGACCTGGCGCCGGACTGCGCGCCGCCAAGTGCCGCGCGAAGGCGGGGAGCCTGGGTGAAGCGCCCTGTGCGAGAATCGTCGCATGGAGCTGACCTGGTACGGACGAACCTGCATCCGGCTGCGCGGCAAGGACGCCGTCGTGGTGAACGACCCCTACCCGGCGATCGTCGGGCCAACGGGCCGTGGCATCACCGGCGACGTCATCACCTACAGCCACCCCGACGACGCGCCACTCGCCAAGAAGGCCGTCAAGACCTCGCGGGACGGCGGCACCGCCATCCCCACCAGCCTGGAGCCCGCCTTCGTGCTCGACGGGCCGGGTGAGTACGAGGTCCACGACGTCCTCGTCACGGGAGTGCGGACCTACCGGGACAACGCGAAAGGCGCCGAGCGCGGCCGCCAGACCGCGTTCATGACCGAGCTCGACGGGCTCCACACGATCCACCTGGGCGACATCGGCCACGAGCTGACGGAGGAGAAGCTCGGGGACATCGGGCGCGTGGACATCGCCTGCGTGCCCATCGGCGGCGCCCTGTCCGCGACCAGGGCCGCGGCGCTCATCGCCCAGCTTGAACCCAAGATCGTGGTTCCGATGCCCGTGTGCGAGGAAGAGGCGGACTGCGACGAGGCGATGAAGAAGTTCCTGCACGAGATGGGCGCGGAGCCCACGGTGCAGTCGAAGCTGTCCGTGACCACGTCCAGCCTGCCGCCCGAGACCACCACCGTACTCCTGGAGTCGCGCGGCAAGGCCTGACGCCGTGACGCCGTCGGAGTGGGGGGCGTTCTGGGGGCTGGTGGCCCCGCTCGCCATCGCCGCGATCGCGGCGGTCATCGACTGGGCGGCGGTGTGGGCCGGTGGCCCGACAGGGCGACGGGTGGAGCGGATCGCCAAGCCCGCCGTCATGCTGGCGCTCCTCGTAGCGGCGGTCCAGGCCCACGCGTGGACGCCCGAGGCGCAGGCCGCCCGGCCGTGGCTGGCACTCGGGCTCGTCGCATCCCTCGTGGGCGACGTGCTGCTGCTGCCACCGGGCCGGTTCGTGCCGGGGCTCCTGGCGTTCCTGGCGGCCCATCTCGCGTATCTCGTCGCGTTCCTCCAGCTGCAGGGCGAGGTCCCGTGGCTGGTGGTCGGGATCGCGGCGGCGACGGTCCTCGTCCTGACCGTGGGTCGGGTGCTCGTCCGCGCCGCAGCCCGGGTTGGCCTGGCCGGGCCAGTCGCCGCGTACCTCGTCGCGATCACGCTCATGGCCGTGGCGGCGACGCGGACCGGGGAGGTCGTGGCCATCGCCGGTGCATGGCTCTTCGTGGCGTCGGACGCGATGCTGGGCTGGGGCAGGCTGCGCGCCCCGCAGCCGGGTCTGCCGCGGGGCGGCGGGCGGACGCAGCGGGTCGCGGTGATCGTCACGTATCACCTTGGGCAGATGCTCATCCTGCTCGCGCTAGTGGTCTAGGAGCGCCTCAGGCGCGCCGGTAGATCACGCGACCGCGTTTGATCACGACATCGGCGAGGTCCGCGCCCACCCAGTACGGCAGCTGCTCCACCGTCGTCGCACGCCAGATCACGAGGTCCGCGGCCTTGCCGGGCTCGATCGAGCCGGCCTCGTCGGCCACGCCCACCGCGTGCGCTGCGTTGATCGTCACGGCCGCCAGGGCCTCGCTGGGCGAGAGCTTCATCGCCAGGCAGGCGACGGTCATGACCAGGGGCAGCGACGGCGTCGGGGACGTGCCCGGGTTGAAGTCCGTGCCCAGGGCCACCGGGACCCCGGCGTCGATGAACCGGCGGGCCGGCGCTGCCTCGTCGGCCATGAGGAACCAGGTCGTCGCCGGGAGCAGGGTGGCGACCGTCGGCCGCGGTCCGTCGGCGGCGGCCGCGAGCGCGGCGATCCCCTCGTCGGAGGGCGTGTGCAGGTGATCGGCGGACAGCGCGCCCAGCTCGGCGGCCAGCTCTGCCCCGCCGGACGGGGCCAGCTCATCGGCATGGAGGCGGATCGCCATCCCGTACCCCGCGGCGGCCAGGAGGATCCGCCGGCTCTGGTCCGCGGTGAAGACGCCCTGCTCGCAGAACACGTCACAGGACCTGGCGCGGCCCTGCGCCGCGACACCCGGCAGCTGCTCCTCGATGACGTGGCGCACGTAAGCCTCGACGCCGCCGAGGCGAGAGCGGTACTCGGACGGGACGGCGTGGGCCCCCAGGAAGGTGGGGACGACGTCGACCGGGCCCTCGCGCCCCAGCTCGTGCGCGACCTCCAGCAGCCGCAGCTCCGTCTGCAGGTCCAGGCCGTAGCCCGACTTCGCCTCGACGGTCGTCACGCCGTGGCGGCACATCTCGTCGAGCCAGCGGCGGCCGTGCTGGGCCAGCTCCTCGGCCGAGGCCGCACGGGTCGCCGCCACCGTGGACAGGATCCCGCCGCCCGCCGCCAGGATGTCGAGATAGCCGGCGCCCTGCTGGCGCAGGACCAGCTCGCCCTCGCGGCTGCCCGCGAACAGAAGGTGCGTGTGGGGATCCACGAGCCCGGGGGTGACCACGCCACCGTCGGCGTCGATGCGGACGAATCTCGCCAGCGGCCAGCCGTTCGTCTCGAGGCCCTGCTCCACGAGGTCCCGCGGCCCAACGCCGACGACGCGGCCCTCCCAGCATGCGATCACCGGGGCCGCGGGCGCACCCGGACCACCGACGAAGGCTGCGTCCAGCAGCCCGATGTCGCCCTGGGTGGGCCCCCGCCGCAGCCCACCGGCCAGCGTCGCAATCTGCGACGCGCCGTGGATGAGCAGCCCGGGAGCGTCGGCCGAGGCCCGGCCACCCTCGATCAGGCGGAGCGTCACAGCGAGTCCCGTCCTGTCTCGCGCGCCGCGGCCAGCCGCAGCTCCAGGGCCATCAGCGGCGAGAAGTCGCGCAGCTTGATGGCCGCCGCGGCCGCGTGCAGGCGCGCCTCGACGGAGGCGTCGCGCGGGGTGCCGGCGTGATCGGCCACGTCCAGGAGCGCAGCCAGCGGTGCCAGCCCGATCAGCTCAGACTCGGCCAGCGCGACGCCGTCCTCGGCCGCCAGCTCGCCGACGGCCTCCCAGGCCCGCCACAGCGGCGTCACCCCGAAGTCCAGCAGGTTCATCGACACCTGGGCGCGCACCGGGTGGCCGCGCTCGGGCTCCTCCACGCGGAATCCGTTCCCCTGGAGCCGCGGCAGCCCGCCCCCGGACTCGCGGACGCGGCGCGCGATCCGCTTCGCGAGCTCCACGTCGTCCGAGTCCAGGTTGATGTTCCAGGCGATGAGGAACGGCCTCGCCCCGACGGCAAGGGCGCCGAACCGCGGGTGCATTCGGGCAGGCCCGAAGTCCGGCAGGCGCCCGTTCTGCGCGATCTCGTCACGCAGCCCCTCGTACTGGCCCCGGCGGACATCGCTGAGCTTCACCCGGTCGGCGCGGGCGGCAGCGCGGGCGTAGAGGTAGACGGGGATCTCGTGGCGGCCCCCGATGCGGGCGCCGAAGGTCCGGGCGAGGTCCACGCAGGCGTCCATGGTCGTGTCGCCCAGGGGGATGAACGGGATCACGTCCACGGCGCCGATCCGCGGGTGCTCGCCCGTGTGCTGCTCCATGTCGATGTCGGCGACGGCCTGCTCCACGAGCCGCTCGAGGCCGGCGGCGACGGCGTCGTGCTCGCCGGCAACCGTGAACACGGAGCGGTTGTGGCTGGGGTCCGAGGTCCGGTCGAGCAGGAACACGCCCGGGACGGAGGTCAGGGCGTCGACAAGGCGCTCGACGACGTCGAGGCGACGGCCTTCGGAGACGTTGGGCACGCTTTCGACGAGCACCTCCTGATGCTAGCGGCCCGGGCCTTCGCCGGAGGGGCCTGCGCGCGCTCGGCGGCAATCCGCGACGGCTGGCCTCGCGAACCTGCCCGTGAACCATCCGTACCGCGAGACCCGAGCATGACCGACCCAGCGACTTTCCCCGTCGTGACCATCAGTCCCCGTGACAACGGCTCATACCGCGTCACCGGCCCGGTGGTGCTCCAGGACGCCGACGGCGGCTCCTGGGTGCTGCCCGAAGGAAAGGCCGTGTTCCTGTGCCGGTGCGGGCTGTCCGCGAACAAGCCGTTCTGCGACAGCTCCCACCGGGCCGCCGGGTTCGAAAGCATCGTTCGCGCGCCCGCGCCGGAGGCCTGACCCACCTTCTCTCGAGGCACGCACGCGAGGAGCGGCCTCACCCCGGGGCACCGCGCCGCGCCGGGACGCTAGACTCCCGGCTTGATGCCTGGCCCCAGCCGAAGCCTCCTCCGGCACCCCGACTTCCTCAAGCTCTGGACCGCGGAGACCGTCTCGGTCTTCGGGTCCGCGATCACGCAGCTCGCGCTGCCCCTGATCGCCGCGACCTATCTGCAGGTCACGCCGTTCGAGTTCGGGCTGCTCACGACCATCGAGTTCCTGCCGTTCATCCTGCTCAGCCTTCCGGCGGGCGTGTGGGTGGACCGGCTGCGGCGCCGCCCGATCCTCATCGTCGCCGACCTGGGCCGAGCGGCGGCGATCGCATCCATCCCGGTCGCGTTCTACCTAGACGCCCTCACGATCTGGCAGCTGTACGTCGTCGGCTTTGTCAACGGCTGCTTCACCGTCTTCTTCGACGTCGCCTACCAGAGCTATCTGCCGTCCGTGGTGGAGCGGGACCAGCTGGTGGACGGCAACTCCAAGCTGGAGATCACCCGGTCCGCGGCGCAGATCCTGGGGCCGGGAGCGGCGGGCATCCTCATCGGCGTGTTGAAGGCGCCGTTCGCGATGGTGCTGGACTCGCTCAGCTATCTCTGGTCGGCCATCTTCGTGTTCTGGATCCGGCGGCCGGAGCCCCCGGTGGAGCCCCACGACGAGGCCGCCCACGGACCCAAGCCGTCCATGCGCCAGGAGATCGCCGTCGGCCTGCGGTATGTCACCGGCCACCGCTGGCTGCGGTCCATCGCCGCCACGACCGGCATTGGCAACCTCTTCGGCAGCGTCATCAACGCGATCCTGATCCTCTACCTGGCCCGCGAGCGCGGCCTCGGTCCGGCGGCCATCGGCATCGCGTTCTCGATCGGGTCGCTGGGGTTCCTCGTCGCGGCCTTCACCACGGGCAGGATGACGAAGCGCCTGGGCGTGGGCCGAATGCTCGTGCTCACAGCGATGGGGGGCAGCCTCTCGGGGCTTCCCCTTGTATTCGCACCCGACGCGCTGGTCTTCTGGGCCGTCGCGGCGTTCGGGTTCATGGCCGGGTTCTTCGGCGTCGCCTGGAACATCAACCAGGTCTCGCTGCGCCAGGCGATCACCCCGCCGCGGATGCAGGGGAAGATGAACGCGACCATGCGCTTCATCGTCTGGGGGACGATGCCCGTTGGCGCGATCCTGGGCGGGGCGCTCGGCAGCCTGATCGGCCTCTACCCGACGATCGTGATCGGGGCGGTCGGGGGACTGGTCGCCTTCATCCCGGTGACGCTCTCGTCGGTCCGCCACATCACCACGATGCCCGAACCGGTTGAGGACGAGCGAGCGGCGACGGGGTCCGCGGCAACCGCCTGAGCTCAGGGGTGGCGCTATCCGTCCAGCATCGGGATGCGGACGCCGCGCTCACGGGCGACCTCGATCGCCCGCTCGTAGCCCGCGTCCACGTGGCGCACGACGCCCATGCCCGGGTCGCTGGTGAGCACCCGCTCAAGCTTGCGCGCCGCCAGCTCCGTGCCGTCGGCCACGACCACCATGCCCGCGTGCTGGGAGTACCCGATCCCGGTCCCACCGCCGTGGTGGATCGACACCCAGGTCGCGCCCGCCGCCGTGTTCACGAGCGCGTTGAGCAGCGGCCAGTCAGCAACGGCATCCGAGCCGTCCGCCATCGCCTCCGTCTCGCGGTTGGGTGACGCCACGGAGCCTGAGTCCAGGTGGTCACGGCCGATGACGATGGGCGCCCTGACCTCGCCGGACGCGACGAGCCGGTTGAACTCCAGGCCGGCCTTGGCCCGCTCGCCGTAGCCCAGCCAGCAGATGCGCGCCGGGAGCCCCTGGAACGGGACCTTGGCCTCGGCCAGCTCCAGCCAGCGCCGGAGCCCGCGATCGTGCGGGAACAGCTCCAGCAGCGCCCGGTCCGTACGGCGGATGTCCTCCGGATCTCCCGAGAGGGCCACCCAGCGAAACGGTCCGCGGCCCTCGCAGAATTGGGGCCGGATGAACGCTGGCACGAAGCCCGGGTAGTCGAAGGCGCTCTCGACGCCCGCCTGCTGGGCCTGGGCGCGCAGGTTGTTGCCGTAGTCGAACACGACCGACCCGTCCTCCTGGAACGCGAGCATCGCCCGGACGTGGTCCGCCATCGAACGCATCGAGCGTTGCATGTACACGTCGGGCTGGCTGATCCGCAGCACGTGTGCGTCGTGGAGCGAGATCTCGCCTGGGACGTAGCCCGCCAGGGCGTCGTGCGCCGAGGTCTGGTCCGTGACGACGTCGAACCGCTCCCCTGCCCTCGCCCAGGCCGGCTCGATATCCGCCGCGTTGCCGACGAGCGCGATCGACGTCGCGTCACCGGCGGCCGCCGCCTGCCGGGCCATCGCCAGCGCCTCCTGGGGGGAGTGGGTGAGGTGGTCCACGTAGCCGATCTCGTGGCGGCGCTGGGCCCGATGCTCGTCCACCTCGATCGCGATGCAGACGCCCTCGTTCATGGTCACGGACAGCGGCTGGGCGCCGCCCATCCCGCCGAGGCCCGCGGTGAGCACCACCCGCCCACGCAGCGTCCCGCCGAAGTGCTGGCGCGCGAGCTCGGCGAACGTCTCGTAGGTGCCCTGGAGGATCCCCTGGGTGCCGATGTAGATCCACGACCCCGCGGTCATCTGGCCGTACATCATCAGGCCCCGCTTCTCGAGGTCCCGGAAGACGTCCCAGGTGGCCCATTTGCCCACGAGGTTGGAGTTGGCGATGAGGACCCGCGGCGCCCACTCGTTGGTGCGGAAGACCGCGACCGGCTTGCCCGACTGGACGAGGAGCGTCTCGTCGTCGGCGAGACGGCGCAGCTCCCGGACGATGGCGTCGAACGCCTCCCAGCTGCGGGCCGCCTTGCCGGTCCCGCCGTAGACGACGAGGTTGTCGGGGTCCTCCGCCACCTCGGGGTCGAGGTTGTTCATGAGCATCCGCAGGACGGCCTCCTGCTGCCAGCCCCTGGTGGAGAGCGTGCTGCCGCGCGGGGCGCGGACGGGGCGCGGGCCGGAGGGCGCGGCGCCGGGTGTCTCGGTGCTCATGGGCGGGAGTCTACGTCGCACGCGGGTGCGCGACGGGCGGGTTTCGCTAGGGTCGCAGACCCGCCATGAGCTGCTCCCCGTATCGCTCCTCGCCCACGGAGAACGCCGAGACGAGCAGGCCGCGATCCTCGAGCCATGCGTGATATGTCCGCAGGCCCCCGGCACACGTGCCGATGAAGACGGTCCGGCCGCCGAGCTGCGCCTCTGCGGTTCCGGCGACGCCCCCAGCCTGGCCACACGCTCCCTCGTCGTAGGACTCCCGCCAGTCGCGGAACCAGGCCTCGGACCAGGCCCCGGGTACGGGTCGGGCAACCATGGCCGACGACAGGTCGTTGCCGGCGACAACGACCCCGAACGCCGCGGCCTCCACGTTGGTGGCGAACGCGGGGTCGGTGATCGCGTCCGCAAACGCCTGGGACTCCAGCACCACTGGCTGTCCGGCCACCGCGGCTGGGAGGATGGCGATCAGCGACGGGTCCTCGACAGCGACGCCGGGCGGCGGCGTGCCCGGGACCGCGGAGACCGGCACGTCGGACGGCCGGGCGGGGCTGACGGCCGCGGTGGAGGCGGCGGTCGACGCGTCGGGCCCGTTGGTCGGCACGGGCGTTTCGCATGCGGCGGCGGCCACGATGAGCAGGGCTGTCAGCAACGCTCCCCCGGCGGCCCACATCACCTCAACTCCCGCCGCATCACCGGGAACCGCTCGTCCGCGGCGGCGACGGCGAACCCGAGCCCCTGCCAGAACGCGGGGTCGGCGGCGCTGGTCGCGTTGGGCTTCGCGCCGACCTGGGGATAGGTCTCGACGGCGGCGAACCCGCGCCGGGCCAGGTCGTCACAGACCGCCTCGACCAGCATCGCGGCCAGCCCGCGGTCGCGAGCGGCGGCTGTCGTGGCGATGCACGTGATCACCGCGGGCAGCGGTGCGGACGGCAGACGTGGGTACAGGTCCCGGGTCCGGAGGGCGCGCGGGTACGCGGACAGCGGCCCGAACTGGGCATACGCCGCGGGCTCGTCGTCCTCGAGCAGCACCTTCGCATACGAGCCGAAGACCGCGAGTCCCCGGGCAAGCAGCCGCAGCTTCGGTGGGGCGTCGGCGGCGACGACGGGGCCGGCCTTCGGCTGCGGGGCGAACGGGTTCGCGGGTGCATCGTCGTCCGCGGCGAGGAACGGGTTGTACGTCTCACGTCGGGCCGGGGCGAAGGGGTTGAACGCCGGTTCATCGTCATCGTCCCCACCGAACGGGTTCCGAGGGCGGGGCGGCTTCGGCGTTTCGGGCGCGGCCTGCGGCCCAAACCACGAGGCCCGCGCGGCCCTCGAGCCACGATCCGCGTCCTCCCAGTAGTCGCAGGAGCGGTGGTCGAACCCAGGGTCCGCGCACGGCGGCAGCAGGCTGAACGTGGGGCCGTCGATCACGTCGACGATGCGGATGGCCATGGCGCAAGTCTACGGATGCACCGGGATCCTGGGTGCCCGGCGCCCGGCGACCGGCACAGCGTGCTGCGTCCGGCGCAGCATCCCCCGGCATCTGGCGGCCACCCGGGCGACGCAGGGGTTCGCATGCCGGGGAACCGTGCGCCCGGCGCAGCACACGCCGGCATCTGGCGGCCACCCGGGCGACGCGAGGGTTCGCATGCCGGGGAACCGTGCGCCCGGCGCAGCACCTGCCAGCAGGAGGTGGCCCCGTGAGCTTGCATGCCGGGGGACGGTGCCTGACGCGCAGCATCCAGCCCGCGCTCGGTCAGCCGGCCCGCGCTCGGTCAGCCAGCCCGCGGCCCAAGCCGGCGGCGCGCCAATCAGCCGGCGAGGTCCGCCAGCGTGCCGTCGTGGACGAGCGCGAGCATCGCCGCGAGGTCCGGCCCGGGTTCGCGGTCCTCGACGAGGGTGCTCACCCGCTCCCGGATCCGCCGCTGCGCCTCCACGACTCCCGCGCCGGGCGCCAGCACCGCCGACCCGTCCGACCCGTCCGAGCCGTCCGAGCCGTTGCTCGCGCCCATCATCGCCAGCCGCAGGTCCAGTGCCTGCGCGGCGCACAGCAGCTCGATCGCCAGGATCTGCTCGACGTGCCCCAGGACGATGCGGGCGTGACGGGCCGCGGCCGCCCCCATCGAGACGTGGTCCTCCTGGTTCGCCGAGGTGGGGATCGAGTCAGCCGACGACGGGTGGGCGAGCACCTTGTTCTCGGACGCGAGGGCGGCGGCGGTGTACTGGACGATCATCAGTCCGCTGTTCCGGCCCGGGTCGGGCGTCAGGAACGCTGGCAGGCCGCCGTTCAGCCGCGCGTCCAGGAGCAGCGCCGTCCGCCGCTCGGATATGGCGCCCAGCTCGGACAGGGCCAGCTTCGCGAAGTCGAGCGCCAGGGCGATCGGCTCGCCGTGGAAGTTGCCGCCCGAGATGACGAGACCGCCGCCGGTGGCGAGGGCATCGGCCGGGACCGCGCCGCCCTCGGGGAACACCAGCGGGTTGTCCGTGGCGGAGTTGAGCTCCACGTCCAGCACCCGCCGGAGGTGGTCCATCGAGTCGCGCACCGCGCCGTGGACCTGCGGCACGCAGCGCAGCGAGTACGGGTCCTGGACCTTGTGCGCCGACCCGTGGTGCGCGGTCTGCAGCCCCGAACCGCGCAGCAGGTGCCGCAGCTGGCCCGCCACGGCCACCTGGCCCGGGTGCGGCCGCGCCAGCTGGTACGGCGCGGCATAGGCGACCTCGGTGCCCAGGAGCGCCTCGAGGGACATGGCCGCGGCCACGGACGCGGTGCGGATCAGCCGGTCGGCGTCGGCGAGCAGCAGGGCCCCGAGCGCCGACATGAGCTGCGTGCCGTTGAGCAGCGCCAGGCCCTCCTTGGGCCCGAGCGTGAGCGGCTCCAGCCCGGTCTCACGCAACGCGATCATGGCCGGGAGCACCTGCCCCTTCAGCTCCACCTGCCCCCGCCCGATGAGCGGCAGCGCGAGGTGCGCCAGCGGCGCCAGGTCCCCCGATGCCCCCACGGATCCCTGTTCCGGCACCACGGGATGGATGCCCTGGGCCAGGAACTCGCAGATCCGGTCCACCAGCAGCGGCCGGCACCCGGAGTGGCCCAGCGCCAGCGTGTTCGCACGCAGGAGGAGCATCGCCCGCACGACCTCGCGCGGGAACGGGCGCCCGACCCCGGCTGCGTGCGACGCGAGCAGGTTCTCCTGGAGGCGGGCCGCGTCGTCCGGGGGGATGGACGTCGTGGCCAGGTCGCCGAAGCCGGTCGTGACCCCGTAGACCACCTCGCCCCGGGCGACGAGCCGCTCGATGACGTCACGCGCCTCCTGCATCCGCTCACGGGCGTGGACGTCCAGGGCCGCGCGGGCGCCGTGGCGGGCGACCGCCTCCACGTCGGCCACCGACAGGTCGGCGCCGGTCAGGACGACGAGATCGCGCTCGCGCGGGATGGGGGATCGCTCGGGGAGAAAGTGGGCGTCGGTCACGATGCCGAGGATAGTCGGCTAGACTCCCCGACGTGCCCGCGGGCCGCAGCGCGCGGCTCGACTCCTGACCCCACCCGCCGAGGAGCCGCCCGGACCCGTGATCGCCTTCATCGACGAGATCGCCCTGCCGTTTCTGCAGTCGCTGTACGCCGCGGTCGGCTACGTCGGCGTGATGATGGCGATGGCCATCGAGTCCGCGATGATCCCGCTTCCCTCGGAGCTGATCCTGCCGCTGGGCGGGTTCATGGTCTCGGACGCCTCGCAGATCGAACCGCTCAGCGGGGGGCCGTGGAACTTCTGGATCGTGGTGATCGTGGCAACCATCGGCAACACGCTGGGCTCGCTGATCGCCTACGCGATCGGCGCCTGGGGCGGCCGCCCGTTCCTCGAGCGCTACGGCAAGTACATGCTGATCAGGGAGCACGAGCTCGAGGCGGCGGACCACTTCTTCGCCCGGTACGGCTCGGCCACGGTGTTCATCGGCCGCCTGCTGCCCATCGTCCGGACGTTCATCTCGTTTCCTGCGGGCGTCGCCCGCATGAACCTCGGCAAGTTCATCGTCTACTCGACGCTGGGCGCACTGCTGTGGTCCATGCTCCTAGTCTGGGCGGGCCTCCAGCTGGGCGCCAACTGGGTGACGATCCGGGACATGCTCAAGCCATTCGACATGGCGATCGCCGGCGCGGTG
Organism: uncultured Chloroflexia bacterium; assembly: GCA_963754485.1. Taxonomy (GTDB): domain Bacteria; phylum Chloroflexota; class Limnocylindria; order Limnocylindrales; family CSP1-4; genus CAIXZV01. The sequence goes on along the minus strand of CAVWFY010000006.1, from coordinate 42,134 downwards.
GTGGCGCTGTTCCTGGGCCTGCTGTGGTGGCGGCTGGGGATGCCGGGATGGCCGAAGAAGGCCGCGCCGGCTGCCGAGACCGTACCCGCATCCGAGCCCGCCGCGGACCCTGAGGCCAGCACGTAGCCCCTGGAACCGGACCCCGGATCTACTCGATCCGCGGCGGAGCCGGATCCCCGATGACGGCCGGCTCATTGAGCGGCAGCAGCGGGTCCGTGCCCGGCTTGCCGGTGAGGGTCGTCCTGACGCGCTCCGCGGAGACCTGGGCCATCCGTGCGAAGTTCACCGCGTCGCCCAGCACGCGCGCCGCCTCCTGCGGACTGTGGAAGCCGGTGCTGTTCTCCGACGAGATGAAGTCCCAGCGGAGGTTGGCCTTGCGCTGGAAGTCACGCGACTCCTTGAGCTGATCGTCGGTGGCCCCGGCGGCCTTCGCGGCCACCATCGCGTCGATCGCGGCGATGACCGCCGTCTCCGTCTCGCGGAGCTGTCCGGCCGTGCGCTCCTGGATGGTCACGATCCGCTCGGCGAGCTTGCCCTCGTCCATCTTGTGGCAGGACTGGCAGGCGCTGGCGATGTTGTTCAGAGGGCTGCGGATCCAGTGGTCCGTGACCTTGAGCGCGCCCTCACGGATGTAGGGCATGTGGCAGTCCGCGCAGGCAACGCCGGACTGGTTGTGGATGCTGGTGCTGTAGAGCTCGTACTCCGGGTGCTGGACCTTGAGCATCGGGGCTCCGGTGTCCTTGTGCTCCCAGTCCTTGAACCCGTACTCGTCGTAGTAGTCGTTGATGTTGTCGATGTTGAGGCCCTTCTCCCACGGGAAGGTCAGGATCTTGTTCTCGCCGACGAAGTAGTACTCGACGTGGCACTGGCCGCAGACGTACGAGCGCATGTCCTGGCGGGAGGCCGTGGTCACATCGATCCCGCGCTCCGTCATCGCGTTCGTGAAGGCCGGCCGCGTGATCCGCAGGGCCATCGTGTCCGGGTCGTGGCAGTCGTTGCAGGTGACGCTCGTGTGCAGCTGGTCCTGGATCGCCTTGTACGGACCCTTGTTGAACGCCTCCCAGCCCATGGACTTGATCAGGTTCGGAGTGTCGCCACTGTGGCAGTTGGCGCAGGCGCCCGGCTGCTTGACCACCTCCTGGCGCGCGGTCTCCTTCTGGTCGATGAGCGCGTAGTGGTGGCCGCGGTCCTCGTTGAACTCCACGGCGAATGCGTATCCGTTCCAGAGCCGCTTCATGGCCGGGAAGCGCGCGAGCTTGCTCGTACTTCTCGCTGCCGCCGTAGGTGCGTCCGGACCGTGTCGTCCTCGGTCATCACGAAGCGGCTGTACTCGCGCGGGTAGTTCTGGCCCCACACCGACGCGTCCGTCTCGCCGTCCTCGACGTCCACGATCTTGACGACGGTCGTCTGGGCCTCCTGCTTGTGCGTGAAGATGTTGACCAGCAGGGCGGCGATCCCGAGGAGCACGACGATCCCGACGACGAATGCCACGACGAGCAGGATCCTGGAGCGGCTGCGCCGGGGTTCGGGTTCCGAGGCGTCGGCACGCTGCGAGGCGGGTTCGGGCTGAGAGACGACCTCGGTCATGCGTCACCTTCCAGGTTGATCACGGTTTGCCCACGCCGATCTCGTCGTGGCCAATGGATGCGTGGCAGCGGGTGCAGTCCTCGAGCTCGGTCTGCCCCTCGTGGTTCACGAGCGAGACGAAGTCCCCGTGGCAGGTCAGGCAGTTGGCCACGGCCACGGTCTTGTTGAACGGCGTGATCCGGATCGGCTCCGGGAAGTTCTCCAGGGTGAAGGCCAGGCTGTGGTTCCAGCCGTTCATGGCCTTGACGATGTACTTGGCGGGGAAGTCGTGGGGGATGTGGCAGTCGTTGCAGGTCGCGACCGCGTGGTGGGGGCCGCGTGCCCAAGCATCGTGCACGTCGTTCATGACGTGGCAGTTGCGGCATGCATCGGGGTCGTCCGAGAGGTAGGACGTGGCCTCGGCGTAGGAAACCGTGAACAGCGACAGCCCGATGATCCCGCCGAACAGCACCATCAGGGCGAGCTTGGCCCAGAAGGGGATGGCGGACCGGGCTCGCTCCCGGTACGCCGACCTCACCTCCCGGCTGGCTCATGCTGTTCGATGACCTCCCGCGGCTGCCCGGCGCGTAGACCGGTCCTGCGCCGGTCGGATGTCACGCGACGCGGCACCGCACCGATGCTCGCCCCGGCGCCTGTCGCCGGTGAGGGCCGAACGGCCCCGTCTAAACGATCAGTGGGTCACTACTCGATTAGGCGACCCGGACGGTCTGCCGGGGTCGCCTGCCGTTCCCCTACCCCCAAGGCAGCTCGCTGGCCCCGCGCAGGTGCCCGAGGTCGTTGGCCACCAGCAGCTTCGCGTCCTCGGGGCCATCGCCCGCCTCCCAGCGCAGCACCGTGAGGTTGGCCTGCGCCTGGACGAACCGCTTGCGGTAGTCGCGCAGGTCCGTGCCCAGGGCGACGCACATCAGGACCCGGTTGGTGGAGCTGTGGGCCACGGCGAGGACGACGCGCTCACCGGGGGCGCCGCGCAGACTGCCGGGGCCGTCGACGGAGGTGGCCGCCCGGAACGAAGCCCGCGCGTGCCAGGCCTTGTGGTCGGCGATCAGGTCCTCGAGGAAGGCACGGACGCGAAGCGCGACTTCGTTGCCAGACTCCCCACCCGGACACGCCAGGCGATCGGGCGCCAGCTCCCACTCCCGCCGGGCCGCGCCATCGCGCTCCTCGATCTGCTCGTAGGTGAGGCCCTCCCAGGCCCCGTAGTCCATCTCCTTGAGCCGCGGGTCCATCTCCACGCCCCCTGCGCGGGCCAGGATCTCGGCCGTCTCCTGGGCCCGGAACAGCGGGCTGCTGATCCGGCGGTCGAAGCGGACGCCCGCGAGCCGGCGCGCGAGGGCCTCGGCCTGGCGTCGCCCGGCGTCGGACAGGGAGATATCGATGTGCTGGCCGAGGTGCTGCTCGGGCTCCGAGCGATCGGTGAGGCCGTGACGGGTAAGGACGAGGGTGAGCACAACGTGAGTCTAGGGGGTCCGAGTCGTGTGACAATGCCCGCCGGAGGTATGAACGAGACACCGATGAGCGATCACGACGCGACACCAGCCCACGACCCCGCCGCGCACGTCGACTCGCATGACGACGGCCAGGCCGGCGGTCACGGCGACCACCATGACGGGGGAACGCTGGGCCCGATCGCCTGGCGGATGTGGGGCGTGGGCGTCCTCGGTGTCGTGGCCGCGCTGATCATCGTCGCGGCGTTCGTGGTCGCGACGGACTTCGTCTTCCTCACACCGGCCGTCTAGCTCGCCGCCTCCGGGGTGGCGGCCTCCGGGGCCGCTGGCTCCGGCGTCGCCCGGGCGACCGGCTCGCCCGCTTCGACCGTCTTGGTCACCATCGGCTCGTCGGTCACGTAGGCCGAGTGCATCGGCCGGTCCCACCACGGCGTCGGCGCCATGGTCAGGCGCTCCAGCCCGCGCAGGGCCGCGTCGTAGTTCACGCGCCAGCCGTTGAAGTCGCGCCATGCCTGGTCGCGATCGGCCACCATCGGCACGCCGGCCTCCGCGAGGACCTCGAACGCCTGGTCGAAACGCTCACGGTCGATGCTCGTAGCATCAGTGGGCTTGGGATCGGCCTCGTAGGGGATCCGGAAGAAGTCGCAGATCCGGCGGAGCGCGAGGTACCCGGACCGGATGACGAGGTCTGCCTGCACGTCCATCGGGATGGCGACCGCCGACCGTGCCAGGGCGGCCGCGTCCATGATCGCGCCGGCCGCGTTGACCCAGGACTGGCTCGGCTGCTGGCTGCGGTAGTACACGAGGACCGGCAGCGAGCTGTGCGACTCCTCCACCTCGGCGAACCACTGCTCCCAGCGCTCCCACATCGGGTGCAGCGCGTCGAGTCCGTGGAGCCGGTGCATCCGGGTGAGCATGACGACTGGCGACGGCGGCGAGTCCGCGCGGACCTCGAGCATGCTCACCAGCAGCTCGCGGCGCGAGAACGCGCCGTAGATCGTCGGCAGGTACGAGATCAGCAGGGCCACCAGCGCAAGGCCCATCGCCGCCTCGACGAACGCGACGAAGTCCCCGGCCGGAACGGCCGGCCGCAAGAAGCCCAGCGTGAGCAATGACGAGCCGGAAGCCTCGAGGGCGTCGGCGACCGGGAGGCCCAGCGCCCAGTAGATGGCCCCGAAGCCGACCAGCAGCAGCACCAGCCACCACGCCGGGAGGAGCATCAGGGCGATCGGGCCGTAGTAGGCCATGACCCGGTCGCGCGCGGCATACGGTCGCGAGGCGGGCGCCGCCAGCGTGAAGCCCTTGCGGATGACGCCGAACGCGAGGCGCGTGAGCCGGTCGTCGACACCCCGTGGCACGACGAAGGTCCGGACGGCACTGAGCACCGTCCGCGCGATGAGGACGATGCCCGCCAGAGCAACCAGGACCTGGATGATCACCGCGGGAGCATAGCGGGCCGGCTCGCCGTCACCTGCACCGACGACCGCTGTCAGCCCGAGAAAAGGGCAGCCACCACCGGGAACGCGACCAGGGTGACCACCGTTGCCAGCGACAGCGTGTCCGCCACGTAGTCGCGCTCGGCCTCGTCCTCCGGGCGCGAGCCCATGTACAGCGGGATGACGAACGGGGGTGGCAGGATCGCCATCGTCATCACGGCCGCGGCGAACAACGCGTCAAGCCCCAGCACGCCCTGGACGACGAACACGCTGAACGGGACGGCCAGCGCGATCCAGGCGGTGAGGCGGATCGCCACCGTGCGCGCCGGCCGGCTCAGCGCCCCGCGGCCCAGGCGGGTGCTGTACCCGATCACCACGGCGATCAGCGGCGTCGTGCAGGCGCCGAGCAGGGCCAAGGTCGCGAGCAGCGCCGACGTCAGCGGCGACGAGTCCAGGAGCGTGCCCAACCCCACGAGGTTGCCGACGACGCCGGCGAGGATCGCCAGGATGACCGGCGTGCGGATGAACGCGACCACCGTGTCCCGCGCCCCCGGCATCATTCCCGTCGCCCGCCTCGTGAGCACCGTCGCAAGGACGAAGAACACGAACAGGACCTGGCCCAGGTCCACGATCCCGAACCGGTACAGCGCATCGGCCCCGAACACCCCGCCGTAGATCGCGTAGCCCAGCATCCCGGCCTCGAAGCCGGTCATCAGCGGCCCGGCGAACGGCGAGCGCACGCCCACCAGTCGGGTCAGCCCGGGACCCACGAACAGCATCACGACGCAGGCGGCGAACACGAGCACGACGATCGGCAGGTAGCGGAGCTCGAGGCTGACCCGGAGGAACGTCAGGAACAGCGCCGACGGCAGGGTGACCGCGAGCACGAACCGGCGGAGGTCTACGACCGTGGATTCGGCGAAGAAGCCGAGCCGGCGCAGGACGGCGCCCAGCCCGAACAGCAGCAGGACCGGGAGCACCCGGGCAAGGGCGTCGATCATGGCCGGGCTGCGGATGGCGCGTCGACCCCGACATCATCCAGCTCCCTCGACAGGCGCTGCTCCAGGCCGCCCAGCAGCGCGGCGCTCTCCGGGCTGATCCCCTGCCGTGCCCGACGCTCGTGCACGTAGGCGATGACGTCCCGCAGGACGGCGATCCGCTCCGCGGACCCCGGGGACCTGCGCAGGAAGACCACGACGGCGTCGAGGAGCTGCGGCTGGACGGCGTCCGGCCCCAGCTCCGCGAGGACCCCCGCCCGGTCGAGGAGCTCCATGACCCGGGGACGGACATAGGCTAGCCACAGCTCGATGCCGTCGGCAGCCAGGCGATCGTGCAGGTCCTCGAGCATCTCGATCGCGGGAACGTCGATGTCCGGCGTCAACGACAGGTCGACGAGCACCACGTCGGGTCGCGGCTCACGGTCGGCAACGGCGGCGAGGATTCCATCCCTGACCGGCGAGGCGTTGGCGAAGAAGAGCATCTCGTCGGGGCGCACGATGAGGAGGCCCGGGATGATGTCGCCAGCCTCCGTTCCAAGCTCCACGGGCTCCAGCTGGCCCTGTACGCGGCCGAGGAGTGTGAACCGTGCCTCGCTTGCCCTCCAGACGACCAGCACCAGTGAGACGGCCACGGCCACGGCAAGGGCCTCGAGCGTGGGGACCACTAGCACGCCCACGAGCGCGATCATGGCCATCCAGAAATCGATGCGGCGAAGTAGCCACAGCCGCCGCATCTTGCCGACGCGCATCATCCCGGATACCGCGACGACCACCACCGCTCCGAGGGTGGCCTCCGGCAGCGGCTCGAACAGCGGCGTCAGGAACAGCGCCACGAGGGCCGTCGCCGCGGCCGCCACCACCAGCGAGGCCGGCGTGTGAGCCCCGGCGCGGTCGTTCGCCGCCGACTTGGACAGCGACGAGCCGATGGGGAACCCGGAGAAGAGGCCGGCCCCGGTGTTCGCGGCGCCGATCGCGATCAGCTCGCGGTTCGGATCCACCTGGCCCCCGTGCTTCCGGGCGAACTCGTTCGCCGGCCCGATCGCCTCCGCGAACGCCACCAGCGCGATCCCGATCGCCCCGGCGAGCAGGAGCGGAACGGCCGCGAGGCCCACCCCGGGCAGCGACGGTCCCGTGAGGCCGGCGGGCAGGTCACCGACGACGGCCACGCCGAGTTCCCCGAGGCCCAGCGCGACGGAAGCGGCGATTGAGCCGAGGAGCACGACGAGGGCGGCAGGTATCCGCGGCAGGCGCCGCTCGAGAATCACAAGCGCCACGATGTCGACGATTCCCAGGGCGAGCGTCAGGAGGTGGGTCTCTCGCACCTGCGGGATGATGTCGATCACGAGCTGGACAGCGGTCTCGCCCTCCGCCTCGATCCCCAGCAGCTTCGGGATCTGCTTGATGGTGATCAGCAGCGCAAGGCCGAAGACAAAGCCGAGGAGCACGGACTCGGAGAAGAACTGGGCGATCCGGCCGAGCTTGAGCAGGCCGGCGGCGATAGACACCAGGCCCGCCAGCAGGGCGAGGGCCGCGGTGAGCGCGAGGTACTCCGGGGATCCGCCGGGGGCGATCAGCGAGATCGTCGCTCCCGACATGATGGCGATCGCCGACGAGACCGCCACCACGAGCTGCCGCGAGCTCCCGAGGGCGGCGTAGGCCAGCAGGCCGATCGGCGCGGCGTAGAACGCCGTCTCCGGAGGAACACCCGCCAGCTGCGCGTACGCCATCCCCTCCGGCACCAGGATGGCGCAGACCGTGAGGCCGGCGATGACATCGGGGCGAAGCCAGTCGCCCTGGTAACCCTGGATCCAGCTGAAGACCGGCCAGCCCCGTCCAGCTCCGCTACGCACGGAGGCGCGGCCAGTCATGCGCCTGTCGCCGGCCACCGATTAGAACAGCCCGACCACGTTGCCGTCGGCGTCGATGTCGATGCGCTCGCCGCCCGGGCGGCTGTTGAGGCCCGGCATGGTGCGCATGTCGCCGCAGATCGGGGTCACGAAGCCGGCGCCGGCGGAGAGCCTCACCTCGCGGATCGGGAGGCGGTAGCCCGTGGGCCGGCCGAGGAGCTTGGCGTCGTGACTGAGGCTGTACTGGGTCTTGGCCATGCACACGGGCAGGTGGCCGAAGCCCATGTCCTCGTACAGCTTGAGGCTCTTGGCGGCGGCGGGCGTGTAGTCCACGCCGTCCGCGCCGTAGATCCGGGTGGCGATGGTCTCGATCTTGTCCCGCAGCGGCATCTCGTCGGGGTAGAGCAGGCGGAAGTCGGGGCTGCCCTCCTCGGTCGCCGCCCAGACGGCGCGGGCCAGGTCCTCGGCACCGGCGCCGCCGTCGGTGAAGTGGCGCGCGACCACGGCGTCCCGGGCGCCGGCCGCGAGCGCGACCTCGCGCACGGCCTCGATCTCGTCGGGGGTGTCGGTCGGGAAGACGTTGATCGCGACGACCACCGGCACGCCGAACACGCGGACGTTCTCGATCTGCTTGGCGAGGTTGACGCCGCCCCGGCGCACGCCCTCGGGGTTGTTCTCGAGGAGCGCCGGGTCGAGCGGCTTGCCGGCCACGACCCTGCCCACGCCGCCGTTCATCTTGAGCGCCCGGATCGTGGCGACGATCACCGCCGCGTCACACGTGAGACCGGATGCCCGGCACTTGATGTCGAAGAACTTCTCGGCGCCCATGTCGGCCCCGAAGCCCGCCTCGGTGACCAGGATGTCGCTGCCAGCGAGGGCGGCGCGGTCGGCGAGGATCGAGTTGTTGCCATGGGCGATGTTGGCGAACGGGCCGCAGTGGACGAAGGCGGGGCCGCCCTCGAGGGTCTGCATCAGGTTGGGCTTGAGGGCGTCCTTGAGCAGGACCGCCATCGAGCCTGCGACCTTGAGGTCCTCGGCGGTGATCGGGGTGCCGTCCTTGCGCGTCGCCAGCACGATCCGGCCCAGGCGGGCGCGGAGGTCCTTGAGGTCCGACGCGAGCGCGAGGATCGCCATCACCTCGGAGGCGACCGTGATCACGAACGATCCCTGGCGCGGGTAGCCGTTGTCCTTGCCGCCCAGGCCCACCACGATGTCGCGCAGGGCGCGGTCGCTGATGTCCATGACCCGCGGCCAGAGGACGTTGTTGGCGTCGATGCCGAGCTCGTTGCCGTGGTGGATGTGGTTGTCGATGAAGGCCGCGGCGAGGTTGTGCGCCGCCCCGATCGCGTGGACGTCGCCCGTGAGGTGGAGGTTGAAGTCCTCCATCGGGATGACCTGGGAGTAGCCGCCGCCCGCGGCGCCGCCCTTGATCCCGAACACGGGACCGAGGGACGGCTGGCGCAGGGCGACCGTGGCCTCCTTGCCGATCCGCTGGAGACCCTGGGCGAGGCCGACGGTGGTGGTGCTCTTGCCCTCGCCGAGGGGCGTCGGGCTGATGGCGGTGACCAGGACGTACTTGCCCCGGCCGTGCTCGCGCTCCTTGCGCTCGATGCCCTCGATCGTGATCTTGGCCTTGAACCTGCCGTACAGCTCGACCTCGTCGTCGCGGAAGCCCAGCTCGTGGGCGACGTCGAGGATTGGGCGGGGCGTGACCGAGCGGGCGATCTCGAGATCGGACGGGAACGACATCAGCGCTGGGCCTCCGGCATGGCGACGGCGAGGGAGTGCGCGCCCAGCGGGACCAGGCCCTTCGCCTGGGCACGGGCGGCCTCCACGAGGTGGGTGAGCAGGATCGCGTTGGTGAGGGGCCCGACGCCGCCCGGGACCGGCGTGATCGCCGACGCGACGCGTGACGCCGACGCGAAGTCGACGTCGCCCGTGAGCTTGCCGTCCACGACATTGATGCCCACGTCGACGACGACGGCACCGGGTTTGAGCATGTCCCCGGTGACGAAGTTCGCCCGCCCGATGGCGACGATCACGATGTCGGCGGAGCGGATGACGTCGCCGAGGTTCGCGGTCTTGCTGTGGCAGACCGTCACCGTGGCGTTCTCGCGCAGCAGGAGCAGCGCGGCGGGCTTGCCGATGACGTTGGAGCGGCCGACGACGACTGCGTGCCTGCCGCTGATCTCGATGCCGCTCTACCTGAGGATCTCGATGCTGGCGTGCGCGGTCGCGGGGAGGAAGCCGTCGTAGCCGAGGCTGAGCAGGCCCGCGTTGAGCGGGTGGATGCCGTCGATGTCGCGCAGCGGGTCCAGGACGTCAATTACGGCCTTGAGCCCGATGCCCGGCGGGAGCGGCATCTGGGTGATGATCCCGGCCACGTGCGAGTCGGCCTGGAGGTCGCGCAGCGCGGCGCCGATGGCGGCCTCGCCGGCGTCCGCGGGCAGCTCGACGAGGCGGTCCTCGATGCCCACCAGGCGGCAGCCGTCGAGGATCTTGTGCAGGTAGACGGCCGACGGTGCGTCCTTGCCCACGACCACCACGGCCAGCGCCGGGGCGTACCCGAACTCGTCGCGGAACGCGGCAACGTCGGCGGCGACCTGCTCCCGGATCGACGTGGCGATCGGGCCACCGCGGAGGAGGCGCGGGCCGTCGTCGGCGGCGAAGGAGGTCATGCGGGATCGGCGGGCAGGGGGCCGCGCGACTCGCCGCCACGGACCTGCTCGCGGGTCCGGGAGGCCAACCGCTCGACGGCATCCGCGATGCCCTCGGTCCGCTGGAAGAGCTCGCGGGCCTGGTGTTCGTCGCCCAGGCTCGGCAGGTTGATGTACACGTTCGCGGCGGCGGATCGGCAGGCCGCGACGGACAGCAGCGCCGCAACCTCCAGGTCTGACGAGGCGTTCTTGTTGCTGCGGCCGGCGAGCTCCTCGGCGAGCGCGACGACCTCCAGGGACGCCTCCACCGTCCGCAGCGGCGAGAGCGTGGCCGCCAGGGCAGCCTCCCGGATCGCCGCAGCACGAACCGCCCGCTCCTCGTCGGCCTCACGGGGCAGCTTCATTGCCGCGCCGTAGCCCGCGAACGCCTCGGCATCCTCGTCGGCGAGAGCCAGGAGGCGATCCATCAGCTCCTGGGCCGCGGGGATCGCCCGGGCGTGCAGCGTCGGCGTGCTCCGCGTACCTGGGGCGGCCCACCGAGAGGTTGGCGACCATCGCGACCAGCGCGGCGCCCAGGCTGCCAGCGATCGCGGCGGCTGCGCCGCCTCCGGGGACGGGCTCGCCCGAGGCGAGCACTTCGACGAACTGGGCGACCGTCAGGTCGCGGAAGCGGCTGCTCGTATCCACCCGGCGATTGTAGGACGCGCCGAAGCCCTTCGCACGGCCGCGCAGCCACGGGAGGCCTGCCACTCCCTGTTGCGGTCGAGCGACGTCCGGCCCTTGTGGGCCGTTGTAGGGAGTGAGACGCTCCACACCCGGGGACGCACGAGGGGACACATGCAGGGGGCGGGCATCGAATCTGGCGCGCCATCAGCGACGGATGACGACCTTCTGGCCAGGGCTCGCGGCGGCGACCTGGCGGCGTTCGAGGCAGTCGCCGTGGAGCGACTGCCCGGCCTGTACCGGCTTGCCCACGCGATTCTCGGCGACGATGCGGAGGCCGCGGAGGCGACCTGCAACACGCTCGTCGGCGCGTGGCACGAGCTGCCGCGTCTGGACGATCCGGCGCGCTTCGGCGAGTGGCTCGACCGGATCCTGATCAGCGAGTGCCGGATGGAGCTGGAGCGCGCCAGCCGCGCGGATATGCCGCCTGGACCGACCGTGCCGCCGACGTACACCGGACGAGCTGGACCACGAGGCGATCATCCACCTGCTGGACGGTGCGTTCGAGTCGCTCGACGCCGTGGATCGCGCCGTGCTCGTCCTGCACGACCTGGACCGCCGATCTCCTGCGGCCATCGCCGGCGCGCTGCACATGCCGCCGGGAACCGTCAAGTGGCGGCTGCACGAAGGGCACGTGACGCTCCGGGCGTCCCTGGAGACCACGGCATGACGGCGCCGGACCGGACCGACGAACTGATCCTCGAGATGCTCACCCGGCGCGCCGGCGGTGAGGTGCCGGCCGACCTCATCGGTCGCACGCTGCTCGAGCTGGCGGCAGCGCCACAGCGCAGCGGCGTGAGCCACCAGCAGGCGGCAACCCGGGGAAGGCGGTGGCTCCTGCTGGCAGCCACGATAGTGGTGGCCATCCCGGCCCTCGTCGTCGCGCTGCTCGCGGCCGGGCCGCTAACCGGCGCACCCATCGGCGGCGACGATCCCGGGACGGCGGCCGGCCTCACCTCCGGCCCATCGACCACGCCTGCCGCGCCCCTGGTCGCCTCGACCCCGGAGGCATCCGAAGGGATACCGCCATCCACCGGGGGATCACGGGATCCCGCCCTGATGCTCGGGTCACTCGCAGCGGTCACGATCGAAGGCGACAACTTGCGGGTCCGCTCGGCGCCCACGACGGCCGGGAGCTCGAGGATGCTCAAGCCGCTCCTGCCCGCGGGAACCCGGATGCTCATCGTTGACGGTCCCGTCGTTGCGGACGGCTACGACTGGTACGAGGTCCAGACGGACGGCGAGCTGATCGACCTGTTCGGGTGGGTCGCGACGGGCAAGAACGGTGAGATCTGGCTGGCACCCAAGAAGCCGCGCTGTCCGGAGGAGGTGGACGCCGCGACCGTGGCGACGCTCAACCGGATCGACTTCCTTGCCTGCTACGGCGATACCCAGGTGCAGGTCACGGCGCGTGCCGCGGACCTCTGGGACACGCGCCTCGAGGTGGAGGGCTGCGGCTGGATCAAGCGCACCGGCCCGTGTGAGGTCGAGGCGCGCTGGCTGCTCCTTCCCTCCGCCTCGGTCACGCTCGTCACGAAGAGAGGCAACGAGCACCGGGTCGATCTCGCCATGCCGCCGGAGCTTGCTGCCAAGCTGCAGAGTGTCCCGCGCCAGGCGACGCTCCTCCTGGCAATCTCCATGGATGCGCCGGAGGCGGCCACGTGCGAGGTCCACGACGCTGTCACCGGGACCGAGCTCATCCCTGCCCATCGAGCGGTCACCGCATGCCGGCTGCAGTTCGTCGTCCAGGAGATCAGGTGGCGGGATTCCGGCGGGGAGGACACCGGATCGCCGGTCCCATAACCCACGGGTCCGCCGATGGCCCGCGGGGCGAGCGCGATCACGCCCGCCCCGCAGCCGACCCAGGGAGCCCCGGGAGAGGAGTCCCGACTCCCGTGTCTGGTGGCGCCGTCACGCGACGGCGGACAGCCCGTCCAGCCCCTCGATCGTCCAGCGCCGGGAGCGGTGCTGGAACGTGAGGGCGAGGCGCAGGCCCGGCGTATCGACCTCGAACAGCGTGCGCGGCCCGGTGATGGCCGGGTAGGCACGGACCTCGTCACGGACTGCGACGAGGCGGGTGACCTGGAGGCGGTCCTCGCCCCACGTGATCTCACGCGGGATGCCGTTGATCCAGTCGGTGCGGACCTGGACGGTGACCGGTGCGACGCGAACCATCGCCATGGTGGTGATCTCCTTCACTCGGCGGGCCGTCGTCAGCCGGGGGCACTCCGGATGCGAACGCTTGTTCGTTTCCTGCCAACGCTAGACCGAACAGGTGTTCGATGTCAAGCGTCTCGAGTGAAGAATCGCGACCGACTGTGACAGGTTGCGTGTCACCGGTGGCCCGGCGGCATTGACGGCGCCATCCCGGAGGGCCGGACCTCAGAACTCCTCGGCTGCCGGTGGGTCGATCCCCTCGTCGTCAACGGCATCCGGCCTCTCCCCCTCCGCGGTCGTGGAGGAAGGCTCGGCCCCCCGCCGCCGCCGCCCGGTGGGTGCCTCCGGGACTCCGAGCCGCCCCTCCACCGCGGAGTTCGGGTCGCGCTCGAAGACCGTCGGCACGCCGGCACGCACGAGCCGTCCGCGGGTCACCGCCCGCTCGCCGTACTTGCGCCGGATCGAATCCATCGCCTCCGCCGCCTGGTGCCGCTTCGGATCCTCGGCGGTCCCGAACAGCGCGAGCTGCTCCCGGTCCCGGAAGTTGGACGCGGTCACGCCCACCAGCCGGATCCGCTGGCCACGGAGCTCGCGCCGCAGCAGCACCAGCGCGGCGTCGTAGATCGGCTCCGTGAGGTCACCCGGCACGTCGAGGGTCGTCTGGCGGGTGATCGTGGCGAAGGAGGAGTCACGCAGCTTGAGCGTGATCGTCGCCGCCTTGAGCCCCGCCGCGCGCAGCCGCCACGCCACGCCGTCGGCCATGCCCAGGAGCGTGCGCTCGATGACCTCCCGGTCCGCCGTGTCGTGCCCGAAGGTGTGCTCGTGCCCGATCGACTTCGCGGGATCCCCCGTGGCCACCGGGTCGGCATCCACCCCATGGGCGCGCTCGACCAGCGACGCCCCGTGCTTCCCGAACCGCCGCTCGAGGGCGTCCGGAGGAAGCGCCGCCAGGTCCCCGATCGTCTGGACCCCGAACTCTCGCAGGACCGCGGCGGTCTTCTCGCCGACGCCCCACAGTCGCGAGATCGGCAGTGGCGCGAGGAACGCCGCCTCGCTCGCCCGGCGGCACCACCACCAGCCCGTCGGGCTTGCGAAGGTCAGACGCGATCTTCGCGACCAGCTTCGTCGGCGGCCACGCCCACGGACACGGTGAGCCCGACCTCGTCGTGGACCGTCTGCTTGATCGTCCGGGCGATCGTCTCGCCGTCGCCGAACAGCGCCCGTGACCCGGTCACGTCGAGGAACGCCTCGTCGATCGAGATCGGCTGCACCTGGGGCGTGAACCGGCGGAGGATCGCCATGACCTCGCGGCTGGCGGCCTGGTACCTGCGCCCGTCCACCGGCAGGAACACGCCCTGCGGGCAGAGCCGGCCCGCGGTCCGCAGCGGCATCGCCGAGTGCACGCCGAACGTGCGGGCCTCGTAGCTGGCCGCGCTGACCACGCCCCGCTGCGTCGGCCCGCCGCCGCCGACGATCACGGGCTTCCCGCGCAGCTCCGGCCGATCGCGCTGCTCGACCGCGGCGAAGAACGCATCGAGGTCGACGTGGAGGATCGTGTCGCGCTCGCTCACGCGCGGATTCTCCGCGCCGGCTCAGACGTCGCTCGACCTGCCAGTGCTCACAACCGCCGACCGGGCCGGCCCGGTGAACTCGGCGATCGCCCGGAACCGGGTGGCCCGGGCGAGCGGATGGTGCGTCGGCGAGGCGGGCACGCGGCCCGCGGAGGTCAGCCCTTGGGCTCGACGACGATCGTGACCTCGGACGTCATGCCCGAGTAGACCTTGATCGCGACCTTGTACGTGCCGAGCGACTTGATCGGCTGGTCGAGGTCGATCTTGTGCTTGTCAACCACGATGCCGCGCCGGCCGAGGGCCTCCGCGATGTCCTGGTTGTTGATGGAGCCGTAGAGCTTGCCGCCCTCGCCGACCTTCACGCCCATGGTCAGCGTCGTGCTGCCGATCCGGGTCGCGGCGATCTCCGCGTCCGCGCGCTCGCGCTGGCGCTTCTCTTCGCGGCTCGCGATGTCGTGCTGGTACGCGCGATAGGCGCCACCGGAAGCCGACACGGCGAGCTTCTGCGGGATGAGAAAGTTCTGGGCGTAGCCGTCCGCAACCGTCTTCATCTCGCCCGTCTTGCCGAGCTTCGCGACGTCCTTCGTCAGGATCACCTTCACGCGTTTGAACCCTCCTAGTTGTTGATCCAGGACCGGACCTTCGGCCCGACCCCGCTGGTATGCAGCGTCTCGCCGGCGATCGTCAGTAGATCCGGCGCCCGGCGAATGATGCGCCTCAATACGCTCGGCGTGAAGCGCCGGATTCGCGCGACGTCGCCGCGGAACGCCCGCGGGTCGATGCCGAGCTCGTCGAGCTTCTCGTCCAGGACGTCCGCGGGGACGCCATCGAGGAACACGTCGACGGCCAGGACCACGACCACCAAGTCGTCCAGACCACCGATCACCGGGAGATCGTCGGGGACGAGATCCCGGCCGAGCACGAGATACCCCAGGGCACCAGCCAGGAGCGCCTTCCGCCCAACGGGCGTCCGGTCGTCGCGGACCAGCTCCCAGAACAGGCGCCCATACAGCGGCGCCCGGCTTGCAAGGGGCAGGAACACGGCCACGCCCAGCAGCCGCCGAAGGCCGATCCGCTGCTTGCGGCGACCCTCGATCGATGCCGTCTGATCCTCGCGGTCTGTCCGCGATCCTCGAGCCACCCTGCTCCTCACGTCGATCCCAAGGTCCGCTTGGGAACCCGGGGAGGGCGATGGTAGCACCGGCCCTTCTCCGCATCGTCGCAGGGTCCCGTCGCGCGGCGCCTGGGTGCGTGCGCGGGGCGCATGGAATTCGGCCGATCAAGCCACCGACTTGCACCGCGCGCACGCTCTCGGCGGTCTCCAGGCCATTCGAGCCACCCAATCGCCAGGTCCCCGTCGCCGTCATGTCTGCCGTGCACGCACTCAGCATCAGCGGGCCGTTCCATGCGCCACGCGCAAGGCCGCACGGGAACGGGCCGCGCGGCAACGGGTCGCACCGAAACCGAGTGTCGCACCGAAACCGAGTTGACATCGAACGTCCGTTCGGTATGATCACGGGTAACCACAAGGAGACGCCCCGTGACCCGTCACGACGCGGAACGCAAGCGGAAGATCATGGACGTGATCGCAGCGACGATACGCGCGCGCGGCTATCCCCCGTCCGTGCGCGAGATCGCCAAGGCGGTCGGCCTCGCGTCCACGTCGGCGGTGCATCACCACCTCCAGGTCCTCGAGAAGGAGGGCTATTTGGAGCGTGGGGCGGCCCAGTCGCGGGCCATCCGCCTCACGCCCACGGCGGCGCTGATGCTGGGCCTGGGCCCGGAGCTCATGCCCCAGTCGATGCCCAGCGAGACGCACACCCTGCCGATCATCGGTGAGATCGCGGCCGGCGGTCCCATCGAGGCGTACCAGGACGTGTCGGAGACGCTCGCCGTCCCGGACATCCTCGCGCCAGCCGGTGAGGCCTACGTGTTGCGCGTGCGCGGGGATTCGATGATCGAGGCCCATATCGCTGACGGGGACTTCGTCGTCATTCGCCAGCAGGACACGGCCAGGGACGGCGACATCGTCGTCGCCCAGGTTGAAGAGAACGCCGTCACGCTCAAACGGTTCTTCCGCGAGAAGGACCGTATCCGCCTCCAGCCGGCCAATCCCGACTACCCGCCCCAGTTCTACCCCTCGGTGCGGATCCAGGGGAAGCTCATCGGCGTGATCCGAAGGCTGGACTGAGGCTGGACTGAAGCTCCGTCCACACGTCGTCCACATTCCGGGCAAGTCCGTGGATGACGCAGGGCATCAGAGCCCACCTTCGTGGATGCCGCACCGCGGCCGCCCGGCGACTATCTGATCCTCTCCCCGTTGCCCGGAGTCCGCGCGCGTCGTGATCGATCGCCTGCCCCCGCAATCCATCGAAGCCGAGCAGTCCGTGCTCGGGTCGATCCTCATCGACCGGGACGCGGTCCTGGAGGTCGCGGACTTCCTCAAGCCCGAGGACTTCTACCGCCAGGCGCACGGCCGCATCTATGCCGTGATCATCGAGCTCTCGGAGCGGCGCGAGCCGGTGGACGTGGTCACCGTCGCGGAGGCACTCGAGCGGACCGGTGACCTCGAGGCGATCGGCGGGCGAGCCTACCTCGGCACGCTGTCCAATCAGACGCCCACGGCCGTCCATGCCGCGCAGTACGCCCGGATCGTGGAGCGCAAGGCGATCCTGCGGAACCTGATCTCCGCGGCCGGCAAGATCGCCGGCATCGGCTACGAGGACCCGGCAGAGGCGCAGGAGGCTATCGACCGCGCCGAGTCGGAGCTGTTCGCCGTCAGCCAGCGCCGCGTCGTCCCCGGATTCTCGGCCCTCAAGAGCCTCCTCCACGACGCCTACGACCGGCTGGACTACCTCCACGAGCACCGCGGCGAGTTGAGCGGCATCCGCACCGGCTTCGGCGATCTGGACACCCTCACCACCGGCCTCCAGAAGAGCGACCTGATCATCCTCGCGGCACGCCCCTCCGTAGGCAAGACGAGCCTCGCGCTCAACATCGCCGAGCACGCCGCCGCACGGGACAAGAAGAGCGTCGGCCTGTTCAGCCTCGAGATGAGCAAGGAGCAGCTCGTCCTGCGCCTGCTCTCGTCAGTGGCGAACATCGACTCGCAGCGGCTGCGCACGGGCTTCCTCGACGAGCTCGACTTCACCCGCATCGCGCCCGCGATGAACACGCTGTCCGAGGCGCCGATCTACATCGACGACACGCCCAACATCACCACGATGGAGCTGCGCACCAAGGCCCGGCGGCTCCAGGCAGAGACCGGACTGGACCTCGTCATCGTGGACTACCTCCAGCTGATGCAGTCGTCCACGACGACCCGGGACGCTAACCGGGTCCAGGAGGTCGCCGAGATCTCACGCGGGCTCAAGGCGCTCGCGCGCGAGCTCAAGGTCCCCGTTCTCGCCCTCAGCCAGCTGTCGCGGCAGCCCGAGATGCGCGAGTCCAAGGAGCCACGGCTCTCGGACCTTCGCGAATCCGGCTCCATCGAGCAGGACGCGGACCTCGTGATGTTCCTGTGGCGGGAGAAGGAGCGAGGCTCAGACGACCAGGTCACCGACGGTGAGGTCATCAAGCTGAAGCTGGCCAAGCACCGCAACGGCCCCACCGGTGAGATCGACCTGTGGTTCAAGAAGGCGCAGACGCGCTTCGTCAACTACGCCGGGGACCGGTTCGCGGACGTCAACTGACGCGCGCGCCGGCGCCTATTTCGTCTCGTCGGGCAGCAGCGGCCGGATGACCAGCGAATAGACCGTCCCATCAGACGCACGCAGGTAGACGCCGGACATGATCCCGTTCTCGAAGCCCGGGACGCCCACGGCCGCTGCCTCCTCGGGCGTCAGCGTGCGTGTGCCCTGCTGGAGCGCGTTGGGGTCTGCAGGGAGCGTGAAGTCGGACGGCTGGATGTCCACCCACGGCCACTCGCGAATCTGGACGCCCTGGATTCCCTGCTGCTCGAGGATCACGCCCCGGTACGCGGGCGCGAGGTAGGACTCGCTGGGCAGGGTGCCTCCCTGGTCGAAGTCCCGGAGACGCTCGCCCAGGGTGGCCAACTGCCTGAGGACCAAGCGTGTCCGGCCCGGGCTGGTTCTCCATCCCGAGGGCCATGACGGACACGGTCTTGCTGTCGTTCGCGGCGTTGATGGTGAACACGGCCGTCGGCGCGTCCGCGATCATGGCGTTCGGGTAGTCCGTCCTGGCGATGGCGAGGCCGCCCTCGGTCAGGGCGTACTCGAGCAGCTCCTGGACCTGGTCCTCGCTGAGCAGCGCGGTCCGCAGCGGCTGCCCGACGAAGACGTTGTCCTCGCGGGCCGGCATCTCGGCCGTCGTCTGCTGGAACACCACCCGCCCGTCGCCGTAGAGCGTGAAGTACGGGAGACGCGCGGCTTGCCACTCGGGCGGGGTGAAGCCCCCGATGTCCTCGTAGCGAAGGACGATCTCGTCCGTCCCGGTGGGATGCGCGATCGCACCCACGGTGGGGCTCGGCGCGATGGATGGGGACTCCGGCGACGGCGAGGATGGCGCCGATGGCGCCGAGGCGCCCCCGGATGAACAGGCGGCAACCCCGAGCGCGGCGAGGAAGAGGACGGCGGGGAGGGCAAGGCGTTTCGACATGGAACCCTCGACGCCGCCGGCGCTCATCCGGTTCCGCGCGACGCCGTCAACCGGGCGGCGGCGGTCAAGCGGTGGTCCCGTTCCAGCCGCGCAACGATCGGCCGATCTACTGCTCGAGCTGCTTCGACAGGATCCGCGCCGAGGAGACCTCCGCCTCGGCCTGAGCGGATGCTGCGCCCCCGTGGCCTATGCTGACCCCCTCATCAGCAGGAGGAGTGAAGTGGGCGTGATCATCGTTCGCGAGATGGTCGGGACGAGCCCGAAGTCATGGAGCGACGCCGCCCGCCAGGCCGTCGCCACCGCGTCCAAGACCGTCCGGAACATCCGGACCATCGAGGTCGTGAAGTCAACGGCACGCATCGAGCACGGCGAGATCGTCGAGTACCAGGTGCAGCTCAAGATCGGGTTCGAATACGAGGGCTGACCCTCCCCGGAGCTTCATCGGCTCTCCCAAACCGGTCGGAATCGCCTCCGCCAGATAAGCGCGCGGTGAGCGGCCCCCGGCACCATGCCCCGCATGCTCCCGACCACCCGGCGGCCTGATCGTCACCGCACCCCGACCACCATCGATCCCGTGCGTCCCGGCACGAGCGTGCCGAAGCGCCCGTCACCGACCCCCAAACCTGCCGTAACGTCTGCCGCCAGCGGTGGCACGGCACCGGAGCCCAGTGCTCCGCCGGCGCCGCCGTCGAGGGGTGCGGGCAACGGGCATGGGCTGGTGGCGGTCGGGCCGGGGTTGGGCGGTTCCATGCTGCTCGGCGCGGGGTTCCCGATGAACCCGCTCCCCGTGCAGCCGGCGAAGATCCATCGCCCACCACGGCGTGATGACACCCTGTCCCGGGAGCGGCTCAACTCCTGGCTGGACACGGCGGCCGCGGGGCGTCTCGGGTTGATCGTCGCCGAGGCGGGCTTCGGCAAGACGACCCTTCTGGCCGACTGGGCCGGCCTCACGCGGCGCCACACGGCCTGGTACCGCCTAGAACCCGACGACCGCGACTGGCTCACCTTCATCCGCCACCTGGTGGCGGGTGGACGCGAGCTGGATCCCGAGTTCGCCCCGGATACCTTCAGGATGCTGCTCTCGCTCGGCCCCGGGGGACCCACCCCGAAGGACCTCGCCGTCAGCATCGCCCGCGAGATGGCCGAGCTCGGCATCGGCAGCGCTCGCGGGCTGACGCTCATCCTGGACGACTACCACGTCGTCGACGGCTGCGCGGAGACCGAACCCATCGTGCGCGCCCTGCTCGACAGGACGGCACCCGGCTTCTCCCTCATCATCGCCACCCGCTCCAAGCCCACGATGCCGATGGGTCGGATCCGGGCACGGGGCGGCGTGATGACGATCGCCGGATCGGACCTCTGTTTCGATGTCCAGGAGACGTCACAGCTCTTCCGGGACGCGTACCACCACCCGCTGGACGAGGATCTCGTTTCCGCTCTCCACGATCGAACCGATGGCTGGGCGGCGCTGCTCACCCTCGTCCGAACCAGCCTGGAGGAGCAGGATGACCCTCGGCAGCTCGTGGAGCATCTCGACGCGTCACGCGGCGACCTCCACGACTTCCTCGCGGAAGAGGTCCTCGCCACCCTTCCGGCCGAACTCCGGCACTTCCTGACGCGGGTCGCCGTGTTGATGGCCGTCGATGTCGAGACAGCCATGCTGGTCGACGAGCGATCGGCCGAGGCCGTCGCCGCGTCCATCCGCGAGTCGGACCGCCTGGGTCTCCTGTCGCGCCCGGACCGCGAGTCACCGCACCGCTTCCACCCCCTGGTCCGCGACTTCCTGGTCGCACGCCTCACGGCCGAGATCGGCGACGAGGCGGTCAGGAAGCTCCATCGAACCATCGCTGAAGCGCTGCGTTCGTCCGAGCTGGTTCGCTGCGGCCTGGCACTTCCGCGAGGCAGGTGACGCTGCATCGGCAGCTGAGATAGTGGATGCCTCAGTCTCGTCAGTACTTGCTGCCGGGCTTCTGGAGCAAACGCGCCAGTTCTTGGATGGCTCCGCGGGTTCAATCCACCGAGCGGACGCTCTCATCCTCCGCTCTCGTCTGGAGCTCGAACGCGGCAACCTGGCGCGAGCGATCGACCTAGCGCAACACGCTTCAGACCTGACCCAAGATACGGACAAGGCGGGCCTTGCTCTGCTGAGCCTGACCGCGATCCTTGCGCGACACGGGTTTGACGGACGATCCGTTGAGTTGGCTTCACGGGCGCTTGGGGGCAACCTTTCCCCGGCGGAGCGCCAAGTGGCTGAAGCCACAGTGGCCGTATCGAGCACGCAAGTCGAAGGAGACATGTCCGCTGTTGCGGACTTCCTGACTGAACTCGCTGTCGTCCAGGATGCGGCTGGACACATTCGCTATGCCGGGGTTACTCGACTGAACCTTGCAGGGATCCTCCTCTGGCAGGGAAAGCCCCACGAGGCCGGTCGGATCGCGGCTCGGGCAGAGGTCGACCTAGGGTCTTCCTCGTCTAGCCCCGAGAGGGTGGCGGCCTCGGCGGTCCGGGCGGCCGCACTCATCCAACTCGGGCATGTCGAGGAGCTCGATCGGCTTGGTGCGTTGGTCGAGCAGGCCACCACACCGACAGCCCGCGACGAGGCAGCAGCTGAGGCGGCCCGGCTGTTCGGGGATTACGGATCACTGGAGATGGCCGAGGCGGCCGCAGCCCAGGTCGGGGACTCCGCCTTGGCCGCCGGTTACCGGAGTGCCTGGGCCGTCGCAACCTCGACCCTGGCGCTCCGTCGAGGCGACCCAGTGGCCGCGGCGCATCGACTCGCGATGGCCAACGACACACTGCATGACGCGGCCGGGAAGTTCCGCATGGGCCTCGCGGAGACCAGGCATCCTGCTCGCAAACGGCTCTGAGCTTGCGGATGAGCGAATTGCGGACCTGGCTCGGATCGCCAAGGCGCAAGGCTCACGGCTGGAAGAGCTGCTTGTCGTCTTGCTGCGAGGGCTTCGTGACGGCCGAGTCGACAGCCCCATCGGCCAACTACTACCGGAGGAGACTCATCTCCTCTCCGTGCTGGCGGAGGAGATGAGTCGGAGCATGCCCAGCTTCGGCGCAGAGACAAGAGACCGGGTCTGGCGAGAGGCTCACCTCCGACCAGATCGGTGGGTCACGGCCCTACGGCTCGTGTATCTCTCCGATCCAACCGCGGCCAAGCTTCTTTGTGAGATAGGAACGAAGGCGGACGCAGCTGCCATGCGCACGGCGGCGTCATCCCGAAAGTGGCTACGGCCTCTGGCGGCCGAAATCACGCGCCGCCTGGCTCCACAAGTTCTCCTGCGAGATCTTGGACCTGTGGGCATCGTGATTGGTGGTCAAGTGCAGAAGCGGACCCTACGGCGCAAGGTGCTCGGCCTCCTGTGCTTCGTGACGTCGCGTCCGGGAATGGCGTGCACTCGCGATGAGGCCCTCGATGCAATCTGGCCCGACCTCAGTCCGGACACGGCGGTGAACTCCCTTCACCAGACGATCTACTACCTTCGACGGGTCTTTGAGCCCACATACAGAGAAGGCGTGAGCGCTGGATATCTCCAGTTCGACGGGGATGTCCTGACGCTCGACAGAGCCCTGGTGGACGCGGATAGCCAACGATGCTGGAGGCTCGTTGCCGGTGTTCGACGGGGAGATACGGCGGCCGTCGAGGAGCTGGTTGCCGCCTATCGCGGTACCTATGCGCTCGACTTTGCCTACGAGGACTGGGCGACTAGCTACCGCGAGAACCTTCACGCAGCGGTGCTGGGAGTCGTAGAGGTGGGTGTCAGGGCGGCCACCAAGGACGGCGATCCGGAGCGTGCAATCACGCTCGCTCAACGAGTCTTGGCAGTCGACCCCGCGGCTGACGCCATCGAGCTTGAGCTGCTGCGGGCATACAAGCTCGGCGGATGGCACTCGGCGGCCGCGGAGCAGTACGCCCACTACGCCGCCTACCTGCGGAGTGAACTCGGAGCTGAGCCCCCACCGTATGGGGATATCTGACGGTCACCCATCTGAGCCGTGCTCACTGCGGTGTGCCGAGAGGTTCAGTGGGCATAGGTAGGGTTGCGTATTGACCGGTGCGGTCACCGGTACCTATAGTCCGCCTCGCACTAGTACTTCCGTACCGTGCATCAATGAACGCTCGGACGCGCTGATGCCCCCACCTGAAATGGGCACTTAGGGTGGGGGTGGAGCGAGTAGTGCAACCGACCGACTTTCGAGTCAGGTCGGTTTTCGTGTTCTTAGGACACGGAGGCCGCAAGGAGGAACGAGCGTGGCACCGACCCAGGTCTTCAAGGGCTGGTAGGACAGGGACGCGGAGGATCGACCGATGAAGGATCGCCTCATGCGGCTCCTGGCCGCCCTCAGCGCAGTCGCCGCTTTGGCGCTCGCCGGGGGTGCGTCGCTGAAGGGCTTCTGACCTAGACCTCACCTCAGTACTCAAGTCCTGTTCACTCGAATAGGGCGGACGGGCTAGAGTCCCGATACACATCGGGGACTGGGGACAGATGTCGAGGAACCTGAAGCTCTACATCACTGGGGTCGTGGCAATGGGCGCGCTTGCGCTCATTGGCACGACCCTTCTGATTCCTCTCGGAGCAGACCTCGCGCTGGCCCCGAATGATCTTCCTGAACAGGCAGCGCTCATCGCCGGCCTGTTCTTCTGGATTGTCGTCACGCTGATCGCCCAAGCACTGCCAGTGCGGATGCCGCGTGGGGCGAGTTTCGCCGTTTCTGTCTCAACACTCATGGCAGCCACGGTCTTGGGTGGGCCAACCGCTGGTGCCTGGGTCGCGCTCATCGGCACCACCGAAGTGCGTGAGATCCGCCTCAAGATCCCCTGGTACGGCACGCTTGCGAACCGAGGTGGAGTGGTCATGCCGGCTGTCGTGGCCGGCCTTGTGATGAGGGGGTTCGGCGTGCCCGGTCGTGAGCTGCAAGACCCCATAGCATTCTTGGCCGCGATGATCGGCGGTGGCGTGTTCCTAGCGCTCAATGCCAGCCTCACGGCTGTTCTTGTTTCGCTTCGGACGGGTCAGAGCACGAGTGGGGTCATTCGAGGCGAGGCGCGCGGTGTCGCCGCCAGCATCCTCAGCATCGCGCCGATCGGGTGGCTCATGGCGCAGATCTACATCATCGCCGCGTGGGCCAGCCTGCTGTTTGCGCTGCCGCTCTACATGACGCGCCTCGCGTACCAGAACTACACCGAGATGCGCGAGATGTTCACCCAGACCATCGGCGCGCTCGCCGCGGCCGTGGACAAGCGGGATCCGTATACCGCCAAACACTCGGAGCGGGTCAAGGACATCGCGGGCGACATCGGGCGCGTGCTGCGGCTGGGCGAGGCGGACCTCGAAGCCTTGGAGTGGGGCGGACTGCTCCACGACGTCGGCAAGATCGGCGTACCCGACGCTGTGCTCCTCAAGCAGGACTTCCTGAACAAGGAAGAGCGGGCGATGATGAACTCACACCCGGTCCTGGGAGCGCAGATCATCACACCGGTGACGCGCCTGGCGCGCGAGCTGCCGATCATCCGCCACCACCACGAGTGGTACAACGGGTCGGGCTATCCGGATCGCCTGATCGGCGACGAGATCCCGCTGCTGGCCCGTGTCCTGCACGTGGCGGATTCGTTCGAGGCGATGACCGCCGCCCGGCCGTACCGGATGACGCCGCTGACCGCGGAGCAGGCGATCGCGGAGCTGCGCAAGTTCGCGGGCATCCAGTTCGACCCCAGGATCGTGGACGCCTTCGTCCAGACTCACTGGGTCGAGGGCGTGGAGGATCCCGGCCGCACGACCCAGCCGCGGCTCGTCCCGATGATCGGCCAGCACGCCAACCGCAACGCGTCGGCGACCGCGACAGCCGCGGCTCCCGCCGTCGCGCAAACCAGCGTGACTCCGCCGACGGGGCCGGCCACCGCCCCGGCCGAACCGCACTGAGCACGCGGGCCCCCGCGGGCTCCACAATCGCGAGATGCTGATCACCGGTATTGCACTCGGGCTCGTGCTCGGCCTGCTCCTGGGTGGCCGGCTCGAGAACCTGGCGAACATCCGGCTCCGCTTCCTGCCACTCCTGTTCGTCGCGGTCATCTTCCGGTTCGCCGTGGAGGCGGCGCTGGGCTTTGGGCTGCCGATGGCAGAGGCGCTGCGGATGCCACTGCTCGCCCTCGCGTACGGCCTGCTGCTGTTCGTCCTCTGGAAGAACCGCTGGTACCCGGGCCTCGCGCTGGCGATGGTGGGTATCACCGCGAACGGGCTCGCCATCCTGGCGAACGGCGGCCGGATGCCGGTCTGGGCGCCGGCGTACGAGATGTCGGGGATCCAGGGGCCGATCGATTCGGTCCTGCACTTCGAGCTCACTGCCGAGATTGGCCCCGAATTCCTGCTCGGCCTCGGCCCGCTCGCCGACATCATCCCGATTCCGTTCTGGCCGGTTCAGAACGTTGCGTCACTCGGTGACCTATTCCTCACCGCTGGCCTGGCCTTCTTCCTGTTCGCGACGATCCTCCGGACGCCCGAGGACGTCCAGCGCGTGGTCGATGGCGCACGCGAGGGGAGCTACCTGGGCCTGGCCGGGACGCTGCGCCTGCCTGGAGCGCCACCGCCGGTCGATGAGGATGGGATCGCCATCCGGCCAGGCACCGGCCTGACCCCGTCGCTGGACGAGGCGCTCGCGCTCGAACGGCCGATGATGATGGGCGCGAGCAGCATGGGCCTCGCATCGCCCGCGCTCGCCCCGCTGCCGCCCGCCGACACGGAGTCGCGCACGGCCGCGCTCGCGCTCCGGGGGCTGCGCGCCGCCGGCACGATTCGCGATCGGACGATGGCGCCCGGCGTCGTCATCGCGATCCCGGTCCCCGCGCGTCCCTCCTGGCTTGAGCGCGCCCGCCAGCACCCCTACGTGCGCCTCGCGCTGAACCCGTCCTTCTCGGCCCTGTGGACCGGCCAGATGATCAGCCTGTTCGGTGACCGGGTGAACCAGATCGCCCTGGCCGCCTTCGTCTACGAGGTCACCGACTCGCCGCTGGCGGTCGCCATGACCTTCTTCGTGGGCATGGTGCCGAACCTCATCCTGTCCCCGATCGCCGGCGCCTACGTCGACCGCTGGGACCAGAAGCAGGTCCTGGTGGTGTCGGACATCCTGCGGGCCGCCGCGGTGATGCTGGTGCCCGTGGCGATCCTGTACAACGTCTGGCTCGCCTACCCGCTCGTGTTCGTGATCACCACGATCTCGATCTTCTTCCGCCCCGCCCGCCAGGCCATCCTGCCGCGGATCGTCCCCGAGGAGGACCTGCTGCCCGCGAACTCCGCGATGTGGGTGGGCGAGACGCTGGCGGATGTCATCCTCTACCCGATCGCCGGCCTGTTCGTGGTGTTCCTCCTGTCGTCGCTCGCGCTCGCCTTCTGGTTCGATGCGGTGACCTACCTCGCCTCGGCGACCCTGCTGGCCACGATGGTCGTGCCGCCCCTGGTCCGCCGGGCCTCGAGCAATGACGTGGACGAGGTCGATGCGACAGCGGACGACGCCGACAAGGCGGCGCCCGCGACTCGGGCGAGCATCGCCGACGACATCAAGACCGGCTGGGCGTTCCTCCGCCAGGAGACGGTGCTGCTGGCGAACACCCTGCAGGGGACGGCCGGGCAGTTCTCGCTGGGCGTCCTCACGGTGGCAGGCATCATCCTCGCGAAGGAGATCACGCCGGGACAGAGTGAGGCCTATCGCGGCACGTACGCCTTCATGGAGACGGCGATCGGCGTCGGCAGCCTGGTCGGCGGGTTCATGCTGGGGGCCATCGCCAGCCGGGCCCCGAAGGGCAAGCTCATCATCGGCGCCTACATCGCGTTCGGACTGGGCGCCATGGCGGCGGGCGTGGTGGACAGCATCCCGCTCGTCCTGGGGCTGTTCTTCGGGATGGGCGTCGCGAACATGGCGTTCGTGATCCCGAGCCAGACGCTGTTCCAGGAGCGCACGCCCCCCGAGTTGATGGGGCGCGTCGTGAGCCTCCGCTTCGCGCTGGTGTTCGGCGGGATGAGCCTGGCCATGGCGCTCTCCGGCGTGGCGATGACCGTGGTCGACGCTGGAGCGGTGATCTTCGTGGCGGGCATCGTGTCCGTGGTCGCCGGGATCGCGGGCCTGTTCGTACGCGCCGTCCGGGACGCTTGAGCGGCGCCCAGTCGCCCCGCGTCAGGCGCCCTTGATCCTCGCGATCAGCGCGTCGACATTTGCCGCGGCCTCGGCGACGTCGGTCACCGGGAATCGGTTCGCGATCGCCGAGGCGGCATACGCTTCGGTCCAGGACGCGTACACGACGATGGCCGGAGGCCAGGGGTGCTTCGCGCGCAACCCGAACACCTCCTCGCACGCGGTGCGGACCGAGTGCCAGTCGTCGACAAGCTCCTGGAGGAGCTGGAGGTCGATGAGATCGGTGAACCGGTCGTTATCCTCGCCCGGCTTCACCTCGGTGCAGGCGTGGAGCTTCTGCGCGATCTGGTAGGAGACGGACATGCACGGGATCGGCTCGATCGAATCCAGGCCGAAGACGGTGAGGTCGGGGGTCGGCGGCAGGACCTCGAGCTGATCCATCGCGGCCGAACCGCCCTCCGGCGGAGAGACCTCAAGGTAGATCCTGCTCCACGGCGTGCGGCCGTACTGGATCTGGAGGGGCTGGCGGACGGCGCCTGTTGGGCCGAGCGCGTGGGGCTTGCCCACGGCGCGAACGACAAAGTCGCCGATCGGGTAGCGGGGTGCATCCTCGAGGGTCGACTCCAGGAGGCCGAGGTCGCGGCGGAAGATCATGTCGATGTCGGCGGATGAGCGGGCGCGGTGCTCGAACCGGAGCTGCATCGCGACGCCGCCCTTCAGGACGAAGAGCGGTGTGCCGTCCTGGGCGCGCATCCGCGCGAGCGACGCCGACACGACCATGAACCCGACCCCGAGTCGGATCCGCTCGGAGATCTGACCCTCGTTGCGGGCCCAATCCCGGATCCAGGCGTCGAGGATCCTCGCACTCGCCGGCCGCTTCGCCTTCGGGAAGCTACTCACTCGGTGGGGGCTCTCTGGAGGTGCCGTGCCCGCGCCGCCGTTCGAGCCAGTTCGACACCCAGCTCCTCGTGCGTCGTCAGCAGGTTGCGCTCGTGTGCGGTCCCGATGGCCTGATCAACGAACCGGTCGCCGAGCCCGGTGGTGATGCCGTCGACAATTGCGCGTGCCGGCGTGACGATGGCGAGACCCTCGTGTCCGGTGACGTCCTCGGGCTCGAGCGGTCCGTGGTGGACGGCGAGCCACTCCGGCAGCATCTTCCTGATCCGATCCCCCGCGGCCACCGTCACGTGGATCTGGCGTGGGTTGACGTCGCACAGGTCGTGGAGATCGAGGGCGGTCTCGTGGGACAGGACGGCCCCGGGCAGCATGAGGAGGGCCTCCTGGTACTGGGCCAGCGGGTCGCCCGCGAGCTCGGGCACGCAGTAGACACCGCGGGCAACCCTCTCGAGAACACCGCGCCTGGCCATCTGGACGAGGAGCACAGGTTGCACGCCATCGGCGGCGGCGGCTGCGGACGTGACCAGCCCGTGGTGGTCTGCGGCGATCGCGACGAGCTGTCGATAGCGGTTCATGCCGATAGTATAGCTACACGCTATAGTTTTGGCACTTCTGGTCTGCGGAGTGGCGTGCGCTGTCCAGGATGACTGATAGCCGAGCCGACCCCGAAGGCGGTACGCTCGCTACACTGACGGCCGCGTGAGGCGACACCCACCAGGTGCGCCCGCGGAGAGGAGACCTACACCCGGATGACCGATCAGGAGCGCGACCCGGAGGCCATCGATCCCGAGGGCGCGACGGATCCCAAGGCCGCGGCCGACGCCGCCGCCCCGCCGGACGCTGTCGAGACCCAGCCCGAGGCCGCCTCGGAGGCCCCGCCCGAAACCGCAGCGGAGCCCGAGCCGGAGCCGGAGCCCGAGCCCGAGCCGGAGCCCGAGCCCGAGCCCGAGCCGGAGCCCGAGCCCGAGCCGCAGGCTGCGGTCCAAGAGGAACTCGACGCCGACGACCTCGGGGACCTCACGGGCGACGAGCTCATGGCGCTCGACGAAGCCGACGAGGCTTCCGCAGTCGCTGCGACCGCAGCGATCGGCGCAGGGGCGGCCACGGCCGGCGCGGCGGGTGGCAAGAAGGCCAAGGGGACCCCGCCCGGACAGCGAGCCGCGGCCCCAACCGCCGCCGACGACGCCGTGCGCGTCACGGACCGTGCGTCGGCGTACTTCGTCATCGGCATCGTGGCCCTCTTCGCGATCATCCTGCTGTATGCCCTGCTCTTCGGGAACAGCGGGCTGGTGAGCGATGCCATGGCGACGCCGAAGCCGGCCGCGACACCCATCGTCACGATCGCGCCGTCGGTCGAACCGTCCGCGGCCCCGTCCGAGGCGCCGAGCACCGCCCCGTCCGCGGCCCCGTCCGCGGCGCCGAGCACCGCCCCGAGCGCGGCGCCCAGCGTTGCACCCAGCGAAGCTCCTTCGCCAGCTCCCAGCGAGGCCCCGTCGGCCGCTCCGGAATCCCCGAGCCCAGCCGCGAGCTGACGCCAGCGGCGATGGACGAGACCCGGGCACGCACGAGCGACGCCCGGGACCGGATGGTCGCCGCCCAGCTCCGCGGCCGCGACATCACGGACGCACACGTGCTCGCCGCCATGGCGGCCGTGCCGCGCGAGGCCTTCGTGCGGGCCTCGGACCGGGACCACGCCTACGAGGACCACCCGCTGTCCATCGGCGCTGGGCAGACGATCAGCCAGCCCTACATCGTCGCGCGCATGACCGAGCTGCTCGCCGCAGGCCCCGGGGACCGTGTGCTGGACGTGGGCACCGGCTCCGGCTACCAGGCCGCGATCCTCGCGGAGCTGGGCTGCCGCGTGACCTCCATGGAGCGCGAGCCCAGGCCTGGCCGAGGAAGCGTCCGAGCGCCTCGCCCGCCTGGGCTACGCCGACCGGGTCACTGTCACCGCCGGCGACGGCAGCCTGGGCCTCCCGGACGGTGCCCCGTGGGACGGGATCCTCGTCGCGGCAGCGGCGCCGCGCATCCCGCAGGCGCTCCGGGACCAGCTGGGCGATGGACGGCGCCTGGTCATCCCCGTGGGCTCCCGGCGGGAGCAGCTGCTGCTCATCGTGGAGCGCCACGGGAGCGAGTGGACGGAGCGCTCGGACGGAGCGTGCGTCTTCGTCCCGCTAGTCGGCGCTGAGGGTTGGAGCAGCTGAAGGAGCCCGGGCCGTGAGTTGGGATCACGATGCCCACTTACTTGCGCATGTTAGACTGCCCAAGAAAACGTGCAGGCCGACATGCCCAAGGATCTGCGCGCACCGCTCGACAGCACGGAGCAACCATGACTGGCGTCACGCTTCACGATGTCGCCTCGCGAATCCGAGCGAGAAGGACTGACCTCCAACTGTCCCAGACCCGCCTCGCCGCAATGACCGGGGTCTCGCGCAACACGCTCGCCTCTCTCGAAGCGGGACACGGCGGGATGAGCATCGACACGGTCCTGCGCATCCTTGGGGTGCTCGACCTGGCGCTCGACTTCGTCGAACCCGGATCGAGCGCTCGCGCCGGGTCGTTCACGGCGGGCGCCGTGATCGTTCGGCCAGGCGACGTCATCGATCTCGACGAGATCATCGACGAGGCCACGCGGTGAACGACGAACTGTGCGTCCTGCTCAATGGCGTCGCCGTAGGCGCCCTGCGCCGGGAGCGCGCCGGGCGACTGCGCTTCGTCTACGACGACGGCTACCGGCGCGATCCTGCGGCCACGCCGTTGTCGCTCTCGATGCCGCTCGCGGTCCCTGAGCATACCCACGCGACCATCTCGCCGTGGCTCACAGGCCTCCTGCCTGACAACCCCGACGTGCTCCGCCGTTGGGGCCGCCAGTTCGGCGTCGCCGCAATCGGGCCCTACCAGCTGCTCGCGACCCCGATCGGCGAGGACTGCGCGGGTGCCGTGCAGTTCGTGCGCCCTTCGCGGCTTGACGGCATCCTCGCGCGTCCTGGCACGATCGAGTGGCTGAGGGAGGCCGACGTGGAGGCCAGGCTGCGCGCCCTGCGCGAGGACGAGACGACCTGGCTTGGCGACCCGTCCCGCGGGCCGTCGTTCTTGGGCCAGTTCAGCCTCGCAGGCCGACAGCGCAAGACAGCGCTGCTATTCGAGAAGGGCCGCTGGGGCGTGCCGACCGGGCGCATCCCCACGACCCACATCGTGAAGCCGCCGATCGCGCGTCTCGACGACTACGCGCTCCACGAGCAGGAGGTCAATGAGCACCTGTGCCTCGCGGCGGCACGTCGCGCGGGGCTGGCGGCCGCGGACACGTCGGTCATGACCTTCGGCGCGGAACGAGCGATCGTCGTCACCCGGTATGACCGGCGACAGGCCGGCGACCAGTGGATCCGGGTCCACCAGGAGGACCTGTGCCAGGCGCTCGCGGTGCCGCCCGAGCGGAAGTATGAGCGTGATGGCGGGCCGGGTCTCGCGCGCATCGCGGCGCTCTTCCGCAAGGTTCTGCCCGCCTCCGCCGCAGAACACGACATCATGCGCTTCGCCGATGGCGTGGCCTGGAACTGGATCCTTGCCGGCACCGACGCCCACGCGAAGAACTATTCGATCCTGCTCTCCGGCCGCGGGGCACGCCTCGCGCCGCTATACGACATCACGTCGGGCCTGCCCTATTGGCGGGACCACGACCTCGCGATGGCGATGAAGCTCGACGACGGCTACGAGATGCACAACTACGTTGATCCGTGGCCGGACGCGGCCATACGCCTCGGAGTTGACACCGAAGCGCTACGGGAGCGTGTTCTCCACCTGTGCGCGGTGGCGCCTGACGCGCTGGCCGACGTCGCCGCCGATCCGGCGATCGTGGCGCTCGGCGGGCGGTTGCCCGCTCGGCTCACCCGTCATGTCGCGACGCGTGCGAGGTGGGCGGCACGGCTACTGGGTGCGTCGTCGTCTCGCGCCAAGGACCGCACGTGGAGCCCTGACGCCTGACCGAGGGTCTCCGTTTGCGCAGCCCCCCGGGCGGCGCGATCGAGGGCGCCAATCCGCCCGCCGGCGGCTGATCGGCACCCGCGGAATCCGGCCATCCTGCCCGGCTATACTCCGCTGGCCATGACCCATGTCTTCGTTGCCCCCCACCCGGACGACGTCGCGCTCTCGTGCGGCGGGCTCATCGCCAGCCTCCGCGAGCTCGGCCAGAACGTCACGATCCTGACGCTGTACTCCGGCACCGGGGACGCGGACCGGCTGACGCCCTACCAGCGCGAGGCGCTGGGGTTCGGCAACAAGACGGTCTGGCCGGTCACCGAGGCCTTCAACCGCGCCCACCTCGAGGCCGACTACCCGGAGGACTCCTCCGCGGCCCCCTGGCAGGCGACGAAAGCGGGCCTGGACGCCACGCAGGGCGACGCCGACGCCGCCGCCAAGCGCTTCTGGCAGCGCTCCTCGTGGTACCGCCGGGCGCACATCCACAACGAGTCGCTCGCCGGCCAGCCCCTCGCCGACGACGTCCAGACACAGGGCGCGGTCCTCACCACGGAGCTCACGGACGCGGCCGCCGCCGGCGAGACCATGGCCCAGCGCCGCCTCGAGGACGAGCGGTTCGCGGCCTTCGCCGAGGTCGCCGTCGTCTGGCTCGACCTCCCCGATGCCGTGTTCCGCGGCTACGAGGGCGACGACCAGCTCCTGGGCGTGCCCCGCGCGGACGATCCCGCCGCCCGTGGACATCCTCCGCCGCGAGATCGCCCGCCTGGAGCCGTCGCGCGTCTACCTGCCGATGGGCATCGGCGGTCACGTGGACCACCAGCTCGCCCGGGACGCCGGCCTCGCGCTCCTCGCCGACGCCCGCAAGTGGGTGATGCCCGGCCCGGACTACTCCAACCGCATCGTGCTTTACGAGGACTTCCCCTACGCGTGGTGGGAGGACTTCGGCCGCCTGGAGGACATGCCCGAGGGCTCCTTCGACGCCCTGCCGGCCGGGATCTCGCTCAGCGCGGAGTTCGCGGACATCAGCGACCAGCTGGAGCGCAAGATCCGCGCGATCGCGCTGTACGAGAGCCAGATCGAGCGCCTCTTCGACGGCACCAAGGCGATGGCGGACGCGGTTCGCGGCTACGCGGCCCGGACCGGCGACATCGGCAAGGTGCCCGGCGGGCTGGCGGAGCGCTACTGGGTCACGACGCCTGCCTGACGTGATGACCGCCTGGGCGCCACGCGACCCGGCGCGGACGACGGCCCGATGATCGTCGGCCGCCGCGGTTCGTCCATCCTCGCGATCCTGCTCGCCATCGCCATCCCCATCCTGTTCGCGCTGGGCATCGGCATCCGGATGTGGGTCTGGCCGGCCCGCGGGCTGGCCGGCGACGTGGACCAGTTCGTCCTGTGGGTCCACGGGATCGCCGTCAACGGCTGGCCCAACGCCTACGACCAGAACCTGACCTTCCTCGCCGTCATGGCCTGGATCTGGGGCGCCCTGGCCTGGCTGGAGCCGGCGTTCCGGACCGTGACGGACGCGTCCGATCCCGCGATCTCGGCCCTGATGAAGCTGCCGGCGAGCATCGCGGACCTGGGCATCGCCGTGGCCGTGGGCTGGTGGTTCCGCGACAGGCCGTGGGCCGCCGTGGCGGCGATGGGGGCCGTGCTGCTCTGGCCGGCGACCTGGTACGTGTCCGCGTGGTGGGGCCAGTACGAGCCCATCTACGTCCTGCCGGCCGTGCTCGCGGTCCTGGCGGCACGCGGGGGCCGTCCCAGTCTGGTCGCCGCCCTGGTGGCCCTGAGCCTGATGACCAAGCCGCAGGCGCTGCCGTTCATCGTCCCGTTCGCGGCGTGGTTCCTGGCGACGCAAGGCCTGCGCGGGACGATCAAGGGCGCACTGGTGGGCCTGCTGGTCTGCGTGCTCGTCTGGCTGCCGTTCATCCCGGCGGGAGGGCCGGTGAAGTACCTGGGCAACCTCGGCGAGTACCAGAACGACATCTTCAACGTGCTCTCGCTGCGGGCGTGGAACCCGTGGTGGGTCGTCCAGGAGCTGGCCGCGGGTGGTGACTTCGTGGTCGATTCCACGGCGATCCTGGGGCCGATCACGTTCCGCCACATCGGCTTCGCGATCGCCGGGCTCCTGGCCATGGTCGTGTTCGCCGGTGTCTACCGGCGCCCGAGTCCCCAGGGCCTGGCGCTGGGCCTCGCGGCCATCACGCTGGTGGCCTTCGTCAGCCTCACCACGATGCACGAGCGCTACGCCTACCCGGCGTTCGTGTTCCTGCTGATGGCCGCCAACTCGCGCGTGCTTGGTGCCGCGTGGGCCGCCTTCGCGATCGTGTTCACGGCGAACCTGGTCTGGGCGGCGCCAGCCCCGGAGCTTTCAGTCCCGGACCTGGGGGCGGCGACGCTGCTGGGCTCGGGGGTCATCACGCTGATCGCGGTGATCGTGCTGCTGTGGACCGGACGGTCCGAGCCACACGCGTACGACGACGTGGGACAGCCACTCCATAGCCTGTGGCCGACGAGTGTCCGCTGACATGGCCGAGATGTTGCCCACGGCTCCCGATCCTCCGCGAATGCGAGTTGACCGAACCGACCTCATCGTGGGGCTTGCAGCAATCGGCGGGTTCGCACTGCTCGTGGGGCTGGGCCTCGGGCTGACCTTCTTCGCGGACGAGTGGAGCGTGATCGCGGAACGCTCCATCACGCCCTCCGGTTTCCTGGAGCCGTTCAACGAGCACTGGCTCGGGTTCACGATCCTGACCCACCGGGCGGTGTTCGAACTCTTCGGCCTCCATCAGCTACGTCCCCTACCACGCCCTGCTCGCCGTACTGCACGTCCTCGTCGCGCTCGAGGTGTACGCCCTGGTCCGGCGCCGCACGCTGCGTGTCGTGGCGGTCGGCATCACCCTGATCGTGCTGGTCTTCGGGAGCGGCTTCGAGAACCTGTTCTGGGCGATGCAGGTCGGCTTCGTCGGGGCGACGGCCCTCGGCCTCGGCGCCATGCTGCTCGTGGACGACGTGCCGTCGCTGCCGGGCGCACGACGGGCCTGGTCCGCCGCAGCCCTGCTGACGATCGCGGTCATGACGTCCGGGTATGGCCTGTTCATGCTCGCGCTGGTCGGGTGGGACCTGCTCCTGGATCCCCGCCGGCGCCGCTGGATCGTGCCGCTGCTCATGCCCGTGGCGGTGTACGGCACGTGGTACCTGGTCCTCGGCAGGGCGGGGGTGGCCACACATGGCAACCCGTTCACCCCGGAGCGCATCGCGGCCGTGCCGCGCTTCGTGATCGACGGGCTGGCGGCGGCCTTCGGAGGAGCGACCGGGTGGGGCAACCTCGTCGGGCCGGTCCTCTGGCTCGGCGTCGTCGCCTGGATCATCGTCCTGGCCGTACGACGCCACCACGTGCCGGCCCGGGCGGTCGCGTGCCTCCTCGCGATCGCGAGCGAGTACGCGATCCTCGGCCTCGTCCGGGCCCAGCTCGGGAGCGATGCCGCGATGTACACGCGCTACACGTACCTGTCCGGCATGCTCGCCCTGATCTGTATCGCCAGCCTTATCGGCCGGCCAACGATCGAGCGACGCCGGGTGCCTTGGGCCGTCGGCGCCGGCGTCGTGGCGCTGGTCATCTCGCTGGCCTGGAACCTCCAACTGCTCATCGCCGGTCGGGACCTGTTCGCCGAGCGGGCCGAGCTGACCCGCGCGCTCGTCACGGTCGGGACCACGGATCCCTTGCCCGCCGGAGTCGACCCGGATCTCAGCCTGGTGCTGGTCCCGTCGCCGTCCGAGCTGCGCCGGCTCATGGCGGCGTACGGTTCGCCTCTGACCGACGCGCTCGCGCAGGGGTTCGTCCCGCCGGTCTCGGCAGAAGCGCTCGACGAGGCGACTGCACCGGGCCCAGAACCCGCCCCAGTGGCTGCTGGAACTGGAGTCCGCTCCCTAGGTGGTCCGAATGGGCTGGGGGCGGGGGCGAGTGTCGGGCGGACCCCCGGCCGGAGACCCAGCCGGGCTAGCGGAATGGCGCGAGTCGTTCCTCGATCGTGATCGATCGGTCGTAGTCCACGGATTCGTGGTGGATCGCCACGCCCCGAGGGAGCGCGAGGATGTTCAACGTCAGAGCGACGGCAAACACGCCGGCCCACACCGGGCGCGGGAGACGAATGCCCGACAGCATGAGGAACACGAACGGCGCTGCGACGTAGACGTATCGTGATGCCTCAGCCTGCCATGGTCCGAAGTGGGCCCTTCCGATGGCCAGGATCGCAACCTGGGAGAGCAGCCCAACGACGCCCGCGACCACGAATCTGGACGGGCGCCGGATCGCCAGGCCGCCCAGGACCCCAGCGCCCACCGCTAGACCGAACAGCCAGCCAACCCCTGACACACCGCCGAACACCGATCCCGTCAAGCGCAGCGCGTACTCCAGGAACGGGCCGTCGATCGTTGCAGGTCCGCGACCCATCAGGACGTACCACGGCGCGTAGGCTGCGATCGGGATCGCGACGACCCACCAGCGCCGCCCGAGGAGCACCGCCGTCGGCGCCAGGTAGAAGAGACCATCGCCATTCGTCCAGAGGGCCATGGTAAGGAGCAGGGCCGCCCACACGGGACGGTCGCCGCAAGCCATCGCCCAGACCCCGAGAGCGGCGGCCCCAACGAACCCGACCTGGAACGCCCACACGAGATTGTCGAACCCCGTCCCAAGGAGCAGCATCAGCACGGCCGCGGCGAGGGCGCCCTCGAGGGGGGCCACGCGTCGCATCAGCACCAGCACGCCGGCCGCCATCGCGACATGCGCGACCATCAGGGCCGCTAGGAATGGCAGGTACGAACCGGTCCCGAACAGCTCGACGATGCCGCGGTAGACAAGGACATGCAGGAACACGAGGTGCTCGTTGTGGGGCTGCAGCATCGACTCGAGCGTGAGTCGGCGATCCACGATGTACGACCATTCGTCGCCGTGGAACGAAAGCCCCACAGTCAGGCCGAGGATCAGGACGACGGCGAGAACCGCAGCCGCCGTGAACAGGAGCCGTGCCGATCGCCAGGAGAGCGGCCCCGGGCCGCGGCCGGGGGACGTGATCGCCTGGGCAACGTCCTCGGCAGTCACGACCGGCGAATGCGACCCTTCATCGCCACCCAGTACCAGTGCAGGTAGTAGGGCAGCCACTTGCGAAGCTTGAAGTTGCTCTGCCCGGCCGTGCGATCGCGCCAGGTCGTGGGCACCTCGGCGACGCGGCGGCCGGCGAGGGTGGCCTTGACCGTGAGCTCCAGGGCCAACTCGAAGCCGGCCGTGCTCTCGATGGACGTGGTGTCAAGGAACCGTCGCGAGTAGAGCTTGAAGTTGTTGGTGGGGTCGTGGGTCGCCACGCCGCCGAACCAGTGGAGCGTCAGGCCGGCGGTCCGGCTCATCAGCCGCTTGAGGAACGGCCCGCCCAGCTGCTGCCCACCGTCCATGTACCGCGAGGCTGCCACCACGTCTGCCCCGTCGCGAGCGAGAGCCACCATGCCGTCGACGATGTGCGGCTCGTCCGACCCGTCCGCCATCGAGACCAGGACATAGTCGCCCTGGGTGGCCGCGATCCCAGCCTTCATCGCGTTGAGGACGCCGCGGCCCAGGTCGTTCCGCAGGCCCCGGATGGCGGGCAGCTCCGCGTGGAGCCGCTCGATGACCGGGACGGTCGGATCCTCGTCGAAGTCGTAGACCACGATGATCTCGTGGTCCGTCGTGATCCCAGCGGTAAGCGCACGCAGGACGGGATCGACGGCCTCGCCCTCCTTGAACACGGGCACGACGACCGACAGCTCCGGCGTGACAGTGGGAGGCGACCCGGTCCCGGGCAACGGCCGATCCGTCACTGTCGAGCGGGCTCCGGAGCCGTCTCACGAGCTGACATGGGACCCGGCATGTCACGCACATCCGCGTCGGTCGTGGCCGGACCAGGCGGCACGATGATCATCACGACGACGGAGATCAACCCCACCAGGGCAAGCGGCAGCACGGCAATCGCGTGGGCGAGCAGCGCGATCTGGAGCGCCTCGTCGGCCGGCACACCGGCGAACGCCGCCATCGTCATCGCGCCCAGCTCGTAGGTGCCCAGGTAGCCGGCTGCAGCGGGCAGTGCAGCGCCGACGGCTGCCCCGGCGGCGATGAGGGCTGCTGTCCCCGGCGAGACGGCAATCCCGAGCGCCTGCGCGCACAGCCAGACGACGAGCACGTCGCACGACCATGCCAGCAGGCTGAGCAGCCAGGCACGCACGACAACCGGCGGTCGCGCCGCCGCGAAGGCTCGCAGGAAGCGGTCGAGCACGTCGCGCGCGCGTTCCGGCAGCCTCGCGGGCAGGCGATCGGCGATCGGTGCGGCCAGCGGCAGCGCGACGCCGATCGCCACGAGCAGCGCGAGCATCCCGGCGAACGGCAGCCACCCGGTCGTTCCGATCACCGCGGAGGCGACCGTCGCAACCGCCAGCAGCGCGATCAGGTCGACCACCCGCTCCACGACCACGGACGCCGTGGCCGCCGTGGCCGGCACGCCGGTGCGTCGCGAGACCAGCACGATCCGCACGACCTCGCCAAGCCGCGCGGGAAGGACGGCGTTGCCGAGGTAGCCGGCGGCCAGTGGCCCGACGACGTCGCGCGCCCCGAGGCGCCGGGGTCCGACGGCAGTCAGGAGCATCGCCCAGCGGACACTGCGGATACCCAGCTGCACGATGACCACGACGATCGGGAGCACGAGCCAGCGCGGGTCGACCGCGAGTACGCCGCCGAGCGCGGCGGGGATGTCGGCGCCCTGCGCGACCAGCACCAGCGCGACAACCGAGACCGCCACGCCGAGGACCGCCGGACGACGATGCGAGGGTTCACGGCGACGGGTCGTCCGGCCGCCGGGCGACCATCAGGGCCTGCTTGCCCAGGAGGCGCCACGCCGGGGAGAACCGGAGGTAGGCGCGCACCAGCAGCGGGTGCTGCGGCAGGCGGCTCTTGGTGCTGTACGGCAGCAGCCTGGGGATCACTCGCTCGACCTGGAAGCCTGCGAGCTCGGCCGCCTCGGCCAGGCTGCGGTCGGTGAGGGCGACCCTGTGATCGAGGAAGTCCCAGTAGGCTCCGCCGACGAACCGGATGTTCGGCTGCAGCACGATGAGCCGGCCGCCCGGCTTGAGGACCTGGCGGACCTCGACGAGCTGTCGCAGCACGGCGTCCGACGAGGGCAGGTGCTCGAGGTAGTTGCTCATGAAGGCCACGTCGAAGTGGTCGCGGGACGCGCGGACGAGAGCTCAGCCCGTCGGCCTGGACGAACGTGACCGTCCGTCGAACGCGTCGCCGAGGTCGCGGATGTCGGTCGCCCAGCGCTCGCGGCGCGGTCACGTTGCGGATGAAGTAGCCGCGGTCGCAGGCGACGTCCAGGACGGCCCCGTCGTCGGGGATCCACCGGCTGAGGCAGTCGACGATCTCGGTCCAGAGCTCGAACTTGCTGTGGTGCTCGCGCTCTCCGAAGCGGACGTCGGTAGACGCTGTCGAGGTCGCCCCCGTCGAGCGTCACAGCCGGCCGGCCTCCACCTCGGCCTCGATCCAGGGGATGACCTCGTCGAGCATCTCGGACAGGGTCGTCGTGGCCTCGAAGCCCAGGACGTCGCGGGCCTTGCGCACGTCGGGGACGCGCAGCTGGACGTCGTGGTCGAAGGGCGGGTCGGACGACGTAGCGGAACGGCCGGCCATCGCCGTGGATCTTGGTCCAGATCGCCTCGGCCAGCTCCAGCACGGTCGTGGACGCCGCCGTCGAGAGGTTGAAGTCCTCGTTGACCGCGGCCGGCGACTCCATCGCGAGCCGGATCCCGTGGGCGAGGTCGCCGCCGTAGGTGTAGTGGCGGACCTGGTTGCCCTCGCCCAGGATGTGGAGCGGGTCCTGGCCCTTGAGGACCTTGAGCACGAGGTCCGGCACCACGTGGGACAGCGCGAGCTTCACGTTGCCGCTCATGACGTCCGTGTCCCGCAGGGCCCGCCGCTCGCCGATGCCCACGCAGTTGAACGGCCGCAGGATCGTGTACGGCAGCTGGTACTGCTCCCAGGCGCCGCGGGCGAAGTACTCCGAGGCCAGCTTCTGGAAGCCGTAGGTCGAGATCGGCGGCGGGCGACGTCCGCTCCGCGCCCTCCGGCGTCGGGAACACGGTCGTGCTCTCGAAGACCATCGAGCTCGACAGGACGACGATCCGCTCCAGGCGCCCGGCCTTGTGGGCCGCGATGGCCGCCTCGAACGTGGACGCGAGGATCCGCTCGTTCTCGGCCAGCAGGTCGAAGGCGAACTCGTGGAAGTAGCTGATCCCGCCGATCATCGCGGCCGCGGCGACGCACCTGGTCGCACGTCGGCGGCGAGCTCCGTCAGCAGCCGGACGTCCTTGGCGTCGCCCTCCACGAAGCGGTAGCCGGGATGGTCGTCGTAGGACTTGGCGACGCGGCCGTACTTGCTGAAGTTGTCGACGCCGACCACCTCGTGGCCGGCCGCGAGCAGCTCCTCCACGAGATAGCCGTTGATGAACCCGGCGGCGCCGGTGACCAGGATCTTCACGCATCCTCCCGATGGCCAAACCGATGGCCGACCGACGGCCGTTGACTCTACACTCGAGGCGCATGTCCAGACGCCGCGCGCCTCGCGAACGCCACGTTCCCCGCGATCACGATCGTCATCGCGGTGGCGGCCGCGGCCGAGATCGCCTACCTGGTGCCGTACATGGCCTCGCAGGAGGCGATCGGCGCCGACTACCGCTTCTTCATGGAGCATCACCAGACAACTGGGTGGACACGGGCGAGTTCTACCTGCCGCACCAGCTGGCCGGTCCGTACCAGGTGCAGACGCTGGTGGACGTCCTGTACCCGCCCTATCGCCCTCTACCTGTTCGTCCCGTTCCTTGTCCTGCCCGCCGTGCTGTGGTGGGCCATCCCGATGACGGTCTTTGCTGCGAGCATCGCCTGGCTCCGGCCCGCGCGCTGGACCTGGCCGCTGATCGCCCTCGGGGTCGCCTGGCCCCAGACCCTGGCCCAGCTGCTCTACGGCAACACCAACATGTGGGTCGCCGCGATGATCGCCGCCGGGGTGGTCCTGGCCTGGCCGAGCGTGATGATCCTGTTCAAGCCCGCGTTCGCGCCGTTCGCGCTGATCGGCATCAAGCGACGTCGCTGGTGGGTTGCGATGGGCGTCCTGTGCCTGGCGGCGCTGCCCTTCGGCGCCATGTGGCTCGACTACGCGACCGTGATCCGCAAACTCGTCGCTGAGCGCGTCGTACGGGCTCATCAACCTGCCGTTGATGGTGGCACCCCTGATCGCCTGGGTCGGGTCGCCGCCGACCCGACGGAGTGTGCACCTAGAGGCGGATCCCTCGCCCAGGCAGTTCCACACGTCGACGACCTCGCGACCGGCGAGATCGAGTGACCGGTAGGCGCGGTGCGGCGCGCCGATGACCATGATCTCGCTGTGCTCCAGCACCTCGTCCAGCGGCACCAGGCGCGCATCGTCCACGTAGGGGTCGGTGCACAGCACCTTTGCGCCCGCCCACTCCAGCAGCTTGCGGAGCTTGAACGAGAGCGAGGCGCGGATGTCGTCCGACTCCGCCTTGAACGCCATGCCCAGGATGCCGACGGTCCTCCCGCGCAGGCTGCCGTGGCGCCGCTCGAGCGCCGAGACGATGTAGGCCGGCATGCCCTCGTTGATCTGCATGGCCGCCTGGCCCATGGGGAAGTGGTCCGACGTGAACGCCGCCAGCTGCATCGTGTCCTTGAACAGGCAGGGGCCGGCAGCGAAGCCCGGGCCGGGCAGGTCCGCCGCGCGCGGGTAGTCCTCGCGGATCGCGTGCAGGATGTTCGTGTAGTCCACGCCCGCCTGGTCCGCGATGGCGAAGAACTGGTTCGCGACCGCGAACTTCATGTAGCGCCACGTGTTGGTGAACAGCTTGGTGAGCTCCGCTTCCTTCGTGCTCGTGCGGATCGTGTTCGACGTGAGGTGGCGGAACAACGCCGCCGCGCGGTCGCCGGCCCGGCCTCGTCCGCGCCGATGATCTGGGGCAGCGAGCGCAGCTCCTCGAGGGCGTGGCCCTCGGCGATCCGCTCC
>CAVWFY010000005.1:0-122342 GCA_963754485.1 uncultured Chloroflexia bacterium | reverse complement strand
GCCACCGACACCGCGCCGCGCGTTGCGATGGCGTCGTGTCGGCATTGCCGCTGCCGCGATCTTTCTCGTCGGGAGCGCCGCCATGGTCACCCAATCGGTCGTGGCCAACATGCGGCCGCCGGATCTCCGTCGCATCGCGACCGGAAATCCGGGGCAGTGGGGTGTCCTCGAGTACACGCGCATCGCCATCGAACCACCGGAGGAATACGTCGATGTGGAAACGGCCACCGAGTATAAACCCGAACGGTGGGTTTTCACAGGGCAGACGCGAGCCCAACTGACGGAGTTCTTCCGATCCTGCGACTTCACGCCCGCACAGCGCGACTCCCTGCTGCAGAAAGCGGCATGGGAGGAGAAGCCCGAAACCACAGCCGTGGTCCCCGATCGGGACCTCGTGCTCGGCGTGAGCACGAAGGCCCGCCAATCTGTCTATGCCGTACTGGCCCGAAGCAAGGAGAACACTCACCAGACGCAACCCTTCTCGTTCCGTCCCGAGTTGCTCGATGAGCGCCTGGAGGACAGCGGTCTCAACAAGAAGACCCTCGACGGGTTCAGAGGCCTCCTCTACCCGCAAGGCAACGCACTGCTGTTTGCCGACGCGACAGCCTACATGTCCACCATCGCGACCCGCGCGAACGCACACGCTTCTTCCGCACCGTCTCGCGCAGGATCACCGTGCTCGCCAAACTCGTC
This sequence comes from uncultured Chloroflexia bacterium, assembly GCA_963754485.1. Classification (GTDB taxonomy): domain Bacteria; phylum Chloroflexota; class Limnocylindria; order Limnocylindrales; family CSP1-4; genus CAIXZV01. Next base: position 121,649 of record CAVWFY010000005.1, on the reverse strand, counting down.
ATCACGCGCGACTCCGAAATCGGCCAGCTGGCGAGCTATTGGGACTATGACGGCAACAACAAGGAGCTGCGGCCGCTGTTCGAGTCGCTGGCGCGGGTGCCCGGTGGCTGCAAGATCGACGTGGCGCACCTGCTCCCGCCGTTCGCCCGCAAACGCATCCTGACATTCCCCCACACAAGCGGAGATCCACTCGACAGCAAACGAAATTGCCACTGGTCCGCGCTGAACTTCTTCAACGAGACACCCGACGACCGCTTCTGTGACCCGCAGGTGGTGAAACAGACCCTCGACTCCCAGTACGATGTCGTGAAATCCGAACGGCGCCTGGGCGACGTCATCGTGCTTTTCCACCCCGGCGGCGAAGCGATTCACTCCGCCGTCTATGTGGCGGACGACCTGGTGTTCACCAAGAACGGCGGAGCAAACACGCAGCCGTTTATCTACATGCGCATCGGCGACATGCTCGCCTACTACGCGGCCTGCTTCCCCGGACAACCAGCCGCAGATGGTCACCCTGCCGCAGAAACTCCACCTCGTCAGCGCCTCGATTTGGGGTCACCACGTTCGGCTGCTACTCCGACGCTGCAAGTTTGGCTAGACCCTGTACGGTTTCTTTAGAGCAGAGAGTGGATACAACGGAACGCAATCAAGCCGGCACAGACGCAGTGCATCCCCCTGGATAGGGGTAGGGGCGGGGTTAGCCGCCCCTCCCTCCGAACCGGACTGGCGGATCTCCCGCATCCGGCTCTCCAGTAAGTGGTTCACCTGAGACAGGATTGACGAGCTTCCGTATGGGCCGTTACAAGGCAAAACAACCCACGCTTGCTAAAGAATGCATTGGGCCAGCGTTGATGGTCTCGGCCACGGCCCCGACCTTGGAGACCCAGACGCTTGCGGAGAATACTCCGAAGCCGCATCCGTACCCAGCCATCCAACTCGGAAAACGTGTTTCGCTGGCTGTGTTTGAAGTACTCAAACCAACCCCGCGTGGTGCGGTTGACATCCTCGATGATAACCCGCAGGCTGTTGCCGTTCTTGCGCCGGGTCTTCCCGCGAATCGTGTCTTTGAACTTGTCCAGGCTCTTTTTACGCGGCCATTTCATGCCCCGCTCGAAGTGGTATCCCAGAAAGTCGAAGCCGCCTCTTTCCTCGGCGCATCACGACCCTTGTCTTGACGGGATGCAGCGTCAGCCCGGCCTGCGCCGACCATGCCTGCACCCTTTCCAGCACTTCTCTTGCCTCAGCCTCGCTCCGACAGAGAATCACGAAATCGTCCGCGTAGCGCACCATTTCATACCCGGCCTGGGCCATTGCGTGGTCCAGCGGGTCAAGATAGATGTTCGAGAGCAGCGGGCTGATTATCGCCCCCTGGGGTGTGCCTCCTTCAGGCGTCCAGCTCTCCATCCCGTCCATCACATCCTGTTTCAGGTACGACTCCAGCATACGATCACTCTGCCGTCCGATACCTTTTCCTCCACGCGCCTTATCATCGGCCCGTGCGGAATCGTATCGAAATAGCTTTTCAGGTCCGCGTCCACGATCCAGGTGCGCCCTGCTTCCAGCAGTTCGTACACCCTCCGCAGGGCATCCTTACAGCCCCGTTTGGTCGGAATCCATAACTCTGTTCGGCAAAATCCCGTTCAAAGATCGGCTCCAACGCGTTCCGCAGCGCGGCTTGCACCACCCGGTCTTGCACCGTCGGGATTCCAAGAGGGCGCTTTTCCTTCGACTCCCGGCTTTGGTGATCCAGCGTCGAAGCACTCGCGCGGTCGGTAGTGCCCGTCTCTAGCGCATCGTGCAGATTCGCCAAGTTCTCTTCCACGTTGCGCCTCGAACTGCTCGATGCGTTGACGATCCACTCCGGCCGCTCCCCGATTGCGCTCAACTCGTTCGAGGCTGCCTCAGGTTGTGACGTGCATACATCCTTGTCAATCAGGCTGAACCATTTGCCTCCTTTGACTCCCTGTTCGAGAGCCGTCAACATGCGTTGAGTCCAGACGCTCCGTTCGACCCACCACCAGCGGTCACGGGGCTTGTTCGGAAGGCTCTCTTCCGTTCCGTGATCGTGGCAGGTTTCTCTGACTTGCTTAGCCGCTTCGCGGCGATCCGACCCGTCGGCACTCACGTCAGTTTTCATGCTTCGCTCCGTCCTTGCTCTTGTGCATCCATCTTCCTGCACCCCTTTGCTCCACGCCAGTTACGGCGCTTCTTCGCTCCTATGGGTGCTCTGTCGTCTGGCCGGCCTCGGACCCCGGGCAGCGATCCCACCTTCACGTCACACCAGCTTCGGACCATCTGTCTCCAACCACCCGATGCACCCGACCATCGCTTGTTCTCCGCTCTCTCAGCGTGGTCGACTCGCCCCCGGGCGGGGTCTTTGGGCTTCGCCACTCGTTCGCAGGCTCGCCGTTGCATCTGGCCGAATCGAGTTCCTCATCGTACGGACTGGTCCTTTGCCTCCTGTTGCTCTCCACCCCGCCTTGCGGCGACGCAGTTACGTTCAGCTTCAGGGGCTGAGCGTGACCCTGGCAGAGACTTCCACTCTGCTGTTGGTGTGCACTCGGTGGCGCACGACCGCCGGCATCCTGCCGGCCCTCGGGCAAACAGCCGCCAAGATGGCGGCGGTCCCAGGAAAAGCTCTCCCAGACAAGATCCGTTTGCCCCTAACCAGAGCCCAAGGAACCCGTATTGCCGCCAAACCCGGACATCACGGGGCATTCCTTGGACTGCGCAGGCCAAATGGTGTTGCGAAACTAGGTTGTCACGCCGTGGTACACGAGCGCCAGGTTCTGGATCTTGACGCGGTCGCCGAGCGTGACGCCCTCGTCGATGAACACGTCGCGGCCGATCACGCACTCCGCGCCGATGCGCGCACCCGTGCGGACCTGTGCACGGTGCCAGATGGAGGTGCGCGGCCCCACCGTCACGTCCGACTCGAGGTCCGTGGTCGGGTGAATGCGCGCGGTGGGATCGATCACGACGGGCGGTGCTCCATGTTCGGGCTCCGGGCATCCCGGAGGGTGCGCCGTCGGCCCGGAAGTCGTGAACGCGGACCGTCAAAGACGGGGATGAGTATACCGACGACCTCGTCCGAGGGGCGTGGACCAGCCACGTCACTCGCGAGGGCCGCCGGCCTAGTGTCGGTCCCTGGGCACCGAGGCAGCCGTGCCGGTTGCGGATCGACCGCGCCCCGGAAGACGGGCCAGCAGCCGGCGGGCCGCCGACGCCGCCACCGCCGCGCCGCTCGCGAACAGGGTGCCGGCGCGGCCCGGATATCGTCGCCCGATGCCGAGTGCTGCGCGCTCGAGCGGCGACCTCAGGAGGCGACCCGGCACGACGGTCCCCGCGGGCAGCGCACGGGCCATCGACCAGTACGCAGGGCGGGCATCATGGGGCACGCGATCCCAGTGCGCGAGCGGCGGCCGGAGCACCCGCTCGATGACGGCGTCCGAGTGCGCCACGATGTCGGGCGGGGCGGCCGTGATGAAGGCCGTGAGCGCCTCGAACAGGCGGCGCGTGCCCGGGTCGCGGGTGTCGAGCGCCCGGCTGACGGGTCCCGCGAAGTCGGCGCGCACCAGCCGGTCGAGGTAGGCAGCATGGATGAGGCGCCGGGAGGCGTCGTCCGGCAGTTGGAGGTCAGCCTCGGCAGAGACGGTGCGCAGCGCCTCGATCGCCACCTCGACGGCCTCCGCCGCACGTGCCGCCGAACGTCGCTTCTCCTCGGTGATCGAGGTGGCCTCGCTGCCGGGCCGCGGTCGCGACCACTCGTAGACGACGTCCCCGATGACCTCGATCCGGTCGCCGGCACGGAGCAGGGCACGGAGCGTCCACGGCTGGTCGCCGAGCACCCGGCCCTCGAACTGCAGCCCCTCGCGAATAGAGCGATGGAAGAGCTTGCCCGTCCCCGATGCGTAGAACATGAGACCGGGGTTGGCGACCAGCGACTTGCGCCCGGGCTCGCGGATGTCAGGCCTGTCGTATTGCGGGGTGATCCAGGTGTCCACCCCGTCCGACCAGATCCGCTGCCCTACAACAGCCAGGGCATCGGTCGCCACGGCGGCGCGGACCAGCGCGGCGATGGCGCCGGGCAGCACCCGGTCGTCGCTGTCGAGGAACGTCAGCCACTCACCGCGCACCAGCGGGAGCCCGAGGTTGCGCGCGGCCGAGGCCCCGGCGTTCTCTTCGGCACGCACCAGGACGATCCGCGGATCACGAGCCGCCAGCGACTGGACCAGGTCGGCGGTGCCGTCCGCGGACGCATCGTCCACGACGACGCACTCGATGGTCGGGTCCGTCGTGGCAAGGACGGAGTCGAGGGCGCGCCCGATCGAGCCCGCTGCGTTCCAGCACGGGATCAGGACGCTGACCTGGGGGGAGGGATCGGTCACAGGCAGGTTCCCGCTGGGATCTCGGACCCGACGAGGATACGCTCGCGGACGCAGTCGAGCGGGAGGGAGTCAGGCCCCGATCGCCAGCTCGGTGGCGCGCCAGAGACGGCGGGACACCGCATCGAAGTCGGGGAGCAGCTCGCCCGTGCCCTCGTCCATGTAGCTCCCACGCCGGACCTCGAGCATGATCGAGGTGACCCGGGGATCCGTGCCGAACCACCGAAGCGGCACCAGCGAGCCCGAGAACGGCCGGTCGATGGCCACCCGGAAGCCTCGGTCCGCGAGTGCCACCGCGAAAGCCGCCGCCAGCGGACGAGGCGTGTGGAACGGGTCCGTCCCGATGCACACGTCCGGGCGGTCCGGGTCCTGGTCTCCCTCACTCGGGAGCGGCACGGTCGCGAACGAGTGTGCGTCAATCACCAGGCAGGTCCCGAACGCGTCGAGCGTCGCCGCGACGAGGCCTTCGAGGGCGGCGTGGTAGGGCTCATACCAGCGGGCCATCAGCCGGGATCGCACAACAGGGTCCACCGTCCGGAGCGGGTTGCCGTCGGCCGTCCGCGTGTACACGGCCCCCTGCCCCATCCTCGCCATCGGCTCGCGGGCATCGTCCGGGAACCGCTCCGGGTCCACGATCAGGCGCGACACCCGGTTCACGAACAGCGTCCCGCCCAGGTCGCGGATCCACGCGAACAGGCGGTCCGTGTGGAGATCCGTCAGCCGCAGCAGCTCGGCGGCCAGCGCGTCGTCGTCGAAGAGGACCCCGTCGCGCTCCGCGGGTGGGATGTGGAGGGACGAGTGCGGCACGTGCCCGACGATCGGGCGCGTTGCGGTCGTCGGGCCGAGGCTCTCGAACGCCGGCCTCGCCTCGGGCAACGTCACGGGCCGTCCTTCTCGTCTCCCCCGGGGTCGGGGTCGGACCAGCGCCAGTGCGCATCGTCGTCCTCGGGGACACCGGCATCCGCGTCGGGGCCGCTCCCCGCCTCGTGACCCGCCCCACGGCCGGCGCGGTACCCACCGAGCCGTGACGAGCGCGGCCAGGTCCGGCCCAGCAGGACGAGCGCGCCGATCATGAGCCCGATCACCACGGCGGTCAGCAGCAGCGCGTCCATCACGACCCCAGCGCCTCGGCGCCGGACGGCGCCCGGTCCATCATCGCGCCGTCGGCGGGGAACCGCCACCCGACCCAAGGCCCGCGCACGGGCTCCGGTTGGGCGCTGTTCTCGTTGACCGGGAGCCCCGCGTTGCGTATGCTCGATAATCGATGATACGGCCGGCGGATGGCCGCGGATCCCAGCGGGAAGGGAACACGATGAGCTATCTGGACACGTTCGCGCTAGACGGCAAGGTCGCCCTGGTGCCCGGCGGCGGCGGAGCCATCGGCTCGGCCATCGCAGGTGCGCTGGCGGGCGCGGGCGCGAAGGTCACCGTCGTGGACATGACCCAGGAGCGCGCCGACGCTGCGGCCGAGATCCTGCGTGCCGCCGGGGCGGACGTCCTGGCGATCGGCGCCGACGTGACGACGGAGGCCGACTGCGAGCGGATCGTGGCCGCCACGGTCGAACGCTTCGGCAGGCTCGACATCATCGTGAACTGCGTCGGCGGCGGCGCCGGCAAGGTGCTCCACGACGCCCAGGACTACCCGCGCGGCGACTGGGACTGGATCATGGAGCTGAACGTCCGCAGCACCCTGCTGGCCACCCAGGCGGCAGTCAAGGCGATGATCAGGGCCGGCAACGGCGGCGCCGTCGTCAACATCAGCTCGGTGCGGGCCGACCTCGGCATCAATGCCGGCTATTCCGCCTACGTGGCCGCGAAGGGCGCCATCAGCTCCCTCACCCGCCAGTGGGCGACCGAGTGGGCGAAGTACGGGATCCGCGTCAACGCCATCCGCCCCACCTTCGTGGACACCCCCCAGGTCGCGATGCTGCTGGACGACCCCGCCTTCAAGGCCGGCGTCGTGGGCAGGATCCCCCTCGGCCGCGTGGGAGACACCTCCGACATGACCGGTCCGGTCGTGTTCCTCGCCTCGGACGCCGCCCGGTTCGTCACCGGCCAGATCCTGGGCGTGGACGGCGGCCTCACGGCCACCCAGTAGCCAGAGGGGAGCTTCCAGCCATGGAGCAGGTCACCGACCGCATCTTCGCCGAGACGAAGGTGCGCGGCTGCAACCCGTGCTTCGTCAAGACGTCGAAGGGCCCCGTGGTCATCGACACCCCCCAGCTGCCGACCAAGGCCGTCGCGATGCGGGACATGGTCGAGGCGATCGGGCCGATCCAGTACCTGATCAACACCGAGCACCACGTCGACCACATCTTCGGCAACTACTGGTTCAAGGGCCGCACGACGATCGTCCACCACCAGGGCGTCCACGAGCGGTTCATGACCGTCTACCCGGAGCTGGACCCGTTCGAGTACGCCCTCGAGGCGCTGCCCACGGACGACCCCGAGGGCGCGGCGCTGGTGCCGGACCGCGAGACCTACTACGCGAACATGGGCACCGCGGACATCGTGTTCTCGGGCGACCTGACCCTCAAGGTCGGCGACCGCACATTCCACCTGCTGCACACCCCGGGGCACACGCCGGGGCAGGTGGCCGTGTACATCCCGGAGGAGCGGGCCGTCTTCACCGGCGACACGATCTTCTCCGAGTGCACGACGTGGCTGATGACCTCCGACGTGGACCAGTGGATCACCGCGCTCGACCGGATCCGCGCGCTCGACATCGACCACGTGATCCCGGGCCACGGGCCTGTCCAGGGCAAGGACTACCTGGCCACCCAGCGCTCGTTCATGCTCGAGTGGAAGGCCGCCGTCGCCGTTGCGGTGGCGAAGGGCTGGTCGCGCGAGGAGACGATCGCGCGGGTCAGCTTCGCCGAGCGCTACCCGGTGGATATCGGGCAGGAATACATGATGGATTACATCCAGGAACGGAACGCCGGGGCGCTGTACGACAAGTTCACGGCGCCCACGAGCACCACGTACCCCGCCAAGGACGCGCCACCTCGCTGACCCGTCCGCCGGTTCGCCGTTGCGGGTCGGCAGCCCCGCTCCCCCCTGAAGGAGGCCGCCCCGATGTCCGTCCTGTCCGCCCTGCCCGCCACGATGGAGGCCCTCGTCGTCCTCGAGCCCAGCGTGCTCGAGATCCAGGAGGTGCCGGTCCCGGAACCCGGTCCCAACGAGGTCCTCGCGCGGGTCCGCGCGGTGTCCATCTGCGGCACCGACGCCCACCTCATCCGGGGCGACTACCCGGGCTTCTGGCCGCCCGCGTTCCCGTTCATCCCGGGGCACGAGTGGGCGGGCGAGATCGCGGCCCTGGGCCCGGGAGCCGAGCGCTTCGGCTGGCAGGTCGGCGACCGGGTCGCGGGCACCTCCCACGACGCCTGCGGCGTGTGCCGCGAATGCGTCGAGGGCCGCTACAACCTGTGCGAGAACTATGGGCGCGAAGGCCTGCACCGCCAGTACGGCCACAGCGTCCAGGGCGCCGACGCCACCTACGTCGTGCAGGGCGTGAAGACGATCTTCGCGCTGCCGGACGGCCTCTCGTTCGAGGACGGGGCGCTGATCGACCCGGCGTCCATCGCCCTCCACGTCGCCAACCGCGGCAACATCACCCCCGGTGACACCGTGGCCATCACCGGTGCCGGCGCCATCGGCCTCCTCGGCGGCGATGCCGCCCGGATCCGGGGTGCGGGGCGGGTCATCATGGTCGGTCGCGGTCATCGGCTGGCCAAGGCGGCGGCCATGGGCTTCGAGACGGTCAACACCGCGGCCGGCGATCCTGTCGGGGCGGTCCGGGCGATGACGGGCGGCCTGGGGGTGGACGTGGCGCTCGAGTGTGCCGGCGTCCCGCAGATGGTCGAGGCGGCGCTCGAGATGCTGCGCCGCGGTGGACGCTGTGCGGCCGTCGGGATCCCGACGGTGGGCGTGGAGATCGCCATGCAGCGCCTCGTCCTCGACGAGCTGGAGCTCGTGGGCTCACGCGCGTCAGCGGGCGAGATGCGGCGCGTCATTCCCCACGTCGAGCAGGGCAACATGCGGGTCCGCGAGATGGTGACCCACCGGTTCGCACTGACGGACTACCTGGAGGCCCTGGCGACCTTCAACGACCGCTCGAGCGGGGCGATCAAGATCATCGTGAACCCGTAGCGGCCTGGCTTGCGTCGTCCCGGGCAGGTCGCCGGCCCGCTCAGAAGGCATCGCAACCCGGCTCAGAGCGCGTCGCTGAGCCCCAGGGTCAGCCCGCCGTCCACGTCGATGACCGCGCCCGTGACCCAGCGCCCGCCGGCGCCGGCGAGCCACGCGATCGCCTCGGCGATGTCGCTGCCCTGCCCCACCGACGACAGGGCCTGGCGGCCGAAGTGCAGCCCCTTCTCGAACCGCGCCCGCTCGTCGTCCTCGCTGAACCCGCGCAGCTCGGACGGGATGATCCCGGGCCGGATGCAGTTGACGCGGATCCCGTCCCGGCCGAGGTCCACGGCCAGGGCCCGGGTCATCGCCTCCACGGCGGCCTTGCTCGCCACGTAGCCGAACCGGCCATGCGGCGGGCGGCCCACCACCGTCGAGCCAAGGTTGACGACGACCCCCCGGCTCCGCCGCAGCTCCGGAAGCGCGGCGCGGGTCACGAGGAACACGCTGACGACGTTGCCGCGCAGCATGCCCTCCAGGTCGGCCGTGGACAGCGCCTCCAGGCCACCCTGGACCTCCGCGCCCGCGTTGTTGACCAGGACGTCGATGCCGCCCAGCTCCGCGACGGCGGTCACCACCAGCCGCTCCACGTCCGGCTCCGAGGTGACGTCGGCCCGGCATGGGACCACCCGGCCCGGAGCGTCCCGCAGCTCGGCGGCGAGCGCCTCCAGCCTGTCGTTCCGGCGACCCGCGACGACGACGTGCGCGCCCCGTCCTGCGAGCAGGCGCGCGGTGTGGGCACCGAGACCGGCGGACGCGCCGGTGATGACGACCCGGAGGCCATCGACGCTCATGGCTTCTCCTCCCGTCGCCGGTCAGGCACGACCCGCGGCAACTTCGTCGGCACGGGTCCGGCCGGCGAGCAGGATCAGGTCCTCGTGCAGCTCGAACCAGGCGCCGTGGTAGCTGTCCACACGGGGTGATGCGATGTACTTCCCGTCGCCGGCGGCGGCCCTGGCGGCCGCGGCACCCAGCCGGTCGCCGTACCGGGCGAGCCTGGGGAGACCGGCCACGAGCGGCGCCAGCCAGGCCTCGACGTCGACGTGCAGCTCGCCGAGACGGGCCAGCACCGCGGCGTCGTAGGCGGCATCGGCGTGGTCGTTGAACACGCCTTCCGCCTTCATCTGCCAGGCCGTCACGATGTGCTTCATCCGGTGGTCGAGCGCGATGAAGTCGTCCAGCGCGGCCGAGGCGTGCTCGATGCCCCACGCCGCGCCGTCGGCCGCCAGCAGCTCCTCACCAACGGCCTTGCCGTCCGCCGTGAGCCGGCACGACCCTGCGGACAGCTCGGCGAGGCCCTCGGCCACGAGCAGGTCGAGCAGCGCAGCGGCCTCCTCGGGGGCGCAGCCCAGCGCGCCGGCGAGCCCGACCGGGTCGCAGTAGCCCTTGATCGCGAGGGCACGGATCGCGTCGTCGGTGGTCCCGGGCGCGCGCCCGGCCCCGCCGGCCCCGCCGTCCGCGGCGGCCTGGGGCGTCCCCTCCGCCGTGGACCCGCCCAGTTCGACGCCAAGGTCCCGCGCCCAGCCGTTCAACGTCTTCGCCTCCGGAACCACCTCTGCCACGCCCGCTGCGACGCCCTCGAAGACCTCGCCGGTGGCGCCGTCGATGGTGATGATCGCACCGGCCGGCAGCAACCGCGCCCCGATCAGCACGGTCCCGTCGCCGATGGCCACGCCGGACGCACCGACGACGGCGGGGATGCCCCAGCCGCGGGCAACGACGGCCGCGTGACTGGCAAACCCGCCGGTGGTGGTCAGGATGCCGCGACTCCGGGACATCCCGTGGACGTCGTCCGGCGACGTCTCCGCCCGGACGAGGATCGCATCCCGGCCGGCGTCGGCGGCAGCGACCACCTCCTCCGGCGTGAGCCAGATCTCGCCGCACGCGACACCCGGCGACGCCGGCAGGCCGGTCGCGAGGACCGGGCCCGCGTCGGACCGCTCCGTCACGGTGGTCGGCGGGGCGACGAGGATCGAGGCGACGCGGCGCACCGCCTCCTCGCGGGTGAGCGGGAAGTCCGGGTCCTCGGCCATCTCAAGGGCCATGCGCAGCGCGGCCTGCGGCGTCCGCTTGCCGACGCGGACCTGGAGCATCCACAGGCGGCCCTGCTCGATCGTGAACTCGATGTCGCAGCAGTCGCGATAGTGCCGCTCCAGGACCGTCGCGTACCGGCGCAGCTCCGCGGCCACCGCGGGCATGCGGTCGTCCAGGCACGAGATCGGCTCCGTCTCGTGGGTACCCGCCACGACGTCCTCGCCCTGGGCGTTGAACATGACGTCGCCATAGAAGGCGTTCTCGCCGGTCGCGGGGTTGCGCGTGAACAGGACGCCCGTGCCGGAGTCCGCGCCGCGGTTGCCGAACACCATGGCCTGGACCGTGACGCCGGTGCCCAGGCTGTCGCTGATGCCCTCGTGCTCGCGGTACGCGCGTGGCGCGGTCGCTGTTCCAGGAGCGGAACACCGCCTCGATCGCACCCCGCAGCTGGTCCCAAGGGTCGGTCGGCACGTCGTCGACGCCCACGACGTCGCGGTAGATCTTGTGGAACCGGTCGTGGCAGTCGCGCGCGAACGCCGGGTCGCCGGAGGCGGCGGCGAGCCCGGCCTCCGTGGTCCGGTTGAGTCCCAGGTTGAGGATGGTGTCCATCATCCCGGGCATGGAGCGCGGGGCCCCGGACCGCACGCTCACGAGGAGCGGGTCCGCCGGGTCGCCGAAGCGCCGGCCGACGGTGGCCTCGAGGCGGGTCATGTGCTCCCGGATCTCGTCGTCCAGCCCGTCCGGCCAGCCGTCCGGCGAGGTACGCGTTGCAGGCCGCCGTCGTGATCGTGAACGCGGGCGGGACGGGGAGACCCAGCTCCGTGGCCATCGTGGCGATGTTGGCGGCCTTGCCGCCGATCACGAGGGCCAGCTCGGTGAGCGGGAGGTCGTGGCGGTGATCGTAGGCGTAGACGTACGGCACGGGACCTGGCTCCCTGGATCGGTGGCTCAGCCGGCCCTCAGGGCTCGACGATGATCTTGATCGCCCCGCTGGAGGGGTCGTTGAACGTCGCGAGCGCGGTCGGGTACTCGCCCAGCGGGAAGTGGTGGGTGATGACGTCGTCGACCCGGATCCGGTTCTGCTCGACGAGCGGCATCACGCGCCGCATCTCGCCCGCGGTGGCCCGGCAGCCGACCAGCTCGAGCTCGTCGAGGACGAGGCGCTGCATGGCGATCTCCACACCGGTCGTGGGGATACCGACGGCCGCGCAGCGGCCGCCGCGGCGGAGCATGCCCAGGGCCATTCCGACCGTGGCCGGGACGCCGGCGCACTCGAGAACCACGTCCACACCGAGGCCGCCGGTCATTGCCCGCACCGTCGCGACCGGGTCGCCCGAACCGGAGTCGACCGCCTCGAAGCCCATCGAGCGGGCCTTCGCCAGGCGCCCGGGGTTGTTCTCCAGCAGGATCACGCGGCTCGCGCCGCGGACGCGCGCGGCATCGCCGCCGAGGAGGCCGATGGCGCCGGCACCGGTGATGGCCACCGTGTCTCCGGGGGTGATGTTGCCGCGGTTGGCGACGTGGAGGGCGATGGACGCCGGGTCGATGACGGCGCCCTGCGCGAAGGACAGGCCGTCGGAGAGCGGGAAGACGCACTTGACCCCGTGGACCGCGTAGGTGGCATCCACGCCCTGGACGCTGTGGCCGTACTGCTTGTGGAGCCCCGGCTTGCCGTAGTTGTCGCACAGGTTGTAGCGGCCCTCGACGCACATCTGGCACACGCCGCAGGCGTCGTGGGAGGTGCCCGCGACCCGGTCGCCGACCTGCCAGCCGAAGCGCTCGGCTCCCGGGCCCAGGGCCGCGATCTCGCCCGCCCACTCGTGCCCCGGGATGAACGGGAACGCGGGCGGCCAGAAGCCCGGGTAGTCGCCCCGGATGAGGTGGGCGTCGGTGCCGCAGATGGACACCGCGCGGACCCGCGCGAGGACCTCGTTGGGACCGGGTTCCGGGACCGGGACCTCCTGGATCTCGAGCACGCTGGGCTCGAGGACGACGAGGGCCTCCATCGTGGCGGGCAGGGCGGACAGCGGACATCGGGGCGGCCTCCTTGGGCGGACGCGAGGGCTAGACGACGGCGACCGGGTCGATCATCGACCCCGTTGCGCCGCGGATCTTGACCGGAAGCGCGATGAACAGGAACTCGTAGATCCTCTGGCGGGCCAGCTCCTCGAGATCCAGGCTCTCCATGATGTAGACGCCCTTCTCGATGAGCAGCGCCGTGTGCACGGGCTGCGGGTTCCCCTCGGGACCGGGATCGGGTGCCGGCTGCACCTCGAAGGTCTCCGTGTCGGAACCGGCCGCGATGACGCCGCGCTCCAGCATCCACCGGGCGGCCGACACGTCCGGGCCGGCGGTCTTGTGCTCGGCCATGCGCTCGGCATCAGGCCACAGGCCCATGTAGCCGGTCCTGATCACGACGACGTCCCAGGGCCGGACCTCCACCCCCTGGGCGGCGCAGATCGCGTCCATCTCCGCGGCGTCGATCGGTGAGCCCTTGGGCAGGCAGTCGACGCCCCGGTAGGTCGGCGCGTCGATCAGGACGCCGCGGGTGAAGAACGGCGGCATCTTCGCGGCGTCACCGTGCACCGGCCCGAAGTCCGTGAGGTGTTCGTCGGCGTTGCCGCCGCCGTACCAGTGCATGTCGTCGCCGACGGTCATGTGGGCCAGGGCGTCCATGTGCGCGCCCGAGTGGCTCGTCGCCATGACGTACTCGGCCATGTAGCCGAGACCCGCGTCGTTGACCGGGCCCCACGGCTGGGCCCCCGTCGCCCGGATGCCCCGCGGCGTCCGGTAGTTGAGCACCTGGAACGGCGGATGGCCCGGGAAGAGCGGCATCCCGGGGAACCGCGTCGCGGCCAGGGACACCATGCGCCCCTCGCGGACGAGCGCGGCGGCGCGCACGACCTGCTCGGCAGGCATGTCGCCCACCGGCCCGATCTCCTTGCCGAACCTCATGAGCCTGCCTCTCCTCGCTCGGCCGCACCGGCCGCTTCGTGAATTGCCCGCCACACGCGCTCGGGCGTCAGCGGCAGGTCGCGGATCTGGACGCCGGTGGCCTCGCGGACGGCCGCCGCCACCGCGGGGGCGACGCACAGCAGCGCGCCCTCGCTCATGCCCTTGGCGCCGTAGGGCCCCGGCCCGTCGGCGTTCTCCACCATCTCGCTGTGCAGCTCGAGCGGCAGGTCCATGCTGGTGGGGATCCGGTAGTCGATGGCGCCCAGGTTCCGGATCCGGCCCCGCTCGTCGAAGATGTAGTGCTCCATCAGCGTGTGGCCGAGGCCCATGATCGCCGCGCCCTCGTCCTGCATCCGGACCTGGAGCGGGTTGAGGGCTTTGCCCACGTCGCTGACGGTGACGTGGCGGTCGATCGTCACGTCGCCGGTCTCGCGGTCCACCTCCGCCTCGATGGCCGTGCAGTTGAACTCGAAGAAGGCAGGCGCCCCGCCCAGCGGGTGCCCGGGCTCCGCCTCCTTGCGCGCCTCGCCCAGGCCCGTGATCTCGCCGCCCAGCCGGCCGAGACCGGGCCTGAGCACCTCGACCGGCGTGAGCTCCCGGCCGTCGGGCAGACGGATCACGCCCGCGTCCGCAACGATGTCGGCCTCGTCGACCCCGTGGAGCCGGGCCGCCATCGTCCGCAGCTTGCCCTGGATGTCGCGGCAGGCCGCGAGGACGGAGTTGCCCATCAGCACCGTGGACCGCGAGGCGGACGTCTGCTGGTCGTAGGGCACCACCGCGGTGTCGCCCATGACGACCGTGACCCAGCCGAGCGGCGCGCCCAGCTCCTGCGCGGCGATCTGCGCGAGTACGGTCCGCGCGCCCTGCCCCATGTCCGACGTGCCCGCATAGACGACCACGGAGCCGTCCACCAGGAGTCGGACGATGGAGTAGCTGAGGCCGGTGGTTGGACCGGACTTGATCCCCAGCGCGATTCCGCGGCCGCGGCCCGCGGGCAGGGGCGTCCCCCACCCGATCCGCTCGGCGGCGAGTCGCACGGTCTGCTCCCAGTCGCCGTCACAGGGCGTGTCGAACGGGATGAACCGCTCGCCCTTGCGGGCCAGGTTGCGCAGCCGGATCTCGAGCCGGTCGATGCCCAGCGCCTTCGCGCCTTCATCAAGCGTGCTCTCCACGGCCCAGTTGATCTGCGGGTTGCCGAAGCCGCGGAACGCGGTCGATGGAACGGTGTGCGAGAGGATCGAGCGGGCGAGGATCCGGACGGCCGGGATCGTGTACGGCCCGGCGGCGGGGTACGAACCCTTGCCCACGACGCGATCGGCGATGTCCGCGTACGCGCCGATGAGGTAGTCGGCCTCGATGTCCTGGAACAGGATCCGGCCGTCGCGGTCGAACCCGGTCCGCACCCTGGACTCGCAGGCTGTCCGGCGGGCCGCCTGGAAGGTCTCCTCGAGTGTCAGGACCAGGCGTACCGGGCGACCGACCCTGAGCGCCGCGAAGACCACCGCCGGCTCGTGCTTCGTGTGCTGCTTGCCGCCGAAGCCACCCCCCGGGTCCGGGGCGTAGACCCGCACCTTCGACAGGGGCATCTTCACCAGCCCCGCGATCATCCTCTGGAGCCAGTTCGGGTGCTGGATCGTGCTCCAGACCGCGATGCCGTCACCGTCGGGTGCCGCCATGAACGCATGTGGCTCGATGGCGAAGTGGGTCACCATGGGGAAGGTGTAGCGGCCCTCGACCACGACGTGCGCACGCGCGGCCTCTGCGTCGACGTCCCCCCAGCCGACCCGGTGCTCGGTGAGCACGTTGCTGCCGGCGAGCCGGTCGTCGGAGCGCAGCGACGGGTCCTGGACCAGCGGCGCATCCGGTGCGAGGGCGCCGGCGACCGTGAACACGGCTGGCAGCTCCTCGTACTCCACCCGGACGAGTCGGGCGGCCGCCTCGGCCAGGTCGCGGGTGTCCGCGACGACCAGCGCCACGGGGTCGCCGTGGTACTTGGTCTCGCTGACCGCGAGGACGGGCCGGTCCTGGTTCTGCGGCCCGTACCGGGGCATGGGCGTGGGCAGGTCGTCCGCGGTCATGACCAGGTGGACGCCGGGCACGGCGAGCGCCTCGGACGCGTCGATCGCCAGGATCCTGGCCCGCGCGCAGTCCAGGGTCACCAGCTTCGCGTGGAGCGCATCCGCGACCGGCAGGTCCGCGAGGTACCGCTGGGCGCCGGTGACGCGGTCGATGCCGCCGACCCGGTTGGGCGAGTCGCCAACGCGCGAGCCGGTCATCGGTCGGCTCCCCCGGCGGTTGTGCGGATCGCGTCGAAGATCTGCTCGTAGCAGGCACAGCGACAGAGGTTGCCCGCCATCCCCTCCTCGATCTCGGCCTGGGTGGGATGCGGATGCTCCTCGAGCAGCACGTGCGCCGACATCAGCTGGCCCGGGATGCAGAACCCGCACTGCACCGCGCCCTCGTCCAGGAACGCGGCCTGCAGCGGCGAGAGCACGCCGCCGTCCGCGAGGCCCTCCACAGTGACGATCTCGGAGCCGTCGGCTTCCACGGCCAGGACGAGGCACGAGTCCACCGTTCGTCCATCGACGATCACCGTGCAGGCACCGCACTCGCCCACCAGGCAGCACTCCTTGGCGCCGGTCAGGGCCAGGTCGTCGCGCAGGACGTCGAGCAACGTGTGGTTCGGGGCCACGTCAAGCGCCCGACGCGCTCCGTTGACGGTGACCTCGATGGGGACGTTCGCGATCATGCCGGTTCCCCCGTCGCGAAGCGCTCCAGGGCCGCGGCCAGCGCGCGCCGGCCAAGCACCCGGAGCATCGCGAGCCGGTACTCGGGACCGGCGCGCATGGAGCGGACGGACGGGCTCGCGTCCGCAAAGATGAGCTCGAAGATCGCCGCCCGGGCCTCCCCCGGGGAAGCGGGATCGGCCAGGACGCCGGTCGTGTCCAGGCGGAGCAGCGGCCGCGGCCCGACGCTCCCGTAGGCGACGCGCGTGGTGCCGCTGGCGTCCACGCCGCAGGTCACCGTGACGGACGCCAGGTCGTGCCCCCGGCGGCGGGTTCGCCGCTGGTGGGCGCTCGCGATCCGGTCGGCGGGCAGCGGCAGCTCGATGGCCGTCACCAGCTCGCCGCGGAGCAGGGTCGTGACGCCCGAGCGGACGAAGAGGTCGTCCACCGGGATCCGTCGCGTCCCACCCGGCCCGGCCGCGACCACCAGCGCGCCGTGCACCAGCAGGGCCGGGACCGTGTCGGCGGCGGGCGACGCGTTGCACACGTTGCCGGCTAGCGTGGCCCGGTTGCGGATCTGGACCGAGCCCACCACGGCGGCGGCCTCGGCCAGCGCCGGAGCGTGCAGCCGCACCAGCGGGTTGGCGGCCACGTCGGTCATGACCGTCGTAGCCCCGATCACCAGGGTCCCGCCGTCCACGCGGATCCCGGGCGCCAGCTCCGGGACCCGCTTGACGTCCACCACCAGGGCAGGCGCCAGGGACCCGTCACGCAGCCGGATGATGAGGTCCGTGCCCCCGGCCAGGACGCGCGCCTCCGGCCCGCGCTCGACGAGCAGGGTGACGGCCTCGTCCAGGCTCGTGGGCCGGGCATAGGCGAACGGCTGCATGGCTCCGTCTCGTGGCCTCGTGCTACAGGATCCTGTCGACCTCGTCCATGAGCACCTGGGGCGTCGCCGCACGGATGAAGTAGAACGGCCGCTCGCAGAAGCGGTTGACGAACTCGGCCCGCCGGGCGCGGAGCGCGTCGTTGTCGACCATCGGCATCACGTGCCCGGGGGCGAGGAGCTCGTTGGTCAGGAAGTAGTTCTGCAGGGAGTGCAGGAACTGGAACTGGCGCTCGAACGGGATCAGCTCGTTGGTCGCCGGGTCGAAGTTGCCATCGATCGCCGGGACGATCACGAGGTCGATGTTGGGCGTGCCCGCGTACCGGCCCCAGGACGGCATCTCGCCCCAGAACTTCTCCACGCCCTTGTTGGGGGCGGCCTTGTCGGACCGCTCCGTGCCCTCGGTCCGCTTGACCAGGAACGTGTCCTCCGAGCCCGCGACCGCGCGGCCGTCGTCGCTGATGATGGTGGTCTCGGACGCGACCTGGAGGGCACCGCGGACGCCGGCCTCGATGAGGCCCATGGACTTGCCGTGGTTGGACTCGCCGCCCAGGAACAGGAACGTCTTGCCGCGGTGGTTGACGGCGGCGCTGTGGCTGGGGTGGGTGCCCACGTCCTCCATGCGCAGGGCGAGGACGGCCACGATCACCTTCTGGATCGGGCCCGCGGGCCAGTCGCCGGTGAACGTCACCCGGCGGCCGTCGTAGGTCACCGACTTGGGGCCGTCCTGGTTCCAGACGATGTCGGCATCGCCCAGCGTGACCTCGGGAGAGATGCGGACGTCGGCGAGGCGGTAGTTGAGGAAGGTCAGGTCGTCGAGCACGTGCTGGCGCGGTGCTCCGCCGAAGACGTCGACGCGGAGGCGGGCGTCACCCGCCGAGAACTCCTCGGTCAGCTGCGGGGTTGCGTTCATCGTGTCCTCTCGCTGGACCCGGCCGGGGACGGCTCGGGTCGGATCGGCGCGTGGGGCGCGCGGTGGATCAGGTGCGTGGCGCCGGCTGGCCGGCCGGACCGGGGTCGGTCCAGAGCTCGGCCAGCATGGCCCTGGCGTTGGTGAAGTGGTTGCGGATGGCCTCGTCGGCCGTGGCGGCGTCCCCGGACCGGAGGGCGTCGATGACCGGGCTGTGGAGGGCCGCGATCTGGTGCCGGTCGGAACCCGGGACGGCGATGGTGATGTAGGTGCGGGAGTACGGCTCCAGCATGCCCCACACGCGCTTGAGGGTCGCGTTGCCCGCCCGGTCCACGAGGTAGCCGTGGAACGAGGCGTCCGCGGACGCTTCGGCGACCGGGTCGCCCGACTCCGCGGCGGCGTGCATGTCGTCGAGGTACCCAGTGAGCCGGCCGAAGTCCTCGCTCGCCAGCCGGGGCAGAGCGAGACGCACCGCGAGGGCCTCGAGCTCGGAGCGGACGACGTAGGCCTCCAGGAGCTCGTCGCGCGACGGGTGCCGCACGCGGGCCCCCCGGAACGGCGAGATCTCCACGACCCCCAGCGCCTCGAGGTCGCGGAGCGCCTCCCGGACGGGCGCCTGGCTGGTCCCGAACTCGCGCGCCGCCCGGGTCTCGACGATCCGCGACCCGGGCGGGTACCGGCCGTCAAGGATCGCCTCGAGTAGGCGGTCCTTGACGGTGTCGGACAGGACGCTGCGGGAGATCGGCGTCTCGGCAGACATCCTGGTCGGTCCGGTGTGTCCTGTCCGTCCGCGACGGCTAGAGGATCTCGACCGTGCCGGCGTTGCCGTCGACGCGGATCCGGTCACCGGTCTTGATCCGGTACGTCCCGATGGACGTGCCGACCACCGCCGGGATCTCGTACTCGCGGGCGAGCACGGCCGGGTGGGCGACGAGGTCGCCCGCATTGGTCACGACGGCGATGATCTTCCCGTACAGGACCTGCCAGGCCGGGTTGGTCATCTCGCAGACGAGGATCTCGCCCGGGACGAGGCTGTCGAACTCGTCGGTGGACATGACGACCCGCGCCGTGCCCTCGACGACGCCCGGCGACCCGCCGATGCCGACGATCTTCGCGCTGTCCATCTCGCGCGGCCGGTTGAACTTGTCGGGGAAGCCCCACAGGTTGAGGTACGGGAACGCGAGCTGCGTCGCGGTGGCGGTGCCGACCCAGTCCTTGGGTCGGACGCTCTCGGCGGCGTCCCGCTTGGCTCGGGCGGCCGCGACCTGGGCGCGCCCGCTCTCCGCGTCCGGTGCCCCCATGAACACGCGGAGGGCGTTGTAGCGGAACAGGATCGTGTCGTCCGGCTGGTCAAGCATGCCCATCTCGACGAGCTTCTCGCCGATGGCGACGAGGACGAGGCGGACGTGGGCGTTGGCGCCCTGGTCGATGTAGAAGTGGTGGTCCGGGGTGAGCGGCGCCATCTTGAGGTTGATCTCGTTGGCGGCACGCATCTTGTCGAGCGCCTCGCCCTCGAGCCCCTCGAGGATCTGCTTCGCCGCGGCCTCGATGTCGGCCTTGAGGGCAGCGACCTTGGTCGGGTAGTCGTAGTCCGAGGTGTACTGGTCTCGGACGAGCTGGATGACCGGATTCATGTCCTCGCGGAAGGAGGGGTAGATGAACTCGTGGCTCCAGACGGCGTGCCAGCCGAACTCCTTCTGGTACGGGACCACCCGCTCGTCGATGAACTGGCGGCCGCGCTCGGTGGCCCGGAGGGCCGGCACGATCTCGACGGCGCCGACCTTGGCGAAGGCGGCCTGCAGCTCGGCGTCGGCCTTGACCTCCTCCTTCATCTCCCACAGGGCGCGGATCTTGTCCCAGTTGCGGTCATCGGCGGAGTTCTGGAGGCGGCCGAGGAGGACGTTGTCCACCTTGCCGTGCGTCTCCTCCATGACCGCCCGGAGGTTGAGCGTCGCGCTGAGCTGCGCGAAGTTCAGCATCCAGTGGATCTTCCAGTGGCGGTCGTGCATGTCGATGGCGTCCTCGAGGAGGACGGCCAGGTCGGCAAGACTGAGCTCCGACTTCCGGTCGAGCAGGCTCTCGATGTAGTCGAAGTTGCGCTGCATCTCCGGGACGAAGCGCGTCTTCCACCAGAACGTGAAGTTGTGGCCGTAGACCGGCAGGACGAGGCCGAGATAGGCGCCGATCGTGGCGGCGTACTCGTTGTTCTCGGGGACGATCGGGTGGGTCTGGTAGTTGTACTCCTGGGTGGCGACGTCGACGCCGGCCTCGGCCGGGATGGCGGTCGTGTACAGGTAGCCGTTGATGTTCTTGTAGATCCAGTCCGACGCGAAGGGCGTGCCGAAGCGGCGGAACATGTGGTCACACGAGAGCCACCAGCCGCCGATGTCCTCGTACATCGGGCTCAGCGGCTTGGGGCAGTGCAGGTCGTCGAAGACCCAGAACAGCAGCTTCTCGGTCTCCGATGTCCACTCGATCGGGAACGACTCGTCCCCGAAGAACTCCCCCAGGACCTCTTCCTTGAGCGGCACTGACCAATCCTCCTTGTGCCTGGCCCGACGCCCTTGGGGCGCCGGTCAACCGTCGGCTCGCTGGTGCGCGCGAACCGCCGCGCGCGGGCTCCACTCGATCCGTCGCGTGTCCCCGATGGTGGCGATCTCCCTGTCTGGCGCTCCATGCTGGGGGCGCAGGCGCATCGGCCGCGCCGCATTGGATCGATAATCGATTGTTGTGAACACTATGCCCGACCGAGCGGCGGCGTCAAGGTCCTTCGCGACCGCCCAGGCGACGACCTCGCGGAGACCGGTGGGGACCCCGGACCGGGCGTGATCACGGGCTCTCCACCTCGACGGCGACGCGAGCCGGCGCCCAACGGGGCGGCCGCTGCGCCAGCACCACCGCGACGAGGATCGCTGCCCCACCCACCAGCTCATACACGGTCAGCCGCTGGTCAAGCACCAGTGCCGCGACGACGACCGCCACGACCGGCTCCATGAGCAGGGCCACGGCCGCCCGGGTACTGCCGATCTGGCGCACGCCGCCGATCACCCAGACCTTGGGCAGCGCGCCGAGGGTCGCGGCGCACAGGATCGCCGCCCAGGCCAGCGGCGACGCGAGCCACGCCCCGGCAAGACCTGGCCCACCGATCACGAGCGCAGCGGTCCCCGAGATGATCAGGCCACCGGCAAGCACCAGCGACGTCGCCTGGACACCGGGCACGTCGTCGAAGCCGCCGCGGATCGACACCAGGTACACCGCGTGGCAGGTCGCGGCGATGCCGGCGAGGGCGATGCCAGCCGCTGTCGCGTGGGCATCCGGGCCGAGCTGGCTGCCCAGCACGAGCGCGAGGCCCGCGCAGGCGATGGCGAGGGCGAGGAGCCGGACGGGCGTCAGCCGCTCGCGACCCAGGGCCGCGGACATCAGCGCCGTCAGCACCGGGTACAGGTAGAAGACCGCCATCACCAGCCCCACGGCCATCGCCCCGAACGCGAAGAACAGGACGAGGTTCATCACGCCGTTGACGACCACGGCCAGGCCGAGGGTCGCCCGCTGGCGGGACGGCAGGCCGGCAAGGCTGACGGACGGCTGATGGCGGGCGAGGACGAGAGAGGCCAGGATGGCGGCGCCAATCCCCGCCCGCAGGGCGCTGAACGTCGCGGGACCCACGCCCTCGCCATACGCCAGAGCGGCGACCGGCCCGAGCGTCCCCATCGCGGCGGCCGCGGCGAGCACCTTCGGCAGGCCGCCGAGCCGTCGCACGTCCGTCTCCCTGGGTTGCGGTGCCATGATGCCTCCGAGGCGCCCGACCGTGCCCTGGCTCAAATTCCGCTTGCAATGCCCGCCGGACGGCGTCTACTATCCTCGATAATCGATGATCCCGGTTGCGGTCGA
The DNA here is from genome assembly GCA_963754485.1 of uncultured Chloroflexia bacterium. Classification (GTDB taxonomy): domain Bacteria; phylum Chloroflexota; class Limnocylindria; order Limnocylindrales; family CSP1-4; genus CAIXZV01. The sequence continues at coordinate 99,674 of CAVWFY010000005.1, read as the reverse complement.
GTTGCGCCCGGGTGTCAGCGTACAATCGATTATCAATCAAGAGCGGTGAGCGCACCGGCTCCCTGGACGAGGGCGGTCGATGACCAGACGGGCACGCCTTGCGGAGAACGACTCCCGGCAGTCGCGTACCGGCACGCGCCGCGAGCCTGTCCCGTACCGCCCCACCGGCGGCGGCTGATGGACTTCATCGTCCAGGCCCTCGTCATCGGCCTGACCGAGAACGCGCCCCTGGTCCTGGCCGCCATCGGCTTCGCCCTGCTGTACAAGCTCACGGGCCTGATCAACGTGGCCTACGCGGAGACCATCACCCTCGGGGCCTACTTCGGGATGTGGTTCAACACCACGTTCGGCCTCAACTTCTACGCCGTCCTCATCCCCACCGCGCTGCTGGCGGGCCTGCTCAGCGTCGCCACCTACCTGGCGATCTTCCGGCCGGCGAAACGGCGCAATGTGGGCGGGCTGGAAATGATCATCATCTCCTTCGGGCTGTCGATCCTCCTGCGGCACGGCCTGCAGTTCGTGTTCGGCTACCCGGAGCGGTTCTTCGACGTCCCGCCACCCGACACGATCATGATCATGGGCGTCGGCGCGACGTCGTTCCGTCTGCTCGCCCTCGTGAGCGTGGCGACGCTGTCCGGTCTGCTCTATCTGTTCATCCAGCGGACCGGGTACGGCCTCAAGATCCGGGCCCTGGCCAGCGACGAGGACCTGGCGCGGGTGAGCGGAATCCGGCCGCTCGCCGTCACGCTGATGATCTGGTTCATCGCCGGTGTTGCCGGTGGGCTGGCGGGCGCGTTCTACGGCGTGGGGGCGTCCGTCTCCCCGCTGCTCGGCTGGCGCCAGTTCCTCATGCTCCTGATGGTGGCCCTCGTGGGAGGGAGCTGGGGGCTCGGCGGCGTCATCGTCGTCGGGGTGGGCACGGGCGTGGCGCTGGCCGCCATGGCACTCCAGTTCGACCAGGTGCTGTATGCGCAGCTGGTGCTCATCGTCGCCTTCGTCGTCGTGCTGAAGGTGCGCGGGACGCGGCGAACCGAGACGGCAAAGGTGTAGGGCGATGCTTGACTGGCTCGACTCATTCCTGATCACGGGGCTGGTCGAGGTCGTGATGGTGATCGGCCTCGCACTTCTCCTCCACCTCCAGCTGGGGCTCACCCGGATCGCCAACTTCGGCGTCGTCGGGTTCTGGGGCCTCGGGATGTACGTCTTCGGGGTGCTCTACGTCCAGGTCGACTGGCCATTCGGGGATCCTTGGCAGTTCCTCGCCTGTGCCGGTGCCGCGACCCTGGTCGCCGGTGCGGCCGGCCTCCTCGTCGGCTGGCTGGTCTCCGACCTGGACACCGATGGCACGCTCGTGGTCACGCTCGGCTTCGCCACCGTGGTCCAGATCCTGGCGACCACCGAGGACGACCTGACCGGGGGTGCGCGGGGCATGGGGGGCCTCCGGTTCCCCTACGACATCGGCAAGGTCAAGGACAACGAGCTGCTGTGGCTCGTGATCCTGTCGGTGGTGGTCGCCGCGATCCTGTTCTACGTCTGGCGGGTCCACCGCTCACCCTATGGGCGGCTCCTGATCGCCGTGGGCGGCAATGAGCCGCTCGCCCGCAGCCTGGGCAAGTCGACGTACCGCACCAAGCTCGGGCTGTTCATCGTCGCCTCGGCCGGGATGGGCCTGCTGGGTGCGATGAACGGGGTCATGGTGCGCTTCCTCGACATCGGGAACATCGGGATCGGCGTCACGCTCGCCGCCATGGTGGGCCTGGTGCTGGGCGGCACGGCGCGCGTCTGGGGAGCCGTCGTCGGCGTGGTCCTCACCGTGGGGCTGTTCGACATCGTCGTCCAGTCGTACCTGCCCCTGCCGCGCGAGTGGTTCACGCAGGCGATCCCGGTCCTGCGGGAGGCAGTGTTCGGCCTGGCGCTGATCCTCGTCCTGATGTTCCGGCCGCTGGGGATCCTCGGCGACATGCGGCGCGACAAGCTGATGGGGAAGATCCATGGTCGCTGAGGCCGTCGACGCCGTGGCCGTGGCTCGACCCCAGATCCGCGTCAAGGGTGCCGTCAAGAGCTTCGCCGGCCGGGTCGTCGTGGACATCGACGACCTCGTCCTGGGCGACCGGCCGATCGAGGGCCTCATTGGACCCAACGGCGCCGGCAAGACGACGCTGATGCGCATGATCATGCACTCGACCCCGCTCGATCGCGGCACGATCTCCCTCCTTGACCCGGGCGGGGGCGAGGTCGTGCTCTCGAGCCTGCCCGCTCACCGGATGGCGCAGCACGGCGTGGTGAAGTCCAACCAGGTGATCATGGACTTCGACAAGCTGACCATCTGGGACTCGCTCCTGCTCGCCGTGGCCGAGGCCAGGTACGAGCAGCCGCACCGGATCTTCAGCGAGCGGACGGTCTTCCGGAAGCACGAGGACGAGATCCGCCACCACCTGGACTACTTCGGGCTCAAGGACCCGACGACGTTCGCGATGTCGGCCGGCGAGAAGAAGGTGCTGGACATCATCCGCTGCCTGCTCCTGAAGCCTGCCTTCCTCCTGCTGGACGAGCCGACGGCCGGCCTGCCCGAGGACCTGACCGAGAAGGTCATGACCGTGGTCCGCGACCTGGCCGCCGCCGGCACCTCGGTGGTCATCGTGGAGCACGATCTCAACCTCATCTGGAACCTCTGTGACGAGGTCCTGTTCATGGCCGAGGGGAGCGTCGTCCTGCGCGGCGACCCGCCGTCGATCCGGGCGAACCGGACGGTCGTCGAGAAGTACCTGGGCGAAGGTCATGTCTGAGATCGCCGGATCCATCAGCCTCGAGGTCGAGGGCCTGCGCAGCGGGTACCACGGGGTCACCGTCCTCAAGGGGCTCGACTTCACCGTCGGCAACGAGATCTTCGCGGTGCTCGGGGCCAATGGGGCCGGGAAGACGACGCTGCTCGCGACGCTGGCGCGGCTGATCGCCCTCATGGATGGATCGATCCGGTTCCAGGGCGAGGACGTGTCCGGCCTGCGCCCCTACGAGACCGCCGGCCGCGGGATCGGCTACGTGCCCCAGGAGAAGGGCGTCTTCTCGGACCTCACCGTCCTCGAGAACCTCACCGTGGGGGGCATGATCGGTTCGCGCTCTCGCGGCGAACGGATGGACGAGGTGTTCGACCTGTTCCCGGACCTGCGGACGCTCCGGGCCCAGAAGGCGGGGACGCTCAGTGGCGGCGAGTCACGCATGGTGGCCTGCGGGCGGGCCCTGATGCAGGACCCCAAGGTGCTGCTGCTCGATGAGCCCACGGCCGGACTCTCCCCGCTCTACGTGGACATGTTCTTCGACAAGATCACGGAGATCCACCGGACACGGGGCGTCGCCATCGTCCTCGCCGAGCAGAACGCCACCAAGGCGCTCCAGGTCGCGGACCGCGTGATGGTGCTGAGCCTCGGCCAGGCGTTCGCCGTGGTGGACGCCAGCCAGATGACAACGCAGCAACTCAAGGAGGGATACCGGATCTGAGACCCACCCGTCAGGGCAGAAACCAGGAGGAGACGCAATGAGGGTCGTAAACAACACGGCGGGCCGTACCGTCATCGCGATTGCCATGCTCGCGCTGGTCGCATCCGCGTGCAGCAGCGGCGGCACTGCCACCACGGCGCCGGCGGCGTCGGACGGGGCCACACAGGCTCCGGCCGCCTCCGAGCCGGCCGCCTCCGAGGCGGCCGCGACGGGACCGGTCACGGTCTGTGAGCTCGCCTACTACACCGGCTCGTTCGCGCCGTACGGGAAAGCGCTCACCAACGACGTGCGCTTCCCGATCGAGGAGGTCATCAACCTCGACCCGCCGCTCGGCCGCACCTGGGAGCTGGTCTCCGAGGACATCGGCGACGACAAGGAGGGCCAGGCCGCCAAGATCTGCATCGAGCAGCGCAATGCGGAGATCCTGGTGAGCATCGCCCACCAGTACCGGACCTACCGCGAATACATGATGGAGCAGTGGCAGGAGAACGACTCGCCGCTCGGACCGTCGGTCCACGGCGGCGCGATCCCGGGCAACCTCGGCGGCAAGGCCGCGGAGCCCATCTTCCGGGCGCAGGGCCTTGACGAGGCCCTGGGGACGTACGGGAGCCTCTACGCATCCGAGCAGGGCCTCAAGAAGATCGTGATCTTCGCCACCCAGGTCGAAGGCTTCCAGCTGGCTGCCAACGCGGCCGAGGAGGCCGCCAAGATGCTCGGCCTCGACGTCCTGGCCCGGATCGACGTCCAGCCCACCCAGCCCTCCTACCGGGCCGAGGCCCAGAAGATCGCGGACCTCAAGCCCGACGCCGTCATCGTCCAGGCGGGATCGACCGAGTCCGCCGCGATCATCAAGGGGGCGGCCGAGGCAGGCCTGTCGCTCAACTGGATCGGTGAGACCGGCTGGGCCGAGGCCGAGTTCATGGGAACCCTGGGCACCGACCCGATCGCCTCGCAGAAGGGCATCGGCTTCCCGTCCTTCGCCCCCAACAAGTCCACCCCGGCGTGGGAGTTCTTCCAGCCGCTGTGGGACGCCCAGACCGACAAGGCATACGACGCGACGGGCCAGTACGCGTTCTCCACCTATGACCTCATGGTCCAGACGGCGCTGGCCGTCGAGGCCGCGGGCTCGTACAAGGCCAGTGCCTGGGCGCCGGCCATGTTCGAGGTCGGCCAGGGCGGCGAGGTGTGCTACACGTACGCCGACTGCCTGAAGCTGATCCGGGAAGGCAAGGACGTCGACTACGAGGGCGTCACAGGTCCCGGCCTGTACACCGAGGGCGGCGTCAACGCCGTCACGCCCGCGTACATCCCGTTCCAGCCGGACGGGACGACGGGCGAGCCCGTGCTCCTCAACGCGGAGAAGGGGCTGGAACTGCTCGACGAGATCGTCACCAAGGCGACCTGCGATCCCGAGAACCCGCCCAACGAGTGCCAGTGGTAGCCGCCTGACCCCGTCAGACAACTGCCCTTGGGGGCCCTCACGCCAGCAGGCGGAGGGCCCCTTCATCGGCGGTGCCGCGTCTCCAGCGGACCGCACGCCAGAGGTGCGCACCATGATCAAGCGGATCGCCCGCGAAGACGCGGAGATCGTTCCCCTTCCCGGCCGGAACTGGCACTCCTACTTCGGCCCGAAAGACGGCGTCTCGAGCCTCATCTCCCTGGGCGTCTCGCTGTTCCCCCCGGGCTCCAGGCCCGAGGGGCACGTCCACCCCGCCGAGGAGGAGACGATCTACTGCGCCGCCGGCCGCGGCCGTATCGTCACCCCGGATGGGGTCGCAGAGGTCTGGCCGGGCGTCATCGTGCACGTGTCGCCGGGAACCCCCCACGCCACCGAGTCGGACGGCCCGGAGATGCTCGAGCTGATCTGCATCTTCACGCCGCCCGTCGTCTCGGGCTCCTACGAGAAGAAGGATCCGCAATGAGCGAGGTGTCGATCGGATCCGCTGTCGATGCCGGCGAGCTCGACCGCCTGCAGGAGACCGCGCGCCGGATCCGGGTCGAGGTCATCCGCGCCGTCTACCACGCCCGCGCCGGGCACCTTGGCGGACCGCTGTCGGCGGCCGACTTCCTGGCGGCGCTGTACTTCCACGAGCTGCGGATCCGTCCCGGCGAGCCGTCCTGGCCGGATCGCGACCGCTTCGTCCTGTCCAAGGGCCACTCCTCCATCGGCCTGTACGCGGCAATGGCGCTGCGCGGCTACTTCCCGGTCGAGGAGCTCCTGACCTTCGACGGGGCCCACTCGCGGCTCCAGGGCCACCCCGACATGACCCGGCTCCCGGGCCTCGACATGTCGACGGGCTCGCTGGGCATGGGCATCTCCGCGGCCATGGGGATGGCACTCGGCGCCCGCCTGACGGGCAGGGACGTCCGGGCCTTCGTCATGCTGGGCGACGGCGAGTGCCAGGAGGGCGAGGTCTGGGAGGCCGCCAACGCGGCACCCCACTACGGGCTGGACAACCTCGTCGCGATCATCGACCACAACAAGCTCCAGCAGTACGGCTGGCCAGGCGACGGGCCCGACGGCCGCATCCCGCCGCAGGTCCCGGGTGAGATGGCCGGCAAGTGGGCGGCCTTCGGCTGGCGCGTCCTCGAGGTCGACGGCCACGACATGGCCGCCATCCTCGACGTCCTGGCCCAGGTTCGCGTGGGTGACGGACGTCCGGTGGCGATCGTGGCCAACACGGTGAAGGGCAAGGGCGTGTCGTACATGGAGGGGCGCTACTACTGGCACACGCGGCCGATCAAGCCCGAGGAGTACGCGATCGCGATGCGGGACCTGGGCGAGCCGGAGCCGGTGGAAGGAGCAGCCCGATGACCCTCGAGATGGGCCGTCCGCAGCGCGAGATCTTCGGCGAGACGGTCGCCGCCCTATGCGCCACCGACCCGCGCGTCTACGTCCTGGACGGGGATGTCGGCTCGTCGACGCGTGCCGACATCGTCGAGAAGGCCCACCCGGACCGCTACCTCCAGATGGGAATCGCCGAGCAGAACATGCTGGGCGTGGCCGCGGGGATGGCGACGATGGGCCTGGTCCCGTTCATCAGCACCTTCGTCTCGTTCGCCGTCGTGCGGCCGCTGGACCAGGTCCGGGTGCTGATCGCCCAGACGGGCGCCAACGTGAAGATCACGCCGAGCTACGGCGGACTGTTCACGGGCCAGACGGGCATGAGCCACATCATCGTGGACGACTACGCCATCATGCGCGCGATGCCGGGCATGGTGACGGTATCGCCGTGCGACGACACCGAGGCCGCCGGGGCGCTCCGCTGGGCGGCCGCGTACGAGGGCCCGTGCTACATCCGGCTGGGCCGCGACGCCACGCCGCGAGTCTTCGGTGATGGCCACGAGTTCAGGCTGGGCAAGGCGGAGATCGTCCGCGAGGGCAGCGACGTGACGCTGATCTCGACCGGCGCCCAGACGTCGCGGACCCTGCAGGCCGCGGACCTCCTTGCCGCCCAGGGCGTGGAGGCGCACGTGCTCCACGTGGCCACGCTCAAGCCGCTCGACGTGGAGGCGATCGTCGCCGCCGCGGAGCGCACGGGGCGCGTGATCACCGTCGAGGAGGGGACGATCATCGGCGGACTGGGTGGGGCCGTGACCGAGGCGCTCGCGGACCACCGTCCCACGTGGGTCCACCGGATCGGGCTACGCGACGTCTTCGTGCAGTCCGGGCCGAACGACGAGCTGCTCGAGATCTACGGGCTGTCCGGGGCACGCGTCGCGGACCAGGTCATCGAGATCCTGCGGGGCGCCTGAGCCATCGCGCCGCGATAGGGCATCAGTGGGTGGCGGCAGGCACCTGCCAGCCACTGGCCAGGTGCTCCGACGCCTCCTGGAAGTGACGCCGCAGCGCCGCCTCGACGGCATCTGCATCGCGCGCCTGCAGTGCCCGCAGGATCGGCGGGTGGAGACCGGCGGTCCAATCCGCGTCGGCCCCCGGGGAAACCAGCGTGATGTAGGTCCGCGAGAAAGGCTGCAGCGCATTCCACACCCGCTCCAGGGTGGCGTTGTGGGCGAGGTGCATGAGGTGGGCGTGGAAGGCCGCGTCCTGGACCGCAACCTCGTGCCGGTCCCCTGCCCTGGCGGCCCGCTGCATGGCCCCGTGGAGCGTCTCGAGGTCGGACAGGTCCGCATCCGTCATCGTTGGGACGGCGAGCCGCGCCCCCAGCGACTCCAGCTCCGCGCGGACCGCGTACGCCTCGAGCAGCTCCGCGATGGTCGGACGCTTGACCCTCGCACCACGGAACGGGAGGATCTCCACGACCCCGAGGGCCTCGAGCCCCCGGAGCGCCTCGCGGACGGGCGCCTGGCTGGTGCCGAGCTCGCGGGCCACCCGGGTCTCCACGATCCGCGAGTCCGGCGGGTAGCGGCCGGCAAGGATGTCCTGGAGCAGGCGATCCTTGACCTGCTCCGCGAGGACGCTGCGCGAGATGGAGCCGTCGTCGGTCATCGAGGTGTCCCCCTGGACGCTGGGCGCTCGCAGTCTAGCGTGACGGGGTCATTCCTCGTGGGGCATTCCGATCGTCACCCGGGTCCGGCCGACGCTGAGGGGGCGTGGGTCGGGACCCACGCGTCGACGACCGCGGGCAGGCTCGCGTCAAGGCGCCGGATCTCCGCGGCGGAGATCGGCGTGTCGGCGACGGTGCGGGGGGCCGCCGGGGCGGCAAGGAACAACGCGTCGCTCAGCGCCTGCCCGGGCTCCAGCCGCGCGAGCGTGACCCGCTGGCCCCGCCACGTGTCGACATTCAGCGCCCGTCCGGCGTGGCTCAGGGTTGGCCTCTCCACCGGGGTGTGACCGAAGACGACGCGGCCGATCCCGGCCTCACGGTAGGTCGCCCACGCATCGGCATCCGGGAACGGGTCGGGCGAGGCGAAGAACGCGTCACGGATCCAGAGCCGGTCCGCGCTGCGCTCGAACCGGTCGAGGTCCTGAAACGGCACGGGCCCGCCGTGGACGAACAGCACGTCCCGCCAGAGCGCATACGGCGCGAACGTCCAGAGCGTGGGCACGAGGTCCGGGGCGAGCTCGTCCACGCGGGCAGCGATCTCGTCCCGGGGACCGGCGCTCCCACTCGCCCGGCCGACAGCCCGACGGACAGCAGCGTCGCCCCGCCGCCGAAGGCCATGAGGGCCTGGAAGATGTCCGGCTCACCCCCGAGGCCGCCCAGGACCTGGGCTTCGTGGTTGCCCTCGAGGAGCGCCACCAGCCCACTGGCCGGCCCGGCCTGGGCACGGAGTGACGCGAGGCGCCGGACAAGGCCGACGGAGTCGGGGCCCCGGTCCACGATGTCGCCGGTCACGACGAGCGCCGTCCCGGCGGGAGCCGTCCAGCTGTCCGCCCCGTCGGTCAGACCGGCGGCGCCCAGCAGCCGGTCGATGGCAGCCAGCTGCCCGTGCCAGTCGCTGCCGGCCCAGACGGTGAACTCGTCCGGGATGCGGATCGGAGAGATGTCGGGTGCTGCCATCGCCCGCGAGGCTAGCACGATGGCGCCCGGGTGCCGGACGGGTCGCCAGGGGTGTTCGCCGGGATCGGCCCCGCTGCCGGTCAGGCCTCCGGACCCAGCCGGTCCGCCAGCACCTCCGCCAGGTGCCGCGCACGGCGGCCGTCCAGGAAGGCGATCTGCGTGCGACATGAGAAGCCGTCCGCCAGTACCTCGGTCCCCTCGTCCGTCGCGCGCAGCGCGGGCAGCAGCGCCAGCTCCGCAACGTCCCGGGAGATCCGCTCGTGACCCGCCTCCGCGCCGAAGTTGCCGGCGAGGCCGCAGCACCCCTCGAGCGTCTGCGTCGGACGGATGCCGGCGGCGTCCATGAGCCGCCGGTCCGCGGCGGTCCCGAGCACCGCCTGCTGGTGGCAGTGCGGCTGGACGAGGGCCGCGATCTCATCCCCAGGCGGCGGCACCCAGCCCGCGCTGTCGAGCAGCTCGGCGAGCGTGGTCACGCGGCGGCTCAGCGCGGCCGCCGCCGGGTCGCCCGGCAACAGCTCACGCAGGTCGTGGCGCAACGTGGTGGCGCAGGAGGGTTCCAGCACCAGGACCGGCTCGTCGCCACGCAGCTCGGGGGCGGCGAGCGTGCGGCGCAGCTCCTCCCGGGCTCGGTCCAGCTGGCCGGTGGTGATCGCCGTCAGGCCACAGCAGACCGGCGTGCGCGGGACCACCGCCTCGAACCCGGCCGCGGCGAGCACCCGCAACGCCGCGTGGCCCACCTCGGGCGCGAGGTGGTTGGTGAACGTGTCCGGCCAGACGATGACCCGGCCCGGCGGGGTGCCCGCGACGGCTGCCGGAGTGAGCCGCGTGGCGGTGGCCGCGAACGTCCGGGCCGCGATCCGTGGGATCCGTCGCTCCCCGGCGATCCCGGCTACGAGCCCGAAGGCGCGCCGCGTCGGCGCGAAGCCCGTGACGGCGTTCGCGAGGCGCGGCCCGGCCGGGATGTGCCGCACCAGCCGCAGCCACGACGGGAGCCGCCCGAGCGAGTAGTGCGACAGCGGCCGCAGCCGACCGCGGTAGTGATGGTCCAGGAACTCGCTCTTGTAGGCGGCCATGTCCACGCCGGTGGGGCAGTCCGAGATGCAGGCACGGCAGGAGAGACACAGGTCGAGAGCCTCGAGGATCTCTCGCGAGCGCCAGCCATCGACCGCGAGGGAGCCCGAGGCCATCTCCTGGAGCAGTCGCGCCCGGCCCCGCGTGGAGTGGCGCTCCTCGCCGGTTGCCCGGTAGCTGGGGCACATCGCCCCGCCAGGCTGGCGGGAGATGCACTTGCCCACCCCGATGCAGCGCTCCACGGCCTGGCGCAGGTCGCCGCCATCAGCCTCGTAGGCGAGCGACGGATCCAGGCCCACGAGGGTCGGGCGGGGCCGGCGCAGGTCCTGCGCCAGGGGCAGAGGATCCGCGATGATCCCGGGGTTGAGCACGCTGTCCGGATCCCAGGCGGTCTTCCAGGCCCGGAACGCCGCCAGCATGGCCGGCGAGAACTGGCGGTCCAGCAGCGCGCCGCGGGCGCGGCCGTCGCCGTGCTCGCCGGACAGCGATCCGCCGTGGGCCACCACCAGGTCCGCGGCCGCGCTCATGAAGGCTCCCAGCCGCTCCCCTCCCCCGGCCGGTCCAGCCCAAAGCCCACCCGAAGGTGGATGCAGCCCTCGCCGAAGTGGCCGTACGTGACGCCCCGCAGGTCGTGGTCGCGGAGCAGCGCCCGCAGCTTGCCGAGATACGCGGCAAGGCGATCCGGAGGCACGACCCCGTCCTCGAAGCCGGGCCACGCCGGGGAGCCGTCCGGGAGGCGCGCCGCGCGTCCCGCGCCGTCCTCTCGGATCCGCCACAGGACTCCCTGGGCGACCGCATCCTCGAGTAGGGATGCGTCCTGGGCGCCCATCCGGGTCCCGGCGGCCACGGCCAGGCGCGTGGCATGGTCCCGGAGCTCGCCGGCCGTCTCGCCTCCGGCCTCAACCAGCAGCCAGGCGCCGCCAGGGGGCAGCAGGCCCGGATCACGCCAGCCGGTGAGCAGCTCCGCCGTCAGGCTCTCGACCGTGAACGGCCGCTCGGGCAGGAGGGCCGGGACGGCCGCCGCTGCGGCGATGTCGTTGGCGAACGCGAGGACGAGCAGGCCGCGCAGCGCCGGCGGCCGGACGAGGCGGAGCGTGGCCTCGGAGACCACGGCGCAGGTCCCCTCGCTGCCCACGAGCGCCCGGGCGACATCCGAGCCGCGCTCGGGCAGGAGCCAGTCGAGGGCGTAGCCCGAGACCCGGCGGGGCCACGGCGGCAACTCCCGGCGGATCGTGTCGCCGTGCATCTCGACCACCGACGCGATGCGCGCATCGAGCGCCGGACCGAGTGCCCCCGTCCGCCGCCGGGACCCATCCACGGTGACGAGCTCCAACCCAAGGGTGTTCCCGGCCGTGGTCCCCCACCGGACCGAGCGCGACCCGCAGGCGTTGTTGCCGAGCATCCCGCCGACGGTGCAGCGGCTGTGCGTGGACGGGTCCGGCCCGAGGCGCAGCCCATGGACAGCCGCGGCCCGGTTGAGGTCGTCGAGGACCGTGCCCGGCAGCACGGTCGCGGTCCTGGCCTCCGGATCCAGCGCCAGGACGCCCGTGAGATGCCGCGAGAGGTCCACCACGAGGCCCGTCCCGATCGCGTTGCCCGCGATGCTCGTGCCGGCGCCCCGCATCGTGAGGGGGACACCGGCCTCCGCCGCCCGGGCCACGACCTCCGCCAGGTCGTCCCGGTCCCGTGGCGCCACGACCGCCGCGGGCAGCACCCGGTAGTTCGACGCGTCCGAGCTGTACAGCGCGCGGGTGCCGGCGTCGGCCTCCACCGACCCGCGCAAGGAACCCCGGAGGCGCGCAAGGAGCTCCGCGACGGCGTCGGCCGCGTGGGCGGGATCGGCAACGCGACCGGGATCGGCGAGGGCGGTGATCGGCAGGCTCCGGAGCGGTGGCGGGATCGGCTTGTGCATAGCGTACGGGGCAGTCAATCCGCTGTGCGTGTCACAGCGAAGACGAGGCATTGACGGCACGTGGACTCCGTGAGATAGTTGCGTGAGCAACAATAGAAGAGGAAGCGTCCACCATGCCCGCCGTCACTGTCGACGACATCACGATCCTCCCCCGCCTCCCCCTCCCCGACCCGGTCGTCGCGCGCCAGCGCGCGGTCCACGCCCTGACCACCGCCCCCAAGGGCTACGAGGGCGAGGGCTTCCCCGTCCGCCGCGCGTTCGCAGGCGCGCTGCTCGAGGACCTGGACCCGTTCATCCACCTCGACCAGATGGGCGAGGTGGAGTACGCGCCCGGCGAGGCAAAGGGCACGCCGTGGCACCCCCACCGCGGCTTCGAGACCGTCACCTACATGCTCGACGGCGTCTTCGAGCACGCCGACAGCAACGGTGGCGGCGGTGTCATCACCAACGGCGACACCCAGTGGATGACCGCGGGTGCAGGGATCCTGCACATCGAGAAGCCACCGGAGTGGCTGGTGGCCCAGGGCGGCCTGTTCCACGGCTTCCAGCTGTGGGTCAACCTGCCGCGCGCCCAGAAGCTCGCCGCTCCCCGCTACCAGGACATCCGCGCCAGCGAGGTGGCCCTGCTGGCCTCGCACGACGGCGGCACGCTGGTCCGCGTGATCGCCGGCGAGGTGGCCGGGCACGCCGGGCCGGGCTCCACGTACACGCCGATGACCCTCGTGCACCTGACGCTCGCGCCGGGCGCCACCGTCCAGCTCCCCTGGCGTGCCGACTACAACGCGCTCGCCTACGTGCTCGCGGGCCGTGGCACGGTGGGAGCCGAGGCCAGGCCGGCGCAGCTTGGTCAGCTGGCCGTCTTCGGGCCGGGCAACACTCTGACCTTCGCGGCGGACCAGGTCCAGGAGAGCCGGGCGCCCGCCCTCGATGTCCTCGTCCTCGGCGGCCGCCCGATCCGGGAGCCGGTTGCGTGGGCGGGTCCGTTCGTCATGAACACCCGCGAGGAGGTCATGCAGGCCTTCGAGGACTACCAGGCCGGACGCCTGGGCCAGATCCCGGCCGTCCACGGCGCGCCGACGACCCTCCAGGAGTCCGGCACCGGGGAGAGCTGACCGGGCTACCGTCCCGCAGGAACCCCGTCGCCTGCAGGAGCCTGGCCCGCACGCTCCGGCCGGGCCCGGTGATAGCGCTCCATCAGGGCCTCCACGGCGTCGCGAGCGGCCCGCCATTCCTCCTGGTCGCCCATGACCCGCGCTCCCGGTCCCCAGCGCTGGACCTGGGTCATCGCCGTCACGAGCGCGTTGTGCAGCGCCAGGCGGTTCCGGCCCGCGTCGACCACGCCGGTGACGAGGTAGCGGCGGACGAGGTCGAATGGGGCCGACCAGCGGCCGATCCGGATCCGGTCGTCGGTGCGGAGCGTCTCGAGCCAGGCGTCGTCGCCCACGGGGAAGCGCTCGTGCTCGTCGATGTGCTCGTTGATGTCCAGCCGGCGCGACGGGTGCGCCAGCGACGGGAGGCGCCCGTCGGCGTCGGTGTCCCGATAGCAGACCGGGCACGAGGCCAGGCGCGCAGACGCCGTCGGTGCCTCGCCGAACGGAATGCCACAACGCCGGCACATGCGCGCGGCGGCACGGGTGGCCACCGTCCCGCACTGCAGGCAGGTGGACGTGATCGGGGACGAGACGGGCACGGACGAGCTCCAGCGGGCGCCAGCGGACGGGACGCGTTTGAGGGCTTCATCCTCTCGCGGCAACGGTCGATGTGCCAGCGGGCAACAGGTCCCGGTGGTGGCAGCCGAAAGGGTCAGACGGCGGCGTCCACGATCGCGCGAGCCTCGTCCAGGATCCGGCCCAGGTGCTCCTCGCCGCGGAAGGACTCCGCGTAGAGCTTGGTCACGTTCTCGGTGCCGGACGGGCGCGCGGCGAACCAGCCCTGGTCGGTGGTGACCTTGAGGCCGCCGATGGGGGCGTCGTTGCCGGGGGCGCGGGTCAGCTTGGCGGTGATCGGGTCGCCGCCGAGCGTGGTCGCGGTCACGTCCCCGGGCGAGAGGCGACCCAGCGCGGCCTTGACCGCCGGCGTGGCCGGGGCGTCGATGCGCCGGTAGGCCGGGGCGCCGAACCGGCCCGTGAGCCCGGCGTATGTCTCGGCGGGGTTCTTGCCCGTCTTCGCGGTCAGCTCCGCGGCCAGCAGACAGGCGATGAGCCCGTCCTTGTCGGTGGTCCAGACCGTGCCGTCGAGGCGCAGGAACGAGGCGCCGGCGCTCTCCTCCCCGCCGAAGCCCACGGATCCGTCCACGAGACCATCCACGAACCACTTGAACCCGACGGGGACCTCCAGCAGCCGGCGACCGAGGCTCGCGGTGACCCGGTCGATGATCGACGAGGAGACGAGCGTCTTGCCCACGGCGACGTCGTCCCGCCATTCCCGACCACCGCCGAACAGGTAGCTGATCGCTGCGGCGATGACGTGGTTGGGGTTCATGAGCCCGACGCCCGGGACGACGATCCCGTGCCGGTCCGCGTCAGCGTCGTTGCCCATGGCGAGGTCGAACCGGTCGCGCAGCTCCACGAGGCGCGCCATGGCGAACGGCGACGACGGGTCCATCCGGATCTTGCCGTCCCAGTCCAGGGTCATGAAGCCGAACGCCGGGTCCACCGCCTCGTTGGTCACGGTGAGGTCCAGGCCGTACCGCTCGCCGATCAGCCCCCAGTACGCGACCGCCGCACCGCCCAGCGGGTCCACGCCGAGACGCAGCCCGGACGCCCGGATGGCCGCCATGTCGATGACGTGCTCGAGGTCCGCGACATACCTTCCGCGGAAGTCGTACTCCCCCGCCTGCGCGCGCGCCCGCTCGAAGGGAACGCGGCGGATCCCATCGAGCCCGTCGGCGCCGGTCGCCTCCAGGATCCGGTTCGCCTCGTCCTGGATCCAGGTCGTGACGTCGGTGTCGGCCGGGCCGCCGTTGGGCGGGTTGTACTTGAAGCCGCCGTCATCGGGCGGGTTGTGCGACGGCGTGACGACGATGCCGTCCGCGAGGCCGGTCGTGCGGCCCCGGTTCGCGACGATGATCGCGAGGGACAGCGACGGCGTCGGCGTGTAGCCGTCCTCCGCATCAACGCGCACGTCCACTCCGTTACCGACCAGCACCTCCAGTGCGGTCCGCCACGCCGGCTCGGAGAGCGCGTGCGTGTCGCGGGCGATGAACAGCGGGCCGGTGGTGCCCTGCGCCGCCCGATAGCGGCAGATGGCCTCGGTCGTGGCCAGGATGTGGGGCTCGTTGAAGGCCGCGCGGAACGCCGACCCGCGGTGGCCCGAGGTCCCGAACGCGACCCGCTGGGCCGGGTCGGACGGATCCGGCCGGATCTCGTCGTACGCGCGCAGGAGCGCGGGCACGTCCACGAGCTCGGACGGGAGGGCGGGCAGGCCGGCGCGCGGGTGCTGGCTCATCGGAACCTCGGGGCGGTGGCGGGGCGGGTCGTCGGAGTCACGATACCCGTCGGGCGACGAGGACGACGGTCTCGTCCCCCGGCCCGGGCGGGCGGCCGGTGTAGGGGCCCTCGACCACCACGTCGACAAACCCGGCGTCCTCGAGCATCGCGCAGAGCCGGCCGGGCAGGTAGTACGTGCACAGGAGGCTGCCCTCCTCCTCCCGCACCAGGCGGTCGCCCCGCCACAACCGAGCCCGGATCTCGAGCGCCTGGCAGCGCAGGTCCGCGTCGTAGCCAGCCGCGCGTGAGAGCAGCTCCAGCTCGTCGCCGTCCGAGAGGGTGGCTCGGGTGCCGACCGCGGGCCATGCCGACGGGTAGACGCGCGTCGGGTCCGCCATGCGGGCGTGATCCGCCTCCGAGGCCACCTCGTAGCTCAGCAGCACGACACCTCCGGGAAGGAGGTGGTCGTGGATCCGGCGCAACGCTGCCGCGTCCCGGTCGGGACTGCCGCCGATCGCGAAGGAGCCGATGAGAAGACGGTCGCGTACCGTCGCGGCCGGTCAAGACCGTCGAACGGCTGCGCCGCGAGACGTCCAGCCATGTCGATGCCAGCCGCCTCGCCGGCATCGCGCGCGTAGCCCAGCATGTCGGCCGAGATGTCGGTCCCGTCGACATCGAGGCCGTCGGCGAGCAGGGGCGCCAGGAGCCGGCCGGTCCCGCAACCGAGGTCGAGCGCCGGCTCGCCGAAGCGCGCGATGGCCGCCCGCAGGTACGCGAGCTCGGCCGCCTCGGGCCGGTTGACCTCGGCCCACCAGCGCGCGATCAGTCCGTAGTGCCAGGTTCCGGTCATGGGCGGACAGTACCGCGCCCGGTCAATGGGTCGCTCGGGCACATGCGGTGGCGTCATCCCGCCTGGCTCCGTTTCTCGTACGATGCGCACAGCCTGAGCCAGCACCTCGTATGGGGCTCGTCCGAGTCCGTCCCATGACGGCCGGATACATGAGCCCGCGATGACCTGGACGGGACTGGAGGTTCTCACATGGCGACCGTGACGTTCGATCACGTGTACAAGCGATACGGCGACGTGATCGCCGTCTCAGACTTCAACCTCGAGATCGGGGACGGCGAGTTCATGGTGCTCGTCGGGCCGTCCGGGTGCGGCAAGACGACCAGCCTGCGGATGATCGCCGGCCTCGAGGAGATCACCGAGGGCGAGCTCCGGATCGGCGACAAGGTCGTCAACGACGTGGCCCCCAAGGACCGCGACATCGCGATGGTCTTCCAGAGCTACGCGCTCTACCCGCACATGTCGGTCCGCGACAACCTCGCCTTCGGTCTCAAGCTGCGCAAGGTCCCCAAGGTCGACATCGAGAAGCGGATCAACGAGGCCGCCGGCATCCTCCAGCTCGAGAAGCTCCTCGACCGCAAGCCCAAGGAGCTGTCCGGCGGCCAGCGGCAGCGCGTCGCGCTCGGCCGGGCCATCGTCCGCGAGCCCGCCGTGTTCCTCATGGACGAGCCGCTGTCCAACCTCGACGCCAAGCTGCGCGTCCAGACGCGCGCCGAGATCGCGCGCCTCCACCAGCGCCTCGGGACCACGATGGTCTACGTCACCCACGACCAGGTCGAGGCCATGACGATGGGCCAGCGGATCGCCGTCATGAGCAAGGGCCTCCTCCAGCAGGTCGGCTCCCCGCAGGCGCTCTACGACACGCCGAAGCAACCGGTTCGTCGCGGGCTTCATCGGCAGCCCGTCGATGAACTTCATCGAGATGCCGCTGGTCGACGAGGGCGCCAACCTCGGTCGCGGGTCCGTATCCTTCGGCCTCCCGGACGAGTGGCGGAAGGCGGTCCGCGACGCCGGCGACACCGTCATGGCGGGCTTCCGGCCGGAGCACCTCGACCTGGGTGACATCGCGGGACCGTTCGGGACCGTCCAGGGCACGGCGGACGTCGTCGAGTACCTCGGCAACGAGGAGCTCCTCCACGTCTCCGTCAACGACTCGGACATCGTCGCGATCGTGGACTCGGCCTACCGCGTCCAGCCGGGCGACACGGTCACCCTCAAGATGCCGCTCGGCAAGCTCCAGCTGTTCGCCACCGACGACAACGGCGACGCGCTGCTGCGCCACGGCTCCACGGCCGTCTGACCCGGCGCGCACCCACGCCACCACGACGGCCGGCTCGTCCACCGCGGGCGGGCCGGCCGTTCCATGTCATGGAGCCCCGATGACCGAGACCCGGATCACCCGTCTCGACCCCGTGCCCTTCGGCGACGACCCGCTCGAGGAGCACGTCGTGGTGCGTGAGCTCATCCACCGGGGCCGGTACCTGGAGTTCCGCGTCGACACGATCGTGCGCGCTGACGGGTCCACCGGGACGCGCGACGTCGTCGGCCACCCGGGGGCGATCGCGGTTCTCGCGCTGGACGACGACGGGCGGCTCCTGCTCGTCCGCCAGTGGCGCATCCCGGCCGAGCGCGCGATGCTCGAGATCCCTGCCGGAACCCTGGACGTCCACGACGGCGTCACCGAGGATCCCGATCTGGCCGCACGGCGCGAGCTGGAGGAGGAGACCGGCCAGCGGGCCACGACCTGGCGCAAGCTCGCCTCGTTCTGGACGGCGCCCGGGTTCGCGTCCGAGCTGATGCACCTCTACCTGGCCACGGGTCTCGCGGGCGTCACCGGAACGGATCGTCTCACGCCCGACGAGGACGAGCGCCTGGAGCTCAGTCACGTGGCCATCGACGACGCCGTCACGATGGTCGAGGCCGGCGAGATCAACGACGCGAAGACGATCCTCGGCGTCCTCTGGCTGGACCGCCTCGCGCGGGCCGGCGAGATCTGAAGTAGCGAAAGCGCCCCGGCCAGCTGGCCGGGGCGCTTCGATTGTCTGGCCGACGGAGGCGCCGGCCGAGGCTGGGCCTACGTCCTACTTCGTGGAGTTGATGTAGCGCCGCAGGCCGGACCAGTCCCCAGCGGCCGCGAGCTTCGCCTGGCGGGGCCAGGTGCTGGCGTCGTGACCCGCGATCAGCGGCGTGTTGGCGCCGGCGAGCAGCTCCGCGATGGCCTCGGGTGCCATCTCTGCGAGCTGCGCGAACGTGGTCACGCCAGCCGCGCGCAGCGAGTTGGCGTAGTCGGGACCGATCCCGTCGAGGACGGTCAGATCGTCGCCCGCAGCCTCTTCCGCAGCCTCGACTTCGGGGGCAACCGCCTCGACCTCGGCGACGGCCTCCTCCGTCACCTCGTAGGTCTCGGCGACCCCGCCGAGCTCTGCGAGCTTGGCGCTGACGGCGTTCGCGTCACCCTGCTTCACCGTCGCCCCAACGGCGGCCTTGCCGCCGGCGAGCTCAGCCGCGATCCGGTTGCGGTCGTCGGTGTTGAGACCGAGGCTCTTGTGATGGAGGGAACCCAGTAGCGCGCCTCCGACCATGCCGGCGAGCAGGGACGGCGGGAAGACCACCGCGGCCACGAGGCCGACGCCCGCGCCCCTCTTGGCGCTGCGGCTGCCCATCTTGTGGGTCTTGAGCTGGCCCTTGTCGTCAAGAACCATCACGCCGATCGAGGTGAGCTTGACGTCCGGGTTCGCCTTGTCCCAGGCCTTCAGCGCCTCGACCGCATCGTCCGCGGCATCCTCGCTGTTGAAGAACGCAAGGACGACCTCGTTGCTCGCCATGTGAGCCTCCCTATCCGGCTGGGAACCCTGCTCGGGGGTCCTGTATGCCGGCGGCCGAAGCGTACAACATGCCCTCAGCATGTGATTTGATGGCCCTTGACATGCGATAGGGGTTCCGACCAAGCGAGAACCGAACATCGCGCCACGATCAGGGCTCGCCGTGACCCTCGGGCGCCGGGAGTCGTGCCAGGGCCGCCCGGTACATCGGGGTCGTGGGTGACAGGGCGGCGGCCAGGCGCAGGTGTGTCCGCGCCTCGCGCAGGCGACCCAGGTTCTTGAGGCTCCGGCCCAGGGCGTAGTGCCCGTAGTGGGACGATGGGTCCACCTCGATCAGCGCCTCGAACGTCTCCCGTGCGCGCTCGTACTGGCCGGAGGTGAAGCGGGCGCGTCCCAGCGCCTCGAGGATCGAGCCCTTGCCGGGCTCCAGCCGGGCCGCCCGCTCCAGCACGACCGCGGCCTGGGCGTTGTGCCGGCGGCGCATGAGGGCCGTACCGCGCTGCAGGAGCTCGTAGGCGGACTCATGCTCGCCGGGTAGCGGCGAGCGCTCGTCGGGCCGGGGAGCGGGGGGCGGAACGTCGTCGTCGGGCACCGCGTGATGCTGGCACGGATGACCCGAGCGCGCCGGTAGGATGGGCGTCTCGCGCCGAATGAGCACGGCAGGAGCACGGCCCGGCGCAACCCGACCGGCTCGCCCGACCGGCCTCGCGGCCCAGGAGCCCAGTGACCATCCTCCGGCTGTCCATCGCGGTGTTCCTGGTGCAGATGGGCTTCCAGGCCTACACCGCCTCCTTGCCGCTGGCCCTCGCCCGGGCCGGCGTCGCGGACGCGGCGATCGGGCTCGTGATGGGGGCGGCCGCGGCCGTCCAGATCCCGGCCGCCCTCGTCGGCGGGCGCCTCGTGGACACCTTCGGCGCACCACGCCTGTTCACCGCCGGAGGCATCCTGTACCTGGTCGCATCCGGCGTCCTGCTGCTCCCCAGCGTTGACGTGGATGGCAGCCTGGCCCCCTTCGTGTTCGCGCGGATGCTGCAGGGGGCAGGGATCGCGATGGTGCTCCCGTCGGCCCTGTCGCTCGTCCCCCGGATGGTGGCGGCCGTACGGGTGGCCCAGGGCCTGTCGATCGTCGGGGCCGCGCAGAACCTGACGCTGGTGCTCGCACCGCTGATCTCGCTGGCGATCCTGGACGCCACGTCGCTCGACGGGGTTGCCGTGGCCGTCGTGTGCGTCGTCGTCGTCGGCATCCTGCTGGGCCAGCGGCTTCCCCTGCGGCCCGCTGTACCCGCCCCCTCGACCATGGCCGCCGCCAGCCGCCGCTTCGGGATCACCTTCCGCCGCGAGTGGACGATGCCGCTGCTCATCATCGTCACCTACGTCGCGCACTGGGGGGCGGTGACGGCCTACCTGCCCATCCGCGCGGAGGAGGCCGGCGCCAGCATCGGGCTCTACTTTGCTGCCGACGGCATCGCGATCTTCCTGATGCGCTTCCCGACCGGCTGGCTGGTGGATCGCGTGTCGTCGCGGAACCTGATCCTCACCGGGGCCGGGATGACCTTCTTGGCGATCGGGATGCTCCTGTTGCCCATCACCACGCCGCTGCTGATCGTCTCGGGACTGATCGGTGGGGCGGGCGGCGCCATCGTCATCACGCCGATCACCGTCGAGCTCTCCCGCCGCTCGAGCGACGCCGACCGCGGGTCCGCCTTCTCGCTGTTCTCGGGCGGCCTTGCGGCCGCGATGGCGCTGGGCAGCATCGGCGGCGCACCGATCGTCGCGGCGCTGGGGCTGTCGGCGGCACTCGCGATGGGCATGGCGCTGATCGCGGTGTCGATGGCACTCACGCTCGCCGACCGATCGCTGGCGGGCCGGGGGATGTCGCCCGGGTCCCGAGTGGTCGCCTAGGTCTCCCGCCAGCCGGCCAGGTCCATCGCCTTGAGGCGGGGGCTCTCCGTGCGCCCGGGGATCCGGCCCCGCTTGGCGATCGGCGTGCCGTCGATCTCCTTGATGTCGCCCGTGAAGTCGATGGGCGTGGCACCCGAGATGTGCGAACCCACGGCAAACGAGTCCACCGGCGCACCCTGCTCCTTGAAGTAGCGAATCCGATCGGGGGTCAGGCCGCCGGACACGGTGATCGTCACGTGTGAGAAGCCCGCCTGGTCCAGCCGGGCACGGACCTCGGTCACGAGCGCCGCGGTGACGCGCCCGCGCTCGGAAGGCGTGTCCAGCCGGATGCCGTACAGCCGGTCACCCAAGGCCCGGGCCACGCGGAGGGCCTCCTCGGCCTCGTCCTTGAAGGTGTCGACGAGGACGATCCGGGGGACGTCCGGGGGCATGTCGCGGTCGAAGGCCTCGGCAGCCCGAACCGTGTCCCCGAAGATCAGCACGAGCGAATGAGGCATGGTGCCCGTGGGGTTGAGGCCGGCCAGCCGGGCGCCCGCGGGGGTGGACGCGCCCACGCACCCGCCGACGATGGCGGCATAGTCCAGCACGTCCGTGATGTCGGGGTGGACGTGACGCGCCCCGAAGGAGATCACGGGCTGCGGCGAGGCCGCATCCACGCACTCGCGGGCGGCCGTGGCCCAGCCCGTGGACTGGGAGAGCATGCCCAGCATCGCCGTCTCGTACAGGGCGAAGGCGCGATAGCGGGCACGGATCCGGAGGACCACCTCCTTGGGCGTCACGAGGTCGCCGTCCTCGAGCGCCTCCACGACTGCGCCCGGCTCGTTCGCGAGCACGTGGCCGATCAGGTTGGTGGCCTCGCCCATGCCGCACAGCACGGCGTCCTCGCGACAGAAGACCTCCATGAGGACGACGGGGTCCAGGCCCTCGCGGTCCAGGATGCTGTTCGCGCGGGCGAAGTAGACGTCGGCCGTCGCCCCGGACAGGATCTCGTGTGACGGGCGGATGCGCTGCAGGCCCATTCAGGCGCGCCCGCGATCCGGGGCGGCGTGGATGGTCACGATGGGTCCGCTCCTTCGTCTCCGGATGGCGGCCTGCCGGGAGGCTCGGCCGGGGGTCCCTCCGGCGGGAGTGTAGCGTACGGCCGAGACGGGTCCGGCGGGGTTCCGGTGCCGGCCGCGGCCGTGGCCGCCATCGCGACCGGCGCGCCATGCCGGTCCGGCGGCGCACCAGGATCACGACCAGGGCGGCGAGGATCACGAGGGCCAGCGTCGCCCCGGCGCCGATCGTCAGGACCTTCGTCCGGCCCGCCTCCGGCGCCGCCCGGAGCTGCTCGACGACACCGGCCGCGGCGATCCCGGCAGCATCGAGGTCCGCCCGCTCCCAGGCAGCCCGCGCCACGGCCAGCCCGGATGCAGGATCGGCCTCGTCGAGACCCACCTCGGTGAACCAGTCCCTCGGGGCCTCGACGGCGTCGGACGCCCCGGCGACCTGCTGCAGCACCGCGAGGCTGCGGTCGGCATTCTCCTCCGCCACGGCCAGCTCCGCGATGCTCCCGGCGTCCTGGTAGTCCGTCTCCGGTCCCTCCGCCGGCTCCAGGTCCTCCACCGCGGCCACCCGTGCAGTCTCGTCGCGGACCGCGAGGACATCGGTCGCCCGGTCCATCGCCTCCGCCGCAGCATCGAAGTCCCAGCGGTCCATCGCCATCCTGACGACGATCGGGGCTGCCCACTCGCCACCTGCCTCGACCAGGTCAGCGAACGTGCGCCTCGCGGACGCACGCGCCGGCAGGACCTTGCGCTCGGCCTCGTCGAGCGCGACCTTCGCCACCAGGTCGGTGACCTCGGCCTCGTCTGCGACCTGGCCCGCGCCCTCCACGAGGTCCAGGAACCGCCGCCAGTCGCTGGGCAGGCGACTCCGCTCCGGTGGCGCCTCGCCCGGATAGGCCGTCGTGCCCGTGGCCGCCGCGGCGAATGCGGCTCGCATCCCATCCTCGCCCACGAGCTTCACGATCCCGCGCATGAGGGACCAGCTGGCCGCATACCCGTAGGACTCGCGGTCCTGGCTCTCGTCGTCGCGGATCGCGGCGGGCGGCGGCCAGTCCGACAGCGGAAACGCAGCCTTCTCAGTGGCGTTCGACGCCGGCGGGCCCGGGTAGCCGCGGTCCAGGCCTCGCAGGACGCGCGCCGCGTACTCGTCGGCGAGTCCCTCGGTGATCCAGCGCTCGGTGAACAGCGACCTGTTGAACCAGGCGTGCGACGCCTCGTGGATGATCGTCAGGTCGTCGAGGTCCTCGCTGATCGTGATCTCGTCCGTCTTGGGATCGTAGAAGCCGGCGTAGCCCTCGAGCAGCGGCGTGTGCACCTCGGAGATCACGAGTGACCCGTCCACCGGCCAGGCGAGCCCGATCCGGTCCACGAGCGCCGGCACGCCGTCGCGAAGCAGGTCCCGGACGCGACCCCGCCAGCGTTTGTCCTCCGGCCAGCCGCGGATCACCACCTCGTCGCCGCCCTCGAGCGCGAGGCGATCCCGGGTCAGCGCTTCATCGTTGGTCGCGGTGACCCACGCGTACCAGTCGAGCGGCCGTGTCGTGGTCGCCGACCAGACCTGGAGCCCCTTCGCGTCCTTCTCCTGGTCCATGTCCGCGCCGACGATCTCCACCCGAAATGCCTTGGGCACCTCGACGCGGATGGACCCCCGGTCGCCGAAAGCCCACGCGGTGAACGTCGCGAACGCCGATCCCACGCGGATGTCACTCTCGGAACGCGGCTTGCCGCCCGGCAGATCGAAGGTGAGCCGGATCCGTGCCGTCTCCCCGTAGTAGAGGTTCTCCCGGAACAGGATCGTGGCGAGGCGATAGCCCTGGCGCTTAGCGAGGTCGACCTTGACCGGCTTGCCGTCCTGCGTGGCCCGGACGGTCCGCGCCTCGGGCTGGATGGCCAGGTTGACGCCGTCGTAGAAGTAGCGGGTGACGGTGCCGCCCGCGACCCTGTTGGGCTTCTCGTTGGTCGCCGTGATGTCCACTGCGACCCGGACCCGTCCCGCCTTGGGGACCACGGTGTACCGGCTTGCCGTCGAGATTGAGACATCGTCGGCGGCGAGGGCGACCGCCGGCCCCAGGAGCGCGGGCAGCTGCATCCCCGGCGCGACGGCGGGCGCGAGTCCGGCGACCACGGTCAGCAGCAGGGCCAGGAGGACGGCGGCGGGTGCGCGGCGCATGGATGCGGCGGCTCCCCCTTGGTACGACAGGATCGACGGCCGGTTCATGGTCGCATGGGACCGGTGATTCGTCCTGTACCAGGGCAGACGAGGCTCCGTCAGGCCGGGGTGGCGCCGTCGCCCTGGGCGGCGCCGTCGCCCGGGAACTCGGATCCGGTCGAGGCGTCCGACGCCGCCGCCCGGCGGGACCGCCGGAAGGTCCCGACGACCGCAGACCCCAGCACCGCGAAAGTGGCGAGGGCGGCCAGCGTCATGAGGACCCGGCGGCGGCCCTCCTCCCACGCGATGGTCCAGGCGCGGAACGCACGGTCGGAGGCCGCGACGCTCGCCTCGAGGTCGCCGGTCGCCAGCGCGGCCCCGGCCCCGGCGAGATCGGCCTCGGGATGCTCACCCAGCATGCCGATGCGGCTCAGGACGTCATCGTCCGAGGAGCGCACGCCGACCGCATCGCCGATCGCCACGATCGCGTCCCGCTCGGCCCCGGCCCGCGCGCCAGCGTCGGCCATGGACCCGCTCTCGAACAGGACGCGCATGTCGTCGGACAGATCGAGTCCATCGCGCTCGGCCATCCCGGTCACGGCCTTGCGCTGGGCCAGCACGGTGCGCGCATCGGCCATCAGCGTCTCCGCCCGCTCGAACTGCCAGCTCCGGAGCGCGTCGCGGATCGCCCGCGGCAGCTGCCAGCCGTCGGCCACGGCCAGCGTGCGCCCGTACGAGGCGCGGGCCGCGGTCCGTGCATCGAGCAACGCCGCCTCGTCCGGCCGGACGACCCACTCGCGCCACAGCGGGGTCAAGTCCTCGCCGGACCGCGCCTCGAGCAGGTCGAGCAG
Source organism: uncultured Chloroflexia bacterium (assembly GCA_963754485.1). Taxonomy (GTDB): domain Bacteria; phylum Chloroflexota; class Limnocylindria; order Limnocylindrales; family CSP1-4; genus CAIXZV01. The sequence continues at coordinate 74,686 of CAVWFY010000005.1, read as the reverse complement.
CGCACGCCAGTCCGGGACACCTCCGACGCCCTCGGGCGTTGCCGCCTCCGCGGTCACCGCACCGCCGGCGACCGTGTCCAGCACCGGCGGCTGGTACGCCCCGGTCCCGACCGCGGCATCGGACCAGACATCGGCCAGGACGTCCGGGCCCACGCGGTCGGCGAGCGAATTCGCGAGCTCGAGTGATGCCGCGTACCCGTACGCGTCGGCGGCGGTCGTCCCCTCACCATCGCCCGCGGGCCACGCGTTGAGCGGGAACGACAGCGCCCGGGCCTCGTCCGTCATCTGTGGACGGTCGGCGGACTCACCGAGCCGCTCGGCGGCGCGCAGCGCATAGAGCGTGGCGAAGCCCTCGTTCGCCCAGCGATCCGCCAGCAGGTCGCCGTTGAACCAGCCGTGCGCCGCCTGGTGGATCACCACGCCGCGGTCGGCCCAGTACGCGACGTCCATGCGGTTCTGTGACGGGTCGAACACGCCGGCCGACGCGTCCGCGTCCCGACCGGCGGTCTCGTGGACCACCAGCGGGTCCTCCACAGGCCAGGGCAGCCCGATGTCCGCCCGCAGGACGGGCAGCGCATCCGCGAACAGCGAGCCGGTCCGGTCCGCCCACCCCGGATCGTCCTTCCACGCCTGGAGCAGGAGCTCCACGTCCTGGCCCTCGACCGATACGGTGAGCGGCCGGTCCACGTAGACAGCGGGACGCTCCGCGGACACGAACGCGAAGAAGTCGAGTGGCGCCGCGAGGGGACCGGCCTCGAGCAAGGTCCCTCCGTCCGTGGTGGTCTCGCGGCGCGGCAGCTCACCCGACTCCACGGCGACGTCCCAGCCGGGCGGGAACCGCACCGCGACCGAGCTGCCGCGGGCTCCGTTGGACGCGAACGCCCAGACGGGCAGCGTGACGAGGCTGCTTCCTACCCGGACCTGCGGGCTGGCGCCCTCCCCCTGCCCGGGCAGGTCGAAGCCCAGCTTCATCGTCGCGGCCTTGCCGCTGTACAGGCGCGACCCGAAGTCGATCCGCAGGAGCGTCGAGTCCCCGGTCCTCCGGGCCACCTTGACACGGGCATCCTTCGGTCCCGAGATCCTCAGGTTGGTGGCGCCGGGCTGGACCGCGAGGAAGGTGTGGTCGAAGAAGAACCGGCGCGTCCGGGTCTCGGACGTGCGGTTGCGCGCGGTCATCGCCACCGAGACCCCGACATTGCCATCCTCGGGGCGCACGGTATACGTGGCGTCCGTGACGACGGTGAGGCCCGGGTCGGCAGCGCTCACGGCTGCCGGCACCACCAGGCCCGCGACTGGAGCCATCACGGCAAGGACCAGCGCGATCGCAAGGGCCGTCACGGCCGCCCGGATGCGTCCGGCCATCACGCGGTCCCCTCGGCCGGGTCCAGCAGCTCGGCCAGCTCCGGCGCGTAGCGGGCGACCAGGCGGACGCCGGGGCCATCGACCTGGGCCGGAGACGACGCCTCGGTAGACCAGCCGCCCGCCTTGAGCCACGCGACGGTATCCGCGTGGTACCGGTCCGCGACCGCGAGGTGGCGGGCGAGCGCGAGCCCCAGCGCATCTGCGCTGGCGTGCGCGACGGGGATCTCGGCGACCAGCAGGGGGCGCTCGTCCTCGCCGATCGAGAACTTGACGAACGGGAGCTCGTCGTTCCAGCGCAGCAGCTTGCGGTACGAGACGCGGAAGCTGTCGTTGATGGGCGGGGCGTAGTGGGCCCAGCAGATCAGCGCCAGTGACGGATCCAGGATCAGCGTGATCCGGAGCCGGGCACGGCGGCGCCCGTCGAGGACGAGGTCCCACGACGTGATGCTCTCGCGATCGGCGCGCTCCGTGGGCGCCAGGCCCAGCTCGCCGAGCCAGGCCTCGACGTCGGCCGGGGCACAGGCCGACGCCCCGGGGGCGGGTGACATGGCGGGCAGTCTACCCGAGACCGTGGCGCAACCCTTCGGGCGGGTCCGCGTACCGGACCCGGATTACGGCCCCGTGCCCGCCTTCACGCGGGCGGGTGGCTCGTCGGCATCGCCGCCGGTGTCGGTACGCGGGGCACGCGGATTGCGGTCCACCGTGCCGCCGGATCGGACGGTCCGGGCGTGGAAGTCGGTGGACTTGACCCGCTCACCCACCTTGACGTTGCGTCCCAGCCGTGTCCCGCGGGGCACCACCGACTGCTTGCCGACTACCGTGATGCCGGTGTTGAGGCGGCCTGGCTCCTGCTTGTTCGGCGTGTCGAAGTCGGGGCCGTCGCCCACGATGGCGCCCTGGCCGACGACGACCTCCTTGTCCAGGATCGCCCGGTCCACGACCGCGCCCGTCCGGATGACGGTGTCGAACATCACGATCGAGTCGCGTACGACCGCGCCCACGTCCACGCGCACACCCGGCGAGAGGACGCTGTTGACCACGGTGCCGTTGATCACGCAGCCGTGCGAGATCATGCTCCGGTGGACCTGCGCCGTCGGGCCGATCTTGGCCGGCGCCCGCTCCTCGGACCGGGTGTGGATCAGCCACTCGCGGTCGTAGAGGTCCAGCTCGGGATGGTCGTCCAGGAGGGCCATGTTGGCCTCCCAGAACGACTGGATCGTGCCCACGTCCTGCCAGTAGCCGTCGAACCGGTAGCCGAAGACACGGGCCCCGCCCTCGAGCATCGCGGGGATGACGTTGGCCCCGAAGTCCCGCCGGTCCTCGGACAGCCAGCGCTGGAGCGCGCGCTTGCTGAACACGTACACGCCCATCGACGCGAGGTCGCTCTTGGGCTGCTTGGGCTTCTCCTGCCAGTCCGTGACGCGGTCCTGGTCGTCGAGCGCCAGGACGCCCATCCGGGTCGCCTCGGCCAGCGGGACGCGACGGACGGCGATGGTGACGTCGGCCCGCTTGCGGCGGTGGGCCGCGATGAAGGGCTGGTAGTCCATCTTGTAGATGTGATCACCGGCGAGCACCAGCACGGTGTCCCCGGCGCGCTCCACGACGTTGAAGTTCTGGAGCACCGCATCGGCCGTGCCGCCGTACCACTCCGCGACGCGCCCGCGCCTGATGTACGGCTGGAGCATCCGGACGCCGCCGGTGGTGCGGTCCAGGTCCCACGGCCGGCCGACGCCGATGTGGTCGTTGAGCGACCGGGGGTTGTACTGGGTCAGGACCACGACGTTGTCGATGCCCGAGTTCACGCAGTTGGACAGCGTGAAGTCGATGATCCGGTACTTGCCACCAAACGGGACGGCGGGCTTCGCGCGCACCGAGGACAGGATCGACAGCCGCTCTCCCTCGCCCCCGGCGAGGATCACTGCCATGACCGGCTTGACCAAGCGTCGTCCCTCCGTCGAGCTGTGCGGCGAACCGCTCCGATGCTAGCACCGGCGGGTTGCCGCGGGGTTTCGGGGCGGTGACCGGCGGGTGACGGCCGGCCGGCCACCCTCTCAGGTGAACAGCCGGGGGTTCACGAAGCTCCCGTTGAACTGGATCATCCAGTGCAGGTGCGCGCCGGTTGAGCGACCCGTGTTGCCCTCGCGCCCGATGACCTGGCCCTTCTTGACCACCGATCCGGCGCCGGCGGGGCACCTCGGGGTCATGTGGGCGTACCAGCTGGAGAGCTCCGACGAGTGGGCGATGATGACGATCCAGGCCGGGTCGGCACCGTCGGCGTAGTTCCAGCCGCAGTACACGACGCGGCCGGCGCCCGATGCGCGGACAGGCGTGCCATATGGCGCCACGATGTCGATCCCGTTGTGGAAGTGGGCGCAGCCATTGCCCGGGCCATACCAGGCGAACGAGCTGCAGCCGTAGTCGCCGCTGATCGTCCCGCCCATGGGCCAGCCGAGCGTGCCGTTGTACTGCGACGGGATGTTGCCGTACTGGAACTGCTTGTAGACCAGCTTGTCGATCTTGCGCTGGAGCTTCTTGCGGGCCAACGCCGCCGAGGCGATCGCCCGCTGGAGCTTCTTCTTGTCCGCGGCGAGCCTGGCGTAGTCCGCCTTCTCCTTGGCCAGCGCCGCCTTGGCCGCCTTCTCCAGCGCCTTGAGGCGCGCCTGCTGCTTGCGCAGGTCCTCCATGCGCCGATCAAGCCTCTGCTTCTGGACCCCGGTCTCCTGGCGGAGCACATCGGTCTCCGCGCGGGTCCCATCCACCGTCTCGTGGAGCTGGAGGAGCGTCGCCCGGTCCTGCGTGATCTGCTGCGCCAGGACGCGATCCTGCTCGGCGGCGTCGAGCTGGGTGCTCATGACCGTCAGCATGTCCGTGAACGAGGCGCCCGAGAGAAACGTCTCCAGCATGGAGGTCCGTTCCGCCTCGTACGCCTGGCGGATCCGGTCCGCGAGCTCGGCCTTGCGCTGGCGCAGCTGTTCGCGCTTGTCCGTCTCCTGCAGCTCGATACGGTGGAGCTGGAGACCCAGGTCGTCGAGCGAGTTGACGAGGCCCTGGTAGGCCTTGCGGATCTCGCCGATGTCGGCCTCCAGCGCAGCGACGCGCTTGCGGGTGACGCCCAGGTCCTCGGCGATGTCGTTGATCTCGGACTTCGTCTTCGAGATCCGGCTCTCCAGCCGATCCTGCGAGACGTTGATCCGCGCGACGAGCGCGCGCTGGCTCTTGATCGTGCGCTCGAGGTTCTTCTGCTGGGCCTTGGCGTCGGCCAGCTCGTCGCCGAAGACCGGGCTGGGTGCCACCGCGGGCACCGCGATCACGCCGATCACGAACGGAACCATGAGCAGCGCGAGGAGGAGACGGCTCCGATGGCCTCGGCGAGACCTCGGGAAGCGCTGCGCGACGTCGTGGCGGGTCAACGAGCAGGCGTCCTCATCTGCGGCGAAGGAGCGTGTGGCCACGCCCTCCGCCGGGATTGGCGCCGCCCCGGAGGGCACTCCCGAGACGACCTGAACCGGCGTTCGGCCCGAGTGTACCAAGTGGTCGCAAGTTGGCCCGACGGCGGCCCGATGGCGGTCGTGGTGAATCGAGCGCGGGGAGCGCGCCGAGAACCGGAGCGCGCGTCGGGCGCTGGGACCCGGAGCCTACGGAATGACCAGGACTGCCCAGATCGCGCCGATGATCAGGAAGGGTCCGTAAGGCACGAACGTCTTGAGCGTGATTCGGCGCAGCAGGAGCAGCACCACCAGCACGACGCCCGCCAGCAGCGCCCCGTAGATCGCGCCATAGACCAGGCGCAGCGGGCCCACCATCAACCCCACGGACACGAGCAGCTTGAGGTCGCCCTGCCCGATCGCCCCCGCCCCGAACGGGATCGACACCAGCCACAGCAGCAGCGGCACCGCGATGGCCACGCCCACCGCGATCGGCAGCACCCCGACCGGCACCAGCGGGTTGAGCCCGGACAGGCTGAATACGAATGCGAGCGGGATCGCCGGCAGGGTGATGAGATCGGGGAGCAGCCGCTGGTCAAGGTCCGTGGCGAGCAGCAGTACCAGCGCAACGAGGTAGGCCCCGAAGACCGCCGCCAGCACCGGGTCCGCAAAGCGGAGTGTCAGCGCGCCCAGCGACAGAGCCCCGACGATCACCACGATCGGCGTGCGCCAGTCGACAGGCCGCACCGACCCGTCGTCGTGCGCCGGCCAGCGCGCCGCGATGCGATCGGCGGCGAACCCCCACGCACCGCCGACGAGCGCGAGCACGATGACCAGCGGCGTCAGCACGCCCGGAGTCTACGGGGCGCGTGATCGGCGGCGCGCGCCGAGCGTGCGGCTCGGTTTGAGGCGCGTCGACTCCTGGTCGACGGCTTCACCGCCAGTCGACGAACCAGTCATGTCCCGTGCGGCGGTGGCGACACCCAGGCGACGAAGCCAGGCGTCCGTGGTCGTGCCCACCCGCAACCCATGAGGCCGTCGACCCAGGGTCGCCACAGCATGGCGTCGGAATGGTGAGGCGCGGCTCGGCGCCGGACTTCGTCGCCTGGCAGGCGCCGGCCCGCCGGGGCCCCCGGAACCCGGGGCTCAGGCCTTCGGTGCGCCCGCCAGGGCGAGCTCGACCAGCGTCGCGTGGGTGACGCCAGTGGCGCCGCGGGTCGCGAACGGGTAGGCCTTGCGGAAGTACGCCGTGCCGCCGATGTCGAGGTGGGCCCACGGCACCGTCCGGAACTGCTCCAGGAACAGCCCGCTCTTCACGAGCGAGCCGTCGTTCGTGCCCGTGTTCTGGAAGTCCGCGTACCAGCTCTCCATCTCGGTCATGTAGTCCTGGACCAGCGGGAAACGCCAGTAGCGCTCGCCGGCGCGCTCGGCCGCGGCCTCGACCTCGGCCCACCACGGATCCGGGCGTGGCGAAGACGCCCGTGACCAGGTTGCCGATCGCCCGGCCGACGGCACCGGTGAGGGTCGCCACGTCCACCATGTGGGTGGCACCCAGCTGCTCGGCGTAGGTCATCGCGTCGCCCAGGATCAGGCGGCCCTCGGCGTCGGTGTTGATGAGGTCGACCCACTTGCCGTTGAGCGCCTTGACGATGTCGCCGGGCCGGGAGGCATGCCCGCCGGGCATGTTCTCGACCGCGGGCGCGACCGCGAGCAGCGGCAGTCCGGGAGCCAGGCGCGACGCGGTGGCGATGGCCGCGATCACGGTGCACGCACCGGTCTTGTCCATCTTCATCTCTTCCATCCGGTCAGCCGGCTTGATGCTGATGCCGCCCGAGTCGAAGCAGACGCCCTTGCCGATCAGCGCCAGGTGGCGCCCGAGCGCGTCCTTCTCGCCCTCACCGCCCGAGCGCATCACGATCATCCGCGGCGGGTTGTCGCTCCCCTGCCCGACGGCGAGGAACATGCCCATGCCCAGCTCGGCGGCCCGCGTCTCGTCGACCACGTCGATCCACAGCCCGTGGGCCTCCGCGATGGCGCGTGCCTCCTCGGCGAGGACCTGCGGCGACACGTCGTTGGCGGCCCGGTTGGCCAGGCGGCGGGCCATGTTGGCGCCCTCGCCCACGATCCGGCCGCGCTCGGCGCCGCGCTCGGCATCGGCGGTCGCGCCCTCCGCGACCAGCAGCACCAGCTCGTCCAGGACCGGCGGCGCCGCGTCGCTGTCCTCGCGGTAGATGGTCTTGGGCTCGAAGCTGCCTTCGACGACGCCACGGGCGACCAGCTCGGCCGCCAGGGCCGTGTCACCACCCAGGGCTTCAGCGATCGGGGCCAGCCAGACGGCAGCGGTGCGGACCTCGCGGCCGATCAGCCGGCGGATGGCGGTGGCGGCAAGGCGCAAGGCGGTCTCGCGGTCGAACTCCTCGCCGGGGCCCCCGGAGACGACCAGTACCCGCGTCGCCGGCACATCGCCGGGTGCCGCCAGGGCCGTCGAGTAGCGCTTCGGCTTGAGCTCTCCGAACGCCGCCAGCGCGCGGAGCTCACCCCCGGTGCGCCGGTCCAGCTCGTCGAGCTCATCCTCGAACGCTGGCTCACCGATAACGGGAACGACCAGCAGCTGGGCTGCAGCCTCCCACGGCTGCGCGACGATGACGCGGATCTGCACGAGGACCTCCGGGTGCTCGAGGCCGCGCGATGGGCGGCCAGGAGGAGTGCTCAGGCGAGCGTTGCAATCGAGTGTAGCGCCGCCCCGAGGCCGGGCGGGCGCCATCACTGGCCGGGCGCCGTCAACCCGGCGGCTCGATCCCCGATCCGTCCCGAAGCTGCTGCTGGACCTCGAGCGCCTGCGCCAGCGAGCCGCGCGCCTCCTCGATCGCGATGACGGCCTGGTTGAGCCCGCCCTGGGCGATGTCGGACATGATCACGACCACGGCGCGCGTGTCCCCGGGGAGCTGCGCCCGCGCCTGCTGCTCCCCGTCGATGGCCTTGCGAACGTCGGCGTTCACGCGCGCACCCGACGTGATGAGCGCCCTGTACAGCACGCGAAGGGCCTCGTCGTAGGTGGCGTTGCGGTCGATCCAGGATCCGAGCGTGCTGACGTCGGTGGTGGCCGCAAGCCGTTCGACAAGGGCCCGCGAGTCGGAGATCGTGGCGTCGGAGGCATCGAGCTGGACCAGCGCCTCCTCGTACTTGCCCTTGGACCCCAACTCCGCCGCCGCCGCCGTCTGCTCATCGTGGGTCGCGAGGAGCGCCGCCACGCGCGTCGCATCGATAGAGCGCCCGGAGAGGGCCGCCCAGTCGTCGCCGACACCACCCGTGACACCGGTGGTCAAGGCGAGCTCATCGAAACGCTGCCGCGTGGCGGCCGACACGTTGAGCGCCCAGTCCTCGCCCGTGTGGGGGACCTCGGCAAGCGCCCGCTCGAGCTCGCCGCTCAACTTCTGCACGTCCACCACGCTCTGCGAACCCGAGGCGATCGTCGCCTCGAGCGCCTCGGCGTCGCCGGCGACCACCTGGCTCAGGGCAACCCGCGCGGTGGCTACCAGCGTGTCGACCTCGGCGGCAAGGGCCTCGAGGTCCCCTGTCGCCGCGTCGAGCGCGGATGCCATCTCGGCATCCCCGGCCGAGGTGAGCTCGGGGCGCGCGGCCGTGCCCGGCACGTGGTGCATGGTGGCGACGATGCCGGCCGAGCCGAGCGCGATCAGCAGCGCGAGGGTGACCCAGGCGATCCGGGTGGCGGCAGTTCGCAGGATGCTCACGACGCGCAGGGTAACGGGTAGCGGGCGGTTCCGCGCTCGAGGGGCCGACGTCAGGCGGGGGCTCCGGGCCGGCGTCAGGCCGCGGGAGGCTCCTGGTCCTTCAGCTTCTGGCGCAGGTGCGTCAGCGCGCCCTCCATCGGCCGGGGCTCGAATCCGAAGCCGTCCACGACGCTGCCCAGGGGCCCGATGTTGTCGTGCCTGAGCTGGCGGAGCTGGTCCGTGGCGACCGGGAATGGCAGGCGGATCTTCTCGGCCACGGTGGCGACGAGGCGGATCAGCGCGACCGGCATCGGTACCAGGGCTCGCTTCTTGCCCATCCCGCGCAGGACCTCCTCGACGATCTCGCGGTAGCTCCAGTAGCGCGGCCCGCCGAGCAGGAACTCCCTGCCGACCGTCGCCGGGTCGCCGAGGGCCAGGACGGCGGCGCGGGCAAGGTCGGTGATCGCGAGCGGCTGGAACAGGGCATCGCCCTTGCCGGTGATCGGCACGATGCCCGGCGACATGCGGACCAGGTCGCCCAGGATGTTGAAGAACCCGTCGCGCGGCCCGAACAGGAGCGACGGCGAGAGGATCGTCCAGTCGAGGCCACTCTCGCGCACCAGCGCCATGCCCTTGACCTTGGAGCTCCCGTAGTGCAGGTCGGGGTCGTCCACGACCCCCAGGGCGCCGAGGTGGACGAAGCGTCGGACACCCGCGTCCGAGGCGGCCCGCAGGATGTTGCGGGTCCCCTCGGTGTTGACCAGGCGGAGCGTGGCACCGCCGTCCCAATCGCGCGGCACGGCGACCAGGTGGAGGACCGCGTCGGCGCCCGCGAGGGCTGCGGCGAGGGTGTCGGGCTTCGTCACGTCGCCCACGCGAGTCTCGACGGCGTCGCGCTGGGAGGGCGCGATCCGCCGCATGACTTGGGTGGACCCGGCATCGTCGCGGACGAGGGCGAGGACGCGGTGGCCGGCGTCGACAAGGGCGGGCACCATGTGGCTGCCGACGAATCCGCTGGCGCCGGTGACGAGGATCGTGGACATCGGTGTGGGCTCCGGGTGTGCAGTCGCGGTCTCGGACGCGATCCCTCATTGTTCGCATCTTGCGGGGCTGCGGATGGCCCATCGTGCACGCGACTCGCGCCAAGTCGGCCGTCGGCCCTACCATCGCCTGACCATGACCCACCTCGATGCCCGGACCCTGCGCAACCTGACGCACGCCATGCCCAAGGCGGAGCTCCACCTGCACCTCGATGGCTCCTTGCGCGTCGACACGGCGCTCGACATCGCCCGAACCCGGCGGATCGAGGCACCCGTCACGTTCGCGGGCATGCGCTCCGTGCTGGTCGGTCCGGAGCAGGTGAGCGACCAGGCCGAGCTGCTGCGTGCCTTCGACCTCCCGATCGCCCTGATGCAGGACGCAGAGGCCGTGGAGCGCGTCTCGGCGGATCTCGTCGAGGACAAGGCCTGCGACCGCGTCCGCTACATGGAGATTCGCTGGGCGCCGTTGCTCCACACCCGCAAGGGCCTGACGGGTCGGCAGGTCGTCGACGCGGTGTGGCGCGGCGCCCACGGTGCAGCGCGAAGGCTCGGCGTGGACGTCCGGCTGATCGCCACGCTGATGCGATCGCATGCGCCCGAGGCCAACCTGGACTTCGTGCTCGACATGGTCCAGGAGGGCGTCCCGGACGGACTGGTCGCCGTGGACCTCGCCGGGCCGGAGGAGCGCTACCCGGACCCGGAACGCCACCGCGGGGCGATTGACATGGCCCGGGACCTGGGGCTGCACGTCACGTTGCATGCCGGCGAGTGGGGTGGTGCGGGGCAGGTCAGGCGGGCCCTGGCCCTGGAGCCGGAGCGGATCGCGCACGGCCCGCTGGCGATCGAGGACCCGGAGCTCGTCCGCGAGCTTATCGCGAAGGAGGTCTGGCTCGACCTCTGCCTGACCTCCAACTACCAGGCCAGGATCGTCCCCACCTTCGCCGAGCACCCGTTCCGAAGGCTGCTGCAGGCGGGCGTCAAGGTCACCCTCAACACCGATGACCTGACGGTGTCCGACATCACGCTGTCCGAGGAATACGCGCGCGCCGTCGAGCGACTGGGCGTGACGCTGCCCGAGCTGTGGGCCGTGAACACCGCCGCCATCGAGGCAGCGTTCTGTGGCGAGCCCACCAAGGAGGACCTGCGCGAGGAATTCCTCGCCTGGAGCGCCGGCATCCCGGAACTGATCCACAGGTGAGCCGGCGGTGACGCCGCAGAACATCGTCCTCGCGCTGCTGGTCTTTGCGCTGATCGGGACGCGCCTCTGGGAGGAGAGCCTGTGGCGGGCCGGCCGGATCTCGGATCGGACCTCCGCCGCCCTCGTCGTGGGCCGGCTGCCGTTCCTCCTCTTCGGCTTCACGCTGTTCACCGGGCAGGAGCTCCACATCGTGGTGGGAGCGACGCTCCTCGGGATCCTGGGCGCGGCGGCGCTCTATCCCCTCGTGGTGCGGCGGCTGCGCAGGCTGGCGAGCCGCCTGCGGTCTACCCCCCGGCCGCCAGCTCCGCCAGGATCGCGCTGAGTCCGGCGGCATCCGCGGCGATCCGCGTCGGACGCTCAGCCTCGGGCAGGGCGTCGGCCATCTCGCGCGTGGTCACACCGGTCAGCATCAGCACCGTGCGCGCCCCCACTGCCCGACCGGCCGCCATGTCCGTCAGCGCATCGCCGATCATCACGGCCTGCCTGACGTCCGCACCCACGGACATCGCGGCCGCCAGGAGCAGGTAGGGCTCGGGCTTGCCGATCGTCACGCGCGCGGTCGTGCGGGCCGCCGTCTCGATGGCCGCCACGACGGCCCCGGCACCCGGCCGGAAGCCGCGCTCGGTCGGGTAGAGCGGGTCCCTGTTCGTGGCCACGAGCACCGCACCCGCCCGGATGCAGTCGGCTGCCGCGGCGATCCGCAGGTAGGTCAGCTGCGGATCGAGACCCACGACCACCACGTCGGGATGGTCCGCGGCCGCCCAGCCGTCGATCCCCTCCTGGCTCATGCGCGTGGCGGCGTACGCGGCGGTCACCACGTCGAAGCCGGCCTCGCGCAGCTCGCGCTCCAGGCCGGCGGCACCCACGGCGAGCACGCGCCGGACGCCGGGCATCGCGTCGCGCACGTAGAGGGCGCTCGCGCGCGCGCTCGTGACGACGCGGTCCGGCCCCACCGGGGCGCCGTGGCTCGCCAGCCGGGAGACGTAGTCGCCGTGGTAGTGCATCGCGTTGTTCGTCACGTAGACCACGGTGTCGCCCAGGGCGGCGCGGGCGGCCAGCGCGGGCCCGACACCGGGCACGCCTTCGGAGGCGCGGTAGACGACGCCATCGAGATCGACGAGGAGGAGCACGCCACGATGCTACCGTCTGCGCATGCCCCCGGCCCCCCGCACCACGCCCTTCGACGGCACCGAGCGCCTCATCATCGACGGCACCAACCTGCTCTACCGCCTCGGGACGGGGACTGGCGGAGCCGCCCCGGCGTCAGCGATCGTCGGGCGGATCCGCGGGGCGGTGCCCCTTCCCATCACCATCGACCTCGTGTTCGACGGCGTCGGTCACGGCGTTTACGGGCGCCTCGCCCAGAAGATGGTCGTCCGCTACTCGGGACGCAGGGCCGCCGACGACACGATCCTGGACCTGGTGTCGGAGGCCACGATGCACGGCGGTGGACCCGCGGCGGCGGACCGGGTGCTCGTGGTGACCAACGACCGTGGGCTGCGCGACCATCTGGCGGCGAAGGGTGCCCGCACCGCACCCCTCCAGTGGTTCATCGGCAAGCTCAACGTCCCGGCTCCGGCCATGACGGCAACGGGATCACGCCGACCGGGGATCGGCGCGGGCCGGCCCCCGGGCACGGGTGCCCACGGCGGGAACGCGGCAGACGACGAGGATCGCAAGGGCTGGAAGCCCGGCCGCGGCGCAACCGCCAAGTCCGGGACGCCGAACAAGGTCGCCCGCCACAAGCGCCACCCGCGCGCCCCGGGCTGACCCCCTCCGGCCACCTGTGGGCCCCGGCGCACACCTTCGGGCTCCGGGCGCGCACCCGCGGGCCCCGGACGTGCGCCTGCGCCAGCGACACGCCTCCTGTTAGCATCTGCGCGTGATCGAGACGCTTGAGCAGATCCTTGCCGACCTCCTCGCCTTCTCGGAGTCGATCATCGTCCCGGACTGGGCGCAGCTGGTTGGCCTCCTGTCGGTCTTCCTGCTGCTCTTCGTCGTGGGGCCATTGGTGACGCTGCTCCTCCTGCTCTGGGTGCGGTACGCCATCCTCAAGCCGCGCCCCAAGGTGGCGTACGCGGATCCGCGGCGGGCCGCCCCGCTCGACGCCGCCGGCAACCCCGCGTTCCCCGTCGGCGAGCCCTACAGCCCCCGTGAGGGCGTCATCTACGAGCCGGGCATGACCCGCTCGCCGTCCGGCGAGAGCCTGGTCGTGGCCTGCCCCAAGTGCTCGCTGGTCCGGTCTGCGGTCGACGACACGTGCGGCAACTGCGGCCTGTCGTTCACGCTCACACCCACAACCCGCTCCCTCCGGCCGGCCGGACCGCCGCCGGGCGGGCGCGCCGCCGCCTGATCGACTGACGAACAACCGGCGGCCCGCCGCCGGCGATCCCACGGGCACGCGGAACCTTCCGCCGGGCCCCCAGCGTCCCGGGACACGACATGGCACAGGCCTCCTCGCTGCTCTTCGTCCTCGGCGTGATCGCGACCGCCATCGGCTTCGCGGCCCACGTCGGCCACGCGGTGCTCCTCGCCAACGGGCGACGCGCGGTCGTGCTCGCACCATCCGTGCGGCCCGCCTTCGCGACCGGCGGGGTCACCGGCTCCTTCGTCACCTCGCGCGCCGCGGCCGCGGCGGCCCCGGTCGGGCTTGCCGCCTCCCCCACCCCGCTCTCGCGCGCCGCGACGCTCATCACGGCCCTGGCCTTCGCGCTGCTCGTGGCGTCGCTGGTGCTGCGCGGCATCGAGGTCGGGCGCGGCCCGTACGGGAACCTCTACGAGTTCAGCGTCGCGTTCGCCGCCAGCATCCTGGGCGGCTACCTGTTCCTGGCCCGGCGCTACCCGATCCGCCAGATCGGGTTCATCCCGGTCGGCCTGGCGCTCACGATGCTGCTCTACGCGTCGTCGCTCCCGTCCGAGATCGAACCGCTCGTACCGGCGCTCCAGAACGCGCCCCTGCTCACCATCCACGTCGGGATGGCGGTGATCTCGTACGGGATCTTCGCGACGTCCTTCGCCGCGGGCATCGGGTACCTCGCCCAGGGAACCGGCGACCGCTTCGCCTGGCTGCCGTCGCACAAGACGCTGGACGAGGTGGCCTACCGCTCGGTGATCATCGGTTTCCCGATCTTCGCGACGATGATCGTCCTCGGATCCTGGTGGGCCTCCATCGCCTGGTCGCGCTACTGGGGCTGGGATCCGAAGGAGACGGCGGCGCTGGTCACCTGGCTGATCTACGCGGTCTACCTGCATGCGCGCAACCAGCGCCGGTGGGCCGGACGCCCGGCGGCCCTCCTGCTGGTGATCGGCTTCCTGATGGTCCTCGTGACCTACTCCGGCAGCCTCTGGTTCAGCGGGCTCCACGCGTATTCGGGGCTGTAGCCCAGGTTGTCGCCGGAATTCCGGTCGCGGCTCGTCGCCAAGGGCGGCGGCGTGACGGTCCCCGACTTCCGCCATCCGCCGGCCCTGTCAATCGCCAGCGCCGCGAGGCAGAATCCTGGATGGATTACGCGGGAGGTGTTGAAGGGCCGTCCAAACCCCTGCCGCCGGGGCGGCCCGGAGCCAATGGCGAGACGGGCCCGCGCGTACCCGGAGGTGCCGCGATGGCACTGCACGTACCCGTCCACCACGCCGGGATTGCCGGCGATCACCTGTTCCGCAACTTCCTGATCGCGGTCGGCATCGCCATCGCGCTGATCGTCGTCGTCGGGATCGCGATGACCACGCGCGTGAACGTCGGGCCGACCGGCACCCCGATCGAGGAAGTGCAGTCGCTGACCCAGTACCGGGCGGCCGAGCGTGCCGACTGGGCGGTGGGCGTGCCGACCCAGGCCTCGTCGCTGCTCGAGTTCCGCACCTCGGAGCGCGAGGGCCGGTAGCGTCCTGGGGCCTGGCGGCCCGGACCCTCGGGCTGGGTCGGGAGGGTCAGGCCCCAGGACGGGTCGCGAACGTGATTGAAGGGCGCCCGCCGTGTCGGCGAGACCCTCGCGGCGGGCGCCCGGACGGGGCTCGGCTGGAGGGCGCCGTGCTCGGCTGGAGGGCGCCGTGTGCCGCCGCGACCGTGCCGTGGGCGCCCGCGCGTTGCAGGCTTCCCGGTTCTGACCGATCCTTGAGCGATGCTCGACTTCATCAATCCCGATCCGCTGCAGGCGCTGCTCCTGATCCTCGGTGCCGTGGGGATCGTGGCGCTGTCCGTCCTGCTGTGGATCCAGCTCCAGCACCGGTCGCGGAGGTACGGCGGCGGCAACATCGCTGCCGCCCTGATGGCGGCCGCGATCGTGGGCCTCCTCGTGGCGATCTCCCCCAACTTCCTCCCGTTCGACATCGGCATCTTCATCCTCATCCTCTCGCTGATGGTGATCTACCGGCCCGACCAGGTCATCAAGGTGACGGGCGGGCCGTCGCTCCGGTACCGCGCACTGCGCGAGGGACGCGAGCTCCAGATGCTCGTCCGCGAGCATGGGGGCTGGTCGGTGGCCGGACGGAACGAGGAGGTCGCGGAGCGGATCGCGGGGCTGGCCGCGTTCGAGGGGCCGGGGACAGAGCGCTACATCGGGCTGGTGCGCGAGACCCTGCTGGCAGATCCCGAGGCATCGGGCGAGGCGGAGCGGCTGGCCGAGCTGGCGGAAGCCGACGCGGAGCTCCGGGCATCGCTCAAGGCCAGGCCCATGTTCGAGCGCGAGCTGGCGAAGCGTGCAGCGGCACTCGACGAGGCGCCGGCGGCCGACCAAGGCTAGGTCGGCGGGTCAGCGGCAGCACACCAGGGCGGTCAGCGGCGGGGCGTGAAGTCCCAGGCCACCGGTGTGCCGAGCCATGCGTCATGGGCGAGGGCCGCGGCGCCGACGGCGGGTTCCGTCTCCATGCGAACGAAGCGGGCGCGCGGCGCTCCGGCCAGGACGGCCTCGCGGATTCGGGTCGCCAGCCATGGCGAGGCGTCCCCGAGCCCGCCGTACACGATGACGGCCGGCTCGTCGCCCAGGTCCAGGCGCTCCACCTCCTCGGCGACGGCACCGGTGACCCGCGCGCACCAGCGGTCGACCATGCGCCGTGGGTACGGATCGCCGCGCTCGGCCGCGCGCGCTACCGCGACGCCCAGCAGGGCGGCGTCCGGACCGGGTCTTCGTCCCCGCCAGTCGAGATTGGCCGCGTCCACCGTCCGCGCGAGCTCCTCTCCTACCCGTCCTCGCCGTGCCGCGCGAGCGGCGAGGGCACCCAGCACGTAGCCCCCACCGAAGATCCCGTGGCCGCGGTCTGTCACGCGCCCGTCGCCCGCGCGGCCGATCACGTTGCCTCCCGTCGAGACGGGCACGGCGATGCCGACGGCGTCGGGCGTTCCGGCCCGCAGCACGGCAAGGGTGTCGTTCACGACGATCACGCGCGTGTCCTCGTCAAGTCGATCGCGCAGCGCTCCCTCGAGCGCGCGGGCGTGCTCCGGCCGATCGATACCCGCGCCGGCGACGAACAGGATGGCGATGGGGCGGCGGCCAGCAACCCGGCCCGCAAGCGCCGAGATCCGATCCGCGGCGGCGTCCAGGCCATGGCGCTTGGGGTTGGCGCCGGGCCCCTCGACGCGGGTGAGCCTTTCGCCGTCCGTAGTCATGGAGATCGCGACGGTCTTCGTCGCACCCGCATCGACGCCCACCAGGATCGGCGACCGTCCGTCGTTCCCGTCCAGCTCGATCATGCGCAGATCATCGCCGAACCGCGTAAGCCCCGCGTAAGCGGCGTCGGCGATCCTTGGCCCATGGACGACGCCGCCGTCGGTCGCGTGTACCGCGCCATCCGAATCCGCAAGCGGCTCCGACAGGTCGATGTCGCCCTGATCGCAAAGACCTCGCAGGACACCGTCTCGCGTCTCGAGCGCGGCGCGATCGGCGGCATGACGGTCGCCCAGATCCGGGCCATCGGCGAGGTCATCGGGGTCACCCTCGACCTGGTTCCACGCTGGCGTGGGGGCGAGCTGGACCGCCTCCTCGGCGCACGCCACTCCGCTCTGCACGAGGCGGTCGCGGCCCGGTTCGCGACGCTGCCGGGCTGGAGCGCCATCCCCGAGGTCACGTTCTCCATCTACGGTGAGCGAGGGGCGATCGACGTGCTCGCCTGGCACGAGCCCACCCGCACGCTCCTGGTCATCGAGCTCAAGACGGAGATCGTGGACGCCCAGGAGCTCATCGGGACCCTCGATCGGAAGCGTCGGCTGGCCCCCAAGATCGCCGCAGAGCGCGGTTGGCGGCCGACCACGGTGGCCACGTGGGTCATCCTCGCCGAGGGACGGACCAACCGCCGCCGTGTCGCGGCTCACCGGTCAGTGCTGCGGGCCGCGCTGCCGGCAGATGGACACGCGATCAGCGCGTGGCTCGCGGCGCCATCCGGCCCGATCTCCGCGCTCAGCTTCTGGCCATCCACCGATGGCGTCGGTGGTACTGGACGCCTCGCCCCGACCAGGCGCGTCCGCGTGGCTCGCGGCGCCGGGTGACGCCGCAGCCCGAGCATGGCCCTGGCTGCCAGCAACCGATCCCATCGGTCGTAGGCCATCGACTCCGCACCCACCACGCGCCTCATCAGTAGCGGGCCGCCAGCGGGCGGTCCACCCGGGCTACGACGCGTCCCAGCGGTAGGTGGCCATGAACAGGACGGTGGCGGCCAGATAGCACGCGTGGCATCGGTAGGTGGCCGCGAGGGGCCGGCGGCGCCGGCGGCGCGCCATACCACCAGACCGAACGCCCGTTCTGTGGACAACCGACCCAGGGACCGTGGACAGGCAGCGCAACCGTGTGGACGAGGGGCCTCGGGATGTGGACGAGCGCCCCTCCAGCGTGGACCGCCGACGCCCCCGAGCGTCACCCAGGGCGCCCCGAGCGGGCGTCGGCACGTCAGATCAAGAAGCACAACATGTTGCGATGCGAACCACCAGCGGACCACTACATCTAGTGTTTTTCGGCTTGACCACCGCCCCCCTGACGGCGTACAGTTCACCGGTCGCTCCGTCGCCGGACGACCCCCGGAACGCCAGGAAGCGTGGGCCACACACCCCGCGGAGCAGGGCACTGGGACCAGGGCGGCAGATCGATCCGGTGAACGGCCCCGCAGCTACGCGTCACCCCATCTACGTGACCGCGGGACAACCACCCGGACGGAGTCCCTGCCGTATCCCGCAACCCGCCTGGCACACGGGAAGCGAACGCCCGCAGGGACCCCCATCCGGGCCGTCGGCGCCCAGGCGAATGGTCCCGCGGTCTGCGGGAGCGGAGGAGAGAGACGGCAATGGCCCAGGCTCGCGAGGTTGTCCCGGTCATGGATGAGAAGGTTGCGCCCAAGTCCCGGGGGGGCAAGAACGGGACCAAGTCGGCGTCGGCCGGGACCAAGGCGGCAAACGCCGCGCGCAAGGGCCTCGGCGGCCCGTACGGTGCCAGCTTCACGGGCGAGGGGACCCGCGGCCTCACGTTCGAGCGCCGCTGGACGCGCCCGGGGGTCCATCCCTACGACGAGATCACCTGGGAGTACCGGACGGCCGGCATCTCCAGCGAGAGCGGCAAGACCGTCTTCGAGCAGAAGGACGTCGAGGTCCCGGTCTTCTGGAGCCAGCTCGCCACCAACGTCGTGGTCAGCAAGTACTTCCGCGGCCACGTCGGGACGCCGGAGCGCGAGCACAGCGTCAAGCAGCTGATCGACCGCGTCGTCACCACGATCGCCGCCTGGGCCGACACCCAGCGCTACTTCGCCACGGACGAGGACCTCGCCGCGTTCCAGGCTGAGCTGACCCATCTCCTGGTCCACCAGAAGATGGCGTTCAACTCGCCGGTCTGGTTCAACGTGGGGATCGAGCAGAAGCCGCAATGTAGTGCGTGCTTCATCAACTCGGTCCAGGACAACATGAGCAGCATCATGGACCTGGCCAAGACCGAGGCCATGCTGTTCAAGTACGGCTCCGGCGCCGGCGTGAACCTGTCCCCCATCCGCTCGTCCAAGGCCAGGATGTCCGGCGGCGGCATCGCCAGCGGCCCCGTGAGCTTCATGCGCGGGTACGACGCGTTCGCGGGCGTCATCAAGTCGGGCGGCAAGACCCGCCGCGCGGCCAAGATGGTCATCCTCGACGTCACCCACCCGGACGTCATCGAGTTCATCGACAGCAAGGCCCACGAGGAGAAGAAGGCCTGGGCCCTCATCGAGCAGGGCTACGACCCCTCCTTCACCGGCGAGGCGTACGGCTCGGTCTTCTTCCAGAACGCCAACCACAGCGTGCGCGTGACCGACGACTTCATGAAGGCCGTCGAGCGCGACGCCGAGTGGCAGACCCTTGAGGTCAGCGACGGCCAGCCCGCCGGCACGTACCCGGCCCGCGAGATCTTCCGCAAGATGGCCGACGCCGCCCACCTGTGCGGGGACCCGGGCATCCAGTACGACACGACCATCAACGACTGGAATCCAGTTTCAAATAGCGCACGGCAATACGCCACAAATCCGTGCAGTGAGTTTTCATTCATCAACGACACCAGCTGCAACCTGGCCTCGCTCAACCTGATGAAGTTCGTGAAGGAAGACGGCGAATTCGACGTCGATTCCTTCCGCTTCGCGGCGAAGGTGACGATCACGGCGCAGGAAATCCTCATCGACAACGCCAGCTATCCGACGACGAAGATCGAGGAGAACAGCCACCGGTTCCGGCCGCTCGGTCTCGGCTACGCCAACCTGGGCGCCCTCCTGATGAACCGCGGCCTGGCCTACGACTCGGACGAGGGCCACAACTATGCTGGCGCGATCACGGCGCTGATGCACGGCGAGGCCTACCGGCAGAGCTCCGTGATCGCGCGTGACCACGGCGGCGCCTTCGTGGATTACGACCTCAACCGCGACCCGTTCCTGCAGATCATTGCCAAGCACCGTGATGCCGCATACGCCCTGCCCACGAACGGCGTGCCGCAGGCGATGCTGGACAACGTCCACCATCTCTACGACGAGGTCCTCGAGCTCGGCACGGCCAACGGCTTCCGCAACGCCCAGGTCACCGTGCTGGCCCCCACCGGGACCATCGCGTTCATGATGGACTGCGACACCACCGGCATCGAGCCCGACATCGCGCTCATCAAGTACAAGAAGCTCGTCGGTGAGGGCTACCTCAAGATCGTCAACCAGACGGTCCCGGCCGCCCTGCGCAAGCTGGGCTATACCCCGGCCCAGGTCGAGGAGATCCTCGCCTACGTCAACGAGCGCGAGACCATCGAGGGCGCGCCGGGGCTCAAGCCGGAGCACCTCCCGGTCTTCGACTGCGCCTTCAAGCCGATGAACGGCGAGCGGTCCATCCACTACATGGGCCACATCCGGATGATGGGCGCGGTCCAGCCGTTCCTCTCAGGTGCCATCAGCAAGACCGTCAACATGCCCGAGGCCGCCACCGCCGAGGAGATCGAGCAGGTCTATCTCGAGGGCTGGAAGCGGGGCCTCAAGGCCATCGCCATCTACCGCGACGGCTCCAAGCGGTCCCAGCCACTCAGCACCGGCAAGAAGAAGGACGAGGGCACCGCCGAGGACCGCGAGACGATCGACGGCCTGCGCCGGCAGCTCGCGGCCGCCCAGGTCGAGGCCACCCGCCCCCACCGCCGCCGGCTCCCGAACGAGCGGACGGCCGTCACCCACAAGTTCGAGATCAACGGCCACGAGGGCTACATCACCGTGGGCCTCTATCCGGACGGCCAGCCCGGCGAGATCTTCCTCAAGATGGCCAAGGAAGGCTCCACGATCAGCGGCCTGATGGACACGCTCGCGACGTCCGTCAGCCTGGCGCTCCAGTACGGCGTGCCGCTGCGGGACGTTGTCAACAAGTTCGCCCACGTGCGGTTCGAGCCCAGTGGCTTCACCGGCAACCCCGAGATTCCGATCGCCAAGTCCCTCGTGGACTACATCTTCCGCTGGATGGGATCCCGGTTCCTGCCCAGCGAGGAGAAGGGTGCCCTGGGGCTGATCGACCGCTCCGCAGTGGTCGCGGAGGCCCCGGTGCCCTTCGGCGCGTCGGCCCTCAAGCCGCGCGCGGACGAGGGAATCACCGCCCAGTCCGAGGCGATCGCGCCGGTGGCGACACCGGTCGTGGCCCCGGATCCCGCGCCGGCTCCGGCGTCCGACGACACGGGCAAGGCCAGCGCGGTCGCGGCCCCGGCGGTCGCCGCCGCGGCGCCGGCCGCTCCGTCGATCAGCGTCTCCGTGGACAAGCGCGAGCTCGCGACCGTCGCCAGCAACGGCGCGGCCAACGGCTCCGCGGCAGCGAACGGCAACGGGAACGGGAACGGCAAGCGGACCTTGGACTCGTTCACCGGGTCGCTCGGCGGCGGCGTCAAGGTCGCGTTCGCGGCCCAGGCCGACGCCCCGTCCTGCGCCGAGTGCGGCTCGATCATGATCCGCAACGGCAGCTGCTACAAGTGCCTCAACTGCGGGAGCACCAGCGGCTGCAGCTGATGTGAAGTTGCCGACCCACGCGGCCTCGTTGACTTGCTTGCGGTCTGTGATAAGACCGTTATCATTGGATGATGGCGAGCAAGGTCCGCAAGCGCCACGTGTCCGGGATCGGGTGGATTGTTGAATCTCCGGGGGGCCGCCCCGTCGCGATCCAGGCTGATGACGGCAGTCTCGCTCGCGTCGTGTCCGGCGTTGTCGGCACGAAGGAAGCGGCGGCCATCCTTGGGGTCCTGCCGCCCAACTTCGTCCGCGACTGGTCGACGCGCCCCGACTTCCCGCGCCCCATCAGCACGCTCTCGAGTGGCCGCATCTGGTCGCGCGACGAGGTGGCTGACTACGCGGAGCAAGCTACGGAGGGGCCTTCCCGCGAGCGGATGCTGGTGATCGCCCGGCGCGCCGTGTGGTGGCAGGACTCCGAGCGGACGCTGGCGCGCCCCCTCATCTTCGTCGCCAACGTCCTGGCCAGGGGAACGCTCGACGAGGTCGCCGATGTTGAGCGCTTCTACGGGTCATCGGCACTCCGCAAGGCGGTCCTGGGTGCCCCCGCGGGCATCCTCGATCGGCGGGCCTGGAACTTCTGGCTGTTGGCCCTCGGCCTGGATCGCTCGACGCCGGCCCCCACGAGGCGCGTCGCATGAGCACCGAGACCCGGCTGCGCCGGTTCTCCCGGCTGCCAGCCATGACACCCGGGCTGGACATCCTTCCGCCCGCGCAGCGAGACCTGTGGAGCCTCCTCGGCGACGTCCCCGATGACTTCGTGCTCTATGGCGGGACGGCCCTTGCGCTTCGGCTCGGTCACCGCGAATCGGTCGACTTCGACTTCTTCTCCGCGACCCCCTTCCACCCTGGGCAGCTCCTCGCCAGCCTTCCCTGGCTGGGTCGCGTCGAGATCCTCGACTCGCGCGAGGACACGCTGACCGTCCTGACGCCGTCGGAGGTGCGGGTCTCGTTCTTCGGCGCGCTCGACATCCAGTGCGTGGCTGTGCCGTCGATCTCGGACGACAACGGGGTCCTGGTCGCCTCGGTCTTCGACCTTGCGGGCACCAAGGCGAAAGCCCTGCTCGATCGGTCGGAATGGCGAGACTACGTCGACATCGACGAGCTCCTCCGGGCCGGCCTGGATCTCGCTGACATCATGGGCTATGCCACGACGATCTTCGCCCCGAGCTTCGTCTTCCCGGCAGGGCTCTTCCTGAAGTGCCTGGTGAGCTTCGAGGATGGCA
The DNA here is from genome assembly GCA_963754485.1 of uncultured Chloroflexia bacterium. Classification (GTDB taxonomy): domain Bacteria; phylum Chloroflexota; class Limnocylindria; order Limnocylindrales; family CSP1-4; genus CAIXZV01. The sequence continues at coordinate 52,261 of CAVWFY010000005.1, read as the reverse complement.
CGGCGCCTGAAGTGCCCGGCGACGTCCGGGCGCGCCTCGAGAGCGCGGCGCAAGCCGCCTGGCGCGTCGGTGTTCCGATCATCGACCCCTACTCGAGCACGATCGCCTCGTAGGCTTCGACCGCAAGACGCTCGCGATCCTCGGCGTAACAGACCGGCCACGCAACACGTAGAGTTCGGTTGATGGGCGGAACGGGGGCACTCCTCGATGAGGCGCAGACGCGTTTCGCGTACAAGACCTCGGCCACCCAGGTGCTGTTTCTCCAGCATGTCATTGGGGCGCTCAAGACCGGCGGGCGATGCGGGCTGGTCATCGACGAAGGGGTCCTGTTCCGGACGACGGAGGCGGCGTTCGTCCAGACCAAACGCAAGCTGCTCGACGACTGCGACCTCACCTGCATCGTGTCGCTCCCGCCCGGCGTGTTCTCGTCGGCGGGCGCAGGGGTGAAGACGAACCTGCTGTTCTTCACCAAGGGCGGCCCCACGGAGCGCGTCTGGTACTACGACCTCTCCGACATCAAGGTCACGAAGAAGCAGCCGCTGACGATCGAGAAGTTCGCGGAGTTCTTCGAGCTGCTGCCTTCGCGCGCCGACTCCGAGCACTCATGGACGGTGACCCGCGAGGAGCTGGAGGCCCGCAAGCTCGACCTCAAGGCGGTCAACCCGAACCGCAAGTCCAACGAGGACACGCGGACGCCGGAGGAGCTGCTGGACATCATCGAATCGAAGGGGCGCGAGATCGACGCGGCGGTCGCTGAGCTGCGGGCGAGCCTGGCCGGCGGATAGGCAATCGGTGAGCCCCGCCTGCGGCCCTTCAGCAATTGGCGGGCGGGGGTAGAGTCGTGGTCTCCGATCGGCGTGAGCATGAGGGTGACTTGGCGAAACAGGAGTGGGGGGAACTCTCGGAGGCCCAGGTGGCGAAGCGACTGGGCAGGATGCTCGGCGTCAAGTTCGCAGGCAACGAGATCGTGGGCCTGGGTGGGGTGGCCGGCGGACTGGCGGAGGTCGGCGACGATGCGTGGGTGGCGCTGCAGGTCGAGGGGAAGCACACGCACCCGGCCGAGAACGTTCTCCAGTACTGGCCGTGGCTCGAGCGGAGCAAGCGCCGCCTGGTCCTCGTCCACGCGATCGCCCCCGACGCGCGCAAGCGCACGGGCCATCGCACGGACCTCACGAAGTGGCTGGGCGCGATGATGGAACGCGTGCTTCCCGGCCGCTTCACGTATTGCCGCCTGGACCTCGGCACGGACGAGGAAGCCGCCCAGCTCGCGGCCGCGACGGCCGCGGTCGAGGAGCTCCGTCGCCCGCCCAAGGAGCGGACGCTGGTCCCGGTCCTGTAGCGCGGGCAGGATCTGCCAGCTCCGCTCAGGGATTGCCTGCCGCGTACCGGAGCTCCGCGAGGTAGCGACCATGCGCCGTCCAATCCGGGCCCGCGACGGATGACCCGTACGGCTCGACATCCTCGTGGGCCCGCGGCCGGGGCCGCACCGCTGACCGGTCGCCCGCCGCGGCCGCGAGCCGCGCGTCGAGGGTGAGGAGCTGGGCATCGGTCACCTCGGCGAGCGCCAGGTAGGCGGCGTCGTAGGCGGTGAGGCCGTGACGCGCCATCAGCTCCAGGCCGTGGAGGATGGCAGGGCGATCGAGGACAACGGTCATGAGCCGCATCTCGTCGAGCTCTCGCAGCGCCGCCACCACCTCGTCCGGCGTGCGGCCGTACCGCCGTACGAGGACGTTCGTCACCTCGAGCCAGAAGTGCTCGGGAACAAGCGGCTCACCGCCAAGCGCAACCGCGAGCCGCATTCGCACCTCCCCGGAACCCGGCTCTCGCAACAGGATCCCGAGCGCGGCCGATGCGTCGATGACCAGCGGCTCAGGCATCGTCCCGATCCCGGTCCGCACGGACGGCCTCCACGACCGAAGGACCGCCCGGATTCTCCCGGCGCATCGCGGCGCCCAGGGCCTCGAACCGGTCTAGCGCGGCCAGCGCCCGCTTCCGCCGCTCATCGACGTCGTCCTCGAGACGCCGGCCGTCCTCCACCGAGACCAGGATGGCGACCGGACGATGGTCGCGCTCGATGAGGAACCGCTCCCCGGCAGAGGCGGCGTCCAGGATGGAACCCAGCGACCGGCGCAGGTCGAGAGGAGTCACGGTCTTCATGCTGGATATGATAGTCGACTATGGTGGCTAGGTTGGCTCACGGCCGCTTACTGCCGCCAGAGGAGTCGGCGGTAAGTCGGGCTCGATACCCTGCGCCATGCCAAGACCATCAGCATCCTGGAGGATCCGTTGACACCCGGTCTTGCCCCTCCCACACTCGACCTCGTGGACTACCGGAAGCGCATCAAGGTCATCGCCGGAAAGCGCGGCGGACAGCCGACGATCCGAGGCCTCCGAATCACGGTCGCCGACGTGCTCTCGTACCTGGCGGCCGGCATGAGTGAGGACCAGATCCTCGCGGACTTTCCAGACCTGCAGCGCGATGACATCCGCGCAGCCCTGGCCTACGCGGCAGACCGCGAGCGCCACCACAGCATCCTCGCGGGTTGAAGCTCCTCTTCGACGAGAACCTCTCGCACCACCTCGTCGACCGCCTGTCGGACGTGTACCCCGGATCTCAGCACGTTCGGCAGCTCGGCATGAGGTCTTCCCCTGATCGGATCGTGCTGGGTTATGCCGGCCTGATGGACATGGCTCTGGTCACGAAGGACGGGGACTTCGACGATCTTGCCCTCCTTGGCCAGGATGGCGCCCGGGTGCTCCGGCTCGATCTCGGCAATTGCACGACCGGCGAGATCGAGCATGCGCTTCGAGCCGCCCTTGACACACTCCCGGCGATGTTCGAGGCCAACCGCCTCGTCGCCATCGTTCGTCAGCAATAGCTGAAGTGACACGGCCGCCGATCGGCTCGTCGGCACGCGGTGACGCGGTGACGGGCCAGCCGATCCCGCCGACGCTCGGCGTGCGCCTGGCGCCTGCGGTGACATTCGCCGTCTCGCTGGCGCTCTACCTGCGGACCCTGCTGCCCGGCATGGCGTTCGACGACTGGGGTGAGCTGCAGACCGTGCCCCACGTCCTCGGCATCGCGCACCCCACGGGCTACCCCACCTACATCCTCACGGCCTGGCTGTTCGAGCTGCTGCCGATCGGCTCGGTTGCCTTCCGGGCGAACCTGCTCGCCGCCGTGTGCGTCGCCGTAGCCCTGGCGGCGATGACGTCGACGACGCTGCGCCTCGGCGTCCGTCCGGCGATCGCCGTGGCGGCGGCGGTCGCGACGGGCGCGATCGGCACGATCTGGGGATCGGCGGTGGTCGCGGAGGTCAACGGGCTCCACCTCGCGTTCATCGCCTTGATCGTGGACCGGTCGCTCGCGTGGGCGGACGGGCGGCGCACGCGCGACCTCGCGCTCGGCGGCCTGCTGGTCGGCCTGTCCCTCGGCAATCATCTCCTGACGGCGTTCGTGGCCCCGTTCTTCATCCTGTTCGCCCTGTGGGAGGGCCGGTCCACGCTCCTGGAGCGGAAGCGCCGGATTCTCGCGCCGGTGCTTGCGGGGCTTGCGGGCCTCGCGGTCTACCTGTACATCCCGATCGCCGCGAGCCTCTCGCCGCCACTCGCCTACAACCACCCGACGACCTTCGAGGCCTTCCGATTCCTCGTGACCGGGGAGCAGTTCCGTGGCCAGTACGGCGGGCTGTTCACCGTCGCAAGCCTCGGCGTCCTCGCGGACGGCCTGCCCGAGCTGGGGGCTACCGCACTGTCCGCGGCGACGGTGATGCTGCCGACCCTCGGCCTTGTCGGCCTCGCGATGCTCGTCGTCCGCCGGCCGGCGTTCGGCCTGGCCTGCGCGGGCGCGCTGCTGGTCGGGATCTACGTGTGGGCGAACTACCTGCGCCTCCCCCATTACCTCCTGGTCCCGTGGCTGTTGCTGGGCATCGGCACCGCGGTGGCGCTGGAAGGGGCCGCGCGCGCGGCCGAGACACGCCTGCCGGGTCGGGCCGGTCGCGCCGCCGGTCCGGTGTCTGCGGTCGTCGCGGCGGTGCTCGCGGTGGCGCTGGTGGCGCTCAACCTGCCGACCGCGGACCGGAGCGGCGACATCTCCGCCCGAACCTACGTGGACGCCATGTTCGCGGCGCTTCCGGAGAACGCCGCGATCCTCTCGTTCTGGGGCCCGTCATGGCCCCTGCTGCACGCGCAGCTGGTGCTCGGGGAGCGGCCCGACGTGCTCATCGTGGACGACACGAACATCGTCTACGACGGCTGGGGCACGCGTGAGGCTCGGATCGCCTCGCTCGTCTGCTCCCGGCCGGTGTTCATCCTGCCGCTCAAGGAGGCCGACATGACGGCGATCCGCGAGCAGTACACCGTCACCCGGGCGCTGACCGTCGCCGTGGGAGCGCTCGCGCCGACCGCGGCGTACCGCGTGCCGGTCTACCGCATCGATCCCCGGCCCGGGACCTGCCCCTAGCCGCGGGAGCGGACCTCAGCTGATCGCCCCAGGTCAGGCCGGGTCGAGCGAATGTGGCATCGGCACGTTCCAGCCGATCAGCTCGCAGCCCAGGAGGTGCGGCGACCGCTGACCCGGGGTGCATTCCGGGCAGCCCCACGGCGTCAGGCCGCCCTCGTCCGCCAGGTAGGCGACGTCACAGGCGGCCTCGGTGGGGTCGCACGAGATCCCGTGGCAGTCACAGTTGCAGTGGATCGAGTGGCTGCAGGTGCAGGCGGCGTCGGGCGAGGGGGCTCTCAGGACCGAGGCCGGGAACGGGGACACGAGCATGGCGACTCCGGGACGCGACCACGGCGAGCCGGTCGAGGGACCGGGGCCGGTGCGCACCATCGTCCGTCATCGGTCAAGGGGGCCGGGAGGCGGCAGCCCAGCGGCGACCGCCCGACTCCTACCGGGCCTCCAGCAGGACGTCCAGCTCGCGATCCTGATCTCGTTCCCATGACCGCCGTGCTGCGGACCCGGCCGCTCGCCAGGTTCGGGCACGGGACCGCACACCCTCGACGATCTCCGGTCCCGCGAGCACCGCGAGGTCCAGCGTGGCGCGCAGCGGCTCGAGCATCGAACCCGCCGTCCCGCCGTCCGCCGGCGAGAGGCGGTAGACCAGGTCCAGGAGTGCCGGCAGGTCAGTGATGTCCTGCTGGCGGGCGATTCCCGACGCGGCTCGGCTCGCCTCGAACACGTCATCGGACGCGAGCAGCGGGCGCAGCGCGGTTGCCACCGTCGCATCCGGGTCCCAGCCGGCGAGCCGGGTGATCGCCTCGTGCCGGTCCCCCACGCGGCCGGCCGCGAGCGAGGCCACGAGCGAGTCCCGCAACTCCGGGGTCTGCATGCTGGCCGGCATCCGCCGCGGGTCCGCGGCGACCTCCGCCGCGAGCTCGGGGGTGATCTCGAAGCCGAGCGGGCTCATCTGCGGGAACGCGGACTTGCGCACCGCATCGGGCTCGGACTCGGGCAGCTCCTCGGCATCGCCCGGGTCCGCCGGCGTCGCACCGGACCCCTCCTGCACATCGCCCGGGTCCGCCGGCGTCGCGCCGCGCTCGATCGCCGCGAAAGCGGTCTCGGCCTTGCGGACGTGGGCCTCGGTGCCCTCGGCCGTCATGGGGGCCCCTCCGTGCGGGGCGGGCAGGCCGACCATGGCGCGCTGCGGGTCCCAGACCGCGACCCCGGCTTCGAAGGCCGCTTCGCCCACGGCGGTCACGACCTCCTCCACGCCGACCCACGGGATGCCGATGAACACGTGCGAGCGGACGATGTCGAACTCGAACGGCGGCCTGGCGTTGCTGCCGCGGAGCCGCCCGTACCGCCGCTCCATCGACGCGATGAAGGGGTCGAGGCGCTTGTCGTGGCCGATGCCGAACGGGAACCCACCCGTACGATCCACGATGGCGGCCGCCTCGTCGACGGTGAGCGGCCGATCGGCCGGCAGGATGAAGAGGTCGTAGGTCACGACCGTAGTATCGGTCCTCCGGGGCAATCGCCCGAATCAGCCCCGTCGGTGCCCGTCGCCAGCCTCCGCGGTCCCGGCGAGGTAGCCCCCGAACCCGGTCACCCAGAGCACGATTGGATACACGATCCAGCGCTCCACCCCGCCAGTCCCGAGCACGGCCAGCGGCGCAGCTTCCTGCATGACCATGTAGCTGGCGAGCGTGAGCAGGGCGACTGCGCCGCACAGGACAGAGAGCCAGCGGAAGGGCCCGTGGGTGACCAGCGCCCCCGTGAGGCACGCGACTCCACCGGCGATGAACGTGGCCATCGCGAACAGCGCATGGGGCGTGCCGGTATTGCCGGGGAAGACGCCGACGCCCAGGGCGCCCACGCCGAGCACCAGGAGCGGGATGGTGACCGCCCGGCGGCCGAAGCCCCGGTGAACCAGCAGTGAGGCGACGATGATCATCGCCCCCACGACCATCATCGACAGGTCGAAGATCGTGGCCGACGGCTGCAGCACCAGGCCCTCCGGGGGCCGCGTGCCGCCCAGGTCGCTGATCTCGCTGCCCCCGGTGGTGTAGGGCGCCGGGTAGAGCGCCTCCGACGTGATGATCCCCATGAGGATGATCGCGCCGGCCGCGAACATCAGTGCCCCGGCGGCTCGCAAGGCAGTCAAACGGCGAGACGATGACGCGCCAAAGCGCACGCCCGGCGCGTTCATGCCGGGCTCCACGGACCGGCGATCGCGAGGGGTCCGAGCTCCCGGATGATGCGCGTCATGTCACCTCCACGGGGCCGGGCCGGCACGCACCGGCCCGTGCACGCAGCGGGAATGGTGCTGGCCGGGAAGGGTCCCGCCATAGGGCCGCACGGTCCACCGCGGTGACCAGTGGGCAGGGCCGTCCACGACCCCCGGCCCCCACCGCCGAGCCGGCCGGCACTTCATCCGACCGGCTGGTGCACCAAGCGCAGCAGGATCCGAACCACGGGCCTGTCGCGTCGTATGCTCGTGGCCCACGTCACTGGAGGATCCCTTGGTCACCGTCGCGATCCTGACCGATTCAACCGCGGACCTCACGCCGGAGCAGGCCGCCTCGGCCGGGATCACCGTGGTCCCCCTCTATGTCCGCTTCGGATCGGATGAGTACCGCGCGGGCGTGGACCTCACGACGGAGCAGTTCTGGCAGAAGCTCCTCGCGGCTGGCGCGGCCTTCCCGACCACGGCGGCACCCTCGCCCGGCGACTTCACGAACGCCTTCAACGCCGCGTTCGATGCGGGTGCGGGAGCGATCGTCTGTCCCACGATCGGCCAGAAGCTGTCCGCGACCTTCCAGAGCGCCACCCTGGCCGCGCAGTCGATGCCGGACCGCGAGATCCACGTGATCGACACCGGCTCGACCTCGATGTCCACGGGCATCCCCGCGCTCATCGCGGTGGAGATGGCCCGTGCCGGCGCGTCTGCCAAGGAGATCGCAGACGAGGTCACCCGGCGCCTGCCGGACGTGGACCTGTTCGTGTCCGCGGATGGCCTCGAGTACCTCCGCAAGGGTGGCCGGCTCTCCGCGGCGCGGGCCGTGGTGGGGACGATGCTGTCCGTCAAGCCGATCATCACGGTCACGGACGGCCTGGTGGTGATGGCCGACAAGGAGCGCAGCCGCGCCAAGGCGCGGGCCACCGTCATCGCCAGCATCGCCAAGGCGCCCATCGAGCGCCTCTCGATCCTGCACACGCCCACGAGCACGCCCGAGGAGGTCGCGGACTTCCGCGCGCGGCTCCTCGCGGCCATCCCCGGTGGCGTGGGGGCGGACAAGATCACCGAGGGGATCATCGGCGCGTCGACCGGCCCGCACCTGGGTCCGGACCTGATGGGCGCCTCGTTCCTCCGCGCCCGCTCGTAGGGTCCCGGCTCCTCGCCCGCCCGTAAGGACCCGGTGGAGCCGCCAGGCCCCCTCTCCGGCGTGCCGTCCGGCCCTGACGTTCTTGTATCAGAGTGATATCATTCTGATCGCGCCACGAGTGATCGGCGCGAAGGAGTGAAGGGGCGATGAACAAGGAACGAATTGCCGGGTCGCTTCCCGGCATCCCCATGCTGCTGGCGCTGATCGTGGCGGTGATCGCAGTCGCCATCGGGATCATCTTCTACATCGGTGCCGTCCTGGTGCCCGCGGGCGAGAACGCCACCGGGCTCGACATGCTTGGCCTCCTGCTCCTGGCCGGCCTCCTGGTCGTCGTGATCGTGGGCTTCGTCGGCCTCACGCCGGTCAACCCCAACGAGGCGCGCGCCCTGGTGCTGTTCGGCAACTATCACGGCACGCTGCGCAAGCAGGGGCTCCACTGGGTGAACCCGTTCACCGAGCGCCGCAGGATCTCCGTCAGGGTCCGCAACTTCGAGACGTCCAAGCTCAAGGTCAACGACCAGACCGGCAACCCGATCGAGATCGCGGCCGTCGTGGTCTGGGTGGTCACCGACACGGCCGAGGCCCTGTTCGAGGTGGACGACTACGAGAACTTCGTCCACGTCCAGGCCGAGTCGGCGCTCCGCAACCTCGCCACGTCGCACCCATACGACGCCCACGTCGAGGGCGACCTCGCCCTTCGGTCCAGCCAGGGCGTGATCAGCGACCAGCTGCGCCAGGAGATCCAGGACCGCCTCGAGAAGGCCGGTGTCAAGGTCATCGAGGCCCGGATCAGCCATCTCGCGTACGCACCCGAGATCGCCAACGCGATGCTCCGCCGCCAGCAGGCCAACGCCGTGATCGCCGCGCGGACGCGGATCGTGGAGGGCGCCGTGGGCATGGTGGAGATGGCCCTCGAGATGCTGTCCGCGAAGAAGGTGGTGGAGCTGGACGAGGAGCGCAAGGCGCAGATGGTGAGCAACCTGCTCGTCGTCCTGTGCTCGGAGCACGAGACACAGCCGGTGGTCAACGCCGGGACGCTGTACCAGTAGCCGCGGCCGACGGCGGAGCGGGACCGATGGGCCGGGTGCCACCACGATGGCCGAGCGCAAGCCGTTCCTGCTCCGCCTCGACCCCGAGACGTACGCGGCCCTGCAACGCTGGGCCGCGGACGACCTCCGTTCGGTGAATGCCCAGGTGGAGTTCCTGCTCCGCCGCGCGCTGGTCGAGGCCGGGCGCCTGCCGGACCGGGTGAACCCGGAGGACAAGCGCTGACCACGGCCCGCAGTCACGTCAACAGGACGCGCCGCTAGCCGATGGCGGCCCGCAGGCCGCCCAGGTCCTCCGAGCCCAGCACGAGCCGGCCATCCAGCGTCGTGTACATCAGGTCAAGGCTCACGCCGGCGTCGGTGATCTGGCGGAGGAGTGCCGCCCCGGCCCCTGGCCGGTTCTCGACCGGTATCGCCAGGACCTGGCGCTGGGCGAGGATTTCGAAGCCGGCGTCGACGAGGGCGCGTGTGGCGTGCTCGGGTTCTGCGACGAGCACGTGCAGTCCGGGCTGGCCGTCGGTGACGGTACCGAAGGCCCCCTCGATGTTCACCCCGGCGCGGCCGAGGGCGTCGCACGCGGCAGCGAGCGTGCCGGGCTGGTGGGCCATCCCGATCATCAGGTCCGTGGCCATCGGTGACCTCCCGCGCTTCCCCTGCCCATGATCCGGGCTGCCCAGAGCATGACGCCCTCCGGCCCCGGTGTCAGGTGGTCTCCGGCGAGACCTTCGAGAACCGGTTGAGGTACGCGTCGAAGTCGGGCGTCGCTCGGACGTAGCTCCCCGTCATGAGTGGCGACGACACCAGGAAGTCGGCGGTGGCCCGGTTGCAGGCGACCGGGATGTTCCACACGACTGCCAGGCGGATGAGCGCCTTCACATCCGGGTCGTGCGGCTGCGCCTCGAGCGGGTCCCAGAAGAACACCAGCAGGTCCACCTCGCCCTGGGCGATCAGGGCGCCCAGCTGCTGGTCGCCACCGAGCGGGCCGCTCTGCAGGCGCCGGACCGGGTGTTGCAGCTCCTCCTCCAGTAGCGTGCCGGTCGTCCCGGTCGCGACCAGGTCGTGGGAGACGAGGAGCGCGCGATTGTAGTGGCACCACTCGATGAGATCGGCCTTCTTGTGGTCGTGGGCCACGAGGCCGATCGTCTTGCGGGGCTCGAGCACGGGGTCCATCGGACCGTTCTCCTCGGCGGGTGTTGCGGGATCGATTGTGCGCCACGGCCAACTGGGGTGCCGCGGACCCACGGTGTCAGGGTAGCGGCGTGGCCGGTCCCCAGAGGCCCTCGCCGCCATCGCGGGAGGCTCGCTCGGCGGCCCGGAGCTCGTCGATCCAGCGCACGTCCGGCGGGTAGGTCACCACCTGCGCGTACCCCCGGCGGACCAGCTCCAGGTTGACCATCAGCCACGTGTCTCCCTCGCGGAGCCACGCGTAGCGCAGAAGCCGGCCGTACTGGTCCATCTCGGACACGTCGCGCTCCAGGACGATCTCCCGCCCCTCCACCAGGGCCGCGTTGGCGGCCGATGCCTCCCTGGCCATGAACTCGACGGGTGAGTCCGGCTTCACGCTCTCCGGCGTGTCCACACCGATGTACCGGAGCCGCTCGTTGCCGAAGCCGCGGTCGATGACGAGGGTGTCGCCGTCCACCACCCGCACGACGCGGGCGACCTCGGTGGCGCCGACGGGCCGCAGGGTCGCATCGACCGGCGGGATCGAGGAGCCGGCCACGGTCGATGGCCCGCGCGTCACCGATGGCGCACGCGTCCCCGACGGCGCCGAGCACGCCGCGGCGACCAGCGCCAGGGCGACGGCGGCGAACAGCATCGTCGCTCGCCCGTGCCCGGTCCTCCACATCGGCACACCGTACCGGAGGCGAGGGCTACTCGACGGGCTGGATGCCCCGCGGCGCGACGACCTCGAACAGCGCGACAGCCGGAGCGCTGCCGATGGCCGCGTAGGACCCCACGACGTCGTCCACGATGTCGATGACCAGCGCCCAGCGGCCGACATCCCTGGGCACGAGGAGGGTCTCGCGGATGCGCTCGAGCGCCCCGGGCGCCAGGGGCACCTTCCGCAGCTCGATCGTGGGCGGGACGGCGGCGGCGGCGGGAGCCGTGGCCGCGTCGGCGGCAGGATCGGCAGCAGGCTCGGCGGACGCCGCTCCCGGTGTCCCCGAATCGAGGCGCACCCACGTCGCGACCACGCGTGTCCCCCGGGCGCGCACGTCGGCCTGGTCCCCGTCCGGGCGGGCAGTGTCAGCCCAGGTGTCCTCACCGGAGTTGGCCACGGACAGGTTGATCCGGACGTCGTCGCCGGCGACCAGGACCTTCCTGGCGACGTTCAGCCGCAGCTTCGCCTGCCGGGCTGCGGGCACGAACACGCCCACGGGGTCGCTTCCAACAAAGGTCGTCCCGAAGCGGCGATCGGACAGCGAGAGGCTCGCGACGTAGGCGCCGGGCTCCGTCGGCAGCGCGGCGGACAGGCGCAGGGTGTGTCCCGCGACGTCCGCGACGGGTGCCTCCGGTGCGGGATCCGCCGTCGTGCGCGGGTCCACCTCCGCCGCCGCGATGGCGGCCGCGATCGGGTCCGCAGCAGGGGCGATCGAGACGTGGACGTCGCCGCCCCGCCACGACCAGTCCCTGGGGGTGCGCAGCTTCCAGGTCGTCGTCACGGCGTCATCGGACAGGCCCACGTTCGCCTGCCCGGGAACCACGCCGGCGAACGGCGCGGGCGCGGCCACGGGCGTCGTCACGGCCGCGACCCTGGAACCCTTGAACCAGGCGAACCGCCGCAGAGCCGACACGCTGATCCACTCACCCTGCCAGTCGCCGCGGGCCAGCGGATCCATGATCCAGACCCGGCCGCGCTTGCGGTCGTAGCGCTCGACGTATACCGCGTGGTTGTCCTTCTTGCCCTTCTTGCGCCAGAAGCTGCGATCCCATCGGGCGTGCCAGCGGGGCAGGTCGCCGTAGTCGCCCAGCACCACGGCCCCGGCGCCGTTCCGCAGCCGGCCCAGCAGCCTGCGCCAGGTGAGCGTGCTGTCGCCGGAGGCATCGAGGGGGACGTCGAACCCGAGCTTGCGGAATGCGACCTGCAGGTCCTCCAGCGACGAGCCGCCGCGATCGTCGGACAGGCGGCGCAGCTTGCCGTGGGTGACCTTCACATCGCCGTTGGTCCACTTGTCCAGCAGCATCGCCGCGGATGCCCACAGGCAGTCCACCCAGGGCCGGGTATCCGTCTCCGTGACGAACTCGGGCCGGTGGTCCGGCAGGGGGCGCGGCGGCTCGAGGGCAGCCGCGGGACGCGGGGCCACGCCGAACAGCGTCACCAGGACGAGGCACGCGGCGGCGAGGGTTCGGGCAGGACGGGAGATGGACATTCCGGACGTGACAGTGGCGGTGGCATCGCCGGCACCGTGCCGGGACGTGAGAGACCGCGAGAGGTGCCCTCAGACTGCGGTCCAGCGCGTGCACGCACCATGGTTCGGCGGTCCCGGCGCACCCGCGACGATGGTCCGGGCCGCACAGTTGCGATCCGGAGTCCTGCGCCGGCCCCCGTGCCCGCGACCCGCCCTCCGGCCGTTCAGGGCCAGGCGATCGTCGCGTCCAGCTCCGTGCGTCCGAAGCCGTCTTCCGCGTTCCGCAGGGCCACGGTCCACCGGTTGGGGGCGGTCACCGGCCACGTCTCCGCCATGCGGGTCGCCGGGCCCTGGTCGGCCTGTGCCACGGCTCCTGGGCCACCCTGCTCGCGGAGCTCCACCCCGTACAGGAAGGGGTGGCCGCCCCAGTCCGCGGCGAGCATCACGTTTCCGTTACGGCGGGGCGTGACGGTCGCAGTGATCCCGTTCGTCTCGGGATTCAGGGTGCCATCGAACCTGGCGCCGGCGATGATGACGGCCGGAGCGGTGGCGGGGAACGTGATCGTGACGTCCACGATGGGGGTCTCGATACCAACGCCGCGCAGGGTCAGGACGACGTCACCGCCGCCGTCCGGTGCCGCCGCGGTCAGCACTCCGTTCGCGGTCGGGCTGCAGTCCGGCTGGCCGCCGCCCACGCCGAGGCACATCAGGACATTGCCCTGCGGTGAGAGGACGCTGACCGTCGCCGTGACGACGCCGGTGCCATCGCTTCGGAAGCCGACCGAGCGGTCTGTGCCGGCCGGGTCGTCCCCGGCATCCAGCTTGAGGCCGGACAGGACGATGGTGGCGGGCTCCCCGGGGGCGGCGCTGGAACCGGGCGTGGCCGATGGCGCCGCGGATGAGGACGACGCCGGGGAGGCCGACGCCTCCGCGGTGGCCGACGGGGACTCGATCGGCGGCGCGGTCACCGGGAGGGTCGGCGTGGGGCTGCTACTGGCGACGGCGACCGGGCTCGGTGTGGCGGCCCCGCCCCCTCCCCCACCGAGGATGCCCATCGCGAGCACGCCCCCGCCCACCAGGGCGACGACGAACACGGCGACGATGAGCAGACGTTCCTTGTTCGTCATGCGCCCATCGTAGGCGCGTCAGACCTCGCGCGGGGGAGCCGGGTTCGCCAGCCCCTCGACGACCTCCGCGTTGGGCAGCGTCAGGAGGATCGATGCGGGCGCGATCACCTTCCAGCTGCGGCTGCCGCCGCCGAGCACGATCCGCTCGCGAGTCATGACCGCCGCGTCCACCCAGACCGGCAGGTCCGCCGGCAGCCCGAACACCGTCACGCCGCCGATCTCATGGCCGGTGAGCGCGCTCGTCTCCTCCGGCGAGGCGAACGACGACTTGCGCCCGAATCGGGCCTTCACGGACTGGTTCACGGCCAGGCGGTGCGTCGCGAGGACCACGCAGGCGGCATAGACGGGCGGCGTGCCCTTGCCCACCACGACGATCGTGTTGGCCGAGTCCGCAGGATCGAAGCCGTACGCGGCACAGAACGTGGCCGTGTCCGCGAGGGCGGGGTCGCAGGCGAACAGCTCGTACTCGCCGCGACCGGCGAGGGCGGCCTCGAGGGCATCGTGGTCGGGATCGATGGCGGGATCACGTGTCATGGTGGGCAACGGTAGCGGGGACCTTGGTCGGGTGTCCACGCCGCGGGTCCGGAGCTGCCGAGCACCACGGACGCCGTCCACCGGCAGCAAGAAGGCCGCCCGCCGACGGGCGGCGGACGGCCCTGGATGGCGCGCGCTGGATCCGCGGGTCAGTCGGCGGGGAAGCGAGAATCGGTGCCCGCAAGCACCGCCTGCAGCCACTTGACGGCGTCCGGCTGGTCGATCCGGTATGCGCCGTCACCGCCCGTGCAGTTGGGCGGGACCCCGTAGGAGTTCACCGCGACCTGCAGGTTGGTGTCGTTGCGGAAGAACGGGCCGCCCGAATCGCCGGAGCAGGTGCCGCCCCGGTGGGGTGTCCCGTTGTTGTTGGAGAAGACGATCGACGACTTGTCGTGGATGCCGAACACGCCCTTGGAGTTGAGGATCACCTGCTGGCTCTTCATGCGGGTGTCGCCGCCCAGGGCGACCTTCGGCCGCGAGTACTCCAGGCCGTAACCCACGGCCTCGAACAGGGTCTGGGCCTTGGCCCTGCCGGTGAACTGGTCGAGGTAGTCCAGCCCGGCAAGCCGCGCCTTGCCGAGGGCCGACATGTCGTCCCCGAGGACCACGACGCCGGCGTCCGCGAGGTAGAACGCGTCGTTGTCGTAGTCCGGGTGCGGGTAGGCGGTGCCGCGGTGCCAGCTGGGCTTGGACTCGAGCCACGCGACCCGGTCCAGGTAGCGCTGGTGGTTCTCTCCCCGCCCGTAGCTGCTGGTGGGGATGCCGTCGTAGTCCGGGACCTCTTCGAAGCTCACCCAGACGTCGTTGCCGCCCCAGCCGTCCGGCAGGGTGGACGCGCCGTCCTTGCCGGTGCCGAAGGTGCAGTGGCCGGCGGTGAGCACGATGCTGTCGTCGATGAGCGTCCCGGAGCAGTTGAACCAGCCACCGGGATCGTCGAAGCGCGAGTCCACGTAGTCGGCGTCGTAGACGAACAGCTGGCCGACGTAGCGATGCTCCTCGTCGTCCGGCTGGCCGTTGGTGATGGCGCCCACCGGGACGGCCAGCGCCAGGGCCGCGATGACCCCGGCGATCAGCGCAAACCGGCGTGTCCTGCCCTGCATGCATCCTCCTTGGGGCGCTCGATCCGGGGCGCGGGCGCACGACCCCCGGCCCTCCCGGTCTCCTCCCAACCATACGCCACCGCCCGTCACCGGGTTCACGGTGCGCGGCCGCACAGGCGGATCGGATGCGCAGCCGGCCCGGAAGAGCCTCTGGCGCGGGCGCCCCGTGCGGACGACGCTGGTGGTCCACCGCCGGGGCACCCCATGGAGTTGTGACGCGCATGAGAAGGTCGCCGCGCGCGAGGGTCCTCGCGCCGATGCTCGCCACCGTGTTCGCGCTGGGCGTCGTGGCCGCGCCGGTGCTGGCCGTGGTCAACGACGTCTTCCCCAGCACGAACGACGCCAACCGTGCGCTGGGCTGGGCGCACGTGGACCAGGTGTCCGTGGACGACGGCTCGATGACGCTGTCGTTCGTCAACCCGCGCGGGTTCGCCAGCTGCTTCGAGATCCGCACGGACGGTGACACGTCGCAGGCCCTTGGCGTCGGAAACTTCAACCTGGCCGTGACCGATGGGCTCTACCCGTTCGCCTGCGTCAACAACGCGACCCGGCTGCGGACGGTCGCCGCGGAGCGCTACGTGGAGGTCCGCCTGGCCTTCGGCGGCGAGACCGACGAGCGGTTCGACTGGACGCGGTTCGACCTCGTCCTCGACCCGGAGACGAAGGCCGACTGCAAGGACGGCGGCTGGGCGGACTACGGGTTCCGCAACCAGGGGCTGTGCGTCGCGTTCGTCCTGACGGGTCGCGACACGCGCTGACGACGCGCACTCGCCTGCGCGAACCAGCCGGTCGGACGCCGGAAGTCCCGCTGTGCCCCTCATGAATTCCGGACAATTCTAGGTAGACCCCGCGGACTATTGTGGGACCAGTCTCAGGCGAGACGCGGAGGCGCCCGACCTTCCCCCCAGGTCGGGCGCCTCTCCGCGCCCCGGTGCCGTCGCCCGGTTCGTGCGCTAGCCTGACCGGCATGACCACCTTCGACTTCGGCCGGTTCGACGTCCTCACATTCGACTGCTACGGCACCCTCATCGACTGGGAGGCCGGGATCCTGGCCGGGTTGCGCCGCGTCTTGGAGCCGCTCGGGATCGATGCCGGCGACGACGACCTGCTGGAGCGCTATGCGCGCGCCGAGGCGAGCGTGGAGGCCGGCGGCTACCTGCGCTACCGCGAGGTGCTCGCCCGGTCCGCGGAGCTCGTGGGCAGGGAGCTGGGCGTGGAGCCGGGCCCGGCGGAGCTGGCGGCGTTCGGGGGCTCGGTGGGCGACTGGCCGGCATTCCCGGACTCGGCCGAGGCCCTCGCGCGCCTGCACGAGCGTTTCCGCCTCGCCGTCATCACCAACTGCGACGATGACCTGTTCGCGGCGTCGAACGCTCGATTGGGCGTCACGTTCGACCACGTCATCACCGCGCAGCAGGTCGGCGCCTACAAGCCAAGCCTGCGCAACTTCGAGGTGGCATTCGAGCGCATCGGGGTTCCGCCGGAGCGGATCCTGCACGTGGCCCAGAGCCTGTTCCACGACCACGTGCCCGCCAAGCGGCTGGGCATGACGACGACCTGGATCGATCGCCGCCACGACAGGCCGGGCAGCGGGGCGACACCGCCGGCGCAAGCACGGCCGGACCTGGTGATGCCGTCCATGGCGGCCTTCGCGAACCTGGCGCTCAGCTGAGACTGGCCCCTCGCGTCGGCTTGGCCGGCGCCCTGCGCGGTTCCGCGATCAGGATCCCGCGAGCAGGTCCACCACGCGCGGCTTCGCGCTCTCCGGCAGGTGCACGTCCAGCATCCGCGAGGCGGCCTCGATGTGGGGGCAGACGCCGCTCGTCCGGAAGAAGTCGCAGTCGCACGTCCAGGCACCGTCCTTCAGGCCGATCACGTGGGTCCCGCCGCCCGCCTCGAAGGTCGCCTCGAGCGCGGTGATACGGAGCCGGTCGGGCTCCTGCGCGTAGCGGTGTGCCTTCTCGGCCTTCGTGACGATGGTGCTCTGCATGACAGGCTGGAACCTCAGGCTCGGTGATCGGCGCCGCGGGATGGGGCGGGCAGGACGCGGGACGGCGGTGGATACCCACGAATGGTCGAGCCGATGAGGCCGCCGGTCAAGCGCGCGGCGGTCGGCTACACGATTTGAACCTGCCCGGGAGGCTCACCCCGAGCCGCGGGATCACGGCTCTTCTCGTCCCGGGACCTGAAAATGCGCCATCCTGACGATCGGCCCTGTCGGGCTGCGGCCCGCCGTCGCTAGGCTCTCGGTCGACGCAGCATACGGAGGCGAACGCACATGGCGACGGTGGCGGAGGCGACCCAGGACTTCCTCGCGCAGCGACGGATCGCTGTCGCAGGCGTCTCGCGCAATGCGAAGGCCCACAGCGGCAACGCGGTATACGACCGGCTCATAAGCCGCGGGTACGAGGTGTTCGCAGTCAACCCCAACGCGGACGAGATCGACGGCAAGCCGTGCTTCCGCAACCTGGACGCCATCCCCGGCGGCGTGGACGCGGTCGTCATCGCCACGGCACCGGACGCGGCGGCGGACGTCATCGCGGACTGCGAGCGCCTGGGGATCACGCGCGTGTGGATGCACCGCTCGTTCGGCGGCGGGAGCGTGTCCGAGGAGGCCGCGTCGGCGGGTCGCAAGGCCGGCATGACGGTGATCGCCGGCGGCTGCCCGCTGATGTTCGACCCCACGGCGGACGTCGGGCACAAGTGCATGCGCTGGGTCATCGGGTTCACGTCGGCCAAGCCGACGGCGGGCTGACCAGGCCAACCCAAGGGCGGCGCGGCTAGCCCTCGGGGCTCTCCGCGATGACCACCAGCGCGATCGGCCTCGTCGTCAGGCGCTGGTAGCCGTCGTAGCGACCGTGGTTCACTTGGTTCACCAGCCGCCACAGTCCCAAGTACTCGGGGTCATCCGCGTCCACGATCCGGGCGCGCCCGGTCGCCCGTCGCCGACCGACCTGGATCCCGACCTCGGGGTTCGCACGCACGTTGTGGAGCCAGGCCGGAGGCTGGTCCTGGCCGCCGTTCGAGGCGACCACCACGTAGTCGCCGGTATCGCGTCCATACGAGAGGACTGCCGTCCGGGTCACGCCCGAACGGGCGCCGGTCGTGCGCAGGATCAGGGACGGGACGCCGATCAGGCGATGACCCAGGCGTCCGTCCGTACGCTCGTAGACGGCCTGGTGGAGGCGCAGGAAGCTGCTCTGCAGGGGCATGGAGGTGAAGCGTACCCCCGACACGGGGAGGCCGGGACGGCGGGTGTCGGATACTCCCCACCGGTATCGGTTTGGGGGGTTGTCAAGGCCCGCTCAATGGCCTAGACTTCTGGTCCAATGGCGTGTCGCTTGACACGCCACTACGTGTGTCGGGTGGCGTGGACCCGGCGCAGCGCCCGTCCTGCGGGTCGGGCGAGTGGTTCGTCATCCACGAGCCGCACGGTCGGGTGCGGTTCGTTTCAGCTGGAGCGTCGTGACTTCCCTCGAAACATCTTCCCCCGCCTCCGATCCGGAGGCCGAGCTCGCCGCTGCCGCCATCGAGCTTGATCCCATTGCCGCAGAGCTGGAGGCCGAGGCAGCCCTCGCGATCGAGGAGCCGGTCATCGAGAAGCCCGCTGCACCCGTGGTCAAGCCGGAGCCCGAGGCGGAGCCGGAGCCCGTCGCGGCCGAGGTCCTGGATACCGACGACTCCGTGCGCCTCTACCTGCGCGAGATCGGCCGCGTGCCGCTCCTCACCGCGGAGGAGGAGGTCATCCTCGCCAAGGGCATGGAGCTGGGCGCGCAGTCCGAGGAGGTGCCCTGGAAGGCCATCCTCTCCATCCACGAGTGGACGCTCCACCGCACCGAGCCCATCGGTCGCGCCAAGGACAAGCGCTACGTGCTGCCGTTCGAGGACGCGTCGCACCGCATCGTCGAGGGCGCCATCCGCTCCGACGCCGCGCTGGACCTCCTCGTCACCGCGCCCGGACTCGGCCTCGCCGAGGCACTCAAGACGGTCGAGACGGACGCCCTCAAGGAGCGTCTCGTGCAGGCCGGGGACCTTCGCTCGGTCTACAACGAGCGCCTGGACGCCGACGCCTTCCTCGACCTCCTCAACTGGGTCGAGGGAGAGCTTGGTCGCCCCAACGCCGAGATCCGCGCCAGCGTGGCGCTCAAGGACCTCCGGAGCTGGGCGCGCACCGAGGTCGCCTACCCGGCCATCCAGCGCTGGCTCGACGCCGGCAACGATGCCGAGACCCTCGACGAGCTGGCGCCCACGCTCAAGGTCCTCGCGAAGCACTCGCGCGACCACCTGACATCGGCCAACCTGCGGCTCGTGGTGTCGATCGCGCGCAAGTACATCAACCAGGCGGGCATGGGCCTCCTCGACCTCGTCCAGGAGGGCAACGCCGGCCTGATCCGCGCGGTTGACAAGTTCGAGTACGAGCGCGGCTTCAAGTTCAGCACCTACGCCACCTGGTGGATCCGCCAGGCAATCCAGCGCGGCCTCGCGGACCAGAGCCGGACCATCCGGATCCCGGTTCACATGGTCGAGACGATGGGTCGCGTTGCGCGTGTCGTGCGCGAGCTGTCCACGCAGCTCGGCCGCGAGCCCACCAACGCCGAGATCGCGGCTGCGCTCCCCGACGAGACGCCCACGATGACGCCGCAGCGCGTCGAGGAGATCCGCAAGCTCGGCCGCGAGCCCGTCTCCCTGCAGTCGCCGGTCGGCGACGAGGGCGATGCGGAGCTGGGCGAGCTGATCCCGGACGAGGACGCCGTGTCCCCGCTGGACGTGGTCGCGGACCGCATGCGTCGCGAGCAGATCGAGCACGTGCTGGCGAGCCTGGACGGGCGCGAGCAGCGCGTCCTGCGCCTCCGCTTCGGCCTCGACGACGGGCACGCCCGGACGCTCGAGGAGGTCGGCCGCGAGTTCGGCCTGACCCGGGAGCGCATCCGCCAGATCGAGGTCCAGGCGCTGCGCAAGCTGCGCCACCCGTCCCGCAGCCGCAAGCTCCGGGAGTTCGCCGCCTAGGTCACTCGCCCCGGCGAGTCTCGCCGCCCGCGTCGCACGCCGACGCGGGCGGTTCTGCGTCTCGGGGCCCGGTAGCGTCCCAGCGCAACCGCACGGGCATATCGGGAATTCCCCGATGATGTGCCCGTGTCCGTTCCCGTCCTGACCGAGGCCGACCTCCCCGCCGCCGTCGCCGTCCTGGCCGCCCGCGATCCCGGCCTCGCGACGATCGCGGCCTTGCGTTCCGGGCCTTGCTACCCAACGGCACCCGCGCAGTCGTAGACCGAGGTGGTGGCTCCCGCGACGCTGACGGCGGTGCAGGACGAGGTCACCCAGGAGGAGACCTCGGAGGAGCCGGCCTGGACGCCGCCCCCGTCGCCGGTCGAGACGTACCGGAGGTCGCCCGAAGCGATCAGCTCCCGGAGCCGCTCCAGGGTGAGAGCGTTGTCGCTGCCCGTGAAGCCGCCCATGGACATGACCGCCCTGCCGGTGGAGAGCTCGATCTGGCTGGCGCTGGTGGCATCACTCACCGCGACGATCCACGTCGCCGTGCCCTGGTTCGTGACCAGGTAGTCCAGCGTGGCGGTGTCGAACGAGCCACCCTGGCCGCCACCGAACCCGGCGTTGCCGCCCGGGCCGCCCGTGGTCCCGGCCGGGGGTTGGCCCATCGCGCCACGCCCGCCCGCCGTCCCGTTGCCCGGACCGCCGTCGGTGGAAGTCGAAGCAGGCCCGGCAGACGGGTCGCCACCGGAGTAGGCCGTCGTCATCGTGTCGACGGCGTACGCGGCTGGTCCCGCGAGGAGCATCGCGAGGACGATGCCGGCCGCCGCCACCTGGACCCGACCCCGCGAGGCGGAGGTCCGGAGCGCCAGGATCGGCAGCGTGACCGCCGTCACGGCGACGACGACGAGCCCGAGTCCCGGCACGAAGTCCGGGGTCCGTTCGAGCACCAGCATTGCCACACCGGCCGATGCCAGGAAGGCGACCCCCAGCGCAACCCCGACCCACGGGTGCCGCTCGCGCGCCCGCCACATCGCGACCACGCCGCCGCCGACGAGGGCACCGACGGCCGGAGCCATCGCGACCACGTAGTAGCTGTGGATCACGCCGGACATGAGGCTGAACACGATCGCGTGGACAGCCAGCCAGCCACCCCACATGAGGAAGGCGGCGCGGGCAAGGTCCGTGCGCGGGGCGCGGAACCGGGAGGCCAGCCCGGCCACCAGGCCGACCACGGAGAGCGGCAGGAACCAGGCGATCTGCCCGCCCAGCTGGCTGTTGAACAGGCGCAGGAACCCGGGCGTGCCGGAGAACCCTCCGCCTCCCCCACCGGGCGCCCCGCCACTCCCGCCCTGGCCGAAGATGCGGCCGAGCCCGTCGTAGCCGAGCACGAGATCCAGCGCGGAGTTGTTGGTGCTGCCGCCGATGTAGGCGCGGGACGCAGCGGGGATGAGCTCCATGCCGACGACCCACCATGCGGAGGCGACCGCGACGGAGACCGCGGCGGCGGCGAGGCCGGCGATTCGGCGGCGGACGGAACCCGGGGCGGCGACCGCATACACGATGGCGAAGACCGGCAGCACGAGGAAGGCCTGCAGGAGCTTGGTCTCGAACCCCAGCCCGACGAGGATCCCGGCGAGTGCGATCCAGCGCAGGCTGTTGTGCTCGAGCGCCCGCATGAATGCGTACGCGGACCCGACGAGGAGCAAGGTGAGCAGGGCGTCGGGGTTGTTGTAGCGGAAGATCAGGACCGCCGCCGGGGTGAGGGCCGTGACAAGGCCGGCGATGATCGACGCCGGGGCGCCGAAGGTCCGGCGCACGGTCGCCATCAGCAGGGCGACAGTCGCGACACCCATGAGGGCCTGGGGCAAGAGGATCGCGGCCGGCGAGAGCCCAAAGAGGCGGATCGACAGGCCCATCACCATCGTGGCGAGCGGCGGCTTGTCCACGGTGATGAAGTTCGCGGGATCGATCGAGCCCATGAACCAGGCGGACCAGCTCTGCGAGGCGGCCCACGCGGCGCCCGAGTAGTAGACGTTGGCGTAGCCGCTCACGGTGAGGTTGACGATGTACAGGACCGCGGCAAGGGTGAGCACGCCGGCCGTCGCGGGGAGGACCCAGGCGGCCTCGCCGACGCGGGCTCGGGTGAGGAGGCGGGCGAGCCGTGCGGAAGGCTCCGGCGCTGGAACGAGGCGCGGCTCTGCGGTGGGCGGGGCGAGGGTGGTCATGACTGGCTCCTGATCACAGGGGACACGGGATATGCGGCGCGGTCCCGGTCGCCCGCGATCCACGTCCTGAGCAGGACGTAGCGGGCGACGGTGGCGAGCGCGTTGGCGACGACGAGGACCGCCAGCTCCACGAGCCTGCCGGCGTGGGGTGCGAGGGCGCCCAGGAGCTGCACGGAAGCCGTGGTGATGGTGAGGGCGACACCCAGCGCGACGAGGCCGGCGGCCTGGTCGCGGAGCATCGAGCCGCGGTCACGGACGCGGAAGGCCAGGCTCCGGTTCGCGGCCGTGTTGCCGATCGCGGTGATGACCAGCGCGCCGGCGTTGGCCATCGTCGCGCTCACGACCGTGCGGAGCAGGAGGTACAGGACCGCGTAGGCGGCAGTGCTGATGATGCCGATCACTGCGAACGAGAGGACCTCGCGCCCGAGGCCGCCCAGGATGCGGGTGCGGGACGCCGGGAGGCGACCGACGGTCGGGGTGGGACCGGTGGTGGTATCCATGCCCGGAGTCTCCGGGCGGGACCCTTTCGGACCGGTTACGCGGTCCCCGGCGGCTACCCGAGGGAGGCGCGGCTCCAGGTCACGGTGAATTGGGCGCCGCCAGCGGGCGAGCGGCCTACCGTCCAGCGGCCGCCCGTCGCGCGCACGATCGCCTCGCCGATCGCGAGGCCGAGACCCGCGCCGCTGGCCTCGGAGGACGTCGCCACGGAGCGGTGGAAGCGGTCGAAGATCCGCGCCTCGTCCTCCTCGGCGATGCCCGGGCCGGAGTCGTCCACGGTGACGGCGGCGCGTGAGCCATCGGCGGCAACCGTGACATCCACGGTCCCCTCCTCCGGCGCGTACTTGCACGCGTTGTCGAGCAGCACGCCGATGAGCCGGTCCAGCAGGTCCGGGGACGCGGCGACCAGCACCTGCGTCGCCGGGACATTGACGCCCAGGTGGAGGCGCCGCGTCTCCGCGACCGCGGCGAAGCGATCGGCGGCCTGCGCGGCGAGCACGCCGAGGTCCACCGGCTCCGCAGCCTGGGGCGCGGCCGCTGCGTCGAACCGGGCCAGCCAGAGCATGTCCTCCAGCAGCCTGCGCATCCGCTTGGACTCCCGGTCGACACGCCCGAAGGCGCCGCGGTACCAGGTGACGTCCCGCTCCTGCGCGAGGGCGAGCGAGGTGTGGGCCTCGATCACCGACAGCGGTGTCCGCAGCTCGTGCGATGCGTCCGCGGTGAACTCCAGCTGGCGGCGACGGGCGGCCTCGATGGGCGCCGCCACGTGCCGGCCCACGATCACGGCGCCCACGAACACGAACCCGAGCAGGAACGGGGCGATGAGGAGCCAGCCGAGGACGATCGTCCGCTGGGCGTCGACAACCTGCTCGAGCGACTGGGCGACGACGATGCGGGCGGCTCCGATGTCCTGCCCGGCGATCCGCATCTCCGTGCCGTCGATGATGACCGTTCGGGGCGCGGTGACAGCCACCAGGTCCGTGGGCAGCTCCGGGCTGTTCTCGCCAGAGCTGACGGTCCCGTCAGCGGCCACGAGCCAGACCTGGAAGCGGAGCCCGTACGGCCGACCGGGGTCACGCGCGGGGCCCGATGGCAGGCCGGCGGCGGGCGGCTCCTGGGGGACGCCGTCGGGCGGGAGGCGCTGGAACGCCTGCGTCAACCGGGCGTCGATGCTGGCCGTGAGCGTGAGGGTGCTGAAGGCCACCACCCCGGCCGCGATCACGGCATACACGACGGCGACGACGAGCGTGGCCGAGAGCGCGACGCGGATGGACTGCCGGCGGACGCCGGGCGACGAGCTCATCGTCACTCCGGCTCCACCCGGTACCCCGCGCCGCGCACCGTCACGACGCGGATCCCTGCGTCGGGCAGCTTGGCGCGCAGGCGGCTCAGCTGGACGTCGATGGCGTTGGAACCCAGCGGCTCCGTCTCGTCGGCCCAGGCGTGCTCCGCGATGGCCTTGCGATCCACCACGGCCGGCATCCGGCGGAGCAGGAGCTCCAGGATCCGGTACTCCGTCGCGGTGAGCGCGCGCTCGGCGCCACCCACGGTGACCTCGCGGGTCACGGGGTCGAGCGCCAGGCGCCCGCAGCGCAGCACCGGGGCGTCCACGCCGCGCGGGCGTCGCTGGAGGGCCCGGACCCGGGCGAGCAGCTCCCCGAAGTCGAAGGGCTTGACGAGGTAGTCGTCCGCGCCGGTGTCCAGGCCGCGGATCCGGTCCGCGGGCGTGTCGCGCGCGGTCAGCATCAGGAGCCCCGTCGGCCGCTCGTGCTTGCGCGCCCAGGCGACCACGTCGATGCCCTCCGCGCCCGGCATCCGCCAGTCGATCACGGCGACGTCGTACTCGTACCACTTGAGCTGGTCGATGGCGTCGTCGCCGCGATCCACGGCGTCCACGTGGTAGCCGGCATCGGTCAGGCCGAGCACCAGGACCTCGCGCAGGCCCTCGTCGTCCTCGGCCACCAGGATCCGCATTGCCGTCAGCCTCCGTCGCCGGTCGTCAGCCGGGTCGTGCCGGCCGTGCTGATCGTGCCACGGGGAAGGATGCGCCACCCGGGGCAGTCGGCAACGGCCACCGCGCACGCGAGGCGGCGGCGGCGGTGGCGCTCGTTGCGGACCTGCTTCATGCCGCGCAGCGTGCCGTGGCAATCCTTTCGGTCAGGTGACATCCGGACGGCCCCGGATGCGGCTCTCGGACGTGTCCTCGCGGCCCGTCGATCGGGACGTCGGGCTCTGGCGGGTGGCCGCGCGGGATCGGACGCTGCATGTCGACACGGCGCGACACCCTGGACGGAGGACTCGCATGGACGCAAAGGCTGGAGACCGGATCCTCATCGAATCCGAGCGCGTTGGTCAGCCCGAGCGAGGTGGAGTGATCCTCGAGGTTCTGCCGTCGTCGACCGGCCGCCACTACCTGGTGCGCTGGGACGACGGCCGCGAGAGCGACATCAGGCCGTCGGCCGGCAGCTCCCGGATCGTGCCCCCCGAGCAGCCCGTCGCCCACTGATCAGGGCCTCGGCGCAACCGCACGGGCACGTCCGGGGTTCCCCGATGATGTGCTCGTGTCGATTCCCGCCCTGACCCACGCGGACCTCCCCGCGGCCGTCACCCTCCTGGCCGCGCGCGATCCGGGCCTCGCTGCCATTGCCGAGCGCTTCGGCGTCCCGCCGCTGTGGGCTCGCGAGCCCGGGTTCCCGACGCTGGTCCACCTGGTCCTGGAGCAGCAGGTGTCGCTGGCGTCGGCGAAGGCCGCCTTCGACCGCCTGGTCGTCACAACGGGCACGCTGACTCCCGCCGCGCTCCTGGCGCTCGACGACCGCGAGCTGCTGGCGATCGGGTTCAGCCGTCAGAAGACCCGCTACGTGCGGGCGCTCGCCGTCGCAGTCGACACGGGGGCTCTCGACCTCGCCGACCTGGGCGGCGTCGATGACGACGAGGTGGACCGGCGGCTGACCGCCGTCCCGGGTATCGGACCGTGGACGTCGACCATCTACCGGCTGATGGTGCTGCTGCGCCCGGACGCGTGGCCGATCGGGGACATCGCGCTCGCCCAGGCCCTCACCGAGACGCAAGGCCTCGCCAGCCGACCCACGCCGGGCGAGCTCGGGGCGATCGCCGAGGGCTGGCGGCCGTGGCGCGCGGTCGCGGCCCGGATGCTCTGGCACCACTACCTGTCGGTGCGGGCTGAACGCCGCGCGCCGCGGACCTAGCCGCGACCTTCGCCCTCAGGCGGTGACGAGCTCCTCGCCGGGCGCTTCGGACGTCACGACCCAGCCACCGAAGATCGAGACGCCCTCGAGGCGCAGGGTGGGCCCGCCCTCGGGCGGGTTCCCGTCCAGCCGCTGGTCGCTCACGCCGCCGAACACCGGCAGGATCTTCGACTCGACGCGCCAGTCATCGGGCACCACCAGGTTGCCGCCACCGAAGGCGGTCTGGGTACGGAGGGTTGCGCCGGCCAGGTCGAGCCGCGCGCCCCGCAGGTCGAGCGTCCCGCCAGCGAACCAGGTCGTGACCCGGCCGCCTCGGAACGACGGGGCCGTGCTCGCGTACCTCAGCTCGCCGAAGGTCGTCACGAGGTCGATCTCGTCCGCGTCCTGCTCCGGCGTCGTGGTCTCGCGGCCCTTCACCGCCGCGTAGGCGACGGCGCCGAGGACGAAGACGAACCAGCCGAGCAGCAGGAGCGAGAGGATGCGGAACAGGCGGCCGAGCATCGCGGGTACTCCGGGTGTGCGGGCGGCCGGATGGCCGCCGAAGGCGTCCAGCATGGCTCCCTGCGGCCTGCGACGTCCAATGCCGGCGCGGACGCCTGGCCCGACGTGTGTGCTGGCCGCCCGACCGGGTGGCTGGGGGGACCGGTTCCGGCGCCCCGAGGTCGACCGGGCCCGCAGCGGGGCTACGGTCCGCCCGATCGCGATCCGCACCGGACGTGGGCAGGCTCCGTCCGGTGGACGGCCCCACCGCCAACGGAGGGCGGCCCCAGTCGGGGCACCTGTTCGGCGACCGGACCGTAGAACCGCCCCATGCCTTCAGGCACGCGCCGAGCACGCGCAGGGCCCCAGGGCCCCGTCCATGCCATGCGGGGCGCCTCCGGCCCTGCGGCCAGCGGCCTGGGCCAGCACCGCCACTGGGATGCTTCCCGTGAGGCAGCTCGTACCGGGTGATTCGCCACGCGGCGGGCCGGACGGTATCGTTGCGCATGCAATTCGTGTTCGATGGGCGCCCCCGGTCGGCGCCCCGGTCCTTCAGCTGACCGCCTGATCCCGACTCACCACATCGCCCTGACCGGAGCCCGCCCAGCGGGCCAGGGGCCCGTCAGGAGCGTCTCTCCGTGTCATTCAATGGTCTCGGGCTGTCGCCCGAGCTGCTTCGAGCCGTCGCCGACCAGGGGTACGAGACCCCCACCCCGGTCCAGAGCGCAGCCATCCCCCTCGTCCTCGAGGGCCGCGACCTGCTCGCCGGCGCCCAGACCGGCACCGGCAAGACCGCCGCGTTCGTGCTGCCGATCATCCACCGCCTGCACGAGACCCGGCGTGACGCCGGCGCGGCCCGCCACCAGGTTCGCGTCCTCGTGGTCGTCCCCACCCGCGAGCTCGCCATCCAGGTCGAGGAGTCGGTCCGCACCTACGGCGCCCACCGGCCCATCCGCTCCGCCACCGTCTACGGCGGCGTGGGCTTCGGGCCGCAGGTGTCCAAGCTGCGCGCGGGGCCCGAGATCGTCGTCGCCACGCCCGGCCGCCTGCTGGATCACCTCGGCCAGGGGACGATCAACCTGTCCAGCGTGGAGATCCTGGTCCTCGACGAGGCCGACCGCATGCTGGACATGGGCTTCATCCGGGACATCCGCAAGATCCTGGCCGTGCTGCCGCCGAAGCGCCAGAACCTGCTGTTCTCGGCTACCTTCTCGGACGACATCACCCAGCTGGCCGACGGCCTGCTGACCAACCCGGCCCACGTCCAGGTCACGCCCCGCAACACCACGACCGAGCTCATCGACCAGCTCGTGATCCCGGTGGACCGCGAGCGCAAGCGCGACCTGCTGCGCGAGCTCGTCGCCCTTGGCAGGGTCAAGCAGGCCCTGGTCTTCACGCGGACGAAGCACGGCGCCAACCGCCTCGCCGAGCAGCTCCGCAGGGATGGCATCGAGGCAGCCGCGATCCACGGCAACCGCAGCCAGTCCCAGCGCGTGAAGGCCCTCTCGGACTTCAAGGAGGGCCGCGTCGACATCCTCGTCGCCACGGACATCGCTGCCCGCGGCCTGGACATCGAGCAGCTCCCGCACGTCGTGAACTTCGAGCTGCCGATGGTGCCCGAGGACTACCTCCACCGCATCGGTCGAACCGGTCGTGCCGGCATCGACGGCCAGGCGATCTCGCTCGTGTGCGTGGACGAGGCGCCGCTCCTGCGAGCGATCCAGGGCCTCCTCAAGCGCGTGATCCCGTCCGAGACCATCGCCGGCTTCGAGCCCGACCGCCACATCCGGCCCGAGCCGATCCGCCTGCGGTCAACGCCCGCGGAGCGCGCCGAGCGCGCCGCCGCACTCCGCCAGGCAGGGCCGGCACGCCAGACAGGGCCGGCACGTCACGCGGGCGCTGCCCGGGAAGAGACGGCCGCGACCTCCGTGCGCGGCATGGGCGCGATGCACGCCGGCGGCCAGGGCGGCGGCCGGGGACCCGGGCGCGGACCCGGGCGTGGCCCTGGGCGCGGAGCACCGCAGGGTGACCGCCGGGGGCGACCCGACGGCAACCCGACCCAGGAGGGACGCCGTCGCGAGGAGTCGTTCGTTGCCCGCCCGGCCCGCCCGGGTCCGGACACGGGACGCGGCCACGGCGCCCCGGGTGCGCGACCGGGCAGCGGTTCCAGGCGATCGGGTCGGGGCCAGGGGACGGCCGCGCCGGGAACAGGGTTCGGTAATGCCCAGTCCGGCCAGCGGCCCGGCGCGCACGACCGCTCCGGCGGGACGCATGCTCGATCCGGCGGCGGTCACGGCAGGTCGGCAACCGGACACGGCGGCCAGGGCCAGCCACGCGCCCTTCCCGGCGAACGCCTGCACCGGGCCGGCGGCCAGGGGAACTGAGCCGGAGCTGAACAGGGCGGCCTCCGCCCTGCCCGCCCTCAGCCGGCGGCGATCTCGGGTGGCGTGCCGATCGACGCACCCTCACCGCGCAGCCACCCCCGCAGGCTGGCCCGCCAGATCGCGCGCTCGTGGTAGCTGCCGTCCGGGCGCAGGCCCTCCAGACCGCGGGTCCGCAGCAGCGTCTCCAGGATCGGCGCCAGCTGCGAGCCGTACACGTGCATGCACGGCTCCGGGCGCACGCCCGGCCACGAGTAGCACGACACCACGACGCGGCGGTGATCTCTCGGGATCCCGGGTGGCAGCCGGTCCCAGGCCGGATCGTCCGGGGCGAACTCCCACTGGTCGAGGTTGCCCTGCGGGATCCCCTCGATGCCGCGCACCACGGCCGGGTGGCTGTCGGGCAGGTACGGGTCCACGACGAGGTCGCAGATCACCGCGTGCTCGGGCATGAGGCCGATCCACGCGTTGGGGATCAGGGCGACCGACGCGTCGTGCCGCTGCGTGGCGTCCACGAGGATGTCCGTCATCGTCAGGCGGCCGCGCAGGTAGTCCGGGTCACGGGTGAGGTTGCGGCCCGTCGTCGCGACCTCGACGCCCGCGAGTCCGCTGCGCATGAACGCCTCGTTGCGGGCATCGTCGCCGTACTTGGTCGCGAACTCCACCGCGTGCTTGCCGACGGTGCCGGCCCCCATGATCGTGACCCGGATCGGCGGCCGGCCCTTGATGGTCATGGCCGGCCAGAAACGCTCCAGGGCCTGGAACGCGGCGCCGATCCCGTTCCACGCGACGCTCCGCAGGTTCTCGATCAGGCGATGACCGTCGTCGTCGACGATCGTGTCCAGGCTGATCGCATCGATGCCCAGGTCCGAGAGGAGCTGCACGCGGGCGGGTCGCGTCGGGAAGTGGAGCATCGAGATCAGGATTGCGCCCCGCCGGATCCGCTCGTAGTTGCCCTCGGGGGCCCGGAGCGAGACCACGATGTCCTGGCGGTACGCGGTGTCCTCGTCCGTCGCGTGCACCTGCGGCGAGATCGAGGTGTAGTCCGTGTCCGAGTAGCCCATCGCGGACCCGATGCCCGACTCCACGTACACCTCGGCACCGAGCCCTGCGAGGAGGCCGATCAGCGGCGGCAGGAAGTCGCGACGCTCCCCGGGTTCCTTGTGCATGCGCGGGAACCCGATCGTGATCCGGTCAGTCGTGCTCGCCATGGTGCCTCCCTGGTGGGCTCCAACCTTGAACCCCCGGGTCCCGCCCACGACCCGGCCGAGCGGCCCGATCGGACCGGACCATCGGCCCGACCGCGCGCCGGACTCGCCCCACGCGCCCGACACGCCCCAGGGGGTTGCGCCGTAGACTGCCGGCATGCCGCTCTACCGTCTCGAGGAACCGCGACCAGACCTGGCCGATCCCGTCGTGCTGGCCGCCTTCGACGGCTGGGTCGACGCGGGCTCGGCCGCCACGAGCGTGCTCGAGATCCTCGCCGCGGACGCACCCGTCGTGGCCCGCTTCGACCCGGACGAGCTGTTCGACTACCGGTCTCGCCGGCCCACGCTCGAGATCCGCGACGGCCGGCTGGCATCGCTGGACTGGCCGGAGATCACGCTCCGTGCCGCCCGCTTCGGGGGCCGCGACGTCCTGGTCCTCACCGGCGCCGAGCCCGACGACCGCTGGCGGCGCTTCGCCGCGGACACCGTTGAGCTCCTGGGCATGCTGGGCGTCCGCGAGTGGATCAGCCTGGGGGCGATCCCGGCCGCCGTGGCGCACACGCGACCCGTGCCGATCATGGGCACCGCCTCCCGGGGCGGCCGTGCTGCGCGGCGGCGTGAGCGCGGGTCCCACGGGTCTGCTCAAGGTGCCCTCGGCGGCGCTGTCGATGCTGGAGATGGCCGTGGCCGAGGCCGGCATCCCGGCGGTCGGCTACTTCGCCCAGATCCCCCACTACGTGTCCGGGCCGTACGCGCTCGCCGCGCTCGAGCTGGTGAAGGCCGTGGAGCAGCACCTCGACGTCGCGCTGCCGCGAGGCGACCTCGTGGAGGAGAGCCGCCAGCTGCGGCTGCGCCTGGACGCCGCCACGGCGGCCGACGAGTCGACGCGCGCGTACGTCGATCGCCTGGAGTCGATGGTGGACGAGAGCCGCCAGCCCGCGGGCGAAGACCTGATCGCGGACATCGAGCGCTTCCTGCGCGACCGGAGCGGCGGGGAGTCCTAGACGGGCTCAGTAGCGCTCGCGGCGGACAACAACCTTCTGGCCCCGGATGGTGGCCTCGCGCAGCGTCCGGATCACGTGGTCCGCGGCTCCCTCCGGCACCTCGACCAGCGAGAACCCGTCCGCGATCTGGATCGCGCCGATGTCGCCGCCGCGCAGCCCGGCCTCGTTCGTGATCGCGCCGACGAGGTCGCCCGGGCGCATGCCCGCGGCACGGCCCGCGCCCACGAACACGCGGGTGATCCCGCCGCCACCGGAGCCAACGTGCGGCGGTCGCATCACGGCCCGACCCTCGATGTCGCGCCAGCCACTGGCCCGATAGCCCTTGCGAGGGCCCGCGGGCATGGGGCCGCTCGCAGGTCCGGCCCCGGCCGGACGGACTGGGGCACGCCCCTGCTGGACCCACGGCGGCCCTCCGGGACTGCCTTCCCCGCGGAACTCCGGGGGAGGCGGCGCGCCGGCAGGATGCGGTGAGCGGACCGGATGCGGCCGCTGGGTATAGCCGCCGGACGGCTCGCCGTATCGCGGACGCGTGCCCGCGCCGCGGATCGGGGGTCGGGCCGGCCGGTCGAAGCTGGGCAGGGTCGCGGGCACGAGCTCCGTCGTGTCCTCGGCGCCGCGGACACCCGCGTCCGCCTGGCTGATCGCGGCGAGCGCGATGTCCACGAGGTCGAACTCGCCCGAGAGCGCCTCCACGACGGCCCGGTAGCGGTCGTAGCCGCCGGCGACGAGCGCCTCGCGGAGCGATCCCCGGAGCATGTCCAGGCGGTGCTCGCGCATGTCGGAGACCGTGGGCAGGCCGGCAATCTGGAGCGGCTGCTTGATCGTCCGCTCGATGTCCCGCAGCAGCCGGTGCTCGCGCGGCTCGACCAGGGTGATCGCCACGCCCTCGCGCCCGGCGCGCCCGGTCCGCCCGATGCGGTGGACGTACGTGTCCGGCGAGGAGGGCACGTCGTAGTTGACGACGTGGGTGATGTGCTCGATGTCGAGTCCGCGGGCCGCCACGTCGGTCGCCACGAGGACGTCCAGGGCACCTTCGCGGAAGCGGCCCATGATCTTGTCGCGCTGCTCCTGCGAGAGGCCGCCGTGGAGGGCTGCCGCGTCACGGCCGCGTCCGCTCAGGGCCTCGGCGAGGTCGTCCACCTCGCCACGCGTCCGGGCGAAGACGAGGGTGGCCGCGCCATCCTCGAGGTCCAGGATGCGGCCCAGGGCGGCGAGCTTGTCGGCGCGCCGGACGACGTAGGCCACCTGCCGGACACGAGCCGGCTCACCCTCGGCCGCCCGCTCGGACTGGACGCGGACCCGTACCGGCTGGCGGAGGTGGGCCTCGGCCATGCGGGCGATGGGCCCGGCGATCGTGGCGGAGAAGAGCGCCGTCTGCCGGTTCAGCGGCAGGGCCGACAGGATCTTCTCGAGGTCGTCGGCGAAGCCCATGTCGAGCATCTCGTCGGCCTCGTCGAGCACGACGATCTCCACCTCGTCGAAGCGGATCGTGCCGCGGTCGAGGTGGTCCACGCAGCGCCCGGGGGTCGCCACAACCACGTCCACGCCGCGCGCCAGGCGGTGGAGCTGGGTGGTGATCGGCTGGCCGCCGTACACGGGCACCACGCGCACGCCCAGCTCTCGGCCGTACTTGTGCACGGCCTCGGCCACCTGCATGGCGAGCTCGCGGGTGGGTGCGAGGACCAGCGACGTCGGCCGGCTGGCGCGGGTCCCCTCACGCGGGATGCCGCGACCGTCCGCGGGGCGGCCGGCCTCGCGATCCGCGTCCAGGCGCAGCGCCAGGCGCTGGAGCATCGGGAGGGCAAAGGCCGCCGTCTTGCCGGTGCCCGTGGGCGCCTCGGCGAGGAGATCCTTCCCCTCGAGCAGGGGCGGGATCGCGGCGAGCTGGACCGGCGTGGGCTCCTCGTAGCCGAGGGCGGCGAGCGTGCGGAGCAGACGGGAATCGAGCGGGAGGGCATCAAAGCCCGGGGCGTCAGCTGTGGGTTCGGTCACGTCGGAAGTGGGTTCGGTCACGTGTGAATGCTAGCCCCGATCCGCCCCCGGCCACGGGTGCACCATGTCCCGACGTGTCAGGGCGGCTCGAGCTACCGCGTCTCGGTGACCTTGCGCAGCCCACGCGGCCGCTCGGGGTCGAGCCCTCGCGCGATCGCAAGGTGCATCGCGTGGAGCTGGGCCGGGACGATCGCGGCGATGGGTCCCAGCCACTCGGGCAGCGCCGGCACGGCCAGCGACCAGCGGCCGACGGCGCGCGCCACGGGATCGTCCGACAGGATCAGGACGTCCGCCCCAACGTCGCGGATCAGGGCGCGCACCGGGTCGAGCAACGCGTCGCGTGCGGGTCCCAGTGCGACGTTCGCGAAGACCGCGGATCCCGGCGCCAGCAGCGCGACGGGCCCGTGGGCGAAGTCCGCGGCCGAGTACGGGTCCGCCCAGAGCTGCGCCACCTCCTTGAGCTTGAGGCTCCACTCGCGGGCCGTCGCGTAGCCGAACCCGCGGCCCAGGACGACCGCGCGATCGAGCCCTGCCTGGTCGGCCGCGATCCGCACCGCGTCGGCCTCCGCGTCCAGCGCCATCGCCAGCGCCCCGGGCACGCCCTCGAGCTGGGCCCGGGCCCCGTCGTCGTCAAGCGCGGCCGACAGCATCGCCACGGCCAGCAGCTCGGCGGTGTAGGTCTTGGTCGCCGCCACCGAGCGTTCCTCGCCCGCGGCCAGGTCCATCCGGTGCTCGGCGGCCATGGCCAGGGGCGACGCCGGGTCGTTTGTGATCGACAGCGTCAGCGCGCCCTGGGCCCGCGCCGCCGCCATGACGCCAACCACGTCCGGGCTCATCCCGGACTGTGAGAGGCCGATGACGAGGGCGTTGCCGTACTGCGGCGACGCGCCGTACAAGGTGACGAGTGACGGGGCGGCGAGCGCCACCGTGAGCCCGTTGCGCGCGCCGAGCACGTACTGCGCATAGACCGCCGCGTGATCGGACGTGCCGCGCGCCGCGATGACCACGAGTCCGATCCCGCGATGCCGGACCTCGGCCGCGACGGCGTCCAGGACCGCACGACCGGCGACGAGCAGGTGGGCCGCGACGTCGGGCTGTTCGTGGATCTCGGCGCGGAGGCGCCCGCCGGGTGCGGCGGCGCGGGCATCGGTCATGGGCTCATTGTCGCCCGGATGCGGCGCCCCGCGGGGTTCCCATGGCCCGGGCCAGCGCCGATACTGGGGCCGATGCGACGAGCCGAGGCGGACGCACTGGTCGGTGCGTCCCGTGACGAGGTCTGGGAGCTGTACGACGATATCGCCGGCATGCCCCGGTGGGTGCCGTCCGTGCAGGAGATCCGCTATGTCTCGGGGCCGGCCCGCGTCGGGACGATCTACCGGGAGCGGACCCGCGTCGCCGGGGTCCCGGGCACTACCGGGTGGGAGATCACGGAACACCGGCGGCCGGTCCGCCAGGTCCACGTCAGCACCGGCGAGTCACTCGACCGCCGCAGGGTGGTCACGTTCGAGGCGCGCGGCTCCGGCACGTGGGTTCACCAGGTGGTCGAGGTCCGCTCGTCGCTGTGGGGGCCCGTGGCCTGGCTGCACGAGCTGCTCGCCGTGTTTCCCGCCGGCTGGGTGGTGCGCTCGACGGTCGCGGGCGCCAAGCGTGCCTTCGAGGGCAACCCCCGCCGCTGAGCCGGGCGCCCCGGGATGCTGCCGGAGCCCACGGACGCCGCCAGTGCCGGAACTGGGAATCGAGAACGGACCGCCTGGGGGGACAGTTTCGGGGCTCCGCAGCCGCCCGGCATCCCGCCGGAGGGTCAGCGCGCCGCCCCATGTGGTCCGAATGTTGGCGGTCCGTTCGATGGCCGCACCGTACGGCTAGGATCCCGGGGTCGGTACCGGCCACAAGTCATGTCCGGGCATGGACCAATGCCGGTGCCGGCAGGGTGCCGCCCGGACCCCATCAGTGGGACCAGTTCCCGGTTCGCTCCGTCCCGCGCCCGCGATGGGAGGGGGACGAGCGGAGGCTCGCGGGACTGGCCCTACGCCGGCTCGGCGTCGGAGTGGGCGAACCGCACCAGAAAGGACCAGATCCGTTCGGCAAGGGTGAGCGGACCATCGGCTCCGGCACCGGCGATGTCGGCGAGAGCGACGCGGAGCAGCTCGGTGTCGGCGATCGCTCCGGCGGAGCGCGGGGCGAGGCGCGGTTCGGTGTCGGACAACGGATCTCCGTGAGCTGGGCCGCCGCGGGGCGATGACCGACGACGGGCATCTGGGGACTCCCAACGTATGCCGCACCGCCCGTGATCGTCATGGCCCGGATGGGCCATGCGGGTACTGGCCCGCCATCTCGCCCTCGACGGCGGCTGCGCCCGACCGCGGCGTCGGCGATACCCTTGGGCCCGATGACCACGATCGATCCGGCCCGCCATCTCGCGCTCGACGGCACCCGCAACGTCCGCGACGTGGGCGGCTACCCGGCGCGCGACGAGCGTCGTACCCGGTGGCGCACCCTGCTCCGCTCCGACGAGCTGACTCGCATCCCGGACGCGACACGCGTCGCGCTCGAGGACCTGGGGTTGCGCCAGGTCATCGACCTCCGCTGGCCCGAGGAGCTGGTCACCGCGCCGAACGCCTTCCGCCGCTCCGGGGTCATCCGCTATACGAGCATCCCGCTGCTCGCCGACGACCCGACGCCCCATGCGGGCCTCGCGGGCATGTACCGCCACGTCCTCGACGCCCGGGGAACCCAGCTCGTGGATGTCGTGCGAGCCCTGCTCGTCGACGACGGCCTGCCCGCGATCATCGGCTGCGCCGCGGGCAAGGACCGCACGGGGGTGACGATCGCGCTGCTGCTGGACCTCGTCGGCGTGCCCCGGGACGTGATCATCGACGACTACGCCCTGTCGGCGCGCTACTTCGCCTCCCCCGTCGCGCACATCGAGCTCGACGACTGGCGGAGTGGCAGCCTGGTGGTGGACAGCCCGCCAGAGTTCATGGCGAGCGCCCTGGCGCATCTTGACGAGCGCCACGGAGGCGCACGCCGCCTGCTGCACCGCCACGGGGTGACCGACGGGGAGCTCGACCGGCTCGTGGAGCTCCTGACGGAGCCTGGCCCGGCCACGTAGCCCGGGCATGCGATCGTCGGCGATCGCAACCAACGTCACCCGCGATGAGGCCGTCGGCCCGCTGCATGCGGCTGATCCGCCGCCCAGCATGGTCACAGGCGGATGCCCGGTGCCCGCCCTTCCCGAGGTCGCCCTGTGATGACTGCCCCGATCTCCCCCGACCGTCTCGTCCGCCACTGCGATCCAGCGGCCTTCCCCTTCGCCACCACGGCCGACCTGCCGCCGCTGGACGAGATGGTGGGACAGGACCGCGCCGTGGAGGCCGTGGCCTTCGGCGTCGCCATCCGCCAGCCGGGGTTCAACCTCTACGCGATGGGTCCGGAGGGCATCGGCAAGCTCAGCCTCCTGCGCCAGGTCCTGGAGGTCCGCGCCGCCGGCGAGCCCGTCCCCCAGGACTGGTGCTATGTCCACAACTTCTCCGATCCGCGCCGGCCACGCGCGATCTGCCTGCCGGCCGGCGAGGGTCGCCGCTTCCGCGACCGCATCGCGCAGCTCGAGCGGGAGCTCCAGACGGCGATCCCGGCAGCCTTCGAATCGGATGAGTACCGGAACCGGCGCGAGGCCCTCGACGCCGCGCTCAAGGAGCGGCGCGAAGCCGCCCTGATGGACTTCGAGCGCCTCGCCGCCGGCAAGGGCATGGCCCTGCTGCGGACGCCGGTCGGCGTGGGGCTGGCGCCGCTCCACGACGGCAAGGTCCTGGACCGGGACCAGGTGGCCGCGCTGCCGGAGAAGGAGCGGCGGAAGCTCGCCGAGGCCAGCGGGGAGCTGGAGGCGAAGCTGGGTGACCTGATCCAGCGCCAGTTCCCAGCCTGGGAGCGCGAGACGCGGACGGCGGTCCGCGAGACGGGCCAGGAGGTGGCACGGCGCGCCGTCGGCCACCTCATCGACGAGGTGCGCGCCGGTCATGCGGACCACGACGAGATCGTGGAGCACCTCGCCGCGCTCGAGGCGGACGTCGTCGCGAACGCGGAGGAGTTCCTCGCGGCCGCCCAGCCTCGAGAGCTGCCGTCGCTGCTGGCGGCGCGCCTCGAGGATGGGGCGCTGTTCCGCCGCTACGGCGTCAACCTGCTGGTGGATCACGCCGACTCGTCGGGCGCGCCAGTCGTCTTCGAGGACCTGCCCACGCAGCCCAACCTGCTCGGCCGCGTGGAGCACACGGCGCACCTTGGGGCACTGGTCACCGACTACACGCTGATCCGGCCCGGCGCGCTGCACCGCGCCAATGGCGGCTACCTGGTCCTCGACGCGCGCCGGCTGCTCACCCAGCCGTTCGCCTGGGAGGAGCTCAAGCGCGCGCTGCGGGCGGGCGAGATCCGCATCGAGTCGCTGGGTGACCGGCTGGGGCTGTCCACCGTGTCCATCGAGCCCGAAGCGATCCCGCTCGAGGCCAAGATCGTGCTCGTGGGCGACCGGCCCATCTACTACCTCCTCGCGGAGCTGGACCCCGACTTCCTCGAGCTGTTCAAGGTCCAGGTCGACTTCGAGGACGAGGTCCCGCGCTCGACCGACGCGGAGGCCCGGTACGGGCGGCTGCTCGCCACGGTCGCGGCCCGCTCGGGGCTGCGACCGCTGGAGGCCGGTGCGGTGGCGGCGATCGTGGAGCGCGCCTCCCGCCTGGCCGGTGATGCGGAGCGGCTCTCCACCCACATGCGCCGGCTCACGGACCTGCTCCGGGAGGCAGATGACCGGGCGGTCAAGGCGGGGCGGGAGGTCGTGGCCGCGGGCGATGTTGCGGGCGCCATCGAGGCGGCCCGGGTCCGGTCGTCGCGGCTCCAGGAGCGGGCGCTCGAGGACATCGCTCGCGGCACGGTCCTCGTCACCACCACCGGGTCCACCGTCGGCGTCGCGAACGGGCTCTCTGTCATCACGCTAGGCGAGTCTTCGTTCGGGCGCCCCGCGCGGATCACCGCGAGCGTCAGCCTCGGCGAGGGCGAGGTCGTGGACATCGAGCGCGAGGTTCGGCTGGGTGGCCCGATCCACAGCAAGGGCATCCTGATCCTGGCCGGGTTCCTGGGCGGCCGCTATGGACGGACCCGGCCGTTGAGCCTGCGGGCGAGCGTCGTGTTCGAGCAGAGCTACGGGGGCGTCGAGGGCGACAGCGCGTCACTGGCGGAGGCCTGTGCTCTGCTCTCGGCCATCGGCGAGGTACCGCTGCGGCAGTCGCTCGCGATCACCGGGTCGCTCAACCAGCACGGCGAGGTCCAGCCCATCGGCGGGGTCAACGAGAAGATCGAGGGGTTCTACGCCGTCTGTGCCGGCCGGGGGCTTGACGGTTCGCAGGGCGTGGTGATCCCCACCACGAACCTGCCGAACCTGATGCTCGCCGATGAGGTGGTCGAGGCAGCACGGGCGGGCCGGTTCGCGGTCTGGGCCGTAGCAACCATCGACGAGGCGATCTCCCTGCTGACCGGGATCCCGGCCGGCGAGCGAGGCAAGGACGGGTCCTACCCGGCCGACTCGGTCAACGGGCGGGTTGAGGCCGGCCTGGACGCGCTCGCGGCGCGAGCCCTGGACTTCATGGCGCGGACCGACGGGCGAGGCACGAACGGGCGAGCGGCGGCGCGACGCAGGAAGGCCTCTGCCCCGTAGCATGGGGGCATGGGCAACGTCACCGCCGCCATCGAGCTCCCGTACGCCGTCGACGATGTCTTCCGGGTCGCCACCCGGGTGGAGGACATGCCCCGCTGGCTGCCGGAGGTCGTGGACGCCGAGCTGCTCGACCCGGCGCTGGTCGCGGGGGCGCGGATCCGCCTGCGCCTGGGTCCGGGCACCGGGAACGCCGAGATCACCGGCACCGTGGTGGAGCTGCGGCCTCCCACCGTGCTGGAGATCGCCGGATCGGGCGGGCCCCTGTCGGTGAAGGTGCGGACCGTGCTGGCCCCGCGGGGACCCGCCGCCACGCGGGTGTCACTGGAGCTCGAGCTCAGCACCCCACCGTTCCTCGGGTTCATCGCCAAGGAGGCGGAGCGGCGGATCAACGCGGAGCTGCCCGCGTCCCTCGAGCGGTTCCGGACCCTGATGGAGGACGATCAGGCCGGGTAGCCCGGGACCGTCACCTCGATCAGCGGGCTGTGCTCGACCATGGCGTCCACGTCGGTGCGCTTCCAGTTGCGGGCGACGCCCTCGATGAGAGCCCGGCGCTCCGCCGGGTCCGTGACGACACGGGCCGTCCCCTCGACGTCTGCGACGGCGAGCTGGCCCTTGAGGTGGAGCGTCACGGCCGGGTTGTCGGCGACGTTGCGCAGCCACGCGCGGGTGTTCCCCTCAACCGGCATCCCGCTGATCACGAGGCGGCCATCGAGGCTGTGGATGAAGATCTCGATCCGCCGGGGCTCGCCGGTCTTGCGGCCGGTGGTGGTGAGATCGATGACCTGGCTATGGTCGAGCGCGGTGCGGACACTTGCGTCCATGGGTCCTCCAGATAGTTGCTCCATCAACGATATGCGACCGCGGCGCGGGGCACAAGGGGATGCCGCGGGCCTACACTCCGCCTGATGCTCCGGACCGTGATCGCCACCCGCTACGTGACCCCCCTCCGGGAGGGCGGGTCGGTGCCCGCGCTCGTCGAGGCGGACGATGACGGGCTGTACGTGGTCAAGCTGCTGGGAGCCGGCCACGGCCGGAAGGCGCTGGTGGCGGAGCTGCTCGCCGGGGAGCTGGCGCGACACCTGGGGCTGCCGGTGCCCGACCTCGTGCTCGTGGAGCTGGACGGCGCGCTGTCGAAGGCGGAGCCGGATGGCGAGATCCAGGATCTCCTTGAGCGCTCCGCCGGGACGAATGTCGGGCTCGACTTCCTGCCGGGTGCGCTGGCATTCGCGCCGGCGATCGGGCCCGCGCCCGAGCCCGAGCTGGCCGCCGCCGTCGTGTGGCTGGACGCGTTCACGACGAACGTCGACCGGACGGCACGCAATCCCAACCTGCTCGTCTGGCACCGGCGGCTCCAGCTCATCGACCACGGGTCCGCGCTCTACATCCACCACAGCTGGAAGGACCCGGCCGAGCACGCGCGGCGGCCCTTCGTCCAGGTGCGGGACCACGTCCTGCTCCCCTTCGCCGCGTCCATCGCTGAGGCGGACGCCCGGCTGGCGCCGCTCGTCGACCGTGCGCTCCTGGAGCGTCTGACCGCCGCCATCCCGGACGACTGGCTGCAGCCCGAGGACGGCCTGCCGGACCCCGACGCCCACCGTCGAGCGTACATGGACTACCTCGCCGCCCGGCTGCGAGCCCGCGACGCGTTCGTGGAGGAGGCCGACCGTGCCCGAGTCGCCTGAAGCCGCAGTGCCGGCCCGCAGCCCGTTCGAGTACGCCATCGTGCGGGTCGTCCCCCGTATCGAGCGCGGCGAGGCCTTCAACGCGGGCATCCTGCTGATGTGCCGGCCCCGACGCTTCCTGGGAGCCAGGACCGATCTGGACGAGTCCGTGCTCATCGCGATGGCCCACGACTGCGACCCGGAGATCGTTCGTGAGCACCTCGCGGCCATCGAGGCGATCGCCGCCGGGGATCCCGACGCCGGGCCCATCGCCGTCCTCTCCGCCCCGGAGCGGTTCCACTGGCTGGTCTCGCCGTCGTCGACGATCATCGGGACGTCCGAGGTCCACACCGGGTTGACCGCGGATCCAGCGGCGACCCTCGAGCACCTGTTCCGGACGCTGGTTCGCCGCTGAGCCGAGCGGCGGCCGGCTACTCCCCCGGTACCGGCTACTCCCCCGGTACCGGCTGCTCGCCCTGGGCGGCCGCCAGGCGCCGGAAGTACAGCGCCACGCCGATCGTGATCAGCATGAACGTGAGCGACGCGGTGTTCGAGATCACCATCGGCGGGTTCCCCAGCGCCACGCCGTAAGCGAGCCACAGGACGAAGCCCACGCTCAGCAGGGTCGGATAGCCGATCGAGAAGTCACGGCTGGAGCGCGTCTGCATCATCCGCCGGATCTGGAGCGCCGGTGCGACGGCCATCAGCAGGCCGGCGATGAGGGCCGCCGTGCCCAGCGCGTCCGTGATGCTCATCAGCCCTTGCCCTGGCCCTTGAGCTCCGCCTTGCGCTCCCGCTTGCCGGCCTGGTACTCCGCCAGGGCCTCAGGCGAGTCCACGTCGCCCAGGGTCGGGTGGTCCGGGAGGAGCGCCTCCCAGCCCGCAGGCCGGACGCCGAACTGCTTGGCGAGCAGCGCGATGATCGTCCCGGCCTTCATCTCGCCGATGCCGGGCAGCGCAATCAGGCGGGCGTGGAGGTCGGGGGCGTCGGCGGTCTCGGACCAGACCCGGGAGGCGTCGCCGCCATAGCCGTCCACGATCGCAGCACACAGGTCGCGCACCCGCTTGGCCATGTTGCCCGGGAAGCGGTGTAGCGCCGGCGGGGTCCGGAAGGCGGCGTCGAGGGCCTCTGGGTCCATGGCGGCGATGGTCCCCGCATCCAGCGACCCGATCCGACGCCGGAGCTCCAGCGGTCCAGCGAAGGCCTTCTGAACGGTGACCTGCTGGTCGAGCGCAAACCCGATGAGCAGCGCGAGAGGGTCCTCCGCCAGGAGGCGGTCGGCGTCGGGGTTGCCGGTGAACGGGAGATGGTCGGGAGGGACGGGCAGGCTCATGGGATGCATCGTACGCGCCACCGGCCGCGGGGGCCGTCCCGGGCGACTAGGATCAACCCATGACCAAGCTCGCCCCCTTCGCCGACACGAGTGGCGCCCTCGCCGTCCGGGCCGGCCGCCTCCTCGACGTCGAGACCGGGGAGGTTGCCCCGGACCGGATTCTCCTCGTGCGTGACGCGCGGATCGAGGCGGTGATAGGCCCCGACGACGGCCTTCCCGACGGCACCGCGGTCGTCGACCTGTCCGGCCTGACGGTCGTGCCCGGCTTCATCGACACCCACAGCCATCTCGTGGGCGAGATCCAGACCGCCGGCGTCCCGGCGACCACCACCACGGGCGCCCAGGACGCGCTCCTCTCCGTCCGCAATGCGCGCGTGACCCTGGAGGCAGGCTTCACCACCGTCCGGGACCTGGGCCCGTTCCGGGCCTTCACCGACTGCGCCGTGCGCGACACGATCAACGCGGGCGAGCTCGAAGGTCCGCGGATGCAGTGCGCGGGCGCCTTCATCACCGCGCCATGGGGCGGCGGCGACGTGGTGGGCCTGGCGCCGGACATCCGGCTGCCCGAGGAGCTCCGGTTCGGGGTCGTCACCTCGCCGGCCGAGGTCCGGGACCGGGTGCGGCGGCTGCTGATCGGCGGCGTCGATGTCATCAAGTGCATCGGCACCGGGGCCGTCCTGACGCGCGGTGGCGTGCCAGGAGCCCCGGAGCTCACCGAGAAGGAGATCCGTGCCGCGGTCAAGGAGGCCGCGCACTACGACCGGTTCGTGGCCGTCCACGCGCACGGCGCCGAGGGTGCCCGGCGGGCGATCCGGGCCGGGGCCCGCTCCGTGGAGCACGGCTCGATGCTGGACCGGGACACCGTCGCGATGCTCGCCGACTCCGGAACCTACCTGGGCGTGGACCTGTTCGACGGCGAGTGGGCGCTCACCGAGGGCAACGCGGTTGGCTGGCCCGCGGACACGATGCGCAAGCTGTGCGAGACGATGGACACCGGGATCACGGCCTTCCGCTGGGCCGTGGAGGCGGGTGTGCGGATCACCTACTCCACCGATAGCGGCGTGTACCCGCACGACCTCGTTGCGAAGCAGTTCGACATGTACGTGCGCTTCGGGATGACGCCGCTGGCGGCGATCCGCTCTTCGACCGTGGTGGCGGCGGAGTGCCTGGGCTGGGCGGATCGGGTGGGGACGCTGAGGCCCGGGCGATTCGCGGACCTCGTGGCTGTCGCGGGCGACCCTCTCGCGGACGTGCGCGTCCTCGAGACGCCGGTGGCAGTGATGAAGGGCGGCCGCCTCGCGGTCGATCGGCGGGGCGAGGTCGCCGGGGGCACGCCGGCGATCGGGATCCGGGGCGCCTGAGGTCGATGCCAACCGGGATCGACCACCTCGTCGTCGCGGTGCGGTCCGTGGAGGCGGCCGCGGACATCCTGGAGCGCGACCTCGGGCTCGCGGTCACGGGAGGCGGGCGCCACGAGGCCATGGGCACCTACAACCGGCTGGCATTCCTCGGCGACACGTACGTCGAGCTGATCGGCGTGTTCGACGCGGCGCTCGTGCGCTCGTCCTCGTCGTTCGCCGTGGGCCTCGCGGCGCTGGCGCAGCTCGAGGCGCGCGGCGAGGGCCTGGCAACGTACGCCCTGGCGACCGACGACGTGGTGCGGGATGTCGAGCGCCTGCGGGCCGCCGGGTCGCCCATCGGCGATCTCGTCCCGGGCTCGCGGGTCCGCCCGGACGGCGAGCTGGTGCGCTGGGTCTGCGCGTTCCCGGAGCTGGGGCCGGAGCGCCCGCCGTTCCTCATCGAGCACGAGGCCGCCGGGGCTGAGTGGGGCGACGACGCCCGCGCGATACGGGCGGCGTTCCGGCACCCGGGTGGCGGCCGCGTCCGGCTGACGGCCCTGGAGCTGCCCGTGACCGACGCGGCAGGGACAGTCCGCGAGTACGGCAATGTCCTGGGGATCACGTTCGGCGAGGGATGGTGCGCGGCGATCGGTTCGCAGTCCATCGCGTTGCGGGCGGGCAGCGGGGCGCCCGTCGTGGAGCTCAGCGGTGAGCCCGGCACGGCGCCTCTGGACATCGAGCGCTTCGGGGTGCACTGGCGGCGGGTCCCGGCGCCCGCATAGCACTGGCCGTGCTCGGGGCGATGCCCGCGCGGACCGGCTACCCTCCGCGGATGCCCGACGGACGCGACATCACCTTCCGGACCACGACAACAGGGCGTCGCCTGCCCGCCTTCCTCGCCCTCCCCGACGGTGACCCCGCCGAACCCCGGCCGGCGGTCCTCGTCGTGCACGAGATGATGGGCCTCAACGACGACATCCGGCGGATCGCGACGGTGTTCGCGGACCACGGGTACGTGGCGCTGGCGCCGGACCTGCTGGGGGCGGGCTGGAAGCCCCTGTGCATTGCGCGGTTCTTCCAGGGTCTGGGCAAGGCCGGCACCGGGCGGCCCTACCGGGAGATGGCGGCGTTCCAGGACTGGCTGGCGAAGCAGCCGTACGTCGACGCCGACCGGATCGGGATGGCGGGCTTCTGCGCGGGCGGCGGCTTCGCGATGCTGTATGCAGCGCGCGGCGGTCGCAACCTGCGCGCCATCGCCCCGTTCTACGGCGCCATGCCCGCGGACGAGTCGATCATCCCCGACCTGTGCCCCACCGTCGCGTCGTATGGCGGGCGGGACGCGTCGTTCGGGGCCACCGGCCCGCTG
Source organism: uncultured Chloroflexia bacterium (assembly GCA_963754485.1). Taxonomy (GTDB): domain Bacteria; phylum Chloroflexota; class Limnocylindria; order Limnocylindrales; family CSP1-4; genus CAIXZV01. The sequence continues at coordinate 7,890 of CAVWFY010000005.1, read as the reverse complement.
CTCGAGGCAGCCCTGGACACGGCGGGCATCCCCAACGACGTCAAGACCTACCCGGACGCCGGGCACTCGTTCATGAGCGAGCACGCAGGCGTCATGGGGGCGATCGGGCCGCTGATGCCGATGCACGCCGGCTTCAACGAGGCCGCGTCAACCGACGCCTGGGCCCGGGTGCTCGCGTTCTTCGCGGAGCACGTCGCTGGCGTCACGGCCTGACGGCCAGCCCGCCGCCGGCGCCGTCCGCCCGCGCCGAGGACCGGGTCGCGACGGACATCCCGATCCGGTACGCGAGCAGGAACAGCACCAGGGCCGCTGAGGCCAGGTAGATCGCCTCGGCCCACGGCGCGTTGCTGTCGGAACCTGCCGCGATGCCGTGAACGGTCACGCCGACGAACACGAGAAACGTCACGTAGTGGAACGTCCGCCAGGCACGCTGCCCGATGCGCCTGCGCAGGTAGAAGGTGGCGGTCACCGCCGCCATCAGGTACAGGGCGACCTGGCCGAAGGCCACGGCCACCGGCGCGTGGGGGGCGAGGCCGGGCACGAGGATCTGGGCGATGGAGAACGGGACCGAGTGGTCCAGCCCCAGCAGCATCCCGTGGATCGCCGCCAGGCCCAGCCCGAACGCCGCCAGGTCCTGGTGCAGCGAGAAGCTGATCGGCCGGTGCGCGATCGCGTCCAGGAGCTTCGTCGACATCAGGAGGCCGTACACGACGGAGCCGGCGATGGCGATGTAGGCGAGCCAGGCGAACAGCCGCTCGAACAGCCAGACCAGGCTCTGCGGGTTCGCCGCCACGACGGTCGCGAGGCCGCGGGCCGCGACCGGGGCCGTCACGCCCACGACGATGCCGATCGCCACGGCCGCGAGGCCCCAGCGGGCCATGCCGGTGCGGGGGTCGAGCCCGCGGAATCTCACTGCAGCCATCGCACCATCCCTGGGGTTGCGCGGAGCTCGCCGCGCTCGGTGAGGAGGAGGACCCCGAGGACACCGGGGTGGTCGAGGAGGCCGAACGCGCGGTCGGTGCCGGCGATCACGGCCGTCTTGGCGAACGCCTCGGCGGCGCGCGCCGTGTCGGCCAGCACCGTGGCCTGGATCACGTCCGTCGCTGCGGGTCGTCGTGTGCGCGGGTCGATGAGGTGGTGGGCGTCGCCGCCCGCGTGCGCCCACCGATGAACGCTGGTGCCGGAGGTGGCGATCCCCCACTCCCGCGCCGTATCGCCGTCCGCGCCCAGGTCGAGGGCACCGAGCAGGATGCCGGGCTCGCGCGGATCGCCGATCGCCAACGGCCCACCTGTCGCCGGGCGCGACCCGGATCGCCACATCGCCGTCGCCGTCCACCAGGGCGGAGCGGCCGGGGGTGATCGCGAGCGCGCGATCCGCGAGCCAGCCCTTCGCGACGCCGCCGAGGTCGAACCGGACCCCGGGCTCGCGCTCCACGGCGGCGCCGCGGGCCGTCCGGCGGAGCGACCAGCGGCGGCCGGCCTGAACGGGGATCGCCGGGTCCAGCCCGGCCTCCGCGGCCAGGCGCTCGTCGAGCAGGGACGCGTCGACGAGACCGTCCGTGATTCCCTCGGCCATCCGCGCCCAGTCGAGGGCGGCGGTCAGCGTCGGACCGATCGGCACGAGCGACGCCGCCGCGGCGTTGAGGCGCATGAGCTCGGAGTCCGGCGAGAACCTTGTCAGCCGCCCGGCCCACGCCTCGATGCGATCGAGGACGCGGAGCGCCGCTCGCTCGAGCAGGACCTCGTCCGACTCGTCGAGGATCTGGACGGAGACGACGCCGCCCATCATCGGACGGCTCGCCTCGACGCTTACGGGGCCGGCGATGGCGGTCATGGCTAGCCGGACTGCTTGGTGACGACCTGCACGCGGACGCGTGGGGTCGGTGTGGGCTTGACCACGACCGGGGCGTTGGGCGGCGCCGTCTGGCCCGCATTGAGGGTCACGACCCGGGTGACATGGAGCACGGACGGCTCCGGGGCCGCGGTGGTGGTGGTGTCGACGGCCTCCACGACGGCGACCTGGGACGGCGTGACGGATGGCAGCATCGCCGTGAGGAGGGCCGTGGCCGAGGCGAGGCCGACCATCCCGAAGAGGATGCGCATCGGGGCTGGGTCCGGCCTGGCGCGCTGGGGGCGCGGCGGATGGCCGACCGGGGCCTGGGCGGCGCCCGGGGGGATGGAGCGTACCGGCCGGGATTCGGGCATCAGTCGTCCGACCCTTCGTTCTCGCTCTCGTTCTCGCCGTCGTCGCCCTTGGGGCGAGCGCTGACGGTCTTGATCACGACGACGTCCTCGGGCGTCGCCTGGGGGGCGACGTAGACGGTGTCGACCTGGACGACCGGCTGAGGTGCATCCGTTGCCGCAACGACGGGCGCCGACACGGGCTCGGCCGCGACGGGTGCTGCGGCCGGAGCGATGCCGGCGGCCACGAGACCGATGGCAAGACCGGCGGCCGCGACGAGCGATGCGGCGAAGATGGCGACTCTGTGGATCATTGGCGTGGTGCTCCCGGAGTGGAGGGGGTTGTGGGACTACTGTCGAGTGCGACCTCCCACCCGGCCGTGAGCCCCCGATGAGAGTTCTCACAGAGAGGCCTCCAGCCCTCGACCGCAGGCTCGGCCGCCCGCACAATGCGCTGCGATGCGAGTCCTCGTGGTCGAAGACGAACCGAAGATGGCGGCCCTGATCAGGCGGGTCCTCGTGGCCGAACGCCACGTGGTGGACGTCGCGCACGACGGCGTGTCCGCCATCGCCCTCGCGGAGGCCGCACCGTATGACGTGGCCGTGCTGGACCGCGGCCTGCCCGACATCGACGGCATCACCGTGCTGCGCCTGCTGCGGGCCAAGGGCGTCGCGACCCCCGTGCTGCTCTTGACCGCGCTGGGATCCGTGGACGACCGGGTGGCCGGCCTGGACGCGGGTGCGGACGACTACCTCGCCAAGCCGTTCGCCTTCTCGGAGCTGCTGGCGCGTATCCGCGCGCTCGGCCGACGCCCGGCTCCAGCCGCCGAGGGCCGGATGGCGGCCGGTGACCTCGCCCTCGACGAGCTGCGCCACGTGGCGCAGGTCGGCGACCGGACCGTCGACCTCTCAGCGCGCGAGTTCGCGCTCCTGGGCTTCTTCATCCGCCATGCAGGCCAGGTCGTCACGCGCCAGCAGATCCTGGACCAGGTGTGGGGCGCGGAGCCGGACGTCTACTCCAACGTGGTGGACCTGTACGTCTCGTACCTGCGCCGCAAGCTGGGCGAACTGGACAGGGCGGACCGCCTCCGGACCGTCCGCGGTGTCGGCTACACCCTCAAGTCGGAGAGCTGACGCGTGGCGACGAGCTCCACCGACCGGCTCCTGCGACGAACTCGGCGGCGCCTGTTTGTCACGACGCTCGCGCTGCTGACGCTGCTGGTCTTGGGGGTCGGTGCGGCCACGGTGGTCGTGGCCACGTCGTCACTCGACGCGGACCTCGACCGCGCCCTCGAGACCGCCGTCCTGGCGCAGGTTGCGGCACTCGACGGCGAGCTGCCGGACGGCGAAGAGCAGCAGGAGGTCGGCGAGCACACGCCCGCGGTCGCGGACACCGTCCTGCTGGTCCTCGATGCCGACGGCCGCGTCCTGCTCAACCGGACCGGCCAGAAGCTGCCCGGGCTACCGGACGCGGACGCGCTGAAGGGCGCGGCCGACGGTCTGGACATCCGGACGGTCGAGTCGGACGGCACCCAGATCCGCGTGCTCACGATGCTGGTCACGCACGAGGGCGTTCCCGCCGGCTTCATCCAGGGTGGCTTCGACCTCACGCTCCACGACCAGCAGGCGCGGAGCCTCGTGCTCGCGGTCCTCGTGGTGGGCGCGCTGGGGCTCGTGGCGGCGGCGGCCATCGCCTACGTGGTCACGGGCCGGGCGCTCGTCCCGATCCGCCAGGGGTTCGAGGCCCAGCGCCGGTTCGTGGCGGATGCCTCGCACGAGCTCCGTACCCCGGCCGCCCTCATCCGCGCCAACGCGGAGGTGCTGGAGCGCGAGCGGCTCGTTGCGGACGACGGACGCGAGCTGCTCGACGACGTGATCGTGGAGGCGGCCAGGCTGGGCGGCCTCGTCGGCGACCTGCTGCAGCTTGCCGGGTGGGACGCGACCTCACTCACCATCGCCCCCGAGCCCCTGGACGTCGCGTCGGTCGCCCGTGACACGGTGCGCGGAGCCACCGCGCTGGCCACGGAACGCGGAGTCAGACTCGCGGTCGATGCGCCCGGGCCGGCACCCGCATCGGCCGACCGGGACCGCCTGGTCCAGCTCCTGCTCGTGCTCATCGACAACGCCATCGACCACTCGCCTGCCGGCGGCCAGGTGAGCGTCGGGGTCCGGTGCCACGGCCACGAGATCCTGCTCGAGGTGGACGACCAGGGCCCCGGCATCCCGGAATCGGACCGCGAGCGGATCTTCGAGCCCTTCACCCGGCTGCCGGGCACCACGCGCCATGGCTCGGGCGGCACGGGCCTCGGCCTCTCGATCGCGCGCCGGATCGCCGAGGCGCACGGCGGGTCGATCTCGGCGGGAGCGCCGCCCGCCGGAGGAGCGCGGTTCACGGTAGCGCTGCCCGCCGGCGCAACGGATGGGCAGATGCACGACCCGTCCGCGAGCTGACCAGACCCGGGTCCCCGGCGCCTACTCCAGGACGATCCGGACCACGTTGTCGCCGTCCTCGACCTCGAGGACGGGACCGCGGAGGCCGCCGTTGAGCGCCTCGCGGACGCGGTCCACCTGTTCCCCGGAGAGGCCGGGGACGCGCTCCAGCGCCAGGCGCCCGACAGCGAGCGGCAGTCGAAGGTTCACGACCTGGCGGCCGCTCTCGCGGACCTCGAGCCGGAGCGAGGCGGCCCCGTCACCGCCCAGGTCGAACGGGGGCGGGGGGTTGAAACCGAAGCCGCCGGGCGGCTCTTCGCGGGGCGGGATGTCCCGCGCACGGGCACCGGCGCGATCGGGTCGCTCGTCGAGTGCCGCGAGGATCGAGGCGGCCTCCTCGGCGCTGACCCGACCCTCGGCGACAAGGTTGAGCACCCGCTCCAGCGGGTCGTCTGCGGCCATCAGCACCACCCCCGGAACGAGCGCGGCCCGGCCTCGTCCAGCGCTTCGAGGCGGCGGGAGGCGGTCTCGACGTCCATGTCCCCTCGCTCGAGCGCGCGGAGCACGCCCAGGCGCTCGGCCTCTTGCCGGTCGATCGCCGGCTCGGGAGCGTTGGGCGCCATCGGGGGCACGGGAGCTGCAGGGACCGCCGAGACGGCCGGAGCCTGCGGGACGGCCGGAGCCGCCGGCGCGGCGCTCACGAGTCCGCCCAGGACCCTGAGACGCACGTCACCCGACGTGGTGCGCACCGTGAGCCCCACGGATCCGTTGCCCACGACCAGCGTACGGCGGCCCCGACCACCCTCGGTGGTGTGCGGGCCGTTCGCCCTGACGTCGCCGGCGATCGTCTGGGCTTCGAGACGGACCGGGCTGCCGGTGACGACATCCACGTCACCCGAGACGGAGCTGACCGCGTGGCGATTGCCCGGGGCAAGGTCGGCCTCGATGTGGACGTCACCGCTGGTGGTGCTGGCATCGAGCCCGTCGAGGCGCGGCGCCCGGACCTTCAGGTCACCGGATACGGTCCGCCCGACCAGGGTGATGGCCGCCGAGGCTTCGACGACCGCGTCGCCCGACATCGACTCCAACTGGACGGGCCCGGCCGACACCGTGACCCGCAGGTCGCCGGACGTCGATGCCCACCGGCTGGCGCCACCAATCCCGAGAGCCTCCACGTCGCCGCTCACCGTGCGCAACGTGATCGCCGCGGTCCGTGGCAGGTCGATGTCGAGGTCCGGCGAACGGCGGGTATGGACGACCAGCGGTCCCAGGCGGACGCTTTGCTCCCAGTCACGGATCCGGACGACACCGGGTGCGGCCTCGATGCGGACCTTGCCGTCCAGCGGACCGCCCTCACGGGTCCGGACGATCACGCGGTCGCCGTCGATCCCGCGGATGCGCAGGTTGCTGGCCGCCAGGACGATGTCCACGGACCCGCCGGGGTCGAGGGGGAACTCGTGGATGGCAGAGGGGATGCTCACGGTATCCGTCATCGGACGTTCCTCCCGAGCGCGCGGATGGCTTCAGCGGCCTCCTCGGCACTCAGCTCGTGACTGGCAAGGCGCTCGAGGATGTCGCGCCGGCCGGCCTGGATCTCGTCGGCGGTTGCGGCTGCGGTTGCGGCCGCCTGGGTCGCGGCGCCTGGAACCGGGTCCGCCTCGTCGCGAGGCCCGAACCCGAGGGCGCGCACCAGTGCCTCCACGCGGGCCCGGACCGTCGGATAGCTGATCAGGAGCTCCCGCTCCATGTCGCGGAGGTTGCCGCGACTGCGCAGGAAGCTCTCGAGGACCTGCGTCTGCTCGCGCGTGAGGCTGGCGAACCGCCCCACCCCGAACTCGCCCTCGATGGTGGTCCCACAGCCAGCGCAGCGCAGCCGCGTCACGGCGAGCTCGCCCGCGCAGACGGGACAGGTGGCGATGACATCGTGTGCCATGCGTTGTGACCTCATATCGTGTATACCGTCTTTCGGTTTTATAAACCATTCCTTGGTATTTGTCAATCGTGATGTCTCTTTGAGGTCTCAGTCGGTCGCAGCAGCGCACTCAGCCCGCCTCGCGAGAGCCGATGGGCACTGCCGGTCGGCGGCGCACTGCGCTACGCTGACGTCAGTTCGACACCCACCGCGGAAACCCTGCGCAGCACGTCGCGTCGCCGCACGGGCACGGTGCCGACGAGCCTCACGGAGGGCCCCATGACCATCCTCGATCGCACCCTGGACACCGGTCGGATCCGCATCGACGCCACCCGGTTCACCGACGAGCTTGCCAAGCTTCTGCCCGATTCGGACCAGTTCGACATCACCAGGGCCCGGGAGACTGCTGGGATCGCCGTCCACGACGCGGCCGGCCGGGCGCGCGAGTCCTTCGACCAGGCGGCCGAGCTTGTCAGGGTCCTCCGCAGCGACATCGCCCATGCCGGCGACAAGGTCCAGGCTGACAACCCGCTCGACGCGGCCGGCCAGCGGCTGCGGGCCGTCGCCTCGACCACCGCCATTCGCGCGCTCATCGCCCGCCTGGAACGAGAGCTGCCGGACACCGACCGCGATCGCTATGCCCGCGCCTTCGCCCGCGGCCGTGCCCAGGGTCGCTCGAAGTACCTCGTCGTCGGGATCGCCGCCGGTGTGACCACGGGGATCGTGGCTGCACTGCTGCTCGAGCCGGAGCATGGCAAGGAGCGCCGAGACCGCATCGGAGCCAAGGTCAGCAGCCTCACCGCCGGGATCTCCTCGCGGGCGGCGAGCACGGCGAAGGTCGCCGAGTACAGGGCGCGCGGGATCGCGGTCGAGCGCGGGCTCGTGAAGCCGCAGGCCGAGACGCCCGAGTCGGTGACCGCGGCAGTCGTCGGAGAGCCCATTGCTCCAGACGTCATCGACACCGGAGTCGTCGCCGATGCCGCGGCCGATGCCGTCGCCGCCGTCGAGGCCGACGCTCCCTCCCCGACCGCCTGATCCCGCGCCGTGCGCAGGCTGTACCGCGATGGGGCGCTCGCCGACGGGCGAAGCGACCGCCTCCGGGTGGGCGTGTCGATCCTGGTCGAGGACGGGCGAGTCACCTGGATCCGCCCGTCCGACGACGAGGGGCCGGTGACAGACCCCGGTGGCCTGGAGGTCGTCGATGCCTCGGGCTCGACGATCATCCCAGGGTTGGTGGACGCCCACAGCCACCTGACGATGCCGGGCGGGGCGCACTGGATCGACCGTGCCTCCGACCCCATCGAGACCCTGCTCGGCGCCGCCGAGAACAACGCGCGGCTCCTGACGCAGTCCGGGGTCCGCTGGGC
>CAVWFY010000004.1:0-11862 GCA_963754485.1 uncultured Chloroflexia bacterium | reverse complement strand
GGCGTCACGACGCCGCCCAGCGCCGCGTTCGAGGCAGGTGGCGTGTTCAGCACCGACGCGACGCCGTGGCTGTGGCTCACGGGGCCGAGCGTGACGGTGACCTTCCGCGACGCCTCGGGCGGGGGCCCGGCGACCTCGTGGCTGTGGGGCTTCGGCGACGGGACCACGGCCACCACCCAGGACGCCACCCACGACTACACCTGCACGGTCCCCGACTTCTTCGGCTTCTGCAGCTACCTGGTGGAGATGACGGCCACGAACGGGGCCGGCCACACGACCGCGTACATGGGCGTCCTGGTCGAGGCCACGTCCAGCGTGGACTTCTCGGTGAGCCCGGCCGTGATCAGTCGCGGGCAAACCGTGACCTTCACTGACGCCTCGACGCCGGGCGGCACGAACTTCCGCTGGGACTTCGGGGACGGCGGGACGGGCAGCGGCCCCGGCGGCACCGTGACGCACGCCTTCGCCACCGCGGGCACGTACAGCGTGCGGCTGTGGGTCACCTACCCGGCTCCCATCGACGAGCTGGGGCCGGCTAGCAAGACCGTCACGGTCAACCCCGGCTACTGCCCCGTACCCAGCCTGAAGAACGTCAAGGTCAACGATGCAAACGCGATCTGGCAGAGCGCCGCCTACGGCTTCACCGGACAGGTCAAGCGCGCGACCGGCGCCCCTCCCACCGCCAACTTCAAGATCACCGCCCAGTCCATCGCGGCCGGCAATGGGGCCACGGCGCTGTGCTCGAGCGACGTCTACGTGAGCGCGCCGTGAACCGCCGCGCGCGTTGTCCCTGGCCCGCGGGAAGCCCGGAACTCGGGGGCCGGCCAGTCCCTCGTGGAGTTCGCGCTCGTCCTGCCGGTGTTCATCCTCGTCCTGGTCTCCCTGTTCGACCTCGGCCGCGGGGTGTTCGCCTACAACACGCTGACCAACGCCGCCCGCGAGGGTGCGCGCCTCGCCATCGTCAACCAGGACGTGCCGCTGATCGTCTCGCGGGCCAAGAGCCAGACGCAGATCGTGGAGCTCAACGACCCGAGCGTGACGGTCGCCTTCTACCAGGTGGAGGAGGATGGCTCGCCGGACCTCGACAACCCGTGCGACCTGGTCGCGGTCGGCTGCCTGGCCGTCGTCTCCTTCGAGGGCACCTACCAGCCCATCACACCGATGATCGGGAACATCGTCTTCGGCGACGGCGTGACCTTCGAGGCGCGCTCCGTGCTGAGCGTCGAGTACCGCTGCCCCAACGCCGACTTCCCCGCGGCCGCGGACTGCCCCAAGCAGCCATGAGCGCGCGCCGCAACCCAGCCCATCCCGAGGTATCCGCAATGGCCGCCACGTCAGCACGCCGCGGGCCGGCCCGGAGGCCGGCCAGATCATCGTCATCGCCGCCCTGTCGATGCTGGCGATCATCGGGGGCGTGGCGCTCGTGCTCGAGGGCGGCAACGCCTACGCCAACCAGCGGATCGCCCAGAACGCCGCGGACGCGGTGGCCCACGCCGGCGCCACCGTCCTGGCCCAGCGCCTGGGCGGCACGGCCAAGGACGACGGGGACGTCGCGGACGCCATGACGGAGCTGGCCGACGCGAACGGGCTGGCCACCCACACCGGCTACTACGTCAACGTGACCGGCCAGTACATCGCCGCCACGGGCCTCCCGGCCATCTCGCCCGGCGAGTGGGTCGAGGTGGGCAGCCTGGGCGAGGGCATGCCGCCGCCACCCAAGGCCCAGGGGGTGCGGGCCTCGGCCGGTCGCGACTTCGGGGCCACCTTCGGCCGCGCCATCGGCTTCGACGAGTTCACGGCGACCGCAGAGGCCACGGCGGTCATGGGCCGACTGACGGGGGGAACGTTCCTGCCGCTGGTGCTGCCCGTCAGCCCGTCCGAGTGCACCAACTCGGGCTTCCTCCAGCCGTTCGACGACCCGAACAAGGCCTCCATGTGGTTCATGAGCAACCCGGGCAGCAGCCACCCGACTGGCACCGAGTACGTCGTGCCGCTGTGCAAGACCGGCGGCGGGTCCTTCATGTTCCTGGACCTTGACCCGGACCTTGACTGCGGCGAGGAGGTCCTGCAGCCGCCCTCGATCCAGTTCGACACCTTTCCCGTGGACATCGACACCGACACCGGCGCCGACTGCCAGAAGAAGATCGCCGATGCGATCGACGTGGCCGACCTCCAGGGGAAGGTGGTCCTCATCCCGATCTGCGACAACGACTGCATCACCGGTAGCGGCAGCAACGCCCAGTACCACGTCATCCGGATCGCCGCCTTCTACCTCGACTTCATGTCGTTCACGAACAAGAACGGCGGGGACTGCTCCAAGTCCACGTCTCCGACGTACGGCACGCCGATGGTCCCGTTCGTCTCCGGCAACGGCTCGGACGGCTGCATCGCCGGCTGGTTCGTGCGCTACATCACGTCGGGCCCGGTCGGGTCGCTGGACGTGTACAACGGCGAGGCGATCGGGGTCCAGCTGATCCGGTAGTTGGCAGGGCACTCCTGCGCCCCGTACCGGCCTCAGCGGATCCCCGTGTCGTAGGGGACGTCCAGCCAGGTCTCCGCGCCGCCGGTGACCGTGAACGGCGCGGGGCCTGGCGCGCTCATGTAGCCCTCCACGGGGCCCGCCTCCAGGGTGTAGTCGCCGGGCGGCAGCGCGATCCGGAACAGGCCTGAGCCGTCCGTGGTGAAGCTGGCGACCTCGGTGCCGTCCGCGCTCCGGACCAGCAGCGCTGCGCCCGAGACCATCCGGCCGGCACAGGCCGGGTCGCCGGGTTGCTCGACGGGACAGGTCGGGCCGCCGGTGGCGCGGCCGGCGACACCGGTGCGGTTCTGGCCGGACTGCCTGCAGCGCGATCAGCTGCTCCGGGGCGAGCGGCGAGCCGTCCTCGCCGACGAAGGTGAGGGTGCCGTCCTCGCGCGGCATCCCAGGTCCAGGTGTGGCGGTCGATGCAGCCGCTCGGGCAGTCACCCCAGCCGGTCTCGAAGGTGACGCGCCAACGGCCGTCCACCTGGTCGACGGTGAAGTACGAGGCCTGGCCGATCATGTCGGGGTTGCGGAGATGGAACCCGTCGAACAGGGGCACCCGCTCGCGGACGGCCTCGACGGCGCCGAGTCCCGATTGAACGGGGCCGCCACTCCCGCCGCCCGTCGTGGCGGACGCCGCGGGACCGGCCGTGCCGCACGCGACCGCGGCGAGCGCGAGGACGGCAAGGAGGATCGGGACGAACGTGGGCGTCGGGCGGGGAGGCGTCATGGGCGCGAGACGACGGGAATGGGCCATCGGTTCCCGGACATGAAACAGCGGGCTCGCGGTCCTGCCAATGCTCCTGGTCGGCCGGTGGTCCCGTATGTCCGGTGCCGCAAAGGTCTACCGGAACGGTGTGTCGGCCTGGTTCGGAGCCGGCGGTCGGTTTGCTCGTACCACGGGCCGCGAGCCTCGCGTGACCCAACCATCCCACGCCCGTCAAGGGACGCGGAGGGTCCAAGGTCCCAATTCAACAGGCCAATCCCACGTGGCGCAGGACCGAGTCATGAGCTCAGTGCCGACGCCAGCCGTGCTGCCGGCGGCGACGCAATCCCGCGCTCTCAGAGCATTCGGAGAATCGGGCGGCACGATGGCGGTCCAGGGTCGAACACAGCGGCCCGCACGGGCCGCGGGGTCCGTGGCACTGCACGGAGGTCACACATGACCGAACCCAACGACATCGTGTTCATCGAGCCGGTCGAAGCAGAGCCGGTCGAAGCGCGGAAGGCTGCGCCAACGGCGGCGGCGGCCCGGGCCGGCAGTCCACGCCCGTCCGCATCGGCATCGTCGCGGGAACCGCCCTGCTGGTCGTCCTCGGGGCCGCCGTGGCGATGGGCGCATCGCCCGCTCCGTCGACCGCGCCGGGTCCGTCGGCAGTTCCAGTGCCGGCACGGTGCCGGCACCAACGATGCTCGACAATGACGGCGATCGAGGCTTCGGCATGCGTGGTGTGAGTCGGCATGCGCGGCGGCGACATCGACGGCGGCTTCCGCGACATCACCATCGCCTCCATCAGCGGCTCGAGCCTGTCGCTCAAGACGGCCGATGGCTGGGCCCGGACGATCACCCCGACCAGCACGACCACCATCACCAAGGCCGGCGCCACCATCACCGCCTCGGACCTCGAGGTCGGCGACCAGATCACCTTCAGCCAGACCAGGCAGACCGACGGGACCTACACGATCGACGCGATCCGCGTGATCCTGCCGAGCGTCGGCGGGCAGGTGTCGGCCGTCAGCGGCAGCACCATCACCGTCACCCAGCGTGACGGTACCTCCGCCACGATCCACGTCGACAGCGCCACGACCTACCAGGTCGAGGGCGTGACCACGGCGACGCTGTCCGACATCAAGGTCGGCAACTTCGTGATGGCCCAGGGCACGCTCCGGACGGACGGCTCGCTCGACGCCTCCACGGTGGCCAGCGGCTTCCGCGGCGGTCCCGGGATGGGCGGTCACGGCCACGGCATGGGGCCTGACGACTGGAACAACGGCGACGCTGCCCCCAGCGCCTCCCCCTCCGCGACCACAACGCCGGGCTGATCTCCGACCAGCTCACCCGTTCCACGCTGGACGCGGCGCGGCTGCCCTCGGGCCCGCGCCGCGTTCGTGCGTCCGGGTGCGATCATGCGGTCCATGCGGACCACGATCACCCTCGATCCCGACACCGATGAGCTCGTCCGCACGCTCCCGGATCGCCGGTAGCGGCGCGGGGGGATCGTCGACGCCAACGCGCTGGTCTACGCCGTGAACGGCGAGGCGGCGCACCACGCCGCAGCGCTACCCCGAGTGGAGCCCGATGGATGGTCAGGGTGCCCAGTTGGTCAGTCCGATATGCGGTGCCATGAGCGTGAAGTCCTGGTCTGTAGAGAGCATGACCAGGGCGTGGTGGACGCACAACTGGGCGAGCAGCGCCTCGATCGTGCCGACCTGGATCCCATTCCGGCGGCAGGCATTTCGTAGCTCGGCCGCCTCGACATGGTCGGTCCTGTCGGGAATGAGCAACGGGAGGGAAGCGAAGCGTTCGACGATAGCGTCGCGGGCCTTGGGCCCTCGGAATCCCTGGAGCAGCTCCTGGAGCACCAGCCCCGTCGTGAAGACGCCGTCACCGCCATCGAGGGCATCCCGCAAGCGCCTCACGATGAGCTGATCACTGGTCTCGTCGCGTCGCATCGCCAGAGGCCAGACGCTCGTGTCTACGAAGAGATTCACGAACGGGATCGATGCGATTTGTAGTCGTATTCCGGATCCCAATCCAAGGCGTCGAAGAGCTCTACCAGCCGCTTCTGCTCATGGCGGGCGACGTACTCGCGCAAGGCACGGGTGACCGCTGCTGTCTTGGTGCGCTCCCCGCTCGCCTTGACAGCCCGATCCAGCAGGCTTGGGTCGATGTCCAGGTTGGTCGCCATGTGCGGACTGTCGCACAACAACCCGCACAAGGTCACCACCCAGGCATGATCCGATCCACGAGTACAACCGAGTCGCGGCGTGATCGAATTGGGTTTCCCACCCCCACGGGCACGGGAGATGGACGCCACGCGCTCGAAACCTGCACCCGCCTGTCCGCTATGGGCCCAGCAGCGCGAGAGGCACGACGGCGATCCCGTCGGGACGCCGATAGGCTTCCTTACCGGTCGTCAGGACCACGGCATCGAGCAGCGCGTCTCCGACCTGCTCGCGCAGCCAGCCCAGATGACGGACCTCGGCATCCGAAACGGACTGCCCGAGCTTGCCCTCGATGGCAAGGACTGCGATCAGCCGTGGCTGGCGGACGTGGTGCTAAACTCCCCTCCGCGCCGACATAGCTCAGCGGTAGAGCAGCTGTTTCGTAAACAGCAGGTCCTCGGTTCAAATCCGAGTGTCGGCTCCACTCCCCCGTTTCGTGCTCAGGAAGCCTTGCTGTCTGGAGATAGCACGGTCTTCGACGGCGGCCGTCGGTCCGAATCGAAGCGAAGACCTGCTACCTGGCGAAGACCTCCTAACTGGACGCTAGGAGGGGGCCTCGGCGGGCACTGACCCCATCATCGACCTGAGCTCCGCCGCGGCACAGGCCACGAACGACCCCGTAGACCTGCTGTCTTCTGCCTAGCAGGGCGCCCACGAGTGGCACACCAGCATCTTCGTACTTGTCAAATTGACAAGTAGCGGCTGGCCCTGATCCAGCGGAACCCCACCTTCACCGTCCCACTGCCAGGTGAGGGTCGCTCGCGCGACGACCGGAGTCACCGCTCGTGGTCTTCAAGCTCCTGCAACAGCCGCAGCAAAGCCGACCTCAAAGCCGGAACGTCCCGACGCGCGGCTTCCCACACGATGTCGGCGTCGATGTCGAAGTACCCGTGGACCAGCACGTTCCGCATGCCGACGATACTCGGCCACGGGACGTCGGGTGCGAGGTCGCGCACATCCTGCGGGAGACCGGCCGCCGCCTCGCCGAGGATCTGCAGGTGGCGGAGGAACCAGACTTGGAGCAACTCATCGCGGTCGAATGACGCCCAGTCGCGATCGCGATAGCGCTCGATGGCTGCGATCGCATCGAGCATGTCTCGCAGCCGTTCCGTGGGGTCTCTCACACCGGCACGGCCTCGGTCAGCACGGTGTTGCGGATGCGCTCCTTCAATCCACGCACCGTCACGACGTCGACGTGCCGCCCGAGCAGCGACTCGAACTCGACCTGGAGGCCGCCCAGGTCGAGGAGGGACCTGCCGGGCTCCATCTCCACGAGGAAGTCGACGTCGCTCGCCTCGTCCGCCTCGCCGCGGGCAACCGATCCGAAGACCCGGACGTTGCGCGCGCCATGCTGAGCGGCGACGCGGAGGATCTCGTCGCGCTTGCTCTTCACCAGTTGCTCAGTCGTCATGTCCCAGCACCCCCAAGTTGCGATGCATCGTATCGCGCACGGGGACCCTGAGTGGCGCCCTCCCCAGCCCGTGCGCCGATCGTGGCCGCGAGGCCGCCGCAGGCAGCCGATCGCAGCGGCGCAAGCTACCATCCGTGAGCCGCCTCGAACACGGCATCAGTCGCTGTGCCACGTCCCGCGAGGTGCCACTGGCCCTGGATGGCCAAGGACCGCAGGACCGAGATCCGATGAACACGAGCACAACAAGACATCAGAACCTGGTCATCGTTGGATCGGGGCCGGTGGGTATGGTCTCTGCGTTGCTGCTCAAGGAACATTTCGAGCAGGTCACCCTGCTCGAACGGCGCACAGAAGAGGACTTCCTGCAAACGCAGGGATTCACCTTCCCGATCGTCCTCTCGCCCTCCTCCATTCGCATCCTGCAACAGATCGGCATCTGGGATGCAATCTGCGAGGAACGATCCGAGTTCTTCGGGGTGGTCATCCACCAGCGTGTCCTGGGCCGCGAGCTCTCCTTCACCTCCGTCCGCGAAGGGGTGTACTCCCATTGGCGGAACCATGTCGTGGCCAAGCTGTACGAGCAGGTACTGGCGGCGGGGATCCCGATCCACTTCGAAGCGCAAGTGGAAGCCATCGACTTCCAGAACAACGTCTGCCGCGAGGCCCGGCTCGGCGACCTGCCCTTCGACCTGCTCCTGGGCGCCGATGGCAGCAACAGCCAGACTCGCCGACTGCTTGCGCAAGCCCATCCGCTCTTCCCTGCCGATTCGTTCAAGCGCATCGGCCTCGACCATTGGTATGCCTACCGTGTCCCCAGCCGGGGTGCCATGCGTGAACGGTTCGCCGGCGGAGAACGCCACCACGCCTCCAATGTCCTTCTCAGCAACCTCGCCGCGTATCCCTCGGAGAAGTTCCGCATCGTCACCACGGGTATGCGCCAGCCCGAGGAAGAGATCAGCATCCTGATCAGACACGACCAGGCGATCACCCCATCCCGTTTGAAGGTCCTGAACGACAGTTACTTCGGTCCGCTGGTCGGCTCACAGCAGGAGCTGGATGCAGCCTGGCAGGCGGGATATGCCGGGCGTTTCGACCAGGTGCAGGCCCCCACCTTCCACCTGAACCACGTGTTGCTGATCGGCGATGCGGCCCACGGCTTTGAAAGCACCGGCGACCTCATCAACCTGGGCCTGGCCTCCGCCGGGTATCTCCGCGAGATCCTCAGCCGCAATGCGAACATCCCGGCCGCGCTGGAGGAGTACGACGCCACTGCCGGCGCCGCCCTGCGATTCTTTGCCGCCTTCTCCTATCGCCGAAGCCTAGACAAGATCGACTTCGAGGTGTTCTCCATCGAATTTGCCCACCGGCTGGGGCTCACGAAACGGCACCCCACCCTATTCGGCATCTACGACGAGGACTTCGAACTGGTCCCCTATTTGCGCAACTACCAGCGGGATATCGTCAAGGCCCGATCCCTGGTCGTTGGGCTGGTGGCTGGGCTGGTCACGCTCGCCCTGTTCCTGGGGCGCCGACGCACAGCGACGTAACGAACAGCAGGAACGGCATCGGGCCGGCGCAGCGCGAAGACGGCTGTCGCGGGCTCAGGGCCTGCCTCGACCTCTGGGGTCCGGTGGAATGACACGTCGTAATGACCTCGAGCGAGCTGCGGCGTCCAATACACGTGCAGCCTCGGCCGAGTCAACCTCCGGCGCTGCTCGAGATGTGGGCGCACCGATGCCGACGTGGTGCGATCCGTGCGGCGGCGACACCATCGCAGAAGTGAGAAGGAGATACGGATGAACGAGCACCTGAACCCGGTGGCTCCCAGCGACTTCGCGGGGGCCGAACGGGATGAGCTGCTGACGCCTGAGGAGCAGCAGGAGCAGCTCCTCGAGGGCGACTTTGCGAGTGGCCAGCGAACGATGCCTCTCACGGAAGAAGAGATCCTCGAGGCGAGCCATCACGGCGACTTCGCGGGCGGGGAGCGCACGGGTCCGCCGGAGGAAAGCGTCGAAGGGAGCTTCGCGCCCTCGTCAAAGTAGCGTACGTGACCGCGATCCCTCGGGCATTCCGCCCCTGGCCCGCGGTCGATCGCACCCAAGGGTCCCTGCGTTTCGGCGCCGGTCGGTTCTTCCGGCCCGGCGCCGATCGTGTGCGTGTGGCTCGTTCAATCGGCGAGCGGAACTGGCTGGGGCGCAAACCGGATGCCCAGCGTCTCGGGCATCGTCACGAGCAGCGGCAGCCGGATGCCGAGGTCGATCGCGACGAATGCCAGGAACACGTACTCCGGCCCGATCCGGTCCCAGATGGCCCCCGCGACGAGCACGAGCGTCGCGCTGACGAGCATCTTCACGACCCGGGCGATCCCGATCCACCGGCCCATGTGCGCGGCGGGCACGAGCTCCCGTTCCATCGCAGCGCCGATCGGGCCGCCGATGTAGTAGAACGACTGGAGCGCTCCGGCGAGCAGCAGGGCGACCGGCCCCGGTGCCCAGACGAGCACGATGCAGGAGAGCGAGAAGAGCGGGATCGTCGCGTACAGGACCCGCTTGCGCCCGACCCGGTCCGCGATCCTGCCCAGCGGGATGGCCAGGGCGATGGAGCCCACCGCTGCGGCGGCCGCCATGCCGCCCAGCACGACGGCGTCGGCTCCCTTGACCTCGTAGGCGTAGACCGACGAGAACGCGAACACCATGCCGACCGGGAGTTGTCCGATGGCGGCGATCACGAGCCAGCGCTTGAGGTACCGGCCCTCGCTCAGGACCTCGCCGAGGTCGCGGAACACCGCTCGACCGGTCCCGCGTGCGCCCCACCGCTGCCCCGAGAGCTGGGTGAGGATGAACACGAACGTGCCAACGGTGATGGCGAAGGCCAAGACGAACAGCGGGCGGATCGCCTCGGCGTCGACCTCCCCGGATGACACCACGATCAGCGTGCCGAGGATGGGCCCGACGATCCCGAGCAGCCCCGCCGCGACGGTCTCGCAGATCGTCATGCCGGTCGCCCTGTCCGGGTTCGTCAGGCAATTCCCGCAGATCGTGGCGCAGCTGTGGCTGCTGATCGAGTAGCCGAGCCACCAGGCCATCATGGCCAGGATCGTGATGGGCCAGCTCTGCGCCAGCGCGTACGTCAGGTAGGCGACCGCCAGCAGCGCGATCCCGGCCAGGTAGAAGGACCGGGGTCCATGACGGTCGATGAGCCAGCCGGTGAAGGGGCCGGCCAGACCGGCGACCAGCATCCCCAGGCTGTTGACGAGGCCCAGCTGGGTCGCCGTAGCTCCGAGCGCGATGATGTAGATGGAGAGGTACGGGAAGACCATCTGGTAGGCGAGCCGGTCCAGCGAGGTCCGGACGACGGTCACCACCCAGTCGCGCTGCTGGCGGCGCAGGAAGGCCAGCATGGGCCCGCCCGAGCGCGCGCCCACGGGCGCACCCACGGGCGCACCGGCAGGCGAAGGACTGCGCTCGGTCATGCTAGGCCGGGGTCGGGGCTCGGACAGGGCGGTCAGGCTGCTTCATCGCTGCCCGCCCGGTGGGTGTGCCTCCCGGTGCCGGCGGCCCAGGTCGTGTACCCGCCGTCGAGGTTCCGGACGTCGTCCCAGCCGAGCTGGCGCAGGATCCTCGTGGCGGTGTGTCCGCGGACGCCGACGGCGCAGTGGACGACGACGGGTCCATGCGGGACCTCGGCCAGTCGGTCGCGAAGCTCGTTGACGGGGATGAGGATCGAGCCCGGGATGGCGCCGTGCCGGTTCTCGCTCGCATCGCGAACGTCGATCAGCGTCGCGCCCGCGGCCATGGCGTCGGCGAGCTCGTGCCACTGGATCGTCGCCGTGAGGCCGCTGCGGGCGTTCATCGCCGCGTACCCGAGCATGTTGACGGGGTCCTTCGCGGACGAGAACTGCGGGGCGTACGCGAGCTCGAGGTCCGCGAGATCGCTCGCCGTCAGGCCGCCGGCCATGGCCGTCGCGATGACGTCGATCCGCTTGTCGACGCCCGACCTGCCGACGCCCTGGGCACCGAGGATCCGGTCCGTGTCGGGGTCCACGAGCAGCTTGAGCGCCATCCCGTCGGCGCCGGGGTAGTAGCCGGCGTGCGAGCCAGGGTGCGTGTGGACCGCGAGATAGGGGCGGTTCGCCGCGCGAAGCCGCTTCTCGTTCCAGCCGGTGGTGGCGACCTGGAGCCCGAACACTCCCACGATCGCCGTCCCGTTGACGCCGCGGTCGGCGCCCGGGTGCCCGGCGATCACGTCCGCGACGAAGCGACCCTGGCGGTTGGCGGTGTTGGCGAGCGGGATCAGCGTCTCGGCGCCGTCGAGCCCGTCACGCTTCTCCACGGCGTCGCCCACCGCGTAGATGTGCGGGTCGCTGGTCCGGAACTGCTCGTCGATGGCGATCCCGCCGCGAGGCCCGGCGGCCAGGCCCGCCGCGGTCGCGAGTCCCGTCTCCGGGCGGACGCCGATCGCCGCCACCACCACGTCCGCCGGCAGCCGCTCCCCGGTCGAGAGGGTCACGTCGTCGCCGCCGATCGCGGTGACCGCCGCGCCCAGGTGGAGCGAGGCCCTGGCGCGCCGGATGCGGCGGTGGACGGGCTCCACCATCTCGGGGTCGAGGGGCGCCATCACCTGGTCCGTGGCCTCGACGATGGCCGTCGCCACGCCGCGATGGACCAGGTTCTCCGCCATCTCCAGGCCGATGAACCCGCCGCCGATCACGACGGCCGTCTTCGCGTCCCGCACGGCCTCCACCATGGCGTCCGTGTCCTCGACGTTGCGCAACGAGAGCGCGCGCTCGATGCCGGGGATCGGGGGCCGTACCGGGGTGGCGCCGGGCGACAGGATCAGCGCGTCATACCGGAGCTCCTCTTCGAGCCCGGTCGCGAGGTTGCGCACGACGACGACGCGCCGGTCGCGCTCGATGCGGACCGCCTCGTGGCCCACGCGGACCTCGAGCCGGAAGCGGGCCGCCAGCGATTCGGGGGTCTGGAGC
>CAVWFY010000003.1:0-12805 GCA_963754485.1 uncultured Chloroflexia bacterium | reverse complement strand
CTCGGCGCCGCGGAGCCGGCGGGCGCGTCGACCGTGGACGCCCCATCGCGACGGCGGGTGCGACGGCCGCGACGGCGGCCGCGGGGTGGGGACGGCGATCGGACGAGGGAAACGGGGGCGGCGAGGGTGGCAACGGACGCAGGCTGCGACGGGTCCGCGGCCGCGTCATCGTCCGCCACCGCGTCCGGCCCGAGACCCGGATCATCGGGGCCGGCGGCCGCGACGGCCATCTCGAACCCCCCGAGCCCCGCGGCGGCGCCCGCCTCGGACACGATCCGGTCAGCCGTGCGCGGGGGCGTGGCCTGCCCGGTGGTGCCGGTCAGGTCGTCGAGCAGCGCGAGACGCCCGAACTTGAGCAGCAGGGCCCGGAAGTCACGCGCATAGAACAGCTTGATCCGGACGTCCGGGTAGAGCTCCCGCAGCCGCCTGAGCTTGCGGTTCTTCTTGCGCACCAGCTTCTGCTTGAGCGTGGTGAGCTCGACGTACAGGTCCAGGTCCGGCAGGTAGAAGTCCGGGGAGAAGCTCTCGACGACCTCGCCGGTCAGGGACCAGCCGATGGGGAACGTGTCCGGCTCGTAGGTCCAGCGCACCTGGTAGAAGTCCAGGATCCGGGCCAGCTCCGCCTCGCTCGCATGGGCGAACGCGGGCCTGACCGCGGGTGCCGCGATCACCGGAAGAGGCGTCCACGAGGGTCCATGTGCAGCCAGTCTACCGAAGCCGGAGCCCGGACGGGGCGAGCCGGCAGGATACTCCGGTGGGGTATCATGCGGCCATGGCTGAGACGACGCAGCAGGCAGGCGGAGCCCATGGCGACCACTCGACATTCCGCCACAGCTACAGCAAGGACAAGTCCCAGCTCGTCCGGCGCCTGAGCCGCATGGAGGGCCAGGTCCGCGGCATCGCCCGGATGGTCGAGCGCGAGGAGTACTGCGTGGACATCCTCCAGCAGACCGCCGCGCTGCGGGCCGCCGTGGACGCCGTATCGATCCTGATCCTCGAGGACCACGTGCAGGGCTGCGTGCGCACCGCCGCGGAACGGGGCGAAGCGGACAAGTACGTGGACGAGGTTCTCGACGTCGTGCGCCGCACGCTGGGCCGGCCGGTCCGTGGTACCAAGCCCACGGGATGACGCCGCTTATCCACAGCGAACGGGCGGCAGTCGCCCAAATCGTGGACAAACCGTCTTGACGCCCCACGGAGCCGAGCCTACCGTCCGATCTCCGCACGCAGCATGTGCGCTCGGGGCACGCCGTCCGCGAGGGGTGCCGGGGAGACCCGGACCGGAACCGACCGGATGGCGCGAGACCGCCAGACGCCTGCCGCTGCGAACGTTCGACGCCGGGAGCGGCTCCCGGACGGACTGGTGCACGACCACATGGAGGGTGCCCTGGACCGCCCGAGAGATCCGCTCCCGACGCGTATCGAGGACCTTGCTCCACTGCCCGCGGCATACCACGAGACGCTCGATGCCGGGCTCGTCGCGCTCGACATCACCCTGGAGCCGGCCGCCCGATCCGCGATCGACGCCCACGTGCGCTTCCTGCTCGCCTGGACCGGGGCGATCAACCTGACGGCCATCCGCGAGCCCGCCGACGTGGCCCGCCTTCACGTCCTGGATTCAATGGCCGCCGTGCCGCCCCTGACGGCGCTCGGCATCGACCGCCTGCTCGATATCGGGTCGGGCGGCGGGTTCCCCGGCCTGCCGCTCGCCGCGGCCCTCGGCGCGGACCGCGCGCTGCTGGTGGACTCCGTCGGCAAGAAGGTGCGCTTCCTGCAGACCGTCCTCCGGGCCACCGGCACGGGGCAGCGGGTCGCCGCGGAACAGGCACGCTCGGAGACCCTCGCCCGCGACCCGCGCGACCGCGAGGCGTGGCCGGCGGTGACGGCGCGCGCGGTGGCGAGCCTGGCCGACCTCGTGGAGCTGGGCCTGCCGCTGGTGGCGCCCGGGGGCGTGCTGGTGGCCTGGAAGCGGGTCCCGCTGGACGAGGAGCTGGACGAAGCGGCGGGTGCCCTGGCGGCGCTGCGGGCCGGACCGGTGAGGGTCGTGTCCAGCGGCGTCCCGGGACTCGAGGATCACCGACTGGTCATCGTTCCGCGCGGCGGGCGCATCGACGGCCGCTTCCCGCGCGACCCGGCAGAACGTCGCCGCCGGCCCCTGTGAGGCGGTCCCGGCGCCTTCCGCACCGCTCCCTCGCCCCTCCGCTGCGCTAACCTCCAACGGATGCGCGTCGCCGTCCTCTCCGACATCCACGCGAACGTGACCGCGCTCGACGCAGTCCTCGCGTCCATCCCCTCGGTGGACGAGGTGTGGCACCTAGGCGACGTTGTGGGCTACGGACCGCACCCGGACGAGGTCGTGGCCAGGCTCCGCGAACTGGGTGCCATCGGCGTACGTGGCAATCACGACGCCGCTGCCCTGGGCGGCCGCGAGATCGAGTCGTTCAACGTGGACGCACGACGGGCCATGGAGTGGACCCGCTCGACCATCGCGGACGAGACGAAGGCGTGGCTGGCCGCCCAGCCGGAGACCCTCGAGCGCGAAGGCTTCCTGCTCGTCCACGGCAGCCCTCGGGATCCGATCTGGGAGTACGTCACCTCGACGCCGGTGGCCCGGGCCGCCATGGCCGCGATGGAAACCCGTGCCGGCCTCCACGGCCACACACACCTGCCCATCGCCTACATCGAGGACGACGGGCGGCTGGAGACCATGAGCCCGGGGTCCGGCTCGGAGCTGATGTTCGACGGGCGGCGCGTACTGCTGAACCCCGGCAGCGTGGGCCAGCCCCGCGACGGCATCCCGACATCCGGCTGGATGCTGCTCGACACGGACGCCGGAACCGCCACCTGGCGGCGCACGGCCTACGACATCGCGGACATCCAGGCCACGATGACCAGCCTGGGCCTGCCGGAGCGCCTGGTGGCGCGCCTGGCGTACGGGCTCTAGTTGTTGAGCGGAGGGCGTCGCCCCATCTCCGGCCGCAAGCCCGGCGACAAGCGAGTCCGGGTCGAGCGGCACCATTCGCCCTACTTCCGCTACACCGGACCCGGCCAGCTGACGGCCAAGGCCGCGGCCAGCGCCCCCACCACCAGCATGGGCCGCTTCAACGCCCGGATCAAGCACGCGCTCCTCGGCCGACCCCTGGCCAACGAGGAGGAGATCGGCGAGCGCCTGGCCAAGAAGAAGGCCCTCGCGATCTTCAGCTCCGACGCGATCTCATCCTCCGCGTACGCGACCGAGGAGATCCTGCTCGCCTTCATCCTGGTGGGCGCCAGCGGACTTGCGTTCCAGTTCTCGATCGAGGTCAGCATCGCGATCGCCGTCCTGCTGGGGATCGTGGCCTTCAGCTACCGCCAGGTCTGCTATGCCTACCCCACCGGCGGCGGCTCCTATTCGGTGTCGAAGGCGAATTTCGGGCGGCTTGCCTCCCTGGTGGCCGCCTCCGCGCTGCTCATCGACTACACCATGACCGTCGCGGTGTCCACGACGTCGGCCGTGGAGCAGATCGCGTCCGCCGTTCCCGCCCTCTACGACTGGAAGGTGGTGATGGGCGTCACCGCCATCGGGCTGATCACGCTGGGCAACCTGCGGGGCCTCCGCGAGGCAGGCAACATCTTCGCGATCCCCACCTACCTGTTCCTCGTCAGCGCCTTCTTGATGATCGGCGTGGGGACGTTCCGGATCCTGTTCATGGGCGACACAGGCCCGACGCCGTCACCCGAGGCCGTGGCGGCCATGAAGGACACGACCAGTAGCGTCACGATCCTCATCCTGCTCCGCGCCTTCGCGTCCGGCGCCGTGGCCCTCACCGGCACCGAGGCGATCGCCACGGGCGTTCCGGCGTTCAAGCCGCCTGAGTCGAGGAACGCCGCTCGCACCCTGATGGCGATGGCGGTGATCCTCGCGATCCTGTTCATCGGGATCACCTTCCTGGCGTCGAGCTACCACATCCTGCCGGCCCAGGGCAAGACGGTCATCGCGCAGATCTCCAACCACGTCTACGGCGACACCATCGGCTTCTACCTGTTCCAGATGTTCACCGCCCTGCTGCTGTTCCTGGCCGCCAACACCTCCTTCGCTGCGTTCCCGCGGTTGTCGGCGGTGCTTGGCGAGGACGGCTTCTTTCCGCGCCAGTTTGCATTCCGCGGCGACCGGCTCGCGTACTCCACCGGGATCCTGGTGCTGGGCGTCGTCGCCAGCGTCGTCGTGATCATGGGCGGCGGCTCGACCCACGCCTTGATGCCCTTGTACGCGGTGGGCGTGTTCCTTGACTTCACCATCTCGCAGTCCGGCATGGTCAGGCACTGGATCAGGACCAAGGACCAAGGATGGCGCTACCGGCTGACGATCAACGCGATCGGGGCGGTGCTGACCGCGGTCATCACCGTGGTCGTGGTCTCAGTCAAGTTCACGTCGGGGGCGTGGTTCGTCCTCGTGCTCATCCCCCTGCTCATCGGCTCCATGCTGTTCATCCGCCGCGAGTACGACGGCCAGGCCGAGGAGCTGGCCGTGGACGAGGACCTCGTCTTCGACCGGCCACACCGGGAGCAGCGGGTGGTGATCCCGGTGAACGGGATCAACCGGTCGGTGGTCCAGGCCGTGATGTTCGGCAAGTCGCTCGCGTCTGATCCGTCCATGCTCCAGGCGATCTTCGTCACCACCGAGCTCGACGAGGCGGAGCGGCTTCGCGAGCGCTGGGAGCGCCAGCTGCCCGGCGTGCCGCTCGTCGTCGTGGAGTCGCCGTACCGGGCGCTCGTCGGACCGGTGGTCACCTACCTGGACGTGCTTGAGCGCGCCTGGCCGCCCGACCGGGAGGCGCCCACGACGATCGTCGTGCTGCCCGAGTACGTCGCGCGTCACTGGTGGGACCGGCTGCTCTACAACCAGGCGGCCAAGCGCCTCAAGTCGGTCCTCGTCGGCCGGGACCACACGGTCATCGCCGACGTCCCGTACCGCAAGACCGAGCACCACGACGCCGCGGAACCCGAGATCGGGTCGCCACCCGCTTCCTCGTCGGCGTAGTCTCCGGGGCCGACCGGCCCGCATCCCCGGGGCCATGGCGCCCACCCCCGGCGGCCGTCGCGGCCCGGCATCTATGGGCCCTTCGCGGCGACAGGCCAAGGCGACCCGGTGGTATCGTGACCCGGCGCGACGATGCGGCCGGGAGCGTCCCGGCAACCAGCCTGTCGTCGCAGGACTCGGAGGCGTATAGCCATCGTGGCCGACTCGTCGGCACCTCAATTCCGACGTGCGGTCGTCGCGCTGTCGGGCGGCCGGACGGACCGGAAGATCGTCACCCTCGCGGCAGACATCGCCCGCGCCGGCCGAGCCGAGATCGTGGGCGTGCACGTCGTCGAGATCGACTGGACCCTCCCGTTGGACGCGGACGTCGCGGGTCACGACGAGAGTGCCCAGCGCGTGCTGGACATCGCCGAGACGACCGCCGAGGCCGCCCACTACCAGATGGAGACCGTCCTGCTCCAGGCCCGTGACGTCGGAGCCGCCATCGTTGACGAGGCCACGGAGCGCGAGGCCGACGTGGTGATCTGCGGGCTGCCGTTCCGCCGACGCTTCGGTGGCGACTTCGCCGTCGGTCCCACCATCCCGTACATCCTGAAGAACTCGCCCTGCGCGGTCTGGATCATCCGCGAGGCAATGCCCGAGGAGCAGCAATGAAAGCCGTGATCGTCGGCTGTGGCCGAGTCGGGGCCGGACTGGCCGATGAGCTGGACCGGGCCGGCTGGCAGGTCCTCATCCTGGACCTCACGCCGGCCGCGTTCGACCGCCTCCCCTCGACATTCGGCGGCACCGCGCTGCGCGGTGACGGCACCGATGAGGATGTCCTGCGCCGCGCCGGCGCCGAGGACGCCGACCTGTTCCTCGCGCTGACCGAGGGCGACAACCGCAACGTCATGGCCGCGCAGCTGGGCGTCGAGGAGCTCGGTGCCCGCAGGACGGTCGCCAAGATCAACGACCCGGTCCGCGCCGAGGCGTATGCCCACCTGGGCATCGCCACGCTGTGCCGCACCAACCTGATGTCCGCGGCCGTGCTGGGCTTCACGGGGCAGGCGGTGCCGGAGCGCCCGGGCATCTATCCGCCGCAACAGGCGCACGACCACCCGATCGACGGGGTGGGGGCCGGTGTCGTGTCCGCCACGTCCGCCACGTCCGCCACGTCCGCCGTGAGCGGCCCGTCCAGCCCGGAGGTCTAGGCCATGTTCGTGATCGTCGTGGGCGGCGGGAAGGTCGGCTACTACCTGACCAGGGAGCTCATCGCCTCGGGCCACGAGGTGGCCCTCATGGAGAAGGACCGCCGGCGCGCGGAGCTGATCAAGGACGAGATCGGGTCGGTCGTCATCGCGCAGGACGGTTGCGAGGGCAAGTACCTCCACGAGGCCGGGGCCAACCGCGCCGAGATCGTCGCCGCCGTCACCGGCGATGACGAGGACAACCTCGTGATCTGCCAGATGGCCAAGCACCACTTCGACGTGCCGCGGACGATCGCCCGCGTCAACAACCCCAAGAACGAGCGGCTCTTCCGCCACCTCGGCGTGGACGAGATCATCAGCCCCACCCGGATGATCCTGGGCTCCATCGAGCAGGACATCCCGGTCCACGAGCTGCTCCACCTGGCGGCGCTGGGCGTGGGCGAGCTGGAGATCATCGAGGCGCGCCTCCAGCCCGGCTCGCCGGCCATCGGCAAGATCGCCCTGGACATCCCGGTGCCCGCGGGCTGCTCGATGTTCGGGATCATCCGCGGCGGGACACCCACGCCGCTCAATGCCGACACGGTGCTGGCCGAGGGCGACAAGGTCATCGCGATCGGCCGCCCCGACTGCGAGGAGGAGCTGCGGCTGCAGCTGATCGGGGAGCACGAGGAGGCGTAGGCCGACGCGGCCGTGCAGAGGTCACTCACGGATCGGCGGGCAGTTCCTCGTGGGCATCCGCGATCTGACCCCGACACGAGTCACGACGGCCCGACGGAGCCCGACGGCCCCGGGACCGCGCCTCAGCGCCTGGCCAGCCGCGCGAGCCACGCGTGGACACGTCCCAGCGGCAGCAGCGTCTCCAGCTCGGTCTCCTCGATCGCCATCACGCGCCAGCCCTCGCTCGCGCGGAACGTTCGGCGGAGGTCGCGCCGGGTGACCCTCGCGGGCCCGATCCCGAACGGGTTGCGGTCGCTCCACGCCACGACGAACGCCACGCCTCCCGGCCGCACGACCGAGGCAAGCGCGGTCGCGTAGCGGTGTCGGTCGTCCGGCTGCAGGACATGGAACAGGCCCACGTCAAGCACGCTCTCGAACGGTGCGCCGAGGACTTCGGCGTAGGTGTCCAGGTCGAGGGCATCGCCGGTCACGAGGGTCAGCGCCACGCCCGCCGCAGCGGCGCGAGCCCGGGCCAGCTCCACCGCGCGGGCGGCGAGGTCGATCCCTGCCACGTGATGACCCCCGGCGGCGACCAGGACGGCGTGACATCCCGTACCGCACCCCACGTCCAGCACAGCACCCCGGATCGCCCCCTCCTCGAGCAGCCGGAGGACCACTGGCTGGGGGTGGCCCGTCTCCCAGGACGGCGTGCCCTCGTAGGCGACGTCGAAGGCGCGGGATACGGCCGGCCGGTCCATCCGCACAGCGTAGGCCGAGCGGTCGGGCCGATGAACAGCACCGCCGTACGACGACGACCTCGCGCGGAGCCCGGCACCGCCCACGAGGGGCAGATTCCGACATGTCTCTTGACAATGACATTGTCAAGGTTCTACCCTCCGACATGACCGACGATGCAGCCTTGCCGCCCCGTCGGTGACCACTTCAAACCGCGGCCGGGCGCCAAGCTGCCCGACCCGCAAGCAGGAGGCTGATGCGATGACGCTGACCCGTCGCCCTTCGCCCTTCGGCGAGCTCGTGACGCTTCGCCAGGCGATGGATCGCCTGTTTGACGACACCATCTACCGGCCCTACCCGGCCTCCACCGGTGGCGAGCTCGCTCGCCTGCCGCTGGACGTCCGGTCCACGCCGGACGCGCTGCTGGTGGAGGCCTCGCTCCCGGGCATCAAGCCCGAGGATGTGGACATCACGGTGGAGAACGGCGCGCTCACGATCCGCGCCGAGGACCGGACGGACGATCGGCGCGAGGAGGGTGGCTGGGTCGTGCGCGAGATCGCGCGTGGCAGCGTGATGCGGACCGTGACCCTGCCGACCGGCCTCGAGGCCGACAAGGCCGAGGCCACCTTCGAGCATGGCGTGCTCCGGTTGCGCTTCCCGAAGGCCGAGCAGGTCAAGTCGCGCCGGATCCGGATCCAGCCGGTGAGCTCGGGCGAGGCCACGGCCGTCGAGGCCGGCAGCAGGGCGGCCACCGAACCCTCCGGGAACGGAGCCTAGCCGATGGCGGCAGCGCGCCGGCCCGTCCGGGACGCCACGCAGCCGGTCTACGTCATCAGCGTGGCCGCGACGCTCGTCTCGGCTCACCCGAGGACGCTCCGGATCTACGAGGACGAGGGCCTGGTCTGTCCGGCACGCACGCCCACCAACATCCGCCTCTACTCCGAGGAGGACATCCGCAGGATCCTCTGGATCCGCCACCTCACGCGGGACCGCGGTGTGAACCTTGCCGGGGTTCGCACGCTGTTCGAGCTTGAGGAACGACTCGGCAAGCGCATCCTCGAAGCCCTCTATGACGAAGGGACTCGTGACGGAGCCGCTTCGCGCCACAACGGGCGCAGCGCGGCCCCGCATGGTCCCGGGCCGGACGGCGGTTCGGACCCCACTCCATGAGCCACCACGACACGACAATCCGAACCGAACCGTCGCCGGCCCCAAGGACCGGCGACCCAAGGAGACCCTGATGGCCAAGCGACCGTCCACCCCGGAGGAGGAGAAGCAGCCCACGCCCGGCACGCCGGAGATCCGTGAGCTGCCGCTTGTCGCGCTCCGGGAGACGGTCATCTTCCCGGAGATGATCGTCCCGCTCCAGGTGGGGCGCGACAAGAGCGTCGCGGCGCTGAATGCCGCCACCGAGTCCGGTGGCCCAATCGCGCTCGTGACCCAGCGCAAGCCGGAGCAGGAGGAGATCGGCGATCCGGCCGAGCTGTACTCCATCGGCACCATCGCCAAGATCGCCCAGGTCGTGCAGCTCCAGGACGGCACCGTACGGGCCATCGTCCAGGGCCAGGGCCGCATCCGCGTTCACGGCTTCACCCAGACGTCGCCCCATCTCGTGGCGCGGGTGGAGGAGCTCCACGACGAGACGCCCACCGGCGTCGAGATCGCCGCGCTCATCCGCAGCGTCCAGGCGCAGATCGAGCAGTACGTCGCCAACGGCGCCCCGGTCCCGCCCGAAGCGGCCGTCGCGGCGCGCAACATCACCGAGCCCGGGCTCCTCGCCGACATGGTGGCGTACAGCCCCGACATGTCCACCGAGCAGCGCCAGGAGCTTCTCGAGACGATCGACGTCGAGGAGCGGCTCAAGCTGGTCTCGGGATTCCTCGCCCGCCAGATCGAGATCCTCGAGCTCAAGGGGAAGATCCAGAGCGAGGTCAAGTCCGAGATGGACAAGACCCAGCGGGAGTACATCCTCCGCGAGCAGCTCAAGGCCATCCAGCGCGAGCTGGGCGAGGACGACCCCCAGCAGGCCGAGATCAACGAGCTCCGCGAGAAGGTCGAGTCCTCGGGCATGCCCGAGGAGGTTCGAACCCGGGCGATCAAGGAGATCGACAGGATGAGCCGCATCCCGTCCGCCTCGCCCGAGGTCGGCGTGATCCGGACCTACGTGGACTGGCTCGTCTCGCTGCCGTGGACCACCTCCACCGACGACCGCCTCGACATCAGGGAGGCTGCCGTGATCCTCGACGAGGACCACTACGGCCTGGAGAAGGTCAAGGAGCGCATCCTCGAGTACCTCGCGGTGCGCAGCCTGGCGGACACGATCCGCAGCCCCATCCTGCTGTTCGTCGGCCCTCCGGGCGTCGGCAAGACCAGCCTCGGCAAGAGCATCGCGCGGGCGATGGGCCGCAAGTTCACCCGAATGAGCCTCGGCGGCATCCACGACGAGGCCGAGATCCGCGGCCACCGGCGCACCTACATCGGCGCGCTGCCCGGCCGGATCATCCAGAGCATCAAGACGGCCGGCACGAACAACCCCGTGTTCATGCTCGATGAGGTCGACAAGATCGGCATGGACTTCCGGGGCGATCCGTCGTCCGCCCTGCTCGAGGTGCTCGACCCGGAGCAGAACTTCAGCTTCCAGGACAACTACCTCGAGGTCCCCTTCGACCTCCGCAAGGTGCTGTTCGTCGCGACCGCCAACCTGCTCGAGCCGATCCCGGCCGCCCTTCGCGACCGGATGGAGGTCATCGCCCTGCCGGGCTACACCCAGCAGGAGAAGGTGCAGATCGCGCGCCGGTTCCTCGTCCCCAAGCAGATGGAGAACCACGGCCTCAAGGACAAGCACGTGGAGATCACCGACGAGGTGCTCACGCAGCTTGTCCAGGCCTACACCCACGAGGCCGGCGTCCGGAACCTCGAGCGCGAGCTCGCCAGCGTCATGCGCAAGGTCGCGCGCTCCGTGGCCGAGGGTCGCAAGCGCAAGACCGTGGTCGACCTCAAGAAGCTCGAGCAGTACCTGGGTCCGCCGCGCTTCGAGTACGGCGAGCTGGAGGCCGAGGACCAGACCGGGTCGGCGACCGGCCTCGTCGTGACCGAGGTCGGGGGCGACGTCGTCGCCGTCGAGGTCACCCTGATGGAGGGCAAGGAGGACTTCATCCTCACCGGCCAGTTGGGCGACGTGATGCGCGAGTCGGCGCGGGCGGCCCTGTCCTGATTCGTTCGCACGCCCGCGAGCTGGGCATAGAGCGCGAGGTGTTCGAGAAGAACACCCTGCACATCCACGTCCCGGCCGGCGGCACTCCCAAGGAAGGGCCCTCCGCGGGCGTGACCATGGCCACGGCGATGGTGTCGGCCCTCACCGGGATCCCCGTCCGCAAGGACGTGGCGATGACCGGCGAGATCACGCTGCGCGGTCGCGTCCTGCCGATCGGCGGGCTCAAGAGCAAGATCCTGGCCGCGCACCTGTCGGGCGCGGGCATGGTCATCCTGCCCAAGAAGAACGAGAAGGACCTGCGGGACATCCCCGAGGAGATCCGCAAGTCGATCAAACTCGTCCTGGCCGACAACATGGAGCAGGTGCTCGAGGCGGCACTCCGGCGCAACCCGAAGCCGCTCACGGCCGTCCCCCCGACGATCGTCGGCGGCGGTCGCGAGCCGGCCAAGCGGGAGCCCGAAGCCCGGGTCCAGCGGTCCACCTTCCCGCCGGCAGACCAGCCGCAGGTCGTAGTCGAGAGCCACTAGCAGCAACCCGGGTCCCGCGGGGGATCCGGTCCGGACGACGGGCCGGTTCCTCCCGGGCTGGGGGGCGGACGATGGAATACCGCGACTACTACGAGATCCTCGAGGTCCCCCGGTCGGCCAGCCAGGCCGACATCAAGAAGTCGTTCCGGAAGCTCGCGCGCGCCCACCATCCGGATCGGAACCCCGGCGACAAGGCCGCCGAGAGGCGATTCAAGGACGTCAATGAGGCAAACGCCGTCCTGTCGGACCCGGGCAAGCGCAAGCAGTACGACCTGCTCGGCGCCAACTGGGACCAGTACGAGCGCTCCGGCGGAGGCGGCCGGGGTGGTGCGGACCCGTTCGCGCCCGGAGGGCCCTTCGCCGGCTTCGGCGGGTCCGGGGCACGGGGTGGTACGGGTCCGGCCGGCGGCCAGGCAGGGGGTGCCCGGTACGAGTTCCGGACGGCGGGCGGCGCCGGTGATGCCGGCTTCTCCGACTTCTTCCGGATGTTCTTCTCCGGCACCGCGGCCGGGGCGCAGGCACAGGCAGGAGCGAGGGGCGGGTCCGGCGCCGCACCGAAGGCTGGGACCGCTGGCCGCGAGCGCCCGTCGAGGGGCGAGCTCGAGGCACCCACGGAGCTCTCGCTCGAAGAGGCCTTCCACGGGACCGTCCGCCTGGTCGAGGTGGAGGGCAAGCGCTACGAGGTCCAGTTGCCGCGCGGGGTGGACACGGGCAGCCGCGTCCGGCTGAGCGGCAAGGGTCCCAGCGGCCGTGACGTGGTCGTAGCCGTGCGCGTGCGCCAGCACGAGGTGTACCAGCGGCGGGGCGCCGACCTGGAGCGCGAGCTCCCCGTCACGCTGCGGGAAGCGCTCCTCGGAGCGGAGGTGCCGGTCCAGACCCTCAAGGGACGGATCCTGCTCACCATCCCTGCTGGAACACAGGCCGGCCGGACGTTCCGCCTGACGGGCCAGGGCATGCCGAAGCTGAAGGACGGCGGCACGGGTGACCTGTACGTGAAGGTGCGCGTGGTGCTGCCCGCGGCGATGAGCGAGGGAGCCAGGGACGCCGCGACGACGTTCCTGGACCTTGTCGACCAGCCTGATCCCCGATTGACGACCTGATCCACGAACCCTGATCCACGAACCCTGATCCACGAACCCGAACCGCGAGAACCCGAACCATGCAGCTCGACCGCTTCACCGAGAAGGCCCAGGAGGCCATCGTCACCGCCCAGCAGCTCGCCGAGCGGATGCAGAGCCCCGTGCTCGACGCGGAGCACCTGCTCGCAGCCCTGGTCGACCCCGACGACGGCATCCCCGCCGAGACCCTCCGCCGCCTCGGCGTGGATCTTGCCGCGTTCCGGGGCGAGATCGCCGCGACCCTCGCGCGGCGCGCCCACATCCAGGGCGGCCAGCTCGGGCTGGATCCGCGTGCCAGGCGTGTCGTCGACCGCGCCCGGGAGGAGGCCCGGCGCCTGGGCGATGAG
>CAVWFY010000002.1:0-15015 GCA_963754485.1 uncultured Chloroflexia bacterium | reverse complement strand
CGCCCGGGACGGACACCCTCCAGACCCGGCGCAACTCGTGGAGCGAGAACTCCACGCCCAGCGCGAATAGCAGGAGCACCACGCCCAGCTCCGCGAACTGCCCGATCTCCTTCGCGTCGCCCACGAAGCCGGGGGTGAACGGGCCGATGATCACCCCCGCCACGATGTAGCCGACGATGGGCGGCTGGCGCAGGCGCGTCGCGACCGCTCCGCCGACCAGCGCCAGGGCGACGGCGACCCCGAGATCGAGGATGAACCGGATCTCCTCCGGGACGACCAGCGTGAGCTCCGGCAGGGTCGGCATTGGCACCATTATCGGGGCCGGGCCACGGACTACGATCATCCTATGCAGTCCACCGCCAGCTCCAGTGCGCGAGGGACGGCGCGTGGGCGCCTGGTCCAGGCGTTCTCAGAGGCGATCCGCGGGCACCACGTCCGCATCTGGATCCTCGCGGTGCTCACGGTCAGCTTCCTGGGCACGCTGGGCTACGTCCTGCTGTTCCGGTGGCCGCTGAGCGACGCGATCTACATGACCGTGATCACGCTCACCACCGTGGGCTTCCGCGAGGTCCACGAGCTGGTCAACTTCCCCGAGCGGCTGTGGACCATGATCCTCGCGGTGGCGGGCGTCGGGATCATCTTCGGGTCCATCGGCATCGTGGCCGAGACCATCATCAGCGAGGCCGCGAGCGGGCGGCGGGAGGCGAAGCGGATGCAGGAGGCCGTCGAGGCGCTGAGCGATCACTACATCGTCTGCGGGTATGGGCGCGTCGGGTCCACCGTCATCCAGGAGCTGGTCCACACGGGCCAGCGGTTCGTCGTGATCGACGTCACCGCGCCGTCGCTCGAGCGGGCGGCGGCCGACGGGCACCTGATCGTGATGGGCGATGCCACCGACGACGACACGCTCCGCCGGGCCGGAATCGAGCGGGCCCGCGGCCTCATCACGACGGTCGACTCGGACGCCAACAACGTGTACGTGACGCTGTCGGCGCGAACCATCAATCCGCGGCTGTTCATCGTCGCCCGGGCCAGCGCGGCCGGCGCAGAGGCGAAGATGGCCCAGGCCGGCGCGAACCGGATCGTCTCGCCGTACACGATGGCCGGGCGGAGGATCGCGGAGCTGGCCATCCGGCCCCGCGTGGCCGACTTCATCGACGCCGCGCTGTCGCACGGCAACCTGTCGTTCTCGCTCGAGGAGGTGGAGGTGACCGCCGAGAGCCCGCTGCTGGGAGTGACCGTCGGACAGCTCCGGGCCAAGGGCGTGGTCACGCTGGCGATCCTGCAGCCCGACGGTGCCTACGAGGCGAACCCGCCCGAGCCCCGTGATCTCCGCGAAGGCGAGAACCTGATCGCATCCGGCTCGACGGAGGACCTGGCAGCGCTGCGCGCCCGGGCGTAGGCGAGGAGCGGCGCCCGGGCGTAGCGTCTGGATCAGCCGGCCTTGGCGGTCTCCATCTCGGCGGCGGCCATCGCGGCGCCCACGATGCCCGCGTCGTTGAGCATCCTGGCGGGCACCACGGCGGCCCGGACGGTCAGGCGCGGGATGAACTGCTCGGAGCGCTTGGACACGCCGCCACCGATGATGAACAGCCGGGGCGAGAACAGCTTCTCGATGGCCAGCAGGTGCTCGTCGAGGTCCGTCGCCCACGCCTTCCAGCTGATGCCGCGCCTGATCCGTGCGACCGCGGCGGACCGCCGTTCGGCATCGCGGCCGCGGATCTCCATGTGGCCCAGCTCCAGGTTGGGCACGAGCATGCCGTTGTAGAACAGCGCCGAGCCCGTCCCGGTTCCGAGCGTGATGAGGAACACCGTCCCGCGCTGGCCGAGGCCCGCCCCGAGCCGCATCTCGGCCACGCCCGCCGCGTCGGCGTCGTTCACGAGGTGCACCGGGCGGCGCAGGACGCGCTCCATGGCGCCGTCCGCGTCGAACTCCATCCAGCCCGGATCGACATTGGCCGCGCTCTTGGTGATGCCGTCGATGACGACGGCCGGGAAGCCGACGCCGACGGGGACGCCGGGACCGACCGACACCTCGGTCGTGATCTTCTTGATCATCCGCGCGATCGACGCGATCACGGCCGCCGGGGCCGAGGGCTGCGGGGTGGGCACCCGGTGGCGTGGCGAGATGAGCTCGCCGGTGTCCAGGTCCACCGCCGCCGCCTTGATGCCGCTGCCACCCACGTCCACGCCGATGGCCACGCGGCGATCGCCCGGGTCGACGTTGACGCCACTCGTGTCGCCGGCCTTGTCCCACTCGCCCGCGACCGGCTTCCTGGCGAGCTTGGCCGCCTGGGCGGCGATCCTCGCGGTCTGCTTCGCGTCGGGGGCGTCACTGCTGGCGGGCTTGACCGCGCCGCCGGCCTCGGGCTCTTGGTTCACGGTCGTGGCTCCTCGCGAGCGGGCCGGCCGGGGGCCGGCTGGAAGGTGGTGTCGGAGATGCTAGCCGCTCGACCCTCCGTGCGCCACGACCCGGACCCGGCCGTACCTCCGTACCGCAGCCGGATTGCCGGTGCGGGCGTACAACGGAGCCAGCGCCGTCGGGGCGAGCGCCATGATTGGATGGCCAGCACAGGATGCAGACCGTAGCAACGCGGGGGATGCCCAGCCGTCGCACCGTCCAGGTGCGCTGGCTGGGCGCGTGTGCCGTGCTGTGGGTCGGGGCCACGCTGCTGATCGCGGCAGCGGCCGGCCTGGAGCTGCGCTGGGTGCCCCTGGTGTTGCTGCCGTGCGTGATGGCGTTCTGCATCGTGGCAGGAATGCGCCTCGGGCAGGCCGTGCGCGACGGGGAGCATCACGACACCGCGCTGGACGGGCTCGAGGACGCCTACGACCGCGCGCGCCTGGAGGTGCTGAGCGACGGGTTGACCGGTCTCGGCAATCATCGCGCGTTCCAGGAGGAGCTCGACCGCCAGGTCGCCAGGGTCCGGGCCGAGCCCGGCACCGTCGCCCTGCTGCTGGTCGATCTCGACGACCTCAAGAAGACCAATGAAGCCCAAGGACATGCTGGGGGCGACGAGCTCCTGCGGGCCACGGCACGGATCATCCTCGGCAGCCTGCGCCGGTCGGATCGCGGGTTCCGGATCGGCGGGGACGAGTTCGCGGTCCTGCTGTCGGATTACGGGCCGGACGAGGCGGCCGGCATCGCGCGGCACATCTTGGCGGGTGCGCTGAGCGGCGGCTCCGGGACGCTCGGCGTCGCCCCGTTCTCGCTGACCATCGGGCTGTCTGCGATGCCCGAGCTGGCACGAGACCGCAAGCAGCTCATCCACCAGGCGGGCGCCGCGCTCTACTGGGGGAAGCGCCACGGCCGGACGGATGTCCAGCTGTTCGATCCCACCCGGCACGGCATCGCGGACGACGGACGGTCCCTGTCCGAGCTGGCCGCTGCGGTCAACAGGGTCGCGGCGGACCGGCTCCTGACCCCCGTGTACCAGCCCATCCACTGCCTGCGCACGGGTCGTGTGCTCGGCTACGAGGGCCTCGTCCGCCCGAGCGCGGATTCCGGGTTCTCCAACGCCAGCGCCCTGTTCGTCGCAGCCGAGTCGACGGAGCACACCGTCGAGCTCGACCTGGCCAGCCTGGACACCGTCCTCGCGGGGGCGCGATCGCTGGACCCGGATCTCTACCTGTCGGTCAACCTCTCTCCGCGCTCGCTCGAAGCCGATGCCTTCCAGCCCCAGGAGTTCCTGGCGCTCGCCCGCCGGCGTGGGATCGACCCGACCCGGATCGTCCTTGAGCTGACCGAACGAGAGGCAGTCGAGGATCTCGACCGGCTCCGTCATGGCATCGCGGTCCTGCGCCGGCACGGCGTCCGGATCGCCGCCGACGACGTGGGTGCCGGCAACGCCGGACTCCGGCTGCTGCGGGAGCTCGAGTTCGACATCATGAAGATCGACCTGTCGCTGGTGCAGGCCGGTACCCAGGACGAGTCCTCCGAGGCCGTGCTGCGGGCCCTGCGCGAGCTCGCCCGGCGCCGCAACCAGACGATCGTCGCCGAGGGCGTCGAGACGCCCGACCAGCTGCTGGCGGTCATCGAGATGGGCTTCGACGCGGGCCAGGGGTACCTGCTGCATCGACCGGGACCGGCCCTCGACGCCAGGCGGATCGACCTTGCTCGCGTCGCCTTCCCACCGGACCCTGTGTCCCTGGCGCTGCGGGTCGAGGAGCCTGCGCCGGCCTGAGCGCAGCTAGTAGATGAAGGTCGTGTCCGACGGGAAGGCGAACTCGAACGCGTCCGGCGGGAGCGGGGCGTTCGGCTGGTAGCTGGTCACGACCGCGTCGCGGGTCATCTGGCCGCCGATGGACTCCTCCAGGCGCAGGATCACGCCGTCGAGCCGGTCCACCGCGATGCGGACCCTGAAGTCCGGCCGGTCCGCCACGACCTCCACGGTTCGCGGGTGCTCGCACTCCAGGACCACGGCCGCTCGACCGGCGACCGTCGTCGTTCCCGTCACGAGGCAGCTCCCCGTCCCGAGGACGTTCTGGCAGTAGCCCGCCGGGTGGAGGAACAGCTCCGGCAACGACTCCGACTGGAGCGGCGTCACGGAGCGGTAGATGCGCGAGGTTCCGGGCAGGTCCTCGCCGTCCGTGCCGCGCACGACAGGGCGCACCGGCCGGCGGGTGCCGACCTTGCGGCTCGCGACGTACGTCTGGACGGTGGTCCCGTCGGTGAGCCACACCTCGTAGGAACCGATGCCCTGCTCCGGCCACGAGGTCAGCGTCCTGGCCGTGCCCGGGTGCGCCAGAGTCGTCTCGACCGTGGCGACCTCCTCGCCCCGCGATGTCACCGAGCGCTCCTCGATCCGCATCCGCAGCGTGGCGAAGCGGAGCTCCGCGTCGCGCATGAACGTGAACAGGTCGGCGACCGACGGGATCTCGTCGCGCAGCGCGGCGACCTCCGGGCGAGCGGGTCCGGTGGCGGGGACAGGAAGGGAACCGGCGCGGTCCCAGGCGCTGGTGGCGGACATGGCGCGGATTGTATCGGGCGGGCCCGGGCGTGGACAGCGGGTTGTGGGGCTGGCGGTGCGGTCGGGTCCGCGCCCGGGGGGTCGCGCAGCGACGCTACGGTCCGGTCGGCGAACAGACGGACCGGGCCAGGCCGCCGTTCAGCGCCTGTGGGGCCGTTTACCGAACGGAGGCGAGCGCCGCCCGGCGCGGACAGCCGTCGACCGGACCGTAGGACCGCTTGACGCCGGGTTGCCGGCGCCGCTGCGCCTGCCTCGCCTCGTCAGCCTCCGCCCGCGCCGCCGCCCAGGCCGGGCTCCGTCATCTTGAGCGGGTCCAGGAGCTCGTCCAGCCGCTCCGGCGCGATGCCCTTCTCGAGGGCCATCTCCCGGATCGTCCGCCCGCTCTTGAAGCCCTCCTTGGCCATCGCCGCGGCCGCGTCGTAGCCGATCTCCGGCGCCAGGGCCGTCGCCAGCATCAGGCCCTGCTCCACGAGCGCGGGACCACGCTCGGTGGCCTTGAGCCCCTCGACCAGCCTGATCCGGAAGTTCCGGGCAGAGGCCGCGAGTAGCACGATCGACTCCAGTAGCGACTGCGACGTCACCGGCATCATCACGTTGAGCTCGAGAAACGAGCCGGTCTGGCCGAAGGCGACGGTGGCGTCGTTGCCGATGACGCGCGCGACCACCATGGTGAGCGACTCGACGATCACCGGGTTCACCTTGCCAGGCATGATCGAGGAGCCGGGCTGGGTCTCCGGCAGCGCCAGCTCCGCCAGGCCGGCCCGCGGGCCCATGCCCATGAACCGGATGTCGCTGGCGATCTTCCACAGGCTCAACGCGATCGCCCGCAGGCCGCCGTGGGCCGCGATCGCGGCGTCCAGTGTCGCCTGGGCGTGGAAGTGGTTCGGTGCCTCACGGACGAGGATGCCGGTCAGCTCGGAGAGGTGGCCGCAGGCGCGCGCCGCGTACTCCGGATGGGCGTTGATCCCGGTCCCGACGGCCGTCCCGCCCAGCGGCACGACGAGCAGCTCGTCGCGGGCCGCCTGGGCGCGGCGGATCGCCTCTTCGACCTGGCCCGCGTAGCCCGCGAACTCCTGGCCGAGGCGGATCGGCGTCGCGTCCTGGAGGTGGGTGCGGCCGGTCTTGACGACGCCCCAGAACTCGTCCGCCTTGGCGGCAAGGGCCCGCTGGAGCTCGATGAGGGCCGGGATCAGCTCCTCCTCGATGGCCACGGCGCCCGACAGCTGGAGCGCCGTGGGGATCGTGTCGTTGCTGCTCTGGCACTTGTTGACGTCGTCGTTGGGATGGACCTTTGCCCCGCCCAGGCGCGCCGACGCGAGGTGGCTGATGACCTCGTTCATGTTGGTGTTGGTGCTGGTGCCCGAGCCTGTCTGGTAGACGTCGATCGGGAAGTGCTCGTCGTAGCCGCCATCGGCGACGTCGCGCGCGGCGGCGGCGATCGCCTCGGCCTTCGCGGCATCCAGGAGCCCCAGGCCCTGGTTGGTCTCGGCCGCGGCCAGCTTCACGAGCGCGAGCGCGCGCAGGAAGCGGCGCGGCATCCGCTGGCCGGAGATCGGGAAGTTGAGGACTGCCCGCTGGGTGGAGGCGCCGTACAGGGCGTCCGCAGGGACCTCCATCTCGCCCATGGAGTCCCGCTCGATGCGGGTGGCCGCAGTGGGAGTCGTATCGGTGCTCATGGCGTCGATGGTAGTGCGCCGCGCGGCGGGGCGAGAGGGGCCTGTTGGCCCGACGCGATCAGGACCCCGCGGCGCACTCGGCCGGGAGCGTGGCGGCCTGCATCGCGAGTGCCGACGGGTCCTGGACGAAGACGATCAGTTCGCCGCTCGACCCTACCGCCGTGAGGCTGATGAACCCGACGCGCAGGTCCCCCGGGACGTTTCAGGTCGCCCCGGCCTGTCGACCGCCGGCAGCGCGCGCGTCCAGGCCCGGCTGGGCGGCCGCGGGGCCCAGTATCGAGCGTGCCTCGGTGGCACGCTGCTGGCCCTCACCGCGAGCCGCCCACGCCCGCCTTGGCCGCCGCGGCTCCTTGCGTGTCGGTGAGGCACGCTATTGGCCACGCAAGGTCGAGCTCGTCGCCAGCGCAGACAGGCACGCCGCGCACGGGGGGTCCTGCGTGCCTGCCAGCCACGCGCGAGCGCCGACGGAGCCCTACGAACCGCGGTTCCACGCCCGAGACCCGCGGGGACCCCACGACCGTGCCTGTCCGGCACGCGCGAGCGCCGACGCGGCCCTCGAGCCAGTGGAGGCGGAGGCGCGACCGCCAGTCGTTGCCGTCGTGGCCGTATGCTCTCGCCCGTGAACGTCTCGATCGCCGACTACCGCACCGTGGTCGGCCAGTTCGCGACCGGGGTCACCGTGGTGACCGCGCTGGACGGGGACCGGCCGCAGGGGATCACGGTCAACGCGCTCACCTCGGTCAGCCTGGATCCCGCGATCGTGGTGATCGCGCTGGATCGCAGGCGGTTCATCGTCCCCGCCATCGACGCCAGCCGTCGTTACGCGGTCAACATCCTGGCCGAGGACCAGCAGTGGCTCAGCGACTGCTTCGCGGGAGCCGGCGTCACTCCCGGGCGAGACGTGTTCTGCGGCGCCGCATGGCGTCCCGGGGCAACCGGTCTGCCGCTGCTCGAGGGAGCGATCGCCGCGATGGAGTGCGAGGTCACCGAGCGGTTCGAGGTCGGCGACCACTATCTCTATGTCGGCCGCGTGGAGGGGCTGGCGCTGGACGAGCCGGGTGCGCCGCCGCTCCTGTATCACCGCACGCGGTACCTGCGGATCGAGCGGGCGACGACGGCGCGGGTGGCCGGCAAGCCGGAATCCCCCCAGGGCTGACCGGACCGGCCCGGGATGCACCAGGAGGCCTCGCGATGACGGACGACGACCTCGACCAGCCGATGGACGAGCGGCCGCTCGTGCGTATCGACTTCCCAGCGGGCGAGGGACCGCTGGAGGCCGTGGCCCTGCTGACGCTGGACCGGCCGGAGGCCCACAACGCGCTGTCGTTCGGGCTCGTCGCGGAGCTGGGGTCCCTGCTGGCGGTCCTCGACGACGACCCGGCCTGCCGGGCGATCGTGATCACCGGTGCGGGCGAGAAGGCGTTCGCCGCCGGCGCCGACATCCGGGAGCTGGCCGCCTGCTCACCCCGTGAGCTCCGGGAGGCGAACTCGTTCGAGGCGCTGGACCGGATCGGGCACATGGACACGCCGGTCATCGCCGCGGTCCGGGGATGGGCGCTGGGTGGCGGCTGCGAGCTGGCGATGGCCTGCGACATGGTGGTCGCGGGCGACAACGCGCAGTTCGGGCAGCCCGAGATCAAGCTCGGGGTCATCCCCGGGGCGGGTGGTACGCAGCGGCTGACGCGGGCGATCGGGAAGGCGCGGGCGATGGAGCTGATCCTCACGGGGCGGCGGATCGGGGCAGCAGAGGCCGAGGCGTGGGGCCTCGTCTCGCTGGTTGTCCCGACGGCGGAGACGCTGGACCGGGCGTTGGAGCTTGCGGGCCGGATCGCCGCGCAGCCGCCGCTCGCCGTGGCCGCCGCCAAGGCGTCCGTGGTCGCGGCGCAGGGCGTGTCGTTGGCGCAGGGGCTGCGCTTCGAGCGCGAGCGGTTCGAGGCCCTGTTCGAGACCGAGGACCAGCGCGAGGGGATGATCGCGTTTCTGGAGAAGCGCACGCCGAACTGGACGGGTCGCTGACCGGGGTCCGCCACGGCACGGGCGCGGGGTCGCGGGCTCGGGCGCGGGGCCGCGGGCTCCTGGGAGGGGCCGCGGGCTCCTACAATTCCGGCATGGCCCGACACCTCGACCGCAGCCACCGGCAGACCTGGATCATCGACGCCGTCCGCACGCCCATCGGACGCTATGGAGGAGCCTTGGCCGCCGTCCGCCCGGACGACCTGGCCGCCCTGGTGATCCGCGCGATCGTGGACCGGTCCGGGATCGACCCGGCCCTCGTGGAGGACGTGATCCTCGGCTGCGCCAACCAGGCCGGCGAGGACAACCGCAACGTCGCCCGCATGGCGGCGCTGCTCGCCGGGCTGCCGGTGGAGGTCGCGGGCCAGACCGTGAACCGGCTGTGCGGCTCCGGGCTCCAGGCAGTGAACACGGCCTCGCACGCCATCGGCGCCGGCGACGGCGACGTGTTCATCGCCGGTGGCGTGGAGTCCATGACCAGGGCTCCATACGTGATGCTCAAGGCGGAGGCGGCGTACGAGCGCGGCCAGCGGACGATGGAGGACACGACGCTTGGCTGGCGGTTCGTGAACCCCCGGATGCAGGAGGCCTTCCCGCCGATCTCGCTGGGCGAGACCGCCGAGTGCGTGGCCGACCAGTTCGCCGTGCCACGCGAGCGCCAGGACGCGTTCGCGCTCGAGAGCCAGCGGCGGGCGGGCGCCGCCATCGAGGAGGGGCGGTTCGCCTCGCAGCTGGTGGCGGTCTCGGTGCCGGGCCGCAAGGGCGCCGTGACCGTGGTGGACCGGGACGAGCATCCCCGCCCGGACGCGACCGCGGACGCGCTCGCAGCCCTCAAGCCGGCCTTCCGTGCGGGCGGGACCGTCACCGCCGGGAACAGCTCCGGTATCAACGACGGCGCCGCGGCGCTGCTCCTGGCCGAGGCGGATCGGGCTCGCGCGCTGGGCCTGCGCCCGATGGCCCGGGTCATCGCAACCGCCGTGGCCGGCGTGCACCCGGACGTGATGGGCATCGGGCCCGTCCCGGCCGTCCGCAAGGCGCTGGCTCGTGCCGGGCTGACCGTCGCGGACCTCGACGTTGTCGAGCTCAACGAGGCCTTCGCGAGCCAGTCCGTGGCCTGCATGGACGAGCTGGGCCTCGACCCGGCGCGCGTGAACCCAAATGGCGGGGCGATCGCCCTGGGGCATCCCTTGGGCGCCTCAGGTGCGCGCCTCATGACGATGCTGGTCCACGAGCTGGCGCGCACCGGGGGGCGGTACGGGCTCGCGGCGATGTGCATCGGCGTTGGGCAGGGGATCGCGACGATCGTGGAGCGCGTCGAGGACTAAGCGCGCTGAGGACGGAGGCCGGGGCCGCCAGGCGGACCATTCGTCGCCGACTCCCGACACGCTGCCCCCGTGGCCGGCCAAGCACGTCCCGGTGGGGCGGATTCGCGGTCTCTGGGCCGCTCAGCCGGACGGGGCGTTGATGACGGGCGACGAGTGGTCCGCGCGGCGGCCCGACGCGACCCAATTTCGGTCGGGGTTGCGATGGAGTCACGCGGAGGAGGCTTCGGCTGGCGGTCGCGACGGAGTCACGGCGGAGCGCGTGGCGCCCCAATGGGCGCACGCCGCAACGGGACGAGCGTCGGGAGCACCGTTCATCACCTGGGCGGGGGCGTGGACGCAACGACCCGGCCGCCGAGCGCACCACGAGTCCCGCGACGCGCCCGTTGGTGCGCCGGGCGCCCAGGCGAGCCTTGCGTGTCTCGGCTCGCGACGCCGCGACGCCGCGACGCCGCGCCGAGTCCCGCGACGCCGCGCCGAGTCCCGCGACGCCGCGCCGTCCAGCGCCGCGGGGTTTCGGTGGGGGTGCTGGACGAAATCCGTTGCGGTGCGTACGATCGCTCCTGTGCCCGCACCCGGTCCGGAGCGGAGCCAGCGACCCCCCAAGGAGACCGTTCCATGATCGACGCCCAGACGACGGTCGACGCCCAGCCCCTGGTCGTCTCCCAGCCCGCGGTCGTCTCCCTGACCGATGCCGCTGCCACCAAGCTGGCCGAGCTGACGAAGGAAGAGACGAACCCGGAGATCGGCCTCCGCGTGTACGTCTACTCCGGCGGGTGCTCGGGCTACCGCTACGGGATGATGCTCGAGGATCAGCCGACCGCCGAGGACAACGTCCTCCATGCCAACGGCGTGCGCGTGTACATCGACAGCAACAGCGTGCCGCTGATCCAGGGCTCCGAGATCGACTACGTCGACACGCTCATGGGCGCGGGCTTCACGGTGAACAACCCCAACGCGGTCTCCGGCTGCGGCTGCGGCTCCAGCTTCCGCACGGCCGAGGGCGAAGGCACGCCGCGCTCCTGCTCGCACTGACGCGCGCGTAGCGCCGGCGGGGCAATCGACCCCTCCCGCTCTCGTCCCATCGAACCCCGACGCCGCCGGCACCCCCGGCGGCGTTTCCATCAGGCTCCCCGCACGCAGATGCAGATCCCGCTCTTCCCGCTCCACACCGTCCTTGCGCCCGGCATCGCGCTCCCACTCCACGTGTTCGAGGAGCGCTACCGGGTGATGGTGCGACGCTGCCTCGACTCGAACTCGCCCTTCGGCGTGGTGCTGATCCGGGAGGGCAGCGAGGTTGCGCGCCGCGGTGGCTCGAGCCAGGAGCTGGCCATCGCCGGCGTGGGCACGTTCGCCGAGATCCGCGAGGCCAGCAAGCACGCGGACGGGCGCTGGGACGTCCTGGCCGTGGGCACGGCACGGTTCCTCGTACGCGAGGTGCACACGGAGATCGCCCCCTACCTGGTGGCGGACGTGGACCCCTACCCTGACGGGCCCGGCGAGGCTGACGACGACGAGGCGGAGGAGCTGGTCGACCGCGTCACGCGCCGGTTCGTGGACTACCTGCGCCTGCTCCAGCCACGGGACGGGGAGACGGCGGAGCCCATCGACGTCCAGATGGAGGTCGAGACGGAGGAGGTCGAGGACGACGACGGAGACGAGGACGACGACGGAGACGAGGACGACGACGGCGATGAGGTGGCCGGCGCCCGATGGCCCGGTGAGATCCCGGCGCCCGGAACCGACCCGCGCCCGTTCACCGTGGATGACCCGGACGCCGTCCGCGTGGCCCTCCGGATCCCGGAAGACCCGTCGGCGCTGTCGTTCCTGCTGACCGGCATCGTCCAGGTGGAGCCGGACCGCCGGCAGGCGCTCCTGGAGGCGGCGAGCGCGGACGAGCGGCTGCGGGACATCGACGCGCTGCTGGACCGGGAGCTCAGGCTGCTTGGGGCGCGGCTGGCCCCGTTCGCGGTGGACCGGCGGGGGCTGGCGGGCAGCTCGAACTAGCGCTGGGTTACCCGCGACAGGTAGCGGTCCACACCCTCGGCGGCGGCCCGCCCCTCGCGGATCGCCCAGACCACGAGCGACTGGCCGCGCACGCAGTCGCCCGCCGCGAACACGCCGGGCACGCTCGTCATCCGGTCGTCGCCCGTGCGCACGTTGCCGCGCGGGTCCATCTCGCACTCGAAGGCCTTCGGCACGGCGGGCTCCGGGCCGGTGAAGCCGAGGGCGAGGAGCACCAGGTCGGCCGGGATCACCTGGGCCGTGCCAGCAACCTCGCGCATGGTCACGCGCCCGTCCGGGCCTGGCTGCCAGCTGATGTCCGCGATCTCCGCTCCCACGACCCGCTCGTTGCGGCCGATGAACCGGCGCGTCGTCGTGGAGTA
Organism: uncultured Chloroflexia bacterium; assembly: GCA_963754485.1. Classification (GTDB taxonomy): domain Bacteria; phylum Chloroflexota; class Limnocylindria; order Limnocylindrales; family CSP1-4; genus CAIXZV01. The sequence continues at coordinate 2,647 of CAVWFY010000002.1, read as the reverse complement.
GCGACGCGGGTCCTCGCCCCATAGCGCAGCGGCCTCCTCCTGGCCGTAGTCCAGCTTGTAGACCTTCGGCCACTCGGGCCACGGGTTGCCCGGCGCGCGCTCGGACGGCGGCCGGGCGAGCAGCTCCAGCTGGCGGACGCTCCGGGCTCCCTGGCGGATGGCGGTCCCCACGCAGTCCGTGCCGGTGTCACCGCCGCCGATCACGAGCACATCCCTGCCCGCGGCGTCGATGGGGGCCTCGGCCTCCGAGCCGCCGTCCAGGAGGCGCCGCGTGTTGCCGCGCAGGAAGCTCATCGCCAGGTGGATGCCGCCCAGCTCGCGGCCCGGGACGGCGAGGTCACGCGCGACCGTCGAGCCCGTGGCGAGCACGACCGCATCGTGCGTCGCCTCGATCTCCTCGGCGGACACGTCCGCCCCCACGGAGACGCCGGTACGGAACGTGATGCCCTCCGCCTCCATCAGCCCGACCCGCCGGGCGACGACGTCCTTGTCCAGCTTCATGTTCGGGATGCCATACATCAGCAGCCCGCCGATGCGTCCGGCCCGCTCGAAGACGGTGACAAGGTGGCCCATCCGGTTCAGCTCGTCCGCCGCGGCCAGCCCGGCCGGTCCGGACCCGATGATCGCCACGGTCCTGCCGGTACGCGCGAGCGGTGGCGTGGGGGTGATCCAGCCCTCCTCCCACGCGCGATCCGCGATCTCCTGCTCGATGGTCTTGATCGCCACCGGGTCGCCGTTCAGGCCCACCGTGCACGATCCCTCGCAGGGCGCCGGGCAGACGCGCCCGGTGAACTCGGGGAAGTTGTTGGTCAGGTGGAGGCGGATCGACGCTTCGCGCCACTGGCCGCGGTAGACGAGGTCGTTCCACTCCGGGATGAGGTTGTTGATCGGGCAGCCCGATGCCATGCCGCTGATGAGCACCCCGGTGTGGCAGTAGGGGATCCCGCAGTCCATGCACCGGGCACCCTGCTCGCCCAGCTCGTCCCCCGAGAGGCGCGGGTGCTCCTCGCTCCAGTCCCGGATCCGCTCCAGCGGCGGGCGCGACGGCTGTGACCGCCTGGTGATCTGGATGAAGCCCGTAGGGTTGCCCATCAGGAGCCGCCCACCCGCGCCAGGTCGCGCGCGTTCTCCTCGAAGGCAGCCATCTCGGCCTCGTCCTGCGAGAGCCCGGTCGCGCGCATGCGGGCCTGTGCCTCGAGGACACGCCGGTAGTCGTGGGGGATGACGCGCACGAAGCGCGGCAGCTCGGCCGCCCAGTCGGCGAGCAGCGCGTCGGCCCGCTCGGACCGGCAGAGCTCAGCGTGCCGCTCGATGAGCTCGCGGACCTCCGCCGCCTCCTCCGGATGGTCGGCCAGGGGCTCCAGCCCCACCATCTCCCGGTTGCAGCGGGCCGCGAACGTCCCCTCACCGTCGTGGACCCAGGCGATGCCGCCGCTCATGCCGGCCGCGAAGTTGCGACCGGTCCGCCCCAGCACGAGCACCCGCCCACCGGTCATGTACTCGCATCCATGGTCGCCCACGCCCTCGGTCACCGCGGTGGCGCCGGAGTTGCGGACGGCGAACCGCTCGCCCGCGACGCCCTCCATGAACAGCTCGCCCGCGGTGGCGCCATACAGCGCGACGTTGCCCGCGACCACGTTGAGGTGGGTGTCGTAGGGGACCTCCGGCGGGACCCGGACGATGATCCGCCCGCCCGACAGGCCCTTGCCCACGTAGTCGTTCACGTCGCCGATGATCCGCAGAGTCACGCCACGCGGGATGAAGGCGCCGAAGCTCTGGCCCGCGGACCCGGTGAAGGTGAGGTCGATCGTGTCGTCCGGCAGGCCGTCGCGGCCCCAGCGCCGGGTCACCTCGGAGCCGAGCATCGTGCCCACGGTCCGGTTGATGTTGCGGATCGGCAGCGTGGCCCGCACCCGGAGCCCCTCGGTCAGGGCGGGCGCCGCCAGCGCGAGCAGGGTCGTGGCGTCCAGCGATGACTCCACGCCGTGCTGCTGGGGGATCGTGCGCCGGCCCTCGTAGGTGCCCGGGACGTCCGGAAGCGCGAGGAGGCGGCTGAAGTCCAGGCCGCGCGCCTTCCAGTGGTCCAGCGCCGGGCGCATCTCCAGGCGGTCGGCCCGTCCGACCATCTCGTCCATCGTCCGGAAGCCCAGGCGCGCCATGTGCTCGCGCACCTCACGGGCGATGAACGTCATGAAGTTGACGACGTGCTCCGGCTCGCCGGCGAACCGCTTGCGCAGCTCGGGGTCCTGCGTGGCCACGCCGACCGGGCAGGTGTTGAGGTGGCAGGCCCGCATCATCACGCAGCCCATCGCCACCAGTGGGGCGGTCGCGAACCCGAACTCCTCGGCACCCAGCAGGGCACCCACCACCACGTCACGGCCGGTCTTGAGCTGCCCGTCCACCTCCACCACGACCCGGCTGCGCAGGTCGTTCATGAGCAGGACCTGGTGCGCCTCGGCCAGGCCCAGCTCCCACGGGATGCCGGCGTGCTTGATGGACGTGAGGGGCGAGGCGCCCGTTCCGCCGTCGTGGCCCGAGATGAGGATCACGTCCGCGTGGGCCTTGGCAACGCCCGCTGCGACCGTGCCCACGCCCACCTCGGCCACCAGCTTCACGCTGATCCGCGCCTCCCGATTGGCGTTCTTGA
>CAVWFY010000001.1:0-63201 GCA_963754485.1 uncultured Chloroflexia bacterium | reverse complement strand
GCCCGGCGCTTCCCCCGGCTGGGCCAGTTCCACAATTCTTGGACATACTGCGTCATTGATATGCTAAGCAATGGTCGTTCCAACCCCGCCAGATCGCCTGACTCAAGACAACTACTGGAATAATTAAGGAAAAATAGCCAAAGCCCCAGGATTGAGAGCCCCGCGGCCGCCTGAATCTGTCAACATTTTTTACAGGTCGTAAAGGGGCGGTCACACCAGCAACCCTTTTTGTTATAATTAATCGTATCCTTATGGCGGTATCGGAATGATGTCAAGGAAAGATCGGGCGATCAGGCGGCGCACCGATTCCCCTTGAATCTCCCGGAGCCACTCTCGGGCTAAAGTATGGAGAGACGGTAACTTTTCGGTCCCGGGGGTTGACCCGGCCCGCACCTTTGAAAGCGAGATGTCCATGAAGCGTTACGAAGACCCCAGAAGTGGACCCAAGGCATGAAGTTGAGCCTCGACCACAATTATACCATGGCCGAGTTCCTGGAAGACGCGGCCTTACCGAAACGGACCTGCAAGGGTTAGCTCCCCGGCTAAAGGCGTTTCATCAGTCCCTGGCCAGCCAGCGGGAGGCCGGCCAGCTGGGTTTCATGGAGTTGCCCTATCAGACCGAGGTCGTCAAAGAGGTGCGTAAGGTTGCCAAACCGCTGCTGGAGTGGTGCTGGGATTTGGTGGTGCTGGGGATCGGGGGCTCCGCCCTGGGGACCCGGGCCCTGCATCAGGCCTTGTGTCACCCCCAACACAACAAGTTCCCCATGGCCCGCCGCCAGCTGAAGCTGGGACTCTGGGTCGCCGACAACGTTGACCCCGACTACCTGTACCGGCCTGCTGGACGGCCTGGATATGCGCCGCACCGCCTTCAACGTCATCAGCAAATCCGGCAATACCGCCGAAACCCTGGCCCAGTTCCTGTGGATATACAAGCTGTTAAAAGCCCGGGTGGGGGAGGTCACGGCCCGGGAGCGCCTGGTCATCACTACCGATCCGGAAAAGGGGCCGCTTCGGAGCCTGGCGGGCTAAAGAGCGCCTGGCTTCCCTGGCCGTTCCCCCCAACGTCGGCGGCCGCTTTTCGGTGCTCTCGGCGGTGGGGCTCTTGCCTGCCGTCCTGGCCGGCATTGACGTGGAGGAACTCCTCGCCGGGGCCCGGTTCATGGATCAGCGCCTCAAAGACGCCGATGTCGATCACAATCCGGCCTATCGCCTGGCCACGCTCTCTATCTCTTTGCTACGGCCAAAGCCCGGCCCAACCTGGTGTTCATGCCCTACGCCAGCACCCTGGCCGGGATGGCGGATTGGTTCTGCCAACTCTGGGCCGAAAGCCGGGGGCGTCGTGACTCGGTGCGCGGATGCACCCTGCCGGATGGGTCTTGCTGTAACAGATGCCCGAGCGCAGCGTCTCCATGGCAGCGGGAAGGCTTTGACGCGCGGGCCACACCCTGGTCGCCGGGACCGCGCCGAGCCACTGGCGAGACCGACCCGCGCCGGGCGTCCCCGGGGAGGCTGACGCCATGCGCCGTGTCACCACGGTCGCCCTCGTCGCAGGCGGGACGATGGCCGTCGTTGCGGGCGGCGCGTTCGCCTTCGCTCGCCTCATGGGGCGCGGATCTGCGATCCCGAAGCCCGTTACCGGCATGTTCCCGAACGGGATGGCTTACGCCCGCTGGGGCGCCGGGCCGAGAGCCCTGCTGGTGATCCCAGGCGGCCCGGGCAACCTCACACCGAGCGGGATGCACCTCTCGAGGCACCTGAGGGTGGCCCATCCGCTGGTGGAGGACGGCTACACGGCCTGGGTGGTCACCAGGAAGCGGAACATGCCCAAGGGGTACTCCATCGCGGACATGGCCGACGACTATGGGCGGCTGATCGCCGACGAGTTCGACGGAAGGGTGGATGCGGCGCTCGGCCTCTCCACCGGGGGCATGATCGCCTTCTACCTCGCTGCCCGTCATCCCGCCCGCCTCGGTGGCATCGCCATCGCGGTCGCCGGCTACGTGGCGAACGGGCCCGGCTCGGCAGGGGATCTCACCTACGCCAGGTTGCTGAGCGAGGGGAGGATCGCCGAGGCCATCGCCTCGATGTTCGACAGCGTGTACAGGAGCTGGCCGCGAGGATCGGGACGGGTCCTTGGTTCGCTCATGGCGCCGTTCGTCTACCGGGACGCCCACCCGTCGTTCCGCAGCGACACGCTGGTCGAGGCGGAAGCGGAGGTGGCCTTCAATGCCCGGGAGATCCTCCCCGACATCCCCATCCCGGTGCTCCTGATCGGCGCAGCCGAGGACCAGTTCTTCACGAGGGACGTTGTCGAGGAGACGGCCCGACTCATCCCCGACTGCACATTCAGGCTGTACGAGGGCAAGGACCACCTGGCGGGGGTATCCGACGAACGGCTCCCACAGGACGTGTTCGACTTCTTCGCCCGGCGCGACGTGAACCAGCCAGCCACCACCGACCAGCCCGTCGGCCCGGGCGTGGGCTGACCGGCGAGGCGTTGGAGCGGGTGCTGCGGCACTACCCCCGGAACATCGGGGAACGCCCCACCAAGCAGGGTCAACACCGCCCGGGCATCCCGCGACTGAATGTGGATGTCGAGGGGAGTCGCTGGATCGCACCCGACCGATCCCCAGCATCGTCACGGCAGCTTGCCCGGGCATCCGGGGGTCGTCCGCCTCTCGACGGCCCTAAACGTCGCGCCCATCCTGACCCCGATCACGATGTGCGGGAGGTGTTGGACATGCAGGACACCGAGCTGTTCATGGGGCTGGCGGGGATCGCCGGCGTGTTCGTCGGCTTCGGGGCGCTCATCGCCGTGCGCAGCGGCGGGGCGAGCGAGCCGCAGGAGGTCACGTACATCCGCACCGTGATGTCGTTCGCGATCTGGGTGGTCATCGCCGCCCTGACCCCAGTCATCATCAGCCGCTACGACATCACCGGTCACACACTCTGGATGCCATGCAGCCTCCTGGCGCTCGGCCTCTGGCTCGGCCTGTGGATCGTGGGGGAGCGGACGACCGAGGCGCGCGAGGTCGTCGCGACCTGTCACCAGCCCGGAGCGTGGCATCGACGGTCCCCTTCCTGCTTCTCATGGTCCCCCTGCTGGGGGCGCTGATCCTCGTCGTGCTCGGACCGTTCCCGGGCCAGGAGCCGGCGCTCTACCTCACGGCCGTGGCGCTGGGCCTGTTCGTGGGAGCCGTCGCCCTGCTCATGCTGGTCTTCCTGCACCGGCGTCCGCAGCCGGCGTCCGGTCCGGCGGCGCTGGCCGCGACACGAGGCTCGAGCGCCTGATCCGACATGGAGCGCCCCGGTCTGCCCAAAGGTGGGCGACCGGGGCACGTCCGCGTCCCGTTCTGCGGGGATGGTGAGCGAGTCGAGGTGCCGGGTGCGGCCCTCCAGCGAGCTACGGTTGCTCCTATGTCAAGCCGCGGCCGGCAGGTTGGCCGGAATGGCGGCTTGAGCGGCTTCATCGTCGCGCATTCGGCGGAAGACCTCGTCGCTGATCCGGCGGCGCAGGGCGCGGATCGCCTCGGTCTTGGTGTCACCGGCCGCGAGGCGGTGCGCGAAGTACGCACGACCCGGACCGCCGAGGCGGATCTGGGTGATGGCGATCCGGTGGAGGACGACGTTGAGCTGGCGGTTGCCACCCCGGCTGAGGCGGTGACGGATCACGTTGCCCGACCAGACCGGGACCGGTGCTGTGCCGTTGTGACGGGCGAACTGGGCGCTCCGGCTGAAGCGGCCGATGCCGGCCGTCTCGCCCAGGAGCTTGCGCCGCCGAGAGATGCCCGCAGCCCTGGAGCGCGAGCAGCAAGGGTGCCAGGCGCTCGGCGAGCCTCGCGATCTCACGCTCGAGGGCGTCGATCGTGCCGCTCAGGTCGCGGATCCGGGTGACGAGTCGCGGGCGATCCGGGCGACCGTCCCCTCGAGTGGTGCCAGTCGCCGCTCGAGCGCGGCGAGGACAATGGACCGGTCGAGCGAGCGGGGCTTGGGCTCGTCGCCCGGCTGCAGCTCGTGAAGGTGCCAACGGAGGCGGTTCTGATCGCCTGGGTCCGGTCGGCCACCAGGTCCTCGCGATGGTCGACGAGCAGGCGCACGTCGCGCTCGGGTCCGTCGAGCCGCGCGACCGGCAGGTCGGGCTCCCGCAGCGCGGCCCGGGCGACCGAGAGCGCGTCGATCGGATCGCTCTTGCCGGGCTCCCGGGCGCTCACGTCGCGCACCCGCCATCAGCTTCGGCGGGCACCCGTACGACCGACTCGCCAGCGACCACGAGATCGGCCTCGAGCCGCCGGCTGAGGTGCCGGCAGTCCTCGAGCGCCCAGCGCCGGTCGGGCCAGCGGATGGCCCAGCGTCGCAACTCGAGATGCCCCTCGCCCGTGGCGGCGACGGTCTTCTCGTCGAGCTTGCGCCCGGTCTCGTCGATCACCACGACCGTGTGGCTCCGCTTGTGCAGATCTGCGCCCAGGATCGACCATGTCCCTGTCTCCTCCTCGTCCGAGGTGACGACCGAGGACCGGTCGGCGGACACACCTGAGTGGGGGCGATGCCACGCTCCTATCAAGTCACGCCGGCCGGTCCGGCATGCCTGACGGCCGGCACAACCTATGAAAGCCACGCCGAGACAGGCGGGCAGCGAGGGTACGAGCCAAGCCGTCAGACGCAGAGGAGGATGACACTCAGTCGAGGGTACGGACACCTCAGGCGTGAACGGGGACCGTCGCCTCGGTGAACGCCTTGATGTCCACGAGGATCTTGTGGACGTTCCCTTCCATCCAGCTCTTCGTCATGAGGTTCTTGACGAACCCGGGGATGTGCTTCGGCATCTCGTAGTCGGACTCGAGGACCAGGTGGGTCGCGTCACCGGCGGGCTCGAGCCGCCAGATCATGTCCCACGGACCGGAGTCGCCCCGGACATGGAAGAGCCGCTGCGGCTCGACCACGACGACCGTGAGCGTTGTCTTCGACTCGAAGCCCATCATCCGCCCGGTCTGGACGAACGTCGTCCCGACCTGGTCCAGCGGTCCGCTGAAGTCGGTGTGCTTGGCCCGTGGCTGGATCTCGTCCCAGTGCGAGCCATCGATCATGTAGGCCCAGACATGCTCGATGGGTGCCTCGATGCGGATCTCGTCGCGGAGGTGCTCCATGACCCACTCCTGCTTCGGGCGGGTCGGGTTCGCCAGTGGCTCGGCGCGGTCCCGGCGGCCAGGGTTTGGGTCGCGCTTCGCAGCCTCCCGTGCGGCGTCGAGCATCCGTCTCGACCGGCGCACGGGCAAGTGCCGTCAGGACCCTTGGCGCGGCCTCTGCCCCGCCTCGGCCCTCCGACATCCCGAGGACGACGCCTCGACCCGAGCGTCGCGACGAGACCCGGTCTGCCCGCCGCTGATCACATGGTCAGCTCGACGGCCCGTCCTGACCCCGTCCAGCACCTGTCCAGGTCGTGTCCACCGTCCACGCTCAGCCGCTGTCCGAGGCGGTCGCCAAGCTGACCATCGCCGCGACCCTCAGGCGTGAGTGGGGATCATCCACACGGGGATCAGCTACAGGGGTACGGGCTTCTCGATCCTGGGGACCCGCCCCACCCCGTCATCTTCCCGAGCGCGAAGTCCCGGAAACGACCGTCGCGCCTCGCGTGCATCCGTCCACCCGTTGTCGAGCGGAAGTCCCGCAGCTACGATCACCCCAGACGGTGACTCCGCCCCTCGTCGCGGCGAGGAGCAGCCGGAGGCCGGGACAGCCGAAGGCGGCCACCACGAACCGGGTCCGCGACTACCAGGCCCTCGAGCGCGAGTACATCACCGGCACCATGAGCCTGCGCGAGCTGTGCCGCCGCCACGGCGTCACCGCCCACAGCGCGGTCATGGTCCAGGCGCGGCAGGGCAACTGGGCGGAGAAGCGTCGGGCCTACCGGGACCGCGCCACCTCGACGTACATCCAGCAGCATGCCGACCGCGCTGCTGCCCGCGAGGCCGAGGTCCGCGACCACGCCATCGAGGCCATCGACGAGGCGATCACCAAGTTCCGGGCGACCTCTGGGCGACCGAGAAGAAGCTCATCGACGGCGCGTGGGTCGAGGTGCCGGCCATGCGGATCACCCCCGCGACCTGGCGCTCCTGATCGACCGGCTCCAGATCCTGTTCGGTCGTCCGGCCATGATCAGCGAGGGACGCGGCTTCGCCGCCACGATCACCTCCGAGGGTCCCCGTCGATGTCCTCAAGGGGATCATCGAGGCGACCCGTGGGCTGGCCGGGCACACCAGCCCCGGAGGCGTCCCCCCTGCCGCGACTGCACCGTCGGCCCGAGAACTGAACGCGCCGTCTAGCGTCCGGTGGCTGGCCTCTCAGCAGAAGGTGTCCCCGGGCTGCCAGTCCGGTTCCACCCACTTGCCGGGCTCGGCGATGGCGAAGATCGAATGGCCGGACGTGCTGTACGCAGCGACGACGACGGCGTAGTAGGCGTTCCCGTCGGGGGGACCGCCAACCGGGTACCAGATGTCGCAGCCAGGCTCCTCTGCGATCCAGCTCCAGCTCGCCTTGCCGGCGGGCGCTGGGGCCGTGGCGAGGAGCGTGCGGACCGACTCGGGCAGGGGCGTGTTCTTGACCAGGCACGGTCCGTCGGTCCCCGGCTTGGGGCGGGCCGGCAGGGCGAGGCACTCCGTCACGCCGTAGACCCGGATCTCGACGCCCTTGGTCCGGGGTGCCTTCCAGGTCACCGTCTGGCTGTACTTGTACCACTGGCACGACTTGCCGAGGCATTCATTGCTCGCACGGAACTTCACGCGGGTCGGCTTGGGCGGCACGGGGACCGGCGTTGCGTTCCGGGCAGGCGTGACCGTCGCGGCCGGGGCTGGGGTGGCGAGGACGGCGGTTGGTGCCGGGCTCACCGTCGCCAGCGACGACGGGCCGTGGGATGGACTGGGGCTGACCGGCGATGACGGCGTGACCTTCACCTCCGCGCTACACGCGACGAGGATCACTGCCAGGATCGCGACCACGGTCGCTCGTCTGCCGGACATGCCGTTCCACTCCCCGCCACCGGACGCATCCGTGTAGACGTGCGACGGCGGCAGCGTGTGGCTGACCCGCTACGCCCTCTCGACCGATGGCTAGGCGATGCCACGAGGCCTATGGGCATAGCTCGGGACGTTCATCACGGGGATCATCACAAGAGGCGACGTTGTGTCGGCTCCAACCCTCTCGCCCCGACCAGCGCGCCGGAGGTCGCGAGGTGGACTAGAAGAGCCCAACTTCCGGGACCCTAACTGGGACCCTATGGTGTCGCGTCAGGTCGTTTCGGGGCGGCCCGAGTCGGGGCCGCTGATCAGGGCTTGGGGTGGCCTACGGGGCTCGAACCCGCAACCTTCGGAGCCACAATCCGATGCTCTGCCATTGAGCTAAGGCCACCAAGATGCCCGGAGTGTCGCGCTCGTGGCACGCATCGACCCATGGGGCGAGGGGGAGTGTACCCGACCTCGGGCAGGGGCCGGGAGCCGGGGTGGACTGGTACCGAGGGCCGAGTCCGGCGGGACCTTTGCGCCGGAGAACTGAGGACGACGGGGACCTAGCGTGAAGGAAGACCCGGAACCCCCGCCGGGCGCCCTGCGAGACCTCCATCCGCATGATCCGGTTCACGCCGATCCATCGCCCCCTCGACCTGCACGGAGCGACCCGGCGTGTCGCCGTTGCCGTCGCCCTGGCCGTGGCGCTCAGCTCGTCCGCCGGGCTGTACCTCGCCCCCACGGTCCGCGGCTGGGACGAGAACACCATCAGCTCCGGGTCCGAGTCGCAGTTGATCACGCTGCAGAACCAGGCCCGGGCGTCGGGCGGCCTGCGGACGCTCAAGCTCGACACGGCGCTGCGCACGATCGCCCGCTGGCGAAGCAAGGACATGGCCCAGCGGGACTACTTCTCGCACACGATCCCGGGCTCGGGAACTGACCACAACGTGTTCTGGTACATGCAGCACGAGTACAACTACTGCTTCAAGGTCGCCGGCGAGAACATCGGCCAGGCGACCTGGCCGGGCGCATCCGAGGAAGACGTGACCGCGTACGTCTTCGGGCTGTTCATGGACTCGTCCGGCCACCGCGCCAACATCATGGGCGAGGCGTGGGACGTCGTCGCCGTCGGGGCCTACCGTGCTGCCGGTGACCACTTTGTCTGGACGGTCCTGTTCGCGGACAAGTGCGGGACGGCGCCGACGCCCGAGCCGACTCCGACGCCGAAGCCGACGCCGACGCCGACTCCGAAGCCGACCCCGAGCCCACCGCCGCCCCGACGGCCAACCCGACCGCCGCCCCGACGGCCAACCCGACCGCCGCCCCGACGGCCGAACCTCCAGCCAACCCGACCGCCGCCCCGACGCCCAAGCCGACGCCCAAGCCGACCCCCAAGCCGACTGCGAAGCCGACAGCCGAGCCGACAGCGAAGCCCAGGCCCGCCCCGCGGGCGACCGAGAAGCCCACGCAGCCACCACAGGCCGCGACGACGCCGCAGCCCACGGCCTCCCCGATCCCCTCGCCGACGCTGAGTCCGAGCCCGAGCCCCACGGCGAGCCCGAGCCCCACGCCCCGGCCGACGCCTTCCGCGAGCCCGGTGGCCGTCACGCCGCTGGCTGTCCCGGTGCGACCTACCGCATGGAACGGAGGAGACCTCCCGGCCGGCGGCCTGCGCGTGACCGACGTCCCCGCGGGACAGGGGCTCGTGGACTCCATCCTGTCCGCCGTCTCGGCCCAGTTCTTCGGGTGGTGAGGCGCCGGCCAGAGCCGGCATCGCGACAGCGGGTCCCAGCCGCACCCGGGACCATCGAGCCCCTGACCGCACCGGACCGCACCGCTACGGTATGGATCACACCGCCGCAGCAGGGAGCCCGACCAGGCGCATGACGCAGACCGCACCGGCCCCCGACGCCGCCCCGACGCAGGGCGGAGCCGCCACCCTGCCAATCCTGGAAGCCCGCAGCCTCACCAAGCAGTACCCCATGCCCGGCGAGACCGTGGAGGCCGTGCGAGGCGTCTCGCTCGCCGTGGCGCCAGGCGAGTTCGTGGCCCTGATGGGTCCGTCGGGCTCGGGCAAGAGCACCCTGCTCCAGCTCCTGGGGGGCCTGGACCGGCCCACGTCCGGCGAGGTGCTCCTCGAGGGCGAGGACATCAGCCGCCTCTCCGACGACCAGGCGACGCGCCTCCGCCGCGAGCGAACCGGGTTCGTCTTCCAGTCGTTCAACCTGGTCCCGCTGCTCAACGTCGTCGAGAACGTCAGCCTGCCGTTCACCATTGCCGGCCACGACCCCCGGAGCGGCGACGTCGCCGCGCGCGTCCGCGACGCCATCACGCTGGTGGACCTCGTCGGCAAGGAGCGCCACAAGCCCGAGCAGCTCTCGGCCGGCGAGCAGCAGCGCGTGGCCGTGGCCCGCGCCATCGTCACCCGCCCGGCACTCCTGTTCGCGGACGAGCCCACCGGGAACCTGGACTTCCGGACCGGGCAGGACATCCTCGACGCCCTGTGGCGGACCTGCGTGGAGCGCGGCCAGACGATCGTGCTCGTCACGCACGACGCCAAGGCCGCGGCGTACGCGGACCGGGTCCTGGTGATCGGCGACGGGACGGTCCAGGACGAGATCGTCCTGGGACGCCGCGCAGATCATGCCGCGGCGCCGCTCATCGCCCGTCTCGCCCAGCTGGGTCTCTAGCCGCCCGCCATGCGCGGCTTCGTCCCGTATGCCTGGCGCGGGCTGGTCGCCCGCCCGGCCCGGAGCCTCCTGACGATCTTCGGCATCGCGATCGGCGTCGCCGTGCTCGTGGCGGCCCTCGCCACCAGCGCAGGACTGGACGCATCGATCGAGCGGACCGTCGCGTCGATGGCGGGCCGTGCAGACCTGCGCGTCGCCGCGTTCGCGGAGACGGGCCTGTCCGACACCACCCTGCAGGCGCTCGACGCCATGCCGGGCGTCGCGCTCACGGCGCCCGCGATCGAGCGCCGGTCGTTCATCGGCTCGGCCCCCGGACGCCCGATCGTCACGCGGCCTGTCGCCGTCCTCGGGATCGACCCAGCCCGGGAACCGCGCGTCCGCGACCTCGTCGTCGTCCGCGGTGCGCCGCTGCCCGCCACGGGAGATGCCGGCGCCCTGGTGACGGAGCGGCTCGCGGCCGCCGAGGGTCTCGACCTGGGCTCGGAGCTGTCGATCCTCGGGACCGGCGCGCCGGTCAAGGTCTCCGTGACCGGGATCCTCGCGGGCGACGGGCCGGCCCTGGGCTCCTCCGGCCGCACGGTCGTCCTGCCGATCGCGACTGCCCACCGACTGCTCCTCGCGGACGGGGAGGAGACACCTGATCACGCCCTGCACGGCATCACGAGGGTGGATGTCGTCCTCGTGCCGGGCGCCGATCTCGACGCCGTCAAGGGTGCCATCGAGGGTGCGCTCGTGACCGAGCCGTACGTGCTCTCGGTCCCGGGCGACGTCGCGGCGTCGATGCGCGCCAGCACGGCCGACATCCGGGCGATGATGGCGCTGCTGGCGTCGATCACGCTGTTCGCTGCCGCCTTCCTCGTGCTCAACGCAACCTCGATGACCGTCGTGGAGCGGATCCGGGAGCTCGGCCTGCTGCGCGCGGGGGGCGCGACCCGGGGCCAGCTGGTCCGGATCGTGGAAGTCCAGGCGCTGCTGCTCGGCCTGGCCGGCTCGCTCCTCGGGGTTGCGGGTGGGGCGGCCCTCGCGCTGCTCGTCGCGGCATGGCTGGGTGCGGTCGGGAGCGTCACCCTGGACTCGCCCCAGTTCACGGCGCCCGTCCTGCTCGCCGGCCTGGCCGTCGGGATCCTGGTGACGCTGGTTGCCGCCCTGGAGCCTGCCCGCAGGGCCGCATCGGTGAGCCCGGTCACCGCCCTTCGTGCGCGCTCGGACGCGGCGACCGGTGCGCGCTCGCGCATCGGCTGGCTGATCGTCGTGGTCATCGCCGTTGGCGCGCTGGCGATCCTCCTGCTGCCGGTGACCGCCGCCTCACCGATGGGGTGGGTGCTCGCGGTCGCGATCTACGCCCTCATGCTGCTCGGCGTCCTGATAACCCCGGCGCTGCTCGGCCCGCTGGGGTACGTGGCCGGCCTGCCCTTCCGGTTGGGGTTGCGCCTCGAGGAGCGGCTGGCGCGCGCCGCGCTCGCGCGCGATCGTGCCCGGACCACGCTCACGGTCGGCACGCTCGTCGTCGGCCTCGCGATGGTCGTCGCCCTCGGCGTTGTCGGCGCCAACGCCCGTGTCACTGCCACGGCCTGGCTCGCCGACGTCGTTCCGGGGGACGAGATCCTCACCGCGATCGCGCCCGCGCCCGTCGGCGACGGCGGCGTGGACGAGCAGCTCGCTTCCATCCCGGGCGTCACCCTCGCGACGCCGCTCGCCAACTTCGACCTCGCCCTCGAGGGCACCCGCCTCGAGGCCACGGCCATCCGTGGAACCGACTTCGCCGGCGACGGCCGTCTCACGTTCACGGCCGGGGATCGTGCCGCAGCCCTGGGGGCTCTCGACGAGAGTGGCACCGTGATCCTGCCCCAGGCCCGGGCGCAGCGCCTGGGACTCGGCCTCGGTGACGTGCTCGCCGTGGTCGGGTCCGGTGGTCCGGTTGCGCTTGAGGTCGTGGGCATCGTGGAGCGCTCGTTCCCCGGCCGCACCGGCGAGGCCGTGCTGGTCGGCTGGCCCGATGCCGAGGCCTCATTCGGCGTCGTCGGAGCGGACGCGTTCGCGATCCGCTACGTGCCGGATGCACGATCGACCGCCGCGCCCGCCGTGGCGGAGCTCGCCACGTCCTACGCCCTGACCGTCGCGCCGATCTCGGCGGTGGAGGGGGCGCTCGGGGACGCGCTGGACCGCGTCTTCGGGCTGCTCGACCTGCTCGCCGTCGCCGCCCTGGTCATCGCGGGCCTGGGGATCGTCAACACGCTCTCGATGGACACCTGGGAGCGGGTCCGGGAGCTGGGCGTGCTCCGTGCCGCCGGCATGAGCCGCCGCCAGGTGTGGCGCAGCGTCCTCGTCGAGGGCGGGATCCTCGGGCTTATCGGCTCGGTGGTGGGGTCGGCGACCGGGGTTGTCGTGGGCATCGTGCTGGTGGCGGCGTCCGGCGGGCGAATCGATGTCAGCATCCGCCTGCCGTGGCCGACGATCGCGATCGTCCTCGTGGTCGGCGTGTCGCTGGCGATGCTCGCGGCCGCCCAGCCTGCGCGGATCGCCGGACGGCGGTCCATCGTGAGCGCGGTCCGCGGCGAGTAGCCCGAAGCCGGTCTCCGCACCACGCCTCACGGCTCCGGTCGCCGCGGACAGCGACTTGGTAGACTCCGCGCAGCGTCGGCCATCCACCGCCGGCCCACGAGGGAGACCATGTCCTACGCGATCCCGTCGCTCAGCCGGCTGCCCGTCGCCGAGAAGGGCCTGGTGATCGCCGACTTCCTGGTCCCCGTCCGCGTGGGGGAGCGCACGTCGCCCCGCCTCCGCAACATCGGCCTCGTGATCGCCGGTGCACTGCTGATCTTCCTGACCGCGCGCATCTCGGTCGTGATCCCGGGCAATCCCGTGCCGTTCACGATGCAGAACTTCGGCGTGCTGGTCGTCGGCGGTGCGCTTGGCTTGCGTCGCGGTGGGATGGCCGCGTTCCTGTACGTGGCGCTGGGCGTGATCGGCCTGCCGTTCTTCGCCCAGGGCACGGGCGGCCCCTCCGTGATCTGGGGCGCGACCGGTGGGTATCTGATCGGGTTCGTGGCTGCCGCGGTGCTCATCGGGCGGCTCGCGGAGCTCGGGTGGGACCGCCGGCTGGGCGGTGCGATGGGCGCGACGCTCCTCGGCACGGCCGTGATCTACGCGATCGGCGTGCCCTGGCTCGCGGTCAGCACCGGGATGTCCGGCGCGGAGGCCATCGCGGCCGGGCTGCTGCCGTTCCTGGCCTTCGACATCGTCAAGGCGCTGGCAGCAGCCGTCGTGTTCCCGGCGGCGTGGTGGGTGGTCGGGCGGCGGCCCAGCGACCGCTGACGCCGCCTCCCGAGGCCTGATGCGATGGGCCTCAGGCGGGATCCACGAGCGCGCCAGCCAGTGCGGCCTCGAGCACGGCCGTCCCGGCGAGGTCCGGCAGCGGGACCAGCGGCGCGGGCTCGTCCGCACGCGGACCCAGCTCGAGCGCGAACCAGTCCACGCCGTGCCAGCCCCCGCGCTTCCAGCCGATCGACTCGAACCCCCCGATCCGCTCGAACCCCAGCCCCAGGTGCAACGCGACCGAGCCGTCGTTGGGAAGCGTGATCCCGGCGACCACGAGGTGGGCGCCCTGTACCCGGAGGATCGCCAGCACGGCGCGCATCGCGCTGCGCCCGAGACCAAGGCGCGTGAACTCGCGATCGACGTAGACCGCGGTCTCCACGGTCCAGTCGTAGGCCGGACGCTCCCGGTGACGGCTCCCGTACGCGTACGCCCGCACGACGCCGTCCACCTCCGCGACCACCCAGGGCGTCCGCGCGATCGTGCGCGCGATCCGGGCGCCCATCTCGGCGCCGTCGGGCGGCACCAGCTCGAACGAGATCGAGCTGTCCGTCACGTACGGCGCGTAGATCGCGGCACACGCATGCCCGTCGTCGGGTGTGGCGAGGCGAACGCGCGGCCGGACATCGGGAGACGACACGGGGGACCTCAGTACAGCGTCGGGAACCGGGTCCGCCAGCCGCGGGCGAGGTCCAGCGGGGTCCCGTCGTCGAGGGCGTCCAGCAGCGTCCGAGTCTGCACGAGTTGCCAGCGGTGGTCGGCGAGGTAGCCACGGAGTGCCCCGAAGAACGCCGCGCTGCCCATCTTCCGCCGGGCGTCGTCGAGCAGGTTGCCGCCCTGGATGTAGATGCGCTCGTAGTAGCAGCCGGCGGAATAGGCGTAGATCGTCCGGTCGAGGGCCCCGGGCGTGCACCGGGAGCCGCGGCGGGTCCCGGTGAGGTACCTGGCCACCATGTCCGTGATCGCCTCGTCCGCGAACGGCTCGCGTGCCTGGTCGTTGCCCACGAGGCCGTAGAACCACTGGTGGGCGATCTCGTGCATCAGCAGGTAACGCAGGTTCGAGCGCGCCACGCCGGCCGGAATCCAGACGACCCCGGGGCCCTCCATGCCCAGGCCACCCGAGGACTGCACGATCCGCAGGATCGGCCACGGGTAGGGGCCTAGCTTCGCCTCGAGCTTCGTGACGGCGCTGACGGCGGCGTCCATGATCGCGGCCGAGGGCTGGCCGGGGCGGGTGTGCACGCGGATGGACGTGTCGCCGACATCGCGGATCCGGGTCCGGTAGTCAGGTGCGGCGTTGACCACCACGTCCCTCACGTTGGCCAGCGCCCAGGTCGTGGTGAGGCCGTCGGCCGAGATCGTGGTGCGTCTCCCGTTGACGACCACCTTGAGCGGGACGTCGGTGCGGAACCGCAGGGTGGCACGGGTGCTCACCGGCGTGACGAATGGGTCGCCGAAGTTGGGCCGCTCGAAGGCGGTGCGTACGGCTGATCCAGGGCACCCAGCGGTAGAGGCTGGTGATTCCGTTGGCGCGCGTGAACAGCCACGTGCTGCCGTCGGTGGTTGAGCGCAGGGTGGCACTGAACGGGACGATGACCGTGGCGTTCGCGCCCGCGGGCAGGACGCCTCCCAGGGGAACGGTGATGGTCTGGCCGCTCCGGGTGGCCCTGACGGTGCGGCCGTCGACGGTCACCCTGCCGAGCACGAGGCGGCCGAGCGGGCCCATGACGGTGTTGAGGCGGAGTCGGTCGATGCCCGCGCCGGAGTCGTTGCGGGCCGTGATGGTCACCGTGCCCCGCAGACTCCGGGCGGCGACCGCCAGGCGGGCGTCGATGACGTAGGTGGCCGCGATCCGCAGCGAGCTCCGATTGACGGTGCCCGGCACGATGGCCGTCAGGGCGTCCACCGCGCCGCGCGTGCCCCTCCCGCCGCCGGCGGCCTCGCGGTCGACCCGGAGCGCCACGTCTGGGCCGAGGGCCGACGCCGGGCCGGGCGCGACCGTGGCCAGGAGGGCGACGGCAAGGGCGACCGGAACCAGGCCCGCGAGGCTGCGCCGGACGACAGAAGCACCCATGCCTCGGATCGTACCTCCGGGGCGTGGCTGCCATGCGCGGCGGGCTGCCCGCCGATCGCCGATGTGCCGGTCCCGGGATTCAGGGGCCACCGGGCCTGATCCTTTCGGCCCGGGCCGAGGCGCCCTGATCACCAAGGGCGTGGCCCCCCCTATTCGGGGCCCAAGGGCTCTCCCGGCCGCCATCCGGGCGGTCGACGATCCCCCCAAGCAGCAGGAGTGGCCATGGGCGCCAAGCCAGTGCTCGTCGCGTTCGCGAACCGGGCAGGATCAACCGCCGGGATCGCCGGTGCGGTCGCCACCGTCCTCCGCCGCGCCGGGTTCACCGTGGACTGCCAGGTCGCGTCCGAGGTCGCGGACGTCACCCCGTACTCGGCCGTCATCCTGGGCAGCGGCGTGTTCATCCCCAGCCGCCGGTCCGACGGCGGCGGGTTCCTCGCCCGCCACGCGGACGCACTTGCGTCGCGACCCGTGTGGCTGTTCTGCGCCGGGCCCATCGGCCGGGGGCGGTGTCCCGCGGGTGTCGCCGCGGGCGATGCCGATGACTGCAGCGTCGTCCTGGTCGCCCGGGCCGTCGGTGCCCGCGGAGCGGCCGTCTTCGGGCCGATCGGCCTGCCGGTTGATTCGGATCCGCTCGAGAGCCTGGGCCCGGTCAACACCGAACGCGTCCGGGCGTGGGCCGGGGAGATCGTCGACGAGCTGCGGGCGCAGGTCGCACCGCGTCCCGCCGGGCGGCGGGCACACGCTTCCTGCCCGCACGTGGGCGCAGCGTCGTAGGCCGGAGTCGCGAGATCGCCCAGGCCCGCCTGCCGGGTGTGACAGGCTAGGTGGCACGAGCCGGGTCCAGGATCCGTGGCATGGAAGCCCGAATCCTCCCGCTGCCCAACCCCTCCGCCGCTCCCATACGGTCCGTCGCCGGCCCGGCAGCCGTGCGCATCGACGGCGAGCGCATCGTGGTCGAGCGGCTCGTCCTCGTGGACGGCGCGCTCGCCGCTGCCCTCGCGGAGCGCGACGAGGCGGAGCGTCCCGCCCTCGCTGAGCGCGCGCTGCGCATCGGCCTGCTTGCCCTCCAGGACGCGGCGACGTCGATGGACACGGACGTCGTCCGCCGCGAGTTCGAGAAGCTCGTCGCCCAGACGACGGCCGCCAACGAGCAGGCGGCACGAGCCGTGGAGGACGTGCTGCGCTCGAACTTCGCGGACGGCGACGGCCGGCTGCCGCGCACGCTCGAGCGGTTCCTGGGGGACCGGGGCGCCCTGCAGAAGTTCGTCACCGACCTGTTCGACGAGACCAAGCGGGACTCCGCCATCGGGCGCATGCGCGTTCTCCTGGGCACCTACTTCGACGGGGACAGCTCGCGGCTGGCCGTGCTCCTGGACCCGACGCGGCTGGGCTCCCCCCTGCACCAGTTCCGCCAGGAGATCAACGAGGGCTTCAAGGGCGTCCATGAGCGGCTCACGGCGATCGAGGCGGCGAGCCGGGCCAGAGCCGACGAGCGGTCGCGGTCCGCGGCCAAGGGCGGGGACTTCGAGGACCTCCTCGAGGGGATGCTCGGCGAGCTTGCCCGTGGCGCGGGGGACCTCCTGGACCGGACGGGGACGGAGTCCGGGGCGCTCGTCGGCTCCAAGAAGGGCGACTTCGTCCTCACCCTGGACCCGCGCCTGACCCGTGGCGCGGACGTCCGCATCGTCATCGAGGCCAAGGACCGGGTGATGTCGCCGCGTGCCATGCGCGAGGAGCTGCGGGAGGCATGCGAGAACCGCGGCGCCTCCGTCGCCATCGCGGCCTGGAGCGCGAAGCATGCGCCCACCGGCGTGGCACCGTTCACCGTCAGCGGCGAGGACGTCCACGTCGTGGTGGACCCGGACGCCCCGGACCCGGCGTACCTCGAGGCCGCGGTGCGGCTTGCCCGCCTCCTTGCCCTCGTCAAGCTCGGCGACCGCGATATCGAGGTGGATGCCCGGGCCATCGGGCGGGCGCTCGCCGGGGTCAAGGAGCAGCTCGAGGCCATCCGGGCACTCAAGACCCAGCTGACGTCGGTCGCCAGCGTGACCAGGTCCGTTGCCGAGGGCCTGGACGCCATGCGCACGGGGATCCTGGCCCGGGTGGGTGAGGCCGAGGCGGAGCTTCGGGTGGCCAAGGACGCCGCCTGACCGAGGGTGACCCCCGGTCCTGGCGTTCCCTGTCCAGCGCGTGGACCTGTCGCACGGCATTCGTACTGCGCTCGAGGACCAACCCGGACTGGTGCCGACAGGACCAGTGGGTCATACTCGCCGGGTCCACGGGGAGCGACCCTGTGTGGCAGCCAGGGAGACGCATCGCGCTCCCGGGGTCAGCCACCGCGCACTCGGAGACCACATGCGAAGCGCCCCCCGCCTCGCCGCCGTCGCCCTCCTGCTCGTGACCTTCGTGACCGTCGCGACACCCCAGCCCACAGCCGCCGCCCCGTCGCGCGCTGCAGCGGGCGAAGACGGAACGGCCAGGGCCAAGGCGAAGCTCTCCGCGGAGGGCAGGTACATCGTCATCCTCAAGGACGGCAAGAGCGTCGACGCGGCGACGAGCCGTGCCGGCAAGCACGGGGTCAAGGCCGACAGGACCTTCCGCCATGCGGTCCGCGGCTACGCCGCGCATCTCGCGCCCGACCAGCTCGCGAGCGTGCGCAGCGATCCGGACGTGCAGACCGTCGTTCCCGACGAGGTGATCTCGATTGCCGGCCAGTCCATCCCCGTGGGCGTCCGCCGCGTCAATGGCCGCGAGAGCCTGATCGCCGATATCAACGGCGACGGATCCCAGGTGGACGCCGACGTCGCCATCGTGGACACGGGGATCGGGGGCAAGGACTCACGCCAGCACGAGGATCTCAACATCGCGGGGGGCATCAACTGCACCACCGCCGATCCGGCGAGCTGGGGCGACGCCAATGGCCACGGCACGCACGTGGCCGGCACGGTTGGCGCCCTCGACAACGGCATCGGGGTCGTAGGGGTCGCGCCGGGCGTGCGGCTATGGTCGGTCAGGATCCTCGACTCGGCGGGCATCGGCCTGATCAGCTCGTACGTCTGCGGCCTGGACTGGATCACCGCGCAACGTGACCCACTCGACCCGACCCGCCCCCTGTTCGAGGCCGTGAACATGTCGGTCGCGAAGAAGGGCACCGACGACCACGCCTGCGGCCTCGTCAACAACGACCTGATCCACCAGGCCGTCTGCCGGCTGGTTGCCTCGGGTGTCACGGTGGTTGCCGCTGCAGGCAACAACGGCTTCAACGCCGCGAACCTCAAGCCGGCGAGCTACGACGAGGTCATCACGGTCTCGGCACTGGCTGACTCGGACGGAAAGGCAGGGGGCGTCGGAGGGGCGCTCTGCTATTCGTGGGGCACCTACGACAGGGACGACACCTTCGCCGACTTCTCCAACTACGGAGCGGACGTGGACCTCATCGCGCCCGGCAAGTGCATCTGGTCCACCTTGCCGGGCAACCGCTATGGCTACGTGTCCGGGACGTCCATGGCTGCCCCACACGTGACCGGTGCGGCCGCGCTGTACAAGTCGTCGCGCCCGTTCGCGACGCCCGTGGAGGTCCGCGCGGCGCTCCGTGCCGCCGGGACCCTTGACTGGAACACCGCGACGGACCCGGACTCGATCCATGAGCCGTTGCTGGACGTCTCGCATCTCGTCGCCCTCGGCGACTTCTCCCTGGATGCGACGCCCGGGACCTCGCGCTCCGCGCTTGTCAACGCGGCCGGTGCCTCAATGGCGCTTCCCGTCTCGCTCTTCCGCGCCGAGGACTTCCCCGCCACCGTCCACCTCGCCGTCACGGCGGCCACGCCGCTCACGGCGACGCTCAGCTCGGACACCCTGGCCGGGCAGGACCAGGTGGCCACCACGATGCGGGTCGCGGTCCCGGCCGGCACCCCCAGCGGAACCTACGCGGTCACCGTGACGGCCGACGATGGCACTCGCCGGCGGGAGTCCACGTTCCCCGTGGTCGTGGACGGTGATGCCCCGACCGCTACCGCGCCGGTCCTTGCCCTGCGCCGTGGGTCCAGCCTGGGCGCCGGTCTGAACTCGGTCGGGACCTGGTCCGCGGCGTCAGACACGGCGGGCACGATCGCTCGCTTCGAGGTCCGCTGGCTTGTCGACGGCACCCTCGGCAGCCCGACGACGCTGTCCGCCACGGCCCGCCAGGCGAGCCGCCTGATGAAGCCCGGTCACACCTACGCCCTCCGCCTGCGCGCAAGGGACGCCGCGGGCAACTGGAGCCCATGGGTGGAGAGCGCGGCATTCGCACCGGTCCTGTCCCAGGACACCAGCCCGACCCTCGCGGGAACGGACGCCTGGACGCGCTACGACCAGTCGTCGATGTCCGGCGGCACGTCGCTCTACTCCCGCACGCGTGGCGCGTGGGTCGAGCGCCCGTTCACGGGTCGTGCGATCGCGCTGGTCGGCTCGAAGAGCCCCCGGCGCGGCAAGGCGGAGGTCTACATCGACGGCGCGCTGGCGGCGACGGTCGACTTCTATCGGTCATCGGCGGCGCATCGACAGATCGTGTTCACCCGCTCCTGGGCGACGGACGGGCCGCACACGTTCAGAGTCGTCGTGCTCGGCACGGCGGACCGGCCGCGGGTGGACGTGGACGCCTTCGTCATCGTCCCGTAGGCACTGCGCGGGGGCGGCGCTCCGTCCCCGGAGGCGGGCCCGGAGGCCACTTGTCGTCGAGTGGTAGAGTCACCGTCCCGGTCCGGCCGGGCGGGCTCGGGACCCGTCCGAAACCCGGCGCCGCGTCCTGACGGAGCATCCTCGTGGCACGCTCGATGTGGAAAGGGGCCATCCAGTTCGGCCTCGTCACCATCCCGGTGAAGCTGTACACGGCGACCGAATCCGACTATGCGATCCGCTTCAACATGCTCCACGAGAGCGACCTGTCGCGGATCCAGATGAAGGTCTGGTGTCCCGAGGACGAGAAGGTCATCTCGCGTGGTGAGACCGTGAAGGGCTACGAGTACGCGCCTGACCAGTATGTGGTGATCACGGACGAGGACCTCGACAAGGTCCCGCTCAAGACCGTCCGGTCCATCGAGATCGAGCAGTTCGCGCCGCGTGACGACACGACTCGCCAGCACGCGCAGTTCACCAGGCAGGCCTACTACATCGAGCCCGACAAGATAGGCCGCAAGGCGTTCTACCTCCTGCGCCAGGTGCTCGAGGACAAGGGGCTCACGGCGATCTGCAAAGTCGTGATCCGTGATCGCGAGGCGCTGGCGGCACTGGACCCGTTCGAGGAGACGATGCTCCTGACCACGCTCCATTGGCCCGACGAGATCCGGTCGACGAAGGAGCTGGACCTCCCGGCGGAGGAGTTCGAGTTCAAGCCGGCAGAGGTGCGGATGGCCGAGCAGCTGGTCGAGGCCATGACCGAGGCGTTCGACCCGGCCAAGTACCGCGACGAGTACCGCGAGGCGCTGCTCTCGGTCATCCAGGCCAAGGTGGACGGCGTGGAGGTCGCGGAGCCCGAGCCGGTCGCGGAGAGCTCGAACCTCGTCGATCTCATGAAGCTGCTCCAGGCGAGCGTCAAGGCGGCCACGGACGAGCGGGCGAAGGACAACCCGGCCCCGGTGTCGGTCGCGGATGCGAAGAAGGAGCGGGCGGCGCGTCCTGCACGGACCCCGAAGAGCCCGGCCGCCGTCGACGAAGTCGCGGGCGCGGCCGCCGGCGAGGCTCGACCGGCGCGGCGCCGCAAGAGCGCCTGAGACTAACGGCACTCGCAGGCGGGTCATCCGTCCCCCGGCTGCATACTGGGAGACCCGATCCCAGCCTGCCTTCCGGAGGTCGTCGCCCAGGCCATGCGCACCCCGCCGCCGCCCTGGCCCTCGCTGGGCCTGAACCTGCCCTACGTCGAGGGGTCGATGGACGGGGCCACCCCCCGCTGGTCGGACATCGAGACGATGGCCAGGGCCGCCGAGGCCGTCGGATTCGACGCCGTCTGGGTCTCGGACCACGTCGGGTTTGGTGATCCGGACACCGGCTGGAGTGGCGCCTGGGAGTCCTGGACGCTGCTGTCCGCGCTTGCCGTGGCGACCGGGCGCATCCGCCTCGGCACCTACGTGACGGCCGTCCCGTACCGCAACCCGGCGCTGCTCGCCAAGATGGCGGAGACGCTGGACGAGGTCTCCGGGGGTCGCGTGATCCTGGCTCTCGGCGCCGGCTGGAACGAGCCCGAGTTCGCGGCCTACGGCTTCCCCTGGGAACGGCGCTTCGACCGGTTCGAGGACGGGCTGCGGATCATCACGTCCATGCTCCGGACCGGGCGTGCGGACCACGAGGGACGCGTCGACTCGGCGCGCGGGGCCCTGGTCCGGCCGCGGGGCCCGCGCCCGGACGGCCTGCCCGTAATGGTGGGTGCGGCGGCGCCCCGAATGCTCCGCCTGGCGGCGGAGCTCGCCGACGAGTGGAACGCCGGGATGCGCACGCCGGCGGCGCTGGCGCCGATGCTTGCCGCGCTCGAGGCCGCCTGCGAGGTCGTGGGTCGCGACCCCGCGACACTCCGACGCTCGGCGGAGGCGATGGTGGAGATGGGGTCGACCGCCAGTCCGGACGACGAGCCCAACGCGCGCGGGTCCTGGGACGATCCGCTCCGTGGCTCGCCGTCGGCGATCGCCGCGGGGCTGCGCAGGTACCGCGACCTGGGGATCGACCATGTCCAGGTGCAGCTGCGCCCGAACCGGCTCGAGAGCGTGCGGGCGTTCGCCCCGGTGATCGAGGCCCTGCGGGCAGCGGGCTGACCACCGGTCCACGATGCCTGGCCCGCGGCGCGGCATACTCGCGCCATGCCGCTCGACGATTACCGCCGCAAGCGCGACTTCGCGAAGACCCCGGAGCCTGCTCCGGGCGGGGTTGCGCCGGGCCAACCGCTGCCCGAACCCGCCGCCGCGTCCCGTCGCCGGTTCGTCGTCCAGCGGCATCGGGCGACCCGCCTCCACTACGACGTCCGCCTCGAGATCGACGGCGTCCTCGTCTCGTGGGCAGTACCCAAGGGTCCCACGCTGGACCCCGACGCCCGTCGCATGGCCGTCCACGTCGAGGACCACCCGATCGAGTACTTCGACTTCGAGGGCGTGATTCCGGCCCGGCAGTACGGCGCCGGCGACGTCATCGTCTGGGACTGGGGCACCTGGGAGCCGGAGAAGGAGACGCCCGACCCGGCGACGGCCATCGACCAGGGCGAGCTCAAGTTCCGTGCCCGCGGCCAGAAGATCAACGGTCGCTTCACGATCGTCCGCACGAGCCGCCGCCCCGGCAGCGCGCCCCGGACCGCCTTCGAGGACGACGATGGCGAGCAGTGGCTCCTGATCAAGAAGCGCGACGAGCACGCCGCGGCTGGGCTGGGACGCCGAAGACCATCCGCAGAGCGTCAGGTCCGGCCGCACCAACGACGAGGTCAAGGCGAACGCCCCGGCGATCTGGGTGAGCGAGGCTCCCCCGGCCACGGCGGAGATCGACCTCGCGGGTGCTCGCGAGATGCAGATGCCGCGCTACGTCGAGCCGATGAAGGCGACCCTGGCCACGAAGCCGTTCCGTGACGAGGACTGGCTGTTCGAGGTCAAGTGGGACGGCTACCGCGTGGAGGCCGTGGTCCGCGACGGGAAGGTCGCGCTGTTCACGCGCAACGGCCACGATGCCGAGGCGTACTTCCCGCGCCTGCTGACCCCGCCGACCTGGATCGAGGCCCGGGAGGCCATCGTGGACGGTGAGGTAGTCGCGCTTGACGCAGCCGGCCGGCCGGACTTCGGGCTGCTCCAGGAGCGGCTCGGGGCGGGGCGGGGTGGATCGCCCGTGCCGCTGGTGTTCCAGGCGTTCGACCTCCTGTACCTCGACGGGCGGTCGCTGCTGGACGTGCCCCTCGAGCAGCGCAAGAAGCTCCTCGAGCTGGTGATCCGGCCGTCCGCCCGTGTCCAGGTTGCGCCGGCGATCGAGACCGAGGGGATCGCGTTCTTCGATGCGGCCAATGCCCAGGGTCTCGAGGGGATCGTGGCCAAGCACCGCCGGTCCCGCTACGAGCCCGGCCGGCGCGCCTCGACCTGGCTCAAGATCAAGGCCCGGCCGGAACAGGAGCTGGTCGTCGGCGGCTGGACGCCTGGGGAGGGCACGGCGAGCGAGCTCGGCGCCCTCGTGGTGGGGGTGTATGACGGCGAGCGACTGCGGTTCGCGGGCAAGGTGGGCTCGGGGTTTGACGGGCGGACCCGCAAGGACCTGCGGACGCGCCTCGAGGCCCTCGAGGTCGACGCACCCGCGTTCGATCCTGCGCCGCCGTCGGACTACAAGGGCCGCTGGGGCGGCGATCTTGCCGGCGTGCGCTGGATCCGGCCGGAGCTGGTCATCCGGGCCGAGACCGGCGGCTGGTCGCGCGACGGGCACGTCCGCCAGTCCGCGTACAAGGGGCTCGAGCCCGGGCGGGATCCGCGGGAAGTCGTGCGCGAGCGCGCCGTCGACCCGGCGAAGGCCGGGCAGGAAGCCGGGGCGATCGTCGTGCCGGCAACAGCGGTCGCGCCCGTGGCAGCGGTCGTGCCCGTAACGGCTGCGCCCCCGTCACCGGCGCCCGTGGCGCGTGACGTTGACCCAGCCTGGCTCGTCTCCGAGGTCGAGCTGATCGCGCTGAGCCGCCTCAAGACGGACGGCACCTGGCACGCCGCGGGCCAGGACCTGCGGCTCACAAACCTCGACAAGGTCCTCTTCCCGCCGCGTGACGGCGTGGACGAGGCGCCCGTGACCAAGCGCGATTGCATCGCCTACTTCGCGCGGATCGCTCCGGTGATGCTCCCGCACCTGGCCGATCGACCGCTCAACCTGCAGCGGTTCCCCAACGGGTCGGGCGCTCCCGGGTTCTGGCAGAAGGACATCCCGTCGTCCGCCCCACGCTGGCTCACCATCTGGCGCGAGACCGGCTTCCGCGAGCGCGAGGACCGTGCCCCCAACGATCATCTCGTCGCGGACCGGGCGGCCACCCTGTGCTGGCTGGGCAACCAGGCCGCCTTCGAGATCCACGCCTGGACGTCGGTGCTCCACGACCCCTGGATGCCCACCTTCGCGCTCATCGACATCGACCCCGGCCCCGACACGACCTGGGCCGAGACCCTGACGCTGGCGCGCCTCTTCCGCACCGCCCTCGCGCACCTGGGCGTGCGCGCCTATCCCAAGCTCACCGGCAGCCGCGGGATCCAGGCCTGGATCCCCGTCGAACGCGGCCGCTACACCTTCGCCGAGACGAGCGAGTGGATCGAGAAGCTCTCCCGGGCGATCGGGGCCACCGTGCCCGACCTGGTCTCCTGGGAGTGGGCCAAGGCCGACCGCGGCGGCAGGGCCCGCCTTGACTACACGCAGAACGCGCCGATCAAGACACTGGTCGCTCCCTACGCCGTGCGTCCGCGCCCGGGAGCACCCGTGTCCGCGCCGATCCGCTGGGAGGAGCTGGACGAGCCGGACCTGGCACCGGATCGCTGGACCATCCACACTGTCGGGGAACGGGTGGCGGCCATCGGTGACCCGTGGGCTGGGCTCCAGGACGACCACCAGGTCCTGCCGCCACTGTAGAGGTAGGGGTCCGCCGATGGGAGTCCGCCGACAGGCGGGGCCATGCCCCCATCGGGCTCTTGCGGACACCGTTGGAGAGGTGCAGGATCACCGGGTGACGCCGATCGCCACGGCCGACGAGTTCAACTTCGGCCCCGGGGTGGTGATCCCGATCGTGCTCGTGACGATCGTGATCGTTGTCCTCGCCGTGGTCCTCCGGCGCGTCTGCATGGGAGCGGCGGACGAGTTCGCGGACCTGTGGCGCACGTACGGGCCGGTCGCCCTCACCAGGGCGCTCGATCGGCGGCGCGGCCTGCCGGAGAACCCCTGGTTCTGCGCCAGCTGCGCCTCCCGCAACGGCCTCGCGGCACGCCGCTGCTACCGGTGCGGCGGCCGGCGCGAGGAGTGCGAGGCCCCGGTCCCCGACGCGGACGTCCCGGTGGGCGCCGGCGCGGGGCTCAGCCAGCGGACCCGCCGGAGCGGCTAGCGCCAGGCGCGCACACTCGTCGCGGGCGGGTACGGCTGCCGGAAGAACCCGAGGAGCGGCTCGCCCGTGGTCTGGGTCATCGTAATCCGGTCGCGCCACGGCAGCCCGGGCGTGTCCGCGACCACGGCCCGCAGCTCGACGTCGTCGCGCCCAGGATGGTTGGGGTCGTAGACGCGCAGGGCGACGTGCCCGCCGACGGCCTCCCAGCCCCACGCCAGCACCTGGTGGTTCTGCGTCAGCCTCCAGGGCGAGGTGCCGGTCGCCCGGATGAGGCCAACGACACACGGGTGGCCCGCGTCGATCTCCGCGCGGATGCGGGGCCACTCGCGCAGGATGGCCTCGACGCGGGGCGGTTCGCGATGCAGGCGCAGGGCCACGCCCGCCGGCGGGTCCGGACGCAGGGCCTGGAGATCCAGGTAGCGCAGCGGGACCCGCATCCAGTCGAGCGACTGCACCTGACGCCGCACGAGGGCGCGGAAGCGCGACGAGCCGTTCTCGGGTGGTGTCCGCGGGTCGCCGGGGGCGACGATGCCTGCCTCGTATAGATCGCGGGCCGTGAGTGCCAACCCGCCGCACAGTCCGGAGGACGCGTCGCCGAACCCGAGCATCCGCGAGTCGAACGGCCCGAGACGGAACGTGGGACCCGGGGGGAACGCATTGGCAAAGGGGAGCCCGTGAACGGACGGCAGGAACCCGGGGACGAGGTTGGCGGTCATGCGTTCCGGGCTCTGCGCCCTGTCGCCCGGCCTAGGGCTGCGGGGCGACCGGCGTCGGGTCGACGGTGGGGGTCGGGGCCGCCGCGTTGACGGTGACGCGGACGATGGCCGGGGCGCCGCCCAGCGCCGACATCGGCCCGCTCTCGGGGGTCAGCACGTCCAGCAGCACCAGGTAGGTCCCCGGTTCGACGGGTGCCTGGAGCGCCAGGATGGCGTCGGAGAATCCGCCCGGGGCGAAGACCGCGTCATCGAGGCGGACGCTCAGCGGGGCGGGGACGGCAAGGCCGCCGGCCGATACCCACGTGGCCACGAGGTACGGCCTCACGGTGGTCGTGCGCAGATCGACCTCCGGCTCGCCGGCGACCCGGCTCAACGGAGCGGCGAGGACCTGGTCCCAACGGGAAGAGCCGGCGTTGAGCACGCGGACCGGCAGGTCAACGGACACGCCGGTTGTCGCCGAGAGCGTCGCGGGCACACCGTAGGCGACGGCCATCGTGCCACCCACCCGGACAAGCACCGGCACGAGCATGGCCTGCGTCGCCGCGTCATACGCGACACCATCAGGCGTGTGCAGCGTGGCGGTGAGCCGGTACAGGCCGGGCGCCATCGGGTACGCGACGTCGATCCCGAGACCGCTGCTGCCGCGGCTCGCACGCAACGGCTCCACGACCGAGCCGAACTGCTCGGGAACGACGAGGTCCACCTCGGGCGCCTCCGGCACCAGGGTCGGCATCGGCGTCGGGGCGGGCGACGGCGTGGGGGAGGGCGTGGGGACAGGTTCGAGCACGGGCACGATCGTGGTCTCGGGCGCGATCGTCGGGGCGTTGGGCCGCTCGAAACGTGCGACGGCGTTGGGGTCGACCGAGGGTGACGGTGGGGCCAGCAGGACCGGCTCGGCGAGCGGGGTCGGTGACGGTGTGGGCTCGGGCGTGGGCGACGGAGCCGGGGCGACCGAGGGCTCCGGAGCGGGTGGAGCGTCGAGGAGGATCGGGTCCCAGCGGACCGATACCTGGGCGCCCGCGGGAATCTGCTTGGACTTGCCGCTGGCGAGTGGCAGCGTGAGACGGGTCTTCGTGCCGGCGATCGGCAGGGCGGCGAAGGACGGCTCGGCGAACCGGATCCCGGTCGAGGCCAGCGAGGGCCCGCCTGTCGGGCCGACGACGACGCCACCGCGCCGGCCGGCGGCCCCGGCACGCAGCTCCGCGGCCGTGAGGCCCCTCGCCACCAGGGATCGGACGAAGCCGCCGCTCGCGCGCTCGGGGTCCAGGCGGACCGCGTAGCCAGGGGTGCGGGCGCTGGCGGCTGCGATCCGGTGGCGGCCATTCGCGGTGGGTGAGGCCGTCCAGATCTGTTCGACGCTGCTGCTGCCGTGGAGGAGCGCCTTCACGTAGTAGGCAGGCCCGAGATACGCCTCGGCCACGACCGCCCGGGCTCCGGCGCTCAGGAAGCCAGCCGCGTAGTTGTCAACGCGCTGCACCGCCTGGTCCGAAGTGCCCTCCGACAGGCCGGGCTCCGTGTTGCCGCTCGCGTAGCAGAGGTGGCTCAGCAGCACGACGGCGTTGGACGCGAACTGGAGCTGCCCGACCGCCTTCTCACCGAAGTACTGGTGCGTGCTGTCGTCACCGCCGGCGACGGGGTTCAGCCCGAAGCCGTTCTGGGTCGGTGGGTAGAGCGCATCCCGGTGGCTGCTCGGCCAGCCGTTGCCGTGACCCAGGTAGACGACGATCGAGGCGCCGGTCACGGCGCTCTTCACGGCCGGCCAGGTGGCGTCCGGCGAATAGACCTTCACGACCTCGGCGCCCGCGGCCTCCGCGGCGATGGCCGCGTCGTTGGCGAGAGCCCGGTAACGGTCCGTGACGCTGCCCGCCGGTCCGACGATGAGCGCGACCTTCGGAACGGGTGTCGCCGCCGCCGCGGGCGCAGCCACACCCGTCGCGCCGACCAGCGCGACGATGAGCGCGACGAACGTCAGGCGAAGGCGTCGATCCAGCGATCCGTCTCCCAGGCCGCAATAGAGTTGGCGGTGAACCTGCGGCCCCTACTCTAGTCGGGCATGCCAACTCACGCACAGTGAACTTCAGCCGCCAGGATCGTGCCATCTGGCGTTCGGCACAGGTTCACGGTGCGTGCGTGCACGGTCCGGCACCCCCGACCCGATCGTTCGATCCGCCCGCGGCTCGGCGTACCATCCCGGCATGGCCGCACCGGACTCGCGCATCCGACGCCCCAACCGGCTCGCCGGCGAGACGAGCCCATACCTCCTCCAGCACGCCCACAACCCCGTGGACTGGTACCCGTGGGGTCCGGAGGCGCTGGGTCGGGCGGTCGAGCTGGACCGTCCGGTCTTCCTGTCCGTGGGTTACGCGGCGTGCCACTGGTGCCACGTCATGGAGCGCGAGTCGTTCGAGGACGAGGAGACCGCCGCCGTCCTCAACGCGCACTTCGTCCCGATCAAGGTGGACCGCGAGGAGCGCCCCGACATCGACGCGCTGTACATGGGCGCGGTGCAGGCCATCACCGGCCAGGGCGGCTGGCCGATGAGCGTCTTCCTGACGCCCGAGGGCCGGCCGTTCTTCGGCGGCACCTACTTCCCGGACACGCAGCGCCACGGCCTGCCGTCGTTCCGCCAGGTGCTCGAGGGTGTCCGCCTCGCCTGGTTCGAGCAGCGGACCGAGCTCGAGGAGGCCGGCGGGCGCCTTGTCCAGGCGCTGGCCGAGCAGCAGCGGGCGGCCTCGGCGTCGTCGGGCCTGCCGCCCGCAGGCGTCCTGGAGGAGGCCGTCGGCGCCATCGACGAGGGCTTCGATCCCGTCAACGGTGGCTGGGGCCGCGCGCCCAAGTTCCCGCAGCCGATGCTGATCGAGGCCCTGCTGCGCCGACACGCGTCGGGTGGCGGTGATCGCCCCCTGGAGATCGCGCGGCGCAGCCTGGATGCGATGGCGGCGGGCGGGGTACGCGACCAGCTCGGCGGTGGCTTCCACCGCTACTCGACGGACGCCCACTGGCTGGTCCCGCACTTCGAGCAGATGCTCTACGACAACGCGCAGCTCGCCCGCGTGTACGTGCATGCGTGGGCGCTCACGGGCGAGGCCCGCTACCTCGAGACAGCCACCGGGACGCTCGACTACCTGCTGCGCGAGCTGCGGATGCCCGAGGGCGGTTTCGCGGCGAGCCAGGACGCGGACACCGAAGGGGAGGAGGGGGCGACCTTCGTCTGGTCGGCAGCCGAGATCCGCGAGGTCCTGGATGCCGACGCCGCGCTGTTCGCCGCGGCGTACGGCGCCACGGACGAGGGCAACTTCGAGGGTCACACGATCCTGTCACGGACCCGCGATGACACCGAGCTGGGGGAGCGGTTCGGGCTCCAGCCCGCTGCGGTGGGCGAGCGGCTTGCCACGGGCCGGCAGCTGCTGCTGGAACGGCGCGCCTCGCGGCCCCAGCCCGCCCGGGACGACAAGGTGCTGGCGGCCTGGAATGGCCTGGCGATCGGTGCGCTGGCGGATGCGGCCCGGGCGCTCGGCGCGGTGGGGAGCGCCGTGCTGGATGCCGAGGCGGATCGCTACCGCGACGCGGCCGTCGCCGCAGCCCGCGCGATCACGTCCCGGCTCATGGGCGGGGACGGACGCCTGCGGCGCTCGTGGAAGGACGGTCGAGGGACAGCGGACGGCGTGCTCGAGGACTACGCGAACCTGGCCGAGGGCCTCGTCACCCTGTACGAGGCGACCGGTGACGAGCGGTGGTACGCGGCCGCAGTCGTCCTCGCGGACGTGATCCTCGCCCGGTTCGCCGATCCGTCCGGAGGATTCTTCGACACCGCCGACGACGGGGAGCCGCTCGTGGTTCGACCCAAGGGACTCGGGGACAACGCCGTCCCCTCCGGAGGCGCGATGGCGAGCACCGTCCTGCTGCGCCTGGCGGCACTGACCGGTGAGGCCCGCTATCGGACGGCGGCGGAGCGGGCGCTTGCGACCGTGGGCCCGTTCCTCGCCCGCTACCCCACGGGGTTTGCGCAGTGGCTGTGCGCCCTCGAGCTCGCCCACGCCGGCATCACCGAGGTGGCCATCATCGGGGATCGGGGTGACGAGGAGGTCCGCGCGCTGCTGCGCAGCGCGGATCGCGGGTACCACCCCTTCCGCGTCCTGGCCGTGTCCGCGACACCCGAGACGTCGGCGGTGCCGCTGCTGATGGATCGGTTCGCCCTCCACGGCCGGGCGACGGCGTTCGTGTGCCGCGACTTTGCGTGTCGTCAACCTGTGCACGAGCCTGAGGCCCTGGACGCGCTGCTGGTCGGATCGTGATCGGGGGTGTCACCGTTCGCCTCGCCCGGGACGACGAGCTCGATGCCGCGGGGGACCTCGTGGTGGCGGCGTACCGGACGCATCCGGACATGGAGGACAGCGACGGGTACCTCGCCCACGTGCGCGACGTGCGGGGACGGGCGACCGCCACGGATGTGCTGGTCGCGGTCGACGGTGACGGCCTGCTGCTCGGGTGCGTGAGCTTCGTCCGGGACCACACAAGCACCTTCGCGGAGGTCGAGCAGCTGGGGGAGGCGGGGTTTCGCATGCTCGGCGTCGCTGCGGCGGCTCGCGGTCGGGGCGTCGGGCGGACCCTGGTTGAGGCCTGCCTCGAGCGCGCACGCGCCGCAGACCGCACAGGTCTCGTGATCGTGACCGCGCCGTCGTGGACGGACGCTCAGCGTCTCTACGAGCGGGTCGGGTTCCGGCGTGCGCCCGAGCGGGACTTCGAGCCCGTTCCCGGAATCAGGCTGTGGGCGTACATCCTGGCGCTCTGAGGCTCCCGGAGGGCATCGCCGGGCGATGGCGGTCGCCGGATCAGGGCTGGGGGGGCCTGGTCTCGTCCGTCGCGGCCGGTTCGGCCTCGGTCGCGGTGGCGTCGTCCTTGACGCCCTCGATCTCCTTGCGCGCCTCCTTGACGCCCTGGCCGAACGCGCGGCCGAGGAGGGGCAGGGTCTTGGGCCCGCGCCAGATGAGGACGATCACCAGCACGACGACGAGGATGAGCGCGAGGTCCATGCGCGGGATGGTAGCAGCGCCGCTGCCCGGCGACCCTGTCGAGGGGTATCGTCCCGGGGATGTCCAGCACGCAGGGTCCGCTGCTCGTCTATGGCCCCCGGTCGCTCGCCTATGACTTCGGCCCGTCGCATCCGCTGACGCCCCGCCGGTTCGGACCGGGCATCGACCTCCTGCGGCACTTGGGGGCCGTGCCGGGCCTGGAGCCCGAGCCCGCCGCCCTGGACGTCCTGCTCCGCCTCCACCTCCCTGCGTACGTCGCCACCGTGCGCAGGCTCTCGGCGGATCCGTCGGGCAAGGGCGCCATGGGGATCGGCCTCGCGGACAACCCGGCCTTCGCGGGCATGCACGAGGCCGCGGCCGTCGTCGCGGGTGGCTCCCTGGCCGCCATGGAGGCGATCCTTGCCGGCCGGACGCTCCATGCCTACCACCCCGGCGGCGGCCTCCACCATGCGATGGCGGACCGGGCGTCGGGCTTCTGCATCTACAACGACGTCGCCCTGGCCGTGGTTCGGGCCCGCACCGAGGGGCTGCGGGTCATGTACGTGGATCTCGACGTCCACCACGGCGATGGTGTCCAGGCGCTGACCTGCGGCGATCCGGGCGTCCTCACGCTGTCGCTCCACGAGAGCGGCCGGTACCTGTTCCCGGGAACCGGGTTCCTCGACGAGCTGGGGGATGGGCCCGCGGCAGGGTCGGCCGTCAACATGCCGTTCGAGCCGTCCAGCGGCGACGCGGCCTGGCTGGCCGCCGTCCGGGCACTCGTGCCGTCGCTCGCGGCCGTGTTCGGTCCGGACGTGGTGGTCTCGCAGCACGGGGCGGATTCGCACGCCTGGGACCCGCTGGCGAACCTCCGGGTGACCACGACGGCGATGGCGGAGGCGGCACGGGTGGTCGATGCGGTCGCGCACCGCTGGGCCGGGGGACGGTGGCTCGCGACGGGTGGCGGCGGGTACGACGTGTACCGGGTGGTCCCGCGTGCCTGGGCCCTCACCTGGCTGGCTGGCGCCCACCGCGAGCCGCCGGAGCGGACGCCGGCGGCGTGGCGCGACCGGTGGTCGTCGGACGCATCGTCGTCCGGCGTCCAGGGGCTGCCGCCGTCGTTCCTGGACGAGCCGGATGCCGGGCAGGAGGCCGGCGCATCGCAGCGGGCTGCGGAGGAGCGGTCGCTCGCGATGCTGGCCAGGGTCCGTGCCGTGGCCCTGCCGCGCCTGGTGCGCGAGGCCGAGGATCGGGCCTGGTGGGCGCCGGGGCTCGCGTGGGCCGGGCGTGAGCTGCTTGCCGGGACCGCGCAGGGTGTGGGTGCGACGGGGACTCCCGGGGCGTCTCCGGCCCACGGCCCGACACCTACCGTGCGCGCCGTGACCGCAGCCGATCTCGAAGGTCTCGGCCTGGCGCCACGGGTCGCCGCGCCGTTCGACACGGGCGACGCGCATGCGCTGCTCCGCGCGGCGGCGCTCGACGGGGCGCGGGTCGTTGTCGCGGCTTCCGGCTCGACGATCGTCGGCGTCGCCGTGGCAGCCCCATCCGCCACCGAGTCGGCCGTGGAATCGCTGCTGGCCCTGGGCGTTGCCCCGGGGTTGCGCGGTGCCGGACTGGGCCGGGCGATGCTCCGGACGCTCGTCGATAGACGACCGCCACGGACGCCGATGGAGGCGCGCGTCGGCGTGGCGGAGCGGGACGTGGTCGAGCCGGCGGACGTCGAGACGCGCCTCGAGATCGCCAGCCGCCTCCTCCAGGGGGCGGGCTTCGTGATCCGGCCCACACCGCCGGACCTGGCCAGGGATGACCCGTGGACGCTGGTCGCGAGGCTGCCGGGCGCCTGATCCGGGCGAGGTCTCCGCGATGGGGGCCGCATGGGCCGGGACCGGCGGCGTGGGAGGGGTCCGTCGGCCCCCCGTCGTCCCCGATCCTCGGTCGCTACGGCACGGGCACTGGCCCGCAACCATCATCGACAATCCCGTCAGCGCACCGACGTCGACCGCGTGGAACCCTCCTCCCCCCAACCGCGCGATCGGCCAGGTACCACGAACGGCGGGCCCGCAAGAGCCCGCCGTTTGGCTGTCCGGCATGCGAAACCGCGGCTAGAACATCTGTACGAAAGTGACGCTGCGGCCTATACTCGGCGTCCCGTGGCCGCGCGCAGCAAGGATCCGCTCGCACCCTTCGGGCCCGCGGTGAGGGCCTGGTTCGAGGCGACGTTCGAGACCCCCACGCCGGCCCAGGCCCAGGGCTGGGCGGCGATCAGTGCGGGCCACAGCACCCTGATCCATGCGCCCACCGGCAGTGGCAAGACCCTGGCCGCGTTCCTGTGGTGCCTCGACCGGCTGGTCCAACATCCCCGGCTGGCACCCACGCGCGCGGACCCGGGGAGCGTCCGCGTCCTGTACATCAGCCCCCTCAAGGCCCTCGCCTACGACGTGGAGCGCAACCTGCGCGCGCCACTGGCGGGCATCACGCTGGCCGCACAGCGCCTTGGGCAGGAGCCGCCCCACATCTCGATCGCGAGCCGCACCGGCGACACCCCGGCCGCCGAACGCCGCGACCTCGTCCGCCACCCGCCGGACATCCTGATCACCACGCCGGAGAGCCTCTACCTGCTGCTCACCAGCCAGGCGCGCGTGGTCCTGCGGGACGTCGAGCAGGTCATCGTGGACGAGGTCCACGCTGTCGCCGGGAGCAAGCGCGGCGCCCACCTGGCGCTGAGCCTGGAGCGCCTCGAGCGCCTGAGGATGAGCGCCGCCACGGCGACGGGCGAGCCGGTCCGCCCGCTCCAGCGCATCGGCCTGTCCGCCACCCAGCGACCTCTCGAGACCATAGCGTGCTTCCTGGGCGGGGTGGGCGAGGGCCGCGAGGTGGCCATCGTCGATGCCGGATCCCGCAAGCCCCTGGAGATCCAGGTCGTCGTCCCCGTGGAGGACATGGCCCGCCTGGGCGAGGTCCTGCCGATGGACGAGCGGCCGGGCGGCCCGGTCCTGGGCGGCGAGATGCGGACCAGCATCTGGCCCGCGATCCACCCCCGGATCCTGGACCTGATCCGCGCCCACCACAGCACCATCGTCTTCACGAACAGCCGCCGCCTGGCCGAGCGCCTGGCCCAGCGCCTCAACGAGCTCGCCGGCGAGGAGCTCGTGCGGGCCCATCACGGCAGCATCGCGCGCGAGCAGCGTCTCGAGATCGAGGAGGAGCTCAAGGCCGGCCGCCTCCCGGCCCTGGTCGCGACCAGCAGCCTCGAGCTGGGCATCGACATGGGCGCCGTGGACCTCGTGATCCAGGTCGAGAGCCCGACATCGGTCGCCCGCGGCCTCCAGCGCATCGGCCGCGCCGGCCACCACGTGGGCGAGCCCAGCAAGGGCGTGATCTTCCCCAAGTACCGCGGTGACCTCCTCGAGACGGCGGTCGTCGTCCGCGGCATGCGCGACGGGCGGATCGAGCCGACCGTCCTGCCGCGCAACCCGCTCGACGTCCTCGCGCAGCAGCTGGTGGCGATGACCATCGGCGAGCGTTTCACCGTCGACGAGCTGCTGAAGATCGTCCGCCGCGCCGCGCCGTTCGAGACGCTGACGCGCGAGGTCCTCGAGGGCGTCCTGGGCATGCTGGCCGGGGCCTATCCGTCGGACGAGTTCGCGGAGCTCAAGCCGCGGGTCACCTGGGACCGCCTGACCGACGTCATCGAGGGCCGCAGCGACGCGCGTGTCGTTGCGGTCACCAGCGGCGGCACGATCCCGGATCGGGGGCTGTACCCGGTGTTCCTCGAGGGCGAGGCAGGGACGCCTGGTCGCCGGGTGGGGGAGCTCGACGAGGAGATGGTCTACGAGCTGCGCGCCGGGATGCACGGCGACGTCGTGGTCCTGGGCGCCAGCTCCTGGCGGGTCGTGGAGATCACGGCCAACCGGGTCACGGTGACCCCAGCTCCGGGGGTGCCGGGCAAGCTCCCGTTCTGGCACGGCGACGCCATCGGGCGGCCGGTGGAGCTGGGCCGGGCGATCGGCGAGTTCGTCCGCGAGGTTGAGACCGACCTCGCCAAGGGTACGAAGGGGCGGGCGCGCGCCGCCGAGCGCCTGCGGCGTGACCACGACCTCGATGACCTCGCCGCCGACAACCTCCTCGCCTACCTCGAGGACGAGCGCGTGGCCACCGGCGCCCTGCCCACCGACCGGCGGATCGTCATCGAGCGCTTCCGCGA
The DNA here is from genome assembly GCA_963754485.1 of uncultured Chloroflexia bacterium. Taxonomy (GTDB): domain Bacteria; phylum Chloroflexota; class Limnocylindria; order Limnocylindrales; family CSP1-4; genus CAIXZV01. The sequence goes on along the minus strand of CAVWFY010000001.1, from coordinate 28,144 downwards.
CGAGCTGGGCGACTGGCGGCTCGTCGTGCTCACGCCGTTCGGCGGCCGGGTCCACGCTCCATGGACGCTCGCGATCGAGGCGCGGCTCCAGGAGCGGCTCGGCCTCGAGGTCCAGACGATCTACTCCGACGACGGCATCGCGATCCGGCTGCCCGAGGGCGACTCGAGCCTCGACGGGGTGGAGGAGCTGCTGTTCCCGAATCCTGACGAGGTCGAGGACCTGGTCGTCGGGCGGGTCGGCGGCTCGAGCCTGTTCGCGAGCCGGTTTCGCGAGAACGCGGCGCGGGCCCTGCTCCTGCCCCGGCGGCGGCCCGGCACCCGGACCCCGCTCTGGCAGCAGCGCCAGCGCGCGGCGGACCTGCTCGCCGTGGCCAGCCGGTACGGCTCCTTCCCCATCCTGGTCGAGACGTACCGCGAGTGCCTCGCCGACGTGTTCGACCTGCCGGCCCTCCGCGAGATCCTGGGTGGGGTGCAGCGGCGGGAGCTGGCCGTCCACTCCGTGGAGACGGCGCGGGCATCGGCGTTCGCGAGCAGCCTGCTGTTCGACTATGTCGCGGCCTACATGTACGAGGGCGATGCCCCGATGGCCGAGCGCCGCGCCCAGGCGCTGACGCTGGACCGCGACCTCCTCCGGGAGCTGCTGGGCCAGGAGGAGCTGCGCGAGCTGCTGGACCCCGCGGCGCTCGCGGACCTCGAGCTCAGCCTCCAGGCCCTCGTCGAGGAGCGGCAGGCGAAGACCGCGGACCAGGTCCACGACCTGCTGCGCCGGCTGGGCGACCTCGGTCCGGACGAGGCCGGGGCTCGCACCGTGGGTGGACGCGTGGAGGCGTCGCTGCACCTGGCTGAGCTGGCGGCCTCCCGGCGGGCGGTGCGGGCGCGGATCGCCGGCGAGGAGCGCTGGATCGCGATCGAGGACGTGGCGCGCTACCGCGACGGGGTGGGGGTGAGCGCCCCACCCGGGGTGCCACAGGCGTTCCTCGCGCCGGCGGCCGGGGCGCTTGACGGGCTCCTGGCGCGGTACGCACGGACGCACGGCCCATTCCTGGGCACGGAGCCGGCGCGACGCTGGGGGCTGCCGACAGGCGTGGTGGAGGACGCACTCCACCGGCTCGTGGCGGCTGGATCCCTGCTGTCGGGCGAGTTCCGCCCGGGTGGTGCGGAGCGCGAGTTCTGCGATCCGGAGGTGCTCCGGCTCCTGCGCCGGCGATCCCTCGCCACGCTCCGGCGGGAGGTGGAGCCCGTCGATCCCGTCACCCTGGCGCGGTTCCTGCCCGCGTGGCACGGCGTGGCCGCCTCGCCATCCGCGACGGGGAGTGCCGGTTCTCCGTTCCGAGGCTCCGCGGCGCTGGAGCGCCTCGCCGAGGTCGTGGACCAGCTCGCGGGCCTGCCGATCCCGGCGTCGGTCCTGGAGCGGGACGTCCTCCCGGCGCGCATCCCCGGCTACCAGCCGCGGCTCCTCGACGAGCTGGGTGCCATGGGCGAGGTCGCCTGGGTGGGGCGGGGGAGCCTGGGCCGCGACGACGGTCGCGTGGTGCTGCTGCGGCCCGGCCGGGAGTTGCTCCGGCCCGGCGGCCCGCCCGACGGGGTGGAGCGGCCGGTTGGGGAGATCCATGAGCGGCTGCGCGCCCACCTCCGTCGCCGCGGCGCCTGCTTCTACCGCGAGCTGTTCAGCGCATCTGGAGCCCGGTCGGATCGGGAGGCGCTTGACGCGTTGTGGGACCTCGTCTGGGCGGGCGAGGTCACGAACGACACCTTCGCGCCGCTGCGAGCCCTGCGCTGGAAGCGTCCCGCGAAGGACCACCGGCCGCGACCGGGCCGCCTGACGGCCCTTGGTCCCCCGGAGGCCGCCGGCCGCTGGTCGCTGGTGGACGACGAGGGAACCGTCGAGGCCACCGGGGCGACGCGCACGGAACGCGTTCACGCCCAGGCCCTCGTCCTGCTCGAGCGCCACGGCGTGCTCACCCGCGAAGCCGTCGCCGGCGAGGCCGTGGACGGTGGTTTCTCGGCCGTCTACCCAGTTTTGCGCGCGCTCGAAGAGGCGGGAAGGATCCGCCGTGGGTACTTCGTGGACGGCCTGGGAGCGGCCCAGTTCGCGCTCCCGGGTGCCGTCGACCGGCTGCGCGCGCTGCGTGACCAGCCCGGCGAGATGGCCGGCGAGCATGGGCGCGTCGTCCACCTCCTGGCGGCTGCGGATCCCGCGAACCCGTACGGGGCCGCGATCCCATGGCCGCGGCGCAACGAGGCAGACCGGCGCCCGTTCCAGCGCGCGGCCGGTGCGTACATCGCGCTCGTCGACGGCGCGGCGGTGCTCTACCTGGACCGCGGCGGGACGTCGATCCAGGTGCTCCCCGCCGCCGAGGACCCCGAGGCCCTGGCGCTCGCCCTGCGCTCGCTGGCGGATCTCGCGGCCGACGGGCGCGTGCGGGAGCTCGTCATCGGCAAGGTGGACGGCGAGCCGGTTTCGGTCTCACGGTTCGGCGACGCGATGCTGGCAGCCGGGTTCGTGACCGGGTATCGCGGGTATGCGCTGCGGTCCACGGTACCGGCGGAGCGGGCGTACCCGCGACCCGGCCCGGTGCGCCCGATCCGCTGAGGGGCGTGTAAGCGCGAGTTGATCGGCGCCTCGTATAATGGCTACATGAGCGAGCGAAAAAGCGCCACAACACGCACTCGTGAGGCCACAACGCCACTGGCGGCGGACGGCATCGGGACGTTGACGGTCGGCGTCCGGGACCTTCGAGACCACCTGTCGCGCTACCTCGCGGAGGTGAAGGGCGGTCGGTCGGTCACCGTGACCGACCACGGGACCGTCATCGCCACCATCGTCCCGATGCGCTTCTCGGAGCGGACGATGGAGCTCTACCGGGCGGGGAAGGTCAACCTCCCGACCTTGCCCAAGCGCCCCGCAAGTGAGTTCAAGCGGGTCCATGTCGAGGGCGGGATCCAGGACATCCTCCGCGAGGTCAAGGGCGGGTGAGCACCTGCTTCGACGCCTCGGCCCTGGTCAAGCTGCTGCTCGACGAGGGCGACTCAGAGACCGTCGGTGTGATCTGGACGGACACGGTCGACGCGTTCGCGTCGATCGTGGGGTATGCAGAGCTCCGCGGCTCTATCTCGCGGGCGCTCCGTGGCGGGCGGATCATGCCTGATGCGTACCCGACCGTCCGGCTGGAGCTCGAACAGCTGTGGGGGTCCGTCGTCGAAATCCGTCTCGAGGGCACACTGCCGCATCTTGCTGGAGCTTTGGCCGACAGACACGGCCTCGGAGCCCTCGACGCGATCCACCTCGCGTCCGCGCTCGGCATGGCGACCACGACGGATCGCCCGACGTTCGTCACGTTCGACCGGCGGCTCGCCGAGGCGGCGCGTGCCGAGGGGTTGACGGTGATGCCCGAGGTCCCCTAGGTGCCCGAGGGCGACACGCTCGTCCGCACCGCCGACGGCCTGCGTCCGCACCTGCTGGGTCGCACGGTCATCGCCGCCTCGGCCCGCGCGCCCGGTCCGCGGGTCGAGCGCCTGCTGGGCACGACCGTCACCGCCGTCGAGGCCGCCGGCAAGAACCTGCTGATCCGGTTCGACAACGGCCTCGAGATCCGGACGCACTTGCGGATGCGCGGCTCGTGGCACCGCTACCGGCCGGGCGAACCCTGGCGTCGTGCACCTGCCCGGGCACGGCTCGTCATCGAGGTCCCGGGGACGGTCGCCGTCTGCTTCGACGCCCCGGTCGTGGAGCTGTTCGAGCAGCGGGCCGAAGGGCTGCACCCGGCGCTGAGCCGCCTCGGTCCGGACCTGCTCAAGGATCCCTTCGATGCCACCGAGGCCCTGCGACGGCTGCGCGACCCATCCCGGACGGACCTGTCGCTCGCGGAGGCACTGCTGGACCAGCGGGCGCTCGCCGGCATCGGCAACGAGGTCAAGAACGAGGTCCTGTGGCAGGCACGCGTGTCACCCTGGTCGCTCATCCGCGACGTCGATGACGCGTTGCTCGGCGTGCTCATCGGCCTCGCCCACGACGTCCTGCGCGATGGCGCCGCGACCGGCCACCGCCCCCGTCACGTGTATCGGCGGGCCGCACGGCCCTGCCCACGCTGCGGGACCATCATCCGGGTGGAGCACCAGGGCCGGGACCTGCCCCGCCTGACGTTCTGGTGCCCGACCTGCCAGCCCGACCCGAGGAGCCGCGCATGACCGAGGAGATCGCCGTCCATTGCGAGCCCGCACCCGGTGGCTGGACCTGCCGCGTGGACGTGGGCGGTCCTGGCGTTCCGACGAGGCACGTCGTGAGCGTCTCGGCCGCGGACCTCGCCCGCCTCGCGCCCGGCGCGACCGACCCCGAGGATCTTGTCATCCGCTCCTTCGCCTTCCTCCTCGCCCACGAGCCGAGGGAGTCCATCCTGGGCCGCTTCGACCTGCCCCTGATCGGCCGCTACTTCCCCGCGTACGAGCGCGAGATGCGGCGGTAGGGGGATCACATCGGGCACGGAGCGTCGTGTTGCACGCACCCGGATGCCGCAGATCGCGGCCGCCTGATCGCTCAGTCGCCGATCTCAGCCGCGGCCGTCGCGCCTCGGCTCGACCCCGGGTCGTGCGGGCCGGCACGGAGACCGAGATAGGCACGCAGCCACGCGGTCGATCGGACCCGCGCGAGGCGGACGGTCGCCCGGGGTTCCGTGCGGAACGCGTGTCCCCACCTGACCACCCGGTCGCGCTGCACCCGAAGGGCGGAAGCCCACGCGGTCGCGCTCAGGAAGGCGAACGGGTGGCGGAGCCGCCACCACCAGGGCACAGCCGACCAGATGAACACGAGGTAGTCCGCCCGGAAGGGCCGCTGCCCGAATCCAAACAGGACCTGGAGCTGGACGATCGTCATCGGCAGCATCACGAGGGACAGCAGCCCGGATAAGGCCAGGAACACCAGCCCCCATGAGCGGGCCCTGGGGGGCAGCACGAACCACAGCGGTGCCGGGACCCACTTCATCCACGTCGCCAGGCCCCAGATCAGGCCGCCGACCCTGGGGCCCGTGAACTGGGCGCCGAACAGCGCGAGCGCCAGCAGCAGGTTGATGTTGCCCGTGTCGAGGTTGGCCGCCATCGGGAACCAGATCAGCCCGACGAGGATCGCGGTCGGCAGCGGCCGCCGCGCGTAGGCCCAGCGGATGGACCACAGCAGCAGCAGGATCTGGATCCCGCGCCACGTGAACCAGGCAACCTCCCACGGCAGCAGCGCCCACGGCACGAACAGCGGGAGCATCCAGGGCGAGTAGACGTAGGGCAGGAACGGTCCAAGCGGGTGGTACGGGTCGCCGCCCTCCAGCCAGATCCGCACGGCGGCCCAGTAGGCCCGGGCGTCGCCACCGGCGGTCTCGCCCCGGGCCCACATGCCGGCCAGGGCCAGCGCGAACACGACGACGAGGATGCCCATCCCGACGATCCGCCGGGGCTCGCGGATCCGCGTCGCTTCCTGGTGCAGGGCACGCCGGATCACGCCGGCGCGTCGGGCCGGTCGTCGCTGGAGCGTCGCCTCGGGGTCCATCGACCTGCATTCTCGCGCGTCTGGGCCCGGCTGGGGCGCTGCTAGACTCCCGGGACCATGCCGCACGGGACAGTCATCGTCATCGGAGGCGCCGAGGACAAGGTCCGCGATCGGGTCATCCTCGGCCGGTTCGTCGCGCTCGCGGGCGCCTCGGAGGCGAGGATCGCCGTGATCGCCACGGCCAGCTCGTTCGGCATGGAGGCCGGCGACCGGTACCGGTCCGTGTTCACCGAGCTGGGTGCCGCCGAGGTCGTGCCGCTCAACGCCGTGAGCCGCGCGCAGGCGAACGACGAGCACTCGGCGCGGATCATCGGCGACTCCACCGGCATCTTCATGACCGGCGGCAACCAGCTGCGCCTCTCGTCGATGCTGGGCGGGACGCGCCTCGCCGACGCGATCATGGCCCGCTTCATGGCCGGTGCCGTGGTCGCCGGCACGTCCGCCGGGGCGAGTGCCATCTCGTCGCACATGATCGCGTTCGGGGCGTCCGGCGCCACGCCCAAGCACCGCATGGCGCAGATTGCCGCGGGCCTCGGGTTGCTCCCGGGCGTGATCGTGGACCAGCACTTCCAGCAGCGCAACCGGCTGGGGCGGCTGCTGTCGCTGATCGCGCAGAACCCGTCGCTGCTGGGTCTCGGTGTGGACGAGGACACGGCCGGCGTCGTGGGCCCGGACCAGGTGATGGAGGTGATCGGGCGTGGGTCCATCACCGTGGTCGACGGAGCGGCGTCGGAGACCGACGCCTGGGAGATCCGTGGCCACCGGCCGCTGATGATCAGCGGCGTGGTCCTCCACAGCCTGCCGGCGGGCTACCGCTTCGACCTCCGGCGGCGGATGCGCGTCTCGGCGCCGGACCTGCACAGCATCCAGGGCGAGATCGCCTCGAGCTGAGGGCCTTTCTGGGCGCCCCTCCAGCGCGTACACTCGCGGCTCCCACGCAGTCGAGGAGGCACCAGTGGCGCAGGCGGATCCCGCTTCCCCGAAACGGTCGAGGAAGGCCCCGGTGAAGGACGCTGACCTGGAATCGGCGACGCCGCGGCGCCGAGCCTCGGACGCGATCCCGGGCGGCCTGCGCCCCGAACCCACCCTGCGCATCCTCGAGACCCGCGTCCTGCGCGGCGCCAACTACTGGGCGAGGGAGCCCGTGATCCGCCAGGTGGTGGACCTGGGCGTGCTCGAGGAGTTCCCGAGCAACACGATCCCGGGCTTCGTGGATGCCCTCGTCGAGCTGCTGCCCACCCTGGAGGAGCACGCCTGCTCCCTCGGCCGGCGCGGCGGCTTCATCACGCGGCTCCGCGACGGGACCTGGGCCGGCCACGTGGCCGAGCACATCGCCCTGGAGTTCCAGAACCTCGCCGGCACGGACGTCCGCCACGGCAAGACCCGCGGCACCGGCGAGCACGGCCGCTACAACGTGATCTTCGAGTACCGCGAGGAACAGGTCGGCATCGAGGCCGGCCGCAAGGCCGTCGGGCTGGTCAACCATCTCGTGGCGCCCCACGACCCGGCCTTCGACTTCGACCTCATGGCGGAGCTCGAGAGCCTGATCCTCATGGCGGAACGGCTCGCCTTCGGGCCCTCCACGCAAGCGCTCATCGACGAGGCCGCCGGCCGCGACATCCCGTACATGCGCCTCGACCGCTACTCGCTCGTCCAGTTCGGCCAGGGCGTTCACCAGCAGCGGATCCGGGCCACGATGACCAGCCGCACGAGCGGCATCGCCGTGGACATCGCGTCGGACAAGAAGCTGACCAACCGCCTCCTCGATTCCGCGGGCCTCCCCGTGCCGCGCTCCGAGATGGTCGAGACCGAGGACGAGGCCGTCGCGGCGGCCCGCCGCCTGGGCTACCCGTGCGTCATCAAGCCGCTCGACGGCAACCACGGCCGGGGCGTCGCGCTGGACCTGCGGGACGAGGCCGCCGTGCGCGCCGCCTGGCCCGAGACGCTGCGCCAGAGCCGCGGCGGCGACGTGATCGTGGAGTCGTACATCACCGGCCGCGACTACCGCTGTCTCGTGATCGGCGGCAGGCTCGCTGCGGTTGCCGAGCGTGTGCCGGCAAGCGTCACCGGCGATGGCGAGCACACCGTCCGCGAGCTCGTGGACGTCACCAACGCCGACCCGCGCCGGGGGATCGGGCACGAGAAGGTCCTCACCCGCATCAGGCTCGATGCGAACGCCGAGGCGGTCCTCGCGGGCCAGGGCTTCACCCCCGACGACGTGCCGCCCGCCGGCGCCTTCGTCAAGCTCGCCCTCACGGGCAACATGTCCACCGGCGGCACGTCCATCGACCGCACCCTCGAGGCCCACCCCGACAACGTGGAGATCGCCGAGACCGCGGCCCGCGTCGTCGGCCTCGACATCGCCGGCATCGACTTCATCTGCCCGGACATCGAGGAGCCGGTGCGCGAGACCGGCGGCGGCATCGTCGAGGTCAACGCGGCCCCCGGCTTCCGGATGCACACCCACCCGACCGAGGGCGAGCCGCAGTACGTCGCGAAGCCGGTCATCGACCTCCTGTTCCCGCCCGGCACGCCGGCCCGGATCCCCATCCTCGCCGTCACCGGGACCAACGGCAAGACGACGACCGTCCGGATGACCGCCCACATCCTCAAGCTGATGGGCAAGCGCGTGGGCATGACGTCCACCGACGGCATCGTCATCGATGGCCGGCTGATGAAGCGCGGCGACATGAGCGGGCCGAAGTCGGCGCAGATGGTCCTCCAGAACCCGACGGTGGACACGGCGGTGTTCGAGGTGGCCCGCGGCGGCATCCTCCGCGAGGGCCTGGGCTACGACCGCAACGACGTCGCCGTGGTCACCAACGTCACCGGCGATCACCTGGGGATCGGCGGCATCGACACGCTCGGCCAGCTGGCCAACGTCAAGGGCGTGGTCGTCGAGGCCGTGCCGCGAGCGGGGACCGCGGTCCTCAACGCCGACGATCACCTCGTCTACCGGATGGGCCGCCACTGCAGCGGACGCGTGGTGCTGTTCTCGATGTCGAAGGCGAAGGGGGAGGAAGGCTTCGATCGCGTCGACGGGCATGCCGCGCGTGGCAACGCCGCCTTCTGTCTCGAGGACACGCCCCAGGGCGAGCTCATCGTGCTGCGCCACGGCCCGCGCAAGATGCCGGTCCTCTACACCCACCTCATCCCCGCCACGTTCGGTGGCCGGGCGCGGATGAATGTTGCCAATGCGCTCGCCGCCGCTGCCGCCGCGTGGTCGATGGGCGCCCACATCCACGACATCCGCCAGGGCCTGCGGACCTTCTCGACGTCCTTCTTCCAGGCGCCGGGCCGCCTCAACCTGGTGGAGGTCGCGGGGACGCGCGTCGTCATCGACTACTGCCACAACGTGGATGGCATGCGCCAGCTGGCTGACTTCGTGAACCGGATGATGGTTGAGCCGCAGACGCGCGCTGGAGTGTTGGGCGCCTCGGCCGCACCGCCGCGAACCGGGCGAGCGATCGGCGTCATCGGGATCCCGGGCGACCGCCGGGACCAGGACCAGCGCGAGTACGGTGCCCTGGCCGCCAGCGCGTTCGACGAGCTCGTCATCCGCGAGGACCGCAACCTGCGTGGGCGTCAGCCGGGTGAATCGGCCGCCAACGTCGCCGCGGGGGTCCGAGCCGCCCGCGGCGAGGGCGGTGGCGCGCGGGCCGTGAGGGTCGACAAGATCCTGGACGAGGCATTGGCCGTGCGGGCGGCGCTCCGCCGCTCCGCCCCGGGCGACCTCGTGGTGGTCTGCGCCGACGATGCGGTGGACGTGTACCGGCAGGCGATGGCGCTGGCCGGACCCAACCGCGGCGGCACCGCCTTCGCCGATCCGGGCGAGCTCGAGGCGCCGCTGGGCTGAGCCTGAACGGCTCTGGGCGGGCGCGCCCCGACAGTCCCGGCCGCGCGGGCAACCGGGCGCGGAACTCGCCGCGGCCCTCGCCGGGACCGAATTCTCGGAGGTCGTCTGGCCGTCGCACCCGACGGGGTGTCCGCCCTGAGGCTGTGGGAGTCAAGCGGCGCTACGGTTCGGTCCGCCGCGATCCCCGTCGCTCCGGACCTGCCTCCGTTCGCTGAGCCCTCTCGTACCGGACGGGCCGGGCACCGACCGGTGCCCCTGTCCGCTCAGCGATCCGTAGCGCCGGTGCACACCGGGTCCGCGCCCGGCCGGTTGCCACCGCCCGGCCCTCCGACCTCCCGGCCGCTACTCCCGGCCGCTACTCCCGCCTGGCGGCGCCCCACGGTCGGCGAGCCGCGGTGCCAGGTCGCGGAGCTCCGTCGCGACGTCCACTGCCGTGCGCCCCCAGGCGCTCGAGCAGCGCGAAGACCGCGTCGCGATCCTGGTGGCAGAACAGCACGATGACCCGCGGCGCATCGGGACGGCCGTCGACGGCGGTGCTGCCCGACCCGACCAGCTCCGCCTCGAGGGCCGCTGCCTCGCTCTCGTAGACCGGGACCGTCGCCGGGTCCAGACCGCCTTCCGCCAGCCCTTCGCCGAGGACCCGGATGACGTCCGCGCGGTCGCGGCCACGCAGGTAGGCGAGCGTCTCCTTGAGCACGACCCGCTGCGCCCGGTCCGCAGCGAGCCGCCCGATCCCGCGCAGCGTGTCGTCCGGCCGGTCGCCGGCGGTCCCGATGATCGCGGTCACCGGCGCTGCCCGTCCGGCCGCCCCGCCGGCGATCGCCGCCGCGACATCGAGGATCGCCTCCGTGCCGGCCTCGTTGTGCGCGAAGTCCACGATGATCGTCCGCCGGCCGAGCCGGAACAGGTTGAGCCGGCCCGGCGACAGGTCCGCCGACGGACGGAAGTCGCGCAGTCCGTCGGCCAGCTGCTGCCGCGTCGCGCCCATGGCACGTGCCCCGCCGGCCGCCGCCAGCGCATTCGCGACGTTGTGGCGCGCCAGGCCGCCAAGGGCGACCGGCAGGTCTGCGACATCGAGCAGGGCATGGGCGTCCGGGCCGTCCCACTCGACCAGCCGGCCCCGATCGAGGACCCAGGCGAGGCCGCCCGCCCGTCGGTGGCGCGCGAGGAGCGGCGAGGAACCAGGGTCCATCGAGAAGTAGGCCACGCGCGCCCGGACCCGCCGCGCGACGCTCGCCACGAGAGGGTCGTCGGCGTTGAGCACGACCAGTCCGCCGGGTTTGGTCACGCGGCAAACCGTCGCCTTGACCTCCGTGAGCTCGGGGAGCGTGTGGATGCCCTGCAGGTCGAGGTGGTCCGCCGAGACGTTGGTGAACACACTCGCCTCGTTGGACTCGTAGCCCATGCCCCGCAGGATCAGGCCGCCTCGTGCCGTTTCCAGGACCGCCACGTCGACGTCGGTCCCTGTGCAGGACCGCCGCAGCACCACCCGGTCCGGTCCAGTCCCCGGCCTCGATCATGCGCTCGTCCACGAGGATCCCGTCGCTGGTCGTGGTGCCGACATGGTGCCCGGCCAGCAGCAGGATGTGGGTGATCAGCCGGGTGACGGTGGACTTGCCGTTGGTCCCGGTGATTGATACCACGGGGATCTGCCGGTCGACGTCCCGGATCCAGGACGGCCGGGTCGCGCCGGCCTCCGCGATCCGGGCATCCCAGGCCTCCACAAGGTGCTCCTGTGCCATCGTCAAGCGGGCGCGGCGGGCGGGCGAGACGGACCGGGCGGCGAGATCCACGGCCGCCTCGGCGATCAGACGGGCCCGCTCGGCGCCCGACCAGGGCCAGGTGATCACCCAGCGGCCGGCATCCGAGGCTCGGTGGACGGCCGCAGGACCCGCGTGTTCGCCGTGGTCGGCGCGCAGCCGCCGGGTCCAGGCCACGACATCCGCCACGGGATCCGGCCACTCGCGCACCGGCACCGGGCGGGCGAGGTGCACGGTGGACCCGTCGGCGGGCGTCCGGGATCCCTTCCAGGCGTGCGTCCGGCCGACGGCGACCTCGACCTTGACCACCGGCAGCAGCCGGTAGACGTTGGGGCCCTCGAGCAGCCGGATCTCCAGGAGTCGCACGGTCCGGAAATGCTACGCGACGGGCCAGCGCGGCGACGGCCCGCTCCGGCGAGGGATCGCGTGCCGATAGACTGGCTGCATGGCTCGCCCCGACAACGCCCTCGTCGCACCGGAGGAGCTCGCCGCGCTGCGGGCGAGCATCGAGCGGGCCTACCCGGCCTATCTCGCCGACCTCGAACGGCTCGTGAACACCGACTGCGGCAGCTACACGAAGGCCGGCGTGGACGCCATCGGCCGCTGGACCGCGGAGCGGCTCCGGATCCTCGGCTTCACGGTGACGGCGCACGAGAACGACCAGGACCTGGGCGAGACGGTCATCGGCGAGCTGCGAGGCATCGACGCGGCCGGGCCCACGCTCCTGTGCATCGGCCACATGGACACGGTGTTCGACCCGGGAACGGTCGCGGAGCGGCCATTCGCCGTCCAGGGGGGCATCGCCACGGGCCCCGGCGTCACGGACATGAAGAGCGGCCTGCTGACCGGGCTGCACGCCATCGCCGCCGTGCGCGAGGTCCTGGGCGGCCTCCCATTCGCGCGCCTGGTGTTCGTCGCCAACCCGGACGAGGAGATCGGGTCGCCCGTGTCCACGCCACACATCCGGCGGCTTGCCCGCGACGCCGACGCGTGCCTGGTTCTCGAGTGTGCGCGCGCGAACGGCGACATCGTTTCGTCACGGAAGGGGACCCTCGACCTCGTGGTCACGGTGACCGGGCGGGCGGCGCATGCCGGGGTGGAGCCCGAGAAGGGGCGCAGCGCGGTCCTCGAGGCCGCCCGGATCACGCTCGACCTGCACGCACTCAACGGACGCTGGACGGGGGTCACGGTCAACGTCGGCGTCATCGAGGGCGGCACACGGCCGAACGTCGTGGCAGAGCGCTGCTCGCTCGAGGTGGACGTGCGGGCGGTGACGCGCGAGGGGCTGCAGGAGGTCGAGACGGCGATCGCGCGGGTCCTCGTGCCGCAGCTCGTGCCAGACGTCACGGTGGAGTCCGTGCAGACCGGCCGTCACTGGCCGATGGAGAAGCTGGAGCGGTCCGGGCGGCTCGTCGACCGCGCCGTGAGCCTCGCCGACGAGCTGGGCTTCGAGCTCCATGACGCCGTCACCGGTGGGGCGTCGGATGCGAACACGACGGCGGGCATGGGCGTGCCGACGCTCGACGGGCTGGGTCCCATCGGCGGGATGGACCACTCGCCGCAGGAGTACCTGGAGGTCGCGTCGATCGTCCCGCGGACCACGCTGCTGGCTGCGCTGATCGTGGCTATCGGTCGCGACCCCGAGGTCGGCCGCTGGCGTGCGCAGCGCGTCTCCAGGGAGGGCGCCGCGCGGTGAACCGGCGCCACGTTGGGAGCGGCGGGCCATGGGAGGTGGTCGCCGGGTACTCGCGAGCCCTGGCCGTGGGCGACGCCTGCTTCGTGGCCGGAACCACGGACGCCGGGCCCGACGGCGAGTCGCAGAACCCCGGCGATGCGGCGGCCCAGGCCCGCGCCGCGTTCGCGATCGTCGAGGGCGCGCTGATCGAGGCGGGTTTCGCCCTGGACGACGTGGTCAGGACCCGGATGTACGTCGTGGACCCGGGCGATGCTGATGCTGTCGCTGCGGTCCACGGTGAGCTGTTCCGGCATGTCCGGCCGGCCGCGACCCTGGTGGTGGTCGCGGGCCTGATGCACCCGAGCCTGCTGGTAGAGGTGGAGGCGGAGGCCCGGCGCCTCTCCTCGCCCTAGCCGACGCTCACCAGTCGGGCCAGTGCCACGAACCCGACGCCCGCGACCAGCCCCAGGAACAGGTTCCGGCGCCACGCGACCACGGCGATGCACAGGAGTACCCCCAGGAGCTCCGGGCCCAGCACGATCGACCGCGCCCCGGTGTCGTCCGTCCGCACGAGGGTCTGGGTCGCCGCGATCGAGGCCAGGATGGCGGGGCCGACGAGCCGCAGGTAGAGCAGGGCCCGGGGCGGCAGCCGCTCGATCCCTGGCGCCAGGAGCGGCACGGCCCGCGACGGATAGGTCACGGCGGCCATCAGCAGGGCGAGCAGCACGAGCTGGGTGCTCATGACGCCTCCCGGGCCGGCAGCTCAGCCGCCTGCCCGGCCGGCAGCTCAGCGACCTCGGCCATCGCCTCGTCGAGGTCCACACGCATCCCGGTCAGGTCCGAGTCCGGCGCCACCTGGGACCCGCCGTCTGGCATCGCCATGCCGATCAGCGGTCCGAGGAGGCCTCCGGCAACGATCCCGACGCTCGGCCCGAGGAGCAGCGAGAGCACGACCCCGATCGCCGCGCCCGCCCCGGCCGCGACGATCTCGCGGCGGCCGGTCGCGAGGCCCACCGCCAGGCCGGCCATCGCGGCCGGGAACACGACGTCGAGCCCGTACGCGCTGGGGTCGACGATCGCGCCGCCCAGGAGGACCCCGGCGAGGGTGGCGAGGTTCCACGGGATGAACACGCCCAGGACCGCCCCGATCCAGTAGCCAGGGACATCTACCCGCCCGATCCGGTGGAAGTGGGTGGCTGCCAGCGCGAACGCCTCGTCAGTGAGGACGTGGGCCATCGCGGCGCGCTGGAGGAACGGGAGCTGTCGCAGCCGCGGCGCCAGCGAGGCGCTGTAGAGCAGGTGGCGCGCGTTGAGGAAGAACGTGAGCACGAGGATGGGCAGCCACCCCAGGCCGGCGCTCACGTAGCCCACGGCCGCGAACTGCGCCGCCCCGGAGAAGGCGAAGACGCTCATCGCGGCGGCTTCGACGGTCGAGTAGCCGGCGTCCCGCGCGGCCAGCCCGAACACGAACCCGAACCCGACGGCGGACACGGCAATACCCGCGGTGTCCAGGAGGAGGCGGCGGCGCGCGGCGCGCAGCCCGGGGTCGGGCTCGTTCGTGTCGCTCACGGCGCCCGCTGGGGACTAGCGCAGGAAGGTCTTCGCGCAGGTCCCGTCGCAGACCGTGAAGACCGCGCGCTTCTCGATGGCGTAGCCCGCGGCATGCAGGAGGCCGGCGCAGCCCGTCGTGGGGCACTTCCATACCCACCAGCGGTCGTTGTCGTCCAGGGGGCTGGCTTCGGCCTTGAGCTTGTCGGCGAGGCCCTCGCGTCCCTCGATCAACCCGGCGACACGGGCCGCGCGAACGGCCTCGGTCTCGCTGGTGTAGGGGTAGTTCTGGCCGACGTTCGAGGTCACGGGCGCCTCCGCTGTCCACACGGGGCCGGCGGCAGGTCGGTGTGAACGCGGCTGCCACCGGCTGGCGGAGGATACCACCCGGTGTGGGCTGCTCCGGGGCGTCCAGCACCCCCGCGCGCGGTCCGCCGGCGCCCGCTGGGTGGCCTCATCGAACCGCCGGCAGCCCCGCGCTCCGGGGATCCGCGGCAGCGGCCAGCGACCCCCCGTCCGCCGCGGGTCCCCCGTCCACCAGCTCGATGGCGTGCTCGTGGCCCAGACCCCCGTCGTACGAGACGTGCCCGAGACGGTGCCCCCGCTCGAGGAGCCCCGCCTCGACCCCGTCGGGGAGCTCGCCGTCCGTGAGCACGCGCACGGGCGGCGCGAGCCATCCGTCCGGCTGGACCGTGATCCGGGGCGCCGCGACCGCGGTCGCGATGTCGGCCCTGCCGTCCACCAGCGCGGACACGAGCTGGACGTGGATCTGGGGCTGGATGTCGCCGCCCATGGACCCGGCAACGATCCACGGGCGCCGCTCTCCTTCACGGAACAGCATCCCGGGCAGCAGGGTGTGGGCCGGTCGCTTGCGCGGCTCGAGGACGTTGGGGTGGGAGGGATCCAGCGAGAACGACGCGCCGCGGTTCTGGAAGTGCACGCCTGTCTCCGGGTCCAGGACGCCGGACCCGAAGCCCGCCGCATTCGACTGGATGAGGCTGACGGCGTTGCCCTCGGCGTCCACGACGCCCAGCCAGATCGTGCCGCCCACGAGGGTTCGTGCCGGGGGTGGGGCGGGGTCGGCGCGAGACGGGTCGATCCGGGCGGCCAGCTCGGACGCGTGCTCCGGCGAGAGCAGCAGCTCCACTGGGATGTGCCGGAACACAGGGTCCGTGAGCAGCGTGTCGCGGTCCCCGAAGACGTGCTTGGCGGCCTCGAGCTGGAGGTGCGGCCAGGCGGCGTCCGACCAGCCGCGACCGGTGAATTGGGCGCCCGGCGGGGGCTCGAACCGCTCCAGGACGTTGAGGATCTCCAGGGCCAGCACGCCGCTGCTGTTGGGTGGGTGCGTCGTGACCCGGACGCCCCGGTACGTGGTGGCGATCGGCGAATCCCAGGTGCTGCGGTGCTCGCGCAGGTCGGCCACGGCATGCGCGCCGCCGGCCGCTCGCAGTCCTGCCGCGATCCGCTCACCCAGGTCGCCGTCGTAGTAGGCGTCGAAGCCGTCGGCGGCCAGGGTGCGCAGGGATGCGGACAGCGCGGGGAGCCGGATCAGCTCGCCGGGCCGCCATGGGCGGCCCTCGGGTCGCCAGACGCTGCGGAACCCGGCCGCCCACGGTTCCCGGCCCAGGTTCGCGTCCGTTCCCTCCACGGCGTTCACCAGCCCGGCCCACGCCGGGAACCCGGCCGAGGCGTGCTCGATCGCCGCCGCAAGCACCGCATCGCGGGAGAGCCGGCCCCAGCGGCGGTGGGCGTCGGCCCAGGAGCGCACCGCGCCCGGGATCGTGATGGCGAGCGGCCCGCGCAGCGGGATCCGGTCCAGGCCCCGCTCGCGCAGCACTGCGGCGTCAAGGCCGGCAGGCGATCGACCGGATCCATTGAGGGCGACCTGCTCGCCGGCCGCCTCGTCCCACACCAGCCAGAACGCGTCGCCGCCGATCCCGCAGCCGTTGGGCATGACCACGCCCAGCACGGCGTTGGTTGCGATGGCCGCGTCCACGGCGTGTCCGCCCGCCTCGAGCACGGCCAGCCCGGCCGTCGTCGCGAGGTGGTGGGGAGCGACGACCGCCCCCCGAGAGCCACGCACGAGGCGGGCCGGGACCAGCGCCGCGTCAGGCATGTGCTTCGGCCGCCACGCCGCCCACCTGGTGCTCGTACCGGCGCAGCCGGCTGATCGGGAGGAAGGCGATCGCGAGGAGGATCAGCGACGCGACGAAGATCCCGTCGAGCCCCGCGGCCTGGGCCGCCACGCCCCCCACGATGCTGCCCACGATCTGGCCGAGGCCCAGGAACACGGAATAGAGCCCCATGATCGCGCCCCGGTCGTCCGGGTAGGCCTCGGTCATGTCTGCGAGCAGGCCGATGGCGGCGGGCGTGGCCCCGGCGAGCACGAACAGGCCGCCCGCGGCGATCGCGACCAGCGCGAGGAGCAGCGGCAGGGGGTCGGCGCCCACGTGGTTGATGGCCGCAGCGGCCGTCAGCATCACCGCGCCGCCGATGATCCCGTAGACGATGATCGACGTCCTGCGCATGCTCCTGAACTTGCCGCCCCAGTAGAACAGGCCCGCGAAGAACAGGAGCCCGCCGATCGCCAGGCCCGCACTGACCTGGAGCGGATCGAAGCCGCCCATGAGCTGCTGCTCCGAGAACCGCGGGTCGGGCTCGCGGACCAGCTGGAACAGCGTCTGGCTCGTGTACAGGCCCAGCGTGGCGTTGATGGCGATCCACGTGGGTGCCAGCAGCCAGACGTGGGAGCCGCGCAGGATCCGGAGGTAGCGATGCAGGCCCTCTTCGGGATCGTGACCGTGGGCCGCCGGCGCCGGTTCGGCGTGCTCGGGGACACCCAGCTTGTAGATAGCGAACGACACGCCATAGAGGACCGCGTTGAGGAGGAAGGCCGTCGGGCCGAAGGCGGCGAACAGCGGGCCCGCGATGACGAAGCCGAGCATCAGCCCCGCCAGGGTCGCCGCCTCGAAGCGGGCAACTGCCTTGCCCCGCAATAGCTCGTCCGAGGCGGTGGCGAAGGCGATGAACCCCAGGATCGAGGGTATCGAGGCTGCCGTAGACGCTCCCTCGAGCAGCCGGGTGAAGCCGATGACCGGGAGGCTGACGGAGAATGCCGTGATCACGACGGCCACAGCGCCGAACGCGGGGCCGACGAGCATCATCCGCCGGTGACCCACGCGGTCCGACAGGACACCGAAGATCGGCGAGAGCACGAGCTCGCTCGCGTAGAACAGCGCCCCCATGACGCCGATCTCCCACGCCTCAACGGTCTCGCCGCCGTACCGGGGCAGCACGGCGAGGTAGTAGATGAGCATGGCGCCGGTCACGCCGGTCGCGAGCCGCAGCGTGAAGGTGCCGAAGGTGACCGCCAGGATGGGACGCGCCATGCATGGAAGCGTATCGGGTCGGGACCATGCGGTCGTGCCCGATTGCTCGCGGGGCCTGATCGCCGCCGCGCGGGCGTGCGCGCCGGCTGCATTCGTCGAGCAGCGCGGCTCCGTATGATCCGTGTCCCGAGAGGGAGCCCCGCCCGCGGCGGTTACCGTCAGCGCCCGAGGAGGCCCAGCCCGTGTCCCGTGTCGCGATCGTCACCGACTCTGCCAGCGATCTGCCGCCCGAGGTCGCCGCCGCGGCCGGCATCACGGTCGTCCCACTGGTCGTGAACTTCGGGTCCGAGACGTTTCGCCCGAACGTCAACCTGACCACCGCCGAGTTCTGGGCCCGGATGACCGCGCCCGACGCGCCCTTCCCGACGACGGCGGCGGCCTCGCCCGGGGACTTTAGCCAGGCCTACAAGGCGGCGTTCGACGCGGGCGCCGACGCCATTGTCTGCATCACCGTGTCGGGTGACCTGTCCGGCACGCTCAAGTCCGCGACGCTCGGCGCGCAGGGTCTGCCGGACCGCGAGATCCACGTCATCGACTCGCGGTCCGCGTCCATGGGCCACGGGATGCTGGCCCAGGTGGGTGCGGAGATGGCCGCCGAGGGGGCGACCGGGGCGGAGATCGCTGCCGCGCTCGAGGAGGCCAAGGCGCGGATCGACCTGTACGTGGCGCTGGACACGCTCGAGTACCTCAAACGCGGCGGACGGATCAGCGGCGCGCGCGCGGCGATGGGCACGATGCTCTCGATCAAGCCGATCATCACGGTGACCGACGGCCTGGTGGAGAACGCCGAGCGGGTGCGGACACGGGCGAAGGCGCGCGAGCGCTGCCTCGAGCTCCTGACCGAGCGGCCCATGGAGCGGGTGACCGTCCTGCACACCACCAACGCCGACGTCGAGGAGTTCCGGGCGAAGCTCATCGAGCGGTCCGGCCTGGATCCGGCCAGGGTCCAGACGATGACCGTCGGCCCGTCCGTGGGCCCGCATCTCGGCCCGGGCTGCGTGGGCGCCGTGGCGATCTACGAGGCCTGATCGCGTCGCGGGTTCGATGCCCCGGTGCGCGCAACGACCGTCGTCGGCGGCCCGGACCCCTGCCACTCGACAGGGACGCCGAGGTGACGGATTGGTTGCGGCAGGGTGACGAGCGGCCCGTGGGCGAGGCCGTGTCGTGGCTATACTCGGACTTCGAAGGCGGCGTGCGACGAGCGTCCGGCCATGCCCTGGCCGGCACTTGAAACCGCCCCCGTGGGGTCGTCCGGATGACGACCCATCGCTCAGGGACGGCGTCCACCGCCCCGCCACCGAGGATCTTCCGTTCCATGACGACGGAGAAGGCAACGGCGCCGATCAACGCCTGGCAGGTCGCCCAGCACCAGTTCGATCTCGCGGCCGAGATGCTCAACCTTGACCCGGGCCTGCGCAACGTGCTGCGCGAGCCGCGCCGCGAGCTCACGGTCCACTTCCCGGTGCACATGGACGATGGTTCCGTCCAGGTCTTCACGGGCTATCGCGTCCAGCACAACCTCGGCCGGGGCCCCGCCAAGGGTGGCATCCGGTACCACCAGGACGTCACGCTCGACGAGGTCAAGGCCCTCGCGATGTGGATGACCTGGAAGTGTGCGGTCGTGGGCATCCCATACGGCGGCGGCAAGGGTGGCGTCACCGTCGACCCCAAGAAGCTCTCCCAGCGGGAGCTCGAGGGCCTCAGCCGCCGATTCTTCACCGAGATCTCGATCCTGATCGGGCCCGAGCGCGACATCCCCGCGCCGGACGTCAACACCACGCCCCAGATCATGGCCTGGTTCATGGACACGTACTCCATGCACGTCGGCTACACGGTCCCCGGCGTGGTGACCGGCAAGCCGATCAGCCTGGGCGGGTCCGAGGGTCGCAATGAGGCCACGGCTCGAGGCTGCGTGTTCACGATCGTGGACGCGGCCAAGCACCTGGGCATGGACCTCGCCAAGACGACGACCGTCGTCCAGGGCTTCGGCAACGCCGGCTACATCGCGGCGCGGCTCATGGCCGACGAGCGCTCGACGGTCATCGCGGTTTCCGACACCGGCGGCGGCATCAAGAACACCGACGGCCTCGACCCCGACCGCGTGCTGGCCTGGAAGAAGGAGCACGGCACCGTCGTCGGCTTCCCGGGCAGCACGACGATCACGAACGGCGAGCTCCTGGAGCTGCCCTGCGACATCCTGATCCCGGCTGCCTACGAGAACCAGATCACCGCCGCGAACGCGGACAACGTCAAGGCCAAGATCGTCGCAGAGGCCGCCAACGGTCCCACGACACCCGATGCCGACAAGATCCTGGCGAGCAAGGGCGTGTTCATGATCCCCGACATCCTCGCGAATGCCGGCGGCGTGACCGTCAGCTACTTCGAGTGGGTGCAGGACCTGAACCGCGACCACTGGAGCGAGGCCGTGGTCAACGCCAAGCTCAAGGAGATCATGGACCGCTCCTTCGCCGAGGTCCTCGCGATGGCGCACCTCAGGGACGTCGACATGCGCACGGCCGCGTACCTCGTCGCCGTGAAGCGCGTCGCCGACACGACCGCCCTCCGCGGCCTCTACCCGTAAGCCCCCCGCGGCCATCGTGGCCGCAACGACTGGCTGCACGCGAAACGGCTCGGGTCCGCCTGGGCCGTTTCGATTCCCGGGCCGCAGCGCGATTCCCGGCCAGCGCGGCCGGCGGCCAGCGCGGTTCTGGCCGTTTCCCGGCCGTTTCCCGGCCGGGCGACTCGCTGGGGAGTCATCCGGCGGACCCCGACGAGGAGGTCGATCGCGATTCGTGCGAATTGGCGCCCCATCGCTGCATGCCGGGGGCCCAGATGACGCACCGGGCCGAGTCGCGCGGCCAGTCGACGAGGTGGTGCCGCCCGAGTGACGCCGGCCGGCCCACCAAGTCGCGGTCGGCCGGCCAAGTCGCGGTCGGCGGCCTGCGGCCCCCTGTTACCATCGGCCCATGCTTGACCACGAGGAGAAGTTCCTCTTCAAGGAGGAGATCCTCCACCTCGCCGACGCCCTGAACGACCCAGGCAGCCTCGACAACGTCGAGGATCTGCTGACCGATGTGATCACCAGCCCGCGGTTCGACTCCGAGGTCTTCACCCTGGAGCGCAGCCTCCAGGTGATGCTGGGCGCCCGGGCTGGCACGACGCTGGTCGGGCTCGTGACCGTCGCCCCCGAGGTCTTCGAGGAGGTCGCGGAGGTCCGGATCCCGCCCGAGGTCTACGAGCGCCTCGTCGCCTGGCGGGCGCGTTTCGGCCTCGCCATCGACAACGCGCTCAACTTCCTCAACAACCCCGACGGCATCCAGGGCCACAACTTCAGCACCCAGGTCGCGCACGTCGAGGAGCGTCGGGTGCTCCAGGGTCGCCTCACGATGGTCCGCTACAACAACGAGCCCCAGTTCTTCATCGCCGACGCCGCGGTGTTTCTGGGCCTCGTGACGGACATCATGGAGCGCCTCGGGCCGTACCTCGAGCCGGAGAGCGTGGACGAGGAGTCGCTGACGAGGCTGCGCGAGGTCGTGCAGCTCATCGAGCGCAAGACCGCCTCGCGGGGCTGAGCGACAGCCGCGTGCGCCAGCTGTTCCTCGCCGCCACCGGCCAGAACCGCGGCAAGACCACGGCCTGCGTCGGGCTGCTGGACGGCTTTCGCCGGCGCGGCTACCGGACCGGGTTCTCCAAGCCCGTGGGCCAGCGCACGATGATCATCGACGGCGAGCCGGGCGACGAGGACGCCGTCCTGATGAAGACGATCTTCGACCTGCCCGACCCGTACACCGCGATGAGCCCGATCCACATCCCGCGCGGCTTCACCAAGCGCTACCTGGCCGGCGACGTGGTCGAGGATATGGAAGGCCCGATCCTCGCGGCCCAGCGGTTCTTCGCCGGCCACGACATCTGGCTCATCGAGGGGACGGGCCATGCGGGCGTTGGGGCCGTCGTGGGGCTGTCGAACGCGCGGGTCGCCTCGATGCTCCGGGCGCCGACGGTCATCATCTCCGAGGGCGGCGTGGGCCGGCCGATCGACGAGATCGTGCTCAACGCCTCACACTTCGAGGCGCACGGGGTGCCGGTCGCCGGCGCCATCGTGAACAAGATCCGGGTCGACGAGTCACCGGGGATCGAGAAGACGCTGGAGCGTGGTCTCGCGCGGCACGGGATCCCGCTCCTGGGCGTGCTGCCCTACAGGCCCATCCTGTCGAGCCCCACGCTGGACATGGTGCTGCGTGGCGTGAAGGGACGGGTCATCTGCCCCGGGCCGGACCTGGACCGGGTGATCGACGGGGTCGCCATCGGCGCGATGGAACCGAACCACATGCTGGAGCACGTCGGTCCCGGCACGCTCGTGATCGTGCCCGGCGATCGCGAGGACGCGATCCTGACCCTGGCCGCCGCCCACCTGCCGGACTCGGCGCCCGCGCGCGCCATCGAGCACCTCGAGACGCTCGTGGACGAGACTCCCGGGGCCATCGACGCGGGTCCCGAGGGCAAGGCGCTGGGTATCGTCCTCACCGGGGGCTACGAGCCGCGGCCGGAGGTCCTCGCCGCGATCCGCCACGCCAACCTGTTCACGGCCATCGTCCCCGAGGACACCTACACGGTCGCCTCGGAGGTTCACGACCTTCTCGTCAAGACGCACCCCGCGGACGTCGGCAAGATCGAGCTCATCAAGGAGCTGGTCTGGGAGCACCTCCAGATGGACCGCTTCCTCGAGGTCGCCGCCGAGGCGAGGTTCGACTGACGAACGCCCAGCCCGCCGCCGCCGAGGCGCCCGTCGCCGACGCCCCCACCGACGCTCCCGCCGCCGCCACGATCCCGGCCGGCGCTGGTGTCGTCGCCGCCGGGGTCCCTGCCGCCCGCCCGCAGTCGATCGTGCCCTCATGGGTCGTGTACGGGTTCCAGTTCGTGGCCATCGGGGCGTGGACGGCGTACGCGGTCGTGTACTTCGAGGCGATGGGCATCGACATCGCCCTCATCGGTGTCCTGGCGGCAGTTCCAGCGATCGTCGCCATTCTCGCCTCGCCGGCGTGGGGCCTCGTCGCTGACCGGCTGGGCGACATGCGTGTGCCGTACCTGGTGGCGGCCCTCTGGGCGGCGCTGGCCGCCGTCGGTCTCGCCATGGCGCCCGGGATGCCCTGGCTGGCGGTGGCGGTCCTCATGCTCTCCGTGGGCGCGGCGGGACTGACGCCGCTGATCGACGCCCGGACGATCCAGCGCCTGTGGCCGCAGCGTGAGCGCTTCGGTCAGGCCCGCGTGGCAGGCTCCTTCGCGTTCATGGCCGGGACGATCGGGACGGGCATCCTCGTTGCCGCGAGCGACCTGCGGACGATGTTCGTGGTCTACGCGGTGGCGATGACCGGGGCCGGGATCGCGGCCGTGGCGCTGCTCGGGCGGCCTGGCGGGGCCCGGAAGGTGGGCAGCGTGGGGCCGAGGGCCGCGACGGGCCTCCTGCGCCTGCCCGGTCTCGCGCTCTTCTTCGCCGGGTCGTGTGTCATGTGGACGTCCGCGGTAGGGTCCATGACGCTGTTCTCGCTGCGCATCGTGGAGCTGGGCGGGGACACCCGGCTCGTGGGCATCGGCTGGGCGACGTCGGCGCTGTTCGAGGTGCCGATGATGATCCTGTTCGCGCGTTTCGCCGCGCGGCTCGGGGTGGAGCGGCTGATCGTGATCGGCGCGCTGTTGTTCGTCATCCGGGCGGGGTTCTGGACGGTCGCCGACAGCCCGCTCGCGCTCATCGCCTTCACATCGCTGGGCGGCAGCGGGTACGCGCTGGCGATGGTGGGGACCACCAGCTACGTGGCGGCGCGCGTGCCCGGTCGCCTCCAGGCGACGGCCCAGGCCCTGTTCGGCAGCACGGCGTTCGCCATCGGGACCATCGCGGGGGCGATCATGGCCGGGCAGGTGGCCGCGATCGGCGGGCTGTGGGCGGTGTACCCGGTGGGTGGGGTGATCGCGGCGGCCGGAGCCGTGATGGTCTGGGCGGCGATCGGACGGCGGCCCGCGACGGGTCTGGGGATCGCGCCGGCTCGATAGGCCCGCTCGCGCACGTCGTCCGGCGCCTGAGGTGGGTCGTGGGGCAGGGCGATGGACAGCACCGTGATCGCCTCCGCGTTGCGCAGCCACGCCGACGGCAGCCAGGACCAGGCGAACGCGACGCGCCGTCGGTACGCGACCTGGGCCTTCGTCACGCGGACCGCGGGCTCACCGAGCGGGGCGAGGAGCTCCATGAGACGTTGGTGGACCGCGAGCCCGGCCGGACTGGCAGCGAAGAAGGTCTCCACATCCGACGACATCGGGTCCAGTGTGCGCGATGCCGCCGTGGGTCGCCGGGCGGTGGCGGACCCTAGGGCACCCGCTCGTTGTCGATCAGCCGGACCTCGTCGATCAGCGCGGCGAGCGATAGCAGCGCCCGGCCTGCGACCTCGTCCAGCTCCGCGAGCGTGTCGGGGTCGGAGACGGAAACGTAGTCCGGCGTTGCCGCCGGCTCCGCCGCGAGGATCGCCAGCATCGTGTCGCGCACGGCGGCGCCGGACCGCTCGCCAGCCCGAACCCGCGCAGCGCCCGCGAGCAGCGCACGCCGGAGCACGGGCGCCGCCGCGCGGCCCTCGGGCGTGAGCCTGGCGTTGCGCGAGGACATCGCCAGGCCGTCGGGCTCCCGCACGGTTGCGCAGGCCACGACCTCCGTCGGCAGCGCCAGGTCGGTCGCCATCCGCCGGATCACCTCGACCTGCTGGTAGTCCTTGAGCCCGAAGTAGGCCCGCTCGGCGCCCACGAGCGCGAACAGGATCGCGACCACCGTGGCAACCCCGTCGAAGTGGCCGGGTCGCGCCGCGCCCTCGAGGGGCCTGGCGATCGCGCCGACGGAGACCCGCGTGTCGAAGCCGGGCGGGTAGACCTCGTCCACGGACGGGGCGAACATGACGTCCACGCCCGCGGCCTCGCACATCGCCAGGTCGCGCGCCTCGTTGCGGGGATAGCGCGCGAAGTCGGCGGACTGCCCGAACTGGCGCGGGTTGACGAAGATCGAGACGACCACGGTCGCGCTCTCTGCGCGAGCCTGGTCAACGAGCGAGACATGGCCCGCGTGGAGCCAGCCCATCGTGGGCACGAGCCCGATCGGCCGCGTCGCCCCTGCCAGCACGGCGCGGAGCTCGGCCCGGGTGCGGACGACCTGCATGCGCGTCGGATCGATTCGTGGGCGGGTTGAGGTGCCGCGCCTAGAGGTCGCGGTCGAGCGGGATGCCGGCGAGATCCTCGATTCCCGCGGCTCCAGCGCGGTCCTGGTCGGTGCGACCCAGGACCTCGTCCAGCACGGCCGGGTCCATCAGCACGGTCTCTGCCGGGCCGGGGAAGTCGCCGCTCTCCACGTCCGTCCGGTACCCCCGGATCGCCTCGACGATCGTGCCCCGCAGGTCTGCGTACTTGCGGGCGTGCTTCGGGGTCCAGTCGCCCCAGCCGAGTGTGTCCGTGATGACCTGGATCTGGCCGCTGCACCCGGCGCCAGCCCCGATTCCGATGGTCGGGATCCGGAGGCGCTCGGTGATCGCCTCGGCGAGCTGGCCCGGGACGAGCTCCAGGACGATGGAGAAGGCTCCGGCCTCCTGGACCGCGAGGGCGTCCGCGAGGAGCGCGCGCGCCTGCTCCTTGTTCTTGCCCTGGACACGGACCCGGCCGATCGCGTTGATCGCCTGCGGCGTGAGGCCGATGTGGCCCATGACCGGGATCCCGGCGCGGACCAGGGCCTCGATGGTGCGCGCGCTCCGGACGCCGCCCTCGACCTTCACCGCCTGGGCGCCGCCCTCGCGCAGGAATCGGCCGGCATTGGCCACGGCGTCATCGGCCGTGGCGTAGGACAGGAACGGCATGTCGCCGACGATCAGCGCCCGCTTGCTGCCCCGCACGACGGCCTTGGTGTGGTGGAGCATCTCGTCCATGGAGACCCGGACGGTGGTGTCGTAGCCCAGCATCACCTGGGCGAGCGAGTCGCCCACGAGGATGAGCGGGATGCCGGCCTCGTCCACCAGCGCGGCCGTCGGAAAGTCGTACGCGGTGATCGTCGCGATGCGGACGCCGTCCGCGTAGAGCTTCGCGATGTCGACCACCGACAGGCGGCGGACGGTCTCGGACTGGGCGCTCATCGGGTGGTCTCCATGGTCAGGCAGTGTGCGCCCGGGCATCTCGTTCGTCCAACGCCGCGACCACGCGGTCGAGCAGCCGGTCAGCGACCTCGCGCTTGGTGAGCAGCGGCAGGTCGTCCCGGGACCCGTCCGCGGCCAGGATCGCGACCCGGTTGGTGTCCGTGCCGAACCCGGAACCGGGCTCCGCGACGTCGTTGGCGACGAGCAGGTCGGCTCCCTTGCGGCGGAGCTTGTCCGGTGCCCGGTCCAGGGATCCTGTCTCGGCGGCGAACCCGACGAGGACGGGGCGCGGGTCCAGCTCCCGGGCAAGGGCCCCCACCTCGGCGAGGATGTCCTCCGTGGGCTCCAGCTCCAGGGTGAGGCCCTCGCCCCGGGTGAGCTTCGTCTCCGCGGCACGCCGCGGGCGGAAGTCGGCGACGGCGGCGGCCATCACCAGGACGTCGGTGGGGTGGTCGATCACGGCGTCGATGACGGCCGATCGCATCTCGGCCGTGGACTCGACCCGGACGACGAGGGCTGCGTCGGGCAGCGGGACCTCCACGCGGCCAGCGACGATCGTCACGCGCGCCCCCCGGGCGAGGGCGGCGGCTGCGATCGCGACGCCCATCCGGCCGGTGCTGCGGTTGCCGATGAATCGGACGGGGTCGATGGCTTCGGCGGTTCCGCCGGCGCTGACGACGACGTGGCGCCCCTCGAGGTCCGGCTCGACCCAGGGCACGGTGGCGGGCGGTCGCTCGGAGACGTCGGGCTGGCGCACCGGGTGGCCCTCGACGGCCGCGACCAGCGCGTCAACGATCAGCGGCAGGTCGGCGAGCCGCCCGATGCCGGACTGGCCCGACGCGAGCGACCCGATCTCCGGCGGCACGATCCGGTAGCCGAAGTCCCGCTCCAGGCGCGCTACGTTGTCCTGCGTCGCCCGGTGCGTCCACATGTCACCATCCATCGCCGGCGCAACCACCACCGGGGCGCTGGTTGCCAGGCAGGCGGCGGTCACAGTGTCGTTCGCGATCCCGTTCGCCATCGAGCCCAGCCAGCGGGCCGTGGCGGGCGCGATCAGCAGCGCGTCGGCGGCGTCCGCGACCACGATGTGGCCGATCCGCTGGTCCGGCAGGAGCCCCAGGACATCCGTCTCCACGGCGTGCTGCGAGAGCGCCGCGAACGTGAGTGGCCCCACGAAATGGGTCGCGGCCGGCGTGAGCATCACGACGACGTCGGCGCCCTCAGCGCGCAGGAGGCGCAGCAGCTCGACGGACTTGTAGGCCGCAATCGACCCGCAGACGCCGAGGCCGATCAGCCGGCCCTCGAGACGGCCGCTCATCGGGTACCGTCCAACGGCGTGCCGCCCGCGACCTCGCTGTACAGGATCGCAAGGCCCTTGAGGGTGAGGTCCGGGTCGATGATCTCGACCCCCTCCACGTCGCCGGCCCAAGGCTCGATCGACAGGCCGCCCGTGAGGATCCCGTGGACCCCCTCGAGGCTCGTGCCGGTCTGCTCGGCCAGCTCGCGGCGGATGCGCGCCAGCAGCCCGGTCACGGCCGCCTGGTAGCCGAAGACCGTGCCGCTCTGCATCGCGCTCACGGTGTCGCGGCCGATCGCACGGTCGGGCGTGCGCAGCTCGATCCGCGGCAGGCGGGCGGTGTTGGCGGCGAGTGCCTCGAGGCCCAGCTTCATGCCCGGGGCGATTGCGCCGCCCAGGAACGCGCCGTCCGCGCCCACGCAGTCGTAGGTCGTGGCCGTACCCATGTCCACGACGACGGCGGGTGTGCCGTAGAGCCGTTGGGCGGCCAGCGCGTTCACGATTCGGTCCGGACCCACCTCGCCGGGACGGTCGACGCGGATGGCGATGGGGATCGTGCCCGGGGCGGCCACGAGGATCGGGATGCCGCGCCGGATGGCGACGGCCTCCACGAGCGCGGTCTGCGATGGCACCACGGAAACGAGCACCGCACTGCTCGCGCCGTCGAGGCTCCGGCCGTCGA
Organism: uncultured Chloroflexia bacterium; assembly: GCA_963754485.1. Classification (GTDB taxonomy): domain Bacteria; phylum Chloroflexota; class Limnocylindria; order Limnocylindrales; family CSP1-4; genus CAIXZV01. The sequence continues at coordinate 254 of CAVWFY010000001.1, read as the reverse complement.
GCGCGAGGAGGCCGTCCAGCAGCAGCTCGAGCCATCCACGGTGGTCGCGCGGTGGGTGCCGGCGCGGCGGGTCCCGATGATCGAGCCGCCGTCCACCAGGCCGAGCGTGATGTTCGTGTTCCCGATGTCGATCGCGAGCAGCATGCGTGGATGATACGTGCGGGGTGTGCCGCGAGCGCGCCGTGCCGTGCGTTGGTCAGGATTCGCCGCCCTCTTGACTCGCCCTGCGTCGAATCGAGCATCCGCAGGGGAGG